>NZ_PJJJ01000001.1 GCF_002929495.1 Cryobacterium sp. Y82
TAGCCATAAAGATCGGTGGTGTCGTCGGCGTGGGCATTTTCGTATGATCCATGGTGACTCCTCGCGTCAGCGCCGTGACTAGTCTCGCTTTGCTCAAACCGACCTTGGCGCATCCACGAACCGGAGGTGTCTGCCACGGACTGCTGTTTGGCTGCTCCCGTCACGGGAACGAGACCTTCTGTAGTTTGAACCTGCCGACACCGAGCGCTCATGAGCCCATCGACTTTCCCCTTCACACGAAGCGATGGCTGATCTACTGCATCGCCGTACGTGTCAAACTGCCACTCAACCGCCGGGCGGTCACCAAACAAGCGGGCCAGCCAATCGATATTGGCCGGGTAGAGGGTGAAGTCCACGAAGTCACCGACGGCGATAAGCAGGTGTTCTTCCGCGACCTGCCATTCCGTAACCCATACGAGCATGAGGCCAATGATCTCAGATCGTCAGTAGCTACGATTCGCGAAGCCGCAGTAGCCGAACCCCGCAGCGGGGCGTGCGCAAAGAGCTGTCCAGTGCCTGCATGAGGTGCGCGACGCGGCTCTTTCCCGCTGGCGCAAGAGGGTATCGACGCAGCACATCGATCAGAGTGGGCGTGGCGCGTCGGCGCGCCCGCTCGATCAGCGCCTCTCCCTCGGCCGGATCCTCTCCGGCGGTCAGCTCGGCGGCCCGAGCTGCATTCGCCGCAGCGCGCAGAATGTGGCCAACTTGCGTCGCTTTGGCCAGAGGATGCAGATATGCGGCGGCGGCAGCATCGCCAGCAGACCGGGCAGCAAACTCTGCGGCTGCGCCGGCCACCTCCTTCGCCGCGCGATGCGCATCCAGAGCCGTTACGCGTTGCACGTTCGTTCGTGCGGCGCCATGCACAAACGCCCAGGCTGCCTCGATAGCTAAGCGCGGCCGCAAATCCTCCGGATTGGTCTCCTCAAACACGGAAAGTACTTCCTCAGCGCTCTCTCCGGCGTACTGGGATACGACTCGCAGCTCGTCCATACTCAGCTCGAAATCACCTTTGCCAGCCTGCATGCTTCCATTCTCGCTGCGGTCGTCTGCGCAGGGGAAGCTCGATCGGGAAGGAGGCGAGGTCGCACAAGCGGATCACAAAACGCGACCACTTAGCGCTAAACGTCACAAATACCGACGTCGACGATCACGGTCGT
>NZ_PJJJ01000002.1 GCF_002929495.1 Cryobacterium sp. Y82
GGGCGTTTTCCAGCCAACGTCGCAACACCTAACGTTTAGGAATAGCGATGAAAGACAATTCAAGAACCCGGAAAAAAGGCACCGGCGCGCTGCCGATGGCCGAGACACGTGTTGAATATGCTCGGCTCATGAGGCAAGGAATCAGTAACGCCGAGGCGTGTCGCACACTAAAAATTAATCGGCGAACGGGGATGCGCTGGCGCCACGGTCGGACCGTGAAAAAAGCGCACGGCCGCGAGACGACCTACGCCCCAATCTCCCGGATCGCCCCCACCGTAATCTCGCCGCGGTTCCTGTCCGAGGACGAGCGGGTGCACATCGCCGACGCGCTGCACGCCGGCACGTCCCTGCGCCAGATCGCAGCAGCGCTGGGGCGAAGCCCCTCCACCATCAGCCGTGAAGTGCGCCGCAATCAAGCCCCGCGCGCCAAGCGATACGTTCCCCGAGCTGCTCAAACGTTTGCCGACGCGGCACGTAAACGCCCTCGACAAAGCAAGATCGCCACGAGTACGCCATTGCGCGACGCGATCCAGAAGATGCTGAAGGAACAGTGGAGCCCGCGACAGATCAGCTACCAATTGAGCGTCGACTTCCCCGGCCAGCCGGCCATGAACGTCGTCCACGAGAGCATCTACCAGGCCCTGTACTCGCCGCAGAACCACGGGCTAACCCGGGAAATGACGCGTCACCTGCGCACCGGGCGACGTGGACGCCTACCCCGCCGCAGCACCACCGCGAGGCGTTCACGCTTCTCGGGGCCGCTCCTGAGTGAACGACCCGCCGAAGTCGACGACCGCATCATCCCCGGTCATTGGGAAGGGGACCTAGTCTGCGGGGCGTTCAACCGCTCGGCCATTGCCACGCTCGTGGAACGCACCAGCGGCTTCCTCATGCTCGTGCACCTCAACGGCAAGCACGACGCAGCAACTGTCCGCGAACGGGTCGGCACGGCGATGTCCGCCCTACCAGCGCACCTCAGGAAAACGCTGACCTGGGATCAAGGATCGGAGATGGCCGAGTACCGGCAGTTCCAGGAAGAAACGACGATCCCCGTCTACTTCTGCGACGCACATTCACCGTGGCAACGAGGCTCCAATGAGAACACCAACGGACTCATTCGCCAGTACTTCCCTAAGGGCACCAACCTGAACCTCCACAGCCCCGAACGCTTGGCTGAGGTCGCCGCCAAGATCAACGCTCGCCCCCGCGAATCGCGCAATTGGGAGCCATCGCAAACGCACTTCGATAGGCTCAAAGAACTAGCCCACATTTGATCGTGTGTTGCGACGATGGCTAGAAAACGCCC
>NZ_PJJJ01000003.1 GCF_002929495.1 Cryobacterium sp. Y82
GTTTGTGGTGGGGTGTGCGATGTGGCGGGCCTCGCGTGCTGTGTGCACGTGGGGCCCGCCTGGTTCCTGCGAGGGAATTCTGGGGTGGGGTTAGCCGGGGTGGTTAGCCTTTTTTGATGACGACGGGGGTGTTGTCGGTGTAGTAGTTGCGTTGGAAGTCGATGATGGTGGTGGTTTTGGCGATGACGGCGCAGTTGGCGACCTTGGTGTCGCGGCCGAATTTGTTGTCTGTGATGATGGTGCCTTTGAGGGGGCCGTAGGCTTTCTCGGCGATGTTGACGGTGCAGGCGCCATTGTTGGCGTAGTTGTTGGTGTAGACGAAGTTGGAGACGACTCCGCGGTCTTGGGTGATTTGCACGGCGGCGCTGTGGGAGTCGGTGAGGCGGTTGCCGATGACTTTGACGTTGTTACCGCTTTGTACCTGGATGGAGTCGTCGTGGCTGGGGGATCCGCCCTGGTTGGGGTCGTTGAGGTAGTGCATGTGGTCGTGGATCCAGCTTTTCTGGATGAGGACGTTGCTGCCGGTGACGTGGATGCCGTCGATGATGTTGTGGATGTTGAGGCGGGTGGCGGTGAAGTTGTAGCCGTAGATGCCGTTGGCGTGGGGCGAGGCGACGGCCGGGAACAGTTCGGTGTCGGTGATGACGAGGTTGCTGTAGCCGCCGAGGTTGTTGATCAGGGCGCCGGGACCGTTCATGGTGCGGCCGCGGATGATGGAGTTTTTGATGGTGACGTTGGTGGCTTGAATTTTGACCAGGCCGCGGATGTCGAGGCCGTTCAGGACGGTGCCGGGCGTGGTGACGTTGATGTCACCGTTGACGATTTTCAGGGCTGTTCCGGCGGGAACACCGGTGTTGGACGCGGACGGCGTACCCGACGTCGGCGCCACCACAGCCGGAGCCGGAGCCGGAGCTGGTGCTGGTGCAGGAGCTGGCGCGGGTGCTGGTGCTGGGGTGGGTGCGGGGACGGTTGTGGCGGTGTAGCCGACGATGGTCATGGCGACGGTGACGTTGGCGGTGGCGCTGGCGACGGTGATGGTGCCGTCGGATTTGCTGGTGACGGGGACGGTGTAGGTGCGTTCGGGGCCGTCGCCGGCCGGGGCGGTGAAGTAGTACCGCTGGGTGTTTTCTGGACCCACCAGAACCTTGATGTCAGTGCGGGCCGACGCGGTCGTGTCGAACATGACATCAACGGTGGCGGCGCCGGCCGGGATGGTGCCCAGGTCGCGGGTGACTTTGCTGCCGGCGGGAACGGCGACCGAGGTGGTGTTCTCGGCGGCGTGGGCGGGCAGAACCGCCAGGCCGCTGAAGGCGACGGCGAACGCGCCAGCGGCGGCGATGAGGGCCAGCCGCCGCGACGGGCGAGTGGAGCGCACGGAGATGGGCGAAGCGAAAACAGTGGGGGAGGTCATGGTTCACATTTCGTCTAGAGCACAGATTCGGGAGGGTGCGGG
>NZ_PJJJ01000004.1 GCF_002929495.1 Cryobacterium sp. Y82
CGGGAATGCAGTTCGTGGCTCGCCTCGTTCAATCCGTCGATGACGACGCGCTTGTCGTGCCGCTCATACTTGTAGGTGATGGCGTCGAGGGTGGCGACGGTCGAGGCATCCCAGATGTGTGATGCCGACAGATCGATGACGATGCGGTCGGGGTCGTCGGCGTACTCGAACTGGGTCATCAGGTCGTTGCTCGAGGCGAAGAATAGCGCCCCGGTCACCGTGTAGTAGGCGGTCGGCACAGGCTGGTCGAGTTCGACGGTGCGCTCGACCCGGGCGAGGTGGGCGACTCGGCGCGCGAAGGCGACCATCGCCACGATCACGCCGGCGACGACACCGATGGCCAGGTTGTGGGTGAGAACGATGATGACGACCGTGGTGACCATGACGGTGGTCTCGCTCCCCGGCATCCGCTTGAGAGTAGACAAGCGGATGCTGTGCCAGTCGAAGGTCAGATACGACACGATGATCATCACGGCGACCAGGGCGGCCATGGGCACGACGGCGAGTACGTCGCCGAGGCCGAGTACGAGAACGAGCAGGAAGATGCCGGCGAGGAAGGTGGAGATGCGGGTGCGGGCGCCGGAGGCCTTGACGTTGATCATGGTCTGGCCGATCATGGCGCAGCCGCCCATGCCGCCGAACAAGCCGCTCATGATGTTGGCGAGGCCCTGGCCCCAGGTTTCGCGGGTCTTGTTGGAGTGGGTGTCGGTGATCTCGTCGACGAATTTTGCGGTCATGAGCGACTCGAGGATTCCGACCAGGGCCATGCCGAGGGCGTAGGGGGCGATGATGGTGAAGGTGTCCCAGTTGAGCGGAACGCTGGGGAAAAAGAGTTCGGGCAGGCTCTGGGGGAGTTCTCCCTGGTCGCCGATGGTGGGGACGTTGATGGCGATGACGACGGTCGCGATGGTGAGCACGACGATCGCCACGAGTGGCGCGGGAACCACTTTGGTGATGCGGGGCATGACGACCATGATGATCAGGCCCGCCGCGACGAGCGGGTAGACCATAAAGGGTACGCCGAGGAGCTGGGGCAGCTGTGCGCCGAAGATGAGGATGGCGAGGGCGTTGACGAAGCCGACCATGACGCTGCGGGGGATGAAGCGCATGAGCTTCGCGACGCCGATCAGGCTCAGCACGATTTGAAACACGCCGGCGAGGATGACGGTGGCGATGAAGTAGTCCATGCCGTATTCGCGGGCGACCGGGGCGATGACGAGGGCGATCGCACCGGTGGCGGCGGTGATCATGGCCGGGCGGCCGCCGACGAAGGCGATGGTGACGGCCATCACGAACGAGGAGAACAGGCCGACGCGTGGGTCGACGCCGGCGATGATCGAGAAAGCGATCGCCTCGGGGATGAGCGCCATGGCCACGACGAGGCCGGCGAGAACTTCGCGGGTGAGCAGGCGGGGCGTGCGCAGAGCGGTGAGAACGGAGGGTTCCGCTCGGTAGCGGTTGGGCGCGGTGGATTTATGAACAATGGCCATGAGGCCTCCAAAA
>NZ_PJJJ01000005.1 GCF_002929495.1 Cryobacterium sp. Y82
GGGTAAGTTAGACAAGTTGCCCCGGAGCGACAGCCCAGTAGGGCCTGAAGTCGGGGTGTCCGATCCTTGAGAACTCAACAGCGTGCACAATGTCAAATGCCAAAAACCTCGTGGTTGTGGCCCGTTTCTAGCGGGGTGCAGCTAAGAGATTCCTTTGGAAATAATATTGAACAAGTCCTGACTTCGGTTAGGCAACTATACAAAGCAAGTCAGTAATGATTTGTTCTGTCAGTTTCAAACTTGCATCTTTTCAACCTATTCCGGTTGGGGGGTGCACTAGATGGGCGTCTGGTTTGTATTTATATGGATCGGGTAGCTATTCAAACATTTACGGAGAGTTTGATCCTGGCTCAGGACGAACGCTGGCGGCGTGCTTAACACATGCAAGTCGAACGGTGAAGAGGAGCTTGCTCCTTGGATCAGTGGCGAACGGGTGAGTAACACGTGAGCAATCTGCCCTTGACTCTGGGATAACTGCGGGAAACTGTAGCTAATACCGGATATTACCTTGGAAGGCATCTTCTGGGGTGGAAAGAATTTTGGTCAAGGATGAGCTCGCGGCCTATCAGCTAGTTGGTGAGGTAATGGCTCACCAAGGCGACGACGGGTAGCCGGCCTGAGAGGGTGACCGGCCACACTGGGACTGAGACACGGCCCAGACTCCTACGGGAGGCAGCAGTGGGGAATATTGCACAATGGGCGCAAGCCTGATGCAGCAACGCCGCGTGAGGGACGACGGCCTTCGGGTTGTAAACCTCTTTTAGTAGGGAAGAAGCGACTGGGTTTTCCTGGGAGTGACGGTACCTGCAGAAAAAGCACCGGCTAACTACGTGCCAGCAGCCGCGGTAATACGTAGGGTGCAAGCGTTGTCCGGAATTATTGGGCGTAAAGAGCTCGTAGGCGGTTTGTCGCGTCTGCTGTGAAAACCCGAGGCTCAACCTCGGGCCTGCAGTGGGTACGGGCAGACTAGAGTGCGGTAGGGGAGATTGGAATTCCTGGTGTAGCGGTGGAATGCGCAGATATCAGGAGGAACACCAATGGCGAAGGCAGATCTCTGGGCCGTAACTGACGCTGAGGAGCGAAAGCATGGGGAGCGAACAGGATTAGATACCCTGGTAGTCCATGCCGTAAACGTTGGGAACTAGATGTGGGGACCATTCCACGGTCTCCGTGTCGCAGCTAACGCATTAAGTTCCCCGCCTGGGGAGTACGGCCGCAAGGCTAAAACTCAAAGGAATTGACGGGGGCCCGCACAAGCGGCGGAGCATGCGGATTAATTCGATGCAACGCGAAGAACCTTACCAAGGCTTGACATATACCGGAAACGGCCAGAAATGGTCGCCCCGCAAGGTCGGTATACAGGTGGTGCATGGTTGTCGTCAGCTCGTGTCGTGAGATGTTGGGTTAAGTCCCGCAACGAGCGCAACCCTCGTCCTATGTTGCCAGCACGTAATGGTGGGAACTCATGGGATACTGCCGGGGTCAACTCGGAGGAAGGTGGGGATGACGTCAAATCATCATGCCCCTTATGTCTTGGGCTTCACGCATGCTACAATGGCCGGTACAAAGGGCTGCGATACCGCAAGGTGGAGCGAATCCCAAAAAGCCGGTCTCAGTTCGGATTGAGGTCTGCAACTCGACCTCATGAAGTCGGAGTCGCTAGTAATCGCAGATCAGCAACGCTGCGGTGAATACGTTCCCGGGCCTTGTACACACCGCCCGTCAAGTCATGAAAGTCGGTAACACCCGAAGCCAGTGGCCGAACCCGTAAGGGACGGAGCTGTCGAAGGTGGGATCGGTGATTAGGACTAAGTCGTAACAAGGTAGCCGTACCGGAAGGTGCGGCTGGATCACCTCCTTTCTAAGGAGCACGTGCACCGCTCGTCTGTATACAGCGAGATCATCGGTGCCAGTCACACGGAAGCGAATGTCTTTCGGTGGCGCTCATGGGTGGAACATTGACATTGATGCAAGAACGGCTGAGATCTACTCGGTACGCCTGGTTCGTAAGGACGGGGTTGGAAAGGTAGGTCGCAGAGAGACTTGTATATGCACGCTGTTGGGTCCTGAGGGACCGGAAC
>NZ_PJJJ01000006.1 GCF_002929495.1 Cryobacterium sp. Y82
GATCGCCGCAACATCGAAGGTGTACCCCGTGCCATTGATCAACGACCCGATCACCGCGCTGGTCACATTCGCCACCGTCGTCGTTCCAGTTGCCGTTGCGTCCGCTCCAGTGAAGGTGCGCACCAGGTAGCCCGTGATCGCGGCGGCATTAGCCACCGGCACCGGGGCCGTCCAATTTACGGTCGCCGAAGCATTTCCCGCAACCGAGGTTCCGATCACGGGCGCCCCAGCCACAACCTGCACCACGGGTGCGGTCGGAGCTGTCGTGAACGACCAGCCGTCGGGAGCTATCAGGTTGCCCGCAACATCCGCAATTCCCGACAGTGTCACCGTATAGGACGTGTCGGCCGACAATGTCGCGCTCGGGTTCAGGGTCGCAACCCGAGTGCTGGCGTCGTATGACACTACGGCGGGAACGGTCGTGGCACCGTTGGCGAGCACGAATGTGGTGTCGCCGACTCCCGTGACCGCTTCGCTGAACGTTGCCGTCAGGTCGTCGGTCGCACTGACCGCGCTGGCGCCCGCCAGCGGTGTCCTCGCCGTCACCGTGGGGGCAACGACATCAGGTTCCGGATTGACCACATTGATCGTGAATACCGCCTGCCCTGTGGCCGAAACGTTTCCGGCGGGATCGAAGGCATTGAACGTGAGCGTTGTGGAGGTGGTGACGGGTATCGCTCCGCTGTAGAGAGTGGCGGAGTCGGAGATGACACCGCCGGCGAGAACCACGTCGGAACCGTCGACGGTGTAGTAGATATCCGCTCCGGTCTCGTTGGCGTTCAGCGTGACCGATTGTGCGGTATCGAACGTGCCTCCGGCCGGCGTTGCCGCGACGGTAGGCGCCGTGTTGTCGGTTGCCGGGATGGCATGAACGGCCGGGAAAGTTTCTCCAACGCTGCTGACCGCGACCACATACACGTCGTAGGTTTCCCCAGCGATTAGAGAAGTGAGGGTGGCGCCGGTTGCACTCTGACCGGTGATGCGCTTTCCGATTTCAATTTGCTCGTTGTTCGTGACGGTTTGCCCCACGGCAACGACCCGGTACCCGGTAATAGCTGCTGTTCCGGGGATCGCCTGCGCGGGGGTCCACGTGACCGCGATCCCGTTGCCTACCTTGGTGGCTGCGACGCTCGTCGGTCCGGGAGGGCCCGACAGGAGCGGGCCATTGGGGCAGCCGCCCATGCCGGGGCCGCCCAGTTCACCGAACTCGGCGATGGTCAAGCCCTGGCGGTTGGCATCGAGGTCTTCGGCCTGCCATCCCATGGCTCGCTCGCCGCCCGCATCGGCTGCGAGCTGCGCCGTATCAAGTTGGTCGAAAACATAGGTGGCGGTGAAGGTGTTCGGTCCGTCCAGATCAAATTCCAGGCTGGACTCGTAGCCGCCCTTGGGTGCGCGGGTCATCGGACCCGGTACTGCACGCACGTCGCGGCGCTGCACGCTCGTGGGCACCAGTGCTGGCTCGATGATACGTTGTTCGACCTGTGCCCGGTTGACCGTCGCGCCGATATGGCCGGTAACCGTGACGGTGTTTGCGCTGCGCACAGCGCTGCCGGTCACAAACAGGTCTTGGACCAGGGTGTCTCCGGAAGCGGTGGCACCAAATTTGACGGATACGGTGTCCGCCGGAAGGATATCGGGGGTTACCTGGAGGCCGGTTCCGGCACCCCAGCACACGCCGCCGGGATGGTTGATCTCAAAGGCTACGTCGCCGGCCTGGACAACAGCCTCGGCTGAGCCAATCACACCGACACCGGCGCGGCTGACCTCTACGGTCGCCGTCTCACCTAGATGGTCTTGGTAGCCCTCGAGAACGACGAAGTCCCGGTTGGGAAAGACCACGATGTTGTCGGGAAAGGTCGGAACGGCCGCCTGGGCCGCTGGGATGGCGAGCACGAGGCTGGAGCACAGCACGGCGACAGCGAGCCCCGCCAGCGCCGTCTGGCGCCGACCCGGCAACCACAATCCGACTCGTTCCGACCGGTCAGATGATTTTTTCATGGTGCCCCTTCCATTCCATAAGATGAAGAACTCTTCACGCCTGTAGGAACGATGTCAGCCGAAGCTTGTAAAAATACTGGGGTTAGCGCCAGGGTGGCGCGCAGGGGATTGCCTGCCATTCTCGAGGCTCCACTGACGGGAGATCGCCGGCATACACGAACCGGCCGGCAACTCGGGAAGAGTCGCCAGCCGGTCGTTGGGGGGTGGTTCAGGTTCCCTGGCCTAGAGCACGGTGCCGGTCGTGAAGGTCCACGTACTCGTCACCAGGGGGTTGCCCGCGAGATCTCGAACGCTCGTGTTTCCACCGGTGATGGTCACCCGGTATTGCACATTCGAACTCAGGGTCACCGAGGGGTTGATGGTCAGCACATTGGTGGTGGCGTTGAATGCCGCCGCCGATGTGACGACCGCCCCGCTGGAGACCCGGGTGATCTGAACCGTGCCAGCGGCTACTCCGGTGATGTCTTCACTGAAGAGCGCGGTCACGTTGGCATTCCGGCGCACCGCGGTGGCTCCCGCAGCGGGAGTCCTCGTAGTGATCCTTGGAGCCGGACCGGTGATGAACGACCAGGTGCTCGTCGCCATCGCGTTGCCGGCCGCGTCACGGATACCCGAGAGGGTGGCC
>NZ_PJJJ01000007.1 GCF_002929495.1 Cryobacterium sp. Y82
CTAAGGGCGCATGGTGGATGCCTTGGCATCGAGAGCCGATGAAGGACGTGGGAGGCTGCGATATGCCTCGGGGAGCTGTCAACCGAGCGTGGATCCGAGGATTTCCGAATGGGGAAACCCAGCACGAGTGATGTCGTGCTACCCGCATCTGAATATATAGGGTGCGGGAGGGAACGCGGGGAAGTGAAACATCTCAGTACCCGTAGGAGGAGAAAACAATTGTGATTCCGCAAGTAGTGGCGAGCGAACGCGGAACAGGCTAAACCGCACGCATGGGTAACCGGGTAGGGGTTGTGTGTGCGGGGTTGTGGGAGGATATGTCTCAGCGCTACCCGGCTGAGAGGCAGTCAGAAAGTGTCGTGGTTAGCGGAAGTGGCCTGGGATGGTCTGCCGTAGACGGTGAGAGCCCGGTACGCGAAAACCCGGCACCTGCCTAGTATCAATTCCCGAGTAGCAGCGGGCCCGTGGAATCCGCTGTGAATCCGCCGGGACCACCCGGTAAGCCTAAATACTCCTCGATGACCGATAGCGGATTAGTACCGTGAGGGAATGGTGAAAAGTACCCCGGGAGGGGAGTGAAAGAGTACCTGAAACCGTGTGCCTACAATCCGTCAGAGCCTCCTTTTCCTCTCCGGAGGAGGGTGGTGATGGCGTGCCTTTTGAAGAATGAGCCTGCGAGTCAGGGACATGTCGCAAGGTTAACCCGTGTGGGGTAGCCGCAGCGAAAGCGAGTCTGAATAGGGCGACCCACACGCGCATACGCGCGTGTGAATAGTGGCGTGTTCTGGACCCGAAGCGGAGTGATCTACCCATGGCCAGGGTGAAGCGCGGGTAAGACCGCGTGGAGGCCCGAACCCACTTAGGTTGAAGACTGAGGGGATGAGCTGTGGGTAGGGGTGAAAGGCCAATCAAACTCCGTGATAGCTGGTTCTCCCCGAAATGCATTTAGGTGCAGCGTTGCGTGGTTCACCGCGGAGGTAGAGCTACTGGATGGCCGATGGGCCCTACTAGGTTACTGACGTCAGCCAAACTCCGAATGCCGTGGTGTAAAGCGTGGCAGTGAGACGGCGGGGGATAAGCTCCGTACGTCGAAAGGGAAACAGCCCAGATCGCCGGCTAAGGCCCCCAAGCGTGTGCTAAGTGGGAAAGGATGTGCAGTCGCAAAGACAACCAGGAGGTTGGCTTAGAAGCAGCCACCCTTGAAAGAGTGCGTAATAGCTCACTGGTCAAGTGATTGTGCGCCGATAATGTAGCGGGGCTCAAGCACACCGCCGAAGCCGCGGCACATCCACCTTGTGGTGGGTGTGGGTAGGGGAGCGTCCCTCATTCAGCGAAGCCACCGGGTGACCGGTGGTGGAGGGTGGGGGAGTGAGAATGCAGGCATGAGTAGCGACAAGGCAAGTGAGAACCTTGCCCGCCGAAAGACCAAGGGTTCCTGGGCCAGGCCAGTCCGCCCAGGGTGAGTCGGGACCTAAGGCGAGGCCGACAGGCGTAGTCGATGGACAACGGGTTGATATTCCCGTACCCGTGTGTGGGCGCCCGTGACGAATCAGCGGTACTAACCACCCAAAACCGGATCGATCACTCCCCTTCGGGGGTGTGGAGTTCTGGGGCTGCGTGGGAACTTCGCTGGTAGTAGTCAAGCGAAGGGGTGACGCAGGAAGGTAGCCGTACCAGTCAGTGGTAACACTGGGGCAAGCCGGTAGGGAGAGCGATAGGCAAATCCGTCGCTCACTAATCCTGAGAGGTGACGCATAGCCGGTTGAGGCGAATTCGGTGATCCTCTGCTGCCAAGAAAAGCCTCTAGCGAGCACACACACGGCCCGTACCCCAAACCGACACAGGTGGTCAGGTAGAGCATACCAAGGCGTACGAGATAACTATGGTTAAGGAACTCGGCAAAATGCCCCCGTAACTTCGGGAGAAGGGGGACCGGAATATCGTGAACACCCTTGCGGTGGGAGCGGGATCCGGTCGCAGAAACCAGTGAGGAGCGACTGTTTACTAAAAACACAGGTCCGTGCGAAGTCGCAAGACGATGTATACGGACTGACGCCTGCCCGGTGCTGGAAGGTTAAGAGGACCCGTTAACCCGCAAGGGTGAAGCGGAGAATTTAAGCCCCAGTAAACGGCGGTGGTAACTATAACCATCCTAAGGTAGCGAAATTCCTTGTCGGGTAAGTTCCGACCTGCACGAATGGCGTAACGACTTCTCAACTGTCTCAACCATAGACTCGGCGAAATTGCACTACGAGTAAAGATGCTCGTTACGCGCGGCAGGACGAAAAGACCCCGGGACCTTCACTACAACTTGGTATTGATGTTCGGTACGGTTTGTGTAGGATAGGTGGGAGACTGTGAAACCTCGACGCCAGTTGGGGCGGAGTCGTTGTTGAAATACCACTCTGATCGTATTGGGCATCTAACCTCGAACCCTGAATCGGGTTTAGGGACAGTGCCTGGCGGGTAGTTTAACTGGGGCGGTTGCCTCCTAAAATGTAACGGAGGCGCCCAAAGGTTCCCTCAACCTGGACGGCAATCAGGTGGCGAGTGTAAATGCACAAGGGAGCTTGACTGCGAGACTTACAAGTCAAGCAGGGACGAAAGTCGGGATTAGTGATCCGGCACCCCCGAGTGGAAGGGGTGTCGCTCAACGGATAAAAGGTACCCCGGGGATAACAGGCTGATCTTCCCCAAGAGTCCATATCGACGGGATGGTTTGGCACCTCGATGTCGGCTCGTCGCATCCTGGGGCTGGAGCAGGTCCCAAGGGTTGGGCTGTTCGCCCATTAAAGCGGCACGCGAGCTGGGTTTAGAACGTCGTGAGACAGTTCGGTCTCTATCCGCCGCGCGCGTCAGAAACTTGAGGAAACCTGTCCCTAGTACGAGAGGACCGGGACGGACGAACCTCTGGTGCACCAGTTGTCCCGCCAGGGGCACCGCTGGATAGCCACGTTCGGTCAGGATAACCGCTGAAAGCATCTAAGCGGGAAACCTTCTCCAAGATCAGGTTTCTCACCCACTTGGTGGGATAAGGCCCCCCGCAGAACACGGGTTCAATAGGTCAGACCTGGAAGCTCAGTAATGGGTGTAGGGAACTGGTGCTAACCGGCCGAAAACTTAC
>NZ_PJJJ01000008.1 GCF_002929495.1 Cryobacterium sp. Y82
GCCGACCTTGGGGCTATGCCGATGTTGGTTGTAATGGTGCTGGTCAGATTTGATTTTCGGGGTTGAGATGTCGGCATAGTTATAGGGCTGTGAGCCAGGCGAGAATGCCCGGCTCGGGACGGTAGTTGCCGGGTGTGACTCCGGGAGGCCTGGTCCGTTCGATGGCGGCTTGCTTGATCGCCATGTCGGCGTGGAGGTAGGCGTCGGTGCTGTGCGTGTCGGCGTGACCGAGCCAGAGCGCGATGACGGCGATGTCCACCCCGCCGGCTAGGAGATTCATCGCCGCGGTGTGCCGCATGGTGTGCATCGTGACGTGCTTGCCGACGAGGCTGGAGCACGTGGTTCTCGCAGTGTCCAGATGTTTGGCGAGGCGGTGCTCGAGGGCGTCACGGGATAGCGCTTGTCCATGAGGACCGCAGAACACTGCAGTTCCCGGTCGGGCCGCCCGTTCGGCGAGGTAGTTCTTCATGGTGGTCACGGTGGTGCGGGTCAACGGGGTGGAGCGCTGGCGACGTCCTTTGCCGGTGCAGGTGACTTGAGGCCCAGCGCCGAGGTAGATGTCGTTGAGCGTCAGTGCGCAGATTTCACTGATCCGAAGGCCGGTCTGCACTGCCATGGCCAGCAACGCGTAGTCGCGCCGCCCGGTCCAAGTCTGGTGATCGGGAGCTGCGAGCAGGACGTCGACTTCTCCAGGGGTGAGGAACTCGATGACCGGTCTGATGGCCCGCTTGGGAGGGATCGCGAGGACCTGCGTGATCGTGGCGGCATGCTCGGGGTGGTCGGGCAGTGCGCGACTGAGCACGGCGCGGATCGCGGTCAGTCGGGTGTTGCGGGTCTTGGCGTTGTTGCCGCGGTCGTGTTCGAGGTGGTCGAGGAATCCAGTGACGTTCGTAGCGGTGAGCACATCGAAATCGACTCTTTCTGTGGGAACACCGAGCGTGGCGGTCAGGTGTTTGAGGAGCATCCGCCAGGTGTCGCGGTAGGAGGCGATCGTGTTGCTGGAGAGGTCACGCTGGGTGCGGGCGAAGGTCGTGAAGTAGGTTTGCAGGCTCGTGGTCAGGGCGTTCATGATGATTCTCCTTCGGTGGGAGCGGGGTCGAGCATGCCGGCGGCCAACGCCATCAGCTCGCCGGTCGCGGTCAAATACCAGTAGGTGTGGGCGGCATCGGAGTGCCCAAGCCAGGTGGCGAGCAACGACAACACCCTCTCGGGGTCGCCGCCGTGGGCGTAGGCAGCGGTCATGTGCGCGGTGGCGAAGGTGTGCCGCAGGTCGTGGAGCCGGGGCCGTGCTCTGCCGCGCGGGGTGAGTCCGGCCGTCTCCCGAACCCGTTTGAACAGCGGGAAGAAGGAGACGTAGAGGTATCCGGTCCCTTTGGAGGTCACGAAGACCGGGCCGCGCGGGTCAGGGCTGGTGACAGTCCTTGCCGGGAGATCGATGTACTGCCTGAGCGCTGCCGTCGTCGACGCGTGCACGGGAACGAGCCGCTCGTCTGATTTCGCCGCCTTGATCACCAGCACGTTGTTGCGCTGATCGATGTCATCGATTCGAAGGTTCAACGCCTCGCTGATCCGCAGCCCTGTTGCGGCGAGCAAGCCAATGACGGTGCGCACGGTCTCAGAGATCCGCTCGTCGGCGAACTCCTCAGCGCAGGCAGCGAGCAACGCATCGACGTCGCGTTGGCTGTAAATGTAGGGGACTGCCCGGGGTTTCTTCGCTGCCAGTATGCCATTGGGAATGACGGGGACGTCGACACCGTTCGCGTTGAGGTGTGCGGCGAATCGGCGCACTAGCGACAGGCGTGTCGCCCACCACGACGGGTGCGCGTCAGGGTTGAGGCGTGCCCACGTGACAGCATCGTCGATGGTGAACGTCGCCGTCTGGCCTCGAGATTCGAGCCAGCCGCAAAACAGCCCGACCTGCCGCTCGATGTCGTTCAGCTGGAATCCCAGAGCTCGGCGCATCGCCAGATACTCGTCCAGGCGTTCACGCAGCGTCGTCATCGCGGCACCTGGCCGAAGGGGACCGCCAGGACACGCAGGGATATGAGATCAACTTTCGCGTAAGCCATCGTGGTCACGGTGTAAACGTGGCCCAGGAGTTCCTTCGCCTCGGTCAAGGTGCCGCCGGAGGCCAGGACGTCCATCGCGGCGGTATGCCGTAGCCGGTGGGCGTAGATCCGGTCGACGCTCGCCAAGTCCGACAAGCGGGCGATGCTTCCCGAGATCCCCGAGGGTGTCATCATCCTGCGCGGTGCCTTCATTCGGACGAACACCCCACGATCGAGTGCCGGCGGACGCGCCCGCAACCACGCTTCCAATGCTTCGCCGACGTCGACCGGGATCGGCAGTGTGTGCTCGCGGCCCTTCCCGCTGACCTTGAGCTGACCTGCAGTCCAGTCGATGTCGTCGAGGGTGAGGCGGGCGGCTTCGCCGGCGCGCAGGCCAAGCCGCACGAGGATCGTGACCACTGCCCGGTCTCGTGCGCCGATCGCGGTGGCTGGGTCGCACACGCTCAACAGTGCAGCGACCTGGTCCGCGCCGACCCCGCGAGGCAGGGTCCGTCTCGTTCCCGGAGGTTTCAGGACCCCGGCCGTCGGATCCCGACTGATCCGCCCCGTGCTCAACGCCCACCGCAGCAAGCAACGAACCGCATCGACGATGTGAGCACGAGTGACGGCGCCGCAGGGGCGGCCTCGCTCAGCGACGTAAGCGTTGACGACCGGTGCGCCCAGACGGAACCATTCGACAGTGCCTTCTGGCGTCGTTACCACGTCCACGAGTCCGGCCCCGTAGTAGCAGCGGGCGTCGATGGTTTTCTCGAGCAGCCCGCGGTCGTCCCGCATCCACGCGCGCCACTCGGTTACTGCGGCCTGCGCTTCGGTGACCACCTCATTCTCGCTAGCGGCGAAGTATCCCGCCGCGATCAAGAACCTGCGCATCGTACCCATGCACGTGGTCACCGCGGCCGCCACCACGGTTCGCGAACGCTCCCAAATCACAAACCGGTCAAGCAGTGCCTGCCCGATCTGGTCGGTGCCCGCGCCCTCCGTCTGCATCCACAGGCTCAGCCGCGCAAGCAAGTTCACGATGCCAGCCGCTGAACCTGGCGAGTAACCCTGTTTAGACAACCAGGATGAACACTCGGCCAACATCGCTGGAGCCAACGGCCCCACCGAAACGCGCGGAATCCGATCCACATGCGGCCGAGCTGTGGGCGATTTCTTCGTCACTGCTCTCACCTCCAGACACTCTGTGCCTGAAGCATGACCGCAGATCAACTATGCCGACATCTCAACCCCGAAAATCAAATCTGACCAGCACCATTACAACCAACATCGGCATAGCCCCAAGGTCGGC
>NZ_PJJJ01000009.1 GCF_002929495.1 Cryobacterium sp. Y82
TGTTTCTAAGTTAAGTCCGGCGGTGTCCTACTCTCCCACAGGGTCCCCCCTGCAGTACCATCGGCGCTGAGAGTCTTAGCTTCCGGGTTCGGAATGTGACCGGGCGTTTCCCTCTCGCTATAGCCGCCGAAACATCTTGCGATGAATCGATTCTATATTATTTAGTTATATAGAGCTCCCCTTGACAAGGAGCGTTGTTCTCGACCGTACATCGAGAACCACATAGTGGACGCTAAAGCAGCTTCTTCAAACTGAGTGTTATCAAATTATCGGCTTATTAGTACCGGTCAGCTTCATGGGTCTTTAGTCCCCACTTCCACATCCGGCCTATCAACGCAGTAGTCTAGCTGCGAGCCTCTCCCCCGAAGGGATGGAAATCTCATCTCGAAGCCGGCTTCCCGCTTAGATGCTTTCAGCGGTTATCCGTTCCGAACGTAGCTAATCAGCGGTGCTCCTGGCGGAACAACTGACACACCAGAGGTTCGTCCATCCCGGTCCTCTCGTACTAGGGATAGATCTTCTCAAATTTCCTGCGCGCGCAGCGGATAGGGACCGAACTGTCTCACGACGTTCTAAACCCAGCTCGCGTACCGCTTTAATGGGCGAACAGCCCAACCCTTGGGACCTACTCCAGCCCCAGGATGCGACGAGCCGACATCGAGGTGCCAAACCATGCCGTCGATATGGACTCTTGGGCAAGATCAGCCTGTTATCCCCGAGGTACCTTTTATCCGTTGAGCGACAGCGCTTCCACAAGCCACTGCCGGATCACTAGTCCCGACTTTCGTCCCTGCTCGACTTGTCAGTCTTACAGTCAAGCTCCCTTGTGCACTTACACTCGACACCTGATTACCAACCAGGTTGAGGGAACCTTTGGGCGCCTCCGTTACTTTTTAGGAGGCAACCGCCCCAGTTAAACTACCCACCAGGCACTGTCCCTGAACCGGATCACGGTTCGAAGTTAGGTATCCAATATGACCAGAGTGGTATTTCAACAATGACTCCACCTGAACTAGCGTCCAAGCTTCACAGTCTCCCACCTATCCTACACAAGCCACACCGAACACCAATACCAAGCTGTAGTAAAGGTCACGGGGTCTTTCCGTCCTGCTGCGCGTAACGAGCATCTTTACTCGTAATGCAATTTCGCCGAGTTCGCGGTTGAGACAGCTGGGAAGTCGTTACGCCATTCGTGCAGGTCGGAACTTACCCGACAAGGAATTTCGCTACCTTAGGATGGTTATAGTTACCACCGCCGTTTACTGGGGCTTAAATTCTCAGCTTCGCCTTGCGGCTAACCGTTCCTCTTAACCTTCCAGCACCGGGCAGGCGTCAGTCCGTATACATCGTCTTGCGACTTAGCACGGACCTGTGTTTTTAGTAAACAGTCGCTTCCCACTGGTCTCTGCGGCCTTCGAACGCTCCCGGAGCAAGTCCGTTCACGCCTCAGGCCCCCCTTCTCCCGAAGTTACGGGGGCATTTTGCCGAGTTCCTTAACCACGATTCTCTCGATCTCCTTAGTATTCTCTACCTGATCACCTGAGTCGGTTTGGGGTACGGGTGACTAAAACCTCGCGTCGATGCTTTTCTTGGCAGCATAGGATCACTGATTTCACCCTTACGGGCTACCCATCGGGTCTCAGGCATCATGAACGACGGATTTGCCTATCGTTCGCCCTACATCCTTAGACCGGGTCAACCATCGCCCGGCTCAGCTACCTTCCTGCGTCACACCTGTTAATACGCTAACCGCACCAGCATAGGGTCGCACGCTAGGCCACACGCTTCACCCCGAAGGGATCCATCTAGGGGATTCAGATGCTTAGCATTACTGGATTAGCTTGGGCGGTTTTTCGTCAGTACGGGAATATCAACCCGTTGTCCATCGACTACGCCTGTCGGCCTCGCCTTAGGTCCCGACTTACCCAGGGCGGATTAGCCTGGCCCTGGAACCCTTGATCTTTCGGAGGACGGGTTTCTCACCCGTCTTTCGCTACTCATGCCTGCATTCTCACTCGTGTGGCCTCCACGGCTGGTTTACACCGCCGCTTCGCTGGCCACACGACGCTCTCCTACCCATCAACACGGCTGAACCAACACCACAAGGGTGTTAGCTAACCAAAAATATCAATGCCACAACTTCGGTGGCGTGCTTGAGCCCCGTTACATTGTCGGCGCGGAATCACTTGACCAGTGAGCTATTACGCACTCTTTCAAGGATGGCTGCTTCTAAGCCAACCTCCTGGTTGTCTGTGCAACTCCACATCCTTTCCCACTTAGCACGCGCTTTGGGACCTTAGTTGGTGGTCTGGGTTGTTTCCCTCTCGACGATGAAGCTTATCCCCCACCGTCTCACTGCTGCGCTCTCACTTACCGGCATTCGGAGTTTGGCTGACGTCAGTAAGCTTTTGGGCCCCATCGGCCATCCAGTAGCTCTACCTCCGGCAAGAAACACGCAACGCTGCACCTAAATGCATTTCGGAGAGAACCAGCTATCACGAAGTTTGATTGGCCTTTCACCCCTATCCACAGCTCATCCCCTCCATTTTCAACTGAAGTGGGTTCGGTCCTCCACGACGTCTTACCGTCGCTTCAACCTGGCCATGGATAGATCACTTCGCTTCGGGTCTAGGACATGCGACTGAATCGCCCTATTCAGACTCGCTTTCGCTACGCATTCCCCTCTCGGGTTAAGCTCGCCACATATCACTAACTCGCAGGCTCATTCTTCAAAAGGCACGCTGTCACCAGAACAAAGCTGGCTCCAACGGTTTGTAAGCAAACGGTTTCAGGTACTATTTCACTCCCCTCCCGGGGTACTTTTCACCTTTCCCTCACGGTACTTGTTCACTATCGGTCATGTAGGAGTATTTAGGCTTATCAGGTGGTCCTGACGGATTCACACGGGATTTCTCGGGCCCCGTGCTACTTGGGATACTTCTCGGGCGATTGCTGCATTTCGACTACGGGGTTCGCACCCTCTATGACCAGGCTTTCAATCCTGTTCGTCTATACAACGTTCTAACCCTTACCATTCGGTAGAATAGGCAGAAAAGTCCCGCAACCCCGACCATGCAACGCCTACCGGCTATCACACATGATCGGTTTAGCCTCATCCGGGTTCGCTCGCCACTACTAACGGAATCACTGTTGTTTTCTCTTCCTGTGGGTACTGAGATGTTTCACTTCCCCACGTTCCCTCTACCCGCCCTATATATTCAGGCGGGAGTCACCAGGTCACCTCACGGGCCTGGCGGGGTTTCCCCATTCGGACATCCTCGGATCACAGTTCGTTTATCAACTCCCCGAGGCTTATCGCAGATTACTACGTCCTTCTTCGGCTCTACATGCCAAGGCATTCACCGTTTGCTCTTAAAAATTTGAAATCACATGAGTTTGAATCGATTAAGTATCACCACTCGAAAGTGATGATCGAAATTGACCAATGATCTAATTGCTTAGATCTTTGTAATTGACCGCAGAATCCGAAGATCACTGCGGCAAATTTAAGATGCTCGCGTCCACTGTGTAGTTCTCAAAGTACGGGCGGTACCCTTCCCGCCGGCACGTCATGCCAACGAGAAAAAGTCCAGAAGAATCAGA
>NZ_PJJJ01000014.1 GCF_002929495.1 Cryobacterium sp. Y82
ACCCTCGACGACACCGACCACGTCATCGTCGTCGAGTACTACCAAGGCTGGGGCAACGCCAAAATCCAACTCAACTACGACCGCCTGGGCAGCGACACCGAAGCACCCGCCGCGCCGACCGAGAATGTCGCCTCGGTCGACGGCGAGAACCTGCGACTGGACTGGGCCGCCAGCACCTCCAGCGACACGGTCGGCTACCGGGTCTACCGGGCCACCGCGCCGCAGGTTTCCATTGCCGGAACACCACTGACGGGGTCGACTCTGCTGACCTCGCCAAGGTTTCTGGATGAAAGCGTTGTCGCTGGCACCACCTATTACTACGTGGTGACAGCCGTGGATGCGGCAGATAATGAGTCAGCGGCCTCCAATGAAGCCACCGGTCTCTACGCAGTCACGCCCGACACCGAAGCCCCGACCGCTCCCACAACACTGACGACAGTCGGCGGCGACAGCCTGGTGCAACTGAACTGGTCGGCATCCTCTTCTGAGGACACGATCGGTTACCACGTCTACCGGTCGCTCGAACCGGCAGCTCAGCTGAGCGGTGAAATCGTCTCCGGTGCCGCTCCGGTAACCGCAGTGAGCTACATCGATACCACGGTCACCAACGGCACGACGTACTTCTACGTAGTTCTGGCCGTTGATCTGGCTGCCAACGAATCTGCCGGTTCCAACGAGGTCGCGGTGGTGCCGCAGGTTGGCAATACCACCGATATCAAGGTGGACTTCACCGAGACCGCCGGCATCCCAACCATTGGCTATGCCGCTGATTGGGGCCAGGCGTATGGCTCACGCTCAAGTGCAAACCAGGGCCTTGGGCTCTCTTACGGCTGGATCGACGTTGACGGCCACGCCGTCAGCCTGGTCGGCAACGGCCGCGACCGTGACCGCGCCGGGGTGGACAGCCGCGTCGACTCGATTCTGCACATGCAGTACGGCGACGTGAACGGCGGAACCGGAACCAATGGAGTGAAGACCGAAGGTGTCTGGGAACTCGACGTTCCTCAGGGTGTCTTCGAGGTCACGCTCGCAGTGGGTGACGAACCGGGAGGGCTCGCGGTTTACGATTCCAATAACGTGATCAACGTTGAAGGAAGCGTTGCTATCGAGAGTTTTGTGGCCGTGGCCGGAACGGAATATCGAACCGTAACAGCGACCGTCGGTGTCTGGGATGGCAAACTGACCGTCGATGCGCGCGGCGGTACAAACACGAAGATTGGTTACATCGACGTCGTCGGCGTCGACCGGCAGTCCCACGTGGACACGGTACTCCCCGAGAACCGATCCTCAGGCCACGACGTGAATGCCGGAGTCTCGGCCACTATCCGTGTGCCATTTGCCGGAGTCGGCGTCGCCCCCGCATCGCTGCCGGGCAATGTGCACCTGTACGAACTTCCGAGTGGAATCGAAGTGGCGACGACCGTCGGCACTTCGGGCGGCAATGACGTGATCAGTCTGGCTCCTGACAAGCCTCTTAACCCGAGCACGAGCTACCGTTTCAGCGTTACCGCCGGGGTACTCGATAATTTCGGTGGGGCTTTCCTGCCCTTCACATCACTGTTCACGACGGGTACCGGCGAGGTTGTCGGCGGCGACGCCTTCACGCCACTGACCAACATCGCCTTCGAAAAGGTCGAGCTGCCGATCGGCGAAGGCATGTACTGGGCGTCATTCGCCTTCGGCCCCGATGAAAAGCTCTACGGCACCACGGTGGGCCAGGGACTGTATCGGTTCACGGTCAACTTGGATGGCACCCTCTCCGACAAGGAGTACCTCGGCTACGCCGGCATCGCCATGATCGGACTTGTCTTCGACAAGGACGCAACGGCCGGCAACCTGAAGCTGTGGGTGACCACAACGACGGCGAACTTCAACGAGGCCGGACTCTGGGTGAGCGGTATCAGCCTGCTCAGTGGCCCCGGTCTGGAGACACGCAGCGAGGTGTTCAGCGAGCTGCCCCGATCGCTCTCCGACCACCTCACCAACTCGATGACCTACGGTCCTGACGGGCGAATCTACTTTCAGCAGGGTTCAAATCAGGCCGCCGGTGACCTGGATAATTCCTGGGGCCAGCGCGGTGAGCAGCTGCTCACCGCAGCGACGCTCGTCTTCGATCCGGCGCAAACCCAGGTAGCTTCTGCGGCTGGTGGCTCTGGCGCGATCAGCGTCAAGACCGCGCAGGGCGGAAGCTATGACCCGTACGCCAACAACGCTCCCCTGAAGATTTTCGCTTCGGGAATTCGCAACGCCTACGACCTGGTGTGGCACTCCAATGGCCACCTCTATGTGCCCACCAACGGCACCGCCGGCGGTGCGAACTCACCGGGTGTCACGGCGAATGCCAACGGCACCTTCACTCGGGTTGCGGCCTCCGGTATTCCCGGCGGCTCCACCGTGAACGGCCAGGACGTCACCTCTCAGTGTGTCGCTCGCGGCTACACCGGCGGTTCGGTACCGGCCATCGCAAACCACCCCACCCAGCGCGACTTTCTCTTCGATGTGGTTGAGGGCGGCTATTACGGCCACCCGAACCCCACCCGCTGCGAGTGGGTGCTCAATGAGGGCAACGATCCGGCGAACCCGCCGCAGTCACCCGGCCAGAACGGATCGAAGTACGCCTCCGGCGTCAAGGCCGACCCGAACTACCGCGGTTTCGCTTACGACTTCGAATTCAACAAGTCACCGAACGGGGCGCTCGAATATAAGAGTGCAACATTCGGCGGCCAGCTCCAGGGCCGACTGGTCGTCGTACGGTTCTCCAACAACAACGACCTGATCTTCCTGCAGGCCGACGAGGTGACCGGCGAAATTCTGGGAGGGCAGACCGAGGTCGGAATCACTGGCGTGGCCGACACGACGATGCAGGGCGTCGGAGGATTCAACGACCCGCTGGAGGTCGTCGAAAACCTGAACAATGGCAACCTGTACGTGAACCAGTACGACCGCAGTGGCAGCAGCCAGAAGCTCTACCTACTGCGGGTTCCGGCGAGCGCGCAGGCCGCGCAAGTCGCGACATCGGCTGATGAAATGATCTTCTCCGCGGTGAAGAACACCACTTCAGCGACGAAGAGCATCACCGTCACCAACCAGAGTGCCGAATCGGTCACCCTGGACGCGTCGCTCACTGGTACGAATGGGTCGGAGTTCTCGATCATCTCCGGTGACGGAGCCTCGCTCGCCGCCGGGGCCAGCACCACCGTGGGACTCCGGTTTGCACCGGGCAGCACCGTGGGTCAGCGCTCGGCCGAGCTCGTCCTCTCGGCAGGAACGTCCACGGTCAGGGTTGGCGTCTTCGGCCTGACGATGAACGGAATCGAGGGCAGCAACGAACCGACCTTCCAGAACGTGATGGGAACACTCGGCTACGACATCAATGTGGGCTGGACCAACCTCGAAGGCGGCGTGCAACCCAGCGCCAAGGGCGACGAGGTTCTGGAACCGCTGTTTGTGAAGAGTGGCAGCGGTTCCGTCGGCGTGACGCCGCTCGCGCACTACGCCCCCAACGAGAGCATCCCCTTCGGCTGGTACACAGGCTCGGGCTCAGAAGCTGAGCGCACCCAGGTCGGCGCGATCTCCTCGGCAGGTTACCAGTCACTGCTGCCCCCCGCCACGTCGGGTAGTGCCTCAAGCTTCAACCCGGGCACCGACACCTTCGGTCTGTACTACTACTCCGGAGTGTTCTCACGCTTCGGCTTCACCGAGGATCAGCTCAACACTGGCATCGCGCATCGTGCTCGGGTGTATCCCGCCAAGAACCGCTCGGGTGTGCTGCTTTCGAACTCGTACATCGTGGCCTTCGAAGACGCCAGTAACGGTGACTACCAGGACTACGTGTTCCTTCTGACCGGCCTCAAGCCGGTCACCGACACCGGCTCGGTCGATGGCGCTGTGCGGGTGGACTTCACCACCCTCGCGGGCGATCTGGCCCCCGATTACCTGCGTGATTACGGCCAACCTTATGGTTTGCGCACTCGCACCGATCAGGGTAGCGGGCTGACGTACGGCTGGAAAGACCAGGTCACCGAAAACAGTATCGATCTCTCCACCGCTGGCACCACACCGGGTAACGGCCGAGATCGAGGCACCAGCCAGGCCGATACCCGTCTGGACAGCTTCATGCACATGCAGGGAGCGGATGTCGTTGGAACCTTCAACGGCACATCGGCCCGGGCATTCTGGGAGCTGGCTCTCCCCTCGGGAGAATACGAGATCACGGTCGCCGTCGGCGACCCGGCACCGCAGTCAGACACCGAAACTCATCAGATCAACGTGGAGAACAGCCCGCTGATCACCGCCTTCACCCCGACGGGAGCGGCCGGCACGAGTACCCGGCATGCCACCGGAACGACCACCGTCATGATCACCGACGGCGCCCTTACCCTCGATGCGATCGGCGGCACCAACACGAAAATATCGTATGTCGACATCACCCCGACTGACGCCGTGTCGAACGACGACCCGACGGATGGCGCACAGGTGAAGATTGCTTTTCAGAGCGCGTCCGGCACGGCACCCAGCGGCTGGACTCAGGAGACGGGAAAGGCCTTCGACACCGCACGCGGTTATGGCTGGCTCAACGCGGAGACCGGTGAGCCGATCGACCGCACAGTCGCCACGCGCACCCGTGCCGCCGCGGTCTCCGGAATCACATTTCCCACAGCCGACTTGCTGAAGAGCTTTGCTTTTCTCGACAACGAGACGCAGCCGACCTACACCAACGGCATCTGGGAGTATGCCGTTCCCAACGGTACCTATCAAGTAGCGGTGTCGGCCGGTGATGCCAATTATCTGGATTCCACTCACGGGCTCCATGTCGAAGGCCAGCCGATCATCGCGAGCTTCACGCCCACCGGCACGACGCCGTTCCAGACCGGAGTGCGGACCGTGACGGTGAACGATGGAAAGCTGACCCTTTCCAACAACGGCACCAACACAAAAGTCAACTGGCTGTCCATTACGGGGAAAACTCTTGGTTCCCCGTCCGTGAGTATCCAAGCGAATGGCGTCGACGTGGGTGCGGCGTGGAGCAGCGGACCGACAAGCGTGAGCGTGTCGGCATCCGTTGACAGCACTTCGACGCTGGCCTCCCTGGTGTACCGCCTCGACGGCGGTACGGCGACGCCATACACCGAACCGATCGTGCTGGACGCCGAGGGTAATTACTCGCTCGAGGTCACCGCGACCGACAGCGGCGGCCGCTCGACCGTGCGCACCGTGCCGTTTGAAATTCTCGATATCGGCGGAACCTTGACGCTGCGCAACCAGCAGGCCACTCGCCTGGGCGGGGAGGTTGTTCCCGGTTTCACCGAGGACACCCTCGTGATGCACCGCATCAACGGCAACACCACAACGCACACGACCACGGAATCCGCCACGGTGAACCTCACCAACACGGGCACCAAGGACCTGCGCATCACGGCGATCACCCTGGCCGGCGCAAGCCCAACCCTGTTTGAACTCACCGAACCGCCGACCTTGCCGCTGACGATCGCACCGGGCGGCGTCGTACCGCTCACCGCGAAGTTCATTGCCACGAGCGGCAGCAAGGGCGTGCGCACCGCCACGGTCAACGTGTCCTCGAGCGACCCGGTGCACGCAATCACCCCGGTGCTGCTGCGAGCGGGCTACATGACCTCACCCGAGGGCGGCAACGAACTCAACCTGCCCCAGCTGATCGACCTTTATAACTGGACCACGAACGTCGGTTCACTGAGTGGCGGAATGTCGCTCGGAAACGGATCGGAAAACCCCGGCGCCCCGATGAACGGCGAAGAGGTGCGGTCGAACCTGTGGAAGCGTCTCGACGCAGGCAAGGCTGTGCAGGTGCGCCAGCTTGCGGCGTTCCACGGCTGTTGCGGGGCCACCGAGACGGTGAATGTGAACGGCGCGACGGCGACCCATAACGCGGCTTACGGCCAGGCCGTTCTGCCGCTGAACAACGCTCTCACCGGCCCGACTCAGCTGAGCACGAACCCCACCGGCACCTTCGGGCTTGTAGTCGCCGGCCAAACCACCAACAACAACAATTACCACGCGGTGAAAACGTGGCCGGTGCGTGACCGGGACGGGCAGATTGTGGCCGGCTCCTGGATCCTCGCGCACGACTACATCAGTTCGCCGAGCCAGTGCGGCATCGGAGCGACGAACTGTGACTTTCAGGACAACGTCTATCTCGTCACCAACGTGCTTCCGGTTGCTTCCTCCGATGTGGTCGCACCGACCCAGCCGGGCGCCGTGACCGGAGTCATGTCGGAGAACAGCGTTGAACTGACCTGGTCGCCGAGTGCGGACGCCGACCTGGCCGGCTACCGAGTGGAACGGGCCGTCTCGACCGACGGACCGTGGTCGACGCTCAGTGGCGCCGCTCCCCTGGGCCAGACCACCTTCCGCGACACGACATTGCCGTTCGCGAACACCGCGTACTACCGGGTACTCGCGGTCGACGCGTCCGGCAACGCTTCGGCACCGTCATCGACCACCGTGGACATCTCGTCGGCGGCCGCGCCGGCAATCCGCATCAACGCTGGTGGCGGGGCCGTCACGTCGGAGTCGGGCAGTTGGCTCGCCGACACGTACTTCTCCGGCGGCAAGGCCTATACCAACCCGTCCGTGACATCAATCGCCGGCACAACCGACGACGCGGTCTACCTCAGTGAACGAAGTGCTCTCACCGACCTCGGCGCCTTCGGTTACGACATCCCGCTGCCGAGTGGCACCTACACTGTGAAGCTTCACTTCGCCGAAGTGTACTGGGGTGCAACCGGCGGCGGGGCCGGGGGCACTGGCAAGCGCGTCTTCAGCGCGAACCTCGAGGGTGGCGGTGTGGAGGTGGCCAACCTCGACATCAACGCCAAAGTCGGTGCGATGGCTGCGTATGTCACCACGAACACGGTCACGGTGACCGATGGCAACCTTGACATCGACTTCACGTCAACGGTCAACCAACCGAAAGTGTCGGCGATTGAGGTGATCCGTCAGTAGTCACTGAAAGATCGTCGGCCAGCCGTCGAGGTGTTGCGGGTACGTCGGGTGCCCGCAGCAGCTTGGCGGTTGTTTCGCTTTCGTAGGTGCCGTAACCGTCAGCATCCGTTTCTTTCGTGCGCAGCATCGTCATAACGAGACCAAAGATGGGCGCTCCCGCCTTCTCGAGTGCCGACAACGCACGGGCCAGTTGATGGCGACGGGTGCGCCCGATGGCCACAACAAGAATTGCTCCACCAGCATTATGGGCCAAGATCGCGGCGTCGGAGACCGGCAACAGCGGGGGCGTATCGAAAATAACGATGTCGTACCCGGCGGTGAAGTCGTTGATGAGCCGTTTCATGCGGGCTGAGCCGAGCAGGTCTATCGGGTTGGGAGGAACGTAACCGGCAGGAAGCACTGAGAGGCCTCCGGAGCCCCAAGGCTGCACGACTTCGCTCAACTCGGCCCGACCCATAAGAACGTCCGTGAGGCCTACTGCGCCTTCGAGGCCCATGATCTCAGCGAGTCGAGGGCGACGCAGGTCAGCATCTACAAGCAACACCCGGCTACCTGAGTTCGCGAACGCGATAGCGACGTTTGAGGCCGTCGAGCTCTTACCCTCGCTCGCGATCGACGAGGTAACGATAAAGGTGCGCTCGGCGCGATCGGCATCAAGAAACTGCAGGTTGGTGCGGAGCGTGCCAAACGACTCCGCACGTTTGCCGCGCGGATCGGTGAGAGAAGGCCGTGGGAGCGTTCCCCGTTCGTAGCGGATCCACCCGAGCACGGGAACATCGGTGATGCGGGCGATGTCGCTCTCATTGCGAATGCGCGTTTCGAGGACTTCGCGCAGTACCGCGCACAGCACGCCGAGGGCCAAACCGGCGAGCACACCCAGGGCGATACTCAGCGCTTTCTTCGGACTCACCGGGGCAGCCGGCGCGGCTGCCGTCTTTACGAGTGTGAGTTTGATCGGATTCACCGCGTCGGCGGTTTGGGGAGCTTCAATCTCGATCACCACATCAGCAAGACTTTGGGCCGTGGCATTTGCGATGGCTGCGGCCAGGGCAGGGTCGGCATCCGTCACCTTGATTTCAATGATGCTTGTTTCAGCGGGCGTTGTTGCCTCAACGCGCAGGGCGAGACTGTCTTCATCGTCGGCGAGGTCAAGGCGCTGGATGACTTTGTTCAACACAATGGGCGTGTCGACGAGATCGACATAGGTTTTCACCCGTTGCACCGTGAAGCTGTTTCCCTGTGCAAGGTCGGCCACACTACCGGCCGATTGTGCCGATACGAAGACCTTGGCCGAGGCGCTGAATTGCGGTGTCTCCAGCAACACATAGGCGGTGCCACAGCCACCACCGAACACGGTCAGGAGCACGATCACGACCCAGCTCTTGCTCAGAATGCGGGCATCTTCACGTAACGCCAAGGGGCGGCCTTCTTTCGCTGCGTCTCACTCTTGCCGGTGTGACGGGTGCGCCCCAAGTTTGAGATTCCGTGAAAACGGTGCACACGACACAGCGCAATGATTGCATAGCACCCACAGTGGCGCTGGACCCCGTTCATGGGGTGCCTGCGTTTGCTCTGGACTGCCGCGCGGCACAGACTCCGTGTCGGCCACGCCCACGCACTGAAATTGTGCGACCCCCCGTGAGTCAACGCCCGATACTCTGATCCCATGAACGAGACCGAGGAATCTGGTGCATCGCCCAAGGAAGCCGACCAACTGTTGGCCGTTTGGCAGGCGGTAAGCCAACGCCGAATCGCTTACGAAACGATGATGTGGCAAACGCCTGCTCTCGGCATGACCGCGCAGGCTTTTCTCCTCACGCTTGCCCTCGCTACCGACACCTCCGACGTGGCAAGAATAGCCTCCGCAGCCTTGAGCGTGCTCATCTCCATCATGGTTATTCAGTTGCTCGGCAAACACCGTAAGTTTGAGATGCTCGACACGCTGACCCTCGAAGAGATTGAAATTCGGCTTAATCTCGTGACGGTCGCTGGCCACTTTCCGCACTCCCGAAACCGCAATCCTTCACGGCAGGTATTCCTCGCCCGGGAATCAGGTCGGAGCGCCCTCTGGGGTCCGATGAGATTCTGGGAGATGAGTTCGTTCGCCCTGTGGTGCTACGGACAATATCTGTTCATCGTAGCCGCAGCGGCCATCATCGTTACTGTCGTTGTCGGGGGTGGAGGCATACTTAGCTCGTGACAGTTGCGCGTTTGCCCCAAGACCTTTGGGCCACCATCCAAGCGAATATGCCAATATTTTGCGTCGATATCGTGCCCGTCAAACACGGGGAAAGAGGGCGACTCCTGCTCGGCCTCATTCTTCGCGACACTCCGGACCTCGGTAATCGTTGGTGTTTTATTGGCGGCCGTCTTCTTCTCGACGAGACCATTTCGGCAGCCGTCGATCGGGAATTACAATCTGCTCTTGGACATTCGCTCCGCCGCGACGGCGAGTTCCAACTGGAGCACCTGCTCGTAGAGTATTCCCGCGATCGACGACCAGGTCGCCCTTACGATCTTCGCCAACACGCTATCTCAACGACCATTCCTGTTCGCATGTCGGGCGAGGGAATAGCTCAAGGAGACGAAGCAATAGATTTCAGGTGGTGGCACGCCGACGAGCTCGATGACAACATCATGGGCTTCGGTCAGGCGAGCCTCATCGATAGCATTCGCGCCCGTGCCGATCTGCCTGAATCGCAACATACCGGAGAAACGCACCCCGCCCGCTGATCGAATCCGCTGGGGAAGCCGCCGCGCGAACTCCGGGACTACTCTCGCAGCGTCCCAGCGTTCGACCGGTACCACTCCACGGTCGACCGCAGCCCATCTTCCAGCTCAATGCGCGCCGTCCACCCGGCCCCGGCCAGCTTCGAGACTTCGAGCAGCTTCTGCGGGGTTCCGTCGGGCTTTGACAAGTCCCACAGGGTCTCCCCCGTAAACCCGACGACTCGCGCCACCGACTCTGCGATTTCGGCGATCGTCACGTCGCGCCCGGTACCCACGTTCACCTGCTGAGGACCGTCATAGTGCTCCAGAAGGTGCAGGCAGGCCTCGGCCATGTCATCCACATGCAGAAACTCCCGCCGCGGCGTTCCCGTACCCCAGTTGGTCACTGACACATCGCCGTTTAGGACTGCATCGTCATAACGCCGAATCAGCGCCGGCAACACGTGCGATCCTCGAAGAGAGAAATTGTCCCCTGGCCCATACAGATTCGTCGGCATCGCCGAGATCCAGGCCAGCCCGTGCTGGCGCCGCACCGCCTGGATCTGCAGAATGCCCGCGATCTTCGCGATGGCATAGGCATCATTCGTCGGCTCCAGGTAGCCGGTGAGCAGGGCGTCTTCGGTAATGGGCTGAGCTGCCAGCTTCGGGTAGATGCACGACGACCCTAGAAACAGCAGCCGCTCCACCCCGTGCTCGAGCGCCGCGTCGAGCACATTCACCTGGATGCGCAGGTTGTCGCTGAGAAACTGCACGGGGAACGTGCTGTTGGCCAGAATGCCGCCCACCTTCGCCGCCGCCAACACCACGTACCGCGGCTTGGTCTTAGCGAAGAAGGCGACCACCGCCTCACGATTTTTCAAATCCAGCTCAGCGGATGTCTGCCCCACCAGATTTGTAAATCCCTCGCCCTGCAGACGCCGCCAAATAGCTGACCCCACAAGCCCCCGGTGCCCGGCTACGTAGAACCGGGCCGAGCGATCGAGCGGCCCCGGCGTGAATTGCACCTGTTCGCGGTCGTCAGCTAAGCGAGCGCTCACGCGTCGACGCCCGCGGGTTCGAGCGTGCCCCAGCTGGCGAGCTTGACCTGGTCGATCCACTTGCCGCCAGCATGCTCCAGCGCGGCAATGTCGGCGTCGACCATGATGCGGGCCAGCTCGGCGGTGTCGACGGTGGCCTTCCAGCCCAGCTTGTCTTCCGCGTGGGAGGCGTCGCCGACCAAGGCATCGACCTCGGTGGGGCGCAAGTAGCGTTCGTCGAAGCGCACGTGCTTCTCCCAGTCGAGGCCGGCGTGCTCGAACGCGGTTTGTACGAAGTCGCGCACCGAGAAGTTTCCGCCGGTAGCGAGCACGAAGTCATCGGGTTCATCGACCTGCAGCATGCGCCACATGCCCTCCACATACTCGGCGGCATACCCCCAGTCACGAATGCTGTCGAGGTTACCCAGGTACACGTGATTTTGCGTGCCGGCCTTGATCGCGGCGACGGCGCGGGTGATCTTGCGCGTCACGAAGGTCTCACCGCGGCGCGGTGACTCGTGGTTGAACAGAATGCCGTTGACGGCGAACATGCCGTAGGCCTCACGGTAGTTCTTGGTGATCCAGTAGCTGTAGACCTTGGCGGCGCCGTAAGGCGACCGCGGGTAGAACGGCGTGAGCTCGTTCTGCGGTGGCGGAGTGGCACCGAACATCTCGCTGGACGACGCCTGGTAGAACCGGCACTGAATGCCAGCCATACGCACCGCTTCCAGCAGCCGGATGGTTCCCATGCCGGTGGTGTCCGCGGTGTGCTCGGGCTCGTCGAACGACACGCGCACGTGCGACTGCGCCGCCAGGTTGTAAACCTCGTCGGGCTGAATCTGCGCGAGCAGGGTGACCAGTCGCGATCCGTCACTCAGGTCGCCGTAGTGCAGAAACAACTTCGCGCCCTCATCGTGCGGGTCCACATACAGGTGATCAATGCGCGAGGTGTTAAAAGTGGATGCCCGTCGAATGAGGCCGTGCACCTCGTACCCCTTGCCAAGAAGCAACTCAGCGAGATATGACCCGTCCTGTCCGGTGATGCCCGTAATAAAAGCGCGTTTCGCCAAAGGTCCCCCTCACGTTTTTGGCTGCACGCGTAGCGCCAGCCAGTCCCCGACTGCATCCAGTCTACCGAGTGAATTATTCTCACGTATATCTGCGCCCCATTTTGAAAAAATACGCCGCCCCCCACTTCGGGGTACAGGACGGCGGTGAGTTAAAAAACTAAATGACGTCGACTTTCAATAATCAAACGATCCCCTCTTAGTTTGTCCGGGTCGTCGTTGCTAATACGCCGTTTTCCTGGAAGTCAAGCTGTGAATACGGAAAAGGGAAGCACCATCCCACATGTCCAAATCCGCGGGACTCAGCGTTGGGATATATCCGCCTACTGCTCGAACGTCAACGAGACCGCCGATGGCGACGACTTTAGATAACCCTCTTGCAAAAGATGCGAGATGCACTGCATCGGAGATCAAAGCGGCCATCCTTGACACTTATGGCGAATTTCTCTATAGAGGTCCAGCTCGCACTCGCGACACCAAGAGTAAGAAAAGAGTGAGCAGTGAATAGGGAAGCCACGGCTCCTCGAACCCTCTCGGTGCAGGGAAATTTAGTACGAGAATACATCAAACGGTGGGCGCTTTATGCCGAGTTGACTGTTCGTGACGGACGATAGAGAATCCGGTCCCGGGCCCCGGTAAAAGAACGATGTCTAACGCTTACCAGAAGTGCGGCAACCAGACTTAGAAAGCAACACTATTCATGCGTGATATTGACTAGGGCATCAAGATGCCTCCCATATATAACGTTAAATTATCCGAGTGACGTCTAGCCAAACTAGTCGGTACACGCCCGGCCGTCCGTCGACCAGGACGTGACGTATTCTGCGGGCAGATCGCTGCGGTGATCCACCACGCCCGGCGTCGCTCGCCGCATACCCAATCCGGTCGTGTCATCACGGGTGTCGGTTGTTGTATGCTCCGGAGGGACCGCCCCAGTCGTCTCCACCTGAAAAAACTGCTCGCAGAGCGAGAGCGCCGAGGCTCAACAGACGAAACCAGAAAGAAAAACCTCCCTCGGTCGAGGGATAAGCGAGCGCGTGATTGGCGCGGGATGAGGTTGCTCAGAGTACGGCATCGCCCATCCACTACTGATTGCGGCCTTAAAAACAGACGAGCAAAGGAAAATATGATTCATCAGATGCGACGCGCCAAGCATCAATTGATAAATTTCAACTCTGAACTCCGCGAGAGGTCAAAATCTGTTTACGACTCTGCCTATCGGGCGAATCGCTCAAACCTCGAAGGCTTTAAGGACAGCTGTCGTGGCGAGAGATGTGTAATTATCGGTAACGGTCCGAGCCTCAATAGAACCGACCTGAGTCTATTATCGAATGAGAAAACTTTCGGGCTGAATCGAATTTACTTAATGGCAGCAACTCTTGGCTTTACCCCCACATACCACGTCGCCGTAAACCAGTTGGTTGTTGAGCAGTCACGGACGGACCTGCTATCACTCAAGTCTCCACTTTTCACAACAAGAAGCAATGAGAAGACCCTCGGCGAAAGTGCCCATCTCAATTATTTGTACGAGCGTTCCGGACCTGTGGGATTCTCAACTGATGCATCCCGCGGCATCCACGTAGGACAGACGGTGACGTTTGTCGCGTTGCAGTTGGCATATCACATGGGGTTTTCGACCGTTGTGCTAGTGGGTGTTGACCATAGCTTCACTACTAAGGGACCCGCGAACTCCACCGTAGAGTCGAGGGGAGACGATCCAAACCATTTCGACCCCAACTATTTCGGTGCGGGTGTGAAATGGCAATTGCCAGATTTGCCGCAGTCCGAGGTCGCTTACATGGCCGCACGAGAGGTCTTTAGCCGAGCCGGCCGCCGAATCGTCGACGCTACCGTTGATGGAAAGCTAGAAGTCTTTCCAAAGCTACCTTTGGCCGAAGCATTGCTACGGTAACTATAACCGTTCGACCAACGCCGTAGACGAGGCCTGACTAGTACCACGGAAATACTGACATATGCGTTCTGCAGTGCTTGTTTACACTATCTTGGCCGTACTACAACGCGGTTTAACCCTACTTTTGCTGCCCTTTGTTACCAGGGCGATGAGCGTCACTGAATACGGGGCAGTTGCAGTTCTTGCTACGCTGAGCGCTCTTCTCTCGGCACTCTTGGCAGGCGCTCTCGAACAGGCCGTCTTTAGGTGGACCGTTGCAAGCCAAAATGACTCACATGGGCGATCAGTAGTTCGGGTATGCTTTTGGTGGTTGTCCACCTGCGTTCCGGTGATCCTGTTCTGTACCGCGATAGCACTGTGGTTCGCAGACACCCAGATCCTCCAAATATCCACCCATTTGTGGGCAGTCGAGGTCGCTGCGGTAGGCCTCATGGCGTTTGTGAGTTCTTATGCACTGCCCCAAGCGAGGGCAGAGGAAGCCCTACGGCGATTTGTTGTAATCGCGACGACGTCCATCATTTCGCTTTTACTGGGAAAATGGCTCTTCGTGATCATTCTCGGTGCTGGGGCGGCAGGCTGGGTGCTTTCCGACCTAATTTCCGCCGTACTTTCTTTCTTTGTTGCGATGACTCTTATCAACGCTTCGCGCGGATCAGTTACTCGAGCGGCATTCTTGCAAGTGCTGCGATTCGCCCTCCCGCTGGTGCCACATATTATCGCATTCTGGGCCCTCGCCGCGCTCGCCCGCCCCCTTTTGGCAATGTCGATGCCACTCGAAGATGTTGGGATCTATTCAGCTGCGTTTAGTGCTGCGAGCGTGGGCACCATGCTTCTGGCCGAGGTTAATCGTGCCACTGTCGTTGCATACGCGCGTGATCAATTTCCTGCGCCTTCCCTCAGAACCGGGAAAGTAATGCGCATCCAGTTCTTGCTGGCATTCCACAGCGCCGCATTAATTGGACTTCTCTCTCCTGCATTTACGCATTGGGTCCTACCGCCTCAGTATGCCGGGGTGTTGCCCTTACTCTTGATTCTGTCTTTAGCATCGACTTTCTACGGCTTATATCTCATCCCCATAAATTTCATCGTTCAAACAGCAGGAATAACAACGTGGAGTTGGATTGGGTCTGCGGCTGGCGCCGTCGTAATTCTACTTGCTTGCACCGTGGGAGCTGCCGCCGGGGGTCTGACGGTCGTCGTCCTTGGGCATGTCGTCGGTTATGCGGTGATGGGGCTCATTGCATTGATTTTAATCAAGAAAATGCGTCTGCAAGTCGACTGGGCGCGCGGCGGAATTTCTCTTTTGAGATTTGCTATTTTGTCAACTGGTGTGACTTCAATTCTGTGCGCAGGACTCTTCACCGTAGGGACGATTGCCTACTTAGGCTTTTCATTACTAGGAGTCGTGACTCTGTTTGGCGTGTCATTACGTGTTTTGAGGTCGTCTAGATGAAGTCCCACTGTCAAAACACAGCCTCAAACAATCGATCAATTTGAAACTCGAATGACCGTCTTCACGAATGACCGCCTTCAAATGAGCGACCCCAGAGGAGGAAGCAATTGTTTACGCTTGGCTTGAATGCACCCGAGGGCTGTAAGCAGTCATGACGGTCGGTGTGCGGCTTATCCTCGAGTCTGTGACTGCTCTTACTGATCGCAACATGGCCAAGATGGATTCTCTTGGCTACCAGATGACTATTTTTTTATTCGCATCCTAAATGCATGGGTCTAGAACCTGGAGACGCGTGCGTCCATGGGGAGAACTGGGGTGCGCAGATACAGCAGGCTCGCGAAATCATCTTCGCGATACTAAAGAACGAGCGTGCTTACCGCCCGGTTTAGGCCACGCGATAACACGCCTGCATTGTCATGATTCGATATATGCGGGTGGCAAAAACCATCAATCGCGCAGTTTTAAATGTCCGCAGCAGCTCATTTCTCGCATCTGGGCCTCTTATCCGACCCAGCGCTTTCGCAACAATGTCTTCGCAAGATATCGAACTGTTTCACGATCTCACGCTGCGCGATGCGCTCACCCAATTTAGAACGCCGAAACAAAGCCTGCGCTCCCACCGTCATCACCAATTCATCGTGGTCGGGTCGCTCAGACTTGGACATTCGTTTCCAGAATAGTTTTCAACCATCGCGGACAGCGGGGTCTTATAGCTGCTTACGGTAGAGTGATCCTGAATTGTTCAGCCGTCACAAACTGAACCAAGCACCTGCGGACAACGTTCACACGGAAATGAGCTGTAATGTCAAAGACCAAGACATCACCTAACCTCGCCCAATTGGAAGGTGCTAGCCTGTTGGATTGCACCCTCCGCGACGGCGGTTATTACACTGCCTGGGATTTTGATGCGCTCGTTGTTGAGACTTATCTGAGAGCAATGTCAAAGCTGCCCGTTTCGACAGTCGAGTTGGGCTATATCAACAGCCCGAAGAGCGGCTACGCGGGCAAATACAATTTCCTACGCCCCAGTGTAACAACACATGCGAGAAACATTCTCCGACCCAATCAGGTGCTTGGCGTCATGTTTGATGAAAAGTCCGTGTCGCCCGGCGATGTTCGTTCCTTACTCCTAGGTCACAGGGAAGCTGTTGGCCTCGTAAGAATTGCGGTGGCGCCGACCCGAATACCACAAGCCCTTGAACTAGCGCGAGAAATTAAGGCTCTGGGTTTCGCTGTCGGATTGAACGTGATGTATTTGTCGAAGTACTGGAGCGATGTCGGAAGCATCCAATCGATTGAAAAAGTTGCGGGTGTGATCGACTCTTTCGCTTTGGTCGATAGCTACGGATCGTGCGTTCCGGGTCAGGTCGCAGCGGCAGTAACTTCAGCGCGGGAGGTCTTGGGTGACATGCCACTGGGGTTCCATGGACACGACAACCTGGGCTTGGCACTGGCAAACTCTCTGGTTGCCGCGGAGTCTGGCGCCGCAATCATCGATGGGACAGTACGAGGAATGGGTCGCGGCCCCGGAAACACGCGAATCGAACTATTGCTGGTGCACAAGACCGCAGCAGACCTCCGGGCGCTCGATCATGTTGCTCTAGATGCTGTCATGGAGCCTTTCGCCGAACTGCACGCCAACCACCCGTGGGGCACCAATCTCGTTTACATGATTTCCGGTGCCGCTGGCCTGCCTCAAAACGAGGTAATGGACTGGCTTGGAAAGAATCGTTACTCCATTCCGGCAATTGTCGATGCGCTCCAAGGACGTTCTGGGCAGGGTTTGGATGTGAAGGAGTATGCAAATCTGGCCAAGGTGGCCACGGCAAGCGCCGAGGTTCTCATCATCGGCGGCGGTTCAAGCGTAGAAACGCACAAGGAGTATGTGCGCGAGTTCGTCGAGAAGACGGGCTGTACAATCATCCACGCCAACTATCAACACCTTGACCTAGCTGCCACACTGGCCGGGGACCAATTCGTATGTGTAGCGGGCAACGCGGCATCACGCCTGCCAAAAGCGAAGGACCTCATGTCCATCGACCGTCAGATCGTATCGTCGCCGCCTCGGTTCGATACAACGGTGTCTTCAGACATGCCCGTTGCCCAGGTGGAACCTCTCGCGGCAAATGCTACGACCGGTCTCGGACCAATTTCCGACGTAGGGCCACTGGCGCTAGCTCTCGGCGCCGCCGCGGCCCTTGAGGCGAGATCCGTTACCCTCGTAGGTTTCGACGGCTATGACAATGCGACTTCAGCGGAGCAGGAGCTCGCAGAAGAAGTTCAAGCTTTGATAGGCACTTTTGCGGCGCAAAACCCCGAGGTGCGTCTGACGAGTGCTACACGCACGCGGTACCGAATCGACACGGAATCTCTTTACAGCCGACTCGCGCGTACGGACACACGTGTTTGAGGGGCACACAGTAGGCAGCCGATACGACGCCGTAGTGTTCGACTGCGATGGTGTGCTCCTCGATAGCAACGGCATGAAAGTTAGCGCTTTTCGTCACGCTGCACGGCGAGAAGGCTTCTCCGAGAGTACGGTCGAGGCCTTCTCAGCTTGGCAGTCCACAAACTTTGGAACGTCTCGCTATAGCGTCTTTTCTGAGTTGCTCGCCGGTACGTTCGGGCCAGTGCCATCACGGGCGAGCATCGACCAACTGCTCGATGGCTACGCGATCGAGGTCCGTGCCGGGTACATGGAAGTACCAGAGACGCCCGGCCTCAGAAATGTCTTGGTGGGGTTGCGAAAGTTGCTTCTTTTCGTTGCATCTGGGAGCGCTGAGACGGAGCTTCGCTCTGTATTCAAAGAAAGAAATCTGAGTGACAATTTTGTCGAAATTTATGGATCCCCAAGGCCAAAGGCGGCGATTCTCGCTGGACTTTCAAAAAGCTACCCGGATGCAAATTTCTTGATGGTTGGCGATGCCCATGCAGATGCAGATGCAGCCTTCGCAGCGAACATGGACTTCGCTTTCTTTGCGCCCATGTCTCTGGTCGCCGATTCAATGTCGGCGCGGGCAAACCGAGAGGGTTTCCCAGTGGTCTTCGATCTCAACGACCTGATTGGTAGACCCAATGCTCGCTAGCCAATCACCTGCTGCGGCCGGTCGAATCGGGGAGCACGAATGATGACCGTGGCCTTCGTCCCCATGAAACTCAATAATGAACGTCTTCCCGGAAAGAACACCCTGCCGTTCGCGGATGGGCGCCCTTTATTTCATTCAATACTCCGGCAATTGGCGTGCGTCACCCAGATCCAGAAAATTTACGTGTACTGCAGCGACCCGTCGATACGTGAATTACTGCCTCCCGGCGTCGAATTAGTCCTTCGCAGCGACAGCCTCGACGCGTCGACCACGAAGATCAACGAGGTGATCCAGGCCTTTGCAAAAGACGTTGAGGCTGACACCTATGTGATGGCCCACGCTACTGCGCCGTTCCTCTCAGCTGGCAGTATTTCGAGAATGGCGCAGTCCGTTGCGATAGGTGCACACGACTCGGCAATATCTGTACTCGCGATTCGAGAATTCTTGTGGCGACAGAGCCAGCCCCTTAATTACGATCCGACAAATATCCCACGCACACAAGACCTCGAGGAAATATGGGCCGAAACTAGCGGGGCATGGGTGTTTGGAAAGGCACTTGCTCTGCAAGGACGTCGGGTTGGCGAAAATCCAGCACTCATCGAAGTGTCGAAAATCGAGGCCATGGATATTAATGAGGCCGGGGATTTTGTTATAGCACAAGCGGTCCTCGCAAGTCAGAACGTAACGGGGTAGATTGCGGGGCCGTATTTTGGTCAACTAGCCCGACCTTTTCATGGAGCACCCTTTTATGGGCATGAGCATCGACAGGCTTGCTCGAATGCGATCGAGCACCCTCCCCATGGCTGTTGAGCGCCTTCGCCGCGCCGCACCTGTCGAAAGGATCGCGCATGTCACCTTGGTGCCATGGCGTGTTCAGAGTGCTGGGTCGATGATGGAGACGTCTTTCAGGGGGAACGCCAACTTTGCCTCGGTGCTGCAAGCCCGACCCACAGCGTAGTGCGAAGGACCTTCAGGGGAACCGTGGATTGTTGCCTAGAGCACGAGCAATAGATTCCTGATTTATCAATGTCCTTCCGTGACAGGCCATCCACTCGAGCTGACAGGCGACTGCGATGGATGTGGTGCATGCTCGCGCGGCGGATATTGATATTTAATAAGTGTGTCCGCGACGGTTGAAAAGTGAGCCAGTATCGGCACTATTGGCCCTGTTTTGGCTCGGCGTTAACATACCAAGTCGCCGATCTGGCTACCACTAAGCACTACTCGCCATAAACCCGCGTCACGACTGACGACCACTTCGTCACCAGCTGTCGGTGGCCATGACAAGCTGGGCGTTTTCTAGCCATCGTCGCAACACACGATCAAATGTGGGCTAGTTCTTTGAGCCTATCGAAGTGCGTTTGCGATGGC
>NZ_PJJJ01000016.1 GCF_002929495.1 Cryobacterium sp. Y82
CGCGGCGTTGCTGTCTGATCTGGAGGTTACCAAGTCGCATTCGAGGCCTCGGGTAAGTAACGATAATCCCTACAGCGAGGCATGGTTCAAGACCCTGAAATTCGCTCCGACGTTCCCCGAACGCTTCGGCTCCCTCACCGACGCGAAAACGTTCATGGCCTCGTTCGTCGATGGCTACAACCACGAACATCGCCATTCCGGGATCGGCCTGAACACGCCAGCAGACGTCCACTACGGCCTCGCAGCAGCGAAAGCCATCGAACGAGCATCGACGCTGGACGCGGCCCGGAAACGCTTCCCCGAGCGATTCAGCAGCAACCACGCACCAAAGATCCTGTCCATTCCCGAGACGGCTTGGATCAACAAACCAGCCGACAAACCCACCGAGAATGACGGGCTCGAACTAGCCGCCTAAACTCCCACTGGCCTCATTCACCTTGACAAATTCCGGCACGCGGTGGCTGCGCCGTCTGCGGTCAGAGACGGCGCGGTGCATGGACCGTCAACGGAGGAGATCACGAGCCGCAGCTGAAGCGGCTTCCCCGGCGAATTCGTGTCGCCGGCGGCCGTAGCACTGCACCCCGTGAGAAACGTCGCGGCGACTGCAAGCGCAAGTAGGAGGATTGGTCCTCGACGCGTTTCGATGCTGAGTCGTGGTCGGACATCCGAGCGTGACGATCTTGTATTCGACATGTTGTGTTCCCCCATCTTTGCGGCACTACGAACTGCTCTACAACCTCGCAGAGACTCGGACAGGTGTCAAATAAATAGCCTGTTCGCTCCCGAACGAACGCGCCCGGCCCGACGGTCCCTCGGCGTCCCGCATCAGGTTCCCTTGTGAAACGAGGCGCGAGCCCAGCCTTGACTCTGCGACTTGGCCCAAAATCTGTGTCGTTCAAGGTCCGGCTTGCGGGCTGCAGGGCTACGCGAAAAGCTCCGCTGTTCTTGCTGGATGAAAGCAGTCCGGTGGGTGTATCCGAATTTATCGTCTTCCGTGTGCGGCAAGGAAAAACCGAACGCCTTCGGCGACGTGACTGTGGAGCTGGGCTGTGTTCGGTATAGCTGCATCACCGAGCAGCATGGCCTCGTTGAGCGGCGCGGACATTATCAGCCAGTTGAACTGTGATGCGGTGACGGACGGGTCGTCAATCTCGAGCAGGCCGCGATCGGCCAGGCGCTCGAAAACCATTGCGAGTGCTGACGTTGCCCGCTGTGGCCCGCTCTCGTAGAGCGCCGTTGCTAGTGCGGGAAACCTGCCGACCTCGCCGATGACGAGCCGCCGAAGCTGCAGCAGCCGCGGGGTCATGACGATGGCAAGCTGCCGTTCGGCGTAGCTCTGGAGATAGTTCGCTAGTTCCATCTCATCTGCAGGATCGGGGACCTCGTTGTGCACGCGGTCACCCGCCTCGTTTGTCATGGTCGTCACTAGCTCGACGAATAGCGCCTCTTTGCTGCCGAAGTGTTTATAGACAGTCTGTTTCGACACCCCGGACTGAGCGGCCAATTCGTCCATGTTTGTACCGAGGTAGCCACCCTTGAGGAATGCATCCTCCGCTGCGCCAAGGATCGCTTGACGCTTAAGCGCCGATCGTTGGCCACCCTCGGGCGCACCCGACGCAAGGTTCCGTGCGGTGGCCTGTGCCATGGACAATCCCATTCAGGGTCGGGTATTGCTTGATTTCGCGTACTACACAGTCTAGTCTTTGCCTATAGTACTGAACGGTCTAGTCTGATCAGCGGTTTAGGGAGTATTGACTATCGTGATTGCTTCAGAAGATTCCTCCCGGCACATCGACGCTGTGTTCAGCGCTGTGATTCGCAGGAATATCGGTCCTAGCGGCTGGACCATCGTGGTCATGCTGGACTCAGGCGAGTTCTTCGGTACCCGGAAGCCGGTCAAGGTAGCCGGCACCATGGACGGTCATGCCTTTCACGCGACACTGCTGCCTGTGGGAGCTGGCACGCACATGGTGCCGATCAAAGCTGAGCTGCGAAAAGTCGTCGGCAAAGACGAGGGTGATCAGGTGATCGTGCACCTACGACAGCGACTGAGCTGACAATGACAACCGATAGGGCACACACAGACAAGGAACATTCGCATGAGTGAATTCGTAACAACATCCGAGGGCGATCGGGTCGCCTTCGACCGACGGGGATCCGGTCCCGCGCTGATCTTTATTGCCGGAGCCGGACCCTTCCGGGCCATCGACCCGTCAACAACGACGACCGCGGAGTTGGCGGCACAGTTAGGCATCTCGACGATCGTCTATGACCGCTTGGGTCGCGGCGAAAGCATGGTTGACGGGCGGATCGACCTCGAGCGGGAACTTGCTGCTGTTGTGGCGCTTCTCGAAATCGCTGGCGGAAGTGCTGTATTGTGTGGGCACTCCTCCGGCTGCTCGATCGCTTTGGCGGCTGCCGTATCAGGCCTGCCGGTCGACGGACTTGTCCTCTGGGAGGCACCGCTTGGGCCACAGGACGGCGAGGCGCGGGAGTGGGCCGACGAAGTGGACCGACGAATCTCCGCAGGTGACCTTGAGGGTGCCTTGATCCACTACATGAAAGACATGCCGCCGGAGTTCCTCGCCGGTGTGCGCACCTCTCCGATGTGGCCGGGCCTGGTTGCCCAAGTTGGTAGCCTCCGCCCCGACGGGGAATCGCTCGCGTGGGCCGAGTCTGCGCCGCTCCCAGAATTGTTTGCCAGCATCAGGGTTCCCGTTGAGGTGCTGATTGGTGAGGAGACTTTCCCGGTGATGATCACGGCGGCCGACGCGATCGTCGCGGCGATACCCGGTGCGACACAGAAGCGGATGGCAGGCGCCAACCACTCGTGGGAGCCCGGGCCGATGGCCGTCGAACTTGCCGCGTTCGTCACATCGTCGAAATGACATCCATGCACGTTGAGATAAGCCACCGTATCGAAGGAGAGGTCCATTGATATTTCCTGCTGACGCTTTACAACGATGCCAACACGATAGCAGCCATCGAAGGTCCTGATCGGGAGGAGTTCCGAAAGGTTCACGACGACACCCAGAAAGAGCTCACGGCCGAGGGAGCGCTCATCGACAACAGCGAGTTGAGCGTGGTCGAGGCAACGGTCGTCCGCACACACGAAGGAGCGACGACCCGCACCGATGGCCCATTCACGGAAGGCCAGGACTTTGTCGGTGGCTACTACCTGATCGAGTGCGGTCATCTTGAGCGAGCCGCCGAACTCGCCGGTCGATTCGTCGAGGCGAGGTTCGCACCGATAGAAGTGCGCGCCCTCGTGCATGGCTGATCGAAAACTACTTCGTCCTCAGCACCGCCCGCCCAGGGTTCCCATCTGACACTCCGCGCCCATGGGGTCATCTGGTATTCGAGAAGCAGGACAATAACGCCCGCGGTGTACTTTTCAAAGAGCGCCGACAAGCGATGCCGACTGTCGCGGTTCACCGTAAGGTGAACGTACCGCTTGATGCCGAGGGCGGCGCTGGTTTGGTCGGGTGTCATCAGGGGTGACGCCGGTATCGAACAGCTTCGAAGCAGACACCTCCTCCGCGTAACCGAGCCGGGAGCGGACGAGCGCCCCAGCACGTCCGTTGCCGTGCGGTCTTTCGGCCCGGCTGAAATCCGAGCGCGAGGCCTACCGGAGGGAACTGAGCCAGGTCCAACTCGCGCTGGCCAAGGCGCAGGGTGAGAACTTAGAGCTCAGACGGCGCCTCGCCGGCCACGAGGATTAGGGCTAGAGATTTGAGGAGCGGCCCGGCAAGCGGCCGCATTCGGCGGAGTGGAACTAACCACCCGGCCCGGTCGGATCGATCGGCGCACCGTCGCCATCCTCAGGTAGGTCTCCGCGCTCCACCGGTTCGCCCGGAGTCTTGGGAACGTCGGAGAAGAGCAGTTCGAGTTCCGCATCCGATGGCACGTGCACTTTCTTCGCGGCTGTCAGAAGATCCGCTGGCGACGCGTCGTTCATTCCGGATACCCAGATCAGCGCACCGTCTCGCACCGCGACGTACTCGTGGATGCCTCCAGCCGACCGATGCCAGACGCCATCCTCATTGGCACACGTCACCGCTCCGCCGGGCGCATCCCCAAGGGGTGTCGCAGCACACGACGCTTCCGTGAGTTCACCGGAATCGCTACGGATGGTCAGCATCGCACCCGTGCTGCTGTTGAACCAGGTAGCCGACATCCCGTCTGCAGCACCCGGCCCGACCGACTGCGGTGCGAGATCGTAGCCGTCCACCTCAGTCGTGTACACGAGTTCAGGAGCGATACCAACAGCTCTCGCGAGCTCGGCGATCGAATCCAGGCTCGCCGCATTCGCGCCCGTCATCGATGCGCATCCAGCGAGAGATACGCAGACGGACGCCATAGATGCAGCCACGGCTAATGTCCACGCCCTAGGGAAGCGACCAGTTCGACGCAAGAGCACACCCTCCTTCGGTCACGGCTGTGCTTGGCGACTCTGCCAAGCGCCAGCTCGTACAGTGTGAGTCTACGGTCCGGCCTACCCGGCCGGGGCATGCGCCGACGACGCGCAACAGAAGAGCGCGCACAGGGGGGATACGGGGAGTCTGCACGCCCCATCACGAACCGTAATCGCGCCGTGGCCACCGGGGAAGTGGACCAGCATCGTGAACCGTGTCTGACGCTCCACCAACGTAGCGATCGGCGACCGGCAGTGTGATCCAAGATCAGATCCCCTTCCTAATGCCCAGGCACGGCGCGGTCCGCCACCTCCGCCGGTCGCTCGCTGATCATGGCTCGCGATGGGCTGTTGGCCGCCATCAAGACCCTCCCCGAGCACTTGGTTAAGACTCTGACGTGGGATCAGGGAACCGAGCTGGCCCAGCACCGGCAGATCACGCTGGCCACCACGATAGCTATCTACTTCTGTGATCCGCATTCGCCGTGGCAGCGGGGCACCAACGAAAACACCAACGGGCTGCTGCGCCAATATTTGAATATTCGCTCTCTTGGGGGCAGGTGTTATTGACCTTCGGGGCCACTGATCGAAGGTGTAGGTAGCATGTTGTGGCGCCACCGGATATTTGTGTTGGGGGCCATCCTTGGTTCCGGGTTCACGCCGATGCGATCGTGGACGGCACCGAGCACAGTACCCTCCGCGCCGAGACCGGCGGCCACAATGTGGGCGAACTCACCGCCGGCCAAGTCGAGATACTGGCCCGTTGCGCGTTCGGATTGAGTCAGGCCGTAATGCTCCCCGGTCGGGGTTTCTGACCCCTAGTTTCGCAACCCGGTCACCCTTCTTTCATGTTGACTCAGCTCGCGCGCGAACAGACGGGTTCTCGTGGCGTCCCGTTGAGGGTTCGGCTATCAGGACACCGTATGTGCCGCGCGGTCGGGCCAGTCACGGTGAGATGCTAGTTCTGTGGAATTGAACCAGAGCACCGATGCGCAAGCAGTTGTCATCCGCCCCTATGGTCAAGCGGATGCCGCAGACACATTGGCAATATTCCTTGCTGCGGTGACCGAGACCGCTGCCGCCGACTACTCGCCGGAGCAGATTCAGGCCTGGGCGCGGCCAGAAGAGCGAGATCTGCCCACCTGGCATGCGTCGATGCAAGAGCGGAACAGTTACGTGGCCACCGTGGATGGTGCACCAGCAGGCTTCTCCGACGTGAACCCTGCTGGGTATATCGACATGCTGTTCGTTGCCCCTCGATACCAGCGACAAGGGCTAGCACGACAACTGATCGGACGCGTTGAGGTCCACGCGCGTCAGGCGCAGCTGACAGAACTGATAGCCGACGTCAGCATCACAGCCCGTCCCTTCTTTGAGCGCCACGGATTCACCGTCGAGGTAGAACAGCACCCGGTGATGGGCGGCGTGTCGCTGACCAATTACAAGATGAAAAAGAAGCTCCTCGACAGCGCAGTGTGCCTGAGCGGGCAGCTTGTCTGCCACACCCAGGACCAGGCGAACACTGTCCGGGATCACCTGCCAGTGCACCTTGCCCTGACCCGCGCCGAACCGGGATGCCGTTCGTTTAACGTCACCCCGACGAGCGATCCGCTGGTGTGGATGGTTGAGGAGCGCTTTGAGCACGCAGCCGCCTTCAAGGCTCACCAGGAACGTGTCGCCAGCAGCGAGTGGGGTCGAGCTACCTCAGGCATTGAACGCCGTTACTCCGTGATCGGACTCTAGCCGTTCGCCAGTCTCAGTACCCGATCCTGCACCGGGAACCGGACTTGTCCCGGTCAGCGTTCGGCTTACGGGCAACATGCTCCGCGAAGCGACTTGAGCTGAATCACGTTTGAACGCGCCCGCTGGACGTCCGGCTTGTGGGACCTTCGCAGTTGCACCGGCTGAGCGGCTCAGCTTATGCCGGCTGGGCGGAGAAGCCTAAGAACATTGGCCAGGCGTAGAGCAGTACACCGAGGGCGAGCAGCCCCAAACCTGTCGAGAGGACCCATCTGCCCACAATTAGAGGCACCGACTCAAAGTAGTTGGATAGGAACCCACCCAGTGCAACTCCCGACCGCTCCAACGACGAGCACAGCGATAGCGGCCGGCAGAAGGATGTGGTTCATTCCGTCATATTGTCAGATCGGGTCCGCTCGATCATCTCTCTTAAGGCATTGTTCCTTCCCTTGCGAATCCACCCTTGCGAATCCACGAACAAGGCGTAGGTAAGAAGGAACTGCAATAGAGTTCGCTGTGAATCGCAGCGGCAAATGGTGGCCTTTTGCCGCCATAGCGCGCAGCATCGTGAGTCTCGACAATCTCCTGCGGTCACGCCGTGAGAAAGTGTTGGTTGGTTGCCGGCACGGCCGTGCTCGATTGATGCTTACCGCAGAACCGGCAGTTGAGAGCTGGACGTTTCGCCGGACGTGAAGTTTATTGTGATGAACGTCGGCAGATTCTCGGTTGATGGCACGTCGAACTCGAACGTCCTGGGGGCCAAATCATCCGTGCATGGGCCTTCCGTATCGACCGAGAATTCGAACGTCATCGTCGCCAGATCCGCTGAGTCCGCGTTCGGCGGACAACTCGAGCTGCCGGACAAGACAATCGCCAGCCGCCCGCCGACGACTGTTGCGTAGCCCGCAAAAGGGTCGACCAGACCACTCGGCAGAGGTGTCGGCGCGCCCGGATATGCGGTTGTTGCAGCGCCTGCCGGAGTTACTTTCGACGGCTCCGTCGTGCACCCACACATGCCGACTGCTACGGCAATCGCGATCGCGATCAGCGCCGGTCGATTCGGACTCATGGTCACATTCTATGGGCGAAGACTAGCCCCACACGGAGACGGTAGGCGATCGTTACGGGGGCTCGACCGCGCTTCGAGTTTTGCAAGTTAGCGCTCCAAGCACGTCCCCTGGCTCCCTCCCGGCTCGCCCCGCAGGGGGTTGGTGAAACGGACAGTTTCGGCGCCAGTGCACCCGTCCACGACGATGGGGGCCAGCGGCATCGACACATCCTCTCGCGGCGGTCTAAACATCCGGCTGGGCCACCCGATATCGTGGACCTGTCGATGGAATGAGACGGAGCGACACAGTGACAAGTCTGTTTGAGCGCTGGGAGAAAACCGATCCGCGAGCGTGGACAACGGAGGCCGTTGAAGGTTGGCTGGAAAAGGAATTTCGGGCCTATGAGATCCCGTTGGCAGCGATTTCCAGTGCGGACTACCGCAATGATGAAGAGGTCCGTGAAGACCTGATCTACAAGCTGTACACAATCACTCATCCTGATGTACTTCAACGCCTGTACAGCGCAGACGAGAAAGCGATGAAAGACTGCGGCCCTGAGGCCTACGAGGACTATTGGAAAAGCCTGTTCCTGGATCAGGATCGGCGCTCGGGTGCCGCAACGGTGCGATCAGCTCTGCCGAACGCGTCCTGGCTGGCCTACAACTTGCTGACGATTCAGCACGCCCTGGGGCAGCGCACGTCGGTTGTTCTTGAACGTGAAGGTGGTCAGGTGACCGGAGCCAAGGTATATGGAATGTCCGACTACCTCAGCACATTCTTGGTCGCGGTGACTGGTTTCCGGGAAGCCGGAGCCGACGAGCGAAACTACTATTCCATGGTCACTGGCGACGTGAATGATATTGGTTTCAATTGGTATCTCGAAAGTCTGGCGCGCCACGGAATGATCTAACGGCGTCAGCGGCTGCTCAATGAGCCCCACACGCAACAGACGCGAAACCTGCCTGTCCCGGTGCGGGTTGTTCCCCGTGCGGCGCAGAGCACTTCCTCACCGCACCCTACAGCGGTACGCTATCAAGTACTACTAATAGGAGGCGATCATGTCAGCGATCACCGCGACGGAAGCACGCAAGAACCTATTCGGGCTCATCCAGCAGGTCAATGACGACCACATCGCTGTCGAGGTCGTATCCCGGCACGGAAACGCGGTCATCCTGTCGAAAGAAGACTACGACGCAATGACGGAGACGGCCTACCTGCTGAGGAACCCTGCCAATGCCGAGCGATTGCTCACCGCGATCGAGCGGGCCCGGCGCGGCGAGTTCGAGCAGCGCGACCTCTTCGACGCGTGAGTCGAACGATCGCCTTCGACCCGAATGGGTGGGAGGACTACGTCTACTGGCAGACTCAGGACCGTAAAACTCTCAAGCGAATCAACCAGCTAATTACCGACGCACTGCGTGATCCGTTCGCGGGCATAGGCAAACCCGAGGCCCTCAAGCACATCCTCTCCGGCGCGTGGTCCCGCCGCATCGACGACACGAACCGCCTGGTCTATTACGTCACGGACGACCACATCATCATCCTGCAAGCCCGCGAACACTACTGACCCGAGGTCCACGCGTCCGGTAGGGGGTTCGTTTACGGGCGCTCTATTCCAACAGTAATTTGGCGCCGCCAAAGGTTCTCGGGATTGGGACATGCCCCGCATCGTGGGGTACTTGACATGAAGGGCGTCGCTCTGGCCGGACGATAGCATCAGACCATTGCTACCCCGCGAGCACCGAATGCACGGGACCCCGGATTCTGCCTGACTGCGCTCGGAGGGTCTTATGGCCAAGCGACACGCTCACATACTTCTGCTAGCGCATGAGGCCGCGCGGCAGCCGTTGTGGGATATGTCCGAAGGTTCGCCGACGGGCGAAATCGATCCGAGAACGTTACGGCTCAGCCCTGCCCTGCTTCGACGGCTCGAGGCCTGGTTCAATGATGTTGGAGCTAAAGTGGCGCCGAGGGCGCAGGGCATCAACGTCGTCGAAAGCGATGAACAGATCACCGACTTTCTGGTTGAAGGTTTCTACATAGCGGGAGACCTTCAGCGAGAGCTCGGACACCAAATCGTGGTCGTCTACTTCAGGAACTCCTTAGAACCTGAGGTAATCAAGACTGAGATGGAAGACGGGAACGCCTATTCGTCCACAGATACCGTCGAGGGCGAAGCGAAGGAGCGTGGACGCAACGGGAGCTTTGACGTCCGCTCCATAGAGGCGCCGGCGTGGCAAAAAGTGCTCGATCTCGAAGCACAGAAGCGAGCATTGGGCAACGACATCGGGGCGATCCCCACCGGCAAATGGAACCGACTCATGGACCGCCTCTCCATGGCTGAAAATCAGGCGGTTCGGGAAGCAGACCTTGTGGACCGGCTGCGAGCCGCGGTGCCGGACATAACCGATCCGATCGATCGGGAGTTCGTTTACCAGGCGATCGCGCCACTCGTCGTGTGGCACGCGGAGGATATCGAAACGGTGTGGGACGACCCCCGTGTCAGGTTGACGGCGGAGGAGCTGGTCGGGGCGCCGGCGCTCTATCTGGCCGAGAATGCAGCGGGTGACCTCGAAGACATCTACTCGTGGGATCTCGAGGATCGGTGGGAGCCGATGAGCCCTTCCGGAATCTGTCCCGCATCGGCGGCGCGCCCACACAAGTCTCCGACGTGCAACCGCCCGACGATGCCTTCCTCATACAGATCGACTTCCGCGGGATCCCGAAGGACCAGTCCGAGAACCCGCCGTTACTGCGGCTACTCGAGAGTCACGGCGCACCGGCCGATGGGCTGCTCCAGGTGTTTCACACGACGACGGGTGACTCCCGCACCGACCCGGGTGTCCCCGGTGGTGGAGCGACGCTGCGTTATCTGTCAGAAGCCAGCCTCGCCCGCCGTCTACCGGTCGATATGGACGCGGAATGTGCGGTCTACCCGCCCTCGCGTACCAGTGTGAGCTGCGGCCTCGGCTTCAGAAACGGACCCATCAGCACCGACCGCTCCGCGGAGACCGTTGTGGATCTGCAACGGATCGCCGACATTGGGGCACGCGGTGGCTGCCACACCGTGCAGTACGAGTCGGCCACCGACCCGTTTTCGGCAACTGAACTGCCAGTGACTCGTCTGTTCGGGATGCAGAGCTACGACTTCGACCTGCCCGACGAAGATGTCGACCTCCTCCACAGAGAGCTCCCGCTCGCCGCCGACAACCATCACGTACTGCTGTTGAACATCACCGGCGATCACAGCTTCGACACGGTTTTTGGCGATGGTGGAAGACTTGAGATCTGGATCCGCGACACGGACCTGCGCGCCGCACGATTCGACTCCATCGTCTCCTTCATCCGCAGCACATGACCGGCCACTGCAATGCTTCGTGCGAACGATCTCATTGACTGAACTCGGAGCGTCGCGCGAACCCTCGGCTTCCTAGCGGTGGCGATGTCGTGTCGTGTCGTGTCGTGTCGACGCTCGTTGCGCTCGTCGCTGTCGCGCTCACCGTTCGTCTAACGGGTCGGTGTGGGCTGCTTCTGAATTCGTTTTTCCATGCAGTAGCTCGTTGGGTCATCTACATACTTGCCGAATCGAGGAATATGCTCGTAGCCCGATCGCTTGTACAGAGCGATTGCAGCAGTCGGAGGAAGCCCTGTTTCGAGCTGAATAAGCGAGATATTCACCGTGTGAGCGAACGCTTCAACAGTTTCGAGCAACGCCCGGCCAACTCCAGCACCCCGAGCAGCATCGGTCACGAACATTCGCTTGACCCCACCTATCTTGTCGCCGCGATCGACAATCGCAGTCGTTCTGAGGGCCAGACCATTGTCACGAGCAACATAAAACACGACATCAGGTCGCTCGAGAGCAACAATGTCGAGGCCGTGATAACTCTCGGTGGGGTACAGGCTTAGGGCGAAATCATCATTCGGCTGCACCAGACCGAGAACGTCATCTTGGCGGGGATTTTCTAGCGCGGTGGTAAGCACCCCTCCTCGTAGGGTTCCGACGTCTCGACGAAGATCTTGATCGCCTCAACCAGTGGGCCGGATCGCCGGCGTGCTGGAGGTTCGGCGGATACGACACTTCGGCACAAGGTCGGCACGTCGTAGTGCTAGACGAGTGGCCGGATAGCATTGGGCTATGAAGATGGTCGACTTTGTTGTATCTGGCTCGGTGGCGGCGCGTGCCGCGCTGGAGGTTGCGACGGAGTACGTGCCGGGGGCGCTTCTTAACCACAGCATCCGGTCCTGGTACTGGGCAGTCGGGTTCGCTTCGCTTGAGATGCGAGAAGGGTTCGACGCGGAACTGCTTTATGTCTCTGCTGTCCTGCACGATGTCGGACTGGCTGTCGAGTTCGACAACGACACGCTCTCGTATGAGCTTGCCGCTGGCCACGTCGCCTGGGCTCTCACGGCCGGGGCAGGCTGGGAGGCGAGTCGTCGCACTCGGGCTCTTGAGGTGATCGTTCGGCACAACTGGCCCGAAGTCGATCCGGAGCAGGATCTGGAGGGCTATTTGCTGGAAGTTGCGACGGGTCTAGATATTTCCGGCAGTCGATCGGAGGCCCTCCCCGAAAGCTTCCGGTCGGAAGTCCTAGCGGCGTATCCGCGGCTCGGACTCGCGGCGGAATTCGAGTCTTGTGTGACCGATCAAGCTTCCCGCAAACCCGCGACAGCCGCCGCTCGGCTCATCGCTGGCGGGTTAGTTCGCAAACTCAAGAACAACCCTCTTGAATTGTCTGGATCCTGAGATTCCCCGTATCTGAAAAAGAGCATGATGCGCACCGGACGACTTGCCCTTTTCAGCAGCGCGCCAGGAAGAGCAGACCGTTTCTCAGCGGCGAGTTGTTCCGCTTGAGCCAAGACAACAGTCCCGCAGAAGGTTCCCCTTACGGTCGTGCTGGGGATTGCGTTGGGCGGATCTCTCTAGAGAAGTCGGCTTCACGCCACTTCGCGTTGGAGCTGCCCGGATTCCGTGAAGAGCCGCACCTGACGCGCGAGAGCGATCGCCAGTTCGCTCCTGTCCGCCGAGACGAATCCAACCTTTTGCTAGAACGGGCCGGAGCGTCGGCTGAAGAGCCATGCTCAAGTTGCTCCGGATTCGGCGGCTCGGTCGAGCGCGAAGCGCGCCAATTGGAGGCCCCCGCCGAGACCTTGGAGTGCTGGAGCGACGGCTACGCTGCGAATGAGAACGTGTTGTTTGACCTCGCTGCGCTCGTAGCCCGTGCTAGCAATGCGTCCGGTTGTGGCGTCGCGTGCCGTCCACAGTCTCAATGTGGGGGAATCGAGTCCGCTGAGCGTCAGGTCAGCGACGCGAGGGAACGCGGTCACTGTGTCGAGGTCTGGGGGCGTCGTGAGTGTCAAGTGGAGCACTGGCTCCAAGATGTCGCTCACGTAGAACGCCTGCCTCTCAATTATCTCTGGCCGGAATTGAATTCAGAACATGTTCGGAATAGTATGGATTTATGACGACAACACTCAATCTGGCGGGGCAACGTGTCGTGCAATCCTCGGAGCTATCCCGCAACTCGGCCGCAGTGTTCGCTGCCGCAGAGGAAGCGCCCGTCGAAGTCTCGCGGCGTGATGGCGAATCCCTCATCCTTACGACGAAGCGGGAGGCTGCTGCCCACGATCGGATCCTCGAGGTCGCCGCGCAGCTGATCGCTGTGTCGCTGGACGACAACGGCACGTTGGAGGACCGCCTCGCGCGCCCCTTCCCGTGGATCAAGCTTCTCAGTGTTCAGGATCAGAGAACGTGCGCACGGGACATCATCGACACTGCCCGCGGTGCCTTCGTCGTCAATCAGCTCGGGCGGATACTGACCGAGATCAAGGCTTGGCAGAACACCGCAGAGGCGGTCGCTGCCGGCTGGGGCCAGGATGAACCCGATTGGCTGCGCGAACCGGTGGCGGTTACGAAGCCACGCCTCTAGTGCCTCCGAAGAAGGGTTCCGTTTCCCGGCCACTCAAATCATCAGAATTCGTGATCGAGCACGCCTCGAATCAAGCTGCCGCTAGATGGCGCGATATCGTCGCAACGCAGAAAGGCTCTGCCGCGGATGCCTGGGACCGACTCACGAAGGCCCCCAACCAATCAGACCCCAAGTGCCACCAGCTCAAGGGCCAACTGGCAACTATTGTTCGCGACGGCATCGCCCACGATCAATGGCAATACGAACTCTCCGGTGGGGCACGCATCTGGTTCTACATTGATGACAAAACAGTAAAGATCGTCAACGTGTTCACGAAGCACCCCAACCAAACGAAGTAGGTGCAGGCGTTCACGACCGCCACCTCATCGGCTTTCCATCACCTGTCCCGCAAGAGGTTCCGCTTGCGGGACTGGGACGCTGTCATCCAGCAAGACTGGGTGGAGCCGTTGACTGTTGGTGTTTATTTGAAAAGAGAATTTTCGGGGTGTCGTGGCGTCTCCAATCTTTACAAGTACATTCATCCTCGGCGGCATGATCCGCGGGATGTTGGATGCCGCGTACGCCGTGCGTCCACGCCCATAGCAATCCAGCCATTAAGGCGGTGAGACTGAAGCCGGCTGATGCGTCGCTCCCGACAATCCCTGCCGGATAGAGCAGCCAGCAACCGGCCACTGCCACAGTGATGACAGCCAGACGGACGAGAGCCCGGCGGTGGACCGTGATACACGTTGGTCGAGACTGGAGGGTTGTATTCCTGCGTAGTCCAACGACTCGATTCGGTGGAATTACTCCGATGAGTAGGTTTGTGGCTTTCGATCATTGATCTCCCGACCGCCAATCTGATCAGCGGGCAGGAGCGTCGTCAAGTCTCACTCTGCGACGCCCGGGCGGATGCGTTGTCGCGTAGAAGGTTGGCAATTGGATGCATGGGCGCTCGGGTCGTCAGATTTCATCAGACTCGATTGTTCTAGTATCGTTGCAAACATGTTGTTCGTGGTGGATGCGTCTTCGTCGGTATCGCTGGCGGAGCAGATTGCTGTGCAGGTGCGTTCCGGGGTGGTGAGCGGTGACCTGAAACCGGGTGAACGGCTTCCTCCAGCACGTGATCTGGCGAAGTCTTTGCGTGTGAACATGCACACGGTGTTGCGTGCGTATGCGGAGCTGCGAAACGACGAAGTGATTGAGATGCGTCAAGGGCGTGGGGCGTTCGTGCGCAAGGACGCTGGCGCCGGGCTTATTCACGTGACCGAGCTGGCAGCTCAGTTGATGCACGAGGCGCGAAAGCTCGGGTTGACCCAGTCAGATATTTTGCGATTGATCCAGAGGGGTGGAATTAGATGAGTAACAAGAGCGTGAGTGCCGAGATAGTTCGGAGGGTTCTGGCCGCGGCCTCGTTGTGTGTACCGGTGTTGGTGGTGATCATCTCGTGGTGGGTCTGGCGAGATAGCCTTCCCGCTGAGCTCGCCTCGCATTGGTCGGGTGCAGGGCCGGCTGATGACGCGATGTCTGTGGGAGCGCTGCTCGCCCTGAACCTGGGGATGACGGGCGTGCCAGCCGTCGCCGGAGTCACGATAAGTGTCTGGCCCGGAATCAGCGCGCGGGCCAGGCGAGGTGCCTATTTCTTCCTCGGCGTGTTCGGCGGGATGGGTGCCGCCACATGGTTGCTCTCCGCTGGGCTGACGATGCAGGTCGGCGACCCGTATGAAGTTGTCCTCGGGGCATGGGTCATCGTGTCTTTCGTCGCCGCTGGCTATGGGATCATCCCATTCCTAATCGCACCACGGCCCCGGCTGAAGGCGACGGATGTCGAGAAGCGAATCGACTTCGCGCCCAGTGCCGTTGGTGCTTGGTCCCAAACGATCACGGGAAACATGTTTCTTTGGGTGGCGATTGGACTGATCATTCTCGGGTCCGTCATCTATGGGCCAGCGGTCATCGCCGGGCGGGCTTTGGACCAAATCGTTGGCATAGTCGTGATGGCTGTCGCCATTGTTTTAGTTGCCTCGTTCGTTCGGTTGCGCGTGACTGCTGATTGGCGGGGTCTGCGGGTGGTCTCGGCCATTTTTCGGATTCCGTTGAAACGTATCCGCCTAGACGCCATTGATGTCGTCGAGGCCGCCGAACTTCGACCCGCTGAGTGGGGCGGGTGGGGGTATCGAATCATGCCCGGACGATCCGCTGTCATTTTGAGGAAGGGGCCTGGGCTGATTGTGACGACAAAAAGAGAGAAGCAGTTCGCGATCAGTCTCGACGATCCCGAAACGCCAGCAGCCCTGCTAGCAACGCTTCGAGACGACAATGCTGCAGTGCCGGAGATGAAGCGGGAAAGCAATCCATGATGGGAATGCCCGGCCCCGGTGCCTTCCTCAGACGGCCCTGGTGAGAGGCTTGCGCTGGTGCAGGTGAATAGGTTCGGCCCTGTCGACGGTCCGCCGGTCCTTCTTTTACACGGCGGCGGGGTCGCGGGGTGGATGTCGACCTCTCTGCGCCGGAGCCTGGAATCGAGGTACCGAGTGCTCGTGCCGGATCTTCCTGGGCACGGCCAGAGTGCCGGGGAACCGTACCGTTCACATGTCGAAACGGTGGCTGCTCTCAGCCATGTGCTGAAGCGCAACAGGTCCGCTCCCGTAGCAGTAATCGGGTTCTCCTTGGGCGCCCAACTCTCCATCGAGCTAGCAGCCAGGTACCCAGGTCTCGTTGATCGTGCGATGATCGTCAGCGCACAGGCACAAACGATGACCTTCACTAAAGTGACTCTTCGCGTTCTGGGCGCCGCAGCACCCTTGGCACGAAATCACCGGTTCGCCCGGCTCCAGGCTCGAGAATTGTTTGTGCCCCCGGAGCTTATGGACGAATATTTAGAGACCAGCGCGCGAATTTCTAGAGCTACGCTGTTGGCTGCTGTCGGAAACAACATGCGTTTTCAGGTGCCGAAATCATGGTCGAACTTCCGGGGTCAGGCACTCGTGCTGGCTGGGCGACGCGAGCGCGCATTGATGCGTGACTCCGCAGCCGCGATTCACGCGGCTCTGCCCGAGAGCGTTTTGGAAATAGTCGATGATTGCGGACACGGATTCCGCTGCAACGCGCTGACTGGTTCAACAACCGCGTTGCCGCGTGGCTCGTACGGTGATTTCGGATGCTGGGCGGTGTCTCGACGGCCGGCGATGGGCTCTTCTGCACCGAGCAAGACGGGGTTGTGCCGTCGCTGGAATTTACCGAAGTCGCGCGCTCCCGGGACGTGACAACTACGATGTGGGTGCACTTCGCAATCGAGAGCAGGCAGGAAGGCCAAGTCTGGGGCGACCGAAAACCAGTTCCGGATCGAAATCGCATCCACCGAGGCAGCTCTGGAATCATCGTCCGACGAGTGGGCTGAGGCGCTGTCAGTCTTTCCGTCCCATAGGGGGTTCCCCTATCGGGAACGGACCCAGAGCCAGCGATCGCAGGGAGCTAAGAGGCCCACTCTTCGGCGACGATCTGCATCGATGCTGTCGCACGGTATGCCTCGATGTCGTCGGCGGCAAGAATGGCGGTGATCAGCTCTTCGGTTCCTGAGACATAGACGCTCGCGCCGTAGAGGTCGTTACCGACTGCCCACACACCATCCGCGGGCATCCACCACTGAGCACTTCTGCCGCCGGCCATCCCATCGAAGGGCTCCCCGCCATCGGCGAGGTCGCCGGCGAGAATGAGTACTTTACGACCGGGCAGGATCTTAATGCTTGCCGTGTCTCGTAGGTCATCGCGCATCCCGGCGTACCCTTCCCAGACGAGGAAGAAACACTCGGTGGGTGCGGACGTATGTGCTCGGAGAAGCCGCGCGAGCGTTGCGGCCACGCCGGGTTCGATGGTCCCAATTGTGCGATTTACTTCCCGCGCGCCGACGTTGAGGTCGGTCCACTTCGTAGTTGCGTCCACCTCGGACTGCTCCGCAGCAAAGGTCCACCAGGCGAGGGGCTGACCGTTATCGTCGTGCATGGGATTCATCACACGCGCATATGAAGCGTGCCCACGAGGCAGGTAGTCACCCACGGTCATCGATCCACCCTGGAGAGATGGCAGCTCAGCGATGACGTGCGGGACGAGGCCAATCGGATGCAATGCCATCTCCGCACCCTATCGAGTAATCGAGGTCAGCCCGATGACGATCTGTCGGGATAGAGCTCTCCCTTGCGGGTCGCCCCAAGCCATCGCGGCGGGGGTATCCCGACGGCTTTGGGTAATGCAGAGGATCAGACTCGGCGCAATATCCCCTCCGTCCCTCTGGTCTCGAGTCGTTGCGTTGCCGATAACGAGACTGGTCGGGCCACCAAAGGTACGAGAAACGGAAGTCGTCTCGTCCCGTAGAAGGTTCCGCTCGCGGTACGGGCGCAACTGGGCTAGTCGCGTGGTTTAGTCCCCATGAACTGAAAAGGATATTGGGAGCACATCAACCCGAATGGCGACTACACCTGGAACGAATCCCGCCACCCCGTCGACGGAAACAGCGATGACTTCGCCGACCCTCGGCGTGTTACGTATTCTGATTCGTAAGCCGGCCCCTTGTACGGGACGAAACGTGGCCACCGCGGTGTTCTTCTTTAGATGGCCTACTTCTTTAGGTCTTCGTCATTTGTGTCCGCGAGTAGCAGATCCATCTGCAGATTCTTGGCCAGAGTATAAGCGCGGAGTGCTTGGGTTGCAACGAGTATCAATCGCCCAAGCAAAGCCAAAAGCACGAAGCAGACGATATATGCTGCGACTATTCCGGCCATCGCGGCGACGCCGTAGAAATTGTATGAATACATAATTCAACGCTAGTTGATAACGGCTTCCGAAATTTCAAGCCTGATGAATACTATTTTTTGCCCGGACTCGATATCGACACTCTCGCAACAAAGGGGCGCTCTCTACTCGATGCGACTCGCGCCGGCAGCAAGGTGCAACGGATTGCCAATGAGTTAGTCGCTATCGAGCCGGGGCGCGGCTCGGCGAGAATCTCTCGCCCGTCACCTACACGACGACCAAGAATCTCCCATCGCAAAGGACTGCGCTCAAGGGTGGCTTGGCGAGGTGAACCGACCTGGACGAAGCGATATGCACCTGCACGGATGCCGATCCACTCCGGGCCTACACTAATCGCCCTATAAGTTCCCAATGAGGAAAGAGGGAAGACGCGTGACTTAGGAACCCTCGTCCCGTATGGGGTTCCCCTTACGGGAATTGAGGTTCGTCGGTGGCTGGAGTGAGGTGTGAGCGCGAGTACGAACATTTGTGCAGACGACTTCGAAAATTGACACCGATCAGTTTCGTCATTTCTGCTCCCGGGGTGTCTCATAACTAATGGTGAGTACCACGGTTCAGGCATGCGGTTATGCGACGTAGTTATGAGAATCGGCGCGCTGCGCGCTTCCGGCGAACGCGGGGGAGCCGAGACGTGGTCGTGAGACGTCTTATATTCCTAGGGTTTCGAGGCGGTCGGGGCTGACGAGGAAGAGTCCCTGGCGGGCGCGGTGCCAAATTGGCTTTCATTTGAAGATTGACCACAACGAAGTAGCGTGTCTGGCTGCAAGTCTTTTTGTGTTCGGGACCTCGGGCCAGTCGGCGGACGTTCTAGTTTTCTGGCGACTCTGGGACGTAGGCCATTCAGCTCGCCTATTGCAGTCCGACTGATTTGTGGAGCGTCTCTCAACCTCAACCAGCGGGCACGCCAACCGGGGCGTTTTGCTATGCGACAAAATGGGGGAATGGATCGCGCATCAAACCACCTGGTCGCAGAGCTCGAGGAGCCATCGGGCACGCGCACTCGACGCCTGCTACGCCTTGCGTTGGCACTGGTTCGTGCAGCATGGGGTGATGTCGAGGTCGATGCCGACCTTGTCATCCGCCGGCGCGCGAGCGGAGCTGTGGTTCTACGCACTGCCGCCGACCTCGGCGACCCCCACTTCCTTTTGGAGACCGTGCGCTGCGACCTCGAAACCAAGACCGTCGAGGAGTTCGTGCGCGAATGGCGCGTTCTCGACTGAGGCTCAGCCCGCTGGGCGTTTGGCCACACCTTACGAGGTAGCTCTCTGTGACGGCCCCTGTCGATGTACGTGCGACCTGGCCCGCATGTTGCGAAAACATCGGTACGATCGGCCAGTTTTCCGCGGCCCGGGATCGGTCAGTGTACGAGCGTTTTGAGGGCGATCAAAGCGACTCCCATACCGGCGGTGCCGGCGGCGGTGGCAAACTTCGCCAGGAGGGTGGCACCGCGTTGTCGGGCTGCCCACCATCCCAATAAGGCGAGCGTGACTACCGCTCCCCACAGTGAAATGTTGATGGCAGCATCCATCGAAAGTCCAAATACCGCGGCGGCGGCCAGGCACACTACCGGGACGATCATTGCCCAGAGCAGCCCGGCGGAGCGTTGCAGGGCTTCGCGGACTGCTTCACGCCAGCTCATCTCCCGGTTGCCGACAATTTCCGCGTACACGTGCGCGCCCCAGAACACCAGCACGGTGCCGACGGTTCGGGCGATCAGACCCGGCAGTCCGGGATTGTAGAGGGAGAATGCCGAGATCAGCCCCGCGGTCAGAACGGTGCCGTAGACGGCCTCCGCGTTCAGCGCCCGCGATACCCACGGGTAGCGCCGCAACCGGGCATCCGGATCAAGCCCCGAAGCCTTCACCGTCACCTCCCTCCGCGCGGGCAGATTGCTGCACTGCCAAGGTGAGGATAGCCGAGCGTTCAGCGGCGGACACTACACAGCTGTTGCCCAGCCGACTCCGACTTGACGTGAAGCACACTTCTCCTGTTCAATATAAAGCAGAAGGGGAGTAATCCTCGCTCCGCATCGTCAGTACGTTCCCGCCGCGGGTTCCGGTGCGCAGGGCCGCAAGGTCGATGAGACCTTCACGAAAATTTCGTGGAGGTCTTTGTCATGACTGTTCCCCTGTGGGCGTGGTTCGCTGTCCTAGGTGTGATCCTGCTGATGCTCGCCGTCGACCTGGTCGCCCACCGCAAAGCTCATGTGATCGGTGTGCGGGAAGCCGCCGTTTGGTCGATCCTGTGGGTGATTCTCGGTGTCGCGTTCGGCGTGCTGGTGTGGATGCTGTGGGGGGCGGAATTCGGGCAGCAGTACTTCGCTGGCTATTTGATCGAGAAGTCTCTTGCGGTGGACAACGTGTTTATCTGGGCGATCATCTTCGCCGCGTTCGCGGTCCCGCGCGAGTACCAGCACCGAGTGCTGTTCTTCGGCGTCTTGGGCGCCCTGATCTTCCGCGGGATCTTCATCGCCGCCGGCGCTGCCCTGATTGAGAACTTCTCTTGGATCCTGTACGTATTCGCCGCGTTCCTGATCTACACCGGGTGGCGGATGTTCCGCTCCCGCAACGACCACATTCACCCCGAAAAATCCCGCATTCTCAAGGTGTTTCGCCGGTTCGTGCCGATGACCGACGCGTACCACGGGCAGAAGTTCCTGGTCCGCAAGGCAGGAATCATGGTGGCGACTCCGCTGCTGGCTGTGCTGGTGCTGGTGGAAATTACGGACATCATCTTCGCCGTCGACTCGATCCCGGCTATCTTCGCCGTTACTAGCGAACCGTTCCTGGTCTTTACCGCGAACGCGTTCGCCATCCTGGGGCTGCGGGCGATGTATTTCCTCCTCGCGGACCTGATCCATCGCTTCATTTACCTCAAGATCGGACTGGCGTTCGTCTTGATCTGGGTGGGTATCAAGATGCTGCTCCTGGATGTCTTTTACATCCCCACCACGATCAGCCTGGCAGTAGTCGTGACTATCATCACGGTGTCCATCGTGGCCAGCTTCCGCGCCACCCGCGGCCAAGGCCGACGCGAAGTGCATACCGAGGCTGCAGGGGTGTTCCGGATCGCCACCGACGAGGAACTTGCTGCGGTCGAGCCAATCTTCCACCGCCGTGGACGCGTGCCCGTCGCTGCCGGCAAGGATCTCTCTGATGAGTGACCTGGACTCCTCGGTGGCACTGGCCCCTGATCCTAAGACAGTGCGACGACGCCGCCGAGGTTCAATGTCGGCGGTGTTTGCGTTACCGCTGCTTGCGGTGGCCGGTATTCTGGTTGGCGCGTGGAGCGCAGGTGTCGGGGACACCTGCGGGGGACCGGTGCCGGGATGTAGCAGTCTCCGCAATGCAGGAGACATTCCGGTAACGGTCCGGGCGGTCATCGATCAATCCGATACGGAGACTCTGGTCGAGGGAGGAGAGCGGGTGCTGCTGGGTGACTGGCGCAACGGTGTGAGGGTGGATCACGAACAGTGCCTCGTCGTTGAGGGTGGCCCGTTCTGGGACGCCCTCACGGTGATCGACCGTACCACTGAGGCGACCGGGGTGTGGCATCCGGTCGATGACTGGGGCGCCCGGGTGCAGCTGCACGACGGGGCCTGCCCGGAAACGAGCTGATCACCATGACGCACGCTCCCCGCGACTGCCAGCTCGGCGGCCCCGCGCACGAAGCGCCGGACGGCCGCCTGGCCCTAGCTGGGGTTCTGTGGCCTGCAGACCTCCTCAAGCTCACCCGCCACGATGACCTGTGTGTGCACATCATCCTTCCCCGCGACAGGGACCGCTGGGCGGGACTGTTCGCCGGTGTGCGAGTGCTGGCCGAACGGACCGCGCACGTCGGGGTGCATGTGCAGCCGGAGCGTGGCGGATTCAGCATCGATCCGGCCGTACTTATAGGATCCAGTGATCGCCGACGTCGGGCGATGCTCGCCGCGGTAATTCGGGATACAGGCACTGCGGGTGTGGAGCTGACGCCATCGCAGGTCTACGTCGAAACGTTTAGCGCCACGCGCGCGACACTTCGGCTCCCGGCTCCCGCTGGAAGGGTCAGCGAATGGGGACTACTCGTCGCGTGGTTCCCGCTCACCCCTCTGTTTTCTTCGAAACCCCTGATCCCTTGGTGATGTTGGGGTAGTCGACCGCTTTGCCGGTACCCGTATTCCGCAGCCACGGAAAGGAGCACGCATGACCTGCCCTCACGACGGAGCCGTGCTGGTCGCTCGCCGCACTGGCATCGAGATTTGACGTCTGCCTCATCTGCCGGGGGGTGTGGCCGGACCGCGGGGAACTGGACAAACTCATCACCCTCGCCGGCACCCGCCGGTGTCCAGGCCGGCCACCGTCACTGCCCCGCTGCGAGCGAAAAGCTCCGCCCGCGGCGATTCGGACACCCCGCCCGCCGGCCAGTCGAAAGAGACCGCACCACGGGACGAGAACTGGCTAGCGGATCTGTTTAAGGGCACCCCGCCACCCATCGACTGGGAGACATGACCGGAAGAACGGCTGACCCGCCGCGACGGTCCGCTGGAACCCGCTATGACCTGCCCATCTCGATGGGAACGCTCATGAACATGTTCGATCGCCGCGCTGGCTTAGTCCTCCACAATCCTCGATACGACCCCCCGCCCCCGTGCAGGCCGCCGGCAGCGAACCTAGCCTTGAGAGCGGCGGAGCGGCTCAACGGACAGGAGCGAGAATGTACTCGACACAAGACCAAATCGAGTGGAGTAGTCTGACACCCGCTCTGAGCTAACGCGGGCGACCAGATCGATGCGCCAAATATCGATCACAGGACGCCGCCATATAGCGCTGAGAGTCACACTTCGGTGCGGGGTCTCAGACTTCAACCTGACTGAACAGGAGAAAAAGTCTCATGACAGGGCAACGAGTTGGATATGTGCGAGTCAGTACCCTCGATCAGAACACTGTCCGTCAGCTTGCTGACGTCAAGGTCGATCGGGTGTTTGAGGATAAGGCGTCGGGGAAGGATTAGAACCGGCCCGAGCTGGAAGAGATGATTCGGTTCGTCCGAGATGGCGATACTGTTCTCGTGTATTCCATGGACCGTCTTGCCCGCAACTTGGATGACCTTCGCTTGATTGTGCGCCGGCTTACGGCAAAGAAGGTCCGGGTTGAGTTCGTGAAGGAGCAGCTCTCTTTCACGGGAGACGACAATGCAATGGCAAACCTACTTTTGAACGTTATGGGGGTGTTTGCTGAGTTTGAGCGGTCTTTGATTCGTGAACGTCAACGTGAGGGCATTGCCCTGGCCAAGAAGCGTGGCGTCTACCGTGGCCGTACCCCATCACTGGACTTGGTCCGTGCGGCTAAGCTGCGCGAGACGGCTGCCGCGGGCGTACCGAAGTCTGTTCTTGCTCGAGAGTTTGGGATCAGCCGCGAAACCGTCTACGTCTACCTTCGCGCCGGGGACTGAGCTGGCTATAGACGATTCGGTGTGATTTAGAGGTGGATTCCTGCTGTGTCGACCAGTTCGACCCAGCGCTGTCGACGATCGGTGACTTCTCGGATGGTTGGGGCCCGGGCGTAGACGTCTGCTTCGGATAGGGCGGTCAGGTTGAGCCCGGTGAGGTCGATGATGTCGACGATGGGTACTTGGTAGGTGCGGTACGGTCCAAGCGGCGGGGGAGTGCTGTCGAGGAGGGCGGGAGTGCGGACCGTGTCAAGGTCGATGTCTTCTAATTGTGGGCTTTGGTCGAGGACGAATCCGGCAGCGTGCAGAACGGCGGAGTCTTCCGTGGTCGTTGTCCATGCTGCGATCTTCCAGAACTCTTGTGGGATCTTCACGCCGCGGTATGTCGGATCCTGGGCTGAGAGCACGGGAGCGGTGAAGACGCTGATGCGGTTAGCGTTGGTGCGTGCGTAGGTGAGGACGTGGTCCTCGAGGCCGAGCCAGAGTTGTTTCGATTGGTTAAAGTCTGTGGCTTGGGGGCGGCGTTGGTGTAGGCGAAGGTATCGTAATTCGCTTGCCTGGCTATTGTTTTGTTGCCCCAGACTGGGCCTTGGCGCCGGACGAGGTGTCCGCTGTCGAGGTCGTTTCTGGCGTAGACGCCTTCCCCGGCCTGTTCGTGGGCCGGGATACGCGGGTCGAGGTGCCAGTTGTCGCCTCGGTCAACGTCAACGAGCTGATCACCGTCGATGTTGACACCGGTCGCGATCGCGAGGCGCCGTGCAGGGTCCAGAAGTACTGTGAAATGTGTGCACGGCAGTTCACGAATCAGGTTTTCCGCAGGAGGGACGGGGAGCTGCAGAAGGATCTGAAGGAATTCGGCGTTGTATCCAGCAGGAGAAAATGATGCGGCGTCCATGTCGATAGTCAAGCAGCCACAGCCGACAGTTGGGGGTCTTCGGATCTATATGACGGTGTTGATGGGAAGATTTCCTGTTGCTTCCACCATTTGAAACCGCCAACGTCTTATGGGCGTTCGTTGAGGAGCTCGGCTTCGTATGCGATGATCGCCGCCTGCACACGATTCTCGGCGCCAAGTGCTGTGAAGAGCACACTGAGGTACTGCTTCACCGTGCCTTCCGAAAGGTGCAGGGATTTCGCGATCTGGGCATTCGACTGGCCTCGCCCGATTCCGGCGAGCAGTTCGCGTTGTCGGTGGGTTAGTTCGCGCACAGTTGATTGGGCTCGTGTTGAGCGGCCGAAACGGGCGCCGGTTTCCTGGCGGACCAGCCACCGGCCGACCCGCGGTGAGAATGCGGCACCGCCGCCTGCGAGAGCGCGGACGCCGCCGATCAAGTGACGCGGGTCATCCGATTTCAGGAAAAAGCCGAGCGCACCGAGGGTGATGGCCTCTGCAATGTAGGCCTCATCGGAGAACGTGGTCAGCATTGCGACCGGCACGTGTGGCTGCTCGCGCCGCAGCTGTTCAAGGGTGCGGATACCGTCAAGCCTGGGCATCTGGATATCGAGAACGACGACGTCTAGCGAGTGCCGTCGAGCCAGTTCGAGCGCTTCGGTTCCGTCTGAGGCTTCGGCGGTGATTACAATATCCGGGGCCGTGGAGAGGATGCCGGCGATCCCAGCGCGCACGAGCTGATCGTCATCGGCAAGAAGGACTCGTATTAGACCGTCTCTCTGCTGGTGAGGGCTGTCGGACGGGGTGTCACCGGTTAGATTTCCAGTCATGGGGCGAGGATCGTGTCGATGGAGAGAACGCGGTTGTTGACGAAGCAGATTCGGAAGACGTCGTCGCGGTCGAAGAAACTTATCGAGGCCTCATAAAACTCGCACGTCGATCTCGGGGGCTGAGCCAGAGACGTTCGCGGGGCGTCGAGCATTTCCACTGCCGGAAGAAGGAGCTCGGTTTTGGTGCGGGTGTCACCGGTGTTGATGGCGGCGAACCGTTCGGGAGGCAGGACTGACGCGACGTTGGCATAAGCGAAGTAACCGATCGCGCTTAGCGCTGCGGTGGAGAGGAGAACGATGGGAACGAGCCAGGCGGCCCGTGTTGTGCGACGGCGTTTCCGGTCGGAGCTGCTGTCCGCGGCGGTGACAAGCTCGGTCCGAGATTCGTGCGTACTGGTGGCGGCTGAGGATGGAGTTGCCGACCTTGGAAGTCGGACTGTGAGGGTGAAGTCTTCGCTACGATTCACGTCCAGGGTTCCGCCAAGGATCCCGACTCGGTGTCGCAAGGCGAGGATGCCGTGGCCCGTCACGAGTAGGGACGGTGTCGTGCCGTGATCGGGGTTGCGAATGCGTAACTCGACTTCGTCTCCGTCGATGTCGATGTCGATGTCGATGTTCACCTTCGTGCCTGGTGCGTGTTTTGCGGCGTTCGTGAGTCCTTCCTGCAGTACCCGGAGGAGAGCGGCGCGAGAGTAATTGTTGGTAAATCGCTCGATGTCTGTCGCGAGGGTGCTGTTTACCTCGATACCGGAGGATTGCGCGCGCTCGAGTACGTCTTCAATGCTGAGGCCGCTCAGCGAGGCGGTGATGCCGGAGTCTCTTTCGGTAATCAGTCGAACGGTCTCGCCGAGTTCGTCGGACGCGGCGGCGGCATTGGCCCGGATGCTTTGCAGCTCAGTTCTCGCCGTTGCTGGCAATGTGTCGTCCAGGGAGAGGCGGCCGGCTTGGACGGCGATCAGCGTCAACCGATGCCCTAACCCGTCGTGGATTTCACTAGCCATCGCGTCTCGTTCCCGCATCACGGCCTGCTCGACGCGAGCATCGTGTTCCCGTGCCTCGGCGAGGGCCAGATCCCAGCCGCGCTGGAGATAGGCCCGCCGTCCGCGAAGCGCGGCGACCGTCAGAACAGGGACGACGAGGCACAGGGTGTAAATCGTGCCGCGGACGAGTCCGAGGATGGCACCGGCCCACGATGGACTCGAGATCAGTCCGCACAGTGTCGCAGCGATGAGCGAGGCCGCCACGGCGACCATCACGACGCCGAAGGACGGCTTCCACAAAGAGGCGCAGAAGCCGACGATGATCGCGGTGGTACCTATCAGCATCGGACCCGAGCCGTCCGTCCACGGAGATGCGACTCCGAGTAAGGCTCCAACAACAGCAGCGACTGTCGTGTTGGTATTGCGCGCACGTCGTGTGTGCGGGGTCGGATTGTTGTCGAGCATCCTCCCACCCTAGGGAGACCTGGCAGGCGAAAGAACTCGCCTTCGTTAGTTCGGGGCTTCACCTTTGTCACTATCGACGGTAGCGGCGCTTTTCTAGCGTTTCTTGCATGCTTGAAAACATCACTTTGTTCCTTGACTCCGTCAGTGAGTACATCGGAATCATCCTTGCGATCGTCTTCATTGCCTCGATCGTGGACGCGGCCTTCGGCCTCGGTGCCATTCTGCCGGGGGAAACCGTCCTGGTGTTCGCCGCGGTCGCCCTCCGTGAAAGTCCTCTTCTGATCTTTGCCGTACTCGTCGCTGCCGCCGGGGCATTCATTGGCGACCACATCGGGTACTTCATCGGACGGAAACTCGGCGTGAAGATGGTGAACACACGGGTGGTGCGGAGAATCGGAGTCGATCGTTGGGACGCGGCTACCGATTTCGTCAAACGACGCGGTTTCTGGCTCATCATCGTCGCTCGTCTCCTGCCCGGCGTTCGAACCTTGGTCGCCGCAGCAGCCGGAGCGTCACCCATGAGCTACCGGCGGTTCGCTCTCGCCTCCGGCACCGCAGCCGTCATCTGGTCGCTTCTCTGGGTGCTGGGCGGCGCCGCGCTTGGTTTCGCGTTTGTTGAATTCGCCAATCACACGACCATCCCTGCGATCGCGGTAGCGGTGGCTGCCGCTGTTGGGTTCTTCGTTATCCGGCAGAGGCGGAGAACCGCATGAATACGAAAGATCGGACTCTCCGGCCGCGACCCGAGTGGTGGACCATCCCAAATCTCTTCACCGTTAACCGATTCGTCCTGATCGTCCCGATCGTGGCCCTTCTGTTGTCGGGGGCTCAGCCGCTCACAGCTGCCACTCTCACGGTGCTCTTCGGCGCGACGGATTGGGTAGACGGATTCCTCGCTCGGCGGCTCGGCCAAGAGACCCGGCTCGGGGAGATCCTCGACCCGATCGCCGACCGATTGGGAATCGGCTGCCTTGGCATCACACTAACGATCATCGGTGCAATTCCCTGGTCGGTAATCATCGTCATCCTCCTCGTCGATCTGATCGTCGGAAGCGTCTTCCTGGCACGACACCGGAACCATCAGCTCTCGGTCACCTGGATCGGAAAGATTCGCACCGCGCTCATTATGATCAGCACGTCCATCGTCACGGTCGGCCTCATCCCAGGGATGGAATTGGCCTTGTTGATCGGACAGGTCGGTTTGGTGGTCGGCGCCTTGTTCCACATCGCTGCCGGCATCGGCTATCTACGACAACTGTTCCGACAAGATGTACCGCATGCACCAGCCACAACTCTCGGACGCGACTGAAGCTATCGCGGATGTTATCTGTCACGGACCATGAAGAACGCCCAATTCCTCATTGCCCTCGACACACTCTCGCCTGCACAACCCCGGAAACACAGGGGCCGTTGTGCAGACGACTTCGGAAAATGACACTGGTGCTAAACGATCAATTCCGGACACTCTTCAAACGCGAGACACGTTCCTGGCGTGAGCCGGTTGACGAATCCCTGCCCTGCAATAAAAATTAGGTATGTGCCTAAGTATGATGACGAGCTCGATGCCGTGCTCCGCGCTCTCGCGGATCCGACGCGCCGGGCTGTCGTGGAACGGTTGGCGAAGTCCCCAGCAGTCGTGTCCGAACTCGCCGCACCGTTCTCGATGGCGTTGCCGTCGCTCATGCAGCACCTGCGCGTCCTCGAGAACGCGGGACTGGTCACGTCACAGAAGCATGGGCGCGTCCGCACCATGAGCCTGCGACCGGGCGCCCTCGACGTCCTACACCTGTGGCTTGGGGAGCAACGAACCCCCGCAGAACACCGAGCCGACCGGCTCGGCATCCACATGACCCGTACCACCCGGAAGGAAACCTGACGTGACCCGCGTTCGCATCGACCTGTTCATCTCGCTGGACGGCTTTACCTCGACGACCGACCACGCCCCCGAAAATCCGATGGGTGAGGACTGGGGGCGCCTCACTGCGGCCTACGCCGCGACCCGCACGTTTCACGAGCGCGTCTTCGACGACACCAGCGGCACCGGCACGACCGGCATCGACGACTCCTACGCCGCCGCGTTCTTCGAGGGCGTCGGCGCCGAGATCATGGGCGCGACCATGTTCGGCCTGCACTCGTTTCCCGACGATCCGGACTGGAAGGGCTGGTGGGGTAGCCAGCCGCCGTTCGGCACCCCGGTCTACGTCCTCACCCACACCGCACCGCGTCCGTCGATCCCGATGGAGGGCGGAACAACGTTCCACTTCCGCAACGCCGCAATCGAGGACGTGCTGGCGGAGGCGACCGAGGCTGCCGGAGGCCTGGACGTGCGCGTCGGCGGTGGAGTCGGCACCGCGCGCGACTTCCTGCGCGCCGGCCTGGTCGATCACTTGCATCTCATGGTCGCCCCGATCCTCCTCGGCCGGGGCACTCGACTGTGGGACGGCCTGCCCCGCCTCGACCTCACCCACACGGTGACGACGGAAGTGGCCGAGAGTGGCACAATCCACGTGACCTTCGCACGATAGGACGATTGCTGATCGGAGCGCTGTTAGCACCTTCCGATCCTGCTGTGTATCGTTAACATCCGCAGTGGCTCGTCGCCCGGGAGGTCCGTTTCGAAACCCTGGATTTGCAAGACGCTTTCGCAGTCTCGAGTGTATTCACCTGCTGTTATCTGATGGTGTCGTGAAGTGTGCGGGCTATGTGTCCGAGTGTTTGTTCGGCGGCTGGTTGTGTGGCGGTCGGGACTCGTGATTCGGTGAGGGCGGCGACGGCGAATCGGGTGCCGTCGTTGTGCTCGACGACTCCTACCTCGTGTCGGAGGTTGAGGAAGGTGCCGGTTTTCGATGCCCAGCGGGATGTTCCGGTTGCAAAGTCAGGCGTGAGGCGGTGCCGCATCAGGTTTGTGCTCATCATTTGTTGGGTGGTGAATGCCGTTTCGGGGCTAGGGGCTGAGTGGATCCAGATCTGCTCGAGGAGGTTGACGAAGCTTCGCGCCGAGCCGGCGTTGGCTTGAGTGATGTCGAGTTGCGGGATGAGGTGTCCTCCGCCCGGTGTGCCTGCCTGGATGGCTAGGGTGTGGGCGAGGTGGGCCTCGTGTGGGGCGAGCCGCTCGGCGAGAGTTTGGTAGAGAGTGCGGATGGTGTGGCGGATACGGAGGCCGGGTATGTGCAGCTGCTGCATATGGTGATCGACCATGCGCGGCGTGCAAATGTCGAATAGTGCGTCGGCGGCGGTGTCATCACTGATGGAAAGCGCGAGGGAGACGAGGTCGAATACTGCGACCTTGGTCGGGTATTGGAAGGTGCAGAGCCCGGTCAGCCCGGGTGTTCGGTTTTCGGGAAGAAGTTCGATCGTGCGTGCCGGGTCCAAATCGCCGGTTCGGATCATCTCGAGAACAGTGAGAGCGAGAGGCACTTTTACCAGTGATGCGATGGGGAAGATGGTGTCTGGTTCGATCCCGATCTCGGTGCCGGTGTCGAGGTCTCGGACGAGGAAGCCCCCGCGTAGTCCGGCTTCTTCGAGTTGATTTTCTGCGTCAGCGAGGATCTGCTGGAGGTGTTTCATATGATTCGACCGCCAAGAGCGCAAGCGATGGGAGAAGCGCTTCCGTCGAGCAGTTCGGCGTCGCGTTCGCCGGTTCTGCTTGCGAGAGCGTAGCCCCGTACGAGGTGCAGCTCTCGAATGGGCCGCCAGTGAAGTTGCAGGTGGTCTGCTTCTCGCTCCGAGCACAGGAGCAGGTCTTTGCTGCCTGCCACGCCGACGACCGCTTCAATCAATGTGTCGGCGACTTTCAGCTGGCCGGGCTGCAACGAGATCGAGTTCGCCAGCCAGGTGATGCGATCGCGAATGTGCGGGACGTTGTCTTCGGTTTGAATCCACAGCTTGCGCGTCGGTCGTTTCATCTCGCCTCGTCGCACTCGGATCGATTCGAGTTGAAACTGGCTATCTCCCGTAGTTTGTGCGGATGCCACACCGAGATTTACTTGCCACACCGCATCCGCCGCCGGTACCGGCTGCACGGCGTACTCCGCTTGCCCGACCCTGACCATCTCGCCTCGCACAGCAGGCTCTGCCGTCTCGATTCGCAGTGCGAAGTCGTGTTTACGGGCCGCTATTGCTATCTGTGACAGATCTGCCACAGCGAGGGCCGTCGGCATCATTAAGGTGACGGGCCGGTGTAGTTGTCGTCTTGCCTGATCGCGTAGCCCCTCCGCAAGTGACACGATCGCCGATGCGGATGGAAGCAGAGTCCGACCGAGCTCGGTCAGCTCGACTCGCCGGGTCGTCCGATCAAGAAGCTGGCCACCGAGATGGTCCTCTAGTGACGCGATGCGTTTGCTCGCTACGGACTGCGGGATACCGCACTCGGCGGCGCCGTAGGTGAAGCTTCCTCTTCGACTTACGCTCACGAACGCTTCGCAGCCAGCAACGATGTCCATACGAGGATTCTTGTCTATTCCCTAACGGAATCAGTAGCGCTTGATAATGATTGGACTGACTACAGTTTGTCCCGAAGAGTGTCGCCATGGCAACTACTCTTCCTTCCGGCCCAACGCGGCGCGCTCTCCTAGTCGGTGGGGCAGCGATGCTCGCGCTGGCCGGATGCTCGACCGCACCCGTTCCTCGAGCCACCACCGACGCCTTCAACCGACGAATCGAAGACCTCGAAATGCAGTCTGGTGTGACCATCGCCGTGACCGCGGTCAATCTCGGTACGAACCGACGCGTCCAGCATCGATCGACAGACTTGTTTCCGATGTGCTCGCTGTTTAAAGTCATTGCCGTCGGCGCACTAGTGAGTGAACGTGGCTATGACGAGCAGTACTGGAACACCCCGATCCCATTCACTGCAGCAGATATCGTCGTAAATTCACCTGTCGCCTCCAAGCTGACGACTTTGACGATGACCCCGGATGAGATGGCGGATGCAGCGCTTCGCTTCTCGGACAACACCGCAGGGAACCTCTTGTTGCGAGAAATTGGCGGGCCAAAAACCATCGCCCGAGTCGTTGGTTCTTTCGGCGCCACCGCCACCCGGTTGGATCGCATCGAACCCGAACTCAATGAGGGACTTCCCGACGATCCGCGGGACACAACCACCGCTGATGACATGGTGGCCGTTCTGCGTGCGCTCCTCGTCGACGGAGGAGCCGGACAACTTGCCCGAAGCAAGCTCCACGACTGGATGCTCCGTAATAGCACCTCGAGCACCCGGGCACGCGCGGGACTGACCGGCTCATACGAACTCGCGGATAAGACCGGTGCAGGAGGTTATGGCATCGTCAACGACGCTGGCATCCTCTGGCAAGACGACACTGACCCCATCGCTTTGTGCATCCTTACCCGGACCAACGACCCCAACGCAAAAGGTAACAATGAAGTGATAGCCGACACCACGCGACTGCTCGTCTCCGAACTCGCATGATCGCCAACAAACCGCGACCTGCACGCACTATCCAGTTCGTGCTCGCTTGGGCGGTCGGAGTTATTGGAACCATCACCACAGCCATTTCCTTGTTCCCTGAGGTGGCCAGCATCGTCTCAGTAAGGGACGTATCTTCCCTGGGGTCCGCCGCTGCCCTACTGGTCGTGTCCGTGATATATCTCTCCGTCCCCATCCTTATCGCGTTGGCCATCGCGAATACCGGCCGTCGATGGTGGCTCTGGCTGACCATCGCAATAGCGGTCATCGTCTTGCTTCGAGTCGCCCGCTTCGCAGTGGGTTCGCTCGGTGTCTATTGGATTACGTTTTGAGTCGCGGCGAGCCGTATGCCGGCGCGACGACACCGGGACGCCGCCCGCCCGGCCGGATGACGTGGCTCGGCCTTGTCGGTGTCTCGCTGGGCGGGATCACCCTGGCAGCACTGTTCAGCGGAGGTGATGGGCGGGCGGAGATTTCCGCCGAGTTGAGCGAGTACATTCCGGAGATCGCTGGGTTCAGCGAGGTTTCGACAATGGCTGATTTGCGCGAGTTCAATGAACCGAGCGCCGACTTGCGTGCACGCTTCACCTCTTCAGGAGAGGTTTATCGCGTCATCGACTCGTCCGTCGATCGTGCCCGGATCGCTCTCTGGAGGAGGGACGTACCCGGCCCCGGACCGGGACCTTACAGCTCTGATCCCAAACGAGGATTCAGTACCGAGGAAATAGTGGTGGGCACAGCGTGCGCGTCGATAGAGCGGACGGGCCACAAGGTCACCTCCTCACCAGTCGACTGCCCCCACCCCCTCGCGGCGTGGTCACCACCAACAGAGGTGGCTTCGTGGACCCGAGACGCGGCTGCTGCCTGGGTGGTGCAGGTCAGCGTCAGCAGCCTCAACCAAGACATCAGATGGCTTCTGTTTCATAACAGCGACGGCAGCCAGCCGCGTCACGAATTGGTCGATGCGGACGCGGTGGTGGACGTGATCAAGAAGGCGCGTTTGTCCTCGGCCGACACCTCCGTACGAGTCACCGTCGAGGATGTTTCTCAAGAGGGCAGCCGGATCACGGGCAAGGTGCGTATAGCAGCGTCGGCCCCGGAGGAAGCCAACACCACAGTCATGAGCACATCCACTGCGTGCTTCATCCTCGACATAGATCTTCAACTGTTCGATCAGTACGGATTATGGGAGCCGCTGATTCCTGAGGAACTCGGGGCTAATAATTTCGCTAGAACGTAATTACACTGAAGCGCAAATGGATGGCTTGAGCACGGTCTTTCTAGCGCTGACTGATCCAACGCGCCGCGCACTAATGGAGCAGCGGCAAAAAGGAGAGGCGACAGTTACCGAACTCGCCGCCCCGCACACGATCAGCGTGCTTTTTATCTCACGCCACCTGAACGTACTCGAGCCGGCCGGGCTCATCACGGAAACCAGCTCCGCTCGATGGCGACGGGCAGGACATTCCGGCGAAAAATCTTTGCCTCCTATGCAGAAAAAGATTCAGCGTCCTGCCCGGCCGGTGCCCGTTGACGTCGCTTGAACCCCATTTTGGGAGTTATCCAACGACGAGGTTCTGATGACCATCGATGAGCTCGCGCATGATGTCAAGGTGGCCTGCGTGCACTGAGGTCTCAGCAAGGACGCGAAACACGACCTCGCGCCCGTTAGGCAGCGGTGGTGCCTCGAAGACGCTGGCTGGAGGCCTCCACCGGGGAAGGGCGTCGAAATCGATTCTCCTGAGCACCTCGTCGCTCCGAGCGATCTCGCGCTTGTATGTTTCGATTGCTTCCGCGCCCGTCATCGGGTCCGATGCCCAGCCGTCGTGAAGGGCTTCGATCGCTCTCACGTCACCACTTAGAACGGCCGAGCTCCAGAACCTCTCGTCGTCGTAGGCGAGGTGGTTGAGAAGCCGCGTGATCGTCCAACCAGACGGAACTATCACCCGATGCATCGCATCCTCCGCCAGCCCGTCAACCGCTCGCAGCACATGCTGGCGCTCGTTCGCTAACTGTGCGAGCAGTTGTGCGTCACCCATGTTCAGCAGTCCCCTGCTCATCACACGTGCGGATTGGATTGGCGAATGTGCCAGGTGGTGATGGCGGTGCTATGTGCAACTCGGTCAATTGTGGCGCTCCATCCATCACGGGTGCCGCCTTCCATGAGGTCGCGCACCTCCTCATCCGCCAGCTGCTTGGGAAAAGCGACAGTGAGTTCGAGGTGTGTGCCTTCTGCGACGTCGCGGAGGTTGACGGTCACGATCGGTGCTTCGAGCTCGCGGTCTCCGACGAGCTCTGGCCATCCTCCAGCCGCTCCCCACCGAAAGACCAACCGTTCGTCTGGAACGACTTCGAGGTATACCCCGCCGGTGGGGTATTGAAGATCGTCATCGACCACCATTTGTTGACGCCATACGCCGCCAACTCTGAGATCAACCTGGATAGGCGCCGTGGGAGTGGGCATAGCGGGGTTGTAAAACCAGGCGAGGTTTTCCGGCTCAGTCCAAGCCTTGAAAACGATATTGCGCGGTGCCCGCAGGATGCGGGTCAGGGTAAAGCTTCTTTCAGTGCGTGTCTGGGACATCATGCTCCTTCTTCCTGTCAGGGCATTCGTTCGCGGCTGGGAACATCGTCGTGAGGTGCTTTTCGAGACCGTCCAAACGCGTTTCGAAGAACCGGCGGTCGGGCCCATCCATTGGTGCACTGCTAGCAGTGATAATGGATTCAACAGGCAATACCGCCACTGAGCGTCAAGGGCCATGAGGAACTGCCCACTGGCGGTGGCAGCCAGCACTCGTGGGGGAGGTCGCCCGCTCGGCGCCGTCCTCGGTTCGGCAATTAATGCGTCCGATACCTCGCTTCACGCATGCTCCCCGGATCGTTTCAGGCTCCTGTAGATCGTCGTCACAGGCGTGGCATTGCGATCGTGGGGCGCCGGGCCGTCAGGTTCACGAAGTCGTCAGGTCGGTCGAGGCCCGAACTTCGTCCATTGTCCTTCGGAGACCACTTGGACGGAGCCGTCGACGACCTTTATGGCCGTCTGTTCGTCGATGGCGTAGGCCGGGCCACCAATGCTGGCGGCCCACCGTTCTGCGTCGCCCAGGGTGTTCGTCGGGAAAGCGTCGAGGTGCGGGAAGATCGAGAAGTCGACGACTCCGAGAGTGCGGTCGTCCGGAGCGGACGGCCACTCGACGAAGTACTCCCCGATCCGGGGCGTCATCACCATGCTTCCTGCGCTGACTCCCACCCAGACCGTGTGGGGCAGCGAAGGCATCAGGTCGGCCAGTCCGGATTCCCGCATCCAGTGGCACAGATACGTCGCGTCGCCGCCGTCGACAAGGAGCACGTCGGCCTTCTGGACCCAGGGGACCCATCGCTCCGCGCCGATGGTGGGCAGTGCCGTTAGCTCGAGGACACCCAGCGACGCCCAGCCAAGACCGGAGAAGTGCCGGTAGTCGGGCTCGGCAGCTACCAGGCTCCGCACCGACGCCGGTCCGCACATCGGGTGGCCCCACTGAGCAGTGGGGACGACCAAAGCGTGACACTCGGCGATCGGCTTGCCGAGTAGCTCCACCAGAGCCGAGTGGATGCTCGGATTCGTGACACCGCCCGACGTCAGCAAGAGCTTCAAGAGGACTCCGTTTCGTGAAGGGTGGTTGTGCCTGCGAGGTCCAGGTTCATTGCGACCCTACTGCTCGCTTCAAGGTTCTGTAGATCGTGGCTCGGGACACGCGGTAGTCTTCGGCCAACTCCGCGAGGGTGTAGTCGCCACTGTCGAAATCGTCCCTGAGCTCCTTCGCGCGACGATCACTCAGCTTAGGCTTGGTACCCAGTAGCCGGCCGTTGGCCTTGGCGATCGCTAACCCTTCTTTGGTGCGCTGCACGATGAGGTCGCGCTCGAACTCCGCGACCATAAAGCCAGGGCATCGCAACGGAGACGGCGAGGTCATCGACGTCCGTCCCGCGAACCTCATAGATGACGCCACCGCCACCGTCCTCGAAGCGACCCGCCTTCGGGATCAACCCATCCGGCCGATCCCGAAGTCGGGTCGCGTTGCTACAAGGCTGGGTTGGTGAGGCGGTGCCAGGCGGTGGCGGGGGTGATGTCGGCGGCGAGCGTGAGCGGGACGCGGATCGACGTGCCTTGATCTTGTGAGGCCGCGCTGAGTGTGAATTCGAGCGAGCCGACAGTGGAACCGGTCGAGCCGTCCTCCAGGGACAGTGCTGTTGCCGTTGCTGTGACGGTTGTGCCTTTCCAGACGAGGGCCGACGCGTCTGTGCCGGCCACGACATCGCTGCTGTTCATGGCGCCGTTGATCCACTCGGGTGAGTACGCGCCCACACGATCACCTGCTGTGACGAGCTGGACGCGTTCGAAGGCGGGTGGAACGCTCGAGAGGACATCGAGGAGAGCCGCGTTGCGCTCTCGCCAGGTGTCTGCCCCGAGGATCGCTCCGACCACGGTGATGATCGTAGCCCCCACCGGCACTTCGGCCGAGAAGAGGATGCACGAGCCTGAATCGTAGTCGGTCCCGGTCTTCATGCCCGTGATTCCTGCCGTGCCGAGCAGGCTGTTGAGGTTTTCGATCTCTCCGATGTTGGGCAGTATCGCCGTCTTCTCGGACACGACTCCCGCCAGTACTGGGTTCGCAAGAGCCAGCTTGCCGATCTCAACCAGGTCCCTCGTGGTGCTCACGTTGGAGGCTCCAAGCCCGCTCGTGTTGGTAAGCGTGGTACCGGTGAGCCCATGATCGGCAAGCCACGTCCGGGTGGCGTCGAGGAATGCACCGACGCTCCCGAATGCCCAGATCGCGAGTGTCTTGCTGTAGTTGTTGGCTGAGGGCAGCATCATCACTTCCAGCACCTGCCGTTGCGTGAACACGGATCTGGAAACGACCGGTGCCCAAGAACCGTTTTCTGCGATCGTGTCGTCGAGCCATTGGACGTCATCGTCAGTGATGTGGATGTCCGGACCATTCTCGCCGGCGACGATGGGCTTGTGCTCCAACACAACGAGCGAGGTGATCATCTTTGCGAGGCTTGCAATCGGGAAGGGGTCTTCGCCACCGCTGGAACTCAGGACACCGTCGAACCCGACCGCACCGAGCGCTCCACGGCCGACCGACGGCCAGGCGATCTGCGCGGCAGCGCCTGTTTCGATGACCGGTACCGTGAGTGTCGCGGTCGCGGTCGGCATCGGCTGGGTAAGCGCAGCCGTGCTGTACCCAGCGGAGCCAAGGACGACGACAGCGACGACTGCCGCAATGAATCGACGGCGGCGAAACGGCGGCACCGAGCGTGTGGAATCCATCAGACAACTATCACACGAACGAAGCAGCAGCTCCGCAGCGCGCCCCTTTGGTGTCGCAGCACCTAGAGAGCATTGAGTGCCCAGCGACCAGCCCGAGGATCGATCCGGTGTTTGTGACACATTGAATGAGGTTCACCTTATTGCTGTCTGTCGTTTCGTTCGATTCATGGCAGTAGAGATCTGTTCCGCGTCGTCACCGAGATACCCGCCGAGGGAACGCCCGTGGCATAGCAGCGCGATGACTTCGGCGAGGCACGAGGCAACAGCTCGCTGAGCGCTCACCGAAAACGGCCCGTAAGACGTTCCGCTTACGGGACTGGGGTTTTCTCATCGTGGTATTGGTTGATTCGAAGACGATCCCGGCAGCAGCGCAGTGATCAGCGCGGTGAACAGCGGGACACCCAGTCCGATGATTGCGAGCTCGGTGTAAGGGAGGTCGGCGCGTGAGGGGAGAGTCAACGAGTACCCGACCACCACGAGCGCCCCGCAAAGAGTGCCAGTGACGGACCCTATGCCGACGACGAACAGCGAGTACCAACCGTTGATTCTCCGGCGAAGAGTTCGCGTGGCGCCGAGCACGGCCAAAGTCCGATCGATCTGACGACCTTCGGCTCGGGAAAGTCCGATGGATGCGATTGCGATCGCTGCTATCAGCCCTGCAGCGAGCAGTACGGCACCCCAGTACCAGGCTCGATCACCGGTGCTCGGTCCCATTTCTGCTTCGAGCCACAAATCCCCGGGGAAGCCGCTGAGATCGACGCTATTGATTTTTTCGTAGGTCAGGCCAGGTGGAGCCTGAGCCAGCGCGCGGGCCGGAACGGCCGCGAGTCCCGCCGATTCGGCGGCTGCGGGGCTGATGAAGATGCCATATCCCAGGGGGTGGTCCATGGGGACGGTGGTGCCGGCGAGGCGTACCGAGTTGAGGGGCTGGCCCGCGGGCAGGAACTCGTTCGGCTCGTCCTCGGGAACGAACTGGTTTGCACCCCACCATTGAATGGTGACGGTGTCATTGGCAGCAAGGTATCGGGGCTTTAACACGATAGCCGTGCCTGCTTCCAGCGCAGTGAGGGTGTCGACATCTGGTGCTTGGCCCAGAATCAACGCGAGGTCGGCAGCGTCGCCGACCCAGATGGTGGGCTGGGTTGGTGCGAACTCGAAGCGATCGAGTGTCTCAGGAGCGCAGAGCGCTTCGTTCAGACGGCTTTCCTCGAACGATAGCTCGCAGATCCCTTCGTCGGCGGTCTGGGGCAGAGGAAGACCTTCCGGAGGAAACACCATCGTTTGCCGACCGCTGTACCCTTCGAAGTCATCGACAGGTGAACCCCAGAACGGGCCGAGCACGCCGCTGAGTACGCGAACCTCGGTGGCATCGACACCATCCGAGAGGGCCGCGGCGACAGCGTCGGGGTCGCTGATGACGTCTCGCTCGATCGGGTCCCACCGTGTGGGCACGACTAGATCGACCTTGACCTGGTCTCGTTGGAGTTGCCAGACGTGGTCTGTGACCGACCACGCGTCGCTCGCGGCAAAGAAGGTGAGGTAGCCACCGACGATAAAGGTGACGAGCATGATGGATGCCGCTGCGGCTCCCGAACGCGCACCGCTTCGTTCCGCGTCGCGTGCGGCGATGCGCGCTGCGAGCCCGGAAACACCCGGGAGGCGTGCGGGCCCGCGGGCGGTCCAGCGGATCAGCGCGGGGAAGGCGAGGACCGCACCGACCACGATCGTCAGTGCCGCGGGCGCAGTGAGTAGCCCGCTCACAGAGCGTAGAAGGATGGCGGGCAGTCCGTCAGGGAGCATTCCTCCCGCGAACCCGAGCGCACCAACGACGAGGAGAGCTGCACAGCCGCTCGCCGAAATAATGAGTCCCCCACGCGCCCGTCGAGTCGTCGACCGGGCTGGTCGCGGGGCATCTCGCAATACCATCGTCACGTCGATAGCGGATGCTCGCACCGCGGCGACGAGCGAGGCCAACCAGCCCACCCCAATCATCCAATTCCAGGGGAACGGCAACGTTCTCCAGCACCGTGAGAATCGGGATCAGGTTGTAGTTCTGGAAGATGAACCCAATGGACCACCGCCGGACAGCGGCCAGAGCCTGGGCATTGAGTGACCGGACCGGCGTTCCATCAACGATGACCTCACCACTACTCGGGTGTTCCATCCCGCCGGCAATGCCGAGCAGCGTGGACTTGCCCGAGCCCGACGGTCCCATCACAGCAATCAGCTCGCCGGCTCGCACTGTGAGGCTGACGCCGTCGAGGGCTCGTACTCGCAGATCACCGTGGCCATAGTCGCGGGAGACATCGGTCAATTTCAGAGTTTCAGTCATCGTTGGTCTTTCCTCCGGGGATGTCCATGGGATCTGTGGATCTGTTTGCTCGGGGTCGGCCGCGGCGAGGCCGCTCGGTATCAAAAGGAATGGCCAGTGAGATGCTGCGGGCGGTCGCGTCGCGAACGCGATCGGAGACCTGATCGAGCCATCGCAATTGAGTTTCCGCCTCGATCAGTAAGGCGTCGCTCACGATGCGAGAGGCGAGATCCTGCGCGGAGCGGACGGGTTCCCCACCTAATTCGCGGGTGAGTTGCTGTAGCCGAGTGATGGCTGCATTGCGTTGGGCGCGTAAAAGCGCAGCCACGTCGACCCCGGGCAACGTCACAGCAATGGCAACCTTGATGGCGAGATCGTCACGGGATCGGGTGGGAACCGGATCGGCCTGCTGTAACCAGGCACTTGAGGCGGCCACACCAGCTGTAGTGACCGTATAGAAGACGTGGCCGTCGGCGTCCGTGCCGATACTTTTTTCGACGAGACCTTCACGCTCGAGTCGATCTAAAGTCTTATAGACCTGACCGATATTCAGCGGCCACCGGGCACTCGTTCTGCGATCGAACTCGGCACGTAACTCGTACCCGTATCGCGGTCCCTCGGCCACCATCGCGAGGAGGCTCATCGCTACTGACATTGCGCTCCCTAAACACATGGCCTATATATAAATACACACCATACATTAAAATGGCTAGGCCTAGTGGCCATGTACCCATGAGGCGGACTCGCGCTAGGGTTCACGCATGGGGAGCAGTCGGTCGTTGCGGATTAGCACACCCCAGCACAGGGCGACGTGAAGTCGCTCGACGAAGACTCGACGACGGTCGACACGGTTGACAGCGTGATCCAGGGTCCGCACGGCCACATACCGGTGCGCTGGTACTTCCCGCCCGACGGCACCACGCAGGTCAAATCTGCGACGATCGTGTGGATTCACGGTGGAGGGTTCTTCAAGGGGAGCCTTGACCAGCCTGAGTCGAACGACGTTGCACGAACGCTGGCCGCTGCGGGTGGAGCCCCGCCGTGCACTATCCGCTACCGGTGGACGATGTCGTGGCCCTACGTGCCAGGGTTGGGTGAGGCCAGTAGCTAACAGCAAGTCCGCCGTTTGACGTAGGGCGAGAATCAGGAATCA
>NZ_PJJJ01000017.1 GCF_002929495.1 Cryobacterium sp. Y82
GCGCATCCTCACCCACCCGCACACCGGTATCGTGCTCGATGTCAGCGCAGAACCGTTCCGGGTGCCGGCAAGCTTGAAGAAATATTTGCGCCTGCGGGACGGGACCTGCCGGTTCCCCGGCTGCAACCGCTCCGCCGGGCACAGCGACCTCGACCACACCCGCGACAAACAATTCGGCGGCCCCACCACCGCACCAACCTGCACCACCTCTGCCCCGCTCACCACAATCTGAAGCACTACTCCGCTTGGACCGTCACCGTCGACCTTGACGGCCCCCTCAATTGGACCAGCCCCGCCGGCAAACACTACGCCACCGACCCCGCCATCCGCATCAGCCCCCACGTCCGGCACACACCGCAACCGGCACTGCCACACGCACCGCCTGCATCACTTGAGCGCGACCCCTGGATTTCCGTCTGGAACACGACCGACCCCAACCCGCAACCGTTCTAGCGCGCACGGTCCGGCAGAGCTTCTGCCTTTCCGGTGGAGGTCGGCATCAGTTTCACGAGTGCTCGCAGACGAGAAAGTTCACGTCGATAGACTGTGCTAACACGTACCCCTTACTCAACCGCATCGACGCGGAAAGGTTTTTTATGCCCCGCACGGACTCGATCGACAGCATCTTGGGCAAGATCAGAGGAGCGGAGCCGGGTGTTAGCGCTGCGGCACCTTCCGCTGCATCCGCTGATAACAACGAAGAAGTACTGCTGCAGCGCGATGGACCGCTCGCCCGCATCATCCTGAACCGGCCGCAGGCGCTCAACGCGCTGACCCACGCCATGATCCGTTCCATCGCCGAAGCCCTCACAGAGTGGGCCGACGATCCCGCAGTGCGCACCGTTCTGCTCACCGGAAGTGGAGATCGTGCCTTCTGCGCCGGCGGCGACATCGTCTCGATCTACCGCGATGGCCGCACCGACGCCCAGACCGGCACTGGCGCCCAGACCGATACTAGCGCCCAGACCGATACTGGCGGTGACCCCGAAGAGAACGCTCGATTCTGGGCCGACGAGTACACGCTCAACGCGCAGATCAAGCGATACTCCAAACCATTGGTCGCTTTAATGGACCGCATCGTGCTCGGCGGGGGAGTCGGCCTCTCCGGCCACGCTGCGCACCGCGTCGTGACCGAACGCACCAAACTCGGCATGCCCGAAACGACCATCGGCTTCGTGCCCGACGTCGGGGGAACGTACCTATATTCGCGCGTCCCCGGCGAGCTCGGCACCCACCTCGCCCTCACCGCCGCGACCATGACGGGCGCCGACGCCATCACCCTCGGCCTCGCCGACAGCTTCGTTGACGCGGCCCGGCTCGATTCTCTGGTCGACGCCCTCAAACGGATGCCCGCTGCCGAGGCTATCGCCGAGCACGCCGCTACGACCGTGCCACCGGGGCCGCTCCTGTTAGAACGCACCTGGATCGATGAATGTTACGCCGGAGAGGACCTGCCCGAGATCATCGACCGGTTGCAGAAATCATCCGTCGCGGCAGCGCAGGAGGCAGCGACCGCCATCCTGGCCAAATCACCGACCGCGCTCAAAGTCACCCTCGCCTCGCTCCGCCGCGCCCGCGACCTCGGCAGCCTCGAAGAGGTGCTCGAACAGGAATACCGGGTATCCCTTCGCATGGTGGCCGGCCACGACGTGATCGAGGGGATCCGCGCGCAGGTCATCGACAAGGACCGGAATCCTCGGTGGCAGCCGAGCACGCTTGATGCCGTCAGTAACACTGACGTGCTAGCGCACTTCGCGCCGCTCGGCGAGCGCGAGCTGCGTTTGCCGCGCCCGAGAAACTTCGCACCCACACCAACCATCGAACGAGAGGCCACCACGTGAGCGAGCGCACCCAGACCACTAACGACTCGGATACCTACGCCAACATCCTGCTCGAACGCCACGGCCGCGTCGGCGTCATCACCCTGAACCGCCCGAAGGCGCTCAACGCCCTCGACTTCGCCACCATGCAGGACGTCGTCGGTGCCGCGACCCGGCTCGACGCCGACCCGGAGATCGGAGCGATCATCGTCACCGGTTCGGAACGCGCCTTCGCAGCCGGCGCCGACATCAAAGAGATGTCGACGATGAGCTACATGGACATGTACCTGAAAGACTGGTTCGCCGGCTGGGACCGGCTCGCTGCCGTACGCACGCCGATTATTGCCGCCGTATCGGGCCACGCCCTCGGCGGCGGCTGTGAACTGGCCCTCATCTGCGACTTCATCATCGCCTCCGACACCGCCACCTTCGGCCAGCCCGAGATCAAGCTCGGCGTCATCCCCGGTATGGGCGGGTCGCAGCGCCTCACCCGCGCGGTCGGCAAGGCCAAAGCGATGGAGATGATCCTCACGGGCCGCACCATCGGCGCGGTCGAAGCCGAGCGCGCCGGCCTCGTCGCCCGCATCGTGCCGACTGCCGACCTCATGATTGACGCCCTCGCAACCGCCGCCGACATCGCCGCGAAATCAGCGCCGATCGCGATGCTCGCCAAGGAGGTCGTGAACGCGGCCTACGAATCCATGCTCGGCGCCGGCATCCACTTGGAACGACGACTGTTTCACTCGGTGTTCGCCACAGATGACCAGAGCGAGGGCATGGCGGCCTTTGTCGAGAAGCGGCCACCGGTTTTCACGAACCGCTAACGCCCGCTCTTCCAGCTGTACTCGTTCTCGGGCCGTCCCGGTGCGCCGTAGCGGGGAGCGCGCAGCACCAGGCCGGTGTCGGCGAGATACTCCAGGTAGCGCCGTGCCGTCACGCGCGACAGTCCGAGAGGCTCCATCAGCTCGCTCGCCGACACAGGCGCGCCCTGCGCCTGCAGGTATCTGACCACCGGGTTCAGGGTCGATTCGGCCAGCCCCTTAGGCATGGGGATATCGGTCGGCGCCCGCAGGCTCGCGAAGGCGTGATCGACTGCCGACTGCGTCACGTTGGATGCCTGCCCGTTCAGTTCCGCACGAAAGTCCCGGTAACTGGATAATTTTGTAGCGAAGGTCGAATAGGTGAAAGGCTTGATCAGATACTGCACGACTCCGGCCGCGATCGCCCCGCGCACGTTGTCGACGTCGCGCACCGCGGTGATCGCGATGATGTCGGTAGCGAGGCCGGCTGAACGGATGCGCCGACTCACGTCGAGCCCGTGGCTGTCGGGCAGGTTCATATCCATGAGCACGAGGTCGATCGGGGTTCCGGCCGACGCCGCGGCTGCGACGCGCCGAAACGCCTCCTGCCCGGTGCCCGCCGTGCCGGCAAGCTCGAAGCCGGCCAGTCGACCCACATAGGCGGCATGAGCCTCGGCGGCAAGCGGCTCATCCTCGACGATAAGCACGCGAATGACCGGGAGTGCGGCCTCAGTCATGATTGACCTCCACCGGGTCAGGACCGTAAGGAGTCACGGCCGGAATCGTCACGACTGGAATCGTCACGGTGAAGACGGCGCCCTCGCGCCGTCCGATGATGATCGTGCCGCCAAGGCGGGTCACGGCCTGCCGCACCAAAGCCAGGCCGAGTCCGCGGCCTCCGATCGAACGGCCCGGCACCTCGCCTGCTTCGTGAGCGCCGGCGCCCTTGGTGCTGAATCCGAGGCGAAGCACGTCGTCGATAATCTCGGGAGCGACGCCACGGCCGCTGTCGGCGACCTCGATCACCACGGCCTGCTCGGTCGAGGACACCGTGACCGAGACACGACGCGGGTCCGGGCCGGCCACTGCCGCGTCGAGGGCATTGTCGACCAGATTGCCCAGCACGGTCACCAGATCCTGAATCGACAGCCCCGACTGGGCGAGCGTGCCCGACGCCGTGACGGTCAGGGCGATTCCCAGCTCATTGGCCTGCGCCGATTTGCCCATGATTAGTGCGCTGATCACGGGTTCGTCTACGGAACCGACCATCTCGTCTGCGAGTTGCTGGCTCAGCTCTAGATCTTTCGTGGCGAAGTCGAGGGCTTGATCGGTGCGGCCGAGCTCCATCAGTGACACGATCGTGTGCAATCGGTTGGAATGCTCGTGGGTCTGCGCTCGCAGGGCGTCGGACAGCGTCTGCATCGACTGCAACTCGCTGCCGAGGTTCTGCAGGTCGGTGTGATCGCGAATCGTCGCCACGAATCCCATCGGCGTTGCCCGGGGCCGAATCCCCGAGGTCGATGAGGCCACGGCGGGCTCCTGGCTGACCACGAGCACCCGCGTGCCGGTGAGATGAATCTCATCGTGCGCGGTGCGGCCGCTGCGCAGCAGCTCGCCGAGGCTCGGCGGCAGGCTGAGTTCGGTGAGGGTGGGTGGCCGCTCGTCGGTGCCGGCGGCTGGCCGCGGTGGAATGCCGAGCAGCCGCGACGCCTGGTCGTTGTACAGAACGAGGTCGCCCCGCAGGTCGACCAGCACGAGCCCCTCACGCACCGAGTGCAGTACCGAATCGTAGTAGACGAATAGTTGCGCGAGGCGCTCCGGTCCCCAGCCCAGGGTCACCCGGCGCAGGTAGCGCCCGAGCAGCCAGGTCACCACTGACCCGGACGCGAGCAGTCCGAGCGCGAGGCCAAGCACCGAGGGCAGCCGGGCGTTCAGGGCGATCGTGATGTTGCTCGTAGTGGTGCCCACCGCGACGAGCGCGCGCACGGTGCCATCGGCATCCGTTACCGGCACCACGGCACGAACGGATGGCCCGAGCGTTCCCGTGCTGATTTCGGTGAAGGCCGTTCCCGAGAGAGCCGGCTCGATAGCGCCGATGTACTTTTTGCCGATCTCGGCGTCGGTGGGGTGGGTCCAGCGGGTGCGGTTTGGAGCCATGATCGTGATGAAGTCGAGCCCCGCATCGTCGCTCAGCTTGAGCGCGTAGGGCTGCAGCGATTCGCTCGGGTCGGCCGACTGGCTCGCCGTGAGCAGGAAGGGACTGTCGGCGATGGCGGTGGCGACCGCGAGCATGCGGTCGCCGGTCTCGGCGTAGCCTTGATCGCGAGTATCGACGAAGAAGGCCGTTCCGACGAAGACCGTGAGCACGACGATGAACAGTGCGTGCGCGAAAAAGAGCCGCCGAGCGATGCTCCATTCCTTACGCACTGCAGGCTCCTTCGTGAGCTCGTGAACAATATGACCGCAACCGTGCGCCAACGGTCTGCGTCGACCAGTGTGGAACGAATTGCACCAGCCGGAGCCCGTGGTGGGCCAGGTTAAGCCTAGACATAGGAGTCTGACATGACAGCGACGCCATCAATCCGCAGCAAACTCAACAAGGCCGGCAAACCGAAGAAGAGAATCGATTCGTCGCACTACCTCTACATGGCCGTCATCATTGCGGTCATTCTGGGTATCGTGGTTGGCTTGGTCTGGGGCGGCGAGAAGGGCTTTGCCGTTTCGCTCAAGCCGCTCGGTGACCTGTTCATCGCCCTGATCAAGATGATGATCTCCCCGATCATCTTCTGCACGATCATTCTTGGAATCGGCTCCATCGCCAAGGCCGCCACTGTTGGCAAGATCGGCGGCCTGGCCCTCGGCTACTTTCTGATCATGTCGACCTTTGCGCTTGGAATCGGCCTGGTCGTTGGCAACATGATCCACCCGGGCGAGGGCATCAACCTGTCGGATGCTACCTTTGAGGCCACCGAATCGGCCGACACCAAGTCGTTCCTGCTCGGGATCGTGCCCGCCACCCTATTCTCGTCGCTGACCAGCGGAAACATTCTGCAGACGCTGCTCGTGGCGCTCATCGCCGGTTTCGCCCTGCAGCGAATGGGCGCGGCCGGTAAGCCGATTCTCGATGGCATCGCGCACGTGCAGGCCCTGGTCTTCCGCATTCTCATCATGGTCATGTGGCTCGCCCCGATCGGTGCGTTCGGCGCGATCGCCGCGGTCGTCGGTGCCACCGGAATCCAGGCCGTGATCAGTTTGTTCACGCTCATGGCCGCCTTCTACATCACCTGCATCATCTTCATCGTGGTCATCCTCGGTGGCCTGCTCAAAGTGGTCACGGGTGTGAACATCTTCAAGCTCATGCGCTATCTCGGCCGGGAGTACCTGCTGATCGTGTCGACCTCGTCGTCTGAAGCCGCCCTGCCACGACTGATCGCAAAGATGGAACACCTCGGTGTCTCCAAGCCCGTCGTTGGTGTCACCGTGCCCACCGGATACTCGTTCAACCTCGACGGCACCGCGATCTACCTCACCATGGCGTCGCTGTTCATCGCCAACGCACTCGGCCAGCCCCTCGCCCTCAGCGAGCAGATCGGGCTGCTCGTCTTCATGATCATTGCGAGCAAGGGCGCCGCCGGAGTCTCCGGCGCCGGCCTAGCCACTCTGGCCGCGGGCCTGCAGGCCCACGCTCCGCAACTTGTCGGCGGTGTCGGCTTCATCGTTGGCATCGACCGATTCATGTCCGAAGCCCGTGCGTTGACCAACTTCACCGGCAACGCCGTAGCCACCGTCATGATTGGGTCCTGGACCAAGGAACTCGATCGGGGGCAGCTTGATCGCGTGCTCGACAAGCTCGAACCGTTCGACGAACGCACCATGCTCACTCACGGCCAGGTGAGCGCAGCGGACAGCCAGCGCACCGCCGAAAAAGCAGCGCAGTCCGAGGTGTTGGAACGCGCTTAGGCAGATATTGCGGGCATTAGACTCGCGCTACGGGTGTCGCCCGGAGGAATCCTCCCGGGCGGCACCCCCTTTTGTGCCTTCTTTCGGTACGCCGAAAAGTCGGTATGTTAGGCTCATGGACGGTCTTACAACCCTTCACCAGGACGCGCACGCGTAGCCACCATTTGAGATGGAACGGCCGCATGCGTATGGTGAGGCGCCGACGGACGTGATCCCATGATCGCCCCAGCCCACGCTGATTCTCGCGTCCGGGCCGCTCGGTGCCTACCCGTCCGACACGAGAGCACAGCGCGTCGTAGACCGTGAGATCGGCTACGGTGGCGTGCACCGGAGAACGCGTGACCGACAGTATTCCTCGTCCAGAGTCCATAGCAGTCAAAGCAGATCACCTCTACAAAGCCTTCGGGCGCCGCCCGCACGAAATCGTCAAAAAGCTCAAAGCTGGCAAGAGCCGCGCAGAAATCTCGTCTCTCGGAGTAGCCGCTGTCATTGACGCCTCATTCGAGGTCAAAACAGGCGAAATCTTCGTCGTCATGGGCCTGTCCGGCTCGGGCAAATCGACCCTCATCCGCATGCTCAACGGACTGTGGGAGACCACCTCCGGCACCGTAACCGTCGGCGGCACCGACATCACGGGTGTGTCCGCCAAGGAACTGCGCGACGTACGTCGCAAGAGCATCTCAATGGTGTTCCAGCACTTCGCCCTGCTGCCGCACCGCACGGTGATCGACAACGTCGCTTATGGCCTCGAAATTCAGGGTATGGGCCGTACGGAACGCCTGGCCAAGGCCCAGACGATCATCGATCTGGTGGGCCTCGCCGGCTGGGCTGATAATCTGCCCTCCGAGTTGTCCGGTGGAATGCAGCAGCGGGTCGGCCTCGGCCGTGCCCTCGCGGCCGACACGGACGTGCTGCTCATGGACGAAGCGTTCTCGGCCCTCGACCCGCTCATTCGCCGCGAAATGCAGGAGCAGCTCATCGAGCTGCAGGCCGCACTCGGCAAGACGATCATCTTCATCACGCACGACCTCAACGAGGCCATGTTTCTCGGCGATCGCATCGCCGTCATGCGCGATGGTCGCATCGTGCAGATCGGCACGCCCGAGGAGATCCTCACCGACCCGGCCAACGACTACGTCGCCCAGTTCGTGCAGGATGTTGACCGGGCTCGAGTACTCACCGCCGCGAGCGTGATGGAACCAGTGCGTGCTGTCGTTACCAAGACGGCCGGCCCTCGTGCCGCGCTGCGCACGATGCGCGACCTGCAGACATCCGTCACTTTCGTGCTCAACCGCGACCGCAGCTTCGCCGGGATCGTGCGTGACCGCGACGTTCTCAAGCTTGTCAAGGCCGGCGAGGTCGACCTGCGCGGCATCATCCGCGATGACGCCACCGCGGTGCTGCCCGAAACCGTACTGGTCGATCTGGTCGAGCCCTCGGTCGAAAGCGAACTGCCCATCGCCGTCGTTGACGAGAAGAACCGATTGCTCGGTGTGATTCCACGGGTGACCCTGCTCGCGGCACTGGGGAACGTCGCCACGACAACGGGCGAGCAGCCCGTGATCGAACCGCCCGCCACCATTTCCGTCAGCCTGATCACCGAGACCTTGCGCGAAACCGCGCTGGAAGGAGCCGAAGCGTGAACGAGTTCCGAATCCCTGTGGGTTCCTGGGTCGAAATCTTGTTTGATTTCGTCACCGAGTACTTCAGCTTCTTCTTTGACTTCATCCGTTTCGCCTTCGCTGGCGCCTTTGAGACCGTCGACTACCTGCTGGTTTCTCCGCCGTTCTACGTGATCATTGGCCTGGCTGCCCTTCTGGCGCTGGCGGTTCGGGGGTGGAAATTCTTTGCGGGGACCGTCATCGGGCTCCTGCTGATCGTTGGCATGAACCAATGGGAAAATGCCATGGACACGCTCGCCCTTGTGCTCGTTGCAAGTGTGATCGCCATTGCGATGAGCATCCCGCTCGGTATCCTGGCGGCCAAATCTAAGGCGGCCTCGAGCGTCATTCGTCCGGTGCTCGACTTCCTGCAGACCATGCCCGCGTTCGTCTTTCTGATTCCGGCGCTCCTCTTCTTCCGCGTTGGCGAGGTACCGGGAATCGTCGCGACCATCATCTTCGCTATGGCGCCGGGGGTGCGCCTGACAGAGCTGGGTATCCGCGGAGTCGACTCGGAGGTCGTCGAAGCGGGGTCTGCCTTCGGCGCATCACCGGGCCGCATCCTGCGTCAAATCCAGCTGCCGCTGGCCATGCCCACGATCATGGCTGGCATTAATCAGGTCATCATGCTGTCACTCTCGATGGTCGTCATCGCTGGAATGGTCGGCGCAGGCGCTCTCGGTGCGGAGATCATGACGAGTCTCAGCCGGATCGACATCGTGCTCGGTTCCGAGGCGGGTCTGGCCGTGGTGATCCTCGCCATATTCCTCGACCGAGTCACCGCAGCGTTCGGTACTGGCAACACACCCATCAGCCGCCTCATCGCGTTGCGAAAGAGCCGCGCCACGGTATCCGCTTCGGTGGAATCCAGAATTCCGGTCGAACCCGAATCGGTTCGCCTGTAACCCACACACTCACGAGCGCGCGAGCGCCCGTGTCCATCGGCGGTTGTCATAGCACTCAGATCGGCCGCCAGCACCAAGAGCCAACCCTGCCACCCTTCGCGGGTGTCGAGAATGGAAAACCCATGAAAATTCGTACCAAGTCATTCATCGCCGTAGGAGCCGTTTCACTCCTCGCCCTCAGCGGATGCGCCTCTGCTGAAACTGCCACCGTCTCCAACGGCGACAACGCCAACATGAGCCTGGCCGTATTCAACGGCTGGGACGAGGGCATCGCCGTCTCGGAGCTGTGGAAGGCAATTCTCGACGAGAAGGGCTACAACGTCGAACTGGAATACGCCGCGGAGGCCCCCGTTTACTCGGGCCTGTCCACCGGCGACTATGACCTCAGCATGGACATCTGGCTGCCTGACACCCACGCGTCCTACCTCGAAGAGTATGGCGATGACATTGTCGACCTGGGTGCATGGAATACCGAATCCAAGCTCACCGTGGCTGTGAACGCGGATGCCCCGATCGACTCGCTCGCGGAGCTGGCCGACAACGCCGACCTGTTTTCTAACCGGATCGTCGGCATCGAGCCAGGCTCAGGCCTCAACCAGGCCATGGAAGAGCGGGTCATCCCGACCTACGGCCTCGACGGTATGGATAACGTGACGTCGTCGACCGCGGGGATGCTCTCCGAACTCACGAACGCGACCGATAACGGCGACAACATTGTGGTCACCCTGTGGGAGCCACACTGGGCCTACGGAGCCTTCCCCATCAAGAACCTCGAGGACCCCGAGGGAACTCTCGAGAACATCGAGAGTATCCACTCCTATGGCAGCACCGAGTTTGAAGCTGACTTCCCGCAGGCCGCCGAGTGGATCAACAACTTCGAGATGGACCTCGATACGCTGTACTCCCTTGAAGAGGAAATGTTCGTCAACTATGACGGTCAGGACTACGCACCGATCGTTGCCCAGTGGATCGAAGACAATCAGGAATATGTAGACGGCCTCACCAGCTAGTCAGTACGTGCAGAGGGCCCGTGCCAGTTTGGCACGGGCCCTCTTTGCGACCAGATCGCTGCGTTCGGTACGGACTCGGGCCTGTCCGAGGCAACAGTCGACGTTCTCATTAGTATCCTTGGGCGATATCGACAAGCGTCGCGGTCGAATACGCACGTACTTCATTTCCTTCACAGGGGTGCTCGAGACCCTATCGCTTGAAGGAATCGATCTCTGTCCTCGATGGACAACGGTGCTGATTGCTTGACCGGAGATCCCGGCGACTACCCGTTAAACGTGACATCGCAGGGATCGCATCGGGCAGGAAGCCTCTTGTAAACACACACACAAAACGCTCGGTGGGGATGACCCCGCCCGAGCGTTTGGTGCACTTGTAGACTATCTGTACGGCAAATCGGCCGTTCTCCTGGACGGACAAATCCCATGACTCAACGCGGTTATTGGAAGTACGATCTTGAGTCGCGGCTTCTTGCTGCGTTGGGTCCGAATTTGAGTCGAAGAGTCAGCTCAGTCCTGGCGTTCTCTAGAAGTCTCCCTGGCGAAGCCCGCTGCTGTCGACGTAGGCTAAAGCGGACGAATGTCCGCCGCCGCCACCGTTTAAGTTGTAGTCGAAGCCAGACTCAGCAATGGCGGGGTTTCCGCTCTGCTTGACAATTGAAACACTGCCATTGCCATAGCTTCCGTAGTATACGTCGGCCTTAAATCCATACACGGCGTCGATTTGGCCAAATCCAGCGCCGCCTGGAACGAAGCGGTGGTCCATTACGTAGGACATCCACGAGATGGAATCCTCAAATCGGACGGTGCATCCAGTTCGAACCTCGTAGCTGCCAGCGGTCGAGTTCGAGCACGATGTCACACCGGATGCATTGGTACTCGCACCTGATTTTGCCGTCGAGTCCGTGCCCTGTTCCGTCTCCTGCGTGCGGTAGGACCCATCTGAGAATGTGGCCATGGAAATATTCCAGCCATTCTCGACTCGTTCATCAATGCGGACGGGCACAGCGTCATCGTCGGAAGATTCTAAAACGCCACCAGAATCAAGTGTTGCAAGAATTGCGCTGCGCTGGTCGGCGGGAATATTGCTCTCGATGAGATGCGTTTCCACGTCTGCACGATCATGAGGGCTAATGCCACTCGACTGCCCATCCTGAGCGTTTGCGGCGGGTCCCACGAGCGCGGTCATGGCCAATGCGATGACGGTAGCGGTTAGCCCGATTTTCATGTGATTCATATTTGTCTCGTTCCTGTCAGCTCCCCCAGAAGGGCGAAGAGTCGCCTCGTCAACCGGGAAATGTTCGGTCGAAATACCATTTCAGGCTGTCATCTGTTGAGAATTATGTCGCATGTTTTGGTCAACTCACAGCTATTCTTCAGTTTGCAGATATTGATTTCTCAGACGGTTTTGTCGGCTGTATGCGCCCAAGATCCCCGGCTGGTGACGGATTCCGCACAGAGAACGGCCCGCGTCCTCGGACGCGGGCCGTTCTCTGTCTGCGGCAAACCTAGTCGCCCTTTGGCAACTCCTGCAACGCCCAGGTGGTGCCGTCCGGGTCGGCGAAGTAGACGAACCGGCCCCATTCCTGCTCGTCCACCGGTTCGACCTGCACCCCGTGGTCCAGCAGATGCCGCCGTGCTTCGTCGGCGTTCGGCACGACGATCTGAATTCCCTTCTGGGAGCCCGGCTCCATCTCGGTGATACCGACGCCGAGCACAATGGAAGAGGCCGAGCCCGGCGGGGTGAGTTGTACAAAACGCAGGTTCTCATTGACGACGACGGCGTCGTAGTCGGCGTTGAAACCGATCTGGTCGACGTAGAATGCCTTCGCCGGTCGACGTCGGTGACCGGTACGGCGACGAGTTCAATTTTCCAGTCCATTTAGTCATCCCTTCCTGTCCGCAACCATGCTGACCGTTTTGTCGTCGTGGTCAGGGCGCTGGGAACAGAAAACGCCGCCCACCGACCGATAGTCGATGGGCGGCGAACCGCTGGGTGCTATGCGGCTTCGAGCTCGCGCACCTGCTGCAGCCAGCTGTCGAACAGCGCCTCGTCGAAGTCGTCAACGCTCTTCAGCTTGTACTCGCTCATCTCCGCCGAACCGCTCGCGTTGAGCTTGCCTGAGTCATCTGTGATGGCTTGGCCGCGCCAGAACAACACGGTCACAAAAGTCGGATATGCCTTGAACCCAGCTACCGGTAGGTCATCCTCGAGCCAGACCGGATGCCCGTGCCACAGTTCCGTCGATGTCTCCGGCAGACCCAAGTCGAATTTGTCGCGGAGCAGCCTGACGACGCTTGCCAGCGGCTCGGTGGGAGCGGCAACATACTCGTCAATGGTCGTTGGCTTGAGCGCGGATGCGACGGGTGCCGGAGCGGCAACCTGAAATTTGGTGGGAGTGGACGTGGTAGGGAGTGTGGATGTCAGGTGAATAGCCTCTTTCGGTGGTCGAATCCACGCCTGGCCGGTGCCGGGCATGTTGGTACCTGCATTCCACACTGTCACGCCGGTGCACCCTGAGGCTGGGCAGACACTCAGGAACCGATCCGCGCTGGGTAAAAAAATGCACCGCCCGTCACCCCAAAGGTTGACGGGCGGTGCACGCGTGACAGGCTACCCGGCGGGCGTCGCCGCCGTGCCTACAATGTCGACGACGAACACGAGGGTGTCGGTTCCGCTGATGCCGGCACTTTCCTGGCCGGCCTCACCATAGCCCTCGCTCGGAGGCAGAACGGCGATCACCTGGGATCCAACGGTCTGGCCCACGAGCGCAGCACCGAAGCCCGGAACAACCTGACTGGTGACAAAGGTTGTCGGTCCAACGGTGGTCCAGGACGAGTCGAAGGTTTTTCCGGTGGCCCAGACAACTCCGGTGTATTCGACCGATACGGTGTCTCCGTCGGCGACGACGGCGCCGTCACCGAGCTTCAGGGTCGAGATCTGCAGCTCGGCTGGCGCCTCGGCGTCGGGAACGGTGATGGTCGGGGCACCGTCTTTGGCGAGTTCAACGGTGGGCAGGCCCGGTACAGCCGGCTGGTCCACCCCGTCAGCGCGGTCGGCCAGGTTCGTGATCGAGATGACGTCGATGACGAACACGACGGAGTCTCCGGCGGCGATTTTAAGCTGTTCAGCGCCGTCTGCGCCGAACGCGTCGCCCGCTGTGCTGACGGTGACGATGCGATCGCCTTCAACAGAACAGTTGACGGCCCGCACCAAGCCGGGGAGGAACGTTGCGCCCACCGTGATGGTCTCGCTGGCGCCACTGGTCGGGTACGTCGTCTCCTGTACGGTCGCTCCAGTCGTGCCGTTGTACACGGAGAGTGATGCCCCGACCAACGAGCCGCCGGACGCTTCGGTGGTGCCAGCGCCCTCGATGGCAACCGTGCGCTGGGTGGACGTCGGGTCAAGCGGCTCATCAAATTTGACCGTGGGTACGGCACCGAAGTCGCCGGTCACATCGACAGCGTCGGAAACTGTGCCGGGTGCCGTGCATTCGCTGTAGGCAGCGTCGGGGGCAGAAGCCAAATCCGTTGCTTCGGGGGTGTCGCTGCTGCCGCAAGCGGTGAGGGCGAGAGTGAGGCCCACGATGGTGAGCAGGGCAGGGATTTTCGACACGGGGCCTCTTTCGAGATCGTAGGTGCGGGAATTTAAATATTGGGGTGGCATGAACGGCCAAGGTCTCACTCTGCCACGATTCGCCTATGAACCGCCTGAGTGGATGCCCCGGTGTGCCGCCCGGGCGGAACCGGTCAGTCGTCGAGGCCGCGGGCGATCAGGGCCTCGCCCAACGCATCCGCTGCGTAGAGCGAGCGCACCACGACCGGAACGGCGATCGACAGGAGTGAGCCCCGCGTCCCGCGGGCTGTGCGGGCCTCGAGTACCTCGCGCACGATATCGCTCACCAGGGGAATACAGCGGATGGTGAGCGCAACGAGCAATCCCACCCGGTCGGCGTCGATGAACCGGCGGAACGGGCGTAGCAGCTTCTGGAACGCTTCGAGCACGGCGGTGACCGTTGTGGTCATCGTGAACAGGGCCGCGAGAGCCACCGCCACGATCAGCCGGCCCGCCATGAGAGCGGCGAGCATCCAGCCGGAAAGCAAGCCCTGGATCGGCACCGCGATCAGCAGAACCAGCACAATCGGGGCGATCTGGGCTGCGGCTGCCCGCACCGGAACGCGGGCAGCCAGAAATAGCAGCGTCACGCCGACCGCCGCGCCACTGACGACCCACAAATCGGGCGAAGTTCCGATCAGCACGACGCAGAGCGAGAGTAGAAACAGCTTGAGCAGAGTGGGCGCACGGTGAATGAGCGAGGTGCCGGGGCTGTACAGGCCGATCATTTGCCGCTGCTCACTGCAGCAGGGCGCGGTAGGACGCCAGAGATTGCGCGGGCGCTCCGTCGGCAACGACCGCGCCCTCTTCGATCACGATCACCCGGTCGAATTCTTCGACCAGGTGCAGGTGGTGGGTGACGACGATGACCTGCTGGGGGAGTGTCTGCAACAGCTCGCCGATGCGTCGGGCATTTCGAGCGTCGAGCAGGGTGGTTGGCTCGTCGGCGACGATCGTGGCCGGCTTCGCCACGAGCACGGCGGCAAGGGCGAGCAGCTGCTTTTGCCCGCCGGAGAGGCGGTGCGCCGGGTGCTCGGCGTGCTCGCTCAGACCGAACTGGTCCAGGGCCGCTGCCGTGCGCTCAGCAATTTCGGCGGGAGATAAACCGCGCCGGCGCAGGGTGAACGCCACGTCTTCCTGCACGGTGGGCATCACGATCTGGTTGTCGGGATTCGTGAAAATAAACCCCACCTTGCGGCGCACCTCACGGGCATGGCGGGCCACGTCGAGCCCGTCCACCGTCACGGTTCCGCTCGTCGGCGTGACGAGCCCATTGATCATGCGCACAAGCGTGGACTTGCCCGAACCGTTGGCGCCGACGATGCCGATGCGGTGCTCGGTCAGGCTGAGGTTCACGTCGCGCAGCACCCTGCGCTCACCGAACGACTGCCCGACCTGGTCGAAGCGGATGATGCTCACGCTAGCGGCCGGTGACCCTTCGCGATCAGGCCAGGGTAAGCCTTGTGCACCTGGCGTGCAACGAGCACGGTCACGACGACCTTGATCAGGTCTCCGGGAATGAAGGCGACGTTTAGGCCGAGCGTGGTCCAGAGCGGTAGGCCGAGGTTCAAAGCCATGACCGGAATGCCGATCAGGTAGACCGCGACGATGCCGCCGAGAATCGTGGCGCCGAGGGCCAGCCAGAACGGATACTTCGGCAGCAGACGGGCGGTGAGATAACCGGTGACGAAGGCCCCGAGCAACCAGCCGTAGAGGTAGCCGGCCGCCGGGCTCACCGTGAACACGCCGATCCCGCCGCGCGCTCCGGCGAGCAGGGGCAGACCGACCGCTGTCAGAACGAGGAACAACAGCACGGCGAGGGTTCCCTTGCGCGGGCCAAGAATCGCCCCGGCGAACATTACGCCGAGCGATTGCAGGGTGATCGGCACTGGCCCGATGTTGAGCGGGCCGGCCAGTCCGAGCGCAGCGATAAGGGCGGCAAAAATGGCGATCTGGGCTAGGTCGCGGGCGGGCAGAAGGCGCTTGGTCGGGGCGCTCACACGGGTGGTATCGGTCATGGTTTCAAATCTAGAATTCGGCACCCACCCGCCGCTGAAGAATACCTACAACAAAACACCACGAACTGTAGAGGTCGTGATCGGGATCACGACCCGGCGGCCATAATTGCATCCGCTGCCCGAACCAGGGCCAGGTGTGAGAGGGCTTGCGGGGTGTTGCCCATCTGGTGTCCGTTGGTCACGTCGTACTCCTCCGACAGCAGCCCGACGTCGTTCACGAAGCCGAGCAGCCGGTTCATGAGCGCATTGGCATCGTCAAGTCGTCCTGACGTGGCGTATTGCTCAACCATCCAGAAGGAGCAGGCCAGAAACGGATGCTCGCCCGGCGGCAATCCGTCGACCGCGGCGTGGGTGCGGTACCGCAGCAGCAGCCCATCTCGCATGAGGTCGGCCTCGATCGCGGCCACGGTACCGAGCATGCGTGGATCGGTGGGTGCGCAGAACCCGACCTGCGGGAGTACGAGCAGCGAGGCATCCACTTCGGTGCTGCCCAAGTACTGCATATAGCTGTTTCGAGCCACGTCAAAAGCGCGGGTCTCGATGTCGGTACGTACCTCGTCGCGCAGGGACTTCCAACGGTCGAGCGGACCATCGAGGCCGCACTCTTCAATGCCTCGCACCGCGCGGTCGAAGGCGGCCCAGACCATTACGCGCGAGTGGGTGAATTCCCGGGGCTGGCCGCGTACCTCCCAAATGCCCTGGTCGGCACGGCGCCAGTTCTTCTCGAGAAAGCTCATCAGGGCCCGCTGCAGCGGCCAGGAGAACTCGTTCTCGCGCACGCCCGCAGCACGAGCGGCATGCAAGGCCACCATCACCTCGCCGATCACGTCGGATTGGAACTGGTCGACCGCGCCGTTTCCCACGCGCACGGGGGAGGAGCCCTTGTAGCCCGGCAGGCCGGTCAGTTCATGCTCGGGCAGGTAGCGCTCGCCGGAGAGGCCGTACATGATCTGCACGTCGCCCGGGTCGCCGGCAATGGCGCGCAGCAGCCAGGCTCGCCAGGCGTCGGCCTCCAACTCGTAACCGTGGCTGAGCAGAACCTCGAGTGTGAGCGAAGCGTCGCGGAGCCAGACGTAGCGGTAGTCCCAGTTGCGGGTGCCGCCGATCTGCTCGGGCAGTGAGGTCGTGGCAGCCGCCACAATGCCGCCGGTTCGCTCATGAGTCAGCGCACGCAGCACCAGCAGGGAACGCACCACCTGGGCGCGCAAGGGTCCCTGATGGCTGCAACACGACGCCCATTTCTGCCACCAGGCGCAGGTCTCGGCGTGGGCAGAATCGATGTCGATGGCGGGCGGAGTATCGCGGTGTGAGGGATACCAGGTCATGTGCGCGTCAATCGTGTCCCCGGTCGTGACGTCGAAATGGGACACGTGGCGGTGGTCGGCGGCGCGCAGCTCAGGGCCGCGCATCACGACGGCGTCGGGTCCGGCAATCGCAACGAGGCCCCGTACCGCTTCGCCCTTGAGCTGGCGCACCCACGGCATGATCGTGGCATAGCCAAAGCGGATGCGCAGATCCTGCGTCATGTGCACCGTGCCGCTGATGCCGCGCACCCGGCGCACCAGATCGGCCCGGCCGTCACCGTGCGGCATGAAGTCGAGTACCTCGACCCGGCCGGTGGCCGTGGTCCACACCGTTGACAGCACGAAAGTATCGCCCTGATAGCTGCGGGTTGAAGTGGCGGTTGAGTCGGCCGGGGCCAACAGCCACCGACCGTCATTCTCATTGCCGAGGAGCGCTGCGAACATCGAGGCGGAGTCATAGCGCGGCAGGCACAGCCAGTCGATGCTGCCGTCCCGACCGACTAGCGCCGCCGAGTGACAGTCACTGATGAGTGCGTAGTCCTCGATATTGAGTGCCATCAGGCCATACTGTCAGCACCAGGGTGAGAATGGGCCGACGATCGAACGCCGAAATTGTCGCCGATTCGGTCAGGCGACGAGGCGGGCCGAGGCGAGCGTCGCGGAGGCCTTGTCGATCCAGGCAGCGGATGCTGCAGTCAGGTCGTCATCGATGGTTTCGACACTCGTGACTTCAATGAGCGTGGCGTCGACCCTAGTCGCTGTGCGTGCCGGAGTCTCGCTCACTGCCGGGTCGCTCCAGGTCGTGATTGGCATGGGGGACCAGGACAGGGCGGTCGGCTCACCACTGCTCTCGCCGCGCAGGGCGGCTTGTTCGGTGGTGATCACCTCGGTCAGCTCGGTCGCGATCTCTCTGGCCTTCAACGCGTGAAAAATGACTTCGGTGTCGTCCGCGCTGCGGGCCACCAGCGTCCAGGTGCCGTGCTCACCGACCAACGCAGTGAGCTTGTCGTGCAGCAGCTCGAAAATTTGTTCGTCGCGCAGCACCGGGGCGGAGGCGACGTTCAGCGCCGCACTCGCGGCCAAACGTCGGCGTCGACGACCAAACATGACAAGCCCCTTTCCGGTGCGCGTGTGCAGCTGAAATGAGCCACTCTGTTTATTTTCGGTGACAAGTCGTCGACTTGCCGGGGGACACGCCGCCGAACGCGCCGATTGGGAGCTGAATTCAGCTCTCGATTTGACGTTCATTCGCGTCTTCGATGACCGTGCCGATGGCGACGGCGGCGCTCAGGCCCCAGCCGAGCCACAGCATTACGAGGCGCCAGTCCCGCGGACCGTGCCGCGTGGCCTGTACGGTGTTCCACCCACCGGCGATAACGCCGATCATTGCGCTGCTGAACAAGAACTTTCGCATGTGTTCCTCCGGCATCAGGTTACCCGGGAATAGGCGTACCCCGACTGGTAACCTTGGAACCGCCACACAGGTGTGCACCTCGGGTGTGCCCGGAACGGATGATCCATTTCAACTTCAGCCGGACCCACACGGTCCGAGATCAACCCGCCACTCGTAGAGCCCGCGCCTGCCCCCGCCGGCACGTACACCTTCGTCGTCGTCTCGAACCGGCTGCCGGTCGATTACGAAGAAGCCGAGGACGGCGCCGTTACGTGGCGCACGTCGCCCGGCGGGCTGGTCACCGCGCTCGAACCGCTGATGCGTTCCTCGCACGGAGCCTGGGTCGGCTGGCCGGGTGTCGCAGACCGCGATTTCGAACCGTTCGAAAATGACGGGATTTCGCTTGTGCCGGTGCGGCTCGATGAAGCCGATATCAAGGACTATTACGAGGGCTTCTCCAACGACACGCTCTGGCCGCTGTACCACGACGTTATCGCTCCGCCGAGCTTTCACCGCGAAACATGGGAAGCGTATATGGCCGTCAACCGCCGATTCGCCGCGGCGGCTGCCGCGGTCGCCGCCCCGGGGGCAACGGTCTGGGTGCACGATTACCAGCTGCAGCTCGTGCCGCGCATGCTGCGCGAAGCCCGCCCCGACCTCGTCATCGGTTTTTTCAACCACATCCCCTTTCCGCCCTATGGAATCTATGCGCAGCTGCCCTGGCGCAAACAAATTCTGCACGGGCTGCTCGGCGCTGACGTGATCGGCTTTCAGCGAAGTGCAGACGCCGGTAACTTTTCTCAAGCGGTACGTCGCCTCTACGGCTACCCCACCCGCGGCGTCGTCATCGACGTGCCGACCGGTGAGAACGAAGAGTCCCGCCGCGTCATCGCCAAACACTTTCCCATCTCGATCGACTCCGCCGGCTACGAAGAACTTGCTCGGCGACCCGATATTCAAGCGAGGGCTCGCCAAATTCGCGCAGACCTTGGCAACCCCAAAACACTGATGCTCGGTGTCGACCGGCTCGATTACACCAAGGGCATCGGCCACCGCATCAAGGCCTTTGGTGAGCTGCTGGCCGACGGTCGGTTGAGCGTCGAAGACGTTACCCTGGTGCAGGTCGCCAGCCCGTCCCGTGAACGAGTCAGTACTTATATGGCCCTGCGCGACGAGATCGAGCTCGCCGTCGGCCGGCTCAACGGCGATTTCTCCACGATCAGTCACACCGCCATCAGCTACCACCACCATAGCTATCCGCGCGAAGAGATGGTCGCGATGTACCTTGCCGCCGACGTTATGCTCGTCACCGCCCTGCGCGACGGCATGAACCTCGTCGCCAAAGAGTACGTGGCCGCGCGCTTCGACGTCGACGGAGTGCTCGTGTTGAGCGAGTTCGCCGGCGCCGCCGATGAACTGAAACAGGCAATTCTCATCAATCCGCACGACATTGACGGCACCAAGGACGCTATCGTGCGAGCGGTGGAGATGCCCAAGCGGGAGCGTTCGCGGCGCATGCGCTCGCTGCGACGCAAAGTCGCCGAAAACGATGTCGCCGTCTGGTCGGCTTCCTTTCTGAGAGCGCTCACCGGCGGAGCCGCCGTGCCAGCCGGAATCCCCGACGACCTCGACCTGGCCCTGCAAAGCATTGCCGGCGCCGAGAACCTGCTCATCGCCCTCGACTTCGACGGCACCCTGGCGCCCCACGTCGACCACCCCGAAGACGCCCGCGCCATCGCCGGCACCCGGGAAACCGTGCAGGCCCTGCTCGACCTGCCGGGCGTGCGAGTCGCCCTCGTCTCCGGACGCGCCCTGGTGAGCCTGCAACACGTCGCCCAGCCGCAGAGCTCGGTGCTGCTCACCGGTTCGCACGGCATCGAGGTGCAGCTGGATACCCCCGAGATTGAGCTCAACCTGCTTTCCACCGAACTCGAGCAACTCGATACGCTCGCCCGGGTGCTCGAGAGCATTTCCGGCGGAATCGCCGGCACCACCATTGAGCGCAAGCCCGCGGGCCTGGCCCTGCACACTCGCCTCGCCACCGAGGAAGACGGCCAGAAGGCCGAGCGTCAAGCGCGTGAGCAACTCGGCGATCAGCTGCCCTCGTTGACCGTTCGAGAAGGTAAGAACGTACTCGAATTCTCGGTGCGCTCAAGCACCAAGGGTGACGCCGTCACTAAGTTGCGCGAATACACCGGTGCCGATCGCGTGTTTTACGCCGGTGACGACGTAACCGACGAGGATGCCTTCGGGGCTCTGCGCGACGACGACGTCGGGCTCAAAATCGGGCAGGGTGCCACCCTCGCGAGTTACCGGGTACGCAGCCCGCGCGAGGTCACCCAGGTTCTGGCGCGCATCGCCGAGCTGCGCTCGGCCCAGACGCGCTGACCCGGCTCGGCAAGGTTCTAGACTCAGAAGCATGTCTGAGATTGATGTGAAACCCCGTAGCCGCGACGTCACCGATGGGATCGAGGCCACAACATCCCGTGGCATGCTCCGTGCTGTCGGCATGGGCGACGCCGACTGGGACAAGCCACAGATCGGTATTGCGAGCTCGTGGAACGAGATCACACCGTGCAACCTGTCGCTCGACCGCCTGGCTCAGGCCGCTAAGGAGGGTGTACATTCCGGCGGCGGCTACCCACTGCAGTTCGGCACCATCTCCGTCTCCGATGGCATTTCGATGGGTCACGAGGGCATGCACTTCTCCCTCGTCTCCCGCGAGGTCATCGCTGACTCGGTCGAGGTCGTCATGCAGGCCGAGCGTCTCGACGGCAGCGTGCTGCTCGCCGGCTGCGACAAGTCACTGCCGGGTATGCTCATGGCCGCAGCCCGCCTCGACCTCGCGAGCGTGTTCCTCTATGCCGGATCGATCGCGCCGGGCTGGGTCAAGCTCTCCGACGGCACCGAAAAAGACATCACTATCATCGACTCGTTTGAAGCCGTCGGCGCGGTCAAAGCCGGCCGCATGAGCGAAGCGGATGCCAAGCGCATCGAATGCGCGTTTGCTCCCGGTGAGGGCGCCTGCGGCGGCATGTACACCGCAAACACCATGGCCAGCGTCGCGGAAGCCCTCGGAATGAGCCTGCCCGGCTCGGCGAGCCCGGCATCCGCTGATCGTCGCCGCGACTATTTTGCCCGCCGCTCGGGCGAAGCCGTCGTCAACATGCTGCGCCTCGGCATCACGGCCCGCGACATTCTCACCCGCAAGGCATTCGAGAACGCCATTGCCGTGGCGATGGCCTTCGGCGGCTCGACCAACGTGGTGCTGCACCTGCTCGCCATCGCCCGTGAGGCCGAGGTCGAACTCACCCTCGATGACTTCAACCGCATTGGCGACCAGGTGCCGCATATCGGCGACCTCAAGCCCTTCGGCAAGTACGTCATGAACGACGTCGACCGTCAGGGCGGCGTTCCCGTCGTCATGCGCGCGCTGCTGGAAGCCGGCCTGATTCACGGCGACGCGCTCACCGTCACCGGCAAGACCGTGGCCGAGAACCTCGCCGAGATCGACCCGCCCGACCTCGACGGGGAGGTGCTGCGCACGCTCGACAATCCCATTCACAAAAGCGGTGGTATCACTATCCTCAAGGGCACCTTTGCCCCCGAGGGCGCCGTCGTGAAGACCGCGGGCTTCGACGCTGCCGTGTTTGAGGGACCGGCACGGGTGTTCGAGCGGGAGCGCGCCGCGATGGACGCGCTGACCGAGGGCAAGATCTACAAGGGTGACGTTGTCATCATCCGCTATGAAGGTCCCAAGGGCGGGCCGGGCATGCGCGAGATGCTCTCGATCACCGCCGCCATCAAGGGCGCAGGCCTCGGCTCTGATGTACTACTGTTAACGGACGGTCGATTCTCAGGCGGCACAACCGGACTGTGTATCGGCCACATAGCACCCGAAGCGGTGGACGCAGGTCCAATCGCCTTCGTGCGCGATGGGGATCTGATACGGGTCGATATCGCAGCTCGCACGCTTGACCTACTGGTCGCTTCTGGCGAGCTGGCCGCCCGCCGAGAAGGCTGGGCGCCGCTTCCCCCGCGCTATACGCGTGGCGTCCTCGCCAAGTACGCCAAGCTCGTGCACTCAGCCGCCGAAGGCGCCATCACCGGCTAATCGCACCGGGTGATCTCGCGAACGGGTAAGCCCCAACCGACCGATTCGAAGTAGGGATTCAACGACCATGACCACGGAAACCAGTCCCGTGCCTTCAGCTCCGGCGTCTGCAGAGCCGGAGATGCTTACCGGCTCGGGAGCAATCATTCGCACCCTCGAACTGCTCGGCGTCACTGATGTCTTCGGCATCCCCGGCGGCGCCGTCATTCCGCTGTACGACGAGCTCATGACGCAAACCAAGATTCGCCACATCCTGGTGCGGCACGAACAGGGAGCCGGCCACGCAGCCGAGGGCTACGCCTCCGCCACGGGTCGCGTTGGCGTTGCCATCGCCACGAGCGGCCCTGGCGCTACCAACCTTGTCACCGCCATAGCGGATGCCTACATGGACTCGGTTCCGTTGCTCGCGATCACCGGCCAGGTGTTTTCCACCTCGATGGGAACGGACGCCTTCCAGGAGGCCGACATCATCGGCATCACCATGCCGATCACCAAGCACTCCTTCCTCGCCCGTCGCGCCGAAGAGATTCCGGCCGCGATCGCGTCGGCGTACCACATCGCTTCCACCGGCCGCCCCGGCCCGGTGCTTGTGGACATCACCAAGGACGCGCAGCAGAACCTGGCGCCGTTCATCTGGCCGCCCAAGCTCGACCTCCCCGGCTACCGTCCGATCGTCAAGGCGCACGGCAAGCAGGTGCAGGCGGCAGCCCAGCTGCTGCTGGCCGCGAAGAAGCCCGTACTGTACGCGGGCGGAGGTGTTATCCGCGCCCAGGCATCCGCTGAACTGCTCGCCCTGGCCGAAGCAACCGGTGCACCCGTCGTGACCACCCTCATGGCCCGCGGTGCGTTTCCCGACTCGCACCCGCAGCACCTCGGCATGCCGGGTATGCACGGCACGGTTCCGGCCGTGCTCGCGCTGCAGGAAAGCGACCTCATCATCTCGTTCGGAGCGCGCTTCGACGACCGGGTGACCGGAAAGATCAGCGAATTCGCGCCCAACGCGAAGATCGTGCACGTTGACGTCGACCCGGCCGAGATCTCCAAGATCCGCTTCGCCGACGTACCCATCGTCGGGGATGCCAAGGATGTCATCGCCGATCTGACCCTGGCCTGGGCCGATGCCGTACAGGGATCCGAACCTGATACGACCGAGTGGTGGACCTACCTGCACGGCCTGAAGGAAGAGTTCCCGCTCGGCTTCACCGAGCCGACCGACGGACTGCTCGCCCCGCAATATGTGATCCAGCGCATCGGTGAGCTCACCGGCCCCGAGGCGGTCTACGCGGCCGGTGTCGGCCAGCACCAAATGTGGGCGGCGCAGTTCATCAAGTATGAGCGACCCAACTCGTGGCTGAACTCCGGTGGCGCCGGCACCATGGGCTACTCCGTTCCGGCTGCCATGGGGGCCAAGGTCGCCGAACCGGACCGGGTGGTCTGGTCGATCGATGGAGATGGCTGCTTCCAGATGACCAATCAGGAGCTTGCCACCTGCACGATCAACAAGATTCCGATCAAGGTCGCGATCATCAACAACTCGTCGCTCGGCATGGTGCGCCAGTGGCAATCCCTGTTCTATGACGGACGCCACTCCTTCACCGACCTTAATACCGGTCATGGCACCGCGATGGTGCCCGATTTCGTCAAGATGGCGGATGCCTATGGTGCGCTCGGAATTCGGGTCACTAGCAAGGACCAGGTCGATGACGCCATCAAACTGGCCCTCGCCACCAACGACCGCCCGGTCGTGATCGACTTCATCGTGAGCCCCGGTGCCATGGTCTGGCCGATGGTACCGCAGGGCGTCAGTAACAGTTTCGTTCAGTACGCCAAAGACCACGCACCGACCTGGGGAGACGAGTAAGAGTGACGAGCCACGTTCTAAGTCTGCTCGTCGAAGACAAGCCCGGCCTGCTCACGCGTGTCGCCGGCCTGTTCGCGCGTCGAGGTTTCAACATTGAAAGCCTCGCTGTTGGCCACAGCGAGATCCCCGGCCTGTCCCGCATCACGATCCTCGTCGACGTCGAAGACGTGCCGCTCGAGCAGGTGACCAAACAACTCAATAAGCTGATCAATGTCATCAAAATCGTCGAGCTCGACGTGGCGCAGTCGGTGCAGCGCGAACACCTGCTGATCAAGGTCAAGGTCGACAACACGACGAGGTCGCAGGTGCTGGAGGCGGTCAATCTGTTCCGCGCCAGCGTCGTCGATGTGGCCACCGACGCCGTCGTGATCGAGGTCACCGGCAACAGCGGCAAGACGCAGGCGCTGTTGCGGGTGCTCGAACCGTTCGGCATTCGGGAGCTGGCCCAGTCCGGCCTGCTCGCCATCGGCCGCGGCTCCAAGTCGATCACCGAGCGAGTTTTCAAAAACTAACGTTTTTTAGCTTTTCTAATCATCAATTCACGAGGAGAGATACACATTGTCTGAGATTTTCTACGACAAAGACGCCGACCTGTCGATCATTGCGGGCAAGAAGGTGGCCGTTATCGGCTATGGCTCGCAGGGTCACGCCCACGCGCAGAACCTGCGCGACTCCGGCGTAGAGGTCAGGGTCGGCCTGAAGGATGGGTCCAAGAGCAAGTCCAAGGCAGAAGAAGCCGGCTTCACCGTGCTGTCCACAGCAGATGCCGCGGCCTGGGCTGACGTTATCGTCATCCTCGCTCCCGACCAGGTGCAGCGTCACCTCTACAAGGACGACGTGCTTCCGAACCTGACCGCTGGTAAGGCCCTCGTCTTTGGACACGGATTCAACATCCGCTTCGGTTACATCGAAGCTCCCGATGGCGTCGACGTCATCATGGTCGCCCCCAAGGGACCGGGCCACACCGTGCGCCGCGAATTCGAAGCTGGCCGCGGCGTTCCCGTGATCGTTGCCGTCGAGAAGGATGCCTCCGGCCAAGCCTGGCCCCTCACCCTCAGCTACGCGAAGGCGATCGGTGGCCTGCGCGCTGCCGGCATCAAAACCACCTTCACCGAAGAGACCGAAACCGACCTGTTCGGCGAGCAGGCCGTTCTCTGCGGTGGCACCTCGCAGCTGATCCAGTACGGCTTCGAGGTTCTCACCGAGGCTGGTTACCAGCCGCAGGTTGCCTACTTCGAGGTGCTGCACGAGCTCAAGCTCATCGTCGACCTCATGTGGGAGGGTGGCATTGCCAAGCAGCGTTGGAGCGTCTCCGACACCGCGGAGTACGGCGACTACGTCTCCGGCCCGCGCGTCATCGACCCGAGCGTCAAGGAGAACATGAAGGCCGTTCTCGCCGACATCCAGAGCGGCGCGTTTGCCGAGCGCTTCATCGCCGATCAGGATAACGGCGGAGTCGAGTTCCTCGCGCTGCGCAAGAAGGGCGAGGAACACCCGATCGAGGCTACCGGCCGCAGCCTGCGCAAGCTCTTCGCGTGGAACGCGTCGACCGACGACGACTACACCGACGGATCGGTCTCGCGCTAAGCATCCGCTGAATGCGATTCGCATGACAAAGGGGCCCTCGTTCGCGAGGGTCCCTTTGTGCGCTGCATTTGAAAGGCCCCGAGTATGGCTGTCACCAGCATGAGCCCACGCGCGTTAGGTGTGTGGCGACGCCGCAGCGCGGCGGCCGCCATGGTCGGCGTGCTGCTCTACGTTCTCGTCGACGTCGTACTGCAGTTTCTGCCGCCGCACTACAGCCCGATCAGCGACGCCGAGAGCAATCTCGCCGTCGGTCCCTACGGCTGGGTGATGAATGTCAATTTTCTGGGCCGGGCGGTCACGTCGGGTGCCGCCGTCGGAGCACTCTACGCGACGGCCCGCACGCGCTATCTTGCCCGAGTGCCTTCGCGTCGTCTCCTGCCCGCTGGCCTGGCACTGTTTGCCCTTGGCGGTGTCTGCTCGGGTGTGCTCGCCTTTTTCCCGACCGATGTGGTGATTGCCGTGAACGGCGCGGCAGCGGCCACGGCCGGTCACGGTGTGGTCGCCGTGACAACGGCCGGTACTATTCACCTCGTCGTGGCCACTGTCGGCTTTGTCGTCGCTTTGGTCGCGATTATGCTGCTCACCGCCTGGCTTTATCGCAGCGGAGCGCTGCCCGCGGCACGGAGCGTGGCCCTCGCCTTCACCACCCTCGCCGTGCTGGGCCTGCTCTTTCTCGGACTCACCCTCACCGTGCAGCCTGCGCTGTTCGGGCTCGCCGAACGGGTTTGCCTCCTCGGTATTTTGGGCTGGACGTATACGGTTGCCGCCAGCATCCGTCGTCTCGATTAGAACTTCGTGCAAGCAGGCGATCGCGCTGAACGACAACATTCCGCCTGCCTCGACCGTCAGCACCTGACCTGCCCCTAGACTTGTACTACGTTGGGGGCGAGAACGTAGCTTTCATCGGGTCCTGTGCACGGATGCACAGCTGTGCCGCAGCGTAGCGGGCGTCTAGACCAGATATGCCACGCGCTGGGGGGCCATCCGTTCCACTCGCGTTAGGCCGGCAGTACCATGACCTCAGGCAAATACAACGACGACGACCAGCTGGCCGCACCGACAGTGCAAAGCGATGGCCCACTGCCCAAGTGGAAAATCGTCGGCCCCGGCCTCGTCGTGGCTGCCACCGGTGTGGGAGCGGCCGACATGGTCGCTACCCTCGTGGCCGGCTCGCGCTACGGCTACGCCCTGCTCTGGGCGGTCATTCTCGGCGTGATCCTCAAGATCGTGCTGGTCGAGGGCGCCGGCCGGTACACCCTCGCCACCGGCAGGACCATTTTTGAGGGCTGGCGGTCCCTCGGCACGTGGACCACCTGGTACTTCGGGCCGTACATTATGTTGTGGGGCTTCGTTTACGGGGCCACTGCCATGTCCTCGGCAGCCCTTCCCCTTGCTGCACTGTTCCCGGTCTTTCCGCTGCCAGTCTGGGCCGTTCTCATGGGTCTGGCCGGTCTCACCATGGTCTGGTTCGGCCGCTACGCCTTCTTTGAGAAAGTCACCGCCGTGCTCGTCGGCATCATGTTCATCACCGTCGTCGGTCTGGCCGTCATCGCCGCGCCCGACTTTCCGGCCATGCTTGCCGGCCTCGTGCCGATCATTCCCGAGGGTGGCGTGCTCTACACCCTCGCCCTGGCCGGCGGTGTCGGCGGCACCATCACCCTCGCCGCTTACGGTTACTGGCTGCGCGAAAAGGGCTGGTCCACCCCGCGCTGGATGAAAGTCATGCGTATCGACAACCGCATGGCCTACGTCATGACCGGCATCTTCGTCGTCGCCATGCTCATCGTCGGCGCCGAGGTGGTCGCCGCTGCCGGCGTCACCCTGAGCGCGGGGGACAAGGGACTACTCGACCTCTCCACGGTGCTTAACGAGAAGTACGGCGTCGTCGTCGGTACCGGATTTCTGGTGGGCTTCTGGGCGGCATCCTTCTCATCGATCATCGGTGTGTGGAACGGCGTGAGCCTCATGTTCGCCGACTTCTGGGGCAACATGCGCGGCAAGAAGTCTGGCCACCCCGACACCCTCGTCGGTGGCAAATACTTCAAGTTCTACCTGTTGTGGCTCACCTTTCCGCCCATGATCCTGTTTTTGCTCGGCTCACCGATCGGCCTCATTCTGGCCTACGGCGTGCTCGGCTCACTGTTCATGCCGTTTCTCGCCGTCACCCTGCTGGGACTGTTGAACGGCAAGCGCATCCCGCGGGAATGGCGCAATAAGTGGTTCACCAATGTGGCGCTCGGAATCTGCGCGCTGCTGTTCATCGTGCTCGGAGTGCAGCAACTGATCACGGCCCTTGCTCCACTGTTCGCCTAGGTGGCAACCGGATACTCTGTAGGAATGAACGCCACACGCGACGACGATGCGCTGAACTGGGCCGGCGACGATGATCCGACCTTGACTTCAGGGGGCACAGATCAGGCGGCGCCGGAACCGCGCGGTCTGCCCGAGGGATGGACCGTTCCGCAGCCGACCACTTCGGCGCAGCATCCGGCGAAGTCTGACCCGGAGACGGCTCACGCGGTCGCGCCTGACGGCACCGCGACTGGAGGCGTCGCGACTGACGGCACCGCGACTGACGGCACCGCGACTGACGGCACCGCAGCGAGCTCGGTCGCCCTGGTCGGCATGGGCATCCTCGCCGGCATGTACCTGCTGTACACGATCGGCTGGTTCATCGGTGTCGCGCGCATTGAAAAATCCGTCACCGACCCGGTCACCGAATTCATGTTCTCGCTCGGCGCCTGGCTGGCGGTAGCGGCGCCACTTGCCTGGTTCGGAGCAACCTATTGGCTCACGACCAGTCGACCGCGTGCCCGACTGATCTGGCTGTTGATCGGCGTCGTCGTGCTCGCCCCCTTGCCCTTCATTATCGGTTCGGGAGCCAGCTCATGAGCAGTGCAGAGGGCAGTGTCCCAGGCGGCACCACCGCCACCCGTCGACGTCCACCCCGGTGGGCACTGCTCAGCATCGCAATATTCTTCGGGCTGTTCTACGCCTACGACGTGTGGGAAGCCGTCGGCAACCTCGTCGGGCTGAACCTGCAGGCGCAGTCCCTCGATACCCAGCTGAGCGGCTTCGGTTGGGTCGTGCTCATTTTCGGGGTGCTCCTGCCGGTGCTGGTCTACGCGATGGCCTATTGGCTGGGACGCAACCGGGCCTTCGGAGTGCAGGCACTGACCCTGCTCGTCGGGCTGTGCGCGGTGGCGGCCGTGTCGCTCGACATTGCCACTGTGTTCAGCCTCGGTCGGTTGATCGTCTAGCTAGAGCACCGCGACAATGATGAGGGCCATCAATACCAGCTGGGCGATGAGTCGGGGGACAAAGGGGATCGCTACCCGTCCAAATCGCTTCGGATGGCGCGCAGCGTAGGCGTTGGCCGGAAACACCGCAGCTAGAAAGATCACGAGTGCCCCGGCCGCGACGACCATGGTCGGTGGATAGAGCAATCCCAGCCCGCCAGCAATCTCGCACACCCCGGTAAACAACACGAGGTTGACGGGGCTGGCCAGACCGCTCCGCCGCAGCCGCGGTGGAATCATGGCCGCCATCGTGCGCTGCACCGCTGGCCGAAAATGAGTGATCCCGGCGCCAATGAAAACCAGCGCCAGAAGCACGCGCAGAACCAGTTGGAGACCGTCTATTACGTCGCTGCTCATTGGTCTATTGTGCAGCCGGTAGGGTGGAATCCGAGTAGCGCCGCTTGCCCTGCCATCAACAAATGCAATCTAAGGATCCGATTTTATTGTCGAAGCCCGTCGTCCTGATCGCCGAAGAACTTTCCCCCGCCACCGTCGACGCCCTCGGGCCCGACTTTGACATTCACCACGTCGACGGCACGGATCGCTCCGCGTTGTTCGCCGAGCTCGCCACGGCGCAGGCCGTTTTGGTGCGGTCCGCCACCAAGATGGATGCCGCAGCAATCAAGGCCGCGCCGCGGTTGAAGGTCATCGCCCGCGCGGGTGTCGGCCTCGACAACGTAGACATCAAGGCCGCCACCGCGGCCGGAGTCATGGTTGTGAACGCTCCGACCTCCAACATCATCTCTGCCGCCGAGCTGACCGTCGGGCATATCCTCAGCCTGGCCCGTCACATTCCGGCCGCCTCCGGCGCCCTCGCCGACGGCCAGTGGAAGCGTTCCAAGTACACCGGTGTCGAGCTCTACGAAAAGACCATCGGCATCATCGGCCTCGGCCGCATCGGCGCTCTCATCACTGCCCGCATGCAGGCCTTCGGCACCAACGTCATCGCCTACGACCCCTACATCACGTCGGCCCGCGCCCAGCAGCTCGGCGTGACGCCGGTCACCCTCGACGAACTGCTCGCGCAGTCTGACTTCGTCACGATCCACATGCCGAAGACCCCGGAGACCACCGGAATGATCGGTGCAGCGCAGCTCAAGCTGATGAAGCCGAGCGCATTCGTCGTGAACGTCGCCCGCGGCGGACTCATCGACGAAGAGGCGCTGCACGAGGCCCTCCTCGCCGGCACCATCGCCGGCGCCGGCCTCGACGTGTTCGTCAGCGAACCGCCCACCGGCTCGCCGCTGCTTGGACTCGACAACATCATTACCACCCCGCACCTCGGCGCCTCAACCGACGAAGCCCAGGAGAAGGCCGGTGTCTCCGTCGCCAAGTCTGTGCGCCTCGCGCTCTCCGGCGAGCTCGTTCCCGACGCAGTCAACGTAGCGGGAGGTGTCATCGATTCCTACGTGCGCCCCGGCATCCCGTTGGTTGAAAAGCTCGGCCAGGTGTTCTCCGGATTGGCTGCCCACAGCCCGCTCACGAGCGTTGACATCGAGGTGCGCGGCGAGCTCGTAGAGTTCGACGTCAGCGTGCTCAAGCTCGCCGCGCTCAAGGGCATCTTCACCAACGTGGTCAGCGAAACCGTCTCCTACGTCAACGCTCCGCTGCTTGCCGAGCAGCGCGGGGTCACCGTGCGCATGCTCACCGACGCCGAATCGCCCGAGTACCGCAACGTCATCACCCTGCGCGGCGCCCTCGCCGACGGTTCGCAGGTCTCCGTCTCGGGTACCCTCACCGGCACCAAGCAGATCGAGAAGATCGTCGAGATCAACGGCTACGACGTTGAGGTTCCGTTCGCCAAGAACCTCATCGTCATGCTCTACGCCGACCGCCCCGGAATCGTCGCCGTCTATGGTCGCGAATTTGGCGAGGCCAACATCAACATCGCCGGCATGCAGATCGCCCGGCACGAGGCTGGCGGCAAGGCGCTCAGCGTACTGACCGTCGACTCCGAGGTCCCGGCCGGGCTGCTCGCCTCGGTGCGTGCCGCGATCGACGCCGAGATCATGGTGGAGATCGACCTCACCGACTAGGTTCAATCAGAACGGATGCGAGTGGGCGCCTGCACTGCAGGCGCCCACTTCGTGCCGAAGTACGGCGAATCCGTGAGCTGGCGCAGCGACGGGTGCTCCGGTTTGGTTTACTACGAATCCTGAGGCAGGAGCCGGCCAATCAGGGCGATCAGCCGCGTCATCGATTCGTCGGTGTGACTGGATGGTGTGATGTCGTGCGCGGCGAGCGACGAGTTGACGTAGAGTCCGTCGCTGATCAGCATGATGGCCTGCGCCGTATCCGGGTCATGCACGTCGTCTTCGATGACCGAGAGCCAGCGTCGGCGAATGTCGCTGAGTACCTGCATAGCCCGGGGATCCCGGCCTTGGGCGAGCCGGGAACCGGCGATGTAAGCGCGATCAAGCGGACTGCCGGTGTGCACCGAGGTGCGAATGAGGTAGTCGACCGGTCCGGCGGGAGCTGTGCGAATGTTGTCGGCGTCCTCGCGCGCGAGCGCGTCGAGACGGGCCAACAGACCGTCGACCAGGGCGTCCTTCGAGGCGAAGTGATAGAGCAAACCGCCCTTGGACACCGCGGCTGCCGCTGCCACAGAGTCGAGTGTGGCGGAGCGTTCGCCACCCTCGACCAGAAGCTCCTCGAAAGCGTCGAGCAGCCGATCCCGCGTGGGAGCGGATGGCGCGGGGGCAGGTTTCGACGTAGGGGCCATGGTAACGAACACGCAGACTGTCGGTTGGGCATAAGAAGCGGACTGGACAACTATACCGTCTAGCCGGTACAGTCAAGGTTGATGTTCCGCCGATGGTGGTCAAAAAAATACCCAGAAAGTGAACGAGATCGTGTCTGCCCCCGCTGGTCCCACCAATCCCACCGTGCTGCCCACCGTGCTGCCCACCGAGTCCCGCGTCGCCGAGGACGAAGCTCTCACAGCCAGCGCAGGGACACCCGGGGGAGCGGCATCCGCCCTGCCCGTGCAGCACGACCGTCGCCGCTGGTGGGCGCTGGCCGTGCTGATGCTGCCGGTGCTGCTCGTATCGATCGACAACACCGTGCTCAATTTTGCGTTGCCGGCGATCTCTACGGCCACCCTGCCGACCGGTGTGCAGCTGTTGTGGATGGTGGACATCTACCCGCTCGTGCTCGCCGGGCTGCTCGTGGCCATGGGGAGCCTGGGCGACCGCATCGGGCGACGTCGTTTGCTGCTCATCGGCTCGGCAGGGTTCGGCGTGATGTCGGTGTTTGCGGCGTTCGCCCCGAGCATCGAAGGCCTGATCATTGCCCGGGCGGCGCTCGGATTCTTCGGCGCGATGCTCATGCCCTCAACCCTGTCGCTACTGCGATCCACCTTTGTGAACCGTGACCAACGCCGCCTCGCCATCGCCATCTGGGCTACGGGCTTCGCGGCCGGCAGCGCGCTCGGGCCGGTGGTCGGTGGCCTCCTGCTCGAGCATTTCGCCTGGGGCTCAGTGTTCTTGATCGCCGTTCCTGTGCTGCTACCGCTGCTCGTGCTGGCACCGATTTTGGTTACCGAGTCGCGCGACCCGCACCCAGGGCGCATAGATTTTCTCAGCATCACTCTGTCGCTCGGCACCATGTTTCCGATCGTCTTTGGCATCAAGAGCATCGCCGAGAACGGTGTGACGTGGCTCACTCTGGCCCCGATCGCGCTCGGTCTGGGCCTCGGCGTGTGGTTTGTGCGTCGCCAGCTGCGCCTGCCGAACCCCATGCTCGACATGGGCCTGTTTCGGCGCGGCGCGTTCAGCGGTGCCGTCGGTGTCAACCTGCTCAGCGTGACGGCCCTCGTCGGCTGTCTCTTCTTCATTTCGCAGCACCTGCAACTCGTGCTCGGCCTCTCACCGCTCTCGGCCGGCCTCGTGCTGGTGCCTGGCCTGGTGGCGATGATCGTGGCCGGTTTGCTGATCGTGCCGATCGCCCGCCGGGTACGCCCGTCTCGGGTGGTGCCATTGGCGCTGCTGATATCCGTCGCCGGGTTCGCGTCGATCGCGCTGCGCGGCGGGCAGATCGATGCCTTCTCCATCGGTGTGGCCTTCGTGCTGCTCGGTATCGGAATCGGCGCTGCCGAGACCGTGTCGAACGAACTGATTGTGGCGACGGCACCGGGCGATAAGGCGGGGGCGGCATCCGCTGTGTCCGAAACTGCTTACGAACTGGGGGCGGTACTGGGCACGGCGGTGCTCGGCACCATTCTTACCGTGTCGTACCGCGCGGCGGTATTGTTGCCCGAAGGCCTGAATGCGGCTGAACGACTTGCCGCAGCCGAAACGCTGGGCGGAGCCGTGGCCGTGGCCGAGCAACTGCCAGACGGGGCGGCGCAGCAGCTGCTCGTTTCCGCGCGGCAGGCTTTCGACAGCGGTGTGGGAATGACCGCGTGGATCGGTGTTGCACTCGTGCTCGGCGCGGCCGTCGTCGCGCTCGTCGCGCTGCGCCGGGCGCGCTGACTACAGGTCGTCGATCGAATTCTCGCGGCGTGTGACCTGCTCGCCGTTCGCGGGGTCGGCGATGGTGCGGGTCGTGCTCACGCTGTTGCGGCGACGCGTCATCAGCACGATGCCGAGGATCGTCACGAGCGCGCCGGCCGCGAGCAAAATGTAACCGACGAGCTGCAGGTCCACCCCGGTGACGGTCACGTCGAGGGCCCACACCAGAATGGCGCCGACGACCAGTAGAAAGATTCCCAGTCCGATACTCATGATTGCCCACTTTCAGTTGGTAGTGCGCTTCGCTCCAGCCTATGCACTTCGACGAGAAAGGTAAGGTTTGACTAGAAGCAATTCAGGTGATCGTTGACCGGTTCGGAGCCGCATGTCTCGTACTATCAAACTCGCTGTCATTCCGGGAGACGGGATTGGGCCGGAAGTTGTCGCAGAGGCCGTCAAGGTGCTCGGCGCTGTCACAGCCCGCGACGACGTCACGATCAGCACGAGCATGTTTCAGCTGGGCGCAGCGCGGTTCCTCGAAACCGGTGATGTGCTCACCGACGCCGACCTCGCGTCAATCCAGCAGCACGACGCCATTCTCCTTGGCGCAGTCGGCGGCGTTCCCGGTGATCCGCGCCTGAAAGACGCCAATATCGAGCGGGGACTGCTGCTCGGCCTGCGCTTCGCCCTCGACCACTATGTGAACCTGCGGCCCTGCACGATCTACCCCGGCGTCACGAGCCCGCTCGCCGCCCCCGGCGTGGTCGATTTCGTTGTCGTGCGCGAGGGCACTGAGGGCCCCTATGTGGGCAACGGCGGCGCGATCCGCCGCGGCACTGCCCAGGAGATCGCCAACGAGGTATCCGTGAACACCGCCTACGGGGTGGAACGCGTCGTACGGTACGCCTTCGAGGTGGCCCAGAGCCGCGAGCGCAAACGCCTCACCCTCGTGCACAAGACCAATGTGCTCGTCTTCGCCGGCAGCCTGTGGCAGCGCATCGTGAATGAGGTGGCCGCCGAGTACCCCCGGGTTGAAGTCGATTATCTGCACGTCGACGCAGCGACGATCTTCTTCGTCACGAATCCGAGTAGATTTGATGTACTCGTCACCGATAACCTCTTTGGCGACATTCTCACCGACCTGGCAGCGGCAATCAGCGGCGGCATCGGCCTGGCAGCCTCCGGCAATATCAACCCGACGGGCCGCTTCCCCAGCATGTTCGAGCCTGTGCACGGCTCGGCTCCCGATATCGCCGGCCAGCAACTCGCCGATCCGACCGCAGCCATCCTCTCGGTGGCGCTGCTGCTCGACCACCTCGGGCTGACGGATGCCGCGGCTCGCGTCAACGAGGCGGTGGCCGACGACCTGCGGCGGCGCAGCAACCTGGTACGGCGCAGCACCGCTGAGGTGGGCGACGCCATCGTGACCCTTTTGACAGACAAGGTACTGAAATGACCGTGACTTTTCCCCTGACTTTTGCCCTCACGCCGTCGACAGGAGCGCGCGGCAAAGCCGACCGCGATGAGATTCTTGCTGACCCGAGTTTCGGTAAGCACTTCACCGACCACATGGTTACCATCGACTGGTCGATCGAAGCCGGTTGGCACGACGCCCGCGTCACCCCCTACGGCCCGTTGATGCTCGATCCCGCCTCGTCGGTGCTGCACTACGGGCAGGAGATCTTCGAGGGCCTCAAGGCCTATCGGCACGCCGACAACTCGATCTGGACCTTCCGTCCCGAGAAGAACGCCGAGCGGCTGCAACGCTCAGCCCACCGCCTCGCCCTTCCTGAGTTGTCGGTGGAGGACTTCATCGAGTCGGTCAGGCAGATGATCGCGATCGACGGCGACTGGGTGCCGTCTGCGCCCGAGACCAGCCTGTACCTCCGCCCGTTCATGATCGCCAACGAAAGCTTTCTCGGGGTGCGCGCCGCCCAGAAGGTGAGCTTCTACGTGATTGCGAGCCCGGCCGGTGCGTACTTCGCCGACGGTGTGGCCCCGGTGAAGATCTGGCTGTCGACCGATTACTCCCGCGCTGGCCGCGGCGGTACCGGGGCCGCCAAGTGCGGCGGTAACTATGCTGCGTCGCTGCTGCCCCAGATGGAGGCGTATGAGAACGGCTGCGCCCAGGTGCTCTTTCTTGACGGCGAGACCGGAACGAACGTCGACGAGCTCGGCGGCATGAACGTGTTCTTCGTGCACGGCACCGACACGATTGTCACGCCTCGCCTGACCGGATCCATTCTCGAGGGCGTCACCCGCGACAGCATCATGCAGCTCGCCCGCGACCGCGGTATGACCGTGGAAGAGCGCGCGGTGACGCTGGCAGAGTGGCGTGATGGCGTCGCATCCGGTGCCATCACCGAGGTTTTCGCCTGCGGAACCGCCGCTGTCGTCACTCCGATCGGCCAGCTCAAGGCCAGGGACTTCACGATCGGCGATGCGGATGCCCCGGCGGGTGCGGTCACCCTGTCGCTACGTCAGGAACTCACCGACATTCAGTACGGGCGCGTGCCTGACCGTCACGGCTGGCTCACCCGCCTCGACTAAACTGAACCTTTTGAGCGGGAACGAGACACGTGAAGATCGCACGCTACAGCTACCAGGGCGCCATCGCATTCGGCATCGTTGACGACGACGAACTGGTCGTGCTCACGAGCGACCCGATGTTCGCCGGATTCGACACGACCGGCGACCGGGTGGCCCTGGCCGACGTGAAGTTGCTTGCGCCGGTGATTCCACGCTCGAAGATCATCGCGGTGGTGTCTTCTGAGGCGTTCCTGCTGCGGCCGAACACCACTGTAGTCGGCCCCAGCGACGCCATCGTGCTGCCGGCCGCCTCCGATCGGGTCGAGGTCGACGGCCAGCTTGCGATCATCATAGGCAAGATTGCCAAGAACGTCTCGATAGCGGATGCCGCTGGTCGCGTCTTCGGCTACACCGTCGCGACGGTTGTCACCGCCGCCGACCTCGCTTCGGAAACCCGGGCCGGGGCCTTCGATACGTTTCTCCCGCTCGGCCCGATCATTGAGACGGAGTTCGACGAGGCAGCCACGTCGCTGCGCGGATTGATCAATGAGGAGGAGTTTCAGGCGGTCGACCTCGGCGACGACGACCGCACCACCGAGGACGTCGTTGCTGCGCTCGTGTCCTTTGCCTCAAGCGTTTTCACGCTGCTGCCGGGCGATGTGATTCTGGCCGGTCCGATGGACACGCCGGCAGACGTCGTCGACGGCGACACTGTCACGATGTCGATTGAGGGCATCGGAACACTCGTGAACCCCGTGGTGCGCCCGGCCTGATCCGAGCGGTGCTTGGCTCCGAATCCACCTTACGGAACCGGGCCCATGCTTGATCATGGGCCCACGTTCCGGGCCCAGGCCCGGAAAGAACGAAAGCCGGGCGCGCGGATGTACGGCTCAGACCGTCTTGGTCCGCCGGGCCCACCCTACGCAACCGGGCCCATGCTTGATCATGGGCCCACGTTCCGGGCCTGGGCCCGGAAAGCAATAGGTCAGGGGCGCAGGGCGGCCAGGGCCAGCGCTACGTCTTCTTCGTCATTGAAGAGGTGGAAGGCGACGCGGGCCCGACCGGCCCGGCCCGAGGCGGTGAGGCCGGCGTTGGTGAGGCGCGCGAGGTCGCGGCCGTCGGCATCCGGCCAACTGATGATGGCCTGATCGAGCCGGGGCCGCCCCAGACCGTCGCAGAGGGCGTTGCCGAGGCCGACATTGTGGGCGTGCACCTCGGCCAGCTCGAGGCTGCGGAACAGATCGATGGCCGGCTCTGCACCGGCCCAGGCCGGCCAGGCCGGCGATACGTCGAATCGGCGGGCATCTTGGGCGAGCGTCATTGCTGGCCCGTAACAGGATGCCCACGGGTCGTCTCCGGCATACCAGCCGGCGTTGATGGGATGCAGTTGCGCCGCGAAGGCTTCCAAGACCGTGAAGAAGGCTACGCCGCGCGGGGCACCGAGCCATTTGTAGCTGTGGCAGATTGTCGCGTCAAATGCCGCGGCGTCGACCGGCATCCACCCAGTTGCCTGGGTCGTGTCGCACAGGGTGAAGGCGCCCGTAGCCTGGGCTGCGGCTCGGATGGCGACGCTGTCGGCCACGGTGCCTGTGGCGGACTGCACGAGCGAAAACGCCACGAGCCAGGTGTTTGCAGTCAGGCTCGCAGCCAGGTCGGCCAGCGCTACCTGCCGCACGGTCACGCCGCGGTGGGCCTGCGCCAGAAATGGAAACACCATCGAGCTGAAGTCGCCAATCGGCAGCACCACTTCGGCGCCGTCGGGAATGCTCGCGGCTACCAAGCCCGCCATAACCGAAGTCTGCGAGCCGATTGCCACCCGGTCGGGCGTGACGTCGACGAGGTCGGCGTAGCCGACGCGCACGCGCTCGACGATCTCGACGTAACGCGAGGCGCTGGCCTCTCCGCGGGACCAGGCCTCGGTGTCGGCGCGCATCGCGGCGATCGTGGCGTGCGTCGGCAGCCCGAGGGTGCAGGCGGCCAGATAGCCGCGACCGGAGGTGTACTGTGCGCGTGCGTCGGTGAGGCTGAGGGTGCTCTTTTGGTTTGGTGCGGGGGTCATGGTTCCAGTGTGACGAGGTGGCATTCATAGGACAACAGCTGTTCCTTCGTAATCCAGCAGGCAGGCTCCCGCAACTAGAATCATGAGTAATGTCTGACACCACTGCACACCCGTTTTCTACCGCTACCGGAACCGACGTTCGCGTGCGGTTCTGCCCCTCGCCGACCGGAACGCCCCACGTGGGCCTCGTTCGCACCGCCATGTTCAACTGGGCCTACGCCCGGCACACCGGCGGCAAAATGATCTTCCGCATCGAAGACACCGATGCCGCCCGCGACAGCGAAGAGAGCTTTCTGCAGCTGGTCGAGGCCATGCGCTGGCTGAAGCTGGACTGGGACGAGGGCGTCGACGTCGGCGGCCCGCAGGCGCCGTACCGCCAGTCCGAGCGCTACGACATCTACCGCGGCGTCATCGAGCAGCTCAAGGCAAGCGGCCACATCTACGAGAGCTTCGTCACCGGCGAAGAGATCGAAATCCGTAACCGCGACCTCGGGCGCGATCCGAAGATGGGCTACGACAACTTCGAGCGTGACCTCAGTGAGGAGCAGAAGGCTGCCTACCGGTCCGAGGGTCGCTCCCCGGCACTGCGCCTGCGGGTGCCGGACACCGAGCTCTCCTTCGACGACCTCGTGCGCGGCGAGATTACCTTCCCGGCCGGATCGTTCAGTGACTTTGTCGTCGTGCGCCCGAACGGGCATCCGCTTTACCCCTTCGTCAACCCGGTCGATGACGCGCTCATGGGCGTCACCCACGTGCTGCGCGGCGAAGATCTGCTCTCGTCGACCCCGCGTCAGATCGCGCTGTACCACGCGCTCATCGATATCGGCGTGACCACCTTCGTGCCCCGCTTCGGCCACCTGCCCTACGTCATGGGCGACAAGAACAAGAAGCTCTCCAAGCGCGACGCTGAGGCGAACCTGTTTCTGCACCGCGACCGCGGGTTCATTCCCGAAGGACTGCTCAACTACCTTGCGCTGCTCGGCTGGTCGCTCACCCATGACCGCGACGTGTTCTCGATCGACGAGTTCACGGCCGCGTTCGACGTCGTGAACGTCAACCCCAACCCGGCCAGGTTCGACCTCAAGAAGGCCGAGTCGATCAACGGCGACCACATTCGCCAGCTGGAAGCGTCAGACTTCGCCGCTCGGCTGGTGCCCTATCTGGTGACCGCCGGCGTGCTCGGCGACACCCCGAGCGCGGCCGACCTGGCCCTGCTCGCCCAGGGCGCACCGCTTATTCAGGAGCGCATCGCACTGCTCGGCGAGGCCCCCGCTATGCTCGGTTTTTTGTTCGTAACCGGCGCCGATCTCATACTCGAAGCGGATGCCCTCGCCTCGCTCCCGCAGAACGCCGCCGACATTCTCGGCTCGTCTCGCACGGCGCTCGAAAGTATTCCTTCAGCGGAATGGACCACCGAGCGGGTGCATGAACTGCTCGCCGCGACGCTCGTCGAGGGGCTGGGCCTCAAGCCGCGCGTGGCCTTCGGTCCGCTGCGTGTCGCGCTGTCGGGCCGCAAGATTTCGCCGCCGCTGTTTGAATCAATGGAAATTCTCGGTCAGGCCGAAACCCTCGACCGCCTTGATCGGGCACTCACGGTGACGACGACTGCTTGACACTGAGCTGGTGGGGCTTCGACTCGCCGGGGGACACCTCGGTTTGGCCTCTCCAGCCCGAGTGGGCTAGGCTACTACTCGGCCCGATCTTCGGATTAGGCATTGGGGTATGGTGTAATTGGCAACACGGATGATTCTGGTTCATTTGTTCTTGGTTCGAGTCCAGGTACCCCAGCACTAAAAAGCGCAGGATTCCGCGGCGAAATCGACTATCGCCCACCCTGACCGACAGGCCCGAAACGGGCCGAATTACCGTAAACTACACCAAAAACCCCCTCGGGGATTGTTTGGGCGTTGTTGTGCCCGGCCCGATACGGGCTTGTCCCGGCTCGGTCGGGCCGCTCACGAGCTCTCTGGCGCACCTATTGCGTATGGACACGACGACGCAAATTACACCCACGTTTCTCACCCAGCGCGAACTCGCGGAGCTGCTCCGAATGCCCGAGCGTACTCTCGAGGACTGGCGTCTGATGCAGACCGGGCCGCCCTATATCAAGCTCGGCCGACTCGTCCGTTACGACGTGCAGGACGTGCTCACCTGGGTTCACGAACACCGCCATGGTTAGGCCGCAGATCGCAGCCGGTGAAGTGGGCTCCATCGACGTGCGACAACTGGCCAGCGGCCGATATCGCGCCCGCGCCACCAACCGCGACGACAGCGGAGCACTGCACCGCCTTGCCGTGACGGCCGATACCCGCGACGACGCTATCGCCGAGATCCATCGACAAGCGAGAGCCATGGCCACCGGCGGTGCCGGGGCCCTCTCTCCGTCGAGCACGATCGCCGACGCAGTGGAGCTCTGGCTGTCGCAGGTGCTCACCCGTGCCAAAGCGGGCAGTCTGTCGTACTCAACCTACGAATCGTACGAGACAACGGCCCGTGTCATCATCGTGCCGCGCTGCGGGGGAGTGCGGCTCGACCACCTGACCGTCGGTCGCTGCGACCGCATCCTGCAGCGGATTCTGGAGGAAGAGACTATCTCGAAAGCCCGTCGAGCACGGGCAGTGTTGAGCCTGCTGTGCGGCTATTGCGTGCGCGACGACGCCATGCCGCAGAACCCTGTGCGGGACGTTCAGCGCCTGCCAATGTCGCCGCGCAAGGAATCCGCCCTCACGCCGGTGCAGATCACGGGCATCCGTGGGCGCATGCAGGTATGGCGGCTCACCCGCGACGACGGCCCGCGGCCCAACTATCGCGCACTGATTGACGGAATGGACATCATGATCGGCACCTCTCTGCGCATCGGCGAGTGCCTTGGCCTGCGCCGCTGTGACGTGGACATGACGACGTTGCCGCCGACGCTCATCGTGAGCGGCACGATCGTGAGCACAAAGGCTCAAGGAACGCACCGCAAGAACTCTCCTAAGCGGTCACGGCAACGGCGGAGCATAGCCTTGCCGTCGATGGCCGCAGCGGCGGTGCGACGGCGGCTGGCGCTCGCGGAGGCGGATCCGGAGGCGTTCCTATTTCCCACGAAGACCGGCCGCTCGCTGAGCGTCAGCAACTACGAGCGCCTACTGCGGGCATTCGTGGAGGACGAGCGCGCCAACCTTGTTGACTTGGGCGTCGACGTCGATGAATACACGACTCACATCTATCGGCGCACGGCCGCCACGCTGATCGAGCGGGCGGCCGGAATCACCCTGGCCTCGCGCCTTCTCGGCCATGCCAATGAGCAGACCACTAGGAACAGCTACGTGGTCACGGCCGACATGGTCGACCCGGTGACGGCTGAGATCCTCGACGAGGTGCTTGGTACGTGATGATCCCAATGAAACGTGGAATGAAGTGTGCAGAACGCAGAACGCAGAACGCAGAACGCAGAACGCAGAACGCAGAACGCAGAACGCAGAACGCAGAACGCAGAACGCAGAACCAAGACTCACGGGCCGTGGAGTCGCAACATGGCCTCCTCCCTTTCGTGACATGGCGGATGCTACGGCCGCCCCACATCATGCATGCTCGGTGAGTCGTACGCGATCAGCGTGAGTGGTGGCGCTGCGCCAGAGAACGGTTACCCGGTCTCTGGCGCAGAGTGTTGTGATGGACAGAAATTCTGTGCGACGTCCGACATATCAGGCTACCTTCGGTGACTCGTAATGCTGTGTATCACTCAGCGCCGTCACCCGGAGTAAAAACTGGTGCGAGATGACTCGCGAATCGTTTAGTGTAAACGGGACTCAGTCCTCGGCTGGCCGAGGCAGCGTGTCCGGCAATATCTTCTGCATCCGCCTTGTCCAAGGAATACATTCCTCCCGGCACCATCGCGTCAAATCGACTGTAGTTATTCTTTCCAACCAGTTGCTGGGCGATCCCTTGTCCGCCACGACTTCCCGCGGTCAGCACCAAGGAGATCGCATGCGGCGCCCAAGTCAAAATTCCTCCATTGTCCATCTGCCGCGTGTTCGTCAAATGTTGATCAGTTGTTCCGACGTTTAGGACTCGAACGGACGACAGAGGCATATTCATCGTTCGTACGGCTTCCGTGATCGCAACGACAGACGGGTTGTTTGCCCAGATCCCTCCATCGATGAAACGTTGTCCGTCCACCTTGGCGACAGAAAAGTACGTTGGAGCAGCTGATGTTGCTAAGGCTATGTCCACCATAGGAATTCTCCAATCCCGCCTCAATTCAGGGTGATGAAAGGTCTTGAAGAGGTGAACTGCGCCGTTTTGAGCGTCCCAAGCGGGAATGACCAGGCGCTTAGTGCTATCGCCGAGCTTTCTAGCGCCGAAGAGATCGACAAGTGCTGCTCGGAGTGCTGCTGATTCGTAGGTTGGGCGTACAAGTCGCCGCGAAGCATTCCACAAACCTCGACGCGCCTGAGGAAAGACTTTCGTCACCAACTCTGTGTAGCGATCGGCGATTTCCGCCGGCCGAATGCCCGCGCCGAGGGCCAGAGCGATGATGCCTCCCGCGGAAGTCCCAGCAATGAGGTCGAAAGAATCGCAAATGTTGACGTCCAGATCGGCTTCGAGCCTAGCCAGGACATGGGCGGTGAAGAGAGCCTTGGCCCCGCCGCCATCGAGCGCGAGCACCTGGAATCGTGGCGAACCAGCGTCGAAGGAGCTGCGGTCCGTCATCTTCCCCTGCAATCTTGTGCGGCACGCCTATTGGATCGTAGGCATAAAACTACACCGTTACTACGATCTGCGGATCACGGTCGAAACGAATGGAACGTCTTGCCCGTAAGATTCAGAAATGACCAACGACTTCCTTTCTTCACGAGCTGGCTACTCGAGGACCCGATTGTCTGAACTTAAGGACCAAGTGGGCGCTGCTGTTGAGGGCGTTGAGCTGGAGGGGCTGACTATCTTCACGGCCGGGTCTTTTGCTCGTCTGGAGGCGGGAGAATTCTCGGACGTCGACCTGTTTTTTACATACCATCCAACGGGAAATGCTGTGCAGTCCCGTCGCACTAACGAACTAAAATTATTTGGGCGCCTAATTGATCTCGTTGAAAAATTAGGTTTCCCCGCGTTTTCAAATGACGCACAATACTTAGAAACTCATAATGTTGAAGACATTCTAAAGTATCTAGGTGGGCCCATTGATGACGCACACAATCACTTCACACTTCGAATGCTCCTCCTTCTCGAGAGCAAATGTATCTATGGTAAAGATGAATACGAAGCGGCTCTAAAAAATATAATCCAATCATATTATCGCGACTTCCCGCGGCACGAGCACAGTTTTCAGCCTTGGTTCTTGCTAAATGACATCATGAGGTATTGGAAAACGCTCCTCCTCAATTACGAAAATAAACGCAATGATGGAGATTCGGAAGAAGCGAAATTAAGCCGTAGAGTAAAGAACTTCAAGCTGCAGTTCAGTCGAATGACGACATGTTTTGCGACAATTGCTGCGCTCGGCAGTTTCTCGGATATACCCACCGAAGAAGACGTCTTTCAACTGACTCTAAGAACACCGCAAGATCGCCTTCAGCTCGTGAAAGACAAACTGCCGGAATTGAATTCTACGATTGAGAGTTTGCTGTCTGAATACAGTTGGTTTCTGGAACAGACGTCACTTTCCACTGAGGCGCTTCGCGCGAAGTTTGTGGATAGGGACGATCGGACGCAAATGTTTTCTCGTGCTGAGGCGTACGGTTCAAAAATGTTCGGGCTCCTTGACGAAATAGGAAAGTTGCGCGGAATGTCACCTGACTTGATCCGGTACTTGGTGATCTAGTCGTGTCGCCTAGTAAGTTTGTGCTCTATCTGTCTTACGGAAATGTAGCGTCAGCTCTTGAGTTGCTCCGACGAATCTGCCAACCACAAAGTAGATCGCTTCCGCATATCACTGCTCGATACTCCAAATTGCAAGTGCGTCCCGAAGCACTAGATCATTACTCGAATGCTCTAGTGGATGATTTAATCCTTTCAGAAGTGTCAACTTTTGATGATGCTGCCACAGAGGCACTTGCTCTGAAGACAGTGATCATCACATGTGAATCCGAGGACTTAGAGTGGTTGTCTTATAAGCCGGATTTTCCAGACAGTATCTTTCATATCACTATTTACGATGGTGTGAAGTCTGAATTCGCCGCGCGAGTGTATTCGCTGTTGAAAAAATTCGAGTGGAACCTCAGGATCTTGAACGATAGGCAGCGCGTTGAACCTTATGAAAAATCAAAGAGCAGTGCGACACGGGGTAGTGGCCCGTCACTAACTCCTTCTGCCTCCAATCTCCTGGAATCTCTTGCCACCAAGATTGGTGTCGGTTTGGATCTTGCCTCTCTGTCTGACGACGATAGGTTGAATTTGATAGCTGAAGTGTGCGAATTTTTGCATCATTCTTCGGAGGTCGAGCCGGCTGGATATCACCCAACAGAGTTCGCGACGGATCCCGTCGCGCGTTATGCGGGACAGGACGCGATCTCGGGGCAGGATGCTTTTTGGAGCACCAAAGAAGTCAACGCTTTCTCACCCGGCTTGCTGTCATTGCCCGATGAACGGGAATCGGCGATGTTCCTTACCCCACCTGAACTCGCCTACGACATCGCTGCCGCGGCCGCAGTATTTGTTGACGTCAAGGAACCCGTTCGATTCGGTGATCCAGCTGTCGGGCCGGGGATTTTTTTTGCGTCCCTCCGACGACTGCTTTCCCTAATTTCATTTGAGTCGGCAGAGGGCGTTGAAATAAACCCAGACCGTGCACACGCGACCGGCAAGCGATGGAGAAGGGCTGGACTGAAGGTAATTGTCGGCGATTTCTTGACCCAGCTTCCACCAAAAAATTTATGGACTCTGCTTTTGGCAAATCCGCCGTACGTGCGACACCAGGATATAGATAGGCCGTTGGCATGGCTGCGCGAGTCGCTGTACAAGCGCACGGGAATTCGAATTGACGGACGATCCGACCTATACATGTACTTCATTCTTACGGCCCACGATTGGCTGGCCGAGCATGCAATCGCTGCTTGGTTGCTCCCCTCTGAGCTGGTGGCAACCGACTACGGGAGAGCGCTTCGAGGATACTTGACGACGGTAGTTCGCCTCCGCCGTCTACACATTTATGACGGCAGTTCCCCGCTATTTGACAACGCTCGCATATCGTCCGCTGTAATCATCTATGAACGGTTCGCGGCGGGTGTGGGAGACACCGTTGAAATATCTCGCGGTGGCACGCTCCTCAACCCACTCGAGACACTTACACTGCCGATGAGTTCTTTGCGAGAACGCCCGAAGTGGAACTGGGCTACTTTACAGGCGCCTGTTCAGCTTGATTCCGAGCGGACTATCGGAGACTATTTCGATATTAAACGTGGAATCGCAACCGGTGCGAATGCGCTTTTCGTTCTCGGTGAGAGTGATCTCGAACTGTATGGGGTGTGGCCGGAGTGGGTGCGTTCTTTGCTCCCAAAATCTCGATGGCTGACTTCGTCTGTCGTTGAGGCTGATGCTGCGGGAGGACCCCTCGTCGTGCCCAGAATGTGGCTTATTGACACGTCGGAGGACCTTGACAGTATTCGAGCCAAGTCGAGTCGATTTGCCCGATATCTCGAAATGATTCAGGAAGAGGTAGGTGCCCGAACTTTAGTAAGTCAGCGTCGACCGATTTATAGGCAGGAAGTGCGCACCGCCCCGACTTTTGTGTTCATGTATATGGCAAAGTCCGACGTTTCAGGAGCCCGACGATTCGTTTGGAACAAGTCAAACGCCGTTGTACTGAATAGTTATCTTGGGATGACGCCCAAGCCGGAATTTGCTGCAAAATTGCAGGCAGACAGCGGACTGATGCAGCGAGTTCACTCAGCCCTAGGTGGCGTGTCAAGTAGCGAACTCCAGCGCCATGGTCGGACATATGTCTCCGGACTTCTCAAGTTGGAACCCAAGGAACTCGCGCGGGTAAGGGTAAATCTTGAATTCTTAGTCGAATGAATCCAACTTCTAAACATGCGGTGGGGACAAGTGCCGTGTATCAGCCTGCAAAAATGGGCATCGTGTGGGGCTGAAAAGGCGGCGTTCCTTTGAAGCCGTGCTGCGTGACGACTCACCTCGCGCAGCTATTCCGGCGGCAGCGTCCAGTCGCCAACGTGGCTGACCACGAGGGCGGGCGGGCGAGCGTGCGCTGAGCGGCACGGTTCCTGAGTATGCGGCGGTCTCATTTACGAGCACGTCCGTTCCTTTCCGTGTGCCAAGTTTGTTTGCCGGATGCGAGTAACGACAGAAAGGAGCTAGCGCAAATAGTTGCATTTGTACCGTCGTAATCCCAGTTGGCTCCAGTGAGCTTCAGCGCTGTTTGAGAAAGCGTCCGCTCGCAAACGAATATTGGCTTCTGTGGGCTCCACCTGTGGTGCGGGTGAGCGCCACTGTTCAGATTCGTGATACGCGCTGTTGAGCACCACTATCGGTGTGGTTGAACGCCACCTGACCGGCAGCTGCTGACCCAGCTCGGCACCTGCTCCTTCATGGCCCGACAGCAGAACGTCGTCTTCCAAGGATTCACCGCGCCGAGGAAGTCGTATCTGGGGCGCGCGATCGCTAAACGCGCCTGCGAACACCGCATGCGAACACCGCATGCGCTGAATATTCGCGCCCATTACGTCCGCATGCCCCACCTCGAGGAAGCCTGGGTCGCAGCCCAATACACCCCCGGCGGCGCCGGCAAATGCCTGCGCAAGTATGCGGACTTCGCGTTGCTCGTCCTTTGCGAGTTGTTGCTGGACCGGTCGACGGAATCGATGCGCTGCATGTTTATGGTGCTGATGGAGCGCCGTTACGGCAAAACGTTAACGGTGTTCGGCACCCAGTATTCGCAGATGGACTGCCACCAGCGCCTCGGCTCCGGTGTTAATGCTGACGCGATCATGGACCGGATCATCCACAACACGGTCTGGGTCGAGATCGGCACCTACAACATGAGGGAGCACATCGCGCTGGCCAGTGCCTAATCCATGACGGACGGCGTCAGTGGCCCCCAGCCACACCACCACTGGCGCTCTTTCGCACGATCGGTGGTGCTGAACCGCACGATTGGGTGGTGCTCACAGCCTCAAATACTCACCTGCGGGGGCGTTGCCGCAGGGTTTCGGGCGCATGAGGTGGCTGTGGCCACGGACGTAGCTGGCGTGGACGATCATCGATTTTGTTTTTCAACGGGATACCTCACCTGCACGATACCGCCTGCAACGGGGGACCCGATCTTAGACGGCTGGTGCTTCCTTTAAGTTGGCGGCTGTGGGATTGTTGGGCTGTGGAACTCGTGAGCATAACAATGACTGCCGAGTTGATCGCTGTCGAGCCGCATTGGCTGTCAACCCTTGGCGCTATTGCCCCAGTTGTGACGGCGATAATTGCTGTCCTCGTCGGCATCGCTGGGTATTCGAAGTTTATCCGTGGCCGGACGTTTCACCCGCGGCTGACCCTCGAAATTAAGGCGACCGCGTCCAATATCGGTGGGTATTCAGCGGTGCTAGTCGTCCTCACGATCAAGAATGACGGGCACATGGGCGTGCTCCTGGATGCGGGGTACGCGCAAATCCTTGACATATTTATCGCCGACGCACCTGTATGGGATGACGCCGTGGCGAGCACTGACGGCGTCCTCCTCTGGTACGACGGAGTTGAGCCCCACCGACGGATTGATGTTTTGGCTGATCCCGGGCTTCTTTCGCACGCGGCCCCTTCATATCGTGGGTCGAGTATTCGAGAGGGTCTGGAGGCGCTCGGCGAGTTGAGCGGCGTGCTGCTCTACACTCATACGCTGGAACCCGGCGAGCAGATACACCGGGAACTTCTCGTTCCAGTTTCTGATGCGGTGGCTTATCTGCTCGAGTTGTCCATTCACGGGTGCAAACATGCCGGACGAATTAGCAGACACACGGTTCACCGTCGATGCCTAGCTGGGCGGCACTCGCCGGACCTGTGGCAGTCGCGATCAATCGTGCGCAAAGATCCCCTGATGGAGGCGGTCTAGTTGGTAGACGATAGAGCGCCCGGCAGGGGCTCAGCGGACGGGCGCCTTTACAGCTGTCCCGTAGACGAATGTCCTAGAACGATCGTAGCTTTAACACCTCCCGAATGCCCCGTGCATGGGGTGGTAATGACTGCAGAGGATCCCTTTAGTGAGCGGCGCCAACAGATCCGGGATAAGCGTAACGCTGCATCAGGAAACTAGAAGTGGAGCTAGGGACGAGTTCGCCTAGCCCGAAGGCGTGGTTGCCAAAGTGCATGACGGAATTTCCCCAGGATCGTTCGTGCCACACGTGGCCGCAATGTGCCGAGAGGCCAGCGCAGCAGCTGTGAATTCATAGCGAAACGGCGGTACGAACTCACCGATGAGGCATTCACAAAGTCCATCCGGAGGGCCGCAGACGAGAAATCGGGCGAGGTATGAGGCAGCAATCACTGTGCGGAACGCCACGTCCCAGGCATTGGCAGATGCTTGAGCATAGAAGTGATGTCATGTCATGTCATGTCATGTCATGTCCTGCCCTGTCCGGTGGTATTCCCCCACGGTTGTTCCCGCATCGTGCCTTTGCGCAACAGGCCACTTTTGAACCCCTCATGTCAAGGGCCATGAGAAACGGGGCGTTTTCTAGCCATCGTCGCAACACACGATCAAATGTGGGCTAGTTCTTTGAGCCTATCGAAGTGCGTTTGCGATGGC
>NZ_PJJJ01000020.1 GCF_002929495.1 Cryobacterium sp. Y82
AAATCTGACCAGCACCATTACAACCAACATCGGCATAGCCCCAAGGTCGGCATAGGACATCTAATGCCGACGTCGGCATTAGATGTCGCCGACGAACTTCACTCCGGGACGGTCGGCGGTGAAGTCGCGTTTGACGAGGTCGGGCATGTTCGCGGCCGCCTCGGCATCAGCTTCGGTCGTGATGCGAAAGGGCCGTGGTCGGCAGGCGACGAGGCCGATCTGGCGCATGAGTTGCCGCACCAGCTCGGGCGAGCACCCAGTCTGTTCCGCGGCGAGATCGGCGTGGATTCGGCGGTACCCGTAGGTCCCATCGGACTCCTCGAAGAAGTGTTGTATCCGGGCGATCAGGGCTTCTCGGCGGGCAGAGGTCGCGGACTGCGGCCGGACCGACCAGTGGTAGAAACCGGACGTGGAGACGGCCAGCCAGAGGCACATTTTCACCACCGAATCCCGGTTGGTGAGCTCAGATTTTTGGGAGTCGATGTACTCGTACTTGCTCACTACCGCTGCTCCCGCGCGAAGTAAGCGCTGGCTTTTTTCAAGAATGCGGTTTCCGCTCGCAGCTCTTGAACTTCCCGCTCGAGTTCCTTCAAACGGGCCCGTTCCGACACGGTCAAGTCGGCTTCGGTACCGCCGTTGGCCTCGCGGTATTTGTTGAGCCAGTTCCGGAGAGTCTCGGGGCCGACGCCGTATGCGGTGGCGACGTCCTTGATCGGCTTCGAGGTTTTGATCACCTCGCGGCACAGCTCGTCCTTGAACTCCTGGGTAAATTTTCTCCGCGCTGCGGTCATGCTGAACTCTACTTTCAGTGATCCCTCATTTTAAGAGGGCCCACTGTCCGAGATATCCGCGGCAGGTCATACGGACCTGCTACGTCCCGGTGATTGACTCGCTGGTTGTCATCAGTCGCTCGTCCACATGGAGTCGATAAGGCCGGCATAAGACGATTTAGTGGGATCGGTATCGAATTTGGCTCCTGGATATTCCAAGATAATCCAGTCGGATTGATGGCCGTTCTCCCCAAGGGTTTCCCCGAATTTCTTCGCTTCGTTCGGCGACTCAAAACGGTAAATCGAAATTTCTTCTGACCGTACCGCCGCTATGCAGGCGTCGTTTGTGGCACACGCGTCGGCGGTAATGTCGCGTGGATTCGTCACGGGGAGATCAGTCTGCGCTGTGAAAGCAGCCACCACATCATCGACCCCCATAGTCGACCGAGGCTCAAGCACCGCCTTACACCCGCTAATGGACAAGGCAATCGCAACAACGGTTAAGACTCGAGCTGCTGCGGCTATCCTCATGACTGCATGGTCCCACACCGCTCGGCCGTAGGCTCATCCGCTCCGTGCGTAGTCCAAGACCGGCCTTGATCCATTTCCACAGCGGAACCCCCTGCGCGACGGATCCGCGGCCACTCGGGCCGATTGCCGAGCGCCCAGATTCTGGGTCAGTGGGGGGACCGTAGCTGGTCGCCCGGCTGGAGCGCCGTGCCGGCTGCGCACCCGAACTCTCCGGGCTGAAGCAGAATCTTGGGCACCTGCAACACCTGCACGCCGTCAACGTCTCGTTTCACGAGCAGGCAGTCGTCCCCATCGCCCATCGCGAAGCCGATGTCGCCGTCGCCGTCGACTACCGTCACCTCGGGATCGAACGCGACCTCACGCTCACCGGTCGGCTGCGGCATCCGCTTGACGATCTCGGCGACTATGTCGTCAGCGGATGCCGCGGACGGCGCGTTTGTCAGCACCTCGACGACGAGAGCCTCCGCTCCGTCGGGAACAACGTCAACCAAGCGGGTATCGACCGGAGGGGGGATGCGCTTTGCGTCCGGCGGGCAAGCGATGTCGTGGGCGACCGCTGTGTCGTCGCTCCATTCGCCGGGCTCCTCGGTCGCGACGCCCCAGAAATCAAACTGCGACTCAAAGCAAGCGACGTGCGGCCCTTCGTTCGGGGTGGGCTGCATCGTCGCACGAAACTGCAGCGCTCCAACTGGTTCGCCGTGGATCGCGCCGGGATATGGTTCGTAGCCGATCAACTCGACTACGGTCGATTTCTCGGTGTCGGTGTCAGCCCAGCGGGCATAGTCATCGATCACGTCCGTCCCCTCACGGTAGAGACCCCGAGAGACGTCAGCGACTGCGTTGCGCGCCGACACTTGTGACACCGCGTCCAACGCCGGGACTGCTCCCGCGCAACCAGTGAGCGTGCCGCACACCGCGAGGGACAACCATGCGACGGGGCTCGGATGGTGTCGGTTCGAAACGGAATGGCGCACGTTGTTGATCAAACCACAAGTCGTTGAATCTGCGCCGCGTTGCGGCTGGAACCGATCGCGGTGACTTGCCGACGTCGGCCGTCCCCATTACGGAAGCGCGTCTGCGCCCGGTACCGCCTGCTGCCAAATGCGGTTGTCCAAATCGAGCCGAACGTGTTGATCGGCAGTCGTGGTCGTCCAGCCATGTTCACTCCTTTACTGCGCACGACCCGCATGAGCTCACGCACCTGAGCATGCCGCCTAAGTATCGACCGACTCGCCCGTCGTGCGTCCACGTCAGTACCGAACTCGCGGAGGCGCTTGGTCCCCACAACCGAGGACGATCGAGGTCGCTCGCGGCCACTCGAAATGGATCGAGCACCTTTCGCGTAAACGCCCACAATAAGCAGCTTTTCAGAATAAACGTTGGATAAACGTTGACCGCATCAAATCTCGCCGCACTGCTGACGAAGAAAATAGCCTGATCAGGTGTCTATCCCACAATAAGTGCTGAGACTCGAATCCAGGACCTAAGCCGGATCTTGCGATTTTGACCCCTGAGCAGGCGAACTGAAAGCCTGATCAGATGCTGATTTGACGAGACTCTCGCGATTTGAACCCGGGACCGATGTTCCTATAGTCGAATTACAATGACTTTTGCAAAATGCAATCCCTGATCAAATCTAAATTACAGTAGGGCGGCCGGGACTTGAACCCGGGACCGACGGTTTGCGCCGGGGCCTTGGAGCCGAGACTTGGTACGAAGTCTAAGCTCGACTGAACTCGGCTTATCTCGATCTGATCAGGAGCTTCTTGCGTGAGATGCTGTCACCATTATCTCAACACCTCGGCCCGTCTCGGCGAGTCTTTGCGCAATAAACGGTGAATAAACATGTGTGCGTCAAGTCTCGCATTGTCTTGCCCGCGCACCGCCTCGAGACAAACGTCGTTTGGCAATTTTATCTTGGTCCTGAAGTGACGAGGACCACCGGCCCAGTGCCATCTCCGCCGCGAACGACTTCGCGACCATCGGCGCCGTGGGAGCCGCCACCGCACACGGCCTGCTCGTCGGTCGAGACCTGGCCATCGTGGGCTTCAACGACACCTCCCTCGCCACCCAACTGCCCTCCAGCCTGTCGTCCGAGCGATCTCCTGTGAGCGAAATCGGACGCACCGCCGTGCAGATGCTCCTTGCCGTGATTTACGGCGAAACCGCAGAGTCCGTGCGGCTCGTGCCTACGCTGTGCGTGCGCGAAAGCAGCGCCTTCCAGCAGGTGCAGCCGCTGTCCTCCGATGACGACCCGGGTGGCGGACCGTACCCTGCAGACCTAGTCGATTCTGAAGATCCGACCGGTCTGGGTGCCCTCGACGGACTTCGCGTAGGACTGCGCCACGATCGCCCCGGCCACGGGCACGAAACCCGGGAACGAAGAATGGTAACCGGTCGCCTCCAGCAACACCGTTGGGCTCACGGTATTCAAGCGTATGCCCCGTGGCAGCTCGGTGGCGGCCGAGATGACAAACGACTCCACGGCCCCGTTGGCCATCGCCGCGGCGGCACCGGTCAGGATCGGCTCCCGAGCCAGGATGCCGGTTGTCAGGGTGATCGACCCGCCGTCGCGCAGGTATGGCGTGCCGAGGCGCACCAGGTCCAGCTGACTCAAGACCTTGCCGGTGAACGCCGCGACGTAGTCGTCACGTCCCAGTTCACCGAGTGGCTTGAACGGGACGGAGCCAACGCAGGAGACGATCGCATCCACCTGTCCGATTGCAGTGAAGAAGCCTGCCATCGATTCCGGATCGGTCACGTCGAGCGGGGGCTCGGTGGAGCGGGACGCCGTCACGACCTCGTGTCGCCCCTGGAAGGCACCCACAACCGCGGATCCGACGTGACCGCTGGCCCCGATGACGATGATCTTCATAGTGATGTCCTGTTCCCGATAACCGGTCTCATCATTGATTCATGGTGCACTTTAGAAAGGCAGCCGTTTGCCGCGCAGGTCCATCGCGGCACGCACCCGGGTCTGCGCCAACTTGGTGGCAGCCTCGTGCGTGGTGAGGTCCTGGCGGGCGGCCTCGTCCAATACGGTCAGCGTGTTGGCCCTCAGCTTCGCCGACACGGTCGTGAAGATCTGCTCGGTCTGCGGCCGAAACGCTGAATAGCGGGCATCCATGGCGAACGCAGCGCTCACTACCCCGCCTGCATTCGCAATGAAGTCCGGCACCACCGTGACACCGGCTCGCCGCAACATTTGCTGTGCACCCGCATTCGTCGGAAGGTTCGCGCCCTCCACGAGCAGCGCGCCCCGCACCCGTGACACGTTGGACTCGGTCAGTACGTCCTGCAATGCCGCCGGCACCACGATGTCGGCATCGACGAAGAGTTCGGTGCCGGTCTCAATGGCCAGCTGCGGGAGGTGTGCCACGAGCGAATCCCCCACCTCCGCGCGCAATCGCAACAACACCGGAATGTCCAGCCCGGCTGGGTCGTGAATGGCGCCGTGGGCGGTACTGATGGCCACCACCGTGTAGCCGAGGGCGTGGAGTCGTTCGGCCGTGGCATGGCCGACCGCCCCGAAGCCTTGAATCGCGACGCGCCTGCCCACGAGCCCGAGACTCGCAGCCGCCTCGTCCACCACCTCGGCCACTCCGAACCCGGTCACCCCGAGCTGGTCGTACGGAATGCCGCCCAGGTCGAACGGCGTGCCCACCGCGGCTCCTCTATCCCCCAGCTCGTCGTTGATGATGGCCGCGTCGTTCTCGGTCAGCCCCATGTCCAGCCCGTAGACGTATTCCTGGGGCACCTCATTGCGGAGCGCCCGCACGAAGGCCCGCAGGATCTCCTCCTTATAGGGGGAATGCGGATCCGCGCGGATGCCGGCCTTCGCGCCGCCGAAGAACAGGTCGACAGCCGCCCATTTCCACGTCATCACCCGCGCCAGCCGTGAGATCTCCCCCACGCTCACCGTGGGCTGCATGCGCGTGCCGCCCTTTCCGATGCCGCGCGACGTGTTGTCGATCACCAACACCCCCTTCATGCCGGTCTTGGTGTCACTGACCACCACAACCTTCTCGGGACCCCATTCATCCATCGCGTCAAAGATTGTGGACACAGCAACTTCTCCTTCTTACCGGCGACGCCGATATACAGCTGAGCAATGAATTGCGGGGCCCCGACTTCGAGGCGGATGATGCCGGCATTGCAGGTGATACAGCGCCGCCTAGAGGAACTTCACGCCCTGGGCGAGCGGAAGCAAACCGGAGTAGTTGACGGTGTTCGTGGCTTGACGCATGTACGCCTTCCACGAATCGGAACCGGACTCGCGACCTCCACCGGTCTCCTTTTCCCCGCCGAATGCGCCGCCGATCTCCGCACCCGAGGTGCCGATGTTGACGTTGGCGATTCCGCAGTCCGACCCGCCCACGGAGAGGAAGTGCTCGGCCTCGATCAGGTCGTTGGTGAAGATGGCCGAGGACAGACCCTGCGGCACGCCGTTCTGCAGGGCGAGCGCCTCCTCCAAGGTTGTGTAGGTCATCACAAAGAGGATGGGAGCGAAGGTCTCGTGCTGAACGATGTCCGTTTGGCCGGGCATCCTCACGATCGCGGGTTCTACATAGTAGGCGCCCGGAAACTCGTCTTCCAGCACTCGGGTACCGCCGCAGAGAACCGTTCCGCCCTGCTGTGCGGCCGCCGCGAGCGCGGCCTGCATGGCGTTGAAGCTCCCCTCGTTGATGATCGGACCCACCAGCGTGTCCGCCGCCATCGGGCTGCCGATACGTAGGGTGCCATAGGCGGCAACAAGCTTCTCGGTGAGGGCTCCCACCACGGATTCGTGCACGATCAGGCGCCGCATCGACGTGCAGCGCTGGCCCGCCGTGCCCACGGCGGCGAACACGATGCCGCGCAGGGCCAGGTCGAGGTCGGCAGACGCCGTCACGATGGCGGCGTTGTTTCCGCCGAGCTCCAGCAGGGCGCGCCCGAACCGCTGCGCCACGCGGGGGCCCACCTCACGGCCCATGCGCACGGAGCCGGTCGCCGAGATGAGGGCCACGCGGGGGTCGTCGACGAGCTGCTCGCCGCCGGCCCGGTCGGCGATCAGCAGCTTGTGCACGTTCGTGGGCGCGCCCACATCGGCCACCGCGCGAGCCAACAGGGTGTGCGCGGCGAGGGCGCTGAGGGTCGTCATCTCGGAGGGCTTCCACACCACGGTGTCACCGCAGATCAGGGCCAGGGCCGTGTTCCAGGAATACACGGCAACCGGAAAGTTGAATGCCGAGATGACGCCCACCACGCCGAGCGGATGCCACGTCTCCATCAGACGGTGCCCCGGACGCTCCGACGGCATCGTCTTGCCGTAGAGCTGGCGGGACTGGCCGACCGCGAAGTCGCAGATGTCGATCATTTCCTGCACCTCGCCGAGGGCCTCCGAGGTGACTTTGCCGGCCTCGGCTGTCACGATGGTGGCGAGATCGGCCTTGTGCAGCTGCAGCAGTTCCGCCCACCGCTTCACCAGGTTGCCACGCACGGGTGCGGGCACATCGCGCCAGGCCAGGTAGGCCTCCTGCGCCTCGCCGATGGCCGCGCTGATGTCGGCCTCCGTCGCGAGGGGCAAGGTGACCAGCACCTCGCCGTTGAGGCAGGAGCGTGCTTCGTGCGATCCGCCGAGAGTGGCCAGATCGACCCCGCAGGCCTCGAGAGCCGCTTCGACGGCGGTGATGACGGCTGATCCGGGAAGTGTTGACTGTGGCATGTGCGGGTGTCCTTTACTGGTCGGTGCGGTGGAATGAAAGTGTGTGCGCGCGTTAGCGTTCGATGACGACGTGGAGCTCGGCCGCCAAACGGTCGATCGACGCCTGTTGCTGGCGTCCGTAGAGCGTGTTCGGGTCGAGCACGGTCGTGCCGACGATCTCGGACATCCGCTCGATATCGAAGTCGGTGCCGGTCTGGGCCTCGTCCTTCGTGCCTTGGTCGGTTAGATTGGACTGGAAGATGCCAGCCGCCGAGCGGGGCAGGAAGTCCTCGTACACGATCGGAAGCGGAACGGCGATCCCCGAATCGATCAGCTCTGCGAGGGTCACCGCGGCGGCGAGCGGATGCGCGAGCAGCGCCGCATCATCCATCTGGAAGGTGAAGAACGCGAGGCCCCGCCGGGCGAGCTCCAGCTCCGTGACCGGCAGGCCACGCCGCCAGACCTCGCGGGCGACCTCGACCCGGGTGGCGGTGCCCGGCGCGGCGGCCAGCAACTCGTCGACCTCGGCGACGAGACGGTCGTAGAGGTCGCGACCGGCCGGGGTGAGAGCCAGTCCCCGAGCCTCCACCTCTCCGAAGCGCACGCGCAGGTGCCCCTCGCGCACGCTGCCGTCCGACTGCCGGAAGCTGCGGGTCTCCGCCAGCGCCCGGAAAGACGTCTGCCGCAGCAGCACGTCGGGGCCCTCCCACGCGGGCGGGCCCTGAATCTCGCTGATCATCTCGATGCCGAGCGCCTGCATGCGCCGGTACAGGTCGTCGATGTCGAGCACTCGCGGCGTGAGGTGGTTGATGTGTGTGCTTGTGACGCCGCCGATGTCCGCGGCCACCGCCGAAATGGCCTCGAGGGTCTGGTACCACTCGTAGTCCACCGGTTCCGTCGACAACGAGAACGCCTGCGTGGCGAGGTCGAGCAAGCGCGCGGCATCCGCTGTCGGCAACCCGGCCTGCGCCGTGGCGGAGTCGGCCAGCTCCAGAAGCTGCGGGCTGAACAGCTCCCGGGCATCCAGGAAGTCGGCCAGTCGGTGCTGGAGCTCCGGGGTGAAAAAGCGCGGGTCCTGGGCCGCGAGCATTGAGGTGAACACCCGAAACGGATTGCGTGCGAGTTCTTCGGAATCCAGCGGACGGAAGGCGGTCGCGACCACGGGGACGGCGCTCGACGAGGCATCCCGGAGATCGTAGAACCCGACCGGATACATGCCGAACGCCGCGAAGATGCGTGTGACCTGCCGCATCTCCCGGGGCGAGCCCAGACGGATCGCCCCGTGCCGTTCGGCGGTGACGCGGGAGATGCTGCCGAGTCGCTCGGCGTCGGCGCCGTGCTCCTGCAGAAAATCACGGTTCACGTCGGCAGAGACGTCCACGAGCGTGTTATAGGCCGGCACTTCGTTGCCGTACAGCTCCGACAGCCGACGAGCAAACTCCGCTCGGAGTTCCCACGGTTCCAGGAAGGTCATGACACGGGTCCTTTCGGTGCAGATTCGGTTCGGGTCGGTCGGTTCGCGGCGTTCATTAGATGATGTGAACCTCGTGCAGTTGCTGCGCCAGGCTGAACCGGTCCGCGCTGAAGGCTGTCGGGTCCATGAATGATTCCTGGCCGAGGTAGAGATCCCGCATGAGTTCCCCCACGGCCGGCCCCTGCAGAAAGCCGTGGCCGGAGAAGCCGGTGGCGTAGAAGAATCCGGGCACCTCGTCGGAGGCACCGATGAGGGCGTTGTGGTCGGGAGTGTTCTCGTAGAGGCCGGCCCAGCCGAACTCGAGGTCGGGGTTCACCAGCTCGGGGGCGCACAGGCGAGCCGCGGCGTTGAATTCCGGCAACCATTCGTACGAGAAATCACGGTCAAAGCCCGGTTCCTGCTCGGTGTTGGAGATACCGAGGAGCAGCCCCTTGCGGTAGTTATGGAAGTACAGGGTGGTCGACAGGTCGAGGGTGAACGGCACCGTCGGCAGGGGCTCTGCGCGCTGGCGGGTCATGCCGATCTGGCGGCGAACGGGAGTCACCGGCAAGGACACGCCCACCATGTCGCCGATCGCACGCGACCAGGCCCCGGCGCAGCAGATGACGGCGCTGGTCACGATGACGCCGCGGTTCGTTTCCACGGCGTCGATGCGATCGCCCGTGCGCTCCACGTTGAGCACCTCGGTGTGGCTGAGCATGGTCACGCCGAGTCGGATCGCCGCCTCGGCGTACGCCTCGACTACCTTGGTCGGTTCGGCGAATCCGTCCCGGGGAGAGAACGACGCACCGAGCAGCGCGTCTTGGGCGATGAGCGGATTGTGCGCCCGGGCTTCGGCCGGGGAGATCATGCGACTGTTGCTACCGTGGTCGTTCTGAATCACCGTGCTGCGTTCACAGTCGGCGACTTCACCCGCGCTGCGGCAGAGGAACAGGTAACCCACCTGCTGGAGGCCGATGTCGGTTCCGAATCTCTCGGTGAATCCTTCGTAGGCCGTGAGGCTGCGCTTTCCGAGGATCACGTTGCCTGCATCGGAAAACGTTGCTCGCACTCCGCCGAGTGGCTTCGCCGAGGAGCCGGTGCCCAGATCGCTGCGCTCGATCAGAACAATGTTCGTCACGCCGGCCTCGGCGAGATGGAAGGCGATGCTCGTGCCCATGATGCCGCCTCCGATGATCACCACATCCGCCCGATCGGGCTGGGTGGTGCCGGTAGGGAGCCCGAGCGAAACAACCTGATTTACCATGTGCGCCCCTTGGTCTATGCGGTTCCCGACGCCGTACGCGTGGGGAGCGATTTCTTCTACTGTCGATAATATATAACACGCAACCAGAAAGATCTAGAGATGAGGTGAAATCCCGCTTTCCTTCCTGGGAGCTATGGCGACAAGGCCCGTTGAGGACTCAGAAAAGCCAGCTCCGGAGAGGGGGCTCCGCCTAGAATCTCGCGGGCGATAGTTTCTCCAACGCCGGGAGCGATCTTGAAGCCCCGCCCGGAAAAGCCCGTCGCCACATAAACTCCGGGCATTTCGTCGACCCATCCGACAAGCGGCGCGTCGTCAGGTGAATAAAGCTCCGGGTAGCTGTCTGCCCGCACTGGCGCAGGATGAAGTCCAGGCAGGAACCGTGAGACGGCGTCTATCGCAGCCATATTCTCAACATCGGACAGATCTCGTACGAGCTGGTCGGGATCCTCTATCCTCGTGTGGGGTGTCATGCCCGAGACTTTGACCGTGGCCCCGTCCACCGTCGGTGCGCCATAGATGTGCACTCCGCCCGACTCTCGAATGAAGATGGGAAACCGCTCAGGCAGGTAATCGGCCGCATCCCGGGCCAGGAACCAACTCAGTGATAGCCGGGCTGCGTAAACTCCTAATCGCACGCGCTCGGGCAAGAGGTCGGATGACCATGCCCCACCCGCAATCACCACCGAGGCGAAATGCCATCGCTCAGATTCAGATGAAATCTCGACGTGGTCCCTGTGGGACACCACCGATCGAATGCGGGTATGACTTTTCACGACAGCCCCGGCCTGTTTGGCCAGTTCGACGGCAGTCAGCACGGCCTGGTCTGTTCGAATTGCGCCGGCGTGCGGATCGAAGATTCCGAAATCATTCGGGAGGAGCTGATGCTGCGGATACCGGGCCCCGAGCTCGTCGTGTTCGAGAACAGAATGCTCGGCTGCCGTCTCGCGGATACTTACGCCCAGCGCAGACATGTAGCTCCCGCCGCGTGCACCGATGGACAGCCCGCCGCAGGGAATAAAGGCGGTCCCTCCAGAGTCGTTGAGTTCGAGAAACAGTCTCTCCGACTCGGCGAGGAGGCCTGAATATTTCGCGCCCTCCTGATAAGCCCGGCGAAAAAGCCGAGTATCACCTCCGACGGCCGTTCGGTCGGACGCCGAGTGGGCGGCCTCAAAACCGACCACATCACGCGAGCGCAGGGCCGTGCGCCACAAGGCCATGCTGCCGACGGACCCCACTCCGATGACAGCAACCTGTCCATCGAGCTGCATCAGAGCACCATGCTCAAAAAGTCCTTCGTACGCCGGTGTTGAGGATCCGCAATCATCTCTCGGGGATTGCCGGATTCCACGACCTGACCCTTATCCATGAATGTCAGGGAATCAGCAACCTCCCGTGCGAATCCAATCTCGTGGGTGACGACGACCATGGTCATCCCCTCCTGTGCAAGGTCTTGCATAACGGTCAGCACTTCATTCACAAGTTCCGGGTCGAGAGCGGAGGTCGGTTCATCAAAGAGCAAGACCTTGGGCTCCATGGCCAAGGCACGTGCGATGGCGATTCGCTGCTGTTGGCCTCCCGACAGCTGGGCAGGATAGTGGTTAGCGTGATCGCTGAGACCAACACGGTCCAATAGTCTGCGGGCCCGCTCCTCCACAACGGCTCGTGGTTCATTCTTGACCGCCATCGGTGCCTTCATAATGTTCATAAGAGCCGTCATGTGCGGAAAGAGGTTGAACTCTTGAAAGACCATGCCGACTTTTGCGCGCTGACGTGCCAATGCACCCGGCGAGAGTTCGACATAGCCGTTCTTCGTGGCTCGCCAGCCAATCATCTCGTCGTCAATCCAAACTTCGCCCGAGGTAAGTTTTTCCAGGGCGTTCAAACAACGCAGCAGGGTGGATTTGCCGGAACCACTTGCACCGACGATGCAAGAAACTTCCCCTGATCGGACGGAGAAATCGATTCCCTTCAGCACCACGTGGTCTCCGAAGCGCTTGACGATCTTCGTGGCGTTGATGAGCGGTGTCGATGCGACCGTCTGATTCATGAAGCAGTCCTCGTCTGTAGTGACGGTCCGTCCGTCGGCTGTGGAAGAAGGCCCGTGTCGACGGACTCGGATTCCGGAATCAATCCGCGTCGACTGGACGACCGGTCTGATTTCTTGAACTTTCGCTCGACCAGGAATTGAATCCCGGATAGCAGCGTCGTCATTACCAAATACCAGATGCAGGCGACCACGAGAAGCGGGATCGTTTCGTAATTGCGGGAGTAAATGATCTGAGCGCTATGCAGAAGTTCGGAAACAGCGAGAACACTGACCAACGAAGTGTTCTTGAGCATGCCGAGGGTTTGGTTCCCGGTCGGAGGAATGATGATCCTGAGCGCTTGGGGCAGCACAACGACCATCATCAATTTGAGGGGCTTCATGCCCAGTGCCTGTGCAGCCTCGGTTTGTCCTTTTCCCACTCCAAGCAATCCTCCGCGGATGACCTCGGCCATGTACGCTCCCTCGTTCAGAGAAAGCCCGAGCACTGCGGCAAAGAACGGCGTAATGAGAGCGTTCGGATCGATGCTGAAGAGCTCAGGGCCAAACGGCACACTCACCGACAGGTCGGGGAACAAGGCTGACAGGTTGAACCAAAAGATCAACTGGATGAGGAGCGGAGTCCCACGAAAAAACCACACGAACGCCGCCGCCACGGCACGCACCGGCATGGCATTGCTCTGCCCCATCGCGGCAAGAACAATACCGATTCCGATTCCGATCACCATGCAGACGACAGTGAGCTGCAGCGTCACCAGAATCCCCTTGAGAATGACGGGCGCCGTCAGGTAAAGCGCCACGACATCCCACCCGAAGTTGGGATTCCGCATCACCGATTGAAGCATGCCGATGGCACAAATTGTGATGAGGACGCCGAAAATGATACTTGCCTTACTCCGGTACGGATACCGTCGCAGGGACTCAGGCTTGGGCGTTGCAAGTGAGATCGACATGTATCACCCTCATTGGCTGGAAAAACAGGGAATTTTCGAAGTACACCCGGCCCTGATTACTCGACATGAAGCGTTGCTTCTGAGATCGCGGCTGTATCGATTCCCCACTTGCTCAAAGCCTCCGTGTACTCGGGAAGAGTCAGCACGTGCTGCATGGCTGACTGCACAGCGGCAGTCAGCTCGCTGTTCTTCTTCGTAGCCAGAGAAACCGTGCTTGGATTAATTTCGGCGATCACCTCGAATCGATCGGGCTGCTGCACGGTCGCGTAGCTGAGCACCGGACCATCGGCAATGACGCCGACCACTCGTCCCGCGGTGAGCTGGATAAGCGCATCCTGCTGACTCGGGAGAATCACCATGTTGATTGCGGGCTTGCCCAGATCTTCGCAGGCAGCCTTGGAGAGCGTCGGGATGGTCGTCGACTCCTGGTAGGACCCCATTTGCACTGCGATGTTCTGACCGCAGAGATTGTCCAGAGTAAGTTCATCGGGATTGCCAGACGCGGCGGCAAGCGCACTCCCCCAGCTCGCGTAGTCGATCATGTCGAGCACGCTGATGCGCTCCGGCGACGTCGCCATACTGGAGACGGCCAGTTGATATCGTTCTCCCTCGAGTGCGGGAATGATTCCGTCGAACTGCACGTCGTTGATTTCGACGTCGAGACCAAGAGTCTTGCCGATCAAGCGCGAGATATCTGCGTTCAGGCCGACGATCGTCGAGTTGTCCTCGGCATAGAACTTCGTCGGTGCCGACGAAACGTTCATGACAACGGTCAGCTTGCCGCCGTCGATGACACTCGCCGGGAGGAGATCAACTGCTGCTGCGAATTCCGCTACATCGCCGAACTCCGCGAAATCGGCTCGTTCACTCGTGCCTGCTCCACTCGCGACAGGAGCTGACGCGGGCGGAGTGCTTGCGCACCCCACGAGAACAAGTGCGAGTGCGGCAACCGTGCACGCAAGGGCGGGACGGCCTATTTTGCGTCTCGAAGCGGAAAAAAGTACATGGATCATGACAAACCCTCCAGTGTCAATCACGGACAGCCCCGGCGAGGCAACCGCACATCAGAAACGACGCAATCGAGTTCGATGGTGGTGCGTTATATATAATCGATTGTTAATTACGACTGTGGAGGGTGTTCAGGAAAGTGTCAAGTCTCTACACACAGTTGTTACACAGCAGACACATTGAGTACGCAATCCGGAAGAAGCGAAACTGCCTCAGGCAGTCCAGATTCTGGCCCTAGGAAATGAGACCAATTCCCCAGCCCAGGACGTCGGCCCAGATCGCGCGGGCCGCGGCGACATCGCCCTCGCCAATGCCCGATTCCCCAGCCCCGTGCACGGCGCACGCCTGTTGGATCAGCAGCAGAGCGGTATGCGTGAGGTGCGCGCGCATCGCCTCCTGCGCCGGCAGCGTCTGACCAGCCTCGATCGCGGCCACAATGGGCTCGTGCTCCCGCTCGATGTCGGCCAGCGAGCGGGTCTGACCCGCCGTGTACGGGCCGAGTATCCGGATCGTTTCGCGCAGCTCCGCCACAATACGCCGCGCCCGGTCATTGCCCGCTGCGGCGAGGATTCCGTCGTGCATCAGGAAGTCGTGGCGAAAGAACTCTTCCTCGTCGCCACGCGTCGCAGCCCCGTGCGACTCTGAAATGGCCAACCGCAGGCGGGCGCCGAGCTCCGGGTTCGCCACCCGGGACACCCGCTCGACCGCGGCGACTTCGAGCGCCAGCCGCACGGCGAAGATCTCGGCGATCTCCCGGGGGTGGGGCCGCACCACGACGAAGCCGCGATTGCGCACAATGCGCACGATGCCGGTCTCGGCCATGCGCAGAAGCGCCTCACGCACCGGACTGCGCGACACCTCCAGCTGCTCGGCGACCTGGGCAATCGAGTAGATCGTGCCGGGATCGAGGGCTCCGGTGTGGATCGCCGACCGCAGCAGCTGGAAGACCTGGCTAGCGAGGGATTCCGGCGGCGTCCGCGGAGCGAAGACCGGCGGGGCGTCGTCGACTGTCACGGCTTCGAGTAGTCGAGGTGTTCGGTCATCAGCCTTTCGGCACGAAGGCGATCGCTGGCAAGAATGGCTTCCAGTATCGACCCGTGTTCGGCCGCACTGTGCTGAAGCCTGCCGTGCTCCAACAGCCGGTAGGTGTCATTAATGCGGCTTTGGTCTCGCAGATTCTCGATGATGGCCAGCAACCGACTGTTGTGCAGCATCTCGATGAGGCTGAGGTGGAAGTGCTGGTCGGATTCGAGGAACTCGAGCATGTTGTGCGGATCGGCCTTGGTGACCGTCGCCTGCGCTAAATCGCGCAGCCGCCTGGCATCCGGCTCCGCAAACGACAACTCCGCAAGACGGCCAATCGACCGCACCTCAATGAGCAGCCGGAGGTCATAGACCTCGAGCTGATCCTGCACCGTCATCTCGACAACGCGAAACCCGCGATTGGGCACGACCTCCAGCAGACCTTTGGCGCTCAGAGCCATCATCGCCTCACGCACCGGGCTGTTCGACACACCGAGCTGAACCGCGAGCGAATTGGCGGAGTAGATCTTGCCGGGCTCCATTTCACCCGCCATCAGCGCACGGCGCACGATCGAGATGGCCTCGTCCTTGAGTGTTCCCCGAACGAGCTTGACACCGGACAAGCCCCCGACGAGGGGCGATGATTCGCGCATGAGTCTCCTTGGGACTGGTCAATCAGGATAAGTCACGTCACCGGCATCGGGCGTGAAGTCCGAGCACCTGTCGTGTTTCGGGCCGGATAATTCTTGCGGCTCTTCTTGACAAATACATTACGAGCAGTGCAGATTAGTGATCTACAAGCAGTTGTATATAACACATTATATCCCGGCATCGTCCTCAACCAGTGTTTTCTAGGAGACCTCTCGTGAAGCTGAACAAAGTATTCGCATCTGCAGCCTCAGTCGCATTCCTCGCCGCAGCCCTGGCGGGGTGCTCATCAGATTCCGGTCAGGGAGCAGGCGCAGATGGATGCACTCCGGAGTCCGTGTTCTCCACCCTGACGGAGGGAACCCTCACCGTGTCGGTTCCCGAGTTCCCCCCGTTCTCCTCGGCGAGCGACGGTGTGATGAGCGGTGTGGACGCCGAGATTCTCAACAGCTTCGCAGAACGCAACTGCCTTACTGTCACCACGCAGAGCACCTCCTACGCCGGCACCATCCCCGCCGTGCAGAGCGACCGCGCCGACGTGGCCATCGGTTGTTACTACCGCACGGCCGCCCGCGAAGAGATCGTGGGCCTGTCCGATCCCATTTACACCGACCAGATGGCGTCCATCAGCGCCGATGGCGTTGTGGATGTCAGCGCTATGGAAGCCCTCAAGGTCGGCACCGTCGACGGCTACCTCTGGGTGCCTAACATGAAGACAGTCATGGGTGACAACCTCACGATCTACCCGAGCGCGGTCGAGATGAAGGCCGACTATGAGGCCGGTCGAATTCAGGTGGGTCTCGACGGATACGGCTCCGCAGCCCTCATGTACGACGGTGCAGCCGACGCAACCGTCCAAGCGGTCGCCGCTGACAGCCGCGTCATCGCGTCGCAGGAACCAGCGCAGATCGGCTTCCCGCACACCAAGAGCAATACCGAGCTGACGGATGCCCTCAACACGGCCATCGGCGCCATGCAGACCGATGGTTCCATCGAAAGCATCCTCGTGGCCAACGGGCTTCCGGCAACCTCCGGCGAAACCGGTGAACCGCGCCTCGTGCAGTAGTCGAACCGGCTCCCGTCAACCCGCGCATTCTTCCCCAGCGAAAGGCCGGCCACTCCATGAGTGCCACCAGTACCCTCCCCACGATCAGCGCAGGGCCTCTGTTCGTCGATGGACCGACCATTGATGAATCAATGTCCACCACCCAGGCCGTCAACACGCTCGAAGCGGTCCTGCTTTCCGGCTTCGACCCCGAGCAGGATTCACCGCGATCGCGCGTGGACACCACCTCGGGGCTGCTGATGCAGATGCCGTCCACCCTGGGCGATTACGTGGGAAGCAAACTCCTCACGATCACGCCGGGCAACGCCGACGTGGGAAGCCCCGTCATCCAGGGGCTCTATGTGCTCTTCGGCGGCGGCGACCAGCGCCCGCTGGCCGTCATGGACGGCACGACCCTGACCGGAATGCGCACCGCGGCGGTATCGGCTTTCGGAGCCCTGCAGCTCGCCATCCCCGGACCGAAACGCCTCGTCGTCTTCGGCACGGGGATGCAAGCCTGGGAACATATCCGCGCCTTCACCGCCGTTTTCGAAGTCACCTCCGTGGAGATCATCGGGCGGTCGGGGGAACGCGCGGAAGCGCTGGCCGAGCGAGCCCGATCGCAGGGCATCGAGGCCTGCACGGCCGGCTTCGATGCCGTTCGTCACGCCGACCTGATCGTGTGCAGCACCAGTGCTGCCGAACCGCTCTTCGACGGCGGGCTGGTGGCCGACTCGGCCGTGGTCGTGGCCATGGGATCGCACGTTCCGGGGGAACGAGAACTCGATGACGCCCTGATGAAGCGCGCCACGGTCTGCGTCGAATCCCTCGACAGTGCCCTGCGCGAAGCCGGCGACGTCGTGATGGCCCTCGCCTCCGGAGCCATCGCGACACCGACGGAATTGGTCACCGTGGCGGACCTCGTGCAAGGTCGCGTCACCATCGATCACAGCCGACCAGCCGTGTTCAAGACCACGGGCATGCCGTGGGAAGACCTCGCGATCGCCACGGCCATCTACACCGCCCTCACGACGGATGCCCCGGCCACCTTGAGCCCGCAGGTTTCCGCATGACCCTGCAGCCGGTCACTGTGACGAAGCCAGTCGTCGAGGTGCGCCACCTGGCCAAGGCCTACAGTGACACCGTCGTGCTTCGCGATGTCTGCCTGTCCATCCCAGCCGGAACCGTGACAGCGATGATCGGCCCCAGCGGCGCCGGCAAGAGCACCCTGCTGCGCTGCCTCAACCTTCTCGAACAGCCCGACAGCGGCGAAATAGTGATCGACGGACACCGTCTTACGGCCGGGGAGCGGGTGAACCCCAAGGATCTCGCCGCGCTCCGACGCAGCGCCGGCATGGTGTTCCAGCATTTCAACCTGTTTCCCCATCTCACCGTGCTGCGCAACGTCAGCCTGCCCCAGGAGCGCGTGCTGAAGAAGAGCCGGGCCGAGGCCAACGCTAAATCCATGGAGCTCCTCACCCGTATGGGCCTGGCCGACAAGGCCGACCAGTACCCCTCGCGGTGTTCAGGCGGACAGCAGCAACGCATCGCTATCGCCCGGGCGCTGGCGCTCGACCCGCGGGTGATGCTTTTCGATGAGCCCACGTCGTCGCTCGACCCCGAGGTGGGCGTGGAGGTGCTCGAGGTCATGAAGGAACTCGCCGCCGAAGGGATGACCATGATCGTCGTTACGCACGAAATGGCCTTTGCGGCCAACGTGGCCGACGAACTGGTCGTGATGGCCGACGGCGGCATCATCGAGAGCGGCCCCCCGCGACAGATTCTGCAGGACCCGCAGCACGAACGCACCCGTCGGTTCCTGCGGGCCGTTCTGGACCGGTGAATCATGGACATGTTGCTGGCCATTCTGATCGGCCTGCCGATGACCATCCTCGTGACGGTGCTCGCCCTCCTGATCGGTTCCGTTCTAGCCTTGCCGCTCGTAGCCGGGCTCCGAAGCCACAACCGATTCGTGTGGCTGCTCTGCCGTGGCCTCGTCGACCTCCTGCGGGGCATACCGCCGGTGGTCTGGCTCTTCATCCTGTACTACGGAATCTCCGTCGGAGTCATTCGACTGACCTCCCTGCAGGCCGGAGTGCTGGGCCTGGGCCTGGTGGCCGCGGCTTACCTCGCGGAGATCTATCGCGGCGCCCTCACCGCCGTGCATGCCGGACAGTGGGAGGCCAGCTCGGCGCTGGGTCTTGACCGCGCCACCATCTGGGCGCGCATCATCGCTCCGCAGGCCTGGCGGGCAGCGATTCCCGCGTACACGACCTTCGCCATCGGCCTCCTCAAGGACTCCTCGATCGCGTCCACCATCGGCGTGGCCGAAATCGTGTTCATGTCCAATCACTACGCCCGGCAATCCGGCGGCAGCATCACGGTGTATTTCGTCGCCGCCGCCGTGTACATCGTGCTGAGCGTTCCGTTGGGAATGCTGTCACGCAAGATTGACATCCGCATGAGAAAAACGGTGACGCGATGAATACGTTCTTCGAAGATTTCGCCACCTTCGCTCCCGCTTTGGTGGGCGGCCTCCGCATCAGCCTTTTGCTCACCGGAGCCAGCCTCTTGTTCGGGCTGCCGATCGGCCTGATCTTCGCCTTCGGGGTCACGGCGAAGAACAAGATCTTGCGCTTCGTGTCGGTCTTCTTCGTGGAAGTGGGCCGCGGTGCCCCCGCCCTAGTGCTGCTTCAGCTGATGTACTACGGCCTGCCGAATGCGAACATCACCCTGAGCTCCCTCGCTTCGGCATGCCTCGCGCTCACCTGGACCACCGCGGCCTACTCCGGGGAACTCATCCGCGGCGGTCTGCAGGCCGTGCCTGAAGGCGAAATAGAAGGGTCGGAGGCGCTCGGCATGAGCCGCGCGGACACGATGCGTTTCGTTATCATCCCGCAAGGAATGCGCATCGCACTACCGTCCCTGATGGGCTTCGCCGTTCTGCTGTTCCAGACGACGTCGCTGGCGTACTCCGTGGCGGTACCCGAGTTGATGAGCCAGGCCTATTCCACCGGTTCCTCCACCTTCAAGTACCTCACGGTCTTCATCGCCGCGGGCCTGCTCTACGCGGCCATCTCGATCCCGGCCACCTGGTTGTCCGTGTGGCTGGAAAAATCCATGAGCAAGCACCTCTAGACAGGACGCACGCATGACCACCTCTGCACCAGAGTCCATCCTCGTCGTCGGCGCCGGCATCATCGGCCTGTCACTCGCGTGGCATCTGCAGGAGCAGGGCGCCCGGGTGACCGTGCTCGATCGGGGAATCGTCGGGCAGGGGGCGAGCTGGGGAAACGCGGGCTGGGTCTCCCCGGGCCTCGTCACCCCGCTCGCCGAGCCCGGTGCCTGGCGCCACGCGCTCAAGGGCCTGGTCGACCGCGACGCACCCCTATCCATCCCCGCACGGCTGGACCCGAAGCTTCTCCGGTTTCTGTTGAGATTCAGCCACAACATGACGGCCGCGCGGTGGCTGAAGACGCTGACTGCCCTGCAGCCCCTCACCCACCTCGCGGAACAGGGCTTTGCGGAGCTGATCGCCGCGGGTGTGCATGCCACGCTGACGCCGGCCCCGATCAACCTCGGATTCACCAGTGCGTCGGCGGCGCAGGCCTACACGACCGAGCTGGCACACCTCCGGCACCTCGGCCAGGACCTGTCTTTCACAACGACCAGCGACCCGAACGACACAGCGCTCTTCGCCCCCGCCATCATGCACGCCGTGCGCGTCGACGGCCAGAGCTACATCGACCCGGGCGCATTCGTGCTGGCCCTCGCTCAGTCCGTTCGGGACCGCGGCGGACAGATCGTCGAGAACTGTGCCGTGACAGACGTTCAGGACGATGCGGTTTCCGCATCGGTGCTGACGGCTGCCGGAGAAACCATGAGAGCGGATGCCGTTGCTCTCGCCACGGGCGCGTGGTTGCCCCGCCTGTCGCGCCGCCTCGGCGTCAAGGTGGGTGTGCAGTCGGGGCGGGGGTATTCGTTCACCGTGGACACGGCCCGCCAACCGACCGGGGCACTCTATTTTCCGACCCAGCGCGTGGTGGGCACGCCCTACCGGGGCGCGCTGCGCATCGCCGGCACAATGGAGTTTCAACACCCCGACACTCCCCTCAACTCCCGGCGGGCGAACTCGGTGCGCAATGCGGTGCATCCGCTCATGACCGGTGTCGACTGGTCCAGCATGCGGGACGTGTGGGTGGGCGCACGACCGGTGACACCGGACGGGCTTCCCTTGATCGGTCGCACCCATTCCAGCCGCGTTTTCGCATCCGGGGGGCACGGCATGTGGGGCGTCGTGCTCGGACCGGTGAGCGGGCGTCTGCTCGCGCAGCAGATCATGACGGGAAGCGCACCCGACGAGCTCACGCACTTCGATCCCACGAGGCGATAATGTCCTCCCCGATGCCTCACGAGAGACCCACTATTCATGCCCGTTGACGTAGCCCTCCCCCGCTCACTCGCTTCCGCCCTGCACACCGAAGGCGTGCAGGACCTGCGCGCGGATGCCACCACCCGCGCCGCGTATTCGAGTGACGCCTCCCTCTACCGCGTGGTGCCGTCACTAGTGGTCTTCCCGCACGACGCAGACGAGGTTCTCGCGACGCTCGCGGTGTGCCGCAGCCGAGGGATCGCACTGACCAGCCGCGGCGCCGGCACATCCGTGGCCGGCAACGCGATCGGCACCGGGGTGATCCTGGACTTCAGCCGCCACATGAACCGGGTGCTCAGCCTCGACGTCGAGGGCAAGACCGCCGTCGTGCAGCCAGGAACCGTGCACGCCACCCTGCAGAAGGCTGCCATGGCGAACGGCCTTCGCTTCGGCCCCGATCCGTCGACCCACACCCGCTGCACCATCGGCGGAATGATCGGCAACAACGCCTGCGGGTCGCGCACTCTCGCCTACGGGCGCACGGCCGACAATGTGACCCACCTGGACGTCGTCACGGGCGGCGGCCAGCGACTGCTTCTCGGCGCCGGCGCTCCCCCGGAAACCCCGCTGACCGAGGCGCTCCGGGCCCTCGTGCGCTCGGAGCTCGCGACGATTCGCACCGAGCTCGGAAGTTTCGGCCGCCAGATGTCAGGGTACGCCCTCGAACATCTGCTGCCGGAGAACGATTTCGACCTCCGGCGCGCCCTCGTGGGCAGCGAAGGCACCCTCGCGGTGGTGCTGGAGGCAGGGGTGAGCCTCGTCGTCGACGCCCCACACAAGCTCTTGGTCGTGCTCGGGTTCGCCGATATCGGCTCGGCCGGTGACGCAGTCATGCAGATTCTTCCGCTCACCCCCACGGCCTGCGAGGGACTCGATTCCCGGATCGTCGACGTGGTTCGCGCCCGCCGGGGGCCCGCCGCGGTGCCGGACCTGCCCGCCGGCAACGCGTGGCTGTTCGTGGAGGTGTCCGGAAGCGACGCCGCCGAGGTCGCGAGCCGGGCCGAGAAACTCAGCCGTCTGGCATCCGCGGGTCGCACCCGGATCGTGACGGACGCCCGTGAGGCGAGCGCGCTCTGGAAGATCCGTGAAGACGGCGCCGGCCTCTCCGGGCGATCGCCCGCCGGCGCACCGGCGCACTCCGGGTGGGAAGACGCGGCTGTGCCGCCCGACCGCCTCGGGGATTATCTGCGAGCCTTCGACCTGCTGCTAATCACGCACGGGCTGACCGGTTTCCCCTATGGCCACTTCGGCGACGGATGCGTGCACGTGCGTCTCGACATTCCCTTCGTTCGGGCCGACGGTACCGCGGTGTTCCGCGCCTTCGTGACCGAGGCCGCGAGGCTCGTGGCGTCTTTCGGGGGGTCGCTCTCGGGCGAGCACGGCGACGGCCGGGCGCGCAGCGAACTGCTGCCGGCTATGTATTCCCCCGACGCCATCACCCTGTTCGGCAAGGTCAAGGGACTGCTGGACCCGGACAACATCCTCAACCCCGGCATCGTGGTTGAACCTCGACCGCTGGACGCCGACATCCGCGTGGCCCAGGCTTCCCCCCTGAAATCAGGACTGGCACTGAGCTACGCCCACGACGGCGGGGATTTCAGCCAGGCCGTGCACCGCTGCACCGGTGTGGGCCTCTGCCGCGCGGAGAACACCGGGAACAGCGTGATGTGCCCGTCGTACTTGGCTACCCGGGACGAAAAGGACTCAACCCGTGGCCGCGCCCGGGTGCTGCAGGAGATGATCAATCAGGGCGGCACGAACTGGCGATCACCCGAGGTGCACGACGCGCTCGACCTGTGCCTGTCGTGCAAGGGCTGCGCCTCGGACTGCCCCACCGGCGTGGACATGGCCGCGTACAAGGCCGAGGTGCTGCACCAGAGCTTCAAGAGACGCCTACGGCCGCTCACCCACTACTCGCTTGGCTGGCTGCCGCGATGGGCCCGGCTCGCCGCAGTGGCACCCCGGCTACTGAACCGCCTGGTGACGTTGCCGGGCATCGACCGTCTCGCCCTGCGACTGGCCGGGGTGGACCACCGCCGCAGCATTCCCCGCTTCACCGAGCAGACCTTCCATAATTGGTTCGCCGCCCGATCGACGAGGCCGCCACGCCCCGGTACATCACCGGTGCTGCTGTGGGTCGACTCCTTCACGAACTCGTTCAACCCCGAGGTGGGGAAATCTGCCGTGAGGGTGCTCGAATCGGCGGGATTCGACGTGCGTGTTCCCCAACAGCCGCTCTGCTGCGGCTTGACGTGGATTTCCACCGGGCAGCTCGACGGTGCCCGCCGGATTCTGGGAAAGACCGTGGACACCCTGACCGAGACGGCGGCGGCAGGCATCCCGATCGTCGGCCTCGAGCCCTCCTGCACGGGAGTATTGCGTTCGGACGCCCTCGAACTTCTCGGCGAAGCGCGAGCCCGCCCGGTCGCGCGCGCCGTGCATACGCTGGCCGAGCTCCTGGCCACCCAGCCGAATTACACCCCGCCCTCCCTGGCGGGAACGACCGTTGTCGCGCAGCCGCACTGCCACCACCACGCGGTAATGGGGTGGAGCCCCGATGCGGCCCTGCTGAAGGCGGCCGGCGCCGACGTGCAACAGCTGGGCGGATGTTGCGGCCTCGCCGGAAACTTCGGCGTGGAACGCGGGCACTACGACATCTCTGTCGCCGTTGCTGAGCAGCAGCTGCTGCCAGCCGTGAGGGCTGCAGCTGCCGATGCGATCGTGCTGGCTGACGGCTTCTCCTGCCGAACCCAGCTCGAAGATCTGAGCGACCGCCACGGCGTTCATCTCGCCCAGCTGCTCGACACGCGTCTGGACGCCAAACGGGACTAGACGATATGAATACGGCCTGACCTCTTGAGGCTGGGGCCTCTGTTCGAGTAGGCGTGGGTTACCAGCCCCTCAAGGTTGGCCTATCCACAGTCGAAATTGGGAGGCCCCAGTTGATTTTACATCGTAGTTTTGTTGGCCTGGATGTGTGCACTCGCACGCCCCAGGGCTGCCTTATCGATGCTGACACCGGCGAGGTTCTGCATCGAAATTGTCGGCCAGCACGCCCGACATTGTCGCGTGGGTGGCGTCGCTACCGGGCCCGCATTTGGTGACGTATGAGCCTGGCCCGACCGGGTTCAGTCTCTACCGACATCTCATGTCCGCCGGAATCGAGTGCCAAGTTGCGGCACCGTCAAAGCTGCAACGCCCCGCCGGTGACCGGGTGAAGACCGATGCCAGAGACGCGGAATACCTCGCCAAACTGCTGCGGTTAGGCCAGATTGTGGTGGTGACGGTTCCATCGGCACAGGCCGAGACTGTCCGCGATGTGGTCCGCGCCGGAGAGGACACCCGCCAAGTATTTATGAGCAACCGACACCAGCTGTCAAAACTATTGCTGTGCCACGGGCATGTCTATGACTGCGGAGAAGCCTGGACAGGTAAACACGACCGGTGGCTGCGGGACCACCAAACTTCTGGGGACACGGCGTTCACCCCTTGATTTGATGCCGACTACGCGGCCGTCACCCAGACCGTCGAACGCAGGGACCGGCTCGACAACGTCATTGAAGACCTGGCCGCTCACTCCGACTTCACCCCGATGGTCAACAGACTCGGCTGCCTGCGCGGGGTGTCCGCGCTGACCAGGTTGGCGTTGGCGGTGGAGATTGGCGATTGGCGATTGGCATCGTTTCACCGGAAAAACCATCGGATCGTTCGTCGGTCTGGTGCCGTCCGGATACTCATCCGGGCAATCCCGCGTTCAAGGCGGCATCACTAAAACGGGCAACAGTCACGTCCGTCGTCTTCTGGTCGAGGCCGCCTGGCAGCACCGGTGATGCAGCAACGCTGGGACCGCGCCCCGATGGACGCACGGCTGCGCGGACAAGCCGGCAACACACGCCCTCATGACCAGTGGATCGCGTTCACCGCCCGCCGGAAACGCCCCGTCGTGGCCAATACCGCCATCACCCGCGAACTCGCCGGCTGGTGCTGGTCCCTGGCCGTGATGGACGACTAACCCAGACCGCTGGTTGTCCGGCGTGAGATGTCGGCGAACACGTGGAGTGACCCGCTATACAGCTATGAGCAGCACTCGCAACACGGTGCTACGCCCGATTTCTAGACCTGCGGCACCGCTCCAACTCGAACACTTCGCCCTGCGGTAAACCAACCCGCTTGTATCAGCCTGACCGTGAACATTGATACGACACGTTCGACACCTCACCGCCCAACAACCAGCAGAAGCGGCGCCCGGGAACGATCATCCCGAGCGCCGCTTCACCCTGCTCACTTGACAAAACAACTACACATCAGCTGTTCACGGCCCAGTGAGCGCCATGAACGCGAGGGGAAACGCATCAGAGGTCGGTACATTCGAACCCGGAGGGCATGGACGCCTCACGAGCTCAATCAGACGCCCGGCATGGTTCCTGCCTATAACAGCAGCGGCAGATGGAAGAGCCCGGTTTGCTCGGTTCTTTGGTCGCTATCGACTACGAGAGCGCCCGTCGATACAACGATTTGTCGACCACGTCGCGAGATTCGAGCGAACTCGCGATGTGCAGGCCCGCGATGCGGAGGGCGGTCCGAGCATCCGCTTTGGTCAACCTGCTCGTGGGCACGCGCTCGATGACGTCCTGCAGCGCAAGCTGCACCACCAACGACTTGGCCGGCACTCGCGGCATCCCACGATGTGCCCGCGCCCGGTTCTCTACCTCTGCCTCGGCGTCCAATCGCCCACTGTCTTGGTGAAAATGCACCACGATAGCCTTCACAAGTTGATCGAACTGCTGTTGGCGGCCCACCCGCTGAACCTCGGCTTTCGTGCTTCGCAGGCCGCGGCGACCTCGCGGCCCGTTAGCAGGTCGACCCGGCGCATCCGCTCTGCGACGATCTCGACAGCTCGGGCATAGACGATGTCATCCGCCGACACCGGCGGAAGCCCGATGCGCGCCCGTGACGAGACGTACGCCTCGGCGAACTCGCGCATGCGGGAGCCATTCTTGAGCATGTGCTCGGTCAGCGACTCGGCGAACACAGTCACTGCCGCAGATGCTCCGGCCGCGAGGGGTCGTTGAAATAGGCGTCGGCCTCCCGCTCATTGGCCCGGCGCTCAGCCGCAGTCGCCACATAAATCCGCTTGGGCGGAAGACCTGTCCGACTCAGGCTGCGCTTCAGCCGTCTCGCCGCCGCGTTGGCCTCCAGCTCGGACTTATAGATCTCCGGATCGCTGCGCCGGTTGCGCTGCAGCTCGGCACGGCGCTCCTTGTTGCGCTCGGCCCACTGCCGGGTGATCTGCTTCGTGCGCTCGGGGTCCGCGTCCCGTCTGGCTGCCGCCCGGGCGTTCACCTCGTCGCGATGCGCCTCGTAGTAGCGGTTGTAGTACTCGCGAACCTTCTCGCGATTCTCCGCCACTCACCGCTGCTGATACTCACGCCTGCGCTCCGGATGCTCCACTCGCCAGCGCTTCGCACGCTCCCTCCCCCGCGCACGCACCTCCGCCTCGCGATGCCGGCTGGCCGCGGCGCGACGCATCGAATCCCGATTGAGCTCCCGGGTCCGGTCGAGGTGCTCTGCACGCCAGAGACGGTTCAGCTCGCGGATCCGGTCGCGGTTCGCCGCCACATACTGGCGCCGCTTCTCCGCCGCGTCATCACCAGACGGATGCTCCGCCAGCGTCTTCCGCGCCGCGGCGGCTTCCTCAGATGGGTCGTTCATGATCGTGGCTACGCGGCCGGCGGCGGGGCCAGCTCGATGACCAAAGCAAGCAGGTCAGAGCGATGCGCCGTCGGATTCGTGATCACACGCCCGACCACGACACGGAGCCGCTCGGCATCCTCGTCTCCGATCCCGGCGACGGCCTCCAAGCAGTACGCGATGTCATTCTGCAGGTTGCCGCCGTCGTCGTCGACGGCGACCTCCGGATAGTAGAACAGCGCAGCGCGCGCGGTGCGGTTAAGTAGGTCGTCGAACTGCTCCTGCGGGATCGTCATAGTGAAGCCTCCTGTGCGCGGACGTGTGTGAGCTAATCATGCCGCTACCAGGGAGGTACCCCAGCCGAAACGTACCGTCAGTGGCGCGTCGATACGAGTACGGGCTCGTCCAAGCGCTCGACGCCATCAGCGCGCAGCACCCGCGTCATTCGTCGACGACTGACGCCTTCACGAACGCGCACCGCGATCAACTTCAGCAGGCTGATGGGCCCAACCAAAACAAACTTGAGTGTGTTCCAGAGAAACAGCAGCACGAGCAGGTTTAACCAACCAGGGCCACCGGCTTCGATCTGCCCTCGGCAATACACCGCAGCAATCGCATACGGAACGGCGAGCAGCATCGCCGGCACACCCCACTTCAGCCCACGCCGCGTATTGATTGCGTCGATCACGATGGCGGTCGGCATGAACCGGCGCAGTAAGAAGTAGCTGCTGCGGGCGGTGGCGGCCAGAATGAACTCGAACATGTTGAGGCCTTTCAGATGTTCGGCAACAAGAACCTGAAGGGACTGGAAGTCATACTTAACAATGGAACGACAACGCCTTGCGCGTTGTCGTTCCACAGCAGAGCAGTTCATCAGCGTCAGCGCTACCGTGTTCCCGGAATCCTGCTACCGGGTGCCTGGACTAGCGCTACCTTCAAGGGCTACTCGCCATTTTGCTTACAGGGCCGCACGCCGATCCTCCTCACAGGCATGTGTCAGGGATTCGAGCGTTTCCGGCGCGGACGAAGGCAACGCGATTGGAGCGATACTGCTCATAGGCCTTGAAATTCCCAGGGAGAGTTGGCGTTGAGAAGTTGTCGAACGTAGTGAAGAATTCGACGGTCGAGCATCTCTGTAGAGAGTGAAGTCCGCGTATCGTGCGAGTGCTTCAATGAGCTGGCTGAGTTCGCCGTGGTAACAGCGGCGGATGCATTCAAGGGTCAAATCAAATCGGTCGCGAATCCGCGGATGCACACCGCGCGGACCGTTGATCGTCAGCTTTCCCCCTAGCCGATTACCCGTAAGTAATATCGTGCCGCCGATCGTGCGCCCGATTCTATGAAAGCCGCCCGGTCCTCCTCCTCCACCTGATCGATAATTTCCGCCAACCGAATCCAAGATGCGAACGTGTGAATAATCGTGTCGCTCGCCAGAAAGAATTCTTAGACGCCGGGACTATGGCGCAGGTAGGAGCCCGCAGTGGACATGTCCAAAGTAAACAAGGCGCCGCCAGGCAGTTGCTTGCTCCATAGGAGCTGGTGATCACGCCGCAACGTTGGGCTGTGTTGGTCGGGGTCACGTCCGCCAGCATCCGATCGCACGTCGAAGCCAGTGTCGATCTGGCAATGTTGTGTCATGACGTCGAGCCGAGAAGAATGGCCCTAGAGCGACGTTGCACGCCCTGTTTTGAATTCCCAGGTCGCCGTGTGCCGATAATCGCGACCTCATTCACCCGACTCGAGTCAGAACAGTTCACTTGTCCGTTTGCTTGACGTCGTCGCTTGCCACGAGTTGTGCTGACGCAACATCAGCGTCGACATTCAGTACGTTTTCCTCACCGTCAAGTTGAGCGAGGAGCACTGCCGCGTTTTCCGCAAGTCGCCTGGCAGACTTCCACCTCAAGTCGACCGGATCTCCGTCAATGCCGAGGATGACATCCGTGGCAATCGAAAAATGAACTTCGCCTCCAACAGAAAGATGACGGACCAATTCCTTGTGAATGCGGCGACTCGTACGTTGACTTGAACGATCCGACTTCGCGTTTCGGTAATCTCTACTCCGCCGGGCGAGACTAACGGACTCACCGATGTAGACAGTGCCGCGCCCACTCGAATCGAGCGGCAAAAACGTGAAGCGGTAAAGCCCCGGCTCCTGAGGAAGAGGTGGAAAGACTGGCCAGCCCTCACCGTCCAGGATAACCCCGCCAGCGTAAAGCCACGTGAAGCTCGTCGTGGCCGAGACCGAACCAGCTTCACCTAGCAGACTGGCATCGAAAGTGCGTGAGCCGCCAGCGGACGATATGGGCAGGATGGCAGAAGCGGATTGCACGGAATCGGTCCGGTAACCCAGTCTTCGCAGTTGACGCCGCGCGACTTGAGAAGTGAAATCGCTGTGAGGCAAGCCAACCGCAATGCCAAACGCCTGTTTGACGGGCCAGGTCTGTCCATCGATATCAACCGAGTACTCGAAGATGCGATCCGGTGTGTGTCCGCGGAGGCGAGCGCTTACTTCGAGCGCAGTTAGGTCACGCCGAGACCCGTTGACAATAAACTCCACGCGCGCATTCCCCCACTGATAGTTCAGAGATGAGACTATCCCGCCCATTCGGATTCGACGAACGCGAGGACGCTGCTCAGCGGTAGTTCGTCCGTCGCATCGGCTGACATCAGAGGGAATCACACGTAGCGCTAATCGACCCGGCCATCGGAAGCACCTCATCTATCACTACGTTGTTTCGAGTTAAACGGCAACCCACGATGTCGCCGTCTTGGGTGTAGGACGCGCCTCCTGAGAGATAGGGATTTCCAGATATCGCACTTGGCCCGCTATTCAAAACAACTTCGTAGGGCAGAGTGACGACTTCTTGGATGATCTGGGACCCATCGCGAACGTAAACGATGTTGGCCGATCCTTCCCCTAGAAACTCATACTTGGTTACGAACGTTACGGCAATAGGGTCCGGCTCCGCGGTGGGTTCTTCAGCCTCCGGTATGGGAGTCGTCGGCGTCGTTGGAACATCGGTTCTGGTGTCAGACGGCGTTGATAAAACCGGTCTTGGCTCGGCGGCACCGGCACATCCGGTTAGGAAGAGCGAGGCTGCACAGAAAAGAGCCAGAAACACCGTTCGATGAATGGTTTGCATAGTCTCATGATGCTTCGTTGGCCTGTCCTGAAGCAAAAGCACCGGCCTAAACCGTTGCACTTTTTCCTCACGTCGGTGGCGCCAGCCGCTGCATCACCTCCGCCGGCTCCGACTTCACGGTACGGTCCGGCTCGGCGTAGTGCGCCTTCGTCGTCGACGTTGACGTGTGTCCGAGCATGTCGGCGGCCGCCTGCATTCCGAGCTCGTTGGCAAGCAGAGTCGCCCCGGTGCGTCGGAAGGAGTGCGGAGTGATGTCCATCCCCTCGAGCCCGGCATTCCGCAGTATCCCCCTGAACGTGCGCCGAACGTTGTACGGGGTGAGCGGAGTGCCCACCCGGGAGTAGAACAGCAGATGCTCCGCATCCTCCGGGTCGAGCAGTGCCAAGCGCTGGCGAATCACGTCGGCCGCGAACGGCGGAATGCCAATGACCCGGTTCGACTCATGGGTCTTGGGGTGCTCCTGCCGGTGAACGCCGGCTTTGTTGTGCACGACGAGGGTGCCGCTGATGTTCACCTGTGGCGGGTTGGCATCCAGGTCGATGTCGCACTGCCGGAGCGCCAGCACTTCGCCAATGCGCGTCGCCGTGCCGAGCATCACCTCGATGATGTCTCGCGCCTGGCCGTCTGACTGCGGCCCCATCCTGCCCGCTTCAGTGCGCCACTCTCGGGCGGCGAGCCGGATGGCTGCGATCTGATCGCTCGTGAGCGCCTTCGGCGTGTGCGAGGGCCTCTTCATGCGCGACGTTTCCTTCATAGGATTTCGCGGAATGATCTCCCGCCGCGTTGCGAACGCCAGGATCATGCCGAGGATTGTTCGAGAGTGCTTCGCTCGCGTAAACGACTGCGCGCGCTGCTGCCTGAGGAAGAGCTCGATACGACCGACGGTCACCTCGCGAATCGTGAAGTTCTCGAAGTAGGGCAAGACCAGCACGCGCACCTGGCGCTGGTACGTATCTTTCGTTCCTTGAGCGCGGTCGACATCGAGCATCACATCCTCCAGCCATGCCTCCGCGAGCAGCAGAAACGGTGAGCTCGCGGTGAGTGAGTCGCCGCTGCCGCCGGCTCTCAGGCGGGCCGCTAGTTCTGCCTTGAGCGATGCCTGCGCAGCGTTACGACTCGGTCCGGTCGCCGTCACTCTCCGCGTTTGACCATCCCAGTCCCGGAAGCGAGTAATCGCCCGGAAGATCCCTGGACCGACCTGTTGAGTCGTGATGGCACCGAACGTGCTGACTGGCAGTCGGGGTCGCCCGGCCATCAGCGTTTGGCCTCGTGGTCGATGACCGGGGTCTCTGGCTCGTGGAGCCCGTCGAGCCATCGCACCACGTCGGAAACGCGGTAGCGGATCTCTCGGCCTACTCTGATGCCGGAGGGGCCACGGCCGCCGGCACGCAGGTCGTAGATCGCCTGTGCTTGCACGCCAAGATATTCGGCGAGCTCGCTTGTCGTTAAAACGGGCTCAAGGCCGAGCCCGAAGTGTCGTTCGCTGTCCATAACCCATAGGTAATCGAGGTCACTCCAGATGACTCGAACTGGGTCGCGCACCTTCTCTACGAACACCCGGAGAAGGCGGAAATTTTTGAATAAACGGTTAATAAACGGATAGTGCGTCAAGTCTTGCCCTTTCGGTGAAGACAAGAAACCCTGATCAGATCAAATTTACAGTAGGGCGGCCGGGACTTGAACCCGGGACCGACGGATTATGAGTCCGCTGCTCTAACCAGCTGAGCTACCGCCCCAAAAGGGAACGACCGAACGGTCGCACCCACAATTACGTGACTATTCCGGCGTCTGCGAGGAGGCCCCGTTGGTGACCAGATCGCTCACCGGCTCCCCACGATACAGGCATTCGAACGTATTTAAAGTGCGCTTGATATCGTGCGCGGCGATGAGCTTGAGTGACTCCCGCTTAAGTGCCTCCAGGCGTTCGGGGGTAGCCGTCAGTACCACGGTCAGTTTGTCCGCCAGATTCTGCGCGTCGCTCGGCTTGAACAGGTACCCGTTGGCCTGGTCATGCACGAGGTGTGGAAGTGCCATGGCATCGGCGGCCACAATCGGCAATCCCGACGCCATGGCCTCCATCGTGGCGATACTCTGCAGCTCGGCAATGGACGGCATGGCGAAAACCGTAGCCCGTGAGTAGGCCGCGCGCAGCTCGTCATCCGTCACATAACCGGTGAACGTGACACGCGAGCGGATGCCGAGGGTGTCGGCAAGGTGCTCCAGGTTGCGTTTCTGGTCGCCCCCACCGACTATCTCGATCCGTGCGTCGAGGTCGGGTGACAGCAGCGCTGCCGCCTGCAGGAGCACGTCGATCTGCTTCTCTCCGGTGACTCGACCGACGAAGAGGATGCGGTTCTCTGTGCGCGGCTCGAAGTTCGGTGCGTAGTTGTCAGCGTCGATTCCGCAGGAGATCGCGTGGACACCGGTGAGACCGGTGTATTTCTCCAGGAACTGTGCGGCACGTCTGGTCGGGGTGGTGACGGCTGCGGCACGGCCGAACGTGCGCCGGGCAGCGCGCCAGGCCGCTTTAATGACGCGATCCTGTAGGCCGACCGGCACGAGGGAAAACTTCACCATGTTCTCAGGCATAAAGTGATTTGTGCCGACCAGACGAATGTTGCGCTTGGCCGCCTCGATCGATACGCCGCGGCCAACGTTGATGTGGGATTGAAAGTGCACGACGTCGGGATGAAAAGAGTCGAGAATGCGCCGGCTTTCACCGCGAACCAGCCAGGGCAGGGCGAAGCGTAACCAGTCGTGCGGGTACCAGCGCCAGCTGTGTAGGCGATGCACGACCATCGGCTGTCCCTCGTGCATTTCGGTGCCACTGCCGTGCTTGCGCGACGGCGCCGGGGCCATGATCTGGACCTCGTGGCCGCGTGCCACCAGGCCTGAGGCCAGTCGCTCGGCAAAGCGAGCAGCACCGTTCACATCGGGTGCAAAGGTGTCGGCGGCGATGAGAACACGAATCCGCGGCTTTTGGCCCGGCGCACCCCCGTCGCGCTCGGGCGCATTGCCCGGGATTGGGCTGCTCAGCGAGTCGGTCGAATCTGACAAGTGGAGTAGTCCCTACGTTGTTGGGCCGGGGATCATCACCCGGCAGGAAATCTTGGGTGCACATGCTGATAATGACGCGTTGCACTCGAACCCTATTCTAAACCGTGCCCACAACGCGGTGTCCCGCACCGTGGCGACCCAAAATTTTTCGCGAGTCAGCGGTCGAGTTGGGGATGGTAGCGCGCGAGCAGGAAAACGCCCCAAATGGCGATCGCCCCGGCCACAACGAACGCGATCGCCGCTGCCGGCGGTGCCTGGCTGGCTTCGCCCAGCACGACGATTCCAATGCCTACAGCGACGAGCGGGTCAACCACGGTGAGCCCGGCAATCACGAGATCCGGTGGTCCCGAGGCGTAGGCGTTCTGCACGAAGTACGCCCCCAGCACAGCGGCGAGCAGTAGACCGAGCACACACGTTAGAGTGAGCCACTCGAAGTTTGCGTTCTGGGTGCGATTGATGACGACCTTGGCCAACGTCGCGACGAATCCGTAGAGCACGCCGGCACCAAGAATGTAGAAAATTGCCTGCGACCGGCGGCGCAGAAACCCGAAGGCAAGCGCAAAGGCCAGCAGCACGACCGCGAGAACGATGAGAATTGTCACCAGGTTTTGATCGGTGACCGGCTTGTCGACAGCGGTGAACGCGGCCACGGTCACGAACAGGCCTACCCCGCCCACGCACATGGAGATGGCGATAACGCTCGCACGATTGAGCTTGACCTTACTGACTCGGGCGTTCAAAACAGCGGTGATGACAAGGGCGACGGCCCCGAGCGGCTGCACGACAATGATGGGCGCGAAGGCAAGGCTGGTCAGTTGGAACACAACGGCCAAGCCGAGCATAAGCGAGCCAAATACCCAGGACGGTCGGGCCAGCAGCCGGGTCAGCTGGCGCACACTGAGCCCGCCGGTGACCGCTCCGGTGAGCGCCTCGACCTTATTCACGCCGCGATGCTGAAATTGAGCACCGAGGGAGAGAAAGACGGCGCCGACCAAGGCCAGCGGAATCCCGATGGCCTGCCGCGGATCAATGGCAATTTCAGTTGCCAGATCGGTTAGGTCAGAGGTCACTCGACGACCCTATCGACAAGCTTGACGATATTCTGGAGAAATGGCCGTACGCGCGATAGTAATTTCAGGTGACCCCGTTCTCCACTCCCCCGCCGCTCCCGTCGTCGATTTCGACGATGATTTGCGCGAGTTGGTGCGAGACATGTTCGAGACGATGGATGCTGCGCCGGGAGTCGGGCTCGCCGCCACGCAGGTGGGAGTCGGGCTGCGCATCTTCACCTACAGCTACCAGGACGACGATGACGTGTCATGGCGGGGCGTCGCGATCAACCCGGAACTTTGGATCACACCGGTGTCGGCCGAGCCCGTGGACGACGAAGATGTCGACGAAGACGAAGGATGCCTGTCATTTCCGGGTGAGCGGTTTCCGCTAAAGCGAGCAGAGTCGGCCATTTTGCGCGCCGTCGACGCCGAACAACATCCATTTGAGATTCGAGCGGACGGCTGGCTCGCCCGTATCTTTCAGCACGAGTTCGACCACCTCGACGGCACCCTGTATGTTGATCGCCTCGAGCACGTCTACGCGAAGGTAGCCGCCAAAGTCGAACGTAAGAAAAGTTGGGGCGTGCCCGGCCTGAGCTGGACCCCCGGCGTCGACAACCTCGAGGGTTGACAGCCCAGCGCGAGTCTAGGTAAGCGCGCGCAGGCCAGCGGCAACCAGCGCCGCGACCAGCACCACGACAATGAACGGTGTTTTGATCGCAAATAGCCCGGCTGCCACGATAACGGCCGGGATGCGCGCGTCAACGGTGAGTGCCTGCCCGCTGCCCAGTGTTTGCACGGCAATGAGCGCCGCCAGCAAAGCCACCGTCAAAAGGTCGGCGATGCGGGAGGGCGTCGGTCTCTGCAGCAGGGCTGGCGGCACCAGGTAGCCGGCCAGCTTAAGCGCGAGTACGGCGATCGACGCCAAAATGATGATCTGCCAGACGGTCATGGGCCCAGCCCCGATCGAGCGGATGCCGCACTCGTATCGGTCGAACCGCCCAGCCAGTTGAACAGGCCGACTACCACCGCGACGAGGGCTGCAACCAGCACGGGCAGTCCCGGCATGAGTATGGGGGTCAGCGTCGCGGCGACGACCGCAGCCGCGACGGCCACCGCGACTGCCTGCATCCGCTTGAGGCGAGGCCAGAGTAGACCTACAAAGGCCGCTGCCGCGGCAGCATCGAGCCCATACGCCCGAGTGTCGCCGAGGGCATCACCGATTACCGCTCCGACTAACGTGGTGATGTTCCAGCCAATGAAGACGGCCAGGCCGGTAACCCAGAATCCGACGCGTCGGCTGCGTGGGGTCGGTTGGGCGAGGGCGACCGCGGTGGATTCGTCAATGGTGATCCAGCTCGCAGCCAGGCGCTTCCAGGCGCCTTGGCCGATAATCGGTGCGGTGCGCATGCCGTAGATGCCGTTGCGCACGCCGAGCAGCGCCGCGCTGGCGATGGCCGCCGGGCCGGCAGCTACGCCGCCAGCGGCGAGCACACCGACGAGGGCGAATTGGGAGCCTCCGGAGAACATGACGATGCTGATGAAGCTGGTTTGCCAGATATCTAAACCCGCTGCGACCGACAGCGCCCCGAATGACACACCGTAGGCGGCGGTGGCGAGCCCAACGGCAGCACCTTCACGAATGGCCAGGCGTTGCTGAACCGCCTCGTCGTCGGGATGGGTCGCTGGCACTGCGAGCGATGCCGAAGTCACCGACTGAGGTCTACGCCGTGCACGCCGTTGTGAAAGCGCAGGGACGGGAACACGGCCGACACCGAGAAGCCCAGCCCGGGCACCGTTCCGGCGTTGAAGATACCGCCGAAGAGCTGCGCGCGCTCCCGCATCTGCGTGATGCCGGGGCCGGCGATGCTCTCGCTGAGGGCCTTGAGGTCGTCCTCGATCGTGTACGGGGTGCGTGCGGCTTGTTCGCCGGCTTCCTTGCCGTCCCGACGGGCTGCCGCGCGGATACCGTCATCGTCGACGAGCAGCTGCAGGCCGTCCCTGGTCCAGGTGAACGATACGCGCGCTTCGGTACCGACGCCGCCGTGCTTGAGCGCGTTTGACAGGGCGCTCTGCAGAATTCGGAAGATGGCCAGCTCGGCACCCGCCTTGAGCGCGAATCGTTCGCCCAATTCGATGAAGCTGACCACGAGCCCGGCGTCGCGCATGACGCGAAACAGGTCGCGCGTTGACTGCGGGCCTGGCTGCAAGGCTCCAACGGTTTCGCCTTCGCGCACGATCGTCAGCACGCGGCGCATGTCAGCGAGGGCCACCCGGCCATCGTCAACGAGCGCTGTGGCGGCACGCACGGCCGTCGAGGGATCGCTCTCGGCCGTGTAGCGGGCGCCCTCGGCCCGCGTGACGAGGCGGGCGATGGTGAGCACTGCGCCATCCTGCAATTCCCGAATGATGGCCAGGCGTCCCTGTTGCTCGGCGAGGGAGAGTTCCAGTTCGATACGCACACGTTCAGCGGCATTGCGATCGAAGATGACCCGACGTGAGCGCAGCAATGAGATGGTCCACAACACGAGCAGCGCTCCGGAGAGTACGCCGAGTGCCGGTACCAGAAGTTGCGAGAAATCCATTGCTGACCGCCGTTTCTTGTGTCGAAACCATGGCGCACTTTATGAACCAGGAGAGAATCTTCTGTCGAATCAAAACGTGCCGACAAAAAAGGCCACCCGGGGTGGAGCCCTGAGTGGCCTTTCGCTCCCCGACTTGGACTCGAACCAAGAACCTGCGCATTAACAGTGCGCTGCTCTGCCAATTGAGCTATCGAGGAATACTGGAACAGCGTTGTTACTTTACCAAGGTTTCTTGCTGTGCCAAAACCACGACGACTGCCGATCGACTCTGACTGTGCATTTTGCGCCATCGAAAAGCCTGTGAAAGCCTCAAAACGTGGGCCATCGGCAACAATTGAGCAGTCTGGTGCGCCAAAAGCCGGTCGGGCGTGTCGGACCGGTCGCGACCGATCACGCTTCACAGCGGATGCGACCGGTCGCGACACGGATCACTTCACGGCCCCGGGCCCCGTTTCATCGCTGATATTGCCAATCTTCACGCTGGCCACATCATCGACCACGGCAGTGTCTGCGGGAGGCTGCAAAGCTGCGGCAAGTCCACGGACGTACGGGTGCCAGGGATCTCGAAAGACGTCGTCGATGGTGCCAAGACCCACCAGTACGCCCTGGTGCATGACCCCGATACGACTGGTGACGCGCTGCAGCACGGCCAGGTCATGGCTGATCACCAGGGCGGAGAAGGACCGTTCCTGCTGCAACTCGCTGATCAGGTCGATCACAGCATCACGCACCAGTACATCAACGCCCGCTGTGGGCTCGTCAGCGATCAACAGCGCCGGGCCGAAAACGAGCGCCCGGGCCAGCGCCACTCGCTGCCGCTGACCGCTGGAGAGCTGATACGGATATTGGCCGAGAACGGCCAACGGCAGGCGCACCGCGTCGATCATGGTGGCCACCCGTGCACCAAGCGCGCGACGGTTGTAGCGCCGATCCCGTTCGAGCACCGGCTCGGCCACGATTTCGGCTACCGTCATGGTCGACGGCAGGGTGTCTGCGGCGTCCTGAGCCAGCAGTCCGACCCCGAAAGTGAGCCGCCCCAGCTTGCGCTTGCTGATGCGGCGCAGACCGAACCCCAGCACGGTCGCTTCTCCCCCGGTGATTTGCGGTCGGATACCGGCGGCATCACTGACGAAGGCATCACCGGAAAGCACCCGGGCCAGCGTGCTCTTGCCCGAACCGCTCTCGCCGAGCAGCCCCACCACCTCGCCCGGCGCGATGCGCAGGGTAAAGCCGTGCACCGCGACAAAGGCCGGGCTCGCCCCGTGCGGCGGGTATTCAATGGTCAGATCGCTCGTTTGGATCGGGAAAACGGATGCCGCGCCATGCCTCATAAGGTCTATCCTGCCGCACGCAGAATGCGGAGTTCATCCCTCCGCAAAGCCTGCGCCGCCGGATCCGGAACCGGCAGCGAGGCGAGCAGCCGCTGGGTGTAAGCATCCTTCGGCGCACCGAGCACCTCGGCACCGGTACCCTCCTCGACCAGCTTGCCCTTGTACAGTACGGCAATGCGGTCAGCGAGAATATCAACGACGGCGAGATCGTGGCTGATGAACAGCGCCGCGAAACCGAACTCTTTCTGCAACTCGGCGAAGAGCTCGAGCACCTTGGCCTGCACCGACACGTCGAGAGCGCTGGTCGGTTCGTCCGCGATGAGCAGGCTCGGCTCCAGCGCGAGTCCGCGGGCCAGGCTCGCGCGCTGACGCTGGCCACCGCTGAGCTCGTGCGGGAACCGATCACCGAACGCGCGCGGCAACTGCACCGCCTCGAGCAGCTCATTGACGCGTTTGCGGGCAGCCCGGGGATTGGCCGCTCGCCCGTGAACAACGAGCGGCTCGGCCACGCATTCAGCGATCGTGAGCAGCGGGTTGAAGCTCGACGCCGGGTCCTGAAAGACGAAACCGATGTCACTGCGCACCTTCTTGAAGGCGCGTTCCTTGAATCCGTGCATCTCGTGACCGAGAACGGTGAGGGATCCCCCGGTCACCCGGGTCAATCCGGCCATGGCGCGGCCGATCGTGGTCTTGCCCGATCCACTCTCTCCGACCAGGCCGAGTACCTCGCCGTGACGGATGTTGAAACTCACGCCGTCGACGGCGGTGAAGCCGGGCTTGCCGAGCCGACCCGGATACTGAATTTTCAGGTTGTCGGCGACAACGGCCGGCATGGCCGCTGCCCAGTCGGCCTCGCGAGCCTCGAGCCGCGCGGTAGCCCGCGCCGTGCCCTGACCGACGTGCGGCACCGAGCCGAGCAGTCGTTTGGTGTAGTCGTGCTGCGGATTCGAGAACAGGGCCTGGGCGGGGGCCTCTTCAACAATCTTGCCCTCGTACATGACGACCACTCGATCGGCGAGGTCGGCGACCACACCCATGTTGTGGGTAATCAGCACAATCGCAGTGCCGAACTCGTCGCGGCAGCGCCGCAGCAGGTCGAGAATCTCGGCCTGAACCGTTACGTCGAGGGCTGTCGTCGGTTCATCGGCGACGATCAGCCCTGGGTCGAGCACTAGGGCCATGGCGATGACGACTCGCTGTTTCTGACCGCCGGAGAACTGGTGCGGGTAGTAGTCGACACGGCTTTCCGGGTCGGGGATGCCGACCCGGCCCAGAATTTCGATCGCCTTGGCGCGTGCCTGCTTCTTGGTGAATTCACCGTGGGCTCGAATGCCCTCGGCGATCTGCCAGCCGACGGTGAAGACGGGGTTCAGGGCCGTGGACGGCTCCTGGAACACCATGGAAACATCTGTTCCACGCAGCTGGCGCAGCCTCTGCTTACTGACGGCGAGAACGTCGTTGGAGTCGGCGCCGTCTTTGCTGCTCAGGATGACGGCGCCGTGGGCGATCGCGGTCTCCGGGAGCAGGCCCAGAATGGTCTTGGCGGTCACGGTCTTACCGCTGCCGCTCTCCCCCACGATGGCGAGCACCTCACCGGGAGCAACGCGCAGCGTGACCCCATCGACGGCTTTCACCGCGCCGCTATCGGTGGCAAAGGTCACATTAAGGTTGTCGATGCGTACGACGTCGGGCAGGGAGCTCATTATTTGGCCTCGAATGGGTCGTCGTTCGGGTGTTGGTCGGGAGCCAAAGAGCTGGCCTCGAGCCCGTCGATGCCGCCGGGGCCGGCCGTCAGGGTTCCGCCAGGGACCACGCTCGTCGCGGCGACACCGGCGGTCTTACCCGGGGCGCGCCGGCTGCGCAGGCGCGGGTCGGCGAGGTCATTGAGGCTTTCACCGACGAGGGTGATTCCGAGCACCACGAGCACGATGGCGAGGCCCGGGAACAGGCTGGTCCACCAGATTCCACTCGTGACGTCGGAGAGAGACTTATTAAGGTCGTAGCCCCACTCGGCTGCCGACGAGGGTTCGATGCCAAAGCCGATGAACCCAAGCCCGGCCAGGGTAAGCAGTGCCTCGGACGCGTTGAGCGTGAAGATGAGGGGCAGGGTGCGGGTCGCATTACGCAGCACGTGGCGGAACATGATGCGTCCATTGCTGGCACCGAGCACCCGAGCCGACTCCACATAGGCCTCAGCCTTGATGCGCACGGTCTCGGCGCGAATGACCCGAAAGTACTGCGGAATGAAAACGACAGTGATCGAGATCGCGGCAGCGAAGATTCCGCCCCACAGGCCGGAGCGTCCGCCGGAGATGACGATACCCATGACGATCGCGAGGAGCAGCGCCGGAAAGGCGTAGACGGCATCGCAGATGACGACGAGCACCCGGTCAAGCCAGCCGCCGAAGTAGCCGGAGACGAGTCCCAGTGCCACGCCAGCGAAAATCGACAGGACGACGGCGATGACCATCACGGTGATGGCGGTCTGCGAGCCCCAAATGACGCGGGAGAGCACGTCGTAGCCGCCGACGGTGGTGCCAAGCAGATGCTCCCCGCCGGGCGCCTGCTGGGCGCCGAAGGTGCCACTGTCGCCGCGCAGCTGGCTGTAGCCGTAGGGCGCCAGGAGTGGAGCGAAGATTGCAGTCAGGATGAAGATGCCGGTGATGACGAGGCCGACCACGAGCATTCCGCGTTGCAGGCCGATGCTCTGGCGGACTTGATGCACGACGGGCAGTCGGGTCCAGAGCGGAGCTTTATAGGCGTGGGTGGTTTCAACAGTCATGGCTAGTACCGCACTCTCGGGTCGATGAGCGCGGCGATGATGTCCACAATGAAGTTGGAGAGGGCCACGATGACGGCGAGCAGCGCGACAATGCCCTGCACCGCCACGAAGTCGCGGGCCTTGATGAATTCGATGAGCATAAAGCCGAGGCCCTTCCACTCGAAGGTGGTCTCGGTGAGCACGGCACCGCCGAGTAGCAGTGCCACCTGCAATCCGATGACGGTGATGATGGGGATGAGCGCTGGTCGGTAGGCGTGCTTGCTGACCAGGCGGAACTCGTTGACACCGCGCGAGCGGGCAGCGGTGACGTACTCGGTTCCCAGCGTGCCGATGACGTTCGTGCGCACGAGGCGCAGAAACACGCCGGCCGTGAGAAGTCCGAGTGCCAACGCGGGAAGTACTGCGTGCAGTAGGACATCCCCGAACACCGCAGGATTACCGGTCTTCAACGCATCGATGAAGTAGATGCCGGTCTTATCCGGCAGAAACTGCATCTCCAATTCCGAACCGACCGTCGCGCGGCCAGCCACCGGCAGAACCTTGAGCCAGACCGCGAAAACGAGCTTGAGCAGTAACCCGGCGAAGAACACCGGCGTGGCGTAGCAGAGGATTGCGAAGACGCGCAGGAAGGCATCCGGTGCCTTGTCCCGCCAGTACGCTGCGACCATGCCGAGCGGAATACCGACGATGAAGGCCACGATGAGGGCGTAGAAGACGAGTTCAGCCGTCGCCAAGCCGTAGGTGAGCAGCACTTCGGACACGGGACGATTGGTGCTGATGGTCGTGCCAAAGTTGCCGGTGAAGACTTGCCCAAGGTACTCGAAGTACTGAACAAAGATCGGCCGATCATAGCCGGCCTCATGGATAAGAACGGCCAGCTGATCCGGGCCCAGCTTGCCGCCGAGGGCAGCGGTGATCGGGTCACCCGTCGTGCGCATGAGCCAGAACACCATCGACACCAGAATGAAAATAGTGGGGAAGATGAGCAGGAATCGTATAAGGAGGTAACGGCCTATGCCACCGCCCGGGCTGGCTTTCTTCTTGGGACTACGCCCGGCCGCCGGTGCGGGCGGCTTCATCGCCACAGTGGTCATTACTACCTCACAATTGCACAAAGAATCGGGGGCATTCAGCGATCGTGTCGCTGAACACCCCCGGTGATCAAACTAGAAAAAATTCTAGTCGCTGTCCGGTCTAGCCCTTGGCCAGCGCGCCGTAGCGAAACTTGAAGGACGCGTCGAGCGTGTCCTGGGTTCCCGTGATGTCTGTTCCGGTGATGGCAACCTGGGCGCCCTGGAGCAGCGGCACGGTCGACAGCTGGGCCGCCACCTTGTCCTGGATTTCTTCGATGAGCGCGGTACGCTCCGCGGGGTCGGTGGTGACGGCCTGCTTCTGGATCAGGGCAGTAACGTCGGCATCGTCGAAGTGGTTCTTGAGGAAGTTACCCTCGGCGAAGAACGGTGCCAGGTAGTTGTCAGCGTCGGAGTAGTCCGGGAACCAGCCGAGCTGGTAAGCGGGATACACGTCGGCGACGCGGTCCTTGGAGTACTGCACCCATTCGGTGGACTGCAGGCTGACGGTGAACAGGCCGGAGGCATCCAGCTGGTCCTTGACCAGCGCGTATTCGTCGCTCGAGCCGGGGCCGTAGTGGTCGGCGTTGTACTGCAGGTTGAGTGCGATCGGTGTGGTCACGCCGGCTGCGGCGAGGTCAGCCTTGGCCTTCTCGACGTCCGGCCCGCCCTGGCCGTCTCCGTAGAGACCCTTGAGCGACTCGGTTGCACCGGTCATTCCGGCGGGAACGTAGGAGTACAGCGGGGTGTATGTGCCCTTGTAGACCTGATCGGCCAGCTCGGCGCGATCAACAACGTCGGCAACTGCCGCACGAACGGCGAGGGCCTTGGCCGGGTCGGCGTCAGCGGTTGTCATGCCGAAGGGCTGCGTGTTGAAGTTGAAGGTGATGTAGCGAATTTCTCCACCGGGGCCGTCAACGACCTTGACCGCGTCGTTGCCGCGCAGGTCGTCGATGTCGGTCGCGGAGAGGCTACGCCACGCGACGTCAATGATCCCTTCCTGCACTTCGAGCTTCAGGTTCGAGGCGTCGGTGTAGTACTTCACGTTGATGACATCCGTCTTGGGCGCGCCGAGCAGGCCTTCGTAGCCCTCGTACGCCTTGTAGGAGAGGAGGTTGTTGAAGTCGTAACTTGCCAGCACGTACTGGCCCGCGAAGGCTTCAGCGGCAACGATGTCATCGTCGGACGTGACCTCGGTAGCAGAGAAAGAGTCTTCATCCACGATGACTCCAGCGGGGCTGGACAGAATTTGCGGGAAGATCTGGTCGTTCCCGGCCTTGAGCGTGAAGACAACCGTGGTGTCGTCCACGACAGCCGTGCTGTCGAGGTTGTAGAGCAGCGACGACGGGCCGGTATCGGACGCGATGGCGAGCTGACGGTCGAAGCTGAACTTGACGTCAGAGGCGGTGAGCGCATTGCCGTTGGCCCATTTCAGGTCTGGCTTGAGTACTACGGTATACTCCGTCGGCGAGCTGAACTCGGCGCTGACTGCGATGTCGGGTTCGACATCCGCTGTGCCATATTTGCTGCTCATGAGGAATGGGAAGACCTGGGTCTGCACAGAAAAGGAGCCGTTGTCGTAGGAGCCAGCCGGGTCGAGGGTGGTGACCTTGTCGGTGGTTCCGATGAGGATCGGGCCACCCGTGGATGCGGCGTCGTCGCCGCCGCCGGCGGCGCACCCGGAAAGTACCAGTGCTGCGACCGCGAGGCCGGCTGTGGCAACGAGAGCGCGCTTGCCGTTAGTGAATGCGGATGTCATATCCGTCGTCCTCTTCCTATAGAAGTCCTATGATCAGGAGCACTCGAAAAGAGCGCAGCTGTTCATTGCTGTTAGCCAAGAGTTAGCACAGAATTCGCAGATAGCAACGATCAGCCGCAGCTTCTTTACAGATCTGCAACAAACTCGGGCTCAGGTGTTGCAGTGTGACCTTCGCGGTTCAGATGTTGCCGGCGCTGATACGAAAAATACCGGTTACAGAGTTATTCCTCGCGGAGGGCGCGGCGCTCGGCCTCGACCCGCACGAGTTCCTTCTGGAGGGTGCGGTACATTTCGGTGTCGGCGGCATCCGCTCGCTGGAGGCGCCCGAGCAATTCGGCCTTGAGCCTGAGCAGGTCTTTGTCAATGAGCACGATCGTGATGTCCCGTACGTAACGGGCGACATCTTTCTCGGTGCGCTCGGGAAGATTTGCCATGGCGAGTTCCTGCACGAGGTTCTTGAAGGTGTCAGGCACCTCGGCGACCACCCGATCGAGCCAGTCGGTTGCTTCGAAATGAGCGAGATTCGCGGCGATGGCGTCGCGCACGACCGCGAGCGAGGTATTCGCAAAGGATGTCTGCACCGCGCTGTCGAGAATGTCCCGCCCGATCAGTGTCGGTCGCTGGAGCATCGCCATGAGGCCGTCACGCTCGAGCCGGGTGACCGGGTCACCGGGCAATTCGACCAGCGAGAACGGGCGCTCAGGCAGGACTTCGATCGCGCCGGCGTGGCGCGGCGCGTTCGGTCCGCCGCTCGCCGAGGCGCGTGCCCCGGACTGGGCGTTCGTGACCGCCCTGGCCACTTCGCCCATGTCGACTCCCAGCATGCGGGAGAGTTCGCGGGTATAGCCGGGGCGCAGCACGGGGTCGCGAATATCGCCGACCACGGGGGCCGCTGCGCGCAGGGCTGCCGTTCGTCCCTCGACGGTGTCGAGATTGTACTGCGAGAGAATCTGCCGAATCATGAACTCGAACATGGGCTTCTTGGAGTCGACCAGCCGCCGTACGGCATCGTCACCGCGTTGCAGCCGCAGGTCGCAGGGGTCGAGTCCTTCCGGGCCGACGGCCACATAGGTCTGGGCGGAGAACCGCTGTTCCTCGCTGAAGGCGCGCATCGCGGCCTTCTGGCCGGCGGCGTCCGGGTCGAATGTGAAGACGACCTCGCCAACACCGGAATCATCACCGAGCACACGGCGCAGCACCTTGATGTGGTCGACACCGAATGAGGTACCGCAGGTAGCGACAGCCGTGGTGATTCCGGCCAAGTGGCAGGCCATGACGTCGGTGTAGCCTTCGACGACCACGACCTGGTGACTGCGCGAGATGTCGCGTTTGGCCAGGTCGAGGCCGTACAGCACCTGGGCCTTGTGGTACACGGGAGACTCGGGCGTATTGAGGTACTTGGGGCCCTTATCGTCGTCGAGCAGTTTGCGGGCGCCAAAGCCAATGGTCTGCCCGGTGATGTCGCGAATGGGCCAGACCAGGCGACCACGGAAGCGGTCGTAGATGCCGCGGTCGCCACTGGAGACCAAGCCGGACAGGGTGAGTTCTTCGCTGGTAAAGCCGCGATCACGCAGGTGATTGGTCAGTTCGTCCCAACTTTTCGGGGCGAACCCCACCCCGAATCGAGTTGCGGCGTTGGCGTCGAATCCGCGCTGACCCAGGAAGGCGCGGCCGACCTCAGCACCCGCGCTGCCGAGCTGTTCGATGAAGAAATCGGATGCGGCCTGATTGGCAGCGAGCAGCCGCGCACGATTACCGTGGTCGGGTGCTGCGCCAGAACCGTCTTCGTAGTGCAGGTCGAGGCCAACCCGGCCGGCCAGGCGTTCGACGGCCTCACTGAAGCTGACGTGGTCCATCTTCTGCAGAAAGGAGTAGACGTCACCGCTCTCACCACAGCCGAAGCAGTGGTAGAAACCGACCTGGGGACGCACGTGAAAGCTCGGGCTGCGTTCGTCGTGAAACGGGCAGAGACCCTTCATCGAGCCGACACCGGCGGACTTCAGGGTGACGTAATCACCGACGATGTCGGCGATATTGGTGCGGGCCTTGACCTCTTCGATGTCACTTTGTCGAATCAGTCCAGCCATGCCTAAATTCTATCGTCCCGGGGCGGCGGGCTTCGTCGCGCGGCCCCGGGGCCCATGTTCGGAAACCGGGCCCATGATCTATCGTGGGCCCAGTTTCCGGGCCCGGGCCCGGAGAGTGGAGGGGCTCGTTAGCCCTGCACGAGGCGCTCGTACCAGGCCAGGGCTGACTGGTCGGTGAGGCTGGCGACCTGATCGACGATGACACGCTTACGGGCGGCATCATCGGCGGCAGCCTGCCAGTCTTCGCGAAAACCAGGGTCGAGATGTTCGTCGCCAGACTGGTGCAGGGTGTCAGCCAGCAGGGTGAGCACCTGACGCTGCTGCACGTAGATGGGCTTGCGGGTGTTACGGGTCATCACGAAGGCCGCCACGATGCCTTTGAGTACAGCAATTTCGGCCTGGATCTCGCGGGGCACGATCACGTTGGCCCCGAAGCGCAGCATATTTGCGCCCGGGTGCGCCTCCTTGGTGGCGTGCACGGCTGCTCCACTGAAGCGGCCGATGAGTTGGCTCGTGAGGTTCTTGAGGCGACCCTGGTCACGGCGCCCGGCGGTCCAGGAGCCCATCCAGCCATCCAAAGAGTCGAGGCGATTGAAGGCCGTGGCGAGGTCGTCGGCGCTGGTTGCGTCGCCGATCCACTCCGACATGGTGGCGAGGAGTTCGTCGTGGTTGGTGCGGCTGCTCAGGGCGGCGACGTCGACGTAGCCGTTGACGATTGCGTCTTCAAAGTCGTGCACGCTGTAGGCGATGTCGTCGGAGAGATCCATCACCTGCGCTTCGATGCAGAGCTGGCGGTCGGGCGCTCCGTCACGCAGCCACTCGAACGCGGCGATGTCATCCTGGTAAAACCCGAATTTGGCGCGCCCACTCGGGTCGAAAACCGACGAGCCCTCGGGCCAGGGATATTTGCAGCTCGCGTCGAGGCTGGCCCGGGTGAGGTTCAGGCCATAGCTGTGACCATCGGGCCCGAACACCTTGGGCTCCAGCCTGGTGAGCAGGCGCAGGGTCTGGGCATTGCCTTCGAAACCGCCGATGTCTTCGGACCACAGGCTGAGTGCCTTCTCGCCGTTGTGCCCAAAGGGCGGATGCCCGATGTCGTGTGCCAAGCAGGCCGTATCGACGATGTCGGGGTCGACGTTGAGGCGCGATGCGATCTCTCGCCCGACCTGAGCGACCTCGAGCGAGTGGGTGAGCCGATTTCGAGCGAAGTCGAGCCCCGCCGTAGGACTGAGCACCTGCGTCTTGGCCGCGAGGCGGCGTAGCGCGCTCGAGTGCAGCAGGCGTGCCCGGTCGCGGGCGAAGTCGCTGCGCCGCGAATAATGCTCTTCGGGAAGCCAACGCGCCTCGTCGGTCTCGCTGTATCCGGTTTTGTTAGCCACCGCTGGTGTCCCCTTCGCCTTCGGTCAGATTCAGTCGTTGCGCACCGACGAGATCCTGCGACTCGAGCCAGTACTCGGGCAATGAAGGCTTCTTCGGTGTTCCCGCGCGACCACGCGGTCCCTCGACATCGGCGCCCGGGTAGGGCAATGAGGCGTCGAGGGTGCCGAGCAGGTCGTCGAGCTGCGCGAGGGATTGCACCATGGCAAGGCTGGCTCGCAGGTCGCCGCCCACCGGGTAACCCTTGAAGTACCAGGCAACGTGTTTGCGAATGTCGCGGCAGGCGCGGTCTTCGCTGTCGAAGTATTCGGTGAGCAGTTCCGCATGGCGGCGGAAGGCGTTGATGACCTGGCCGAGGCCGGGTTCAGCTTTGAGTTCCTGGCCGCGGAACGCCGCAGCGAGGTCACCGAACAGCCACGGACGGCCCAGGCACCCGCGCCCGACAACGACACCATCGCATCCGGTCTCACGAACCATGCGCAGGGCGTCGTCGGCCGACCAAATATCGCCGTTACCGAGCACCGGCACGTCGCTGATGGCATTCTTGAGCTTTTCGATGGCCGACCAGTCGGCCTGGCCGGAATAGAACTCGGCTGCTGTGCGCCCGTGCAACGCGATAGACGATACGCCCGCTCCTGCAGCGGCCTTGCCGGCTTCGATATAGGTGAGATGGTCGGCGTCGATGCCCTTGCGCATTTTCACGGTGAGGGGAATTGGGCCGGCCGCGGTGACGGCGGCTTCGACGATCTGGCGGAACAGGCCGATCTTCCAAGGCAGCGCCGCTCCCCCGCCCTTGCGCGTGACCTTGGGTACCGGGCAGCCGAAATTGAGGTCGATGTGGTCGGCGCGATCCTCCGCGACGAGCATGGTCACGGCCTCGGAGACGGTTTTCGGATCGACGCCGTACAACTGAATGGAGCGGGTGGTTTCGCTCTCGTGGTGGGTAATCAGCCGCATCGTCTCGGTATTGCGTTCGACGAGCGCGCGGGAGGTGATCATTTCGCTGACGAACAGTCCGGCGCCGTATTCGCGGCAGAGCCGACGGAACGCCGTGTTGGTGATACCGGCCATCGGCGCCAGCACCACGGGCACGTCGAGCGTGAGTGGACCGATTCTCAGCGGTTCGAGCGCCGGCGGCGCCGGTTCACCGATTATGGGGGTGCGTAAAGTCATGTTGAGTCAATTCTCCCAGAAAGCGCAGGATCCGCGAATCGATGGCGGCGGCAGGCCAGACGGCGCACAAAAGCGCAGCTGCCGCACGGAATGGACCGTGCGACGGCTGCGCCTGGGTGAGATGCGTTTAGATCAGCTGCAGCAGCCGCCACCGCAGCAGGAACCGGCGGCCTCGTCGGTTGTCGCGTCGGTAAGCCCTTGGAGTTGGATGGTGGGTCGACCGGCTGCATCGGTGTACACCGGCGGGATGATGGTGGTGTTGGTGTCGCTCATGCGATTTTCTCCTCTGATCTTTCGGTGAGTATCTGGTTGAAAGCCTGGGTAAAAGTAGCAGGATCCTGCGCGCCGGAGATGCCGTACTTGCCATCGATGACGAAGAATGGAACGCCCTGGATGCCGTATTCATTGGCCTGCGCGACATCCGCCTTGACATCGGCCAGAAAGTCATGCGCGGTCAGCGCCCGCACCACGTCCGCACGATCCAGGCCGATTTCTGCGGCCAGGTCGGCCAGATCCTCGATCCGGCCGACGTGACGCCCATCGATGAAGTAGGCCTTCAGCAGACGCTCCTTCATGTCGAGTTGGCGACCGTGTGCCTTGGCGTAGTGCAGCAACTCATGGGAGATGACCGTATTGGTCTGGTGCACCGAATCGTAGTCGTAGTGCAGGCCCACGCTCTCGGCGATGCCGGTGACGCGCTCGAGCATCTCGGCGACCTGCCCGGGAGACATGCCTTTTGCTTCGCTCAGGTACTCAGACGGCGTGCCGGCGTAGTCGACCGGGGTGTCGGGCGCGAGCTCGAAGCTGTGATATTCCACCTCGACGGTACCGTCGAATTGGGCTGCGCCGGCCTCGAACTTGCGTTTGCCGATGTAGCACCAGGGGCACTGCACATCAGACCAGATATCGACCTTGATCGGGTCGGAATTTCGGGGTGCAGTCGCTGCGGTCGTATTCGTATCAGTCACCTTCGTCACAACGGAGGGCAGTGTCTGTGTATTCCCCGCTCGGAATATCGGCAGGCGGTATTCAGACCGTTGGAGTATCGACGGCGCCGCCATAGCGGCGGTTGCGTGAAGCGTAGAGCTCGATAGCGTGCCAGAGGTCGACGCGGGTGAAATCCGGCCACAGCGTGTCGAGAAAGACCATCTCGGCGTAGGCGCTCTGCCAGAGCAGAAAGTTGCTCGTACGCTGCTCCCCCGAGCTGCGCACGAACAGGTCGACGTCGGGCAGCTCCGGCACGTACAGCTGCCTGGCGATGGCCTTCTCGGTGATACCGGACGGCTTCAGCCGGCCAGCGGCGATATCCTCGGCCAGCGCCCGCACGGCATCCGTTATTTCGGTGCGACCGCCGTAGTTCACGCACATGGTGAGGGTGAGCACATCGTTGCCGGCGGTGAGCCGCTCGGCGAACTGCAGTTCGTTGATAACGGATGCCCACAGCTTCGGTTTGCGCCCGGCCCACTTGATACGTACGCCCCAGTCGTTGAGTTGATCACGGCGGCGGTGCAGTACGTCGCGGTTGAAGCCCATGAGAAAACGCACTTCCTCGGGCGAACGCTTCCAGTTCTCGGTGGAGAAGGCGTACACACTGAGCTGCTTGACGCCAATCTGGATAGCGCCGGCGACGATGTCGAGCAGGGCTGCCTCGCCGGCCTTGTGTCCCTCAATGCGGGTCAGGCCCTGGCCGTTGGCCCAGCGGCCGTTTCCGTCCATGACGACGGCGACGTGCTCCGGTACGACCTTGCGGGGCAGTTCGGGCGGATACAGACCAGTCCAGTCAAGCGGTTTGAACGCGACGGCGTCGCGGTGAGTGAACGGGGCGTGCGATGAACCTTTGAGACCGAACAGACTCGCCATCATCGAGCGACGTGTTCCAGCGAGCGAAGCCCGCGGCCCAGGTGCCACTGGGTGTAGGCGGCAACGACGCCGGCCGCCTGACTCTGGGTGCGTTCGGGCGATTCGGCAGCGTGCTCCCAGTCGCCGGTCAGCAGCGCACTGAGCAGGTCGATGGTCGCCGCATCCAGCCGGGGCGATCCGGGTGCGGCGCACTCGTCGCAGACGATGCCGCCCATCTGCACGACCATGGCGCTGTGTCGACCACCCGCGCTGAGCTCGCCGCGCGCGCCGCACCGGGCGCAGTCCTGAAAGCTCGGTGCCCAGCCAGCCATTGACACGGCGCGCAGCAGGTAGGAGTTGAGAGTGAGGTGGGAACCGTGTTCCTGTCGGGACAGTGATCGCAGCGCGCCGACGAGCAGCAGGTATTGCTGCAACGACCCCTCGGATTCGGTGAGTTTGTCGGCGGTCTCGACCATCACGCTCGCGGCGGTGTAGCTGCCGTAGTCGGCGGTGATCAGGGCGCCGTACGAGCCGAGCGACTCCGCCTGGGTAATGATATCGAGGCTGCGGCCCTCATAGAGCTGCACGTCGGCGACCATGAACGGCTCGAGCCTGGCCCCGAATTTGGAGCCGGTGCGGCGCACACCCTTGGCGACTGCACGCACCTTGCCGTGTTGCCGCGTGAGCATGGTGACGATGCGGTCGGCTTCACCCAGCTTGTGGGTGCGCAGCACGACGGCTTCATCTCGATAGACAGGCACACACAATTATCCCACTCTGCCGCTGGGAGTGCGGCCACGGCGCGGGTACCCGCAGAACGAATGCCGCGCTTCACCGATTTTTTATCACTAGTCGCTGCTGGCTATGGATTTTCGGACCGGACGGGGGGAGACTTGTTGGCATATAGTCCCCGTGGTATGGAGGTTTTCATGAAACCAGTCCAGGGCAGCCTGCCCGACATTATGCCTGTGCTTTCGCGTGGCAAACATCGCTCTCCCAAAAGTGGTGGATGCTTCATGGAATTCGCTTCCTACCTCGCTGGCGAGTCCTGGAGCGACCACCCCGCGTGCACCCACCCGGAACTCGCCTCGCTGGCGCGAATGGTCAACGACTGCAGTTCAGACGAGGCCAGGTCGCGCCTCGCGCTGCTCATTCCGTCGGTCATCGGCCTGGCCGGATCCGACAAGAGGATCGAAGTCGTGGTCGCGCTGCGGGCCGGCTGCGAAGCGCTTCCGGTGGCCAGCCTGGAACGCCAGCGCGCGCTCGCGGTGGGCGTGCTCACCTGTGAGCGCACCGCATCCGTTCTCGATCCGGCGCTGGCCGAGCGGATGCGCCCTCTCATTCGGGCCGCCCTCGATGAAGCGACCGATGCCGAGCGCTGGGCTCGCGGCTTCATCGGCAGTGTGCATTCGTGGTCGCGCACCAAGTTCACTCCGCGTACCGCCGACACGATCATTCGCGTCGCCGTGCAGGGTATCGGAGAGGCCTGTATCGGCGACCCGGACGCCCGGTTGTATACCCTGCTTGATCACGCGATCAACGATTGCAGGGAGCTGCTGGGAACGCGCCGCCCGAACCGAACGGTGTATCTGCCCGCGCTGGCCTGATCACCCGCTCACCGCCCGCATCTAGATGGTGCTACAAAAGCCCAGACCCGCACCGACGGGACTGGGCTTTCGTGTGTGCAAAAAGCGGATGCTGCGGTGTCAGACGGCGGCCAGCTCCAGGTCGCCGACCTCGGCACGGATGCCGCGGTTGACGGCGGAGACAACCGACTTGAGCGACGCGGTGGAGATGTCCGCGTCGATGCCGACGCCCCAGTACCGCTTGCCGTTCACGTCGAGCTCGACGTAGGCGGCCGCCTGCGCGTCGCCGCCCGCCGAGAGGGCGTGCTCAACGTAGTCGTACAGCGTGATCGCGATGCCGCGCTCGGCCATTACCCCAAGGAACGCGTTGATCGGGCCGTTACCGTAACCGGTGGCCTGCGCCACGGTGTCACCGTCGCGCAGTTCGACCGAGAGATCAACAGTGCCGGAGAGGTCGCTTGAGGTGCGGGTGGAGTGCAGTTCGAACCTGCCCCACTTGGCTTCGGGATTCTTAATCGTGGCCGGCAGATACTCGTCGTTGAAGATATCCCAGATCTGCTCGCTCGTCACCTCGCCGCCCTCGGCATCGGTTTTGGCCTGCACAACGCCGGAGAATTCGATCTGCAACTTGCGGGGCAGGTCGAGGGCGTGGTCGGTCTTCAGCAGATATGCAACGCCGCCCTTGCCGGACTGCGAGTTGACCCGGATCACGGCTTCGTAGCTGCGTCCGAGATCCTTCGGGTCGATCGGCAGGTAGGGAACGGCCCAGACCAGGTCGTTGACGGTGCAGCCCCGCTTGGCCGCGTCGGCATCCATCGCTTCGAAGCCTTTTTTGATGGCGTCCTGGTGCGATCCGCTAAAGGCGGTGAAGACCAAATCGCCAGCCCACGGGTTGCGCTCCGGTACCGGCAGCTGGTTGCAATACTCGGCCGTACGTTTGATCTCATCGATGTTGCTGAAGTCGATCTGCGGGTCGATGCCCTGCGTGAACAGGTTGATGCCCAGGGCGACGAGGTCGACGTTTCCGGTGCGCTCTCCGTTGCCGAACAGGCAACCTTCGATGCGGTCGGCGCCGGCCAGGTAGCCGAGTTCGGCGGCGGCGATGGCGGTGCCGCGGTCATTGTGCGGGTGCAGCGAGATGAGGATGTTCTCGCGCTGGGTCAGATGACGGCTCATCCACTCAATGGAGTCGGCGTACACGTTGGGGGTGGCCATCTCCACGGTGGCCGGCAGGTTGACGATGACCTTGCGATCCGGGGTGGGCGCGAGAATCTCGACGACCTGGTTCGTAATGTCCACGGCGAAATCGAGTTCGGTGCCGGTAAAGCTCTCCGGGGAGTACTCGTAGTAGATGGTCGTGCCGGGAATGGTGGCTTCCATCTGCTTGCAGAGACGAGCTCCGAACAGGGCCAGGTCGATGATGCCCTGCTTGTCTTCGCGAAAAACGACATCCCGCTGCAAAATGCTGGTCGAATTGTAGAAGTGCACGATGGCCTGTTTGGCACCCGTGATGGACTCGTAGGTGCGCTTGATCAAGTGCTCGCGTGCCTGGGTGAGCACCTGGATAGTGACGTCGTCGGGAATGGCGTTCTCGTCGATGAGGCTGCGCACGAAGTCGAAGTCGGTCTGGCTCGCCGAAGGAAAGCCCACCTCGATCTCCTTGTAGCCCATGCGCACGAGCAGATCGAACATGATGCGCTTGCGCTCGGGGCTCATCGGATCGATCAGCGACTGGTTGCCGTCACGCAGGTCGACCGCGCACCAGCGCGGGGCAGCCGTGATGTGTTGGCTCGGCCAGGTACGATCGCTCAGTTCGACGGCGAACTGCTCGTGGTACGGGCGGTAGCGGTGGATCGGCAGGGTGGATGCGGTCTGATTGTTCTTCATGATCCTGTTCCTCGTGGTGTCGTACAGCCAACGACAAACGCCGCGACGAGGGAGGCCTTTAGATTAGGACTCGTCGCGGCAGCTAAGGAGGAGCGACCCGTTCAACACATTTTTTAGGCTAGCACCGTTTGGCGTGGTTGCGACCACGTGCCGAATATGGCTCCGGCGAGCGGATGCTATTGGCCGAGTCCGCGCACCAGGGTCACCACTTCTCGCACCGACAGACTGGGCAGGTAGGCCCGAACCAGCGCGAGACCGATCTCGGGCAGAGCCACCGGGTCGGGGTACGCCATGAAGACCGGCGCAAACTCTGGCTGGAACTTGCTCTTGAACGCCAGGAGAGATCGAAACCCGTACACGGGCTCGAGTGTGCGACCGAGGTACTGGAGCAGACCGGCGGCGATGCCGCCCTGTCGCGGGTCGGACGATGGGGCGAGCGGCGCTACCGACAGGCTGAGAAACTCAATCTCCGGGCGTTCCTGCATACGCTGCGCAGTTTGGGCGATCAGAAATTCCATGACGCCGTTGATGCTGTCGGGACGGCGACGCATGAAGTCGAGTGTCCAGCCGACTATCGCGCCGTCCCGGTAGGTCGGCAACCAGCTGGTCACGGCGTGCACGCGGTCTGCGCTGTCAACGGCGAGCATGAGACTCACGGCGGGGTCCCGCAGTTCGTCGAGGCCGCCGAGTGTGAACCCCAGTTCGGGGAGTTCCTTCTCCTGGACCCACTGCTCCGAGATCTCCGCGATTTGTGTCATCACCGCTAGCGACAAGGCCGGGTAGCTGGTCCAGAGCGCCCGTACCCCGGCACGGTCAGCGCGATTGATCGACGAGCGGATGTCCTGCCATTTCTTTCCTGTCGTGCTCCAGCTGCTCGGCCGCAACAGCGTCTCCTCCCCCACTTGCATGGTCGGCCAGCCCATCGAGGCGAAAACGGCCTGCCAGCTCTCGTGCACGCTGTAAAAAACCGGAACCCAGCCGTTGTCGTCGCACATGCGAGCAAAGAAAGCGACGGCCTCAGCGGCCTCGGAGCGCGGTCCGATCGGCTCGGAGGTCGTGATGGCGATGCCGTTGACTACCCGGTAGGCGATGGCCGTGCGTCCGCTCGCGGTGAACCATAGCGAATTGCCGGTCCAGGTGGTCATGTAGCCGAGCGATCCGCCGCCAAAGGTGTTGAGCACGCTGCGCAGTCGTTCCGACGCGTCGGCGGTGGATCCGGTCACGACGCTGCGTAGGCAGACGATTGCGCCAACGAAGACGACGATCCAGAACATGGCGCCGACGCTGTCGTAGAGGGCGGCGGCCACCGAATCAATCGGGAGAAAAGAGACCCGTTCGAGCCGCAGAAAACCGACCGGAATAAACCGCTCCGGAACATCCGCTATCAAATCGAGCAGCGTGACGGCGGGTCGAAAATGTGCCTGGAGCAGCCAGCCCAGACCCACGTAGGCTGCGGCGAGTCCGATCAGGCTGCCGAAGGTGACGAGCAGAAACCGGCGCTGCTGGCCGGTGCGGGAGGCGACGGGAAAGTGACGCAGATTTGTGAGAATGGTCACCGCTACGAGGAGCGGCACGAGCACCGACACCCCGAGGATGAAGGTGACCTCCCAATACCGGCCGGACTGCCATTGCCAGACGTAGGGTTGCCCGGAGATGGGCAGCAACCCGAAGTACCAGCCGGCGAGAAGAGCCAGCCCGATGTTGATCGTGATGGCGAGCCAGGCGGCGAAGCGGCGTCCGCGAGCCAGCCCGAACGCTGCAACGACGAGGGTCAGCAGGGGAATCAGGCTCACGAGTACCGGGCCGGCACCGCCAATGCGTTCGAGGCTGAGTTCCTGCACACACTGCCGGGTGACATCCCCCAGCAGGCAACGATCGACAACTTCGCCCGCGGTCGGAACGTCCTGTGTGAGCAGCAGGCCGAGCGGGGCGAGCAAGCCGAACCGGGCGCCGGAAAAGATCGTGATCACCGGACCAACGGCGACCATGCCCACGATCGCCGCGAGCAGGGTGCGGGTTTCGTGATCAGAGCTGCGTCGCCAGCCGCTGACTCGCGGCGTCGGCCGCCCGCGCCATCCGATACCGAGGCCGACCAGCGCGGCGAGCAGGCGATACAGGTCGGACGGTTGGCCGGAGTACAGTGCGAGCACGAGCACGGTCGACAGTCCGAGCACGCGGATTCGGCGGCGCCAGAGCGGCCCGGCGAAGTAACTGGCCGCCATCGCGCTGCCAAAGATCGGGGTGAACGGATCAATTGCCCAGAGTTCGCTGACTTCACGCGACCACATCTCACCGCCCGCTACGCCGAGGTATTGCGCGCCGATCCCGATGAAAGCTCCGAAAGTGGCTGTGACGAGAAAGGCGACGGCGGTGCGCCGCGTACCCATCAGGCGTTCGGCAAACCCGAGCACGCTCAGCGCTCCGGCCAGCGCGAGCAGCAGTTCAGCGCCGTTGTCGACGAAGAACACCGAGGTCAGCGGCGACCACCAGTGGCCGTGGTCGATAACCGACTCGTAGCCCGTACCGACTAGCAGACGGATGCCGCGCGCCGGTCCGGAGGCTGCTCCCGTCGCAAGGCCCACCGCGAGCAGGGCGACGGCATAGCAGACGGAGAAGGGTCGCTGGCCGGCCCATCGGAAAAGCGAGTGCCAGTTGGAGCCCCTCGCGGGCTCGCGCCCCGGCGGGTCGAGCGCGATTGTGTCGCTCGTGATGTCGTTGGTGGTCACCGCGTCATCGCAATCACGGTCGGCGCGAGCAATGCGGTACGTGCGGCGATGATTGGCAGGGCCGTGGTCCAGGCATACTCAACGGTTCGCCAGTCGTGTGCGGTACCGGGTGACTCGAAGAGGTGGGTATCGACGCCGGCGCGCTGGGCGGCATCCGCTAGCCCGCGCAACCCCGGCAGAAAGCGCATATCGTCGTCACCGACCACAAAGATGGCGCCGAGATTGGCATAGGGCTGGTGGGCGGCGAGAATAGCGGAGGGCGCAGCGGCGGCGTAGCGGGAGGCGCTGCCACCGAAACCGGATTGCACGGTGTGCGCTTCATTTCCGTTGCTGGGAACGAGCTCTCCCGAGATGTCCAAGATCGTACTGTAGAGCTCTGGATGCGCAGCGCCGAGTTGAATGGAACACGTGCCGCCCTGCGAGAAACCCGCGATGGTCCACCCGGCGGGTTTGGCAGTGACGTTCAGGTGCGACCTGATCCAATCCGGAACGTCGACGGTGAGGTAGCTGGCTGAATTGCCAAGCGCTGAGTCGACACACATCGGGTTGTTGCCTGGCGCGCCGAGTTGATCGGGAACGACAACGATGGGGGCGAGACCGGAATGCGCCCGCGCATAAGTGTCGAGAATATCCGCCAGCCGGCCGGCCGTGAACACGTCGCTCGGGCTGCCCGGCTGCCCGGAGAGCATCTCGACCACGGGCAGGGCCGGCGGGTTCGCGTGCTGCGCCGCCGGCGGCAGATAGACCAGCGCGTCGCGGGAGACGAAACCCGAGATGGTGGCCGGGATGGTAACCGTGCCGACGACGCCGGATTCGTTGGATGCCGTGTTGGTTGCGGCATTCGCTGAGTCGGGATGTACGGCCGCAGTCTGGGCAGCGTGTGCCTGCGCGGTTGCGAGGGCCGCATCAAGTGGCGGGTAGCTTGCGAGCCCAAGGGCGACACGCAGGGTGGGAAATTGACCGACGTCTGCGTTGATTCCCGCCGCAGTGCTGAGCAGGCAGAGCCCGATGGTGCCAACGGCGACGCCACGGCGCCATCGCACCTGGCCGCCGAGATTCAGCACGACCACGGCAAGGCTCGCCCCGAGGGCTGCGGTCCAGAGGCGGGTGCCGGTGGAGAACGAGACACCCCACGGGTCCCAGACGTCAGTGATAAACCAGGCCAGGGCCCAACCGCCGCACGCACCGACGAAGGCACCAAGGACGGTGGCCACAGCGCGACGCACGCCGGACGGGCTGAGCAGCACGAGCAGCAAGGCGAAGCCGGTGACCGCGTAGAGCGTTCCGAGCAGGGGCGCGTCGATGAGGCTGATATCGAGCGGGCTGAGAGCCGAAAACAGCGAGTCCATCGAGAGCCTCCGTCATCACTCTTGCACCACCCGCTCGTTTCGTGGGCGGGCATCGCTGAGTTACCAGCCGGCACTCGGCCAAGTCATGGCCGAGTGATAGCCCACGCACAGCGGGCGAGCGGATGCCCGGCGGTGCGCGCGCTGCGAGCTCGAGACTCGACCCGATCAGGATAACGACGAGCGCGATGATGATCACCAGGATCGCTCGCCAGGTCTATGGGTCGGTAAAGGTGGCCAGGACCGACGCCAACAGCAGGGTCACGATGCCCGGGGCGAGCAGAGGCCACGAGCCGTTCCACGCACTGGCCAGCTGTTGAGCGTGCCGTCACTCCGGCGGCCAAATTCTGGAGGCACGCGCGCAGCATGCCCCGCGCACCCTTCAGGATCACGGCGCCAGCCGCAATCAGGAAGATACCCAGGGGCAAGGAGAACCACTCGACCCGCAAATCTCGAGGACTCCTTGCCATGATTGACGTGACGAAAGCGAGGGCGAAGATGAACCACGCGGGTGGCAAGCTGGTTAGGTGGGTGCGCAGCCGCCAGGCGATGATGATCCTCGCGATGAGGTACCCGAGCAAGAGTGCCCACATTGCCCAGATCGTGAACCAATCACGCTCGATCGCACTCCAGACAGCGACGGCGACGTAGACGGCGGAGAGCGCAGACAACCATCGAGTGCGGGCAAGCCGTGACTCTTTCGGGGCCATCGAGCGGATGGCGCACGTGATTGAACCGTAACGTCTCGCTGCACTCAGATAGGGGCGCTCGTGCGAGACTGGGAGTTCACCTTCGCTCACGGCTCTGCGCCTGCGTCCCCATCCAGCTCTGCTTCGGCGCCTCCAGTTACGCCCGTGCCGGTGGCGGTAAATCAATGTGTGATCGAAGCGAAGGAGTATTAATGTGTGGGATTTTGTAGGGGCTCAGTATGAGCAGATCCTGTTCAGCAGCTGGCAGCACTTTAGCCTCGTCGTGCAATGCCTGATCCTGGCAACAGTCATCGCCGTCGTGCTGGCCGCCGTCGTTTACCGAAGTTCCGCGCTCACCGGGATCGCCAACTCGGTATCGGCCATTGGCCTGACCATCCCGTCGTTTGCGTTCATCGGGCTGCTCATCGCGCCGCTCGGCTTCGGCGTCGTTCCAGCCGTCATTGTCGTGGCGTTCTTTGCTACTCTGCCCATTCTGCGCAACGCGGTCGTGGGCCTGGCGGGGATCGCACCATCGATCGTGGAATCCGCCCGCGGCATCGGCATGAGTCGGTTCCGCACGCTCCTGCAGGTGGAACTGCCAATGGCGTGGCCAATCATCCTCACAGGCATTCGGGTATCCGCTCAGATGGTCATGGGAATCGCCGCGATCGCCGCATATTCCCTCGGCCCAGGCCTGGGCCGATTCATCTTCTCCGGCCTCTCCCGCCTCGGCGGTGCCAACTCCCTCGAGTCGGTGCTGACGGGTGTCATCGGTGTGGTCGTGCTTGCTCTTATTCTTGATCTCCTTCTCGTCGGCCTTGGCCGCCTGACCACACCCCGAGGTATCCGTGTCTGAACTCATTGCATCCGACAACGCAGAATCCACCAGCACCGATGGTTCAACCACCCTGACCGGAATCACCGGTGCGAGCATCCTGCTGGACCACGTCACCAAGCGTTTCCCCGGCCAAGCGCGCCCCGCCGTCGACGGTCTGACCATGGAGATCCCGGCTGGCAAGATCGTCATGTTCGTCGGCCCGTCAGGCTGCGGTAAGACCACCACCCTCAAGATGATCAACCGACTCATCGAACCCTCCGAGGGCCGCATCGTCGTCGACGGTGACGATGTCACCGACATGAACGGCGACACTCTGCGCCGAGGCATCGGCTATGTCATTCAGGCCGGGGGGCTCTTCCCTCATATGACGGTGGCCACCAACATCGGCCTCGTGCCGAAAATGCTCGGCTGGGACAAGGCCCGCATCGCCGCTCGCGTCGATGAACTCCTTGAGCTCGTCTCCCTCGACCCGGCGCTTTACCGAAACCGATACCCCAAGGAACTTTCCGGCGGTCAGCAGCAACGCGTCGGTGTGGCGCGCGCCCTCGCGGCCGACCCGCCGGTGCTGCTTATGGACGAGCCGTTCGGAGCCGTCGACCCGATCACCCGCCTACGCCTGCAGGACGAACTACTTAATATCCAGGAAGAACTGCAGAAGACCATCGTCTGCGTTACCCACGACTTCGACGAAGCCGTCAAGCTCGGCGACTGGATCGCCATCTTCAACGAGGGCGCCCAGCTCGAACAGTACGACACCCCGGAACGCATCCTAGGCGACCCGGCCAACGAGTTCGTCGAAAACTTTATCGGGTCCGGCGCCGGCCTCAAACAGCTCACCCTTACCCGGGTAGCAGAGGTTGGATTCGGCGACGCCGTCGTGGGAAACCCCGGCGAACGGGCAGCGGATGTCCTGGCCCGCCTCATCGACGCCGGCCACGGCCACGCGGTCATCGTCGATGAGCGTCACCGTCCCATCCAGTGGCTTTCCCGGCGTAAACTCGGCCGCCTCGAGGTCATCAGCAACGTTCCCGACCCGAAACTTCCGGTCGTCGGCTACCGTGCCACGCTCAATGACGCACTCGACACAATGCTCGTCTCCAGCGCCGGGGCCGCGCTTGTCACCGGCCGCCGCGACATGTTCAAGGGCGTCATCGACGTACAGACCGTCATGGACGCCATTACCCGGTCACAGACCGCTGCCGTGCTCGAGTCGGACCAAGCACCCGTCGGACTAAACACCGGCGTGTTCCAAGCCCAGGCGCCTGCCGCCGACGCTGACCTGAACGAGACCGATAACAACGGCGCCGATGCGCAGGCCAGTCAATGAGCACCCGCGCCCAGACTTCAGAAGCCGGCATTGCCGGCGGCGACTCCGTCGTCGAAGCACCCGGCGATCCGGACGCGCCGGCCGTACCGGTCAGTCACGCCCGCGCGGTATGGCAATCCTGGCGGGGACTGGTCTACCAGCTAGCCGGCATCCTTCTTGCGTTCTTAGCGCTTATCATCTGGCTGCTAACGGCCAACCTCACGCCGATCGAACTCACCACGCTCGCCCCGGACGCACTCTGGATCTACACCGTGCAGCACATCCAACTCACCCTCCTCGCCGCGGCGATCGTGTTGGTCATCGCCATTCCCCTGGGAATCGCCCTGACCCGGCGACCGCTGCGGTTTCTGACCGCTCCGGTGCTCGCGGTCGCCAACGTCGGGCAAGCCGCCCCAGCGATCGGTGTCGTCGTACTCCTCGCTTTCTGGGTTGGCTTCGGCTTTTGGGCGGCGACGCTGAGCCTCGTGCTCTACGCGGTACTCCCGGTGCTGCGCAACACCATGGTTGGCCTGCAACAGGTCGACGGCCGACTTATCGAAGCGGGGCGTGGCATGGGGATGACCTCCACTGCCGTGCTCTTTCGCGTAGAGCTTCCTCTCGCCGTGCCGGTCATGCTGTCGGGCGTGCGTACCGCCCTGGTTCTACTCGTCGGCACCGCAGCCCTCGCCACGTTCGTTAACGGCGGCGGACTCGGCATCCTCATCACCACCGGCGTCAATCTCAGCCTCACCCCCGTGCTCGTCACCGGAGCTTTACTCGTGGCTCTGCTTGCCCTCCTCATCGACTGGATCGGCCGCGTAGTAGAACACGTTGCTCGTCCGAAGGGACTCTAGATGCACCTCCCCGCTTCGCACACCGGCCGCGGACACCCCGGCCGCAGGACTCTGGCAGCGGGTGTCCTCGCTTTGTCCGCGCTCGCCCTGACCGGCTGTGGGCTGCAGCCAGCGACCTCATACGTTCCTGCGGTTGGACCCGGTTCGATCACTCCGCTCGACGGCGCCGAGGGTGTCAACCTCACGGTCACGTCCAAAAACTACACCGAGCAGCTGCTGCTCGGCAAGATTGCCGTGCTCGCCGGGACCGCTGCAGGATTCGACGTCACTGACCTCAGCAATGTGCCCGGTAGCCAACCGGCCCGCGAACTCATTCTTTCTGGCCAGGCCGACGTACTTTGGGAATACACCGGCACCGCCTGGCTGACCTATCTCGGTCAAACAGAAGTGATCACCGACCAGAAGGAAATGTGGCAAGCCGTGCACGACATCGATCTCACCAATGGTGTCACCTGGGGCGCACCAGCACCGATGAACAACACCTACGCCCTGGCTGTTCGCAGTGAGGCAGTCGCCGAGCTCGGCGGCATTACCGCCATGTCCGAACTCGCCTCGCTGCCCATCGAGGACCGCACTTTCTGTGTCGAGGCCGAATTCAACTCCCGCCCAGACGGCATGAACCCCATGCTCACCCACTACGGGCTGAACCGTGGCGCCGCCGACAGCGTGCCCGACAACAACATCGGCATCTACGACACCGGTGCGATCTACAGCGCGACCGATGACGGGGCCTGCAACTTCGGTGAAGTCTTCACGACCGACGGTCGCATCGACGCGCTCGACCTCACCGTCCTGACCGATGACCTCGCATTTTTCCCGGCATACAATGTGGCACCGATCTTCTACACCGAAACACTCGAGGCCCACCCCGGCCTGGAAAAGATCTTCGCCGAGATATCGCCCAAACTCACCGACGAGGTTCTGCGCGGCATGAACCGTGAAGTTGACGTCGACGGTGCCGAACCCACAGATGTGGCCTATGCCTGGATGATCGACGAAGGTTTCATCACCAACCCGGTCAGCTAGCTAACTAGCCTGACACAGGCAGCACCGGCGCAGTGCAACCAGGTCTGGGTCGGCGATATTTAATGCCGACGTCGGCATTAGATGTCCTATGCCGACCTTGGGGCTATGCCGATGTTGGTTGTAATGGTGCTGGTCAGA
>NZ_PJJJ01000021.1 GCF_002929495.1 Cryobacterium sp. Y82
AGAGCGGTGAGAACGGAGGGTTCCGCTCGGTAGCGGTTGGGCGCGGTGGATTTATGAACAATGGCCATGAGGCCTCCAAAAGCTGGGCCGGCTGTGCAGCCGAAATGGATACAGAAAATTTGGGTGGGCGCCGCGGTGCGCACCTCCACCGGTCATCGAGGACAATGGTGGGAGAGAGGGCTCACAGATGAATGTCAGCCGACTACTGCAACACTACCTTAACGTTAGGGTTGTTTGTGACTTAAGGAAAGAGGGTTCCGGTGACACCAAGCACTACAGGGGCCATGGTCACGATGCACATCGGCGAACTCACCGAGAAGACCGGGCTGTCCCTGCGCACGATTCGCCACTATGACGAGGTCGGTCTGCTCAAGGCATCCGCTCGCACCGATGGTGGTTTTCGGCTCTACTCGCCCGACGACTTCACCCGGCTGATGCTCATTCGCCGCATGAAACCCCTCGGCTTCACCCTCGACGAGATGACGGCCCTGCTTGCGGTCATCAACCTGCGGCAAGGCGGTGGAGCGGATGCCGACAGCCTCGAATCCAGGCACCAGCTGGATGCCTTCATCACCGACACCGTTACGCGACGCCAGAGGCTCCAGGACCAGCTCGGCATGGCCGATGAATTCCTCGCGCTGCTCCGCGCGCAGTAGCAAACGCATTCACCGATAAAATAGAAGTCACCTGCACGAGGAAGTGGTGGCAATCATTTGGAACCGGTCCCGGCGTCGTGCCGACGCTCGCGCGCACGTCAGTGAACCCGACGTGAACGCTGAGCTGCCCGACCTCGAACGCACGGTTGACGAAGGCCTGCTCATTGCGGTGTCAGCCGTGAGAATGGCCGTGAAAAATGACATCATCGTCGGAGCGCTGCGGGAGCACTTCGACTACGACTTTGCGCGGTACGCCGAAAACGCCTGCAGCGAATTACATCGGCTGGCTCGACAGAACGAAGAGTATGCCCGACGGGTGAGTCGAATGGGGCGAGACCTCGCAGCTTTGAAGTGGCGGCCGAGTTTTACCGACGACCAGCGCCACGACCTCAAACAGTTCGCCCTCAGGTTCCGCGTGCACGAGCGATTGGCGCTCGCCCTCGACGCCGTGGCCGACGACAACGATCAGGTGGCGCGCATCGTGGCGAGCGCGCAACGATCAGCGAGCGAAGAGGTCAGCTCGGCGGTGTCGTCGAAACTCATCGAATTGGCCGTCGACCCGCGCGCGCCCGACTACGCCGAACACCGCAGCGAACGGCTGGAAGCCTTCGTTCTGATCAACCTCGCTATTTTGCAAGCCAAACACGACGCGGCGACCAGCCCTGAATTCAATGAGTATTAGAGAGCGCTGAAGTCGGTGATCGCCTGCGCTACCAGCCGGTCAAATGCCGGAGTGCTCAGCAGGGCAAAGAGGACGACATTGACGATGACCGTAGCCCAGAATGCTTCTCGAAAGCTTTTCTTCTGGGTTTTGTGGCGCAGCACCTGCTGCGCCACAATCGCGCCCGGCCAGCCGCCGATAAAGCCCCAGAACAGCAGGGTGCGTTCCGATATCCGCCACCCGCCAAACTTCGCCCGCCGCTTATCGACCGCGTAGAGCGTGAAACAGGTGAGACCGGTGACCAAGTAGAGCCCGACCACCCAGAGCGGCCTTGGCCAGTACACGGCGCCGACAAGGTAGACCAAGACGAACATGGCGATCGCGAGATAGCTGCCCCTGCCCGCTGCACGGCGGGAGCGGACGAAGGCCATACCCCATGCTAAAGGCTACGGGGTCCGTCACCATTGCCGCGCACCACCGGTGACACGCACGTCAGGGCGCTCGGCATGTGCACGAGGAACAACCCAAGAATCTGTCGAGGGTGCTTGGCGTACCACGGGGTTCGCCGGTTTGCTGATAGCTACCGATATTCCGGGTTCGGTTCGAACCCGAAGCGTTCGCCGCGGTCCCAATCTTGGCGAAGATTGCCAAAGGCTGGAATGCCACCGTTCTTTTTCAGGATCGAGGCGAGGTGCATGAGGTTCCAGCTCATGAAGGTCACGTTGCGGTTGGTGAATTCATTCTGAGGTCCCCCGGATCCTTCGTCGAGGTAGCTCGGGCCGGGGCCGATCTCGCCGATCCAGCCGGCATCGGCAGCGGGCGGAATGGAATATCCGATGTGCTGCAGGCTATACAGCAGGTTCGCCGCGCAGTGTTTCACGCCGTCTTCGTTGCCGGTGATGATGGCGCCGCCAACCTTGCCGTAGAAAACATACTGACCCTCGTCGTTGAATTCGCCAGAGTGGGCATAGAGCCGTTCCACGATGCGTTTGGTCACCGAGCCGTTGTCGCCGAGCCAGATTGGCCCGGCAAGCACCAGAATATCGGCGGCCTGCACCGTGGAAAACAGTGACGGCCAGTCATCCGTTTTCCAGCCGTGTTCGGTCATGTCGGGGTAAACGCCGGTGGCGATGTCATGGTCGACGGCCCGAACCAGGTCTACGTGCACACCCTGCTCCCGCATGATGCGGGCACTGAGGTCGACGATGCCCTGGCTGTTGCTGACCTCGGGGCTGCGTTTAAGGGTGCAATTAATGAAGACGGCGCGCAGGCCGGAGTAGTCAAAGGATTCACGTTGCATCTGGTTAGTAAAGCACTGGCTGAAAAACGAGAAAAGGGGTTGATTTCTGCTGAACCGGGCGCGGTGTACCCCGGAGCGGCACGGAGCGCTCCCGATAGCTGGTATAGTTTTCAAGTTGTCTCCGGGAGTAACAGCTCGGAAGATTCACATGCGCTCGTAGCTCAACGGATAGAGCATCTGACTACGGATCAGAAGGTTGGGGGTTCGAATCCCTTCGGGCGCACAGATTCAGCCCCGTTCGACACTGTGTCGGACGGGGCTTTTTGTGCGCAGCCGCCTGAATTTCCGGCCTGGCTTAGAGCACGTCGGTAAGCTCGCTGGTATGCCTCCTCCCCGTTTTCTTTTTGCCGACCAACTTGGTCCCCACTACGACGACGGTGGGCCTATCGTGCTGGTCGAGGCGACTGCCGTGCTGGGGCGACGTACGTACCATCGGGCCAAAGCCCACCTCATACTCAGCGCACTCCGCCACCGCGCGCGCGAGCTGGGCGATCGCGCAGAGTTTCTGCAAGCCGAGCACTACCGGGACGTACTCAAGGGTCGTGACCTCGAAGTGATCAACCCCACCTCGTGGGGTGCACGCGCGCTGGTCGCCGAACTGGGTGCATCCGTCCTGCCGAGTCGAGGCTTCGTGACGAGCGAGCAGGACTTCGCCAGTTGGGCCGACGGCCGGCCCGCATCCCGGCTTGTGATGGAGCAGTTCTACCGCCACGTGCGCACGACCACCGGCACACTTATGCGTGGCCCTGAGCCGGAGGGCGGGCGCTTCAACTTCGATCACGACAATCGTCAGCCGCCCCCGAAAGGTGCGACCAGCCTCGGCCTGCCCGACCCGTGGGCCCCGGTCGAAGACGACATCGACGAGGAGGTGCGCCGAGACCTCGACCGGCTCGTCGCCGTGGGCCGAGTGCACCTGATCGGAGCGGATGGCCCGCGCCGATTTGCAGCCACCCGTGCGGAAGCGCTCGCGGCGCTGGATGATTTCATCGAAACGCGACTGTCGGACTTCGGGCCCTTCGAGGATGCCTCGCTGATCGGGGACAGCACGATGGCCCACGCGAGGTTGAGCGTTCCACTCAACCTCGGCCTCCTGCATCCGCAGGAAGTTATCGACGCGGTCGTGACGGCCTATCACTCCGGTGGGGTGCCGCTGCCCAGCACCGAGGCCGTCGTGCGCCAAGTCATGGGCTGGCGGGACTGGGTGTGGCACCTGTACTGGCACCTCGGCGAGAACTACGTCGCGGAGAGCAACTTTCTTGGCGCCCATGAGCCGCTTCCACCGGCGTTTCTGGAGTTAAACGGTGACGCCGTCGAAGCGCGGTGCCTGAGCCACGTGCTCGATGAGGTTTCCCGCACCGGGTACGCGCATCATATCCAGCGCCTCATGATTCTGGGCAACTGGTCATTGCAGCGAGGCTACGAACCCTCGGCACTGTCGGATTGGTTCATCAATGCCTTCGTCGACGGAACACCGTGGGTCATGCCGGCCAATGTTGTCGGCATGTCGCAGCACGCCGACGGCGGTATTGTCGCGACGAAGCCCTACGCCGCCGGTGGCGCGTACATCTCGAAGATGACCGATTTCTGCGGGGGTTGCCGGTTCAACCCGAAGATCCGGCTGGGGCCGGACGCTTGCCCGTTCACGGCCGGATATTGGGCATTCCTGGATCGCGTGGAGCCGCGCATCCGCGGTAATCACCGCATGGCCCAGCCGCTTGCCGGCTTGAGGCGGCTTGTGGACCGTGACGAAGTTGTGGCTCAGGAGCGCACGCGCACAGACTGGTAGGGGCCTATCCGGCAAAGGCGGTGCTCGGCAGGTCGCGCTCGCCAGAGATGATCGCGTCGACGACGCGTCGGGCGACATCCGCTGGCTGATAGCCGGTAGGTAGTGGCGGTGCTGACCCCTGGATCGGCCTCGTGGCCAGTCCCGTTTCGGTATGGCCGGGTCGTGCATCAAGAAAACGGATGCCGTCCCGCCGCATTTCCCGGCCTGCCGCTTGCGCGAAGGCCGCGAGGGCTGCCTTCGAGGCCGAGTATGCCGCCATGTTCGCGGTAGGGCGCTCGCTCACAATGCCGCTGAGCGTGACAAAGAACGGGTCACGATGCGCGCCGGACGATTCGGTCAGAGCGGGACGGGCTGCACGGAGCAGGCGCATCGGTGCCGTCGCGTTTACCGCCATCAGGGTATCTATTGTTTCGTCAGTGACATCCGCCATCGGGCCGAACGCTACGACTCCGGCGGCGTTGATGATTCCGTCGAGACGGCCGTGAGCGGCGAGGGCGGCGGCCACGAGCTGTGCGGCCGTGCCCGGTGCACTGAGGTCGCCAGTGACCGTCGCCCCAAAGATGCCGAGTGCGGCGAGACGCTCAGCGCTGCGCCCGTGCAGGGTGAGCAGAGCGCCCTCTTCGCTCAGAAGCTGGGCGATTTCGCGGCCTAAGCCACCGGTAGCGCCGACGACAAGAACAGATGAACCGGAGAGGGAAGTCATGGCTCCAGAGTAAACGAGATGCTGAGTTCTTACGCAAGATTAGGGTTTTGACCCCCAAGCTGGGATAGCATCGACCGACGTGAGCATCGCTCAACCGGTCTGCGTTCGTTTTGTTCATAGGGATCGGTACGTGCTTGCGCCCGAGTTTCTCACCGGGCAATGTTCGGGCGCCCGGTGAGGAAGGCATTCCTGCGAGGGATTGCCTCGGTGGGACGAGGGGTAGGGCCCTCGTTCCATCGCCCCATATCCCGACTAGTCGTGGAGCATCGAGTCGTCGCCGGGGCAATCGATACGCAGCTTGTCGCAGAGCATCGTCAACTGTTGCAGCTCGAGTTCATTGAGCGTCTCGCCGATGCGCTGGGTAATAGAGCTCATGTGGTCAACGGCGACCCGCCGAAACAGCGCGAGGCCGGCATCCGTCAGCTCAATGATGGCGCCGCGCCCGTCGGCCGGGTCGGTGTGCTTGTGCAGGTATCCACGAGAAACCAACCGGTCGACGAGGCGGCTCACGCTCGGCTGGGTCAACAGCACATGCTGGTTGAGTTCACGCAAGCGGATGCACCGGTCAGGCTGCCGAGACAGGTTGAACATCACGTCGTACTCGTTGAGCGAAATCTCCTTCGAAGGGAAATTCGCTGCCAGACTGCGCATAATGGCAACCTGAGCCCGAAAAAGGGACTCCCACGCGCCCACCGCAATCATCCGATCCACCACCTGCGGCTCCTCGCCTCGTTCACCACGTCGTTCTCCAAGAATAGAGACTCGACAAGGTCGGCATGCACCGCGGGTGACTGTGGCGGCGGCGACGGCTTGAACGGAGATTATCAGGTGCTGTGCATGAAACTCGCAGGGGATTTCCTCTACGAAAGGTGGCGCCCGTTACCGATTCGTTATATGTTTTAGGTGCGTCAACCGTTTGCTGTGGCGGACGACGTGAAATGTGATTGCAGGACACTCTTGGTGCAAGGGAAGAGGGTCGGTCGTAGCCTCTGCGACTGGCCCTCAGTCCGTTTAAAAGGCATCTTGAGGGGTCGTCTAGAACAGGTCGGGGCTCGGCGTGGTCGACTGGCGTATGGCTACGTCCGCGTGGCGGTCAAAGCGGTAGCCCACGCCGCGTACGGTGCGCACGATGTCTTCGTAGCGGCCGAGCTTGGAGCGCAGGCGGCGAACGTGCACGTCAATGGTGCGCTCGTTAGGGGCATCGTCCTCGTCGGCGGAGTTCCACAGTGAGGCAATGATCTCGGCACGATCGATCGTACGGCCCTCGCGCAGTACGAGGTACTGCAGCAACTCGAACTCTTTGTAGGTCAGTGCAGCGGTCTCGTTGTCAAGGATGACGCGCTTGCGGGAGATGTCCACGACGACGCCGCTGCGGGCACGGTCCTGTTCCTCCGGCTCGGCACGGTGCTGGGCCAGGGCGGCGGGGTCTTGGAGGGCCAGACGCACGACGTCGACGTCCCGGCCGCCAGCGCCCTCCGGAGCGAGGGCGACGGCGGCGTACGTCTCGGCGGACGGAGCGATGTCGGCCGCGAGGGCCTTGAGCGCCTCAACGATGCGGTTCAGGCTGGTGCCGGCTGCGGCCGCTTTGGCCTCATCGATGCCGACGTAAAGCACGAAGCCGCGAGCTTCGGTGCCGGTCGGGACGGCGCGAATGCGTGGGGCGGCGACGGTCGGCGCCAGCGTCAGGTCGGGCCGGTTGAAGTGCGTGGGGCGATTGGCGTGAATGTGTGCGAGAGACATGAGAGGTCCTTGATTGTTCGATCGAAGGGGAGCCCGACGTAGCGCGAATGCGCGATCTCCGTCGGTGAAAGCTCGAGTTGGCCCCTGCGGGCCGGAGGTCGAATGCTCTAGAAGGCATTCGGCGCGTCGGCCTGACGATTCAAAGATCAGTCAGGCAAGGGACGCGAAGGGAAGTCTCGGTTAGCGGCACATTCGGCAACAGCGGATGGCGGGGGTGCCGGCCATCATCATGGCGGCAGTCCCGGGGGCCTCGAGGGAGGTCAGGGGGCGTGCGCTTGTTGTCATACCTGTGAGTAAAGCGGAATGTGACGCCGTGTGTCAATTTGACGTCGCGGTAAGTCTTCTCATGACGTGCACCACGTTCGCGGGGCCGCGTCCATTTAGGCGATTCGTTGCACCATCACGGTGTTGTAAAATTTTCCAAAACAAAACGTCAAAAAATCGAAGATTATTGATATAAACCCGGCCTGGCGTGTCGCTGGTCGCAGGACCTGCATGCGTCGACCGGGTTTATTTCGATCAGGTCGTCAGACCACGCCGTACAGGCGGTCGCCGGCGTCGCCGAGACCCGGCACGATGTAACCCTGTTCGTCAAGTTTCTCGTCCACGGCGCCCAGCACAATCGTCACCTCGCGGCCCGCCAGAGCTTGCTCCACGGCGTCGAGGCCTTCCGGTGCGGCCAGAATACAGATCGCCGTCACGTCCACAGCACCACGGTCGAACAGAAAATTAATGGCAGCGATGAGCGACCCGCCGGTGGCGAGCATCGGGTCGAGCACAAAACACTGCCGATCCGACAGATCATCCGGAAGACGCTCGGCGTAGGTCGTGGGCTGCAGCGTCTCTTCGTTGCGGGCCATGCCGAGAAAGCCAACCTCGGCGGTGGGCAACAGCTTCACCATGCCCTCAAGCATGCCGAGACCGGCGCGCAGAATTGGCACGACCAGCGGCTTCGGGTCGCTGATGCGCACGCCCTGAGCCGCCGACACGGGGGTCTGCACGGTGACCGCCTCCACGCGCACGCCGCGCGTGCCCTCATAAGCGAGCAGCGTCATGAGTTCTTCCACGAGTGATCGAAACAGCGGTGAGGGCGTGTCTTTATCGCGAAGCACGGTGAGCTTGTGCGTAATGAGCGGGTGGTCGGCAACGTGGACTCGCATAGGCTCAATTCTACTAGAGGCAAACCCCCGGTTTAAGGTGACAGATGCGCGCACGAGATCAGCACGCCGAGTGGATGCTGCTCGCCCTCACCGAAGCGCATGCCGCCCTGGTCTTTGACGACGTGCCTGTTGGAGCCATCGTCGTCGACGCTGCGGGCGCGGTTATCGGCTGGGGCCGCAACGAGCGGGAACGGCATCAGGATCCGACCCTGCACGCCGAAGTCGTCGCCATCCGGCAGGCGGCCGTGCACACCGGCGACTGGCACCTGACCGACTGCACCCTGATCGTCACGCTCGAACCCTGCGTGATGTGCGCCGGTGCGATCCTCGCCGCACGGGTGCCCACGGTCGTGTTCGGCGCCTGGGATGCGAAGGCGGGCGCCGTCGGATCGGTGTACGACGTGCTGCGCGACCGTCGGCTCAACCATCGCGTTGAAGTCTTCGCCGGCGTCAACGCGGTGGAGTGCGGCGCAATCCTCCGAGAATTTTTCGACAATCCAGCACGACGCACAGCCCGCTGAGGCCTATTCCAGCCCCTTGATCACAAAGGCATCGGTCGGCGGATTGGCCGAATTTGAATCAAAAAAGATGTCTGGCTCGAGATAGATCGTGCGTGCGAGCGGCACCGCAGTGCGAATACGAGTTTCGACGGCGTCGATGTCGGTGGCGACGTCGGCAAATCGGTGCTCGCCGTCGAAGGCAACCTTGGCGCCGACCAGGATCTCATCCGGCCCGAGGTAGAGCGTCTTGAGGTGAATGATGCGCTTGATTTCCTGGCCGTCGAGAATGGCCGCTTTGATGGCGTCGAGGTCCTTCTTGCTTGCGCCCTCGCCCACGAGAAGGCTTTTGGTTTCAATGCCGAGAATAATCGCGACCAAAACGAGCAGTGCGCCAATGGCGAGCGTGCCGACGGCGTCCCAGATCGGCTCATCCGTGACGATGGTCAGCCCGACGCCCACGAAAGCGAAGGCCAGGCCCGTAAGGGCCGCCACGTCTTCGAGCAGCACGACGGGCAGTTCGGGGGCCTTCGCATGCCGAATGAACTGCACCCAGGTCTCATTTCCTCGCACATGGTTCGACTCTTTGATCGCGGTGCGCAAAGAGAACCCTTCCAGCACCATCGCGATGGCGAGCACCAGAATCGGCACCCAGGCATTTTCCAGCGGATGCGGGTTCTGCAGCTTGTCGATGCCTTCATAGAGCGAGAACACCCCACCGATTGAAAACAGAATGATCGACACCACGAAGGCGTAGACGTAGCGTTCTCGACCATAGCCAAACGGATGCTCCAGGTCGGCCCGCTTCTTCGCCTTGCGACCGCCCAGCAGCAGGAGGAGTTGGTTGCCGGCATCCGCTACCGAGTGCACGCCCTCGGCGAGCATCGAGGACGACCCCGACAGGCCCCACGCCACGAACTTGGTGACGGCGATGCCTAGATTGGCCGCGAATGCCGCCACAATTGCCTTGTTTCCGCCGGATGCGCTCATGAAATCATCTTAAGACCGCGCATCTCCGGTCGCAGGTGGCGCCGGCGTGACGGTTTTGGGCACCCCAAAGCTGGGAAAAGTAGACTGATCGGATGACTTCCTCCCCGAATGTGACTCTGCCCACGATCGCCTTCCTCGGCGCCGGATCCATGGCTCGTGCCATTCTGGCCGGTCTGCTTAAACCCGGCGTGAACGTCGAGGGTGACATTCGAGTCACCAACCGCACCGCAGCGAAGGCCGCGGAGCTGGCCGACACCGAGGGCGTCACCGCCTACGCGACCGAGGTTGACGCTGACGCCAACCTCAAGGCCATCGACGGCGCTCAGATCGTCATTATCGCCGTGAAGCCTCACATGGTCGCCGATCTGCTCGGCGAAATCGGCAACTCCCTCGCGCCGGGCACCCTCGTCTTGAGCGTCGCGGCCGGCGTGACGATCGACACCTTCGAATCGCTCCTGCCCGATTCCGTGCACGTCATCCGCACCATGCCGAACACCCCCGCCGTCGTCGGCATGGCCGTTACCGGCATCAGCGCTGGCACTCGATCCAACGACGTCGACCTCGAACTCACTCGAGCCCTGTTTGCAACCGTCGGCGATGTGCTGGTCGTACCCGAGAGCAAGCTCGACGCCCTCAGTACCATCTCCGGCTCCGGGCCGGCCTATGTGTTTTACCTGATCGAACAGCTCACCGAAACGGCCCGAAGCAAGGGTTTCACCCCCGAAGAGGCCGCTGTTATGGTCAATGGCACCTTCCTTGGTGCGAGCGCGCTCCTCGCTGTGTCCGGCAAGTCGCCGAGCGAGTTGCGCCGCCAGGTAACCAGCCCGGCCGGTACGACCGAGCGGGCCGTTTGGGAACTCGAAAAGGGCGGCCTCAAGGAGCTCTTCGACACCGCAACGGACGCCGCCCTCGCGCGCGCGAAAGAACTCGCCGCCTCCTAGGGCAGGCCTAGAGCCCCTCGGCGATGGCCGCCGTCGCCTGCACCCACGCTGCGCGGGTGCGCGGCGCCAGTGCGTCGATTTTGAGCGGTCCGCCACCCACCAGCGAGGCATCGTAGGGAACGTCGACAACCGTGCGGGTGAGCTGTTGAAAGTGGTCGTGCAGACGCTTCGACAGCTGCTCATCAGCGGTTTTCGACGGCGACGCAAGCACAGTGACCGCCTCGGCGACCTTTTCGGCATGGCCCTTCTGCCGCAGGCCGTCGATCAGCGAGGCCGCACCGTAGCCGGTGTCCTCGCGAATGGTCGACACGATCACGAGCTGGTCGGCGGTATCGACCGCGGCTTCCCAGTTGCTGGCGCGCATATTGTTGCCGGTGTCGATGACCAGTATCCGGTAGAAGCGGCTCAGAGTCCGATGAAGTTTGCGGAAGGCGTCATCGTCGATGCTTGCAGCGCCCGCCGGATCGAGGTCGGAGGCGAGGGCGTCAAACTGGGCGTCGCCCTGCGATCGCACGTAGTTGTCGAGGTCTCCCACCCGGGAGCGGGAATCGCCGAACCGGTCGAGGTCGCGCAGCAGGTCGACGGCCGTATTGGTGTGCCGGGCGGCCTGTGCCCGCACGCCCAGCGTGCCCATGGTCTCGTTGTTGTCCCAGGCCAGGGTGTAGCCGCCGCGGTAGATGCCGAACGTGGCCGCGATGAGCAGCGTTGCCGTCGTCTTGTGCGCTCCTCCCTTGGGGTTGAGTACCACGATCGTGCGCGGGCCGTTCAGGCTGCGCTGCACGGCCGCAATGGCGGTGCGCTGCCGTTGTTCGGCGGGACTCGGCGTGGGGGAGACGAACCCGCCGCTGAGACGACGCAGGGCGCCCTGCCAGCCCAGCGCGGCCGGTCCGGCGGGGGCCGGTGGCCGCGAACTGAGAAAATCGGCCAGGTTCGGCACAGCGGGCGCGGCATCCGTTGCGGGTGTCACCAGAGATTCGAACAGGGCGGTAGGCGGCGCCGTAACGGGGGGCTGCATCAGCGTGGCAAATGGTGTCGGCACCTCGAGGGGAGTCACGACCGGAACAGGAGCGGTGCGCGCCGGTTTCGGGTGGCCGGCCACGACAACCGGCCCGGCTGCCTCGACCCGCCCGTTGGGGTGCACAGTCAGCGGCCAATCGCCCTGCTCGTCGCTCACCTGCAGCAGAACCGATTGCCCGCGACGACGAGCGGTCTCGACCACGAGGCCGATGATCTCCTCGCGAACGCCGGCCTCATCGGTACTGGTGACGCGGTGCGGGGAGCCATCAATGGTCACCTCGCCCGTCGTGTCAGTCTGAACCGTGGCGACGATGTCGGCCGGGGTTTTGGCGAGAGCGGGTACGTGGGGTGACATAGAAAGCCTTTCCGTTCACGCACACGAGCCGGCGCCAAGGCTCAGGTGAGCCGCGGCGAGAAGTGTCCGTAGTAGCAGAATAGCTGGTCGACTCCCCCGAATAGGGGGAGAACTACGAACCGAGCGCGGCAAACCGTTCAATATCGGCCTCGGCGCCCGACACGATGATGAGGTCATGGTTGGACACCACGGTCTCCGGAGTTGCGTAGGTAAATGGCTTGCCGGGGCTTTTGACGCCGACGACCGTCACGCTGTACTTGCGACGCACGCCCGAATCGACGAGGGCGAGGCCACGGATGGGCTTCGGCGGGTACATTTTCACGAGGGCAAAATCATCGTCGAATTCGATGAAGTCGAGCATGCGACCCGACACCAGGTGGGCGACGCGCTCGCCGGCCTCCGCCTCGGGGTAGATGACGTGGTTGGCGCCAATGCGTTCGAGAATCTTGCCGTGTGACTTGGAGATGGCCTTGGCCCAGATCTGTTGAATCTTTAGGTCTACCAGATTGGCCACGATCAGCACGCTGGCTTCCACCGACGACCCGACCGCGCAGACGGCGATCGAGAAGTCCTGGGCGCCAATTTGTTGCAGGGCCTCGAGGGAACGGCCATCCGCTTGAACGGCGTGCGTCACCCGCTCCGACCACTTCGAGACAAGGGCATCGCTCGTGTCGACGACGAGCACTTCGCGGCCCAGTCGGTCGAGCTGGCCGGCCGTGGCCGCGCCAAACCGTCCGAGCCCGATAATGAGCACGGGGGCGTCGTGTTTGATGCGATCAACCAACGATGGGTCTCTCTTCCGGGCGTTTAAACAGTTGCCTGCTGTGGCTCGCGGCCAGAGCTGCCGCGAGAGTCACTGTACCAACCCGGCCCATGAACATCGTTGCCGCCATAACGTAGACGCCTTCCGGCGGTAGATCAGCGGTCAGCCCGGTAGACAGGCCGCAGGTGGCGAAAGCACTGATCACGTCAAAAAGAACGATGTCGAAGGGTTGTTTCGAAATGTGCAGTATGAGAATGCTCGCGACTGCAACGGTGGTCGCGCCCCACAGCACAACGCTGACCGACAAGCGCAGAATGTCGCTCGGAATACGACGGCCGAACGCTTCCATTTCCTGCTTGCCGCGTGCTTCGGCAAACGCGGCGAGAAAGAGGATGGCCAGGGTCGTGACCTTAATGCCGCCGGCGGTCGACGCTGACCCGCCACCGATGAACATGAGCATGTCGCTGAGCAGCAGGCTCGACCCGTGCAGGTCACTGATTTCGATGGTCGCAAACCCGCCTGAGCGCGTCATCACCGACATGAACAACGATTGAAAGATGGTATCGCCGGCATTGAGCGACCCAAAAGTCTTGGGATTATCGAACTCGAGAATGATGTAAAAGATCATTCCGAGGATCATCAGGGCGATTGTCGTGACGAGTGTCAGCTTGACGTGTACCGACCAGCGGCGCGGTTTGCGCCAGCCGCGCGCGAACGCGTAGATCACCGGAAACCCAAGGCTGCCCAGAAAGACACCGATCATGAGCGCGCCGAGAAACCAGTAGTCATCGGCGAACGGGGCGAGGCCCCCGGGGTTCGGGTTGAAACCGGTGTTGGTGAAGGCCATCGCAGCGTAGTAGAAACTGTGCCAGACCGCTTCGCCCAGGGATACACCGGCCTGCAGCATGCGGGGAAAAAGCAGCGCTGCCACACCGACCTCAATGACGAATGCGCTGATTGCCACCGTGAGCAGCAGGCTGCCGACCTCGCCGAGGCGAATGGTCTGGCCCTCGTTCACCGGCCCGGCGTGAATGCGGGAGGGGTTGGAATCGCTCGCCGCCATCAGCTTCGCGCGCAGCCCGAGTCTGCGCGAGATGACCAGTCCCATCAGTGACGCGAGCGTCAATACGCCGATGCCGCCGATATTGACACCGACGAACACCAAAATATTGCCGAACGCTGACCAGTGGGTGGCCATGTCGACCGTGGTTAGACCGGTGACGCAGATGACCGACACTGCCGTGAAAACGGCGTCGTGCAGTGGGGTGATCGTGCGATCCGCTGCGGCGATCGGTAGCGAAAACAACACGGTGAAGACCAGGATGAGCGCGGAGAACACCAAAATCGCGAACCGTGATGGCGACTTGTGGGCGAGCGAGTCCACTTCGTCGCGCATCCGCATCAGAATGGCGAGGGGGCGCGAAAAGAATGGTTCAGCTCCGGTTCTCAACGACACCTGGAACCCCCGATTAGCCTGCGACTATTGCCAGTTTGAAATGGTACTACCCAGCGTTGGTTATTACCCAGCAGTAATGACTACCCTGAGGTTATGGCAGACATCTTCACCGTGGTGGCGGACTCGGCGCGACGGGACATCTTGCGCATTCTTTTGGAGCGTGCAGTTCCCGCCGCTGAAATTCGCGGTCCGTCCCGGGAAGTGCGGGGCGAGCTGAGCGTGTCCGACATCGTTGGGCACCTCGGGCTGAGCCAGCCAACCGTTTCAAAGCACCTCAAGGTGTTGCGGGAGGCCGGTTTGGTCACCGTTCGCGAAGACGGGCAGCACCGCTTCTATCGTCTGGAGTTTTCGCCGCTCGAAGAGATCGAGGACTGGTTGATTCCCTTTCTGAGCGTCGACTTCGACCAGGCCGTCAAGGACGTAGATCTGGATGCCGATGCCGGCCTGAAGGACGAGCAGCGCGCCTTCGCCTCGGCTATTGGCAAGGCGTTCGCTGACGCCTCGCAAATGTCGCACGTCGTCAAAGATGCAACCGCAAAAAAGTGGCGTAGAAACGGCTGAAGGAGGCCCGATCCGGCTGCTGAGTAGTTGGAGCCGGTTTTGTCCGGTAGAATGGTGTTTTCGTGTCAGTCGCGGGCCCCGCGACTAAACCAATACTTGTGAGGTCCGTGTGGGTTCTGTAATTAAGAAGCGACGCAAGCGTATGGCGAAGAAGAAGCACCGCAAGCTGCTTCGCAAGACTCGCCACCAGCGTCGTAATAAGAAGTAGAACGACTAAGACTCACGTCTTAACCGTTCCCGAGCAAAGCGCTAGCCCTTCGGGACTGGCGCTTTTTGCTGTCGCCCGCGCGGTGCGTCGTGCCAGTGCGCGCCGGCATGAAGTCGCCGTAGGCTGGAACCATGCCCACCGCACACCTGACCCTGATCGGCAAGCCCGGTTGTCACCTCTGCGACGATGCGCGGGACCTGGTCGGAAGCGTCGTGGCCAAGCTCGCCGACGACGTGTCGGCCCCACAGATCACGTTCGAGGAACGTTCCATTCTCGATGACGCCGAGCTGCACGAGCTCTATCTGGAGGACATCCCGGTGCTCCTCATCAACGGCAAAGTGCACAATTACTGGCGCATCGACCCTGTGCGCCTGCGCGCCGCCCTACTGGAGGTCTCATGACCATTCGCCACATCGTTTGCTGGAAGCTCAATGCCCTGACGCCACGCAAGAAGGCCGATGATGCCGCGGGCATCGTGGCGGGCCTGGAATCCCTCGTCCGTGTTGTACCCGAGATTCGTGCGCTGACGGTCGGGCCGGATGTTGCCGGCAATGAAAACTGGGACGTCGCGCTGGTCGCCGACTTCGATGATCTTGAGGCCCTTGAGCGTTACCAGAAGCACCCCGAGCACAAAAAGGTCGGCGCGTTTATTCGCACCGTTGTCGCCGATCGCCTGGCCGTCGACCTCGAGGTCTGACCCGCTCGCCGAGCCGTGACTTTCCGCGGTCTAGGGTCGCCGAGCCGTGAGTATTGGCTGATTTTTGGCTCGAAAGAGGCCAGAACTCACGGCTCGGCGACGCAAACTCACGGCTCGGTGCGGGCGGGGCACGGGGCCGAGCCGGGCCAGAGCCCGGCTACGGCTCGAGGCGGGTCGGACCGCGGAACAGGTAGGTGACCTCGCGAATTGAAGCCTGGTGCAGCATGAGCATCAGCACCCGGGCCAGGCCCATGCCGAAGCCGCCGTGCGACGGCACGCCGTAGCGGAAGAAGTCGAGGTAGCCCTCGATCTCCTTCGGGTCGAGACCCTTCTCGATCGCCTGGGCTTCGAGCACCTCGATGCGGTGCTCGCGCTGGGCGCCGGTCGAGATCTCGGTGCCGTTGAAGATGAGGTCGTAGCTCTTGGTTATCGACGCATCACCCTCGTGACGCATGTGGTAGAACGGGCGGATGCTCGAGGCGTAGTCGGTGAGGAACACGAATTCGTGCCCGTACTTCTCGGCCACGTACGCGGCGATCTGCCGCTCGCCTTCCGGGTCCATGTCGTCGTCGTCGCGAGGAACCTCATAGCCGCGGCTCTTGACGATCTCCTTGGCTTCGGCCAGGGGAATGCGCGGGAACGGCGTGCTTGGAACGGTCACCTCAACGTCGAACAGGGCCTTGACCTCGTCGCCGTGCTTGGCCTGTACCGCAGTGAACCCGGCAACCATGAGGTCTTCATGCAGCGTCATGACATCGTCATGGCTGTTGATCCAGCTGATCTCACTGTCGACGCTCGTGAACTCCGTGGCGTGCCGGCTCGTGAACGAGGGGTCGGCGCGGAACGCCGGCCCAACCTCGAAGATCTTGCCGAAGCCGGCCGACTGTGCCATCTGCTTGAAGAACTGCGGGCTCTGCGCGAGGTACGCCTTGGTATCGAAGTAGCCGACCTCGAACAGCTCGGCGCGCGACTCGCTCGCACTCGCCATGAGCTTGGGGGTGTGCAGTTCGATGAAGTCGTGCTCAATCCAGTAGGTGCGCAGCGCGTGCTCGAACGTGGTCTGGATGCGGAAGATAAGGTTCTGCTTCGGGTTGCGTAGGTCAAGAAAGCGCCAGTCCATGCGTTTGTCAAGGCTTGAGTCGGCCGCGATCGGCGTCTCCGGAATAGCGGCCGACACCACGGTGAGGGTGGCGAGCTTGATCTCGATGCCGCCGAGCTTGACCCGTTCGTCGTGCTTGAGCTGCCCGGTCACGGTGACGAAGGTGCCCTGGGCGAGGCCCGAAATGCTGGTGGCGGGCTCGTCGGCGATCACGACGCCATCGGCATCCGTTGTGCGGGGGTTGACCAGCTGCACGGCGCCGGACTCGTCGCGCAGAACGACGAATTGCACCTTCTTCTGGTCTCGAACGGTATCGACCCAGCCGGACACCGATACGGTGCCGTCGTCGAGAGCGGACAGGTTTTTGATCAATACGCGCGAAGTCACAGTTCGAGTTTAGCCGGAGCCGCCTGAGCGGGCCGCTCACGGCGGATTCTAGGCTGACCCCTTTGTAGACTGGTCGGGTGGTAGCCAGTCAAGTGCATCTCGTGCGTCACGGTGAGGTTTTCAACCCCGAACGCGTGCTCTACGGACGGCTGCCGAACTACCGGCTCTCCGAGCGGGGTGTCCTGATGGCCGAAGCCGCCGCGGAAGAACTGGTCGAACGGGGCCGCGCGGTTGTGCGTGTCATCGCTTCGCCCCTGCAACGCGCGCAGGAATCGGCCGCGCCGATCGCCGCCGCCTTCGCGCTGACGATCGACACCGACGAACGCATCATCGAACCGACGAACGCCTTTGAGGGCAAGCGGATGCGTGGCCAGGGCGGCGCGTTACGCGACCCGTGCAACTGGCCGGCCCTGATCAATCCGTTGAAGCCGAGCTGGGGAGAACCCTTCCGTTCAATCTCTGCCCGCATGCTCGCGGCGATCGACGACGCCTGGAACTCGGTCGATGAGGGTGACGTAGTGCTGGTCAGCCACCAGCTGCCGATTTGGATGGTGCACCGCGCTCTCGCCCACGAACAGCTTGCGCACGACCCGCGCAAACGCCGCTGCGACCTGTCGAGCATCACCACCCTGTGCTGGCACGGCGACCACTTCGCCGAAACCGGCTACGCCAGCCCGGCACTGGCCCTTCTCGACCCGAGCAACGATGTGGGTGCTGTATGAATCATCGCCGCGTGAGCCAACGCCGCCGCCTCGCCCCGCTGCTGGCCGGGCTGACCGCCGGTGCCCTGGTGCTTTCGGGTTGCTCCTCTGATCCGCTCGCGGATCAGTACCGGGAAGGCTCAAACAAGGGTTTCATCGCCGGCGATGGCAGCGTCACCGAGATCGCCCTCGCCGATCGCGGTGAGGCCATCGAGTTCTCCGGCGTGACAGAGACGGGCGATACGGTGACGAGCGCCGACACGCAAGGCGAGGTTCTGGTCGTCAACTTCTGGTACGCCAGCTGTGCACCGTGCCGCGCTGAGGCATCCGATCTGCAAAGCATCAATGCCCAATTCGAGAACGAGGGCGCGAGTTTTCTCGGCGTCAACGTGCGTGACCAGGCCCCCAATGCCATTGCTTTTAACGAAACCTACAGCGTGACCTACCCCTCGGTGCTCGACGTTGATACCGGAGCCATGCAGCTCGCGTTCAGCGGCAGCATTCCGCCGAACGCGGTGCCGACCACTCTGGTGCTTGACACCGAAGGGCGGGTCGCGGCGCGCATTCTGGGCCAGGTCACGTCGCCGTCCGTTCTGGAAACCCTGATTCGGGACACGATCGCGGAGACTGGCACGACCGAGTGAACAATCCTTTCGGAGAGATCGTCTTCAGCGGCCAGCTGCTCTTCGCCATTCCCATCGCACTCCTCGCCGGCCTCGTGTCGTTCGCCTCGCCGTGCATCCTGCCGCTCGTTCCCGGTTACCTCGCCTACATCGGTGGCTTCACCGACGGACGCACCGGTGCCTCCAAGCGTGACCGTCGCGGTCGCACCCGGCTCCTGGCCGGGGTCGGTCTGTTCGTGCTCGGCTTTACCGTGGTATTTGTGCTCACCGGCGTTGTCTTTGGTGCCGCCGGATTCTGGCTCAACTCCTACCGCGACCTGATCACGCGACTCGCCGGCGTGGTGGTTATCCTCTTAGGCCTCGTCTTCGTCGGCCAGTTCGGTGCCATGCAACGCACCCTCAAAACCAACTGGCGCCCCAAGATGGGTCTCGCCGGCGCCCCCGTGCTCGGTGCGGTCTTCGCGGTGGGCTGGACGCCATGCACCGGTCCCACCCTCACGGCCATCAACTCGCTCAGTCTCGGCACCGGTTCGCCCTGGCAAGGCGGCCTGCTGGCCCTCTTCTATTCTCTCGGCCTCGGAATTCCTTTTCTGTTGATCGCCCTCGGCCTCAACTGGGCCACCGGATCGGTCGCCTTCCTTAAACGGCATATTCGTGCCATCAACCTGTTCGGCGGCGTTCTGCTCGTCGTCATTGGAGTACTCATGGTGACTGGCATCTGGAACGCCTGGCTCCTCGATTTGCAAGGGGTGATTGGCAGCTTTGTCCCGGCCATCTGACCACTACGATTCCCGCCCGCAGGCGCCGCAAACCGGTGTCGTGCAGCCCAAGCTCGGCCTGACCGGCTGGTTGCGCTGGTTCTGGCGTCAGCTCACGAGCATGCGCACCGCACTGTTCCTGCTGCTTATGCTCGCCATCGCGGCCATTCCCGGATCGCTCGTGCCCCAGCGCAGCTCCGACCCGAACGGTGTCACCCAGTACTTCGCCGACAATGCCGACCTGGCGCCGATCCTGGACAAACTGCAAGCCTTCGACGTCTACACCTCGGCCTGGTTCTCGTCGATTTACCTGCTGCTGTTCATTTCTCTCATCGGCTGCGTCATTCCGCGCACCAAACATCACTTCCAGGCCCTGCGCGCCAAGCCGCCAACCACACCGGCCCGCCTAGGGCGGCTGTCCGGTTTCACCACGCAAGACGCGCCGGCGCACACGGATGCCCGCGCCGCTATCACGCACGCCCGCACCCTCCTGAAGTCCAGCGGCTACCGCGTCGTCCGCTTTGATTCCGACACCGAGTCATCCGTTTCGGCGGAGCGTGGCTACCTGCGGGAGACCGGCAACCTCGTCTTTCATGCTGCGCTCGTGGGCATTCTGGTCACCGTTGGATTCGGCGGCGGTTATGGCTTTAGCGGCCAACGAGTGATCGTCGAAGGGCAGACCTTTGTGAACACGCTGCTCGCCTACGACTCCTTTAACCCGGGACGATTCTTCGACGACACCACGCTCGACCCGTACACGCTGAGCCTGGATGACTTCGCGGTCTCCTACGAACAGCAGAATCTGCAGGCCTACGGCCAGCCGGTCGACTTCACCGCCGACGTGACCGTCACCCCCAAGGGTGAGGCGGCTGAGCCCGGCGTCGTCAAGGTTAACGGACCGCTGCGCACTAACGGAACGAGCATCTTCCTGCTTGGCAACGGGTACGCACCGACCATTCAGGTCACCGCCCCCGACGGTACCGTCGTCTTTTCAGACTCGGTGCCATTCTTGCCGCAGGACGCCAATCTCACCTCGCTTGGCATCGTGAAAGTGCCGGACGGACTGGCCGAACAGGTCGGCATGATCGGGTTCTTCTATCCCACTCAGGACAAAGCGGCGTCCGGCGCAAACTTCTCCAGCTACCCCGACCTCGAGTACCCGTTGCTCACTCTGAACGTCTATACCGGCGATCTCGGTCTTGATGCCGGCGTGCCAACATCCGTCTATTCGCTCGTCACCGATACCCTGACCCGGCAGACCGGCGGCGAGACCGGCGTTGCGTCGATCGAACTGAAGCCGGGTGAATCGGCCGAGCTGCCGGGCGACCTCGGCACCGTCAGCTTCGTCGACAACAACCCGGCCGCAACGGCCGCCGACGACTTCACCCAGTCGGTTCCGCGCTTCGCAAGTTTTGACATTCACCACGACCCAACGCAGATCTGGTTGATCTCCTTCTCGATGCTCGTGCTGTTCGGCCTGTTCACCGGGCTGCTCGTGCCGCGTCGCCGCGTTTGGGTGAAGGCCACGACCCGAACCGACGGAACCGTGCATCTCGAGTATGCGGGCCTGGCCCGTGGCGATGACCCGGCTCTCGAAGGTGCCATCACGAATGTGGCTGACCGTCACCTCAAGCTGTTGAAAACCCACCAACCCGTCGCAGCGAATCCCGAATCGATTTAGGCTTACATCGTGAATCTGACTGACACCGCACTGCTCAACTCATACTCGCTCTACGCGCTGTACTCGGCGATGGCCATCTACGCCTTTGCTTTCATCGCTTTCGCAGTCGACCTCGCGCGTCGTTCAAGCGCCGTGAGTGCGATGGAATCCGACCTGACTGAAGTGGATGCCGCTGCTTCCGTGGGCAGAGTAGTAGCCGCCGGCCGCACCAGCACCCTCGAACGGCCGGCCGTGAAGCGACCCGTACTGTCGCGCATCAGCGCCCGTATGGACGACGACGCGGCGTTGCCGTACGGCCGCTCGTCGAGCCTGCGCGTGGGAGTTGCCCTCACCGTACTGGCCTGGGCGTTGCACCTCGCGGCTACCATCATGCGCGGCTTCGCGGCCGACCGGGTGCCGTGGGCGAACATGTACGAGTTCGCGCTGACGGGCACGCTGCTCATTATGACGGTGTTCCTCATCGTGCTGATCCGCTCCGACTTGCGTTTTCTCGGTACCTTCGTCACGGGCCTCGTGCTGGTGCTGCTCGGCGTGGCGTCCCTGCAGTTTTATGTGGAGGTTGCCCCCCTGCCGCCGGCACTGCAGTCGGCCTGGCTGGTCATCCACGTATTCGTGGCGTCGTTGGCCACCGGGATGTTCGCGCTCGGCTTCGCGCTGTCGACCGTGCAAGTGCTGCAGTTTCGGCGCGAAAACAGGGTGCGGGAGGACGCCGCCGCTGGGCGCTCGGCCGTGGCATCCGGTCGGCGCCTGCGTTTTCTGTCGACCTTGCCATCGTCGGCGACACTGGAGAACCTGGCCTACCGCATCAACATCATCGGCTTCATCCTGTGGACCTTCACCCTCATGGCCGGCTCGATCTGGGCCGAACAGGCCTGGGGGCGTTACTGGGGCTGGGACACCAAAGAGGTGTGGACCTTCATTATCTGGGTCATCTATGCCGGCTACATCCACGCTCGCGCAACCCGTGGCTGGCGCGGATCACGCTCGGCCTGGCTGTCGATCATTGGATTTTCCGCCGTCATGTTCAACTTCGGCATTGTCAACGTGTTCTTCAAGGGCCTGCACGCCTACTCGGGTCTCTCTCTCTAACCCGACTCACGCGAAAGCGGGTGTCTGGTTGCTTCAACCGGATTGAAGCAACGAAACACCCGCTCCCGGGATCGATTTCGGGTTACTCGGCGGCGACAAGCGCGTGCGTACGCGCGAGACGAGCGAGCCACCAGTCTCGACGTTCGGGGCTGGCCGCGTGCTGGTCGAGCAGGGCCGCATCCGGCACGACCCGGCGCACCGGAATGGCACCGGCTATCGGCAGCAGCGGCTCTCCCGTGACATCCTCGGCGAGTAGCGAGGCGGTGCCGAGGCCGCAGTCGAAGTACAATCCCGGAACGGATGCCGCGAGGTGCGCGCCCATCGATAGCCCGATCGACGTGTCGAGAGCGCTGGAGACTACGACCGGCAGCCCCGTCTGGCCAATGATCGACAGTGCGGCTCGGATGCCGCCAAGCGGCTGGGCCTTGATGACGAGAATGTCGGCGGCGCCGGCCCGGGCCACGGCGAGCGGGTCGCCGCTCTTGCGCACGCTCTCGTCGGCGGCGATCGGTACGCTCAGGTAGGTGGTGCGGTGACGAATCTCGGCGAGGTCGGGCACGCTCATGCACGGCTGCTCGACGTATTCCAGGTCGAAAGCGCTCAGCGCGTGGATAGCGTGTTCGGCTTCATCAACGTTCCACAGGCCATTCGCATCGATACGGATGCGACCTTCCGGACCGAGTACGCGACGTACCTCGGCCACCCGGGCGACATCGTCGGCCAGGGTTTGATCCGGGCTGGCGACCTTCACCTTTGCCGTGCGGCAGCCGGGAAAACGTGCGAGCACCTTGGCGACCTTGCCCGCCGGCACGGCCGGTACGGTTGCATTGACCGGAATGCTCGTGCGCAGGGGGTGCGGCGTGCTCTGCCAGCCGAAGTCGATGGCGGCTCGGAGCCAGTTGGCGGCCTCGGCATCATCGTATTCGACGAAGGGGGAGAACTCGGTCCAGCCCTCTGGGCCTTCCAGCAGCAGTGCTTCCCGACTGTCCAACCCACGGAACCGGTCGAACAGGTTCAGGGAGACGACGTGCGCGGAACCGAGTAACTCATCCAGTGAGGGCATCATGATTCCAGTGTGTCAGCCTCCGGCTGGGTAGACGGCCAGAGACGGAAACGGCCGCTTCTCGTATACGGTTCGGCGTCGTAGACGATGCCGATGGTTTAAGGCTCGTCCTTCAAAGTGCCCGACTGTGCGGCCGGGGCGCTGGTTTCCGGAATGATCTGCAGTCCGCTGGAAGAATTTGCCGTCGCCATGAGCGCTTCGATCCACTCGCGGTTGAGCGTGGGCGAACGGCTGCCGAAATACTTGTAGGCGATGGGGATGCCGGGGTGGAGCCAGATCGTGCTGCGTCCATCGCCGGCCTGCGGGTCGTCCCGCCAAGTGAAGTAGAACGATTCCCCGCGCCGCAGCTTGGCGCCGATCACAACCTGAATATGGGCGAGCACGCGATCGTCGAAGTCCGCGGTAAGGGACGAGTCGTAGGTCAGTTTTCCCATGTCGCGCTCCTGCTGGCGTGCACTCGATGCTGTCGGCGTTTAGTCCCTCAAATAATGTTCCAACCGTGGCACGTGCAGCAGGGCGAGGGCACGCTTCTCAATTTGGCGCACGCGCTCTCGGGTAACGCCCTCAATGTGGGCGATCTGGTCCAGGGTGCGCGGTTCGTTACCGTCGAGGCCAAACCTGGCTCGCAAAATAGAACGTTCCCGAGGCGGCAGCGTGTCGAGGAAGTAGCGGATGTCTGCCGCTCGCAGCGTCAGCGTGGCGTGTTCGTCAGGCTGGGGGAGGTCATCATCAATAATCAGTTCGGCCATATCGCCTGCGCCGTCACCGACCGGCGTGTGCAGGGAGATCGGTTCATTGTCGTATTGCAGTAAGCGCAACACGTCGCGCACGGGAAGCTGGGCGGCTTCGCCAATTTCACGTGCCGTGGGGTCACGGTCGAGAACGCTGGTCAGGTCGCGCCGGATGCGTTTGATCTTGTTAAGCTTTTCGGCGGTGTGCACCGGGATACGGATCATGCGGGACTTGTCGGCCATGCCGCGGTGGATTGCCTGGCGGATCCACCAAGTGGCGTAGGTGGAGAATTTGTAGCCGGTCATGAAGTCGTACTTCTCAACGGCACGAACGAGCCCCATGTTGCCGTCCTGCACGAGGTCCATGATGGGCACTCCGCGGCCGGAGTAATGCTTGGCAATGCTAACGACCAGACGCAGGTTGGCCTCAATGAACTGATTCTTGGCGCGGCGCCCGTCATGCGCAAGCCAGGCCAGTTCGCGCTCGTAGACCGAGTCGCGAGTGCCGGCGCTGTCGCCCTGCAGCAACCTGGCCTCAGCAAATAGCCCGACCTCGATGCGGCGTGCCAGGTCGACTTCCTGCTCGGCGTTGAGCAGAGTCCCCTTGCCGATGCGCCGCAGGTAGTCGCCAAAGGCATCCGTTGATGCGGCGGTGTATGTGCCCGGCGAGACTGTTCGGCGAGGCGCCTGAACGGTGGTGGTCATGGTTGTGAGCCCTCGCATTTGCGTTTCATGCCGTGTGTGATGTTCATGACGACCTCCCCGTACTTTCCAAGTCATTAGTCCACCCCTCGAACGGGGTGGACGACAAGGGGTTGACTTCTTGCTCGATTCACATTACCTGAGGTTTTTTCGTCTTCTCAACCCCTAATCTTACGGGTTGGAAAATTCAAAAAGTCGATGCTGGCGCCGCGTAGGCTGACACCATGAGTGAACAGGTGTGCGACCCCTCCGCAGGAGGCTGTTCTGACGCAGCAGGACCGTGGTGAGGCCACTGCGGACTCTCACGCCTGAGCATCCGCCCGCCGTTCTCGCCGCGTTGCGGGATGCGCTCGCGGGCAGTGGACCGGCGCTGTTACCGGTGCCGATACACCGTGACGGGATGCTCAAAGACGTGCCGAAACGGGTCGCGGTCGTGATCGAAACCTCAGGGTCGACGGGCACGCCGAAACGGGTCATGCTCGCCACCAACGCCCTGCTGGCCGGCGCTGCGGCCTCGACCGTCGCCCTCGGCGGGGCCGGACAATGGCTGCTCGCTCTGCCCCTGCACTACATCGCCGGGGTGCAGGTACTCGTGCGGTCGATCGCCGCCGAAACCACCCCGCTGATGCTGCCATCTGGCCGCTTCGATCCCCAGGACTTTCTTCGGCTGGCCGAGACCATGACCGAGTCGCTGCGCTACACCGCGCTGGTGCCGGTGCAGTTGGCCCGTCTGCTCGACGCGGCGGATGACCCTGCCCTGCTGGCCGTGCTGCGTCGCTTCACCGCGATTTTGGTGGGCGGGCAGGCGATCAGGCCCGATCTCATTGCTCGGGCGGCTGAACTCGACGTGCGAGTCGTGCGCACCTACGGGTCGTCGGAGACCGCTGGCGGCTGTATTTACAACGGTGTTCCGATTGGTGACACCCTTGTGCGGGTAGTTGACGGGCAGCTGGAGCTTTCTGGCGCCGTGCTCGCGGAAGGGTACCTCGGCGATGCCGCACTCACGGCCGAGCGCTTCATCCTCGAGCACGGTGTGCGCTGGTATCGCACCGGGGATCTCGGTGAGGTGGACCCGGTCGATGGCCGGGTCACGGTGCTGGGTCGTGCCGACAACGTGATCATCTCCGGCGGCGAAAAGGTCTCGCTCGACGCCGTCGAAGGCATCGTGCGATCCTGCTCCGGTTTCGAACAGGCTGTCGTGATCGGTGCCGATGACGACGAGTGGGGGCAGGTGCCGGTCGTGGTGGTCGGGGGCGACACTGCGGACTTTTCCGCAGTGACCGCAGCCGTTGTGGCGGTGCTGGGACGTGCGGCCCGACCTGCACGCGTCGTGCGGGTGGAGGCGATTCCGCTGCTGGCTTCGGGAAAGCCCGACCGGCGCGCGCTGGCCGGTACCGCGCTGGGCAGTGCTGCGCTGGCCACTAATATGGGGGCGTGGCACAAGGAGCTCGGCCGGTCAGGCCCAAACAACAACGATTGAATCCTAAGGCGAAGCTGGCGGGCGCTGATGCCAGTGGCACGGCGGGTGGCGCGGTTGGCCGCAGCGGCAAGTCCGGCCACCCGGCGTATAAGTCCGGACCGCCCCGCAAGGGACCGGCCAGGGTCAAGCCAGCTACGGCCTCCGACTGGGTGTCGGGTGCACGGCTGCGCACTCTGCCGCTCGCCATTGCTCCGGTACTGCTCGGTACCGGCGCCGCGATCGTGGCGAGTGGACCCGGCGTTTACCATCCGGTGCGCGCATCGCTCGCACTTGCCGTGGCGCTGTTTTTGCAGATCGGCGTCAACTATGCCAATGACTATTCCGACGGTATTCGAGGCACTGACGCCTTCCGGGTCGGACCAGCTCGGCTCACCGGCGGCGGCGTCGCCAACCCGCGCACCGTGCTGCGCGTGGCCCTGACCTTCTTTAGTCTCGCTGCCGTGGCTGGCATCACGCTGGTCATTCTGACCCAGCATTGGTGGCTGTTGATCGTTGGCGTTGTGGCCCTCGCTGCAGCATGGTTCTATACCGGCGGTAAGAAGCCCTACGGCTACCTGGGCCTCGGTGAAGTGTTCGTGTTCGTGTTCTTTGGTCTCGTAGCCACTGCCGGCACGACCTATGTGCAGGTCGGCGACTTCATCACCGAGAGCGTTCTCGGTGGTATCGCGATGGGGTTGATCGCCTGTGCCGTGCTCATGGTCAACAACCTGCGTGACATCGTGCCAGACAAGGCCGCCGGTAAGCGCACCCTCGCGGTGCGAATCGGAAGCACGGCCTCCCGGGTCGTCTTCTGCATCTTCTTATTGCTGCCGTTCGTGATCGCGGGTCTTTTCAGCCTGGTCTATCCGCTCGGAATCTTCACGTTCTTCGTGCTGCTGCTGGCCCTGCCGGCCTGCCTCATCACGATCACCGCCACGTCGGCGAAAGAACTCATCCTCGCCCTCAAGCTGACGAGCCTCGCGGCGCTGGCCTACGGCCTGCTACTGGGACTTGCTTTCGCGTTCTGACTTCGTGTGCTCCTGGGCATTCATCAGCGAGTCCTCGATCTCGGAATCCGGGTTGATCGTCTGCTTGTCGGGGTGCCGCGCGTGATAAAGCTCCCGGGCAACACTCTCGCGGGACTTGCCCAGCAGAAGATAGGACAGGCACAGGCCGACCAACGCGGCGATCACCGCGGACGCCCACGGCCACAACCCCAGGGACAGCAGAATTGCCAGCGGTATGACAAACATTAAGACGCGCAACACGGAGTAGTACAGCCAAGAGGGCACGAATTTCATAGATCCAGCTTAGAATGCCGCGGCTGGGTAGGCGCACATGTCTCTCACGGGCAAGCGCCTTACAATCGAGGTATGCCCAAGCTCTTGATCGGACTAGGACTGGCCCTCGTCATCCTCACCGTCTACACCCTTGTGGACTGTGCCGTATTCGACCGCAAACGCATTCGCGGATTGCCGCGCTGGGTCTGGATTTTCGTTATCGTTCTCGTGCCGCTAATCGGCCCGTTGCTGTGGCTGCTCGTCGGCCATGGGCGCTCCAGTCCCACCACTCGGTCCTTTCGTGCGGTTGCGCCCGATGACGATCTTGACTTCCTGCGAGGGCTGAACGGCGGCGGCGTGAACGGCGGCAACGCGAACTCCGACATCGGCCAGAACCGTCCCTTCAACGAAAAAGATCAGCAGGAACGCATTCGTCGTATGGAACAAGATCTCGCGGACCTCGACAAGAACGACCCAGCTCCCGGGGAGACGACGAAGAAGAAAAAGAAGAACGAACCGGGTGAAGGCGAGCAGCCTGGCCGTCGGGATGCCTGAACGAGTCAATAGCAGCCCGGCGACCGATTTCAGCATCGCGCTCCTGAACGAATTCATCCGGCGGGGCGTTCGTGATCTGGTGCTTTGTCCGGGAGCACGCTCGCAAGCGCTCGCCTTGGCGGCGGCGGAGCTGGAACAGGCCGGAAGCATCCGCTTACACGTGCGTACAGATGAACGCAGTGCCGGCTTTCTCAGCGTGGGCCTCGCCCTCGAAACCGGTCTACCAGCGCTCGTCGTGGTGACGTCGGGCACTGCCGTCGCTAACCTGCACCCGGCCGTGCTCGAAGCGCACCATGCCGGGGTGCCCATGATCCTGCTAACGGCCGACCGCCCCGCCGAGCTGCGCGGCATCCGCTCGAACCAAACCACCGTGCAGTCCGGACTGTTTGGCGTTGCCACCCGGCTCTGCCTCGACGTTCCGGCGCCGGTTGGTGAGCCCGATGAAGAGGGCATTGCCGCCCTTCTGGCACGGCAGGCAATGGATGCTGCGACCGGCGTTTTCACCGCGGCTCCCGGCCCGGCACAACTCAACCTGGCCTTTCGCGAGCCGCTGTCGGCTGCGCGGCCGGTGCGCCCTTCCGTGGCGGCACGATCCATGCGCTCAGCCCCGTCTACGTCAAGTGACGGTCCGGCCACGCTCCTTGCTCCGGGACCGCGTACGGTCGTCGTGGCCGGTGATGGTGCCGGACCTGAGGCCGAAGAGCTGGCCCGCGCCGGCGGCTGGCCGTTGATGGCCGAAGTGTCGAGCGGCGCTCGGTTTGGCCCGAATTTGATCGTGCACTACCGCGAACTACTCGCTGCCGTAGATCTCGGCGGCGAGGTGGAACGGGTGGTCGTGTTTGGTCATCCCACCCTCAGTCGGGAGATTCCGGCCCTCATTGCCCGTGACGGCGTCGAGACCATCATTGTCGCAGCGACCGGACTGGAATGGTACAACCCGGCCCATGCTGCCAGCGCGTTCACCCGATCGATCGGCGCGGATGCAGAGTGTCTGGTGGCTGCCCGCACGCCAACGGCTCGGGAATGGCTGGGCCGTTGGGTCATGACCAGCAGGGCTCTCGCCGAGACCGCCGCTGATGAAGGCCGAGCACCGATCGATAAACGCGGCATAACGCGTGCTGAATTGGCAGTTCTGCGAGCGCCGCTAACGCGGACGCTGCTCGTCGACGCGGTCTGGCGTGCATCGTGGCCGCATGACCGGCTCGTACTCGGCGCGTCCCGGCTGATCCGTGAGGCCGATAAGCGGGTCCCTGGCAAGAAGATCACCGTGCTGTCCAACCGTGGACTGGCCGGTATCGACGGCACCATTTCCACGGCGCTCGGGGTGGCGCTGGCCAGTCAGTCCGAGCCGGAGCCGCGTTCAGTCGGCGTGACCCGGGTTCTGATGGGCGACCTTACATTTCTGCACGATGTCGGTTCGTTGCTGCTCGCACCGGGCGAGCCGGAGCCGCGGCTGCAGGTCATCGTCGGCGTTGACGGTGGCGGCAGCATCTTCGACGGCCTGGAGGTCGCAGCCACGGCTTCGGCCGCCGCGATGGAGCGGGTCTTGTTCACCCCGCGCAGGGTCGACCTGAAGGCGCTCGCTGCTGCCTACGGATGGAATTACGAGCTCGCCGCGACCCGAAGTGACTTGGAGCGGGCGCTCACCGGTGCGCCGACCCGCCCCACGATCCTCGAGGTTCCCCTGGTCCGTTAGCCGGGCGCCGGTCTTGCCCGCGAAAGCGGGTCAACCGGTTGCCTCAGCACTCGTGAAACAACCGTTCACCCGGTTTCGCAAGAAGTGATGGATGCGAGTTATCCACAGATTTGTGGGGAGCGGATGCTCAGGCGGGCGGCTTGATACCGTTTAAGACACACGGATGCCGGGAGGCTCAGATGACCGATTCGCCCCAGGACAACTCGCAGACCGGCGGCCTCCCCGAGCACGCACCCGAGCACGCACCCGGACAAGCCCTCCCGTCGAACCCGTCGACTCGTCGCAGCCGCATCGTTCTCGCGGCCCTCGTCGTGGGCATCAGCGCCTTCGTCCTCGGCTGGATTCCGATTCTGGGACTATTGCTGGGAGTTTCAGGGATCATCCTCGGAATCCTCGCGATGCGCAGGCCGGACGGCAGATCGTTCGGGCTCACGGGACTGGTCGCATCATCCCTGGCCGTGCTGGCCAATGTGCTCGTTACCATTGTGATCGTCGTCGCGCTGGTCAATTCGGGAATCGGCACGGCTGTTTTCACCAATGCCCAGCCCGTCATTACGCCCTGCTTTTCCTTCAATGGGCCGGGCGATTACCTCAACAACCAATCCGCTGAGAAGACGGATGGGTGCATCACTACCCTGGAACTGTGGGGTGAACGTGACGCCGACGGTGTCATTCACAAGACGGGCGTGGGCAGCGTCCTCGGCAGCGTACTGGTGGAACCGGTGGCGGTGGCCAGCACAGACGAATGGGTTCCCGGCGGCAGCCTCGACGATATGGTCGACTTCCTGAACCAGAGCTACTTTCCCGAGGCCGGCGAGGTCACGAGCCTGAAAGAGGCCGTAACCCTCGGCGGCGTCGACGCCAACCTCACCCGCATGATCAGTAACGCCGAGAACACCCGCACCAAGGCGTTCCTCACCGTCTTCGCACCGGATACCTACCAGTCAGCCGGGGAGCCGGTGAAGTTCTTCGTAATCTCCTTCGTCATTCCCGAAGACAACGGGGAAGAAATCATCGCCGCCGCCATCGACTCCTGGCGCTGGAAGTAGCCCCAAAGAATCAGCCGAAGGCTTCTACGATGGGGCGGAACTTCATTTTGGTCTCGGCGAGCTCGCGGTCGGGGTCGGAGTCCAGCACGATGCCGCAGCCAGCGTACGCGGTGATACCTCCGGCGGGCACTACCTGCGCGCAGCGCAGCGCAATCGCCCACTCGCCGTCGCCGTCGGCGCCCACCCAGCCGACCGGCCCGGCGTAGCGGCCACGGTCGAACGGTTCGAGTTCGCGAATCAGCGCCAGAGCCGCGTCGGTCGGTGTTCCGGCGACCGCAGCAGTCGGGTGCAGCGCTGCAATCAGGTCAAGAGACGTCGACCCGTCGCTCAGGGTACCTTCCAGATCGGTCGCGAGATGCCAGAGGTTTGGGAGTTTCACCGTGAACGGAATTTCGCTCGTCGCGAGCACCGAGGTGTGCGGGCGTAGTGACTTGAGCACGCTCTGCACGGCAAATTCGTGTTCGTCGCCGTCTTTCGATGACGTGGCCAGGGTGAGGGCCGCCTCGCGATCGTCCTCGGCATCCGCTCCGCGAGAGATCGTGCCGGCCAGCACGCGGGCGTTGACCGAACCGTGGTCGGCGCGAATAAGAGTTTCCGGGCTCGACCCAATGAGGCCGTCGACGGCGTAGGTCCAGCAGTCCGGGTAGCCAAGCGCGAGTGTGGTGATGGCGCGGCGCAGGTCGGACTCCGCCGGCACCCGCCCAACCAAATCGCGAGCGAGCACGACCTTGTTGATGTGCTGAGCTCGAATACTGTCGATGCCGGAGCTGACTGCGTTGCGGAAGGCATCCGGCGGCAGGGCTCCGGGCAGGAGGGCGATGCGGTACTCGTCGCCGAGCGGACGCAGCGTCAGCGGGTTCTCGGGGGTGTTCTGGCCGGTCTCCCAGATGCGCGTCACCCAGCATTGGCCGTCTTCGCGGCCGACGATGATCTCGGGAACGATGAGCACGCTTGTCTGGGCCGACGTCTCATCGAAGGTAAAGGCGCCGAAGGCGAGGAGCCCGGTACCCGTGCGGGCGAGCGGGTCTGTCACGGTGGCCAAGGCGACGACCTGTTTCCAGGCGGCCGCGGCATCCGTCATGCGGGTCGGTCCGGAAAACTCGAGCCGCAGCGCGCAGCCGATGCCAGCCAAGCCTTGGTTGCGACGCATCCAGAGCAGTGGCGTGCGGCCATCGAGCAGCAGGATCAGTTGGTGGATATCGGCTATCGGGGAGGTTTCGACCGTCAAGGCCTGCACATTCACTTCTGTAGCCTACGCCCGCGCCACTGCGCCCACGCGAATCTGGGCCCGGCAACCGTGCAGTTTCGGCAGACCTATTCATCCTAGAATGATGGGGTGAATAGAGCAGACCTGAACAAACGGCCCGCGCAGGTGGCTGCCATGTTCGACGAGGTCGCCGCGCACTATGACCGCACGAACGCGCTGCTGTCGGTCGGCAACGCGTCGCTCTGGCGCATCGCCACCACCACGGCAGTCAACCCGCAACCGGGCGAACGCATTCTCGACATCGCGGCCGGCACCGGCACCTCGAGCGCCGCTCTGGCCCACAGCGGAGCCTACGTTGTCGCCGCCGACTTCTCGGCCGGCATGATCGAAGTCGGTCGGGCTCGCCACGCCCACAATGAGCACATCGAGTTCGTCCAGGCCGATGCTACCGCGCTGCCTTTCAAAGACAACGAGTTCGATGCCGTCACCATCTCGTTTGGACTGCGCAACGTCGTCGAGCCGAAGAAGGCCTTGGCCGAGTTTTACCGCGTGACCAAGCCCGGCGGGCGCGTCGTCATCTGCGAGTTCTCGACCCCGCCGCTGACGCTGGTTCGCCAGAGCTACTTTGCCTATCTCAACCACGTCATGCCGCGCGTCGTACGCCTCGCGTCTTCCAACGCTGAAGCCTATGACTACCTCGGCGAGTCCATCGCGGCCTGGCCGACCCAACGGGTGCTCAGTGGATGGCTGCGCTCGGCCGGATATTCTGCCGTCGCCTACCGCAACCTCACACTCGGCATCGTGGCTCTTCACCGCGGAACCAAGCCCTGACCAACTCGATAGGCTGATTTACGTGAAATCCAGAGTCCCCGTGATTCGACGCACCGCGTCGGTGACCAGCCAGGTGGGCCTCGGCGAACGTATTTTCTCGACTTCCGCCGACCGCGGCTTGGCGGCCAACATCGACGCCGGCATCGAAAAGGTCGAAGCGGCGCTCATCGATGAGCTCGTCTACGCCAACGAAATCGCCACCGTCACCAGCCGCTACCTGCTCAACGCCGGTGGAAAACGAGTGCGTCCCATGCTCGCGCTGCTTACGGCGCACCTGGGCGGGGGCGTCGTGCCCGATGTTGTCACCGCGGCCACAGCCATCGAACTGACCCACTTGGCCTCGCTTTATCACGACGACGTCATGGACGACGCGGACAAGCGCCGTGGCGTGCCGAGCGCGCAAACCGTGTGGGGCAACTCCATCGCCATTCTCACGGGTGACCTACTGTTCGCTCGTGCCAGCCAGCTGATGGCCCGGCTCGGCGAACGCGCCATCAAACTGCAGGCGACCACGTTCGAGCGCCTCGTGCTCGGTCAGTTTCAGGAGACGGTGGGCCCGCGCGCCGGTGAAGACCCGGTCACGCACTATATTCAGGTGCTCGCGGGAAAGACCGGTTCGCTCATCGCCGCGGCCGCCCAGGGTGGTGTGGTGTTCTCCAACGCCCCGGCCGAGTACGAGCAGCCGGTCGTGGACTTCGGTGAGAAGATCGGCGTCGCCTTTCAGCTCATCGACGATGTGCTCGATCTGTCACCGCAGCCGCAGGAGACGGGCAAAGTGCCCGGAACGGACTTGCGCGCCGGCGTGGTCACGCTTCCGCTGCTTCGATTGCGGGAACGTGCCGCAAGCGATGGGCCATCCGCTGATCTGCTGGGGCGGCTGGAACGTGACGTGATGACGGCCGGTGCTGAACAGGGCGCGGACGCGGACGCGGCGATCACGGCGCTGCGCGAGCATGCCGTCACGTCCGAGACCCTGGCCGAGGCGCACGGCTGGGCGCGCGACGCCGTCGCTGCCCTGAAACCGCTTCCGAACGGTTCGGTCAAGAAAGCCCTCACCCGATTCGCCGAGTCCATCGTCGAGCGCTCCAGCTAGACCCTATTTGAAGGTGCACCTGGGCTTTGGCTCGGCGTGCCCGCGCAGTAAGGAATCTTCCGTGACCAAATTAAGACTGGCCATCGTCGGCGCAGGACCGGCGGGCATCTATGCCGCCGATATTCTGCTGAAGGCCGAGCGCAATTTTGAGGTCTCGATCGACCTGTTCGACCACCTGCCGGCGCCGTATGGCCTCGTGCGCTACGGCGTCGCCCCCGACCACCCCCGCATCAAGGGCATTGTCACTGCGCTGCGGGGCGTGCTCGACAGTGGTGATATTCGCGTGTTCGGCAACGTGCGTTTCGGTGTGGACATCACCCTCGACGACCTCAAGAAGCACTACAACGCGGTCATCTTCGCGACCGGCGCCGTTCAGGATGCCGACCTCAATATTCCGGGCGCATCCCTGAAGGGTTCATACGGCGCCGCCGACTTCGTGAGCTGGTTCGACGGCCATCCCGATGTGGCGCGCACCTGGCCGCTCGACGCGCGCGAGATCGCCGTTATCGGCAACGGCAATGTGGCCCTCGACGTTTCGCGCATGCTCATCAAGCACGCAGATGACCTGTTGCCGACGGAGATTCCCAGCAACGTGTATGACGGATTGAATGGGTCACCGGTGACCGACGTGCACGTATTTGGGCGGCGCGGGCCGACATCCGTTAAATTCACGCCGCTGGAACTGCGTGAGGTGGGCGAGCTGAATGATGTAGACATGATCGTCTACGACGAGGACTTTGAGTACGACGAGGCCGCTCAGGCCGCTGTCACGAGCAATAAGCAGGTCTTCGTGATCGATAAGACGCTGAACCAGTGGCGCGCCCGAGAGACCGGCACCGCCAGCCGCCGTCTGCACATGCACTTCTTCGCCAAGCCGGTCGAGTTGGTTGACGACGGGACCGGCAGGGTCGGTGCGTTCCGCTGGGAACGCACTACAACGGATGGCGCCGGCGGCGTCGTCGGCACCGGCGAAATTCGTGAGATCCCGGTGCAGGCCGTTTACCGGGCGGTCGGATACTTCGGGTCGGAGTTGCCGGACGTGCCGTTTGACAAGAAGCGCGGCGTCATTCCGAACCGTGAGGGCCAGGTGCTGCGCCGTGACCCGTCGGCCGGTACCGGCGGGCTTTTCAACCAGCAAATGTACGGCGTCTACGCGACCGGCTGGATCAAGCGAGGGCCGGTCGGCCTGATTGGCCACACCAAGAGTGATGCGATGGAAACCATTCGCCACCTGATCAATGACCTCGGTAACTGGTGGCGCCCCGAGTCGCCGGCGGAGGAGAGCATCGTGCACTTGCTCGATGCGCGCGGCGTGAAGTACACCGGTCTCGACGGTTGGCACAACCTCGACCAGCACGAACTCGCGCTAGGCGAGGCCGCTGGCCGCATCCGCATCAAGGTCGTCGACCGCGACGAAATGGTGGCGGTCTCCCGCGCCGAGTAGCCGGGGGCTAGCGGAAGTTGGTGAACTGCAAGGCTACGTCGAGGTCCTTGCCCTTGAGTAGCGCCATCACGGCCTGCAGATCATCGCGGCTCTTGGAGCTGACCCGCAGTTCGTCACCCTGAATCTGGCTTTTGACGCCCTTTGGGCCCTCGTCGCGAATGATCTTGCTGATCTTCTTCGCGTTCTCCTGGTCGATGCCGGCCTTCATGCTCGTCTCGATGCGGTACTCCTTGCCGGAGGCGAACGGTTCGCCGGCGTCGAGGCTGCGCAGTGAGATGCCGCGCTTGATCAGCTTGGCCTCGAACACTTCGAGGATCGCCTTGACGCGTTCCTCAGTGTTGGCTTTCATGAGCACCTTCTCGCCGCTCATTGCGATCGAAGCTCCCACGTTCTTGAAGTCGTAGCGCTGGGCGACTTCCTTGTGCGCCTGGTTGAGGGCGTTGTCGACCTCCATCGGGTCGACCTTGCTGACGATGTCGAACGTTGAATCTGCCATTCCCCAATGATATCCGACCAGCGATAGTGCAAAAAGTACGCGATTGGACCCCTCACCCGGACGCTCCTTACGGTCTCGGGCATCAATAATCGCAAGGTCGCGGATAACGCCGGCATCGAAGGAGTCTCCGGCCTCGGCGTCGACGCGTCGACCGAGACGCGCACCCCGCCGACTGGCACGGGAGGGCCGCCCGCCGGGTAGCGGATGTGCCCCATTACGAAGATCCGCATCCGCTGATTTCTCGGTGAGGCGCTTCGTCTTGTATTGTTAACCCGCGTCTCCGGTCAAGTGATTACACCTGGTCGGGAGCGCCTGGCGAGTTACCCAAGCGGCCAAAGGGATCTGACTGTAAATCAGACGGCGTAGCCTTCGTGAGTTCGAACCTCGCACTCGCCACCAGCGTTAAACAGGCAGGCCTCCGGGCCTGCCTGTTTAGGTTTAACGAGCTGCCTGTAGCGTGAGGGTATGACACATCCCGCCCCGACCGAGCTGCTCGACCTTGCACGCACCGTCGCCCTCACCGCCGGGGCGCTCGCCTGCCGGCGTCGCACGGAAGGGGTCGAGATTGCCGCCTCGAAGTCGTCACCCGAAGACATCGTCACCGCGGCCGACCGCGAGGTCGAGTTACTCATTCGCGGCCTGCTCGCAGACGCCCGGCCGAACGACGGGTTTTATGGCGAAGAATCCGACGCATCCGGGGGTAGCAGCGGGCTCACCTGGGTGGTCGACCCCATCGACGGCACCGTCAACTACCTCTACGGCATCCCGTTCTACGCCGTTAGTATCGCCGTCGTGCAGGGTGACCCCGACCCGGCCAGCTGGAACTCCCTCGCCGGCGCGGTCGTCAACCCCGCCCTCCGCGAGGTGTTCACCGCGTCGGAGGGCTCGGGCGCCTGGCTGGGCGACCAGCGCTTGCACGTGAATCACGACGTTCCACTCTCGTTCGCCCTGGCCGGCACGGGCTTCAGCTACGAGGCGGCCCGGCGGGTGTGGCAGGCTAATGTCGTGGGTGGTCTCATCGGCCAGGTGCGGGACATTCGTCGTATCGGTTCGGCCGCACTCGACCTCTGCGCGGTGGCCTGCGGGCGCCTCGACCTTTATTTCGAACGCGGCCTCAATCCGTGGGACCACGCCGCCGGCGCCCTGATCGCCCGGGAAGCTGGTGCGCGGGTCGGCGCTCTACAAGCGGATGCCGAGGGCCGCGACTTGCTCATCGCCGCCGCTCCGGCCCTTTACGATCAGTTCGAACCGGTACTCACCGGGCTCTTCGAGCGCTTCCCGTCTGACGCAGAAGTCCGCTGACACGATGCCCATTACCCCCTTTTGGGTGTGATTGGTCGCTTTCCTCTGGTATTCTCAGGGTTACGCGTTACCCTTAACCGATTCGTTATACTGATTCTTCGTCATTTGGCGTTATCCAGAACGAGTACTAGATCCCGTCCTCTACGCCGAAAGCTGCATTTTGCCACGTCACATTCCACCCATGGACACCTTCGTGTCCGGTGAGAGTGACAGCACCGTATTTCCCCCGGCCGAGCCAGCAGCGCTTACTCGCAGGGAGCTTCGCGAGCGCGAGCGGGCTGCTTTCTCTCGGTTGGAATTACCGGATACGGCACCGCTTAACGAGACCGATGATGACTTCGTGCGGCTCAGCCCTGTCGCCGAGCTAGTCGTTGAAACCGATCTGGCCCTGCCGGACCTTGAACCGGTTGTGGTCACCGTGACTGACCGCATTGTCGCGGCCCTGCCGGTCGCCGACGCCGAGCCTACTGACTACGAAAAGTTGCTGGCTCCCGGCGTAACCCAGTCGATCCCGACGGTGATTCACGCCGCTGGTGAGCGACCACGTCGCCAGCGCATCGAGCAGAAGCCGGGTGAAGCGTTCGCCCCCGCGCGCGATTTCGTTCCCGCCGGGGCGCTGCCGCACCGACGTACCACGCGCCCGCGACCGCTCGGCAGCACCATGCGCCAGCGTGCGGCCAAAGGCGCTTCGATTCTCGCCATGTCGTTCGTGGCTCTGATGGCCGTTGCTACGTCCATTCCCGCCGAGGCGTTATTGTCGTCACAAGACGTGCAGGCATCCGTTCTTGAGTCGCAGCGTGTTCCGACAACTGAGAATATGCAGAGCATGGATCTGGCAGGCGGGGACACCGTCACCGTCGTGCGTGACGGCTACAAGTCGAGCACCATCGCCGAGGTTGCAGAGGCCAGCGGTATCCGCATGGAAGATACCTTCACTAATAACCCGAACGGCACCATTCAGTGGCCGTTCGCCGTTGGTGTGCATATCGGCGACCAGATCGGCTACCGCAATTGCGCCGGCTGTTCGGTGAACCACGGCGGCCAGGACTTCAACCCGGGCGTCGGCGCACCGATCCAAGCCATTTCCGACGGTGTGGTCAGCTATGCCGAAGACGGCGAAGCCAGCCTCGGCGTGCACATGATGATCGACCACATGATCAATGGTGAGCTCGTCACCAGCGTGTACGCGCACATGATTCACGGATCGATGCTCTTCAAGGAAGGTGACGTGGTCAAGGTCGGCCAGGTCATCGGCAAGACCGGCAGCACCGGGATGTCGACCGGCCCGCACCTGCACTTCGAGATTCGTCAGGGCGGAATCGCCGGGACCAAGGTCGACCCGCTCGCCTGGCTCTACGCCAATACCAACTAACGCAGCTCGGGCCAGTCCCGGTCGTTGGCAGGCGCACAACTCCTGCAAATTCCTGCGCCCGAACAGTGAAGACGCGGGAAGTCGCGGGAGTTTTTTGGAACGCCCGCAAATTGCAGGAGTTATGCGGGTCGGGCGGCCAGCTCCGGGCGCCGCCGCCGGTCTAGCTCGGTTCGCTTCGCCCGCGCATGAAGGACTCGAGCAGGCCCTTCGGTAGCGGAAACGGCGGCAGGCCGTCGAAGCTGAACAGATCGGCGTCGTCGGTGACGGGCTCCAGAGCCACAACCTGGTCGTGCAGTAGTTCCATCTTCACATCGAGCCGGTTGGCGGCGTCCGCTGCCTGCCGCAAGTCTTCTACCAGGGTGTCTGGCACGGCGCCGTTGTACTTGTAGTAGATCTTGTGTTCCAGGCTCGCCCAAAAGTCCATCGCGATCGTGCGGATCTGAATCTCAACCGTGACTGGCTGCACACGGTCGGACATGAATACCGGGATCGCCACGATGAGGTGCAGGCTCTGATACCCGTTGGCCTTGGGTTCTCGGATGTAGTCCTTGACCTGGAGCACCGTCACGTCGCGCTGTCCGGCGAGCATGTCGCGAACGCGATAGGTGTCGGAGATGAAACTGCAGGTGATGCGAATTCCGGCGATGTCCTGGATGTTGTCGCGGATCCCGATCAGCTCGAGCGGATGCCCCTTGCGGATGGCCTTCTTGAGAATGCCCTCCGGTGACTTGAGCCGGGAGCTGACGTGCTCGATCGGGCTGTAATCATGAATCGCGCTGAATTCCTCCTTCAAGATGTTGATCTTGGTCAGTATCTCGTCGGTCGCGAACTTGTACGACATCATGAACCGAGTCAGTTCGAGCTTCAACTCCCGCATGGCGGCGATGCTCTCAGCGGCACTGGGCGCGACGGTACCGGAGTCGGGGGCGACGACGCTGCCCTCGTCGGCTGCGCTGCCGACGGGTGCAGCGTCGAACGCGGTCATGGCTGGACGGTGAGCAACCAGGCCGTCGCGTCTCCCGGCAGGGTGCGGCCGACGAGTTCTTCGCTCGCCAACAGAACGTCACCGGCGGGCAGCTGGATGGAGGCCGATCCAGTGTTAGCGACGACGGTCACGTCGCCGTTGCGGTACGCCGCGACCGCGGGGTCGAAACCGCCCTGCCACTCGACGGTGCCGGAGGCGAGGGAGTGCTCCCGGCGCAGTCGCAGAGCGAGCTTGTACAGCTCGAGGGTTGAGTCGGCCACGCCGTCTTGCTGGTCGCGGGCCAGCCCGGCCCACTCTGCCGGTTGCGGCAGCCAGCTCTTCGCGCCCGTGCTGAAGCCGAACGATTCGCTGGCGGCTTCCCACGGAATCGGCACGCGGCATCCGTCTCGCCCGTAACGCTCACCGTTGGTGCGAAACCAGGTGGGGTCTTCGCGGGCATGGTCGGGCAGGTCGACGGCTTCTGGCAGGCCGAGTTCCTCACCCTGGTACAGATAGCTCGAGCCGGGAAGCGACAGCATCAAAGCGGATGCCGCCCGCGCGCGCCGCAGCCCCAGAACCGTGTCGGGCAGGCCAACTGTCTTGGGGCCAATGCCGTGACCCTGCAGATTATCACCGGTGAGGGCCAGCCGAGAAGCGTGGCGCACAACGTCGTGGTTGGAGAGTACCCAGGTGCTCGGCGCACCGACGTTGCCGAAAGCTTCGAGCGAATCGTCGATGACGCTCTTCAGCTGCGTCGCGTTCCACGGGGTTTCCAGGTAGGCGAAGTTGAAGGCCTGATGCATCTCGTCTGGGCGCACCCACTTAGCCATCTGGCTGAGCGGATCGACCCAGGCTTCGGCCGCGAGAACGCGGTCGCCGGGGTAGGCGGCGAGTACCTGGTGCCAGTCGCGGTAGATCTCGTGCACGCCGTCCTGCGCCCAGTAGGGGGCGGTCAGCGGCGTCTCGGCGGTGATGCCCGGTTCGAGAATGGATGACGGCGCCCCGCCCATGCTGCCACCCTCTGCGGGCGGCGTGTAGTCGGGGAGGCCGGGCGCCTTGATCATGCCGTGCGCAACATCCACTCGAAAGCCGTCGACGCCGCGGTCGAGCCAGAAACGCAGCACCGCGCGAAACTGCTCGCGCACCCACTCGCTATCCCAGTCGAAGTCGGGCTGACTGCTGTCGAACAGATGCAGGTACCACTGGCCGGGGGTGCCGTCGGGATCGGTCGTGCGGGTCCAGGCGAGACCGCCGAAGACAGACTCCCAATTGTTCGGGGGGAGCTCGCCGTTGTCTCCTTTGCCGTCGCGAAAGGTGTAGCGGGCGCGTTCTTCACTGCCAGGGCTGGCGGCGAGGGCAGCCTGGAACCAGCCGTGGTCGCTTGAGGAATGGTTGGGCACGATGTCGACGATGACCCGGATTCCGAGGTCGTGGGCGGTGCGCTGCAGCACGTCGAAGTCGTCGAGGGTGCCGAACAAAGGGTCGACGTTGCAGTAGTCGGAAACGTCGTAGCCTGCATCGCGTTGTGGCGAGGTATAGAAAGGAGACAACCAAATGGCATCGATGCCGAGGTCTTTGAGCTGCGGCAGGCGCGCGCTGATGCCGGCAAGGTCGCCCATGCCATCCCCGTTCGCGTCAGCGAACGATCGGGGATAGATCTGATAGATGACGGCGGTGCGCCACCACTCGGTGCCAGGGGTCAGTTCGGTGCCAGTCATTCTAAAATGCTACGGCATTGGCGCTGTGTGCCTGTAGCGTGGGAAGTGGTCTAGAGCGCCCTGTCGGGGTGATAAAGTTTCTAGGTTGCCAAAAACGCGGCATTGCTACTGTTTTTTGGTTGCTTTGCCCCCTTAGCTCATTGGTAGAGCACTTCCTTGGTAAGGAAGAGGTAGTGGGTCCGATTCCCACAGGGGGCTCAGGCTTGGAAGCGAACAGCCGACAAGTCGCGGCGGGGTAGCTCAGTTGGTTAGAGCACACGGCTCATAATCGTGGTGTCGCGGGTTCAATTCCCGCTCCCGCTACAAAAACCCCGGATTTCTGCGGAAGTCCGGGGTATTTTTTCGCCGATTTAGGGCCAACCCCGCATAAACCCCGCAGATTCAAAGGGACGGCAGCAGGAAATTCATCGTTTCGGCCGCGCGGATACCGCCCGTGTTCTTAGCCATGTAGACGTCCTGGGTCAGGGACGGGTTCGTGTGTCCGAGGTATTCGGCAATTTCAGGAGCGCTCAATCCTGACTGGTCCAAAGCGGTGGCCACCGTTTTGCGGAAGCTATGGGTCGTGACCGTCGGATATCCGATCCGGTTTCGAGCCATCCGCCAGTCGCGCGAGGTATTACGAGGATCTCGAATATTGCCACGCAGGGTCGGAAAGACCAAGTCATGGTCGTTTCGAATTTGGAAGTTCGACTGCCGGTGGCGGAGCAGGTCGACGAGCGTCTTCGGGATCGCAATCGTCCGCACGCCGGCCTTGGTCTTGGTGTGGTCCTGCAGGAGAACACCTTGACCTCGTGCACGGATCACGTTGGCGTTGCTTGCTACCGTGCCGGCGTCCTGGTCGAGTGCTGACCAACGAATGGCAAGGACTTCTCCCAACCGGCAACCCGTGCCGGCAAGGAACACAATCACGTCCACAGCGTCGACTGTGGAGAGCGCAACAGAACGCATTCCGTCCACTGACCGGGATCTGGGCAGCCTTATCCATGGGCAACGGATGAGTCGTTGTGTCTCGAAACGTGTGTTTTTACCGGCACTACCATTCTTGTAGGTAAGAACGGTTACGAGACAGTAGGAGGCTTCAACGGGGAAGCTAGCAACGAACTGTCAATTTGGCGTCCAGCCCAACCGGACGTCAAGGGTTGCGCGAAGCCTACGTCAGAATAAGATCAGTTTTCGATTTACTTGACAGCAGTCGGTTCGTGTCATTTTCAATATTCGTCTGCACAGCCCTCTGAGTGCGTGAGGTTGACCCCGCAAACGGAACCCTGAACCTGTCCCGGAGCGTCTTGCGAACGATTGTTACCCAACGCCACACGCCACAAAACGTTAGCGTCGGATATTCGACGAATTCACGAGCTACCCCAATACGCCCACGAGATCGTCTTGGCGACGATGTTCTGCTCGTCCTGCAACGAGTGGGCTGAGCGCGTCTGAAAAATTCTGCAGGTGCACCTCGGTGGCAAAGGTAATGACTCCGCGTCACCGAAAAAGCTGGCTTCGCCAGACGCGAAATGGGCGCCGTGCGGATACGAGGCACCGGACTCATAGTCGACGTGATGCTGAAAATACTGGTGGATGCCGGGGAGCCGCGATGCGATCTGCGTGTAGGCAGCAGACCAGTAGTCGTAGAACCGCTGCTGGTCGATGCGCTCTCGTGCCCAGAGCAGATTCATCATCGCGACGTGCACGGTGTTGGCCGTCATACATTCTTCCTCGAATGCTGGGGCGGCCCACCATGACGGACGATCACCCGGCAGCCTCTGTCGACGCCTGCCTGGGGTTCGTTTTGCACGGTGTTACAGCCTTCCGGCGCGGATCTTCTTGGCGCGCGGAACGCGTTCGGCTTGGGTGACGGTGGTTTCTCCCGCGAATTCAGTCTCAGCAGAAACATGCGGGCGCCCGACGTGACCGAGAACCGCAACGACGATCGAGATGACTGCCGACGTAGCCACCGCCAGGCTGAAGTGCACCGTAAGGAGGAAGGCACCCAGCGCAGCCCCCGCGAGAATCAGAACGACGGCTCCCGTTCGCCGCAGCCACGGCTGTCCGGTCCGGCCGCCGAGCCAGGAGTCAGCCGCAAGGCCGGTGATCGTCGAGGTCACGACGACTGTTGTAACATCCTTCACCGCGATGTGGCGCGCCGTTCCGGCCTGGATCCCCATCGCGGCGCCCAGCAGGCCGGTTGCAGTGAACGCGAGGACTTCCGGCAAGGGGTTGATGACCAGGGCCATGACAGACATCGCTGCGAGTATGCCGGCCACTAGGACGAGGAGCCACGTCGAACGGCTTGCCCAGCCGGAAGGGACGTATCTCAGTGTGCACCCCGCGACCAGTGCACCCACCATGAATGCGGCGAGCGCGATGATCGGCCCAAGAATGGGCAGATCATCCGCTCCGACGAGCGCCATCCCAAGGATCACCACATTGCCCGTCATGTTGCCCGTGAAGACGCGGTCGAGGCCCAGGAAACCAACCGCGTCAATGACCCCGGTGGAGAACGTCAGGGCAAGCATCAGCCCGAGGTGAAGACGTTCGGGGTAGCGGCGGAATGACTTGATCAACGTGTTCTCCTGAAGGCGTGGGATGCAGGGATGAGGAATCCTGTACGAATCAGGAGTCGTCCTGGACAAGTTCCGCGACCGTGTAGCTCGCGCGGTAGTAGTCAGCGAATCGGAGTTCCACAGCCGCCTGCTCGTCGAGCAGAATGGTGACCTTCGGGTGAAGTTGGAGGGCGGATGCGGGGCAGACGGCCGAGACCGGGCCTTCCACCATGGCGGCAACAGCCGCCGATTTCGTCCGGCCCTGGGCTATGAGCACTATGCTTCCCGACTCTCGGATCGTGCCGATCCCCTGGGTCACACAGGTGGTGGGCACCTCGTCGGCGCTCCCGAAAAAGCGCGCATTGTCCCTCCGCGTTTCCGCGGTCAGCGCAACTACCCGAGTGCGGGACGCCAGTGATGAGCTGGGTTCGTTGAAGCCGATGTGTCCATCCGATCCGATGCCTAAGATCTGTACATCGATCCCGCCAACCGAGGCGATCGCTTTCTCATACTCGACACAGGCTTCAGACAGGTCTGTCGCACGACCGTTCGGCACGAACACTCGTGCAGCATCGAGTCCCAGTGGGATCTGCGCCTCACGCCGGATCACTTGGGCATAGCACTGCGGGTGCTCAACAGGGATGCCGACGTACTCGTCCAGAGCGAATGCTGTTACTTCCGTGAGGTCAAGTCCTAGCTTTACTCTCCGGGCAAGTTCACGATAAACCGGTAAGGGGCTGGATCCCGTCGCCAGGCCTAGTACAGGGGCTGCCGACCGACGGAGCGATGCCTCGATCTCGTCCGCAGCCACCGCAGCCAACGCGTCGATGTTGTTCGAGATGTATACCTTCATGGAGTGTGCCTTCGTTGTTGAGCGCGACCAGGGCGAACGTGCGGCCAGACCTTAAGCCATGACGATCGTCGATCTCTTTGCTGCGATCGTCGATACGTAGCGTCGTTCACCGAGGATTTCAACACGGGCGAATTCGCCAGCGAGGAAAGCAGCGCCCTCGGCCGTCCCTCGGTCTCCGAGCAGCGACGGAACCACCTCAATGTCCCGATTTAGCGCGTTAACCAATGCCCGTACCTGTGGAACGAGAACCGGACTTTGCCCCACCCCTCCGCCAAGGACGACAAGCTCCGGATCGAGAATTGCGACCACGGTCAAAGCGACCCGAGCGACGTCCTGCACATGTCGTTCGGTGAATTCCCGGGATAAGCGGTGGCCACCGTCGGACAAAGCGAAAAGCTCCTTCACGTCCCGTGGCGCGTCGATCGCTTCAAGTGACCACGCACCGCGCACGCGACGCATGAGACTCTCGGACCCGACATGCTGCTCCAGTCCGAACGTGATCGATTCCCCGTTCGATTCAGCGGGTGCGAATGGGAATGGAAGAAGTGCCAGCTCGCCACCGGCCCCCCGCGCACCCCTGTGCAGTCGCCCGTCCGATACGATTCCGGCCCCGATTCTGACACCGATCTGCAGATACAGAAAGTTCTTCACGTTGACGGCACGTCCCTCGGCAAGTTCGGCCAGAGCAGCGCAGTTGGTGTTGTTCTCGAGCAACACCGGAACACCAGACGGAATGCCGATGGTCTCCAGAAGAGAACTCACGCGGATCGGGTTGCCGTCCCAGGATATGAAGGTGTCGTAGTCCATGTCGTTGGGAACGACGTGCGGTAGCGCGATCCCGACGGAAAGAAGGTTCCCGTGTGTAGGGCTGAACTTCTCGATGAGTCGCGTCACCAGCTCCTTGGCCGCATCGATTAAGTCGTTGGTCGGGCCATCGAGGGCTTCGCTTGCCAACCCGACCGAGTATTGCTCCGTTCCCAGGGACGCCCCGTTGAGCGCCCGTGCTGCCACGGCGACTTGCGTGGAACCGAAATCGACGCCGAGTACCCAGCCTGCCCTCTGGCTCAGGCCGAAGAGCGCCGCCGTCCGTCCCATGGGCCCCTTCTGTGCCCCGGTCTGGACGACAAGGCCCGCCGCCTGCAGTTCCCTCAAGCCGCTGCCGACGGTCGGCGCAGTGACGCTGAGGCGTCTACTGAGCTCCGGGCGCGCGACGCTCTCGCCCGTGATGAGTTCATTGAGAAGTTCGAGCGAGGATTCGGATAATTCCATGCTCATTCTTTTTCCCCATTCCGCGTTCAGCGAGCATCCGAGCCCACTTTAGCCGCGTGGACTGGTTAATAATATTGTTTTCTTTTATCTTCTGGATGTCTGTAGAATTATGTCACACAGCACCCGGGTGCGTATGATTTCTCTGGTCACAGCATATCGTAAACAAAATTAACTATTACGGGTCAAAGCCCTGGGCATCTCGCCGAGAGTGTGGGCGTGAGGCCGTTCGCCAAGACAAGAAAGAGCGACGTGACCACAGGACTTGTTCTCGGAATCGACGTCGGCGGAACGAAGACGCACCTGCGGGTGCAGGACGACGACGGACGAATAGTAATCGATGTCGTGCGCCCGACGACCGACTGGGAAACAACTCTCCACGCCAAGGCTGACACATTAGCGAAGCTCATTCGGGATATCGGTGGGTCACCGTTGGAACGCATCGTCGTCGGTGCACACGGCTGTGACACCGATGCGGATTGTGCCGCGCTGGCTGAGAACCTCCAGGCTCGAGTCGGCGTGCCGACCGTTGTCGTGAATGATTCGCTACTTCTGGGTCCCGCCGCCGGCTATGGTCGCTGCATCAGCCTGATCAGTGGTACTGGGTCTATCGTTCTCGGCAGCGATGCAAACGGCTCCACGCTATATGCCGGCGGCTGGGGCTGGCTCCTCGGCGACGCCGGCTCCGCATGGGGAATCGTGCGCGAGTCGGTGATGCTGCTAACTGCGGCAGCAGACCGGGGCGAGGGCGACCAGATCCTGCTGGACGGACTGCTGATGGCATCGAACTGCGCAAATCTGCGTGACTTGGTCGCCTACCTGGAGCGTTGGCCGGCCGCTGACTGGGCCACTTGGGTGTCCGCAGTCTTCACGGCAGCAGCCGTCGGGTCGTCGCTCGCTGAAGAAGCAATTTCCCAGGGCGCCCGGACTCTGTCCGCGCTCGTCACTACACTCCTTCAACGCGGGGCGATCGCCGAAGCGGTCGTGGCTGCGGGAGGCGTCATCGTCAACCAGCCCACTTTCGCCGCGAAGTTGGCCCGTTACCTTGCACACGACAACGGGCTACCGCTCGTCGTGCATGCTGGAGCTCCCGTTGCAGGGGCAGTTCGGCTCGCGCGCGAGCACTTGCTCGGTGTGGTCCCCACCTGATCGGCTTCTCAGCCCGACAGCGACGACGTGAGGCTCACCCCGCGGATCAACCCTGAGGTGCGGAGGCTGTCGGAACGTCGGTCCGAGCCCAATTGAAATCCGTCGCTAGTAATAAGGATCGCCTGGGCCTGGCCGAATCGATTGTCGACCTCATCGATCAGTTCTATCGGCATGCCTGCCTTGCGGAGCATTATGAGGCTCGAGGGATCGGTCCGGCGCTCGATCAAAATCGTGGATGTCTCGCCTCCCGACACGGAAGGAACCACCCACCTTGGGGCATCGACGGCTTCCTGTGCGGACGCACCGTTGAGGAGGCGCGCGATCACCTGGGCGACAATCGCAGGCTGGTTCTTGCCCCCCATCGTTCCTGCGGCAGCAATCACTCGTCCACCGCGTCGCACGAGTGCGGGCATCAGCGTGTGCGGCGGTTTGTTGCCCCCGACTAGTTCTGAAGGGTCGCCCGGCTGAAGGGTGAATGCCGAACCGCGATTGTGCCCAATCATTCCTGTCGACTGTTCAAGGATGCCGGAGCCGAAGGCACCAGACACGCTCTGGATGTGGGACACGACTCGGCCCTCAGTATCGACCGCCATCAGCGCAATAGTGTCTCCCGTCAGAGTCGGCTGCGCGTACCCCGTATCCCGGGGAGCGGTCGCCTCTTCGAGAATACGACGGATCGTGTCATCGGATACGAGATCCTCCCCCGTGACCGTCATGCTGCGCGGATCCCCGAGCACAGCGTCCCGCATCCTCCCGAATGCGTCGACCGCCCGCGGCATCCAGGCCAGGTCTGCCCCGTGAGTCCATTCCGGCGAACCGGCAAGCTCGGCCGCGCCGAGCATCTGCAAGAGCACGAAGCCTTGCGAGCTCGGTGGCGCCGTCAATACCTCGGATTCGCCGTATTGGCGCGCGATCGGCTCAACGAACCCTGGCTGGTGTTCGGCGAGGTCCGTCGTCGTCAGTAATGACCCCCGTTTCGCGACTCCCCGCACAAAAGCCTCGGCGATCGGCCCCTCGTACAAGACCCTGGGCCCGTCAAGGGCTATGGAACGAAGCGTGGCGGCGAGTTCGGGCTGCACGATACGGTCAGCTGTGGATTTTGGTCTGCCGTCCACGGTGAAGAAGAGCGCTCTGCAGCCGGGATCCGCCTCGAGCATCGGTCGGTAGTCGACGATGTCTCTGGCGAGCGAATTCGCCACCTCGACTCCATCTTCAGCGAATCCGATGGCGTCACTCAAGAGTTCAGCAAACGGGATTCGTCCGCTCTCGGCGTGCATCAGTCCCCAGGCCGCCACTCCACCGGGAACCGTGATCGTGTGTGGGCCACGGTCTGGCATGGCTTCGTCGCCCCGCCCGCGCAGGAACGCCGCACTCAGGGCCCGCGGGGCACGGCCGGTGCCGTCGACGGCGCGAACGTGAGAATCGTCGGCGAGCAACGACCACGAGTCACCAGCCAAGGAGACCATATGCGGGTATACCACGCACAGAACAGCGCTGGCTGCGATCGCCGCGTCGACAGCTGTTCCGCCTAAGCCGAAGATTCGATTTCCAGCATCAGTCGCTAGATAATGCGGGGTGACGATGGCGCCAGTGGTTGGCAGCGTCATGAGGCTCCTTTTTGGTCAAGTAGTGCGGGGGCGCCGAGCCCTGTAAGCAATCGACGTCCGGACGGATGTTCTCGGACTAGTAAACGTCGAGCGCGTCTCGTAGCGCGTCGCCCAGTATGTTGAACGAGAGGCACATGAGGAGGATCGCGAGACCGGGGACGACAGCGGCCCACGGAGCGACCGTGAAATATTGCTGCGCTTCGGCGAGCATAACGCCCAGGCTCGGCATCGGCGGCTGGAGCCCTAGCCCCAGGAATGACAGACCGGCCTCCATAAGAATAGCTGTCGGAATGATCATGGTCACCTGCACGATCAGGGGCGACAACGCGTTAGGCAGGACATACCGCGACAAGATCCGATGCTGTCCTGCCCCCTGAACCTTGGCCGACGTTACGAAGTCAAGTGCTGAAATGCGAAGCGTCTCGACGCGGACCACACGCGTGATGACTGGAATGTAGGAGATTCCGATGGCGATGGCCGCATTTGTGAGGTTGGCGCCGTTGATTGCGGCCAGCCCGAGCGCCACGATGAGTGCGGGGAATGCGAGTGTCACGTCACTCAGTCGCGAGACCACGGCATCGATGTAGCGGTTCGAGCCGGAGAGCAATCCGAGCGGGACTCCGATAGCGATTGCCACAAGGACGCTAATCACACCGACGAGTAACGATGCCTGCATCCCCCAGAAGGTGCGGGTGAGCATGTCCCGGCCAAGGTTGTCGGTGCCGAGCAGATAGCCTGCGGTGCCTGGGCGCTGCGTCAGGGCGCCAAAATTGGCATCGCCTGGTCCGTAGGGAGAAATAACGGCAGCGAGCGATGCGATCAGGATGATTATCACGACGACAATGGCGCTGGACAGCCCGAGCGGATTATGGACGAGCCGATACAACGCGCGCTTCGACCCTGTGCGGTATTGGATCAACGTCGACTTTTCAACCTCGACTAGCTCGGTCACTGAGAGCCTCCAACGCGAACACGAGGGTCGATGACCGTATACAGAACATCGACTACTAGGTTGATTAATACGTACGACGCCGCGACCACAAGGACTGCGGCTTGGATAACCGCATAGTCGCGCTGGGCAATCGCGTCCACAGTGAGCTTTCCAAAGCCCGGCAGGCCAAAGAGGCGTTCGGTGATAACGACACCGGCAATCAAGGCGCCGAGCTGGAGACCGATGATTGTCGTGACGACAATCATGCTGTTACGCAAAGCATGGTTGATCACCACACGCCGTTCACTCAGACCTTTGGCGCGGACGGCAACGATGTATTCGGTGGCGAACGCCGCGAGCATCCCGGACCGAGTCTGGCGCATAACCACCGCGGCGAGACCAGTGCTCAGCACGAACGCCGGCATGATTAGGTGCGACAGCGCGCCAATCGGGTCTACAAATATGGACACGTAACCTGAAGCTGGAAGCCAGCCTAGCTGCACTGAGAAGAGCAGAATGGCCAGCATGCCGAGCCAGAAGCTCGGGACCGACAACCCGATGATGGCGGCAGAGTTGGCGACCCACTCAGGCCAGCGCCCCTTCCAGTACGCCGCGGCAACCCCGAACACGATGCCGATGAGCGCCGCCATGGCGACTGCAAGCACGGCGAGTTGGATGGTGACCGGGAGGGTCTGTCCGATCATGTCGGAGATCGCTAACCCACTTCGCGATGACCGCCCTAGGTCCCCTCGGAGCACCGACAGAACGAAACGGCCGTATTGAACGATCAGGGGCTGGTCGAAGCCGTACTTCTCGTTGATGGCAGCGATCAGATCCGGAGATGGGTTCTCACCGGCGAGCGTCAGGGCGGGGTCCCCTGGGAGCGCCCGCGCTCCCAGGAAGACCACGACCGACGCAAGAAGGAGGGTCAGGAGGGCCTGACCCGCCTTCGTTGCAATGTATCGGACGTTCATCGGACTACGAACTTTCCCTTACTCGGAGAACGCGGCGAAAGCGAGGCGCGGGAGACCGTCTGGGAACACCTGGACTCCGTTCAGGCCAGTTGCCACGCCGGTGAGATTGCGCGAGCGGAACAAAACAATCAGGGGGTTCTCCTCCTGAACGATCGACGTTGCCTCTTCGTACAGTGCCTTACGGCCCTCAAGGTCGCTCGTGACGGACGCCTTGTTCAGGGCGTCGTCGAGTTCGGGCGTGGAGAATCCGCTGTAATTCTGCGATCCACCCGTGCTCAGGAATGCACGCATGTTGCCATCCGGATCGACACGGCCTGACCACTCTTGGAAGAGAACCGAGAAATCACCGACGTTGATCTGGCTGACGAGGCTACTTTCCTCACGCGGGTCGAGCTTCACGCTGAAGCCGGCGGCCGGGAGTTGCGACTGCAGCGCCTGCAGGTAACGCTGTGTGTCCGTGTTGGTCGATCCGAGGATAGTGAGCTCGAACGGCACGGCAACGCCGGCTTCCTTCAGCAGTGCCTTGGACTTATCAGGATCGTACTCGTTGCAGGCGGTGGTCACATCGGTAGCGAAGTCGCTGCCTTCTCGGATGGGAGAACATGCCGATGTGTACCAACCCCCGAATGCGGTCTCCACGAGCGCTTCGCGGTCGACTGCATAGGAGAGGGCTTCGCGTACCTTCGAGTTGTTCGCAAGATCACCCTCGATGTCACCGGTTGGCTTTCCTGGGCCGCTCGTGTTGGCGACGTTGACAACGAGGCCGCGCCAGCCCAGAGCTGAGCTTTTCAGGACCTTGAGGTTTGGGTCGGCGGCAATGGCGTCGATGTTCTGGGTGGAAAGGGTATCCGCCACATCAATGTCGCCGGACTGGAGGTTGGCGCCTCGAACGCTGGCATCGATGATCAGACGGAACTCGATGGTGTCGAGGTAAACCTTGTCCGCTGCGTAGTAGTTCGGATCCTTTTCCAGCGAAATAGCCGTCTGCGGAACCCAACTCACGAATTTGAAGGGACCAACGCACACAGGTGATGTACCGAAACCATCATCCCCCGTTGTCTTCAACGCAGTCGGACTCATGATCATCCCGGCCCGATCGGCGAGGACCGCAGGCAACACTGAGAAGGGCGTCGTATAGTGGAGGGCGACATGCGATTTATCGACGACCTCAATGGAATTAATGGGGCCAAGCTCCGACCTGCGCTTAGACGTCGGGAGATCGATGGCCCGCTGGAGCGAGTTCGCCACGGCAGCCGCGTCCATGGGAGTGCCGTCCGCAAAGACTGCATCGCTGCGCAAGGGGATCGTGTAGGTCAGTCCATCGTCGGAGATCTCAGGGAGATCGGTCGCAAGCTGAGGCACGATGGATGCCTTCTCATCGGTGTCGTAGAGCTTCTCGCACATCGACGCGAGGACGAAACGGGAGTAAGACGTGCCGGCCTGAGTCGGGTCGAGGGTGTCAGGCTCCGAGGAGAGACCCATGACAAGATCGCCACCCTTGACAGCCTCCGATTCGTTGAGGACCGTCCCGAAATCGTCTCCGCCCGGGTCAACAGCGACCGACGCCGACTTTGCCTCGACGGGACTGCAGGCCGTCAGGGTACCAAGGGCAGCGACGAGGACAAGTGCTGTCAACGTGTTGGAACGCGCGTTATGTCGCATTGATTTTCTCTTTCGTCTTCATTGGTTTTGGAGAATGACTCGCTCTTCCGCTCGGTCCCCCACCGGAACCGCTTGTGTCTCGCACCCTCAGGTCGCTAAAACGAGCGTTGGTTGATACTAGCTGACTTGAAAATAAAAATAAGCAAATTTATTAACTTAGTTGCTTGATCAATATGTAATGAAAATCTCGCGCTCCAGTTCATCCATTTGCAATAGACAATGGCTTGCTTGAGTTCTGTAACCCGATTAACCTAGTATGCAAGAACGTTGTCCGTAGTAGTTCTCAAAAGCCTGCGGCCTGACTCTCACCGACTCAGAGCGAAGAAAGGCAGCTCATGGCGATTTCACCCCGCACTACTGCGACTCATACAGGACGTGTGCTATCCGTCACGGAATTACACGTTGCCTTCAGTACGGAGAATGGGAAAGTCGAAGCCCTCAAGGGAATAACCTTCGATGTGAAAAAAGGAGAAATTCTCGCGATAGTCGGCGAGTCCGGCTCAGGCAAATCCGTGGCTGCCCGTGCCGCGCTCGGCCTGCTTCCGCGCACGGCAATAGTGACGGGCTCGATCGAGCTCTTGGGCAGGGATCTCCTGAACCTCTCGCCACGTGACCTCCAAAGCATTCGCGGTCGCAAGGCATCGATGATCTTCCAGGAGCCCGCATCAGCACTCGATCCCGTTTACCGGGTCGGGGACCAACTCGTTGAAGCGCTTATGGCACACGGAGACCTTGCACGAAAAAGTGCAAGAGAACGTGCAATTGAATTGCTGAACCTAGTTGGAATCCCGGATCCCGCAAAGCGCATCCGCTCGTACCCTCATCAGCTCTCCGGCGGCCAGCAACAGCGGGTAATGATCGCCATGGCCATAGCACTCGATCCGCCGCTCATCATCGCCGACGAGCCGACCACCGCGCTGGACGTGACTGTGCAAGCGTCAATCATGGAGCTCCTGCGCTCGCTCCGCGACCGGCTCGGCATCTCGATCCTCCTAATCAGCCACAACATGGGCGTTGTTGCTGACCTAGCTGACCGGATCATCGTGATGAACAAAGGGGAAATCGTCGAGGATGGCGAGGTGAACCAAGTCTTCGCGGCCCCGGTAGCTGAATACACGCGCACCCTACTGGCAGCCGTGCCGCGGCTATTCGATGAGGCACGTCCGGACGAACTGGTCAAAGAACGGGACTCGACGATCGAACCCGCACTCCGACTGGATAATGTGACAGTGACCTATCCAGGCGGATTCCGCCGACCTCCCGTCAAAGCGGTCAAGAAGGTGAATCTGGAAATTGCACCCGGCGAAATCCTCGGCCTGGTCGGCGAGTCCGGTTCTGGAAAGTCGACCCTCACGAAAGCGGTGCTGGGGCTCGTGTCTCCGGCATCTGGCCAGGTGCGGACTCTGGGCGTCGACCCGGCGGTGGCCCGCGGGTCTGAGCTCACTCGCTTGCGCCGTAACCTCGGCATGGTATTCCAGGACCCACGCAGTTCGCTCAATCCGCGCATGACACTGGGTGAAGGCATCGCCGAACCGCTGGCGATCCACAAAGTAGGGTCGAAAAATGACCGCCGCAAGCGGACGCTTGAACTGCTGGACGCGGTTCAGCTGCCGTCGAATTTCGCCCAGCGCTTCCCGCACGAGCTTTCCGGTGGCCAGCGTCAGCGCGCGAGCTTGGCTCGCGCCCTGAGCTTGAGTCCGAAGCTTGTTCTCGCAGACGAACCGACCTCGGCCTTAGATGTGTCCGTTCAGGCAGCGGTTCTCGAGTTGTTCCTCGACTTGCAGCGAGAGTTCAATTTCGCCTGCCTGTTCATCACACACGACCTGGCTGTCGTCGGCTCCCTAGCCCATCGACTCGCCGTCATGCGATATGGCGAGATCGTCGAGCTCGGCTCCACCCGAGAGGTGTTGCACTCGCCGAGACACGCCTACACCCGAAACCTGATCAACGCGGTACCGTTGCCCGATCCTGGGGCCCAGGCATTGAAGCGCGAGGCTCGAGCCAAGGCCGTGTGAGGCGGGTCCTCACTCCCTGACCACCACACCTCCCGAGATCGCCAATCCCTCAGCTGTCTAGCCACCATTCACGGCAATTCCATGCACCCACGCCAAGCGCGTCCAAAGGGGTAGGCACCACACTGACGAAATCGGGGCTGTCTCTTTGACGGTGTTTTCGGCCTGACGGGACTGTCTCTTAAACGGTGTTTCCGGCCTGACGCGCTGGACGTGGGTCTGGCGGGAAAGGCGCCGTGATGACGACACTTGATGCTGTGACGAAGAAAACGAAATCTGAGCCCACTCGTGAGGCGGTGGCGGCGAAGGAATGGGTGCGCTTGGCCAAAGAGCAGGGCCTGGCCCTTGACGGTCCGAATAGGCTGCTGGGCCAGTTCACGAAAAGATTTCTCGAGACCGCGCTGAACGAGGAAATGACCGATCACCTCGGTCATGAAAAGAACCGTGCGCCGGACGAGCGTGACGACTCGAACGTGCGCAATGGGACCCGCACCAAAACGGTGATCAGTCCCACGACGGGGCCGGTCACCATTCAGGTGCCCCGTGATCGGGACGGCACGTTCACTCCGGTGATCGTGCCGAAACGACATCGCCGTTTGACTGGCGTCGATGATATCGTGCTGTCCTTGTATGCTCGCGGTCTCACGACCGGCGAGATCAGCGCGCACTTCAACCAGATTCATGGTGCGCAGGTATCGAAAAAGACCATCTCCCGCATCACAGACAAAGTGATCGAGGGGATGCAGACCTGGCAGTCACGCCCGTTGGACGCCGGGCAGTTTCTACTGATCGTTGCGAATCCCGAGCAGGGAGAAACCAATGGGCAGATCGCCAACCGGCCCATCTACGCGGCCATCGGCGTGACTCTGGACGGTGAGAAGGACATTCTCGGGTTGTGGGCCGGCACCGGCGGTTAGGGCGCCAAGTTCTGGATGTCTGTCCTGACCGATATCAAGAACCGTGGTGTCATCGACACGTTCTTCCTGGTCTGGGACGGTTTGAAGGGTCTGCCCGACGTCGTTGGGAACGTGTGGCCGTTGACGACGGTGCAGACCTGCATCATTCATCTGATTCGGAACACGTTCAAGCTCGCCTCAAAGAAGGATTGGGATGCGATGAAACGAGCGGTGAAGCCGATCTACACCGCTCCGACCGTCGACGCCGCGCGGGCAGCGTTGGATGATCTGACCAAGATCTGGGGGAAGAAATACGGTGCGATCGTCCGTTTGTGGGAGTCGGCGTGGGAAGAGTTCACCCCGTTCCTGTCCTACGATCCCGAGATTCGCCACGTGATCTGCTCCACCAATGCGATCGAGTCGCTCAACGCCCGGTATCGGCGGGCGGTGCGCGCGCGAGGACATTTCCCCACCGAGCAGGCCGCTCTGAAATGCTTGTCTCTGGTCACGCGAAGTCTCGACCCCACCGGAGTAGGCCGAGCCCGTTGAACGATGAGGTGGAAACCAGCGCTCAACGCCTTCGTCATCACCTTCCACGACCGCTGGCCGAACGCAGAATCCTACTAATGAAAAACGCCGGAAACACCGTTACCAAGACACCCCCGGCCGCCGGGCCGACCGCGGCGCGAGCACGGGGGAGGACGGGCGCGCGTCCATTCAAGATGACGTTTAGCCAAGGTTCGCCAAGCCATGGCTGTGATGGGGCAGCGGGAAACCAAGATGGGTGCTCTCTGTAAGGAGCTCGGGGTCACCCGGCAGACGCTGTACCGCCATGTTTCCCCGTTGGGGGAGCTGCGACCTGACGGCGCGAAGCGTCTCTCCCAGGAGTAGTAGCACCGCTGGCTGAGAATTGTGCCGGATGGGTGTGGCGGCCGTCGTCTTTTGCGACTGAAACTTCGCCGCATTGTTGTGATGGGCAGGAAGAGATCCGCGGTGAGTGTCACCCGACCCCAAGTTGTTTGTCTTCTTTATTGTCAGCTGCCGTCGGCGGCCAGGGCCTCTGCGTCACTCGACCGGGTCAAGGCTAGATTGACGACGTGGACAACAATTCCGCTCTCGGCGATCAAAGCGAGGGCTTCTGGGTTTGCGCTGGAGTCAGTGACAAAGTCATCGATCTCACTGAGGTCGGCCATCTTCGCAAAGGTCACCTGACCTACTTTGGACCCGTCGGCGACGACGATGACTCGCCGAGCCTTCGCGACCATTGCATGATTTGTTCGAGCTTCCGTTTCATCATGCGTCGTCACTCCACCAGCCGCGCTTATGCCGTCTGTGCCGAGTACAGCAGTGGCAACATTGATGGCGTTGAACGTGTATTCCGATAGAAAACCCACGGCCTCAAATGAGCTTTGTCGAACGACCCCTCCTGTAATGATCACTTTGATGAGTGGGCGTGCAGCGCACTCCATGGCTATGGTCAGCGAATTGGTCACAATCGTCAGCTCTGAACGGTTGCGGAGCGCGCGGGCAACCTCTTCAGTCGTCGTGCCACCGCTGAGAGCGAGAGCATACGGACCAGGCGGAATCATCTCCACAGTTCTGCGTGCAATGAGATGCTTGGCCTCTCGGTACTGATTGTTTCGAAGCCGGACCGGAATCTCATTACGGGCATCCAACGCCCGAGCGCCGCCGTGGGTGCGAATCAGGAGACCCTGCTCATCCAAATCGGCGAGATCACGGCGCAACGTGGCAGTCGTAGTTCCGACCTCAGCGGCAAGCATCCCGAGCGACATGCTCGTCTGTTCGTGCAGAAGCGACAGTACAGCACGCATACGCTCCGATCGCTTGCTGGATAGAGCGCGGGGAATGGATGGATATGAGCTGTTCTGAGGCATGAACTACCTTCGCTGGTAGGGATACGTACATTATTTATGTTCATTTTAACCAAAAAATTGCACGATTCAAGCAATTGGACGCACCATGAGTCATGACAAAGACGAATAGGACGGATGGTGCTGTCCCGGCGCAATCCGTTCCGCTCGGCGGCGCATGGAGGGAGGGATCATGACGCTCGCTACGACCCGGGACCTCGTCGATCGCGCAGTAGCCGGGAATCGTGCCGTACTTGCCTTCAACATGATCACGCTCGAACATGCTGAGGCCATTGTCACCGGCGTCGAGCGCGCCAACAGCACCGCCATCCTGCAGGTGAGTGAGAACGCGATCCGATTTCACGGAGGCAAGTTTTCACCCATCATCGCGGCGTGCGCGAGGATCGCCATCGAGGCGACCGTGCCCATCTCTATTCACTTCGATCATTTCCAGGACCTTGCGTTGACCGAGCTGGCGATCGATCTTGCCGCTGAGTTCGGGGTGAGCTCGATAATGGTCGACGCCGCGCGCCTTCCCTACGGCCAGAATATTCAGCAGACCTGCGCCCTGACCCAGCGAGCCCATGCGCAGGGCCTTTGGGTCGAAGGTGAACTCGGCGAGATCGGCGGCAAGGACGGACCTCACTCCCCGTTTGCGCGCACCCATCCCGATGAGGCCCGCGATTTCGTGCAAAAAACCGCTGTCGATGGGCTCGCCGTGGCGGTCGGCAGCTCACATGCGATGACGTCGCAGAACGCACGGCTCGACATGGCATTGATCGCGGAACTCGTTCTCGGCGTGCCTGTGCCCCTTGTCCTCCACGGGTCATCCGGGGTTGCTGATGAAACCCTCGTAGGCGCAATCGCCGCCGGGATGCGAAAAATTAACGTCGGAACAGCATTGAACGTCGTCTTCACCCGCGAGGTGCGGCGCTTCTTAGACATGAACCTCGCGGTCACCGATCCACGGAAGTATATCCGCAAGGGATCCGAATCGATGGCACGCACCGTCACCCATCTCTGCACGCTCGTCGACGCGGCACCCAGCCACTGACCGCTCGCCGACGTACTCAAATCGACCATTACGCCCAACGAATCACCACCGACACCGGCACCTACACAAGGGGGGTATCGGTGGGAAACTGCAAAGGAGCACGATGCAAAATCACCTGTGGAACACAGTACGCCGACACAAGGCAGGTGAAACTGTCGGTATCTACTCCGTGTGCTCGGCACACCCGGCTGTCCTCGAAGCCGCTATCCGCCAGGCGGATTTTGATGACACATATGTGCTCATCGAGGCGACCTCCAACCAGGTCGACCAGTTCGGCGGGTACACCGGCATGCGCCCGGCCGACTTCCGTGAACTGGTCTACTCGATTGCCGACGAGATCGGCTTCGCCAGGGACCGCCTCGTGCTCGGTGGAGATCACCTGGGACCGAACCGGTGGCAGAAGCAGCCCGCCGCGGAAGCCATGGCTAACGCCGAGACGCTGGTCGCGACCTATGTCGAGGCCGGTTACACCAAGATCCATCTCGATTGCAGCATGTCCTGTGCCGGCGACCCCGTGCCGCTCGGCGACGAACTAGTCGCGCAGCGAACGGCCCGACTGCTCCGTGTTGCGGAGGACACAGCCGCACGGGCCGGGCTCGCCACCGAGACCCTGTACGTGATCGGAACCGAGGTTCCCGTTCCCGGCGGCGCGCACGAGACTTTGGGCGAATTGACCGCGACTCCGCCGGAGGCGGCTAGAAAAACTTTGGATCGTCACCGGGCCGCGTTCGCGGAAGTTGGCCTCACCGACATCTGGCCTCGCATCGTCGCGCTCGTTGTGCAACCTGCGGTCGAATTCGACCATCTTCAAGTCATCGACTACCGCCGCGCAGGGACCGCCCGGCTGCGAACCGTGCTGAACGACGAACCCGGACTGCTCTTCGAGGCTCACTCCACCGACTACCAAGACCAGGGTCGGCTCGCTGAGCTCGTCGAAGACCACTGGGCGATTCTCAAGGTAGGCCCTGGACTGACCTTCGCCATGCGCGAGGCGCTCTTCGCATTGGCCAAGATCGAGGACGAACTAGTGCCGGTGGACGAACGCTCCGACCTTATCGACGTGATCGATGGCCAGATGCTTGCCCACCCGGAATATTGGGAGGGTTACTACGAGGGCACGGCCACTGACCAGCAGATCGCACGTCGATTCAGCTACAGCGACCGGATGCGCTATTACTGGCCCGATGCAGAGATCGAACAGGCAACGAACCGCCTCTACGCGAACCTAGCGAAGCTGGACATTCCGCTGCCGCTGATCAGCCAGTTCCTACCGGACCAGTACGCGCGGGTCCGCGCTGGAACCCTTGCCCCTGAACCGCGCGCACTCGTCGTCGACAAGATCCGCGACGCCCTGCGCCCATACGCGTACGCCTGCTTCCCGGCGGTCCGCGACCGTGCCACTACGACCACCACAACCAACGGAGCCCTCTTTGTCTAGTCTCAGTCCCGCCGCCGTCGGCCACGCCGGCCTTCCCGGTTCGTCGACCACCTTCCGCGAAATCGCTCAACAGCCGGACGTATGGCGCGAAGCATCCGAAAATGTTGCCGCCCAGCGCCCAGCGATCGAGGCCTTCCTCACGCCGCTCCTCGGACGATCCGATCTTCGCATCGTGCTCACCGGCGCCGGATCTTCCGCCTTCGTTGGAGATATCGCTGCCCCGGCCTTGGCCCGCCTTCTTGGCCGTCGCGTCGAGGCAGTCGCCACGACGGACATCGTTTCTAATCCGAGGGAATGCTTCGCCGAAGACGTGCCCACCCTCCTCGTCTCGTTCGCCCGCTCGGGCAACAGCCCCGAAAGTAGTGCTTCCACGGTCCTGGCCGACGAGATCCTCACAGACGTGAGCCACCTCATCCTTACCTGCGACGAAACCGGAGACCTGTCCAGGCACCACGAGGGCCGCGCAAAGTCGAAAGTTGTCCTCACCCCGCGACGCTCCAACGACGAAGGCTTCGCCATGACGTCGAGCTTCACCTCGATGCTGCTGACGAGCCTGCTCATTCTGGGCGGTCCGAATGAAGCCGCCGTCACGGCACTCTCCGCCGCCGCATCCCGGATCATCGAGCACCGTCAAGAGGAGATCAACGTCCTGGCAGCATCCGGGTTCAAACGCATCGTCTATATCGGCAGCGGCCCGCTGACCGGTCTCGCCCGGGAATCCGCCCTCAAGCTCCTTGAACTGACTGCGGGTAAGGTCGTCACCTACTACGACTCCGCCCTGGGGTTCCGGCACGGACCGAAGTCTGTCCTGGACGAGACCACGCTCGCCCTCGTCTATGTCTCGTCCGACCCGTATACCCGTCAGTACGACTGGGACATGGCCGCCGAGCTGCGCAAGATGCTCTCCCCCGAACGAGTCATCGTGATCTCCCCCGAGCCGCTCCCCGCTGACGATGGCCGAACGTGGCTTCTCGGCGAACTGACGGGCCTCGACGACGCTTTCCTTGCCGTCGGATACGTCGTCATCGCCCAACTCGTCGGCCTCGCGTTCTCACTTAAATTGGGCGCGACCCCCGACAACCCCTTCCCGAGCGGAGATGTCACCCGCGTCGTCAAGGGCGTATACATTCACCCACTGCCAGCCTCGACCAGCACGGCGTCGAGAGTGATCTAACCGCCATGGCCTTCTTCTTAGGTGTTGATGGGGGCGGGTCCAAGACCGCTTTCGTGCTCATCAACGACTCCGGACAGATCGTCGCAGAAACGCAAGCACCGAGCTGTTACTACTTCAGTAAGGGGATCGAGCTCGTCAGCCGTATCCTCGCGGACGGCATTGGCACGATCATCGCCCAGGCCGGCATCGAAACGACGGACATCGACTACACCTTCTTCGGATTGCCCGGATACGGAGAGGTGAGCGCGGACATTAAACGTCTGGATGCCCTGCCCCACAAGATCCTCGGCCACGGCCGTTACTCCTGCGACAACGACATGATGGGCGGCTGGGCCGGATCCCTCGGCGCCGTCGACGGCATCAACGTCATCAGTGGGACCGGATCGATGACCTATGGCGAACGCGCCGGCCACGGCCACAGGGTCGGCGGCTGGGGTGAGCTCTTCGGCGACGAAGGTTCTGCCTATTGGATCGCAATCCGAGGCTTGAACGCCTTTTCCCGTATGAGTGACGGTCGCCTGCCCCGCGGACCGCTCTATGACGTGGTCAAGAAGCGAGTCGATGTGACCAGTGATCTCGATCTGATCGACGTCGTCGCCAACCGGTGGAAAGGCCAGCGAGGAGCCATCGCCGACCTCTCGAAGACAGTCGTCGAAGCCGCCGGCCTCGGGGACCTCATTGCCGCGCAGATCATCACGGATGCGTGCACGGAACTGGCCAGAATCGTCGACACGACGCGCACCGAACTCGGGTTCGCCGCCGAAGACGCCATTCCCGTGTCCTATTCGGGCGGCATGTTTACGGCCAGCGCCGTGCGGCAAGGCTTCGAAAAGGCCCTCGCGTTGCTACACCCAAGTTACGAACTGCGCATTCCGCAGTTCGACCCTGCAGTCGGAGCCGCGCTATATGCCGCAAAAAAATCCGGCGCTCCGTTGTCGGAGACGGCTCTGGCCAACCTCCGATCGAACTGAGCACGACCTTCCGTTTCACCCGATCCACCCGTTTCGCCAAGTCAGATGTCAATGAGGAGATCGCAATGAAGAAAACACAGAGTTGGATATTTTACGCAGCGCTCTTGGTACTGTTCTGGGGTGTGTGGGGTGCGTTTTCCGCCCTGCCCATCACCCTTTATGGTTATCCCGATGAGATGATCTACGTCATTTGGGCGATCGTGATGATTATCCCGGCCGCATTCGCCCTGCGGGGTCAGAAATTTGATCGGCGTCCGAAAGCGGCTATGTACGGTCTGCTCATCGGATTGACCGGCGCAGGCGGGCAACTCTTGCTCTTCAACGCCCTCTCCTCCGGCCCCGCTTACTTGATTTTCCCGATCATCTCCATCTCGCCGGCCATTACCGTGCTCATGGCCATGGCATTCCTCCGAGAACGCCTGCCCAAGGTCGCGATCATCGGCCTTGTCGCGGCTCTCGCGGCGATCGTCCTCTTCAGCGTCTCAGGCGGTTCGGGTGGAGCCGACTCCGGGGCGTGGCTGATTATCGCGATTTTCGTCTCCATCGCGTGGGGAGTGCAGGCGTTCTTCATGCGGAAGGCGGCGACGATCGGAGTGAACGACGCGACGACATTCGCCTGGATGGCCATAAGTGGCCTCATCTTGACCCCATTTGCGATCTCTTCCATGGGTGGAATTCCTCTGGACGTACCCTGGCAAGCCCCGACGCTCACCGCTGCAACTCAGCTCCTGAATGCGGTTGGCGCACTCTTCCTTGTTATGGCACTTAGCCGAGGCAAAGCCTCCATCGTGGCGCCCACGACGAACGCCCTTGCCCCGGTCCTCACGATAGTTGTCTCGCTCATCGTCTACCAGACACTCCCGACTATCTTCGGAACCATCGCGATCATCCTCGCACTCCTCGGCTCGACCCTTATGGTCTACAGCGACGAACGACGCGGAGAGGCCAGCCTAAAAAACATGAACTCAGACGCAAACAAGACTTCTGAAAGAGCAAACATAGTCGGTTAGCCACCTTCAGTTGCACAGCGGCGGTGGCCTGCCTGCAGTTGAGCGTCGTCCCAGGTGGTCAACTCGGGCAGGCTTCGTGGTTGTTCGCGCTCGGAGCGGTTGATTTCGTCCGTCACAGAGAACCCCTCGTGCCTATCGAAAATTTTTGCATGGATTACCCGAGTACAACGGTCGTAGCGGACCTCTCGTTTGATGTGCGGCATGCAGACGGGGCATCTAAAGTCATTGCGCTCCATTCCCCGTTTCCATTACGTTGGCGGCGAAGATCGATGTGTCACTACACTTTCGGCATATTGCTGAGCGCAGACGATTGCATCCAATAGGGGGCACAAGATGTCGGTGACAGAGCTACCATCGTTGGAGTTTCTGATAGCAATCGTGTGCCCCGCTGGAGGCTGGTCGGAGCGGTGCTCTTGATCATCGTGCTCACCTCAACAATTGTCCAGGGTACGGCGGCATATGCATTCAGCCTTTCGGAGTTCATCTCAGGTGAACGGTCCACCGGCGGTCTGATCGCTATAGCGGCAGCATCAATGTCAGCGTTCGCTGCATCAATTGGCAGGGTTTCTGGCGTATTATCTCGGTGTGGATGGTTGTTGCCGCGATCCTCGGAGTCGTTCTCGTTACTTTCGAAAGTTCACGGATCCAGTCAAATGGTGGATCCGCAGATGATTCCGGGATTTCACGGGCCGAGGGCTCCGAGCAGACACCAGAACTGTCAGCTGCCGCGGACACAGTGCTCTTCTCAACTCTGATGAAGCCAACTGGCGGCAGTTGTCCGCGGAACGCGTAGCCGCGGGTGACACGATTGAGTCCGTCAACAGCATGTCTGACGAGCAATTCTGCGTCCTCAACATGTGGCTTTTGACGCCTACGACGCTGAGATGGGCTACACGCAAGATGAGACCATCGCGTAGTGCTCATCGTGGATGGTCGAAGATTGAGCGCTGGAGCCCTCAGCCTTAGATCGGCGACTGGCAGTCAACCCCAGAAGCTATCCACGCTGCGCGGCGGAGGCCGCACGAATTTGCATCGTGTGATCGGGACTGGTTGGATCGCGATCGAGGCCGTCCATTTGACATGCTACCGCCGCGAGATCAAGGTCTTCACGGTCGAGAATGGCGACGATGCCGGCCAATAGCCTGGCCCATAACTGCCACCGATCAATGGGCACCATTTACAACGGATCTCGGTGGACGAGGAATCACCGAGACGCCTCGCCGGTGTTGCGTTGGACACTGACCGGGATCACCGCCACGGAATTTGTCAAGGTGAATGAGGCCAGTGGGAGTTTAGGCGGCTAGTTCGAGTCGGTCATTCTCGGTGGGTTTGTC
>NZ_PJJJ01000022.1 GCF_002929495.1 Cryobacterium sp. Y82
CCCTCGGGTTCCGGCACAGAGCCGGTGGCGGCGGGCGGAGCGGTGAGGGTCATGGCGTCGGTGCCTCCTTCACCAACAATTATAGCCTGAAACGACCATAAACACGAGGAAACCTCAGTAAATTATGAAGTTTTTTTACGAGATACATACGATGCACGATTACCAAGGTTCGCTCGGCACGACGCCCCAGAGATTCGGTGCCCGGCTTCGTCCGCAGATTCGTACGATCTCTAACCGCGTGTTCAGGTCAGCGGCGCCATGATCATGAGCGACCGAGCGGCGCGTCCCCCACCAAATAGAGCCGCTGCGTGGCCCGGGTCATGGCTACATATAGTGCGCCAGCGCCACGCTCGGAGGCCGCGAGAATGGCAGCCGGGTCGACGACGATGACCGCGTCGAATTCCAGCCCCTTGGCATCCTGCGGCGTGAGCAGCGCTATCTCGCGGCTGAGACCAAGCGCACCGACGCCGAGCAGATCGCCGAATTCAGCGCGCAGGGTTGCTTCAAGGTCTTCGAGTCCGGCGTCGACGACGATCACGGCGAGGGTGCCGCCGGTGCCAAGTGCCAGGTCACGGCGCACCGCGACCGCAGCATCCGTTACCGTTTCAACCGGCCATTCGCTGGACCGCACCGTGCGGGACGGCGTGATCGGCAACCGGTGCGACATCGCGACAGTTTCGGCCGCCGTCGCGATCTGACTCGGCGTGCGATAGTTCACGGTCAATTCCTCGAGCCGCCAGCGGTCCGCCTCGGGCGAGCCCTCGAGCACCGGCTGCAACGCCTCTTTCCAGCTGGCGGATGCCGCAGCACTCGCCGCCTGCGCGATGTCACCGACGATCGTGAACGATCGGCGCGGACCACGCCGCAACACCAGCCGCCACTGCATCGCCGAGAGTTCCTGCGCCTCGTCGATGACGACGTGGCCGTAGGTCCAAGTGCGATCGCGCGCGGCACGCTCGCTGGTCGTCGCACGTTCATCGAGTTCGGCGAAACTGGCGGCGAGGTCTTTGGCGTTGACCAGGCCTTTCACCTGCATATTTTCAATGGCCGTTTCAGCATTCTCAACGTCGCGCTTGCGCTGTTCCTTGAGCGCACGCTTCTTCGCCTGGTCGACCGCGTTATATTCACCGAGCAGCTCCGCCGCCTCATCAAGCAGTGGAATGTCGGAGATCGTGAACTCGGCGTCCCGCGGACGCGCCAGCAGCTTGCGCTGGGCGAAACGCCAGCGCGGAGTCAGCTCCTCGAGCCACTGCGGCCGCGCATAAAGATCTTGCAACAGTTTTTGCGGCGTGAGCGGCAGCCAGGCGGTATTGAGCGCGATGCGCACATCGTCGGCCAGGCGCAGGTCTTCGCGCAACATGGGCAGGTCGGTGTCGTCCATCGAACGGCCCTGGCTCTGCAGCTGCTCGAGCCACACCCGGGAAAGCGCGTTGATAGCGGTCTTCACGAAGGTGACCCTGGCCTCGTTGTGAGTCTTACCGGTGCCGCGGGCGCGCGCGATCGCATTAGCCACGAGGTCGGGCTGCAGCACGATGCGGTCACCGTTCACCACCAACTGCTGCGGGGCGGAAGGAGTGCGCTGCCGGGAATGCACGGCCCGCGCGATGAGGTCGGCAATGAACGCCTGGCCCTTCAGTGCCGCGACGGCCGGGGCATCCTCTCTGGTCGCTTCAACGCCGGGAAAGAGCTGGCCGACCGAGGCCAGCACGACACCGGTCTCGCCCAGGGAGGGCAGCACAGCCTCGATGTACTGCAGAAAGGAACGTGACGGGCCGATGATGAGTACGCCGCTGTCGCGCAGGCGATCCCGGTGCGTGTAGAGCAGGTAGGCAGCGCGGTGCAGCGCCACGGCGGTTTTTCCGGTGCCGGGACCGCCCTGCACGACAAGAACACCGGCCAGTTCTGAGCGGATGATGCGGTCCTGCTCAGCCTGAATGGTTGAGACGATATCGGACATGTGGCCGGTACGCTGCGCGGTGAGCGCCGCGAGCAGGGCGCCCTCCCCCTGGTGTGTGCTGGCGTCAGGGTCGGCGAGCAGGGCGGCATCGAGAATTTCGTCTTCGATGCGGATAATATTGCGCCCCTTAGAGAGCAGATGGCGGCGGGCCCTCGCGCCGAGCGGCGTGGCGGCGGTGGCCTGGTAGAAAGCGCTAGCCTGCGGCACGCGCCAGTCAAGCAGCAGCGGCTTGTGATCTTCGTCACGCAAACCCACGCGGCCGATATAGCGGTAGACCGAGTTGCCGGAGTCATCTGGTACGGTTTCGAGCCGGCCGAAGGCAAGTCGGTCGTCGACCTCGCGCAGTTGCACGATACGGTCCTCGTAGAGGCGGGCGAAGGTGTCGCGCTCGCTACGGCTTTGGTGGTTACCGCCGACGTCGAGGCGGCGCACTGCTTTCAGCTGACCCTCGGCCTCTTCCTGCAGCGCGTCGAGCCGCTCATACAGCGCCCGAACATAGTCCTGCTCTCGAACAAGCTCCTGGTCGATCACGCACGCCCCCCTTAAACCGAAGTCCTAGTTTAGTCGCGGTCAGTGTGGGCTTGGCTGTGTGTATTGAGCCGCTGGGAAAGGCCTGGCACGCTTCGTTCCCTGAGGTCTTGATCGGTGAACGTCATCTCGACCGTCTTGCCGCAAGTGACGAGGACATTCCTCTAAACCGGAGATCCTGCTCGTTAGTAAATACGCGCGCGTAGCCGAAGGCCTTCCGGTCATGCTGTTGGACCGTACCGTTTATCCCCAGCGTCACCGCGCATTTTCTCAGGCGGGGCATACGGGAATCGCGCACCCGCGGAACTCTGCGGATCGTCGTTGGCGTTCCCCATACGCCTGGTGCGTGAGCACCTCGTGATGTAAGGCAGGGCGATCTCGTCTCGCCCCCGCACGGCAGGATGAGAGTCCAATAGTTCACGAACTCGGCGCAGGAGTGATGCTCGTGCGTCGCCGGCCAGGGTGATGACGTAGCTCCGAGATGCCACGAGATCCATCAGCGCCGCGGGTGTGAGCACGTGCTCCCACAAGAAGTCCGCACGAACAATCGGTGCGAATTTTCCACCGACATCGGGACTTTCGCTGTTCATGTCCAACTCGATCCCTTGGTGCATGAGTCGACCCAGCTGAGCGACCCAGTCCTCACGCTCGTCGCGAATGTTCCAAAGCAGACCGAGATTTCCGCCGGGACGGAGAACGCGTGCGATCTCGGGGCCGGCTCGTTCAACATCAACCCAGTGCCAGGCTTGCGCTACCAGAACGGTGTCGACGGCGCCGGGGGTCAGAGGAACATCCTCGGCTCGGCCGTCGAGCACTGAGACGTGCGGCAACCGCCGCGACAGCTCCTTGCGCATGCCTGCTGACGGCTCGACGGCGACCACGTCGAGGCCCCTCTCGACGAGCTGGCGAGTGAGCTGACCGGTGCCTGCGCCCAAATCGAGAACCTGTCGCGCGTCGTGCGGCAACACCCATTCGACAGCCTCAAACGGGTAAGACGGACGCCCTCTTTCGTACTCAGCGGCGGCCGCGCCAAAGGAAACCGCCTGGACGTTTCGAGCATTACTGCTTGCCATGACGTAAGCCTTGCACGGCTGGCCTGGTCATGTTTCCATGACGCGCGCTGGCTTTTACGAGCGCCACCTGCGGTAGATCGGCTCGTTCGAGACGGTGGAACAGCTAGATGCTCGTAAGAGCGCGCAGCAAGCCGGCCGTGATTCCATCACGCACGGGTTCACCTATCTTTTCCAAGGCGTGGGCGTCCTGGTCACCTTCGCAACGATCGTTCTGCAGCTCACCGGGACGTTTTCGTGGCTGGGATGGTTCATCATTCCTGCCTATTGGGCTGGAGTTCGGTTGCTCTTCGACTTTCTCTTCCGCATCTTCATCGGCCAACGGTTGGATGCGAAATATCCCCTTTCGTTACCCTCGCGGGCTGCTGCAGACTACTGACCAGTTTTCGCACCCGCGACGGAATCTCATGTACATCGGTCACTATGCAGCTGCTGCAGTGTTGGTTACGCTCGTGCCGGCCTCGCCGGTGACCCCAATCGCTATCGGCGTCGCATGGCCGGACCTGGTCTAACCCATCCTCGTCCTTCTAGGCCGCGAACGCGTCTCGGTGGGCCGGAACGACCCACTGCAACGTTCTATCCGATTCGACTCCTACCCGTTCTCCCACTCGCTGGTGCTCGGCAACCTGTTCACGCTCGTGCCCGCCGCGATCGTCGCTCTTCTCTACGGCGTATGTGGGTGTGCTCAGCGGGGGGTTGTTACTGCACCTCCTGAACGCGAACTCGTTCTTCGGGTTCAGCAGACACAACCCGTTCAGCACGCCAACCCGGTTAGCGCTCGTTACTTTCGTTGGGTATATCGGCGCGATCGCGTGGTTCACACTCGCTTGGGAATGAGTGGTGGCGGTCGACGGAGCGAGATGCCTCTCCCGCGTGCAACCGCCCGGACGCAAGGAGGTCCATGAATCCAAAACCGATGGATGCTGGAAAGCCGCGTCATTGCACGGCTCGGCATACAGGCGTAGGCCCGCTAGCACCCACGTTCCATAGGCGGTTCGGCATACGGCCATTGCATTCGAACCAAGTTACAGGTGTCCCGCGGCGCAATCATGGAGTTATGACGCGCACGGGCGCCGCGTTAATCATGGCCACCCGAGGGCAGAACAGCGCACCTGGCTCAGAGATTGGGCAGGGATCCGTAGCTGTTAATGTAGATCTTGCCGTTCTTCGGGTGCGTGAACTTCAGCCCTGCCCACATGTCGTCAATGCGCAGGCATGTGCTCTCGACGAGACCGTGACTGTATCCGATCTCAATGACCTTCGGCAGACTGAGACCTGAGCCCAGCTTCCGCGCCTTCGGCCAGGAGAGCCACAACATGCCCGACGGCTTCAGATGGAGCTTCAGTGTTGGAAAGATGTCGTGCATCTCGGATTGAGTCACGCTGAAGAAATGGATGTAGTCGAAGTCACCCTCGAGATCCTCACTGACCTCCAACTCCGGAAGCCCGATGGCCTTCAGGGTCGACGCAGGGGCGTTCACGAAGTGGGCCAGCGCGCCCTCTTTAATTCCCATCTTCTCAGCGACAGACCGAGACATGACAGCTTCGCTTATTTCCCGGAAACCTTCTTGAGCACCTCGAGATAGTGCGGGTTACACATAATCCCCAGGATATTGCCGAAAGGATCGACGACGGATGCCGTCACAAATCCTTCACTGCGGTCAGTCGGCGGTTGGTATTCGGTCGCCCCCATCGACAGCAGCTTCTCGAATGACCCCGGCAGGTCGTCCACGTGCCATTGAATGATCTCCCCGGCCGGCGCGTCTGGTACTGGCGGCGCGTACGACGCGTCAATGATTCCAAGCTCGTGCTGATAGTCGCCAACCCTGAACTCCACATAGCCAGGCATCTGAAAGTACGCGTCGATACCCAGCAGCTCGCTGTACCACTTGCGTGCCGCCTCCAGATCGGCGGCGAAATAGCTGACGGTAGCGAAGCCTCGCAACATAAGATTTTCCTTCCGATTCACGTGATGCCAGTTTCCACCAGTAAAGTGCTCACCTTCTGACTACTTTGTTTGCGACAATTGATTCATGCGCGCAGATCGCCTCGTCGCCACACTCCTGCTGATGCAGGCGCGTGGACGCGTGACAGCGAAGGAAGTAGCTGCTGAGTTTGAGACATCCATCGCTACGGCGAGGCGTGATCTCGAAGCGCTGTCAGCTGCGGGAATTCCCGTATACCCACAGGTCGGCCGTGGCGGTGGGTGGCAACTACTCGGCGGTGCTCGCACCGACCTGAGCGGGCTCACATCGGCTGAGGCGCGTGCGCTTTTCCTCCTGGTCGGGCCAGCGGCATCCCTAGTCCCAGAGGCCAAGTCGGCGCTCCGCAAGCTTGTGCACGCCCTTCCCGACAGCTTTAGAACGGATGCCGAAGCGGCGGCAGAGGCCGTCGTGCTTGACCCCGCGCGGTGGGGCCGGCCCCACCGCGCACAGCCACCACTCGTGACCGAACTCCAGGCCGCTGTCATACAGCGCCGGAAAGTACGCCTGAGCTACCGGGGTTGGAACCGCGACCCGGACGAAAGACTCTGCGACCCGTGGGGCCTGGTCGAGAAGAACGAGGTGTGGTACCTACTGGGCGGCGTGGATGGCGCCCAGCGAACATTTCGTATCGAGCGGATCATCTGGGCAGTTGTCACAGAAGATCCCGCCGACCGCCCGGACGGCTTCGACCTCGCAGAGGCATGGGATACCGTCGTGCGCGACGTGAACCAGCAGCGCGAGAGCGCATCCACGATCGTGGTCACAAATACCGCGATATTACCCTTCCTGCGTGAACAGTTCGGCGAGCTGGCAGTGGAGGACACCGCGATCGACGACCATCGAGCCAGGGTCCGAATCAGTGCGCCGGCCGAAATCATGCTCGCACGTGGCCTCGCTGGATGGGGTGAGTACATTGACGTTCTCGAGCCGGCATCCGTGCGCTCGGAACTCATGCGCCTCGGCGCCGCGCTCGTGGAGCGCAATGGGCCATAGGCCCGGGACCCGCACTCACAATGCCCGTTGAGCGTTCCTCATCGCGGACGCGCGTCTACGGAGCAGTTTTGAGCAGCCGGATGACGCGAGGGCGGCCGTCAGTTCACCACTCATCACTGGAACGCTCGCAGTTGCTTTCCAGATTGTGTCCTTCTGACCGGACGATCGTCCCCGCGACTACTCAACGTCAAGTAGTCGCCGCACTTCGGGAGAGAAAAGCAAAATATAAGGGCTACTCTTCAAGATCTCGATCGATGCGCTTATCCCGATTCGTTCCAGAAGTTCACAATATTCATGCCAAGAAAGCCGCTCTCCAGCATCCTCTATGATTCCCTCATCGGGCAGCAAAGCCATCGAGACGTGATCCCGCAGCTCGGATTCCGCCAACTGCCACTGACGGCCCTTAGGGCGAAAGCTTATTCCAAACCCGCGATCACTCCGAAAGGCAACTTGCGAGGAATCGTCAAGGTACACAAATTCTTGAAGCGAAAAAGAGAGCGAGTCCTCGGACACGTGGTCCATTGAGCACGAAACGCCCAAGCCAATCACGTGCATCCCAGTACATCCCCATCCCTGTTTGTCCAAGCCTAACTATTTGAACCAAGTCAGTCCAAGGTCCCCGCTCCCCATGCCGCTGTTTCGGAATCTAGAACTTCACTGGGTATTTGAATGACAAGCACGACTGCGACGTGGTGTGTTCTGCCCCTTTGAAGCGCGATAAGGCCGTCCCATACAAGGGTCCCCGTGCGGGCCAGGCCTCAACGAATCGCGGTGCGCATTGTTCCCACTCACCAAATCGTATTTGTAGGGTGCGCCGGGCGCGTGAGTAGCGCGCGCGGGCGACGTCCGGGCGGATGCCAACGGACAAAGGCAGAAATGACAACCCTGTTTGCAGAGCATTCAGCTCTCTATGCACTTGAAAATTCAGGGTCAGAAAATAGAACGTATTAGTCATCGCACCACCCACGAGAAGCATCGCCACGGGGAGCTGCCACACTCGTTCCCCGGCCAAGCGTCCAAGGGGTAGCAGCGGATTCGGCGATGACCGGATCTCGATGAAGACGAACAGTAGGAAGCTCACCGCCGCTGTGATGAACCAGACAGCCGCGGGGACGTCGAGCAACTCTGAGTGGAGCGACGCGAACCCCAGCGTCAGGGTCGCGACGCAGGCGGTCCCGGCTGCCGCCCCGGGCCACGCGCGCCGCGATCAGGACGCCGGCCGTTGGGGCCATCCCTCCGACCAAACTGGCCACTGCAAAAAGCTCAACTCCGACAAGCAGGATGCGCCGCGTGCCAAACGTATCGGCTAAGCGGCCCGACACGAGGAGCAGCCCGGCGATCGGGATAGCGAACGCGTTCACGACCCAAGGCAGGTTTTCTCGTCAGATGCCGAGGTCGGCTGCCAGCTGCGGCAGTGCGACGGTCAAGATTGAACTATCGAGAACGACCAGGAGCTGCGCAATACTGCAGACGGCGAGGATAGCGCGGTGTTGTTTCACTCGCGGTCGAGGCGAACGATGACGTTACCGCGAAACTTCCCCCGGAGTAGTCCGTCTAGTACCGTCGGCGCAGCCGAGAGGCCGCCGTTGACGATGGTGTGCGGAAAGATGATTTTGCCTTCACTGAGCCAGAGCCCGTAGTACTGGTTCCAGGCTTGAATCTGGTCGGGGGTGTGGACGGTGGAGAAGGGGCGAATCTGAAGTTGTTTGACGATGGCCGTCATGATGTCAAGACGCGGACTGCCGGCGTCGCCGCCATCGATCTGACCGGCCAGCGCCCCGCACAGCGCGAAACGTGCGCCGGGAGCTGCGGCCTGAACTGCCGCCTCAAAGTGGTCACCACCGACCGTGTCGAAGAAGACGTCGATGCCTTCTGGTGCCAGTGCTTGCAAGCGGGGGGCGATCGAACCCGTGCGGTAGTTGATCGCGGCGTCGAAGCCGAGCTCGTCGACCAGGTAGGCGACCTTGTCATCACTGCCGGCGCTTCCAATGACGGTCTTCGCGCCCAAGGCTTTGGCGATTTGTCCGGCGAGTGAACCCACGCCGCCCGCAGCCCCGCTGACGAAAACCACGTCGCCCTCCCGGACCTGGGCGATGTCGACGATCCCGTGATAGGCAGTGACACCTTGATTCAGCACGTATTCCGCCCCCGGCAGTACCTCGATCGGTACCGGCCAGAACGTTTCCGCGGCGGCAACGGACTCTTCCCGCCATCCGCTCATGTGAGTCACGACAGATCCGACCGGCAGGTCGGCTGCTGATTCTGTAACTGTTCCAACGGCTCCGCCCCAGAGCGGCGCCCCCAGCGCGTAGGGCGGCATTGGAAGGCCAGGATGCTGCGTCATGAGATCGGCCATGACGGCGGTGATTTGAATGAAATGGTTTCGCACGCGAACCTGACCGGGCTGCAGACGGACGGCTTCGATCGTCTGCAGCGTGAGGCAGTGCGAGGGAGAGACTGTGTGATCGGTGCGGTACCGGTTCAGGATGATTTCGCTGGTGGTGGTGGCAAGCGCGGTGGCATTGGGCATGTGAAGTTCTCCATGTGGATGCGGCCCGGTGGTTGCCGGGCAGTTGCCACCGTAGAAGCAGTACCGGACAGGTCTTGTCCGCCACAGGGTGGAACATGGATGTCATGTGGGATACCTCCGGACGACTGCTGAGATTGTTGGCCCTGCTCCAACGCACCCGTGAGTGGAATGCTGCCGAGCTAGCAGTCGAGCTGGAGGTCACGGCCCGCACTATTCGACGCGACGTCGCCCGGCTCCGTGATCTGGGCTACCCGGTGGCCAGTGTTCACGGCACTGGTGGTGGGTACCAGCTCGAAGCCGGTGCAACATTACCTCCGCTGATGTTCGACGCCGAAGAAGCCATTGCCACCCTCCTCGCGCTGCAGGAAGCCTCGGCGACAGGCAATCGGACCGCAGCGCCGGGGGCGCTCAGCGCCCTCGACAAGCTCAATCGCGTCATGCCGCCCCGACTTCGTTCCACGGTCGACGCCCTGGCACAGAACTCCAGCCGCATCGACCTCGGCAGCCAGATCGGCTCAGACCCGGCGCCCGTGAGAGCGAACACTCTCATGCTGCTTGCTCGAGCTTGCCGGGACCGTCGACAAGTCGAGGTCACCTGCCAGGGCGACGAGGGAACGAGCAAGCACAGACGCCTCGAACCCCTCCACCTGGTGCGCACGATGAACCGGTGGCACCTCGTTGCGTTCTCCCTCGAAGCGAACGACTGGCGCATATTTCGCATTGACCGTCTAGCGGATGCCACCATCACCTCGGCCTCAAGCCGCGCTCGACAACCGCCGGCAGAAGACCTGGATCTTTATGTGGCAGGCCGAGTCGGTGCCGCGGTCCGGCAGGTCACCGCGACCGTGCGCGTGCATGCTCCCCGTGCTGAGGTCGCCCACTGGATCTCAGCCGCCTGGGGAACCATCACCGAGGAAACAGCCCACACGTCAATCGTCCACGCAGGCGCGGACAGCTACCACGCGATCGCACGCTGGCTGCTCCTGATGGATAGACCTTTGACCGTCATCAATTCGTCAGCGCTGCGAGCGGCATTTGCGACCATCGCCACCGAGGCGAAACGAATAGCTTCGGTCGAGGACACTGAGATGCCTGCAGCGCCATAGCGCAGGTTTTAGCTCTCGACTCTGGCGTGGACCCGATTTAGGCACGGGCCCACGGTGCCGCTCTGGGCGACCTGCTGGTTCTGCGTGTCTCCGTTGTGACAATGAGTAGGCGGTTCAATTGCACAAGCTCAGCCAGCAACGGCGCCGAATTCTAGAGTCCCGTACCGGGTTCGGCTAACGGGCACTGACCAAGCCGATTCAGGTCACCGACTCCAGTCGAATTCCTCACCTACGACGAGCTAACGGTCGCGGGTTCCTCGTTTGCGTCCCAGCATCTGTCGCCACCGATAAGTTGGCAGCCATGAGTATTTTCCTTGTCGGAGGCGGCCCGGACACCGTTACTTCCTCCGAGATATTTGACCAGTTTGTTGACGAGGTACTTGAGCGAGGAGCGACGAGACACCGAGTTCCGAAAATCGTCCTCGTTATCTTTGACGAGGGAGGAAGTGCGACGCACTTCCTGCCGGCCTACACAGCACCGCTCGAAAGCCGAATGTCGTGCGAAATTCGACCAGTGTTGGTCTGCCGTGACAGCCTGGTGGAATCGGCCAGCTTCGATGACGTCGATGCGATCCTTGTCGCAGGCGGCCCGACACCGGCCTATTTAAATGCTCTCCAGACTTCGATCGATGCGATCGCAAGTGCGATCGTACAAGGAGCCCCCTACATCGGGTTTTCGGCGGGCGCGATGATCGCACCGAAGGTGGCCTTGATTGGGGGGTACACAATGAATGGAACAGAAGTCTGCACCGAAGAATGGGCGGAAGGGCTGGGGGAGATAACGCTGAAGGCTGGCCTCGGCGTGGTCCCATTCACGGTCGACGTTCACGCAGCCCAAGCAGGAACCCTCGGTCGGGCACTTTCCGCAGTCGTCAATGGTCTCGCTGATCGGGTCGTTGCCATTGACGAGAACACGGCGGTTGTCACAACGCTCCCCGACCCTTCCAGCATCAGGATCGTCGGGGGTGGCAATGCGTGGACGTTCGAAGCATCTGATGGGCAAGTCACAAGTTCGATTCGGAGAGCGAATTAATCTCGTCCAGTGGCGGTACCCTTTCCGACTGGAGCCACGACGACCCGACCGCTCTCAGGGCGCAAGCCTCGACCCGCGATGTGAGTAGACAGCCTGACTAACTAGTGACACTATGTAGTTATGAGTTCAGCGTTTGGAGGGGAATGTTATGAGCGCCAAACAGTGGCCAAGTGATTGGATGCGGGCCGCCCTTGGCCTGTGCGTGCTGCGCACTCTCGCCGCCGGCCCGACCTACGGGTACGCCATCGCGGCCGCGTTGGAAGCGAACGGATTCGGCGCGATCAAGGGCGGCACGCTGTATCCGTTGCTCACCCGCTGCGAAGCGGCCGGCTGGATCGCTGTCGAGTGGCGGGTCGGCGCCGGCGGCCCCGAGCGCAAATACCTATCGCTGACAGATGCCGGACGCGACGAGTTGGCAACCCAGACAGCTAACTGGTGCGACTTCACGGGCACGGTCCTGGCCCACCTCGACAACACACCCACAGGCAGCACCGCACGAACCACGGGGACGGACAAATCATGACGACCAGCAACATTCGCGACGCACACGACCGCGACACCGAGAACGAGAAGTGGCTGGAAAGCCTGACCATCGAGCTGCGCCTGCTCGACGTCAACGGCACGAGGATCGGCGACGCCGTGGCGACTGCACGCGAGTTTCTGGTCGACTCCGGGGCTCTGGCCGAAGAATCTTTCGACAGCGCACGTCATTACGCCGCGGAGCTGGGCCTTCCGGCAACCGCAGGTGCCTCAAAAGGGGTGTGGGGTGCCACCCTGCGCAGCGGTCTCGGCCTGCTCGGGCTGATGGCGCTCATAGAGGCGGTGGTTCCGCTCACGCATCAGACAGACGTGACAGTCGGGCTCGGGGTGCTTCTGATTACCGTCGCAGTGCTGGCGATTATTGCGTTCCTGCCACGACTCCTCTCCACCATCATTGTGCGGATACTTTCGCACGGGAAGGTCAGAGCGTTTGTCGAGGGGGCGGCAGTTGGGCTTGCAGTTACGCTGGTTTTTGTGCTGATATCGCTGTGGTCAGTGGACCGGATCGTGTTCAGCGTTCCTGCGCTACCGGTCTTCATTGTCGCGGTCGTGCTGCTCATCGCCCCAGCCCTGTGGGCCCAGTTCCAATACCCCTATCAGGATGACCCCATCGTGCCCCCCGGCTCCGCGTCGGCGGACACGCCACGGATCTCTATCGGCATCCGGCTATTTCTGTTCGCCACCAACTGGATGCTCGTCATCGGGAGTGTCATCCTCTGCGCCTTCGTACTGTTCATGGACACCCTAGCTCGATGAAACCGGGCGTGGCAGCGGGCCGGGACCCACGTGCTCGACGCCACCATCACGACGCTGGAAACCGCTAATCACGGGGTCAGCTGACGTTGCCGCAGGGAGCGGAGTTCTCCGGTTTTGGCTTTGGCGGGGGTTGTGCCGAACACTGGCAGTGAGTCCAACGACGACGACACCCAAATCCGCGAAGCTCGGGTTCGATGCCGCCTGCTCCGGGCGAGAGCGAAGCGGATGGCTGCCAATCTAGTTGCCGAGAAATCAACCCAGCAATCCCACCGGCATTGCGGTGTTACGACCGTGTTCTGTCCTGCCAACAAACCGTGAGGTTTTACCGAGAAAAGTTACTGCTTTCAACCGCACTCACGCCGAATCCTTCGCTGAAGCTGATGACGACGTACCCGACACCGCTGGCAGTACGAGGACGCCATAGGACAGTTGGACGAGCCAGCCCGCCGGTGCCTGTGCGATCAGGATGTGCGAGAGCTGCGTGCACTGTACTTATGATCTCTGCGCTCGTGTCACAAACTTGGAAATTGGCGCCCAATTCTCCGGTGACCACGAGGAGGGCGTAATGCCCGGCCCGGTGGAGGCGTGGTAGTCATGGCGGCATCCGCTCATGTGTCGAATGTTTACGTGCCTGTTCGCTAATTCTCGACGGCAGGAACAAGCTGTCATCATGTCAGTCATCAAGGTCGCACCGCTGGAGAATATCCGGCGCGAGCGCAGCAGCATCAAGTGGACTCGGTTTCCCGCCGACGTACTTCCCTTGTTTGTTGCCGAGATGGACTACCCCCTCGCCCCGGCCATTGTCTCCACCCTCGTGGAGCGGGTTCAGGCTTCCGACACCGGCTACCTTGACGGTCCGGGCCCGCTAGCTCCGGCCTTCGCCGCATTTGCTTTGAATCGCTGGGGCTGGACCGTCGACCCGAGCCACGTGCACCTGGCAACCGACGTGAGCGTAGGCATCGTTGAGGCCCTCCGCCTCGCCGTTCCGAACGGAGGCCGAGTTGCGATCACCCCGCCCGTCTACCCGCCCTTCTACGAACTCGTGGAGGAGGCTGCGGCATCCGTTATCGAAACGCCCCTCCTCGAGCAAGGCGACAGCTGGGCGCTTGACCTCGAGGCACTCGAAACCAGCTTCGCCGGCGGCATTGACGCTTTTCTGCTGTGCAACCCGCACAACCCGCACGGCATTGTGTGGCAGCGTGAAACGCTCGAAGCGCTGGCCCGCCTGGCCGCGCAGTATGACGTGTTCGTCATCTCCGACGAGATCCACGCACCACTCACCTACCCGGGTGTGACGTTCACGCCATTCGCCCCGCTGGCCCTGGCCGCCGGGGCCCGCGCTGTCACCGTGACCTCGGCGAGCAAGGGCTGGAACGTGGCCGGGCTCAAGTGCGCGCTCGTCATCGCCGCCGACGACGCCACCAACGACCTGCTGAACCGGCTGCCCGAAGAGGTCGCCTGTCGCACCAGCATCCTCGGCCTGCACGCGAACATCACCGCGTTCGGTTGTACTGACTGGCTCGACAATGCCATCGATCAAATTGTCGCCAACGATTTTCTGCTTGCTGAACTACTACGTGAATACCTGCCCGCTGTGATTTACCACCGGCCGCGCGCCAGCTACCTGGCCTGGCTGGATCTGCGCCACCTCGGCCTCGGGGACTGCCCCTACCAGCGCATTCTTGACGAGGCCCGCGTCGCCCTCAATAACGGCGAATCTTTCGGCCTCGGCGGCCGAGGGTTCGGCCGCCTTACCCTGGCCTGCTCGCCCGATACCCTGCGCGAAGCCGTCGCCCGTATCGCGGCGCTCGTCGCGCGGGCCGATGCCGCTGCCGATTTTCCGACGGCGGCGACCCTCGCATGACGACAACGGATGCCCCGATCCAGACCGACACCGACGCAACAGGAAGTTCCATGGCCACGCCCGCACCAGCATCCGCATCGCTACTGAATTCTGACGCCACCGAGGTGGTCGCACCGATCACCGACTGGGACGCCTTCAGCTTCGACACCCGCCAGGTGCACGTCGGCGAATACGCCGACGAGAACCGCGGCGCGCGCATTCCGCCGCTCACCCTGAGCGCTGGCTACGTCTTCGACTCCTTCGACGACGGGGCTGCACGCTTTAATGGCGGGTCGCGGGAGCCCATCTATTCGCGACAGGGCAACCCCACCAACGCGGTCGCCGAACAGCGCCTCGCGTCACTGGAGGGCGGCACGGCCTGCGTCGCAGTGTCGAGTGGGCAGGCCGCGATCAGCGCCGCCCTGTTTGCCCTGGCCGAAGCGGGCGAGCACATCGTCTCGACCGCCAGCATCTACGGCGGCACCCGCATTCTGCTCGGCCGAAGCTTTCGGCGCATGGGCATCGAGGTGGACTACGTCTGGGACACCGACTCCGACGAAGCCTGGGACGCGGTCATTCGGCCCGAGACCAAGGCGATCTTCACCGAAACCATTCCCAACCCGCGCAACGACGTCGTCGACATTGCCCGCATCGCCGCCGTCGCCCGCCGCCACGGCATTCCGCTCGTCGTCGACAACACCGTGGCCACGCCGTACCTCATTCGCCCGTTCGAGTACGGCGCCGACATCGTCGTGCATTCAACCACCAAGTTTCTCAGCGGCCACGGTGCCGGGGTATCGGGCGCGATCGTCGACGGCGGCACCTTCGATTGGGCGGCGAGCTCCCGCCGCTACCCGCTGCTGACCGACTCGTTGCGCCCCGGCCTGCCCTCGTTGCTCGACCGGTTCGGCCCGGCCGCCTACGCCCAATACGTGCGCGAAGCCGTCGTCAACGATGTCGGGCCGTCGCTGTCGCCGTTCAACGGATTTCTGCTGCACCAGGGCATCGAAACCCTGTCGCTGCGCATGGAACGCCACGTTGACAACTCGATCGCTATCGCGCACTGGCTTCAGGAGCAGCCCGAGGTCGAGGTCGTCGATTACGCCGGTCTGCCGAGCAGCCCCCTGTACGAGATCGCCGAGCGCTACTACAAGGGTCGTACCGGATCGGTGTTCGCCGTCACCGTCAAGGGCGGCACCGAGGGTGCCCGAGCGTTCACGAACGGTCTCCGGGTGTTCAGCCGTATGACCGGTATCGGCGACACGCGCTCGATGGTGCTGCATCCGCTCACCACCACCCACGCCTCGTTTGCCCCCGATCTCAACGCACGCCTCGGCATCACCGCCGGAATGTTGCGTCTGTCGGTCGGCATCGAATCGCTCGATGACCTTCTGCTTGACCTCCGCGGGGGGCTCGACCGAGTCGCCGGCATCCTCTAAACGCTAGGTACTCTGGATTCATGAACCTCACCGCGCCATTTTCTTCTGCGCCCACTTTCTTCCGCAGCACGGGTGCCCGCACCTCGATTGCGCTGGGCGCGCTCGTTCTGCTCGCCGCGTTGAGCGGATGCGCTCCCGCTGATTCCGGCTCGTCGGCCTCACCTGCCGCGACCGTTGAAGCTTCCTCGGCCGACTGCGCCGGCGTCGCCGTCGTCGTGGACTTCGGAACGCTTGACGCCGCCACGATCACCGAGTGCGTCGACGCGACCAAGACCATCGCTGCGAGCGAGACCCTTGCAACGACGGGCACCACGACCGAGGGCAGCGTGGAATACGGCGACGCCATCGTCTGCCGCGTCAACGACCGCCCGGCCGCCGACGAAACCGTCGTGGTCGAGGGCCAGGAATCCTTCAGCGAATCCTGCGCCTCGATGCCACCGGCTTACGCTTACTGGGCGCTCTGGGTGAAGGCTACTCCCGACGCCGACTGGGCCTACGCCCAGGAGGGCCTCGGCACGCTCGAGGTCGAGCCCGGCCAGTCAGTGGGCCTCGTCTACACGACCGGCACTGAAACGCCGACGCCCGGCAGCTAGTGTTTCGCCTGCGCCTCGCCGCGCTTCTCGCGGCAATCGTGCTCGCGGTGGGCTTCGTTCTGCTGCGGGTCGTCTACCGCGTGGTCTTCGGTGGCGTCGGCGCAGGCACCGGCCCGGTGCTCCTGGAGCTTCCCCGGCTCCGACTCGACGGGCCGTTCAGCCACATCTCGCTGCTGGGCCCGATCACCTTGGTCGGTCTCGGCAATGCCGCGCTCAGCGCACTGCCGGTCGCCGCCATCATCGTGTTCTTCGGCCTGCTGAACGCGGTCATCAACGTGCAATCCCTGTTCGCGCGCGGTGCCGGTCGCGGCCCGCTGCGCGCCATCTCCCGTTCGCTCGTCATCGCCTGGGCGACCTTTCCGGCGTTGCTGGAATCCGTGCGCCGCGTGCGCGTCGCCCGCTCCCTGCGCGGAGAACGATCGATCGAGTCGTTGCTCGTGCCCATTTTCGAGCAGACAATCGAGCGCGCGCTCGCGCTAGCCGCATCAATGGAAACCCGCGGATTCGCGGCCACCCGTGTCGTGACCGGCGTGTGCGAGGCACCGGTGGTGCTCCGGGATGCCGGTTTGAACTTCGGTGCTGCGCCTGACAAGACGGGCTGGCACCTCGACGAGCTCAACGTCACCCTCGAGCCAGCCACCCTCACCGTGATCGTCGGCGCGACCGGGTCGGGCAAAACCAGCCTGCTCCACAGCATGAGCGGCCTGTTCCAGCACTTCTACGATGGCACCCAGCAGGGACGCATCGACATTGCCGGCGCCGACCGGGCCTCGACTCCCCCGCGCGACACCGCCGGATTCGTCGGGCTCGTCGCGCAAAACGTGCGCCTCGGCTTCGCAGCCGAAACGGTGCACGACGAGATCGGCTTCGCCCTCGCCGTGCGCAATGTCGCCCCGCCGATCGTGCACGCCCGCGTTCTCGAGGTGGCCGCCCGGCTGAAAATCGAGCACCTGGTCGACCGTCCGATCGAGCAGCTCTCGGCCGGTGAGGCCAGCCTCGTCGCGATAGCCGCCGCCCTCGTAAACCATCCCATCCTGTTGCTCGTGGACGAGCCGCTCGCCGACCTCGATACAGCCGCCCGCGATCGGGTCTGCACCGTGCTCGGCCAGCTCGCGCACGAAGCCGGCGTCTGCGTCGTCATCGCCGAACACAACACGAAGGAGTTCGCTTCGATAGCGGATGCCTGGCTCCAGATTCGAGGCAGCCGGCTGCACCAGCTCCCCGCCGATTCGCCCGCCGATTCGTGGGGCAGCGCATTGCCATCTTCCGGGAGCGGTCCAGGCATCGCAACGGCGGCGCAGGGCGCTAGGCGGGATATCGGCGCTGTGCCTGCGGTGCCGCTCGCGAGCATCCGTCGGCTGAGTGTTCGGCACAAAACCAATCTGGTCGTCCACGACGTGTCCGTCGAGGTGCAGGCGGGCGAGCTCGTGGCCCTGCGCGGCAGCAACGGCGCCGGCAAGACCAGCCTGCTGCGGGCGATCGCGCTGCCGACCGCTGCCGACACCGTCATCGTCGCCGGGCAAGATGTTCGATCCCTCAAGCGGCGAACGCGCCGGCAGACCGTGGCGCTCGTGCCCGAGAACTTCGACGACCTGCTGTTTGCGATCACCGTGGCCGAGGAATGTCGCCGCGCTGATCGAACGCTGCGCGAACCGAATTTTAGGCGCGCTCTTCCCGCCGCTACCGATACCGAACGCAGCACCGCAGCTCTTTTTGCCCATCTGCTCGGCTTCAATGCCCCAACGGATGCCGCGCCGCTGTTGCAGCGCCACCCGCGCGACCTCTCCGCCGGCGAACGGCTCTGCCTCGTTATGGCCATTCAGCTCGCCGCCCGGCCCGACTTACTCCTCGTCGACGAACCCACTCGCGGCCTCGACCAGGTTGCGCGCGCGCTCGTGAGTGCGGCGCTGCTCACGGCTGCCGGTGCAGCCTCAGCGGTCATCTTCGCCACCCACGACGACGACTTTGCGCAGGACCTGGCCACGCGCAACCTGCACATGCAGGCCGGGCGGCTCGCTGCCCCGATCGAGGTGCTTTCATGACCGACGAATCAACCACGACCCGCGCGAACGCAACCGCCGCCGGCAACGTCAGCGACGACGTCGTCGTCGGTACTTTCGCCGACGAGGCTCCAGATACCCAGAGTGCCCCCGACGCAGGGATCGCATTCAGCGACCGCCCCCGCGAACGCGCAGATCAGGCACGGCCGCGCCGCAGCATCCGCTGGACGAATTGGATTCTCGGCGGCGGCAGCGTGCTCGCCGCGGCCGCGTTCGCCTGGCCGCTCTTCGTCGGTGCCGTGCCGGCAGACACGCAGGTCGCGGTTCCGATCGTGGCGTTCGCGCTCATCCCAGCGCTCATCGTGGCCCTCGCGCTCACCCTCGACCGCGAGATGTACACGGCGAAAACCGTCGCGCTGCTCGGCGTGCTCTCAGCCGTCGGCGCCGCGGTGCGCATCGCCGGCGCCGGCGTCGGCGGGGTCGAGGCGGTGTTCGTGCTGCTCATCCTGGCCGGACGCGTCTACGGCGCGCGCTTCGGTTTTTTGCTCGGTCTGCTTACCATCGCGGTGTCGTCGGTGCTCTGGGGCGGCTTTGGCCCGTGGACCCCGTTCCAGATGTTCGCCAGCGGCTGGGTCGGCGCCGGTGCCGGGCTGCTGCCGCGCTGGCAGAACGCCACTCGGCAGAATTCTTCCCGCCAGCGTATGCGCGCCAGCCGCGAAATCTTTCTGCTGGCTGCCTACGGGATAGTTGCGTCGTACCTGTTCGGGCTCATGATGAACCTCTGGTTCTGGCCGTTTGCGGTGGGTAGTGGCACCGATATCTCTTACACGGCGGGAGCCGACCCCGGCCAGAACCTTGCCTCGTTCGCGCTCTACTCACTCGTCACGTCGACCCTCACCTGGGATACCGTGCGCGCCATCACGACCGTGGTCGGTATTGCGCTGGTCGGCCCGGCCGTGCTCGCGGCCCTGCGCCGAGCACGCCTGAGCCCCCGCCGTTGACCAGGCGACCGCTCGAATCTGCCCAGCGCTTAGCGGTCCGGGAAGACTGAGAGCGCTTTGTCCCACTGATTGGCCGACGAGTCAAGATCTGCAGCCGTCACTGCGATTTCCACCCAAAACTGATCACGCTCATCGCTGCTCTGGCCGACAGGCATGCTTTCAAGCGCAAAGTGCACCCTGACCGACATCAAGCCGCCCTGATAGCTGCCAACACTGAACGCAAGATTTGGTTCGGTAAATTCGAGCGACGGCACAATCCCGGCGTCTCCAATGACGCTTATGGAGACGTCACCGTTGGCCACGCCGCGCAGCCAAGCCGAAATGCGCTTCGCTTCAAACGTCGTCAAACACGGAACAGCAAATTGCCACTCCGCGTCAGGCGCCGATACGTCCCCCTTGATGACCAGCCAATTGTCATCCCACTCATCGCCCGCAGGGTTCGCGAGCTCATATCGAACAGGTTCCAACGTTACCGACGATTCGTACCCCTTCAACTGCATAAATAAATCCTACTGGCCGGGGTTCTTGCTGAAGCGTGCGCTCACCCCACCGTAAAAGAATGCCCTTGCCGTCAAGCGATCCACGGTAAAAGCTGCCGCGCTGCTCGACTCGCCGCCGTTCGACTGGCCGCCGTTCAACTACACCGAGAAGTACTTCGCCTCCGGGTGGTGGAACACGAACGCGTCGGTCGACTGCTCGGGGTGCAGCTGCAGCTCCTCCGACAAGACCACGCCCATCCGCTCGGGTTGCAGCAGCTCGACCACCTTGCGACGGTCCTCCATCTCGGGGCAGGCCGGATAGCCCAGGGAGAACCGGGCTCCGCGATACTCCAGCTTGAACATGCCCGCTATGTCGGCGGGGTCTTCGCCGCCCACGCCGAATTCCGAGCGGATGCGCGAGTGCCAGTACTCGGCGAGGGCCTCCGTGAGCTGCATGGTGAGCCCGTTGAGCTCCATGTAGTCGCGGTACTGGTTCGCGGCGAACATTTTGGCCGTGACCTCGTCGACGTGGGAGCCGGCAGTGACCAGCTGGAGGGCGACGACATCCGTTTGGCCTGGCTCCCCCGTTTGCAAATTCCGGCGCCCCCGCACGAAGTCGGCCAGGCACAGGTGTTTGTCACGGCGCTGCCGGGGAAAGTTGAAGCGCAGTCGGTCAGTGCCGAGCTCGCCGCCGGAACCGCCGTCGGGCGCGAGCAGTCCGGCCCGGCCGACCATACCGGTGGGGTCGTCGCCATGGTGCAACACGACCATGTCATCGCCCTCGGCCACCACCGGAAAGTAGCCGTACGCGACGGACGCATCGAGCAGGCCCTCGCCCAAGATGCGGTCGAGCCAGTAGCGCAGGCGTGGCCGACCGACGGTGTCGACCAGTTCCTCGTAGCTCGCGCCGTCTTCGGCGCGGCTGGGCTTGAGCCCCCACTGCCCCATGAAGGTGGCGCGTTCGTCGAGAAAGGCCGAGAAGTCGGCGAGGGCTACACCCTTGACGATGCGGGTGCCCCAGAACGGCGGTACCGGAATCGGGTTATTGCTCGCGACCTCGGAACGCCCGGGCATCTCTTCGGGTTCGGTGAGGGTGAGCAGGCTCTTCTTGTGAATGCGTTTCTTCAGCGGTGGCAAGCCAACCGAGAGAGGGTCAGCGCCGCGGGCGATCGCCACGAGCGGTTCCATCAGGGCGAGGCCCTCGAAGGCATCGCGGGCGTAGCGCACCTGCCCGGCGAAGACGCTGTCGAGGTCGTCTTCGACGTAGGAACGGGTGAGGGCTGCGCCGCCAAGCAGAATCGGCCATTTGTCGGCAAAGCCGCGCGACTGAAGCTCGAGGAGGTTCTCTTTCATCACCACGGTGGACTTCACGAGCAGCCCGCTCATACCGATGACGTCGGCGTTGTTCTCCTCGGCGACCCGGATGAATTCGGCTATCGATTGTTTGATACCGATGTTGATCACGTCGTAACCGTTGTTGGTGAGAATGATGTCGACGAGGTTCTTGCCGATGTCGTGCACGTCGCCGCGCACGGTGCCGAGTACGATCGTGCCCTTGCCGGCCGCTTCGGATTTCTCCATGTGCGGTTCGAGCAGCGCCACGGCGGCTTTCATGACCTCGGCTGATTGCAGCACGAACGGCAACTGCATCTCACCGCTGCCGAAGCGGGCGCCGACGACCTGCATGCCAACAAGCAGGTGCACGTTGACGATATCGAGGGCGCTCAACCCCCCGGCCCTGGCAAGGTCGAGGTCGGCCTCGAGGCCCTTGGCCTCGCCGTCGATAATGCGGCGTTCCAGGCGTTCGCCCACCGGAAGGGCGGCGAGTTCGGCGGCCCGCTCGTCTTTCAGGGCTGCGGAGTCAACGCCGGCGAACAGGTCGAGCAGGGCCACGAGTGGGTCGTAGGTGAGGGCGCCATCGGCGTCGTATTCGCGGCGGTCCCAGACCAGGTCGAGCGCCACCTTGCGGCGGTCGTCGGGTACAGAGGCGAGCGGCACGATCTTGGCCGAGTTCACGATGGCCGAGTCGAGGCCGGCCTCCGTGGCCTCGTGCAGGAAGACCGAGTTCAGCACCGATCGCGCGGCGGGGTTGAGTCCGAACGACACGTTCGAGACGCCGAGCGTGGTGTGGATACCGGGGTACTTCGCCTTAATCTGCCGAATCGCCTCGATGGTCTCGATGCCGTCGCGGCGGGTTTCTTCCTGGCCGGTCGCGATGGGAAAAGTCAATGCGTCGACGATGATGTCCTCGACCCGCATTCCCCACCCGTTTACGAGGGTGTCCACCAGACGGGTGGCGATGCGCACCTTGTGTTCGGCGGTGCGGGCCTGGCCCTCCTCGTCGATGGTCAGGGCGATCACAGCGGCGCCGTGCTCCTTGACGAGCGGCATGATGCGGCCGAACCTCGACGTCGGGCCTTCGCCGTCTTCGAAGTTGACCGAGTTCACGACCGGACGACCACCGATGAGTTCCATACCGGCCTGTAGCACGGCCGGCTCGGTGGAGTCGACGACGAGTGGCAGGGTCGAGGCGCTGGCCAGTCGGGAGACGACCTGCTTCATGTCGGCGACGCCATCGCGACCGACGTAGTCGATGCAGACGTCGAGCAGGTGGGCGCCGTCGCGCACCTGGCTGCGGGCGATGTCGACGCAGTCGTCCCAGTTTTCAGCGAGCATGGCATCGCGAAAAGCGCGCGAGCCGTTGGCGTTGGTGCGCTCCCCGATGGCCAGAAAAGCGCTGTCCTGGTCGAAACTGACGTGCTGGTACAGGCTCGCGACACCCGGGTCCTGTTCGAGGGTGCGGGGTTTCACCGTGACGCCACGCAACCGTTCGACCACGGCCGTCATGTGTGCGGGAGTCGTGCCGCAGCATCCGCCGACCAGTCCCAGCCCGAATTCCTTCACGAACTGTTCGTGCGCCGTGGCCAACTGGTCGGGGGTCAGCGGGTAGCTTGCGCCGGTCTTGGTTAGCTGCGGCAGGCCGGCGTTGGGCATACAGATGACGGGCACGCGGGAAAACTTGGAGAGGTGGCGCAGGTGCTCACTCATCTCGGTCGGTCCGGTCGCACAGTTCAGGCCGATCGCATCGATTCCGAGCGGCTCGAGCGCGGTCAGCGCGGCGCCGATCTCGCTGCCCATCAGCATGGTTCCGGTGGTCTCCACCGTCACCTCGACGAAAATCGGCAAGCGGATGCCGGTCTCGACAATAGCTTGCTTGCATCCGTTCACCGCGCTCTTGGTCTGCAGCAGGTCTTGCGAGGTTTCAATGAGGAACCCGTCAGCGCCGCCGCGGATGAGGCCGAGCGCCTGCTCGGCAAACGTGGCCTTGAGATTGGCGTAGGTGGTGTGACCGAGGCTCGGCAGCTTGGTGCCGGGGCCCATCGAGCCGAGCACCCAGCGCACGCGGCCGTCGCGGCCTTCGAATTTTTCGGCGCTGGCGCGGGCAATCTCGGCGCCGAGCCTGGCGAGCTCCTCGATGCGATCTTCGATCCCGTAGTCCGAGAGGTTCGACCAGTTCGCACCGAAGGTGTTGGTCTCGATGGCGTCGATGCCGGTTTCGAGGTAGACGTCGTGAATGGCCGCGATGATGTCGGGGCGGCTCACGTTGAGAATCTCGTTGCAGCCCTCAAGCTGTTGGTAGTCATCGAGGGTGGGGTTGTGTTCCTGGAGCATGGTGCCCATGGCGCCGTCGGCGATGACAACAGAGTTGGTGACGGCATCCAGCAGTGCTTGGGATCGAGCCGGGCGCGCCGCATCGACGGGTGGTTCGGCGTCATTAGTTCGCACAGTGCTCATTGGCACAGCTTAACGGCGGGTCCGAATTGACTGCGGCCGCGAAGTAACGTTTCTTAGCGTTCGGGATTATGAGCCGCGCGGCAAGCGTCACTGCGAGCGGTGGGCGCCACCGGGTTCCCCGGTCACAATCCAGCCGGTCGCGAAGCGAGTCTGCGTAGTCCGCGCCGACTCGCCCCCCTCGAGCTGCAGCGTGTGCTCCAAAATCTTGGCGTCAATCGCACGGGCGCTGTCTCCATTGCATACCCAGACCCTGATTGTGGCGCCGGATGCACGTGGACGTTCTGGCATAGACCAAACCTGAACCACAACGCTGCGACCTGACTGAACGATGCGCCAGGCTGCGCGAACGGCCGGGAGATTCGCCACGGTCATAGCGCCGTCGTCGCCAATGCCGATCTCCGTCTTCGTTTGCGCGTTGTGCCAGCTATCAAAGCTCAGGGTGACCTGCTGATCGATTTCGGCGGGCACGAGCCCCCGCAACCACCTCAGCGCGAGAGTGTCAACGCTCGTATTGCTCCGAGGCGCCGCGTCATGAGGCACTGTGGCGCCGTTAATCGCGCGATGAAAGACCGACCGACCGTTCTGTCGCTTGGCGCCCCCGACTCGGAAGCGCCAAGCATGCAAATTCCACGCAGAGCGCAGCCTGTGCCCGAGTGCTGGACGGCCAAAACCAGTGTCAGACACCGGTATCAGAGCCCCCGCATTACCGCCAGTTATGAGCCAAGCCATAGCCGATCCTCCCCCCCCTAGACCAACGTTGGACATGTCTATCGTAGGGCTTCTACGGGCGGTGCGCCGACACTCTCCTTAACCGCTCCCGGCAAGGAGGTAGGCTCAAAGTATCTTCAGGGGGTACGGGATGAGCTACGAGTTACGCCAGAAACGGGCGCACACGATGGTGGCCGAACTCGGTCTACCCCGGCCGCTCACTGCTGAGCTGCTGCACCGACACATGGAAACGGTGCGTGGCAAGAAGATCGTGGTTCAAAGTGCGCCGCCAGGAATGCTCGGGGCCGGGCTCTGCGGGTTGTGGGTCGCCGTCGCCGGAGAGAGTTTTGAGCGGATCCACCACGCACCGACCAGTTCGGTGGTGCACCGCCAGCAGTTCATCAATCACGAATACGGCCACATGATCCTCAATCAGGAACAGGAGCTGCTCTCTGCCGAGCAAATCGCTCTGCTCGCGCCCCTGATCCCCCTCGATGCCATCGTCTATGCGCTCTCGCGCACCCGCTTCTCCGACGAACAGGAGGCCTTGGCCGAGGCCATCGGCGACGAGCTGGCCCTCATCATGCTGCGTGATGGCCCTGAAGCGGCCCACGGCACCAAAACCGGATTCGGACAAGTGCTCTAATGCAAGCGATCCTCTTCACGCTCTCTGCCGTCTTCTGGATCGCCGCGGCAGTGTGTGTTCCGTCGGCAATTCGGGGACGACGTCGGCCGCTTCTCCTGTTTCTAGCGGTGTTCGCACTCACCATGACGCTCATGCCCCAACCGGTGTACCGGCCCGTCGACGCGCTGCTGGGCAACGGCAACGTAACTTATTTCATCTTCCACGCTCTGACCATTGTGGCCATTGCGCTCCTCGACGTGATTGTGCAAGAGGCTATGGCGCCTCGCGGGCTCACCCGAGCTCGCAAACATGCGACTATCCTGATCACCGCGGTGATCGTCCTCGCCCAGGCCCTTTTGTTCTTCGGAAGCGACTGGCGCGTGACAGACGACATCGCCGCGTCGTTCATTCCCCGCTGGGATTTCACTGCTTATGCGGCAACAACCTGGATCGCGATGGGCATCTTCGCGGTGTCCTTCGCAACGGCGTGCCTGTTTGACCTGCGTCGGCAGCGCCGCCATGTCACACGGATTTCATTAAGCTTGATACTTCTCGCTTGCCTGGGCGTACTCACCTACGCCGTAGTTAGCCTAACGAGCGCAGTTCTTGCCGTTCTTTACGCGGACTTTTTGCTGGTCGGTTGGGCGCGTACTGCCTACACGCTATCCCTACTCTTGTCCCCTATCAGCCTGGTCATTGGACTCGGACTCACTGCAACCGTCGACGGCTTGGCCGCCGGCCGAAAGAACTACCGCGACAGAGTGCTCCTCTGGCGCATCACGCCGCTATGGCAACGACTACTCAGCGACACCCCGTACCTCAGCATCGAGCGACAACTCTCGCCGCTGCAGCTTCTTACGGTGCGTACGCCTGGCATTCACCTCTACCGGCGACACGTCGAAATTCGAGACAACCTGCTGCTGCTCCCGGACCAAACCCTTACCCCCGCCGAAATGACACGGATCGATCTAGCCGAAGCGCGCACCCAGGCCCGGTCGGCGGTCCAAGACGCCACCCTCGTGGTTCCAGAGCAATGACCACGCGGGACGCCGCCGACGTGAGCCCACAGTTGGAGTTGGCCCGCAAACTCAACCTGCTGCTCGACGTCGTCGTTGCCGAAGGAAATACCCCCTACACGTTTCGACAAATTGAAGCTGGATTGAAGGCACGCGGCCTAACTCTCTCCCGCGCACGCTGGGCCTACATGATCACCGGCGATGGACCCCTCGTGACCGATCCAGCACTCCTTACCGGCATCGCCGAATTCTTCCGCATCCCCGCGGAATACATGCTCGGCTCCGATAGCGACCTGCCGGAACGCGTCGACGCTCAACTCGCCTTCGTCAAGAGCCTGCGCGTTGCCCGCGTCGTGAGCTTCGCAGCACGGATGCTCGGCGACGTCTCGCCAGAAACCCTCCGGTCGATCACCGACCTGCTTCAGGACACCACCCCCGATCCAGAGTCGAGCCCCGCCACGTAGTGTGGGCTAGCGTGTCCGTTCGGAACGACACCGTCAAGATTGCGACGTCCCGATCTGTCGGGCGATCGGCTAGCTGGCAGTACCGCCAGCGATGGCGTACGACCACAGCTCGCTGCTCACGCCGACCGGGCGCGCCGCCGGCTCGCCCTCTTTCGGCGTCTCGCTGCGGTGCCCGTTGGCGAATGACGGAGAACTCAACCAGGTCTGGAACGATTCCTCGTCGGCCCAGCGGGTGACGACAAGCCAGGTGAGGCGGTCGTCGGTCGGCTTCAGAAGCTCGAAGCCTTCGAAGCCGGGCCGGTCGTCGACAGCGCCAGCACGGGCAGCAAATCGGCGGGCGAGCTCGTCGCCGCCGTCGCTCGGCACGGTGATGGCGTTGATTTTGATGATCGTCATGAAATTTCTTTCTGTTCGAACGCGCGAAATGTACTTCCTCCATGCTGTCACTCTCGGCTGTCAGCTCGAGCCGGCGCTACGGCGACCAGGCACAGCCGTGCGGTCGGCGTAACTGCATCCCCCGGCACACCGCGTTCCCTATGCTGGAATACACGACCTTTCTTTTGGTCGGTCAATGCGTGCCAGATCGATTACGCGCAGCCAATTCTCCCGTGACCTCAACCTGTTTGGAGCTCTTGTGCCTATCACCGCTTTCCTCGATATCCATGTAAAGCCCGAGTCCCTCGCCGAGGCTCCCGATGTAATACACGACACTCTCCTTGCCACCCGCGCTTTCGACGGATGCCTCGGTGTCGATGTGCTCGTCGACACCGAGGACCCCACCCACTTCGTTCTCGTGGAAAAGTGGATCTCCCTGGACCACGACACCGCTTACCGCACCTATCGGGCTGGACCCGGTAAATCTTCTTTGGGAACGATCCTGTCCGGCACGCCCGTTCTCACCAAGTGCGAGATCGCCACGGACATCTGACACTGCCGCCGCAGGTGCCGCACCTGCCGCTCGAAACCCTCAACGCTGGGGCCGTCTTCTCTTGCTCGGTTACGTTGCCTATGCTGGAGGGATATGCGACTTCTCCTGATCCGCCATGGCCAAACTCCCGGCAACGTTCTCGGGCAGCTTGACACCGCGCATCCCGGTCCAGGATTGACCGATCTCGGCCTGCGCCAGGCATCCGCTATTCCCGATGCGCTGCGCTCCGAACCGATTGACGCCATCTTCGTGTCGACGCTCTTGCGCACGCATCTGACGGCGCACCCGCTCGCCACCGATCGCGGGCTGGATGTGCAGATTGCGACCGGGTTGCACGAGATCGAAGCCGGATCTCTCGAGGGGCTGCGCGATCGAGCATCCGTTCGCACCTATTTAGAGACAGCGGTAGCTTGGGGCACCGGCAACCTCGACAAGAGGATGCCGGGTGCTCACGACGGTCACGCCTTCTTCCGTCGGTTCGACGCGGACATCGCGCTCGCAGCGGCTGGCTCTGAGGTCGCCGCGGTATTCAGCCACGGGGCAGCCATTCGGGTCTGGACCGCGGCCCGCGCGCAAAACGTACCGTCGACTTTTGCCGGGGAGAACGAGCTCGACAACACCGGTGTCGTCGAACTCACCGGCTCACCAGAGAACGGGTGGACCCTACTGTCCTGGGCGGGCCTGCCGGTAGGCGGGATGGCCCTTGTCGACCTGGGTGCTGCCGATCCTCTGGGCGACCCGGTCCCCGGGGCGTAAGTTGGAGTATCCGCCCCGGACGAGCCAGCTCCGCTACTTTGGCGGGGGCCCGGGAACCCGGGGCCGCACGAGCGCATGGCTGTCCCGCAGCAGCTGTTCGACGAGCGCGTACGGACTCAGGCAGTGACGAGGTTCATCGCATCGGCCGTGAGCTCAACCGAGCGCAGGCGGTCCGTAATCGATGGGGACTGGTGGGCGAGAATGAGCTCATCGGCACCGGTTCCCTCGGCGAACTCTTCAAGGTAGGCGCGCACCTCGTCGGCGGTACCAACCGCCGAGTAGCGCATCATGTTGGCGATATTGCGACCCTCCGGCGTGGTCAGGAAGACGTCGATCTGGTCGTCGTCGTATTCGGGCGTTGCCGGTCCTCGAGAGAGCATGCCGCGCACCCGGGTGCGGCGGGTCGTCTCAAACTGCGTCACTGCATCCGCTTTGTCGTCGGCCGCGATCACGTTGGCCGCAATGATGAGGTGCGGCGCTGCAAGCTGCTCTGACGGCGTGAAATCGCGGCGGTAGAGCGCGATCGCTTCGCGTAGTGCGTCGGGCGCGAAATGCGACGCGAAGGCGTATGGCAGGCCGAGGGCTGCGGCAAGCCCGGCGCCGAACAGCGACGATCCGAGAATGAACAGCGGCACATTGGTACCGGTCCCGGGAATGGCCTGCACGCCGGGCACGATCGACTGCCCGCGAAGGTAGGCCTGCAGCTCCATGACGTCCTGCGGAAACTGGTCAGAGGCACGGGGGTCGCGACGCATCGCCCGAGCGGTATTCTGGTCGCTTCCGGGCGCCCGGCCGAGGCCCAGGTCGATGCGGTCAGGGTACAGTTCCGCGAGGGTTCCGTACTGCTCGGCGATCACGAGCGGTGAGTGATTGGGCAGCATGACGCCGCCGGATCCGAGCCGAATCGTGGAGGTCTGGCCAGCCACGTGGCCGATCAGAATGCTCGTCGCCGACGATCCGATGGTCGGCATATTGTGGTGCTCGGCATACCAGACCCGCTCATACCCGTGTTTTTCGGCTGTCTGGGCGAGGGCAACACTCCCAGCGAAGCTCTCCCGAGCGGTCTGGCCGGGGGTAATCGGAGCAAGGTCAAGGATAGAGAGCGGAATAGTCATACTGGGAGCAACGCGTTCGCGAGCAAATCGTTACCCGGGGCTCGAAATGAGCGGGACGCATCTTTGGCCGGTAACGAAATCTAAGAATTTCACTGTCTTACAGACATTCCGGATGATGGCGACCTACGCTGTGAAGCACTGAACCAGCTCCGTCGACGCCGCCGGAGAGTGACATCGGCTTCGATTTAGATCACGCGCCAACAACTCGCGCACGATCAGCTCGGGGCAAGCATGTGCTCCGTCACGTGCATCCATCCGGCATCTACACCTGAGATGCGCTGCTGAAGTGGATCCACAACCATGACCGACGATGAACTCCTTCTTGAAATCGACTACACCGACTACACCAGTTCTTGCCGCGATCCGCACATCACACCGGCCGAGGACCTCGTTGAGTGCCGCCGCCTGCGCGGCCATGAGGACGACACGCACGGCACCCGGGCTGGAGTGAGTGCAATTCGCTGGGCGGCCGACGCTCTGGCCGCGTAAAAAGCGCCCCACCGAAAAACCCAACTGGGAAAAGGAGTGCCTGCCCGCCCAGCCGTGCTCGACCCGGCTGATCGCGCTGCTCCGGCGGTCGCGGCGAGCTAAGCGGGCTCGGCGGCTCGGCGGCTCGGCGATCGCTGCGGGCTCCACCCGCGGCATGGTGGAGCGCATCTGAATGAAGGCCTCTTCGACCCAGAACGTGCAGGAGGATGGTGGAAGCGCCGCTTACGCGCGCGCACCGACGAAGGAGCACAGCTATGTTCACAGGGCTCAGCGCATTTCCCCTTACGCCAACCAACGAGAGCGGCATCGACGAGCTGGCCTTCGTGCGCCTGATCTCCCGACTTGCCGCAGCCGGCGTCGACTCGATCGGCGCGCTCGGCTCGACCGGCGGGTACGCCTACCTCAGCCGTGAACAGCGTGCCTGGGCCGCCAGGGCGGCAGTCGAGGCGGCCGGCATCACCCCGGTCATCGTGGGAATCGGCGCACTCCGCACCCGGCAGGTACTCGAACTGGCAGCGGATGCCCAACTTGCCGGCGCCGCCGGCGTGTTACTCGCGCCGATGACGTACCAGCCTCTCAACGACGATGAAGTCTTCGGCCTGTATGAGGCCGTGACCGCGGAGCTGGCCCTTCCGCTCGTCGTTTACGACAACCCGGGAACCACGCACGTCGCCTTCAGCGACGAATTGCACGGGCGCATTGCCGCGTTGCCGAACGTCGCCTCGATCAAAATTCCGGGGCTCTCCGCCACGGCGGCCCCGGCCAGAATCGCCGCTCTCCGCGCGGTGATGCCCGCGCAGGTCACGATTGGGGTCTCCGGGGATTGGCTAGCCATCGGCGGACTGCTTGGCGGCGCCGACGCCTGGTACAGCGTGTTTGGCGGGCTTTTTCCCGAGACCGCCGTAGCGATCACTCGAGCCGCCCAGGCCGGCAACGGCACAGCGGCCGTCGCAGCCTCCGACCGACTCGAACCACTCTGGGCGCTCTTTCGCCGGTACGGCAGCCTGCGCGTCATGTCGGCTACGGCCGAAACTCTGGGCCTCGTGGCCTCGCCCAACCTGCCGCTGCCGCTGCTCGGCCTCGACCCTGCCGCCCGCACCGAACTCAACGCGACCCTGCGCGAGCTGGGCCTCGGGGGCTGAGGCCCAGCTACGGATGACGGCGTAAGGTCGTTGGGTGCCACTTACAGACCTGACCCGGGTGCTTGAGATCGCCGACTGGCGAAGCCGCGAGCAGGCCCATGAGGAACGCGCTGATGCGTTCACTCTTGGCCGCCGTGAGCGCGCGGCAATCGGCCAGGTGCATCCGGTCGACGATTTTCTGTTCACGTACTACCCGTTTCGTCCCGGTCTACTGCGCCGCTGGCATCCCGGCGCTGGCCTACTGCTGCAGGGTGCCGCCGACCAGCCGCGGGCTAGCTGGAAGTGGTACCGCAACGAGGGCGGCGCCAGTCAAGTGGATGCTGCCGCCTTCTACGAGAAGAACGAGCGCGTCATCGGATTCATCAGAACACTCCTCGCCGCGACCCGGCAGCGGCCGGCCCATTTTGGCTGCTTCGGCCTGCACGAATGGGCGATGGTCTACCGGCAGGGCGAGCACCGGCATGTTGCGCCACTCCGACTCGGCCAGGCTGACACCGACGCTGTCGTCGACGGAAATCGCATCGGCTGCAGCCATTTCGACGCGTTTCGGTTCTTCACCCCCGCCGCTATTGGGCTAAACCAACTGCAACCTTCCCGCGAGAACCAACCGGTGATGGAGCAGGCGGGGTGTCTGCACGCCGGAATGGACATCTACAAGTGGGTGATCAAGCTCGGTCCGCTCGTTCCCGGCGAGGTGCTTCTCGATTCCTTCGAGCTCGCCCGCGACATTCGCCAGCTCGATATGGAGGCTTCCCCCTATGACCTCGCCGAGTGGGGCTACGCGCCCGTCGAGGTTGAGACTCCGGCCGGTAAAACCGAGTATGTGCGCCGTCAGCGCGCATTCACCGCGCGCAGCAACGCGCTGCGCGAGCGCGTCGTGAGCCTTCTCGTCTAACGCAGCTCCATCGATTGCCAGCGAGCACCGGTTGTCAGCCCCTTCGCAGGTTGTGCCACTGCGGCGAGCGGATGCCCCGCGTGGCGGCGATCTAAGCGCGTCACCACGAGCGTACCGGTCGCCCAAAACGTTCGACGGCACCCATTTGGGGTACGCAGACCAAACCGCATCAGCCAGGGCTCCGGACCATCTGTGCGGCCCGAGAACACATCGAGGTCGGAACAGAACAACGAATAGGAGCTCTCATGAACACGAAGCACACGAATATTCGCAAGATCACCGCGCTGGGAATCACCGGCGCCGCAGCATCCGCGCTCATGATTGGAGGCTTTGTCGCCCCCGCCCAGGCGTTTGCCGGCGACAGCTCCAGCACGACCACGAGTACCGACAGCTCATCCGAGCAGAACCGGCTTGACGTTATCGGCGACCTGTTCAACCTTTCGGGCAACGACTCGACCGGCAACGGCGTGCTCGGCAACGACACCTCCGTCGGGGGCGTCGGCAACGGCGCAATCCTGGGCGGCGGCGTCGTCAATGGTCCACTGGTCGATGACTCGCTCAACAGCGACATCGGTGATGTCGCGTCGGGCAACGAGGTCGGCAACGACGCATCCGTCGGCAGCGGCAACGACGTCGTCGCACCGATCGAGGCACCCGTCACCGCGCCGGTCGACGCCCCGGTCGACGCCGGCAACGGCACCGATGTCGGCACCAATGTCGGCGGCGTCGACGTTGACGACATCGACGGCTCGGTCGACTCGATCGTCAACGATGTTCTCGGCGACCTCGGACTTGGCCTCGGCCGCTAACGCGTTCAACTAGAAGCGAGGGCGTCTCCCACTCGGGGGGCGCCCTTTTCGTATTTCAGCCGCGAGGGTACGACTCGATGACCTCGCGCATGCGCGGCAGGCCGAACTGGTCGGCGATGGCTACGCCACTGTGCGCGCCGAGGTCAGGGTCGGCATCCGCTTCAAGGAGCAAGCACAGGATCGGCTCATTGCCCCGAAAAACCGCACAAGAGATCGCGGTCTGGCCCATGGCATTAATAACGGATGCGTCTGCCCCGCGCCGCAGCAACTCAGCGACAGTATCGGGATGCTGCTGGTAGGCCGCGACGATCAGCAGCGTGTCTCCACGCGTGTTGACCACGTTGAGGGGCACTCCGGCGTCGATCATCTCGCCCAGTGGGCCGGTCAAGCCGTCGCGGGCGAGGTCGAAAACACCCTCGATGACCTGCGGACTGATGGCTCCGCCGGGTACTTGCGTGTTCTCGTTCACTGATACTCCCCCTCGACAGTCGTATGCCCAGCGTATCCGTCTCGGCCCGTCGAGTGACGTGAACGTTACGATTTGGGTTCCGGCGCGGCTGGAACTGGCGGCGCAAACATCGGGATGCCACACTCGGAGCATGACACCTCGACGCGCGCTCATCGCCGCTCTCGTGACGGGCGCATTCCTCACCCTGACCGCGTGCGCGGGTACGGTAGTACCGGGTGCCGAAGTGCCCGCAGCTCTTCCTCAGCCACCGACGAACACCGACGAGCTCGTCGGCCAGGGTACCGTTTTGCAGAAGGGCGAGGGCGATCCGCAGCTCTGTCTGGGCCCGATCATGGAGTCATACCCACCGCAGTGCGCTGGACCAACGATTCATGGCTGGGACTGGTCGCTGGCCGAGTACTCCGAAACCGCGTCGACGGTGACCTGGGGCACGTACGCGGTCTTTGGAACGTGGGACGGCACGACCTTCACACAAACCCAGCCTCCGATTTTGCTCTCTTTGTACTCACCGGTCGGCTCCCCCGACCCACGCCAGGACGCGGAGAACGCGGGCGCGAGCGATGATGCCACCCTGCAGGTCATCAGCGACGAACTCGCCGGTACGCACACACTCACGTCCGTACCGATGAACGGCTACCTCTGGGTGTCCGTTCTGTACGACGACGGCAGCATTCAGCGCTATGTCGACGAGCGATACGGCCCCGACGTCGTTATCGTGCAGCCCGCCCTGCTCCCCGCGAGCTGAGCGCGCCGGCGGGGATCGCCTCATTTCTACCTGACCACACCTGACACAGCGGGAACCGCCCAGCTACGACGGACCGCTCCCCGCGCTCTAGTACCAGCCCGATGCTTCCGACTTGTCCCAGGCATCACACGGTGTGCTGTACCGGCTCGCGATGTAACCCAGGCCCCAGGTGATCTGGGTCGCCGGGTTGGTCTGCCAGTCGGCCCCGGCCGAGGCCATCTTGTTACCGGGCAGTGCCTGGGGAATACCTGTGGCACCACTGGAGGCGTTGTAGGCGTTCACGTTCCAACCTGATTCTTTGTCCCAGAGGCTCACCAGGCAACCAAACTGATCGTCACCCCAGCCGTACTGGCTGGCCATGAGCTGACGGGCGATTTGCTGCGCCGCGTTGGGGTCAGCTGGAGCGGACGGTCGGGCCGGTGTCGCCGGGACGGCTGCTGCAGCTTCGGCCTCCGCGGCAGCAGCCTCCGCGGCAGCAGCCTCAGCGGCGGCCGTGGCAATCGCTGCCTGCTCGGCAGCGACGCGATCGACCTCTGTCGTGGAAGCGTGCACATTCGCGGTCTCGGTTTTCGTGACGTCGACGAGCTCGAAAATGCGCTCCGGAGCGAGAAGGGTGACGTGGGAGAGCGCTGCAACAGATTCCGACAGGCCTGTAGCATCCGTCTTGCCCTGCGCTGCAGCGATTACGACGCTGGCACCTGTCACGGCAGTTTCAGAGGCGTGTTCGGCGCGGTCTCGCAGGCGTTCCCTGTTTAGTTCCAATTGTTCGGCATGGCCAGCACCGCTGGAGACAAGGGCCACTATGGCGGCTGTGCGCGCGTTCTGGTCTGCGACAGCGGACTGCACCACGAAGCCGGTGCCGAGGACAGCGGTGATGGCAACGGCGGCGCCGGCTGCAATCAAGCGGCTCCGCTTCCGGCGACGACGCGTAGCGTGAAGGCGTCTGCCGTCGGTCTCAAGGGATGTGATGGGCGTGGTTGAAGAAGAAATAGGCCTGGCTTTCAGAGGACGAATCGCTGGGTCGCACTAGCGGTTCTGGATCGATACTCCACAGGCGGCGTCGCGGGCGAAGTTTCCAGTATGCATGGCTTTCCTGAACACTTCCTCATGTTTGGTGTGCCGGTCACTAACGCAGCCGCCGCCGTCCCAGGATCTCGTACTGGCGCGGCAGGGCCGTCTGCCGCCCAGCATCCGTGGTGAGATAGGGGGATGTTGCACCGAAACACCCCCGAGCACAGTTTTGTTCCGTCCGTCGATGGCGTTCAGTTGGCCACCTACGAGCTCGGCGACCCGGAGCAGCCGACCGTGTTCGTGGTGCACGGCTTCGCCTCGAGCGCCATCGCCAACTGGCACGCCACCGGCTGGACCCGCGACCTGACCCGGGCCGGCTTTCACGTCATCGGCATCGACCAGCGCGGGCACGGCGCCAGCGACAAACCGCACTCCCCCGACGCGTACACGATGGAATTACTTGTCGCCGACGTCGAGGCAGTGCTCGACGCCTACCTGCTCACCGAGGTGCGCTACGTCGGTTACTCGCTCGGTGCCCGCGTCGGCTGGCAGGCTGCCCGCGACCTCGGCGGCCGCATCACGCAAGCGGTACTTGGCGGGATTCCCGACGGTGATCCACTTAAAAGTTTTCAGATAGCGGATGCCCGCGCCCACCTCGAACACGGTACCGAACTCACCGATCGTCTCACGGGCACCTATCTCACGATGGCGAAGGCGCTACCCGGCAATGATCTGGCGGCACTCGTCGCCCTGGTCGAAGGCATGCGCGGCGGCCCGCAGCCCGGCGCCGCTAACGCACCCATTCAGCCGGTACTGTTTGCCACCGGTAGCGAGGACAGCATTCTCGACGCCTCCCGGGTGTTGGCCGACGCCACGCCAAACGGAGGCTTTTTCGAGATTCCCGGCCGCAATCACTTCAATGCGCCCACATCGCGGGCGTTCCGCGAGGCGGCGATTGGCTTTTTGAAGGCTTAGGCCTCAACGAAACGACACCGTTCCGTCATCGTCGACGTGCCAGCCCGGGTTGTGTGCGATCTCCCAGATGACGCCGTTCGGGTCGGCAACGTGGCCGTGAAAGATACCGCCGAAGGCGCCATCCTGGGCAGGTTTGAGCACGGTACCGCCAGCGGCGGCCATGGCCGCGATCGTGCTGGAGACCTCGTCACGGCTTTCGAGATTGTGCGACAGGGTGATTCCGGTCGCACCGACGCTCGTGTGTTCGTGCTGCAGGTCTTCATCAAACTTCGTAGCGTCGAACAGGCCGAGCGTCAGGCCGGGCCCAACCTGAAAGAAGACGATCTCGCCGGGTACGTCCACCAGCGGAGCCCAGCCGAGGCCGTCGCGATAGAACGTGCGCACTGCCTCGAGGTCGCTGGTGGCCAGAGTGATGAAATTTACGCGTTGTTCCATGGGACCACTGTTGCAGCCCTACCCGAGCGTCGGGTTAGTCGCCTGCACAGCTCTCGTGGCACGGGTTTGAGAAGTTGGCACTGGTTTGCACAGGGCGAACTTCTCAAACACGTGCCGCCCGCGGGGGCGAACGCGTGGCCGACCAGCGCAGTGCATAAGCGGATGCCGCGGCCGCGGGCATCCGCTTTTCAAGTTGTCAGACGTGCCTTGGCGCCGGGGGCGAACTCTTCGGCTACCGTTGATACTATGACCGCCCCAGACACTACAACGCAGAACGAGGCAGATTCTGCCTCCACAACGAAGACCTTTGCCGACCTTGGACTCAATGACGCCATGCTTAAGGCGCTCAAAGTTGTCGGCTACGAAACGCCCTCGGCTATTCAGGCCGCCACTATTCCCCCGCTGTTGGAGGGTCGCGACGTTGTCGGACTCGCCCAGACCGGTACCGGCAAGACGGCTGCGTTCGCGCTGCCCATTCTGAACCGACTCGACCTCGCACAAAAGAACCCGCAGGCGCTCGTGCTTGCGCCCACCCGCGAGCTCGCACTGCAGGTGTGCGAGGCGTTCGAGAAGTACGCCGCCCACATGCGAGGCGTGCACGTGCTGCCCGTTTACGGCGGACAGGGCTACGGCCAGCAGCTGTCGGCCCTGCGTCGCGGAGTGCACATCGTCGTGGGTACTCCCGGCCGCATCATGGACCACCTCGCCAAGGGCACCCTCGACCTCTCTGAGCTGAAGTTCCTGGTGCTCGATGAGGCCGATGAGATGCTGAACATGGGCTTCGTTGAGGACATCGAGACCATTCTCGCCGATACCCCCGACGACAAGCAGGTGGCCCTGTTCTCGGCCACCATGCCGGCGCAGATTCGCCGGATCTCCAAGAAGTATCTGCACGACCCGGAAGAAATCACGGTCAAGAGTAAGACCACGACCAGCGCGAACACGACCCAGCGCTACCTGATGGTGTCGTACCCGCAGAAGCTCGACGCGCTCACCCGCATTCTCGAGGTTGAGAACTTCGAGGGCATGATCATCTTCGCGCGTACCAAGAATGAGACCGAAATCCTTGCCGAAAAGCTGCGTGCGCGCGGTTATTCGGCCATGGCGATCAACGGCGACGTGCAGCAGGTACAGCGCGAACGCACGATCAACCAGCTCAAGAGCGGCAAGCTCGACATTCTGGTCGCAACGGATGTCGCCGCTCGCGGCCTGGACGTGGAGCGCATCAGCCACGTCGTCAACTACGACATTCCGATCGACACCGAGTCGTATGTGCACCGCATCGGCCGCACCGGCCGCGCCGGCCGTTCAGGCGCAGCGATCAGCTTCGTTACGCCGCGCGAACGTCGTCTGCTCTCCGCCATCGAAAAGGCGACCCGCCAGCCGCTCACCCAGATGCAGTTGCCAAGCGTTGAGGACGTCAACGTGACGCGCCTCACCCGCTTCGACGACGCCATCACGGCGGCACTCGACGAGACCGACCGCATCAGCAAGTTCCGCGACATCATCGCGCACTACGTGTCCCACCACGATGTGCCCGAGGTCGATGTGGCCGCGGCTCTTGCCGTTGTCGGGCAGGGCGAAACTCCGCTGCTGCTTTCGGCCGAGGATGTTCGCGCCCAGCAGCGCCTCGAGCGCGACGAACGGGTTGAACGTTCCGAGCAGCGCGGCGACCGCCCCGAACGCGGCGGTCGTTCGGACCGCCCTGACCGCTTTAATCGGGACGAGCGAGGCAGCCGCGACGACCGCGGCAGCTATAGCGCCCGCGACGACCGGCCTGTGCGAAGCGAACGCCCGGTGCGTTCGAGCGGTAAGCCGATGGCCCAGTACCGCATCGAAGTCGGCAAGCGTCACAAGGTAGAGCCGCGTCAGATCGTCGGCGCCCTCGCCAACGAGGGTGGGCTGAGCCGCGACGACTTCGGGCACATCAAGATTCTGCCGGACTTCTCGCTGGTCGAATTGCCCGCTGACCTGTCGAACGACGTGTTCTCCAAGCTGGAGAACACCCGCATCAGCGGCAAGCTCATCGAGCTGCGTGCCGACAAGGGCGGCGCCTCACGTTCCGCCGAGCAGGGCGATCGCCCGCCGCGCGCTCCGCGCCGCGAGTACTAGAGTCTGCCGCAGAAAGCCCCCTCGTCGTTCACGACGAGGGGGCTTTCTGCGAGTCCCCGGCGCGTAACTCCTGCAATTCGTATCTGGCCCGCCGCAACACCCGCGGAAACATGCGGAAGCTTACGGTGCGCCCCACAAATTGCAGGAGTTATGCGCTGGGCTGGCTCCTGAAGCAGGCGACCGCGGGTCAGGCCGCGGAGACGTCGATCAGCACCTTGCCGGTGACACCGCTTTCGACGAGGGCATGGGCATCCGCTGTGTGGGCGAGGTCGAAGCGGTGCAGCGGCAGACCCGCATCCGCTCCCACTGGTAGTGCGCCGTCGACGAGTGCCTCATTGATCGCGGCGGCCGCTTGCCGCACGACCTCGATGCCGACGGTGTACAGCAGTAAGAACTGGTACCGCACGTTGAGACTGAAGTGCTTGCGCACGTCGAGGGTCATCTGGTCGCCGCCGTTGTTGGCGTAGACCGCTACGGATCCGCGATTGCGAATCACCTTGAGGTCGAGTTCGGAGTTCTGGGCGGGGGCCACCTCGACGATGAGGTCGACGCCGTGGGGCGCAATGTTTCGAATGTCGGTTGCCACGTCGGAGTCGGTGTACGTGAGCACGTGGTGTGCCCCCGCAGCCGTTGCGAGGGCGGCCTTGGCTGGCCCACTCACGGTCGTGATCACGGTCGCGCCGGCCCAGCGGGCGAGCTGGATGGCGGCATGGCCGACGGCGCCGGCACCTCCCGCGACGAGTACGATCTTGCCGTCAAGCGCTCCGGGATGCAGGCGCGGTGGCCCATCTTCGGCCACGGTGAGGGCCCGGTAGGCGGTGATGGCCGGCACGCCGAGGCTGGCTCCCTGATCGAAAGTGGCCGGGGAGGGCAGCAGGAAAACGCGTTCGGCCGGAAGCACCGCGTACTCCTGGGCAGTTCCGCTGTTCGCTCGCTCGTACGCGGCGAGGACGAGCCAGACGCGATCGCCGACAGCCACGTTCGACACACCGGGACCGACGGCGTCAACGACGCCAGCGCCGTCCTGGTTCGGGACCACGTCGGTGAAGGCCAGAGCCTCGCCCGATTCCGTGCCACGGCGCGACTTCCAGTCGGTGGGGTTCACCCCGCTCACCACGATCCGAACGCGCACCTCTCCTGAACCGGGTTCGCTCACCGGTCGATCAATGAGATGGAGCACGGACGGGTCACCGGTTTTGCTGTACACAATGGTCTTCATGTAGGGGCCAACGCTGGAGGCGCCGAAATGTTTCCCTGACGGGGGCGGTGCGTTCAAAACCTGCACTGGACAAAGTCACCGGTGATGTCCGCGGCGATCACGGACTTTCTTTGCCAGAACGGTTGAGAGGCCCCACGCGGTCATTGGGGGCGGGCGCGACGGCGTTCCCGCCAGGTCATGGCGGCCAGCGCCGCGGCCTCACTCTCGCGTTGCTGCCTGGCAGCCTCGCCGCGCGCGGCGCGGCGCTCCCGCCAGAGGTCGAGCTGTTCCGCCAGATCCCGGGTGGGGGTGACCACGGGCGGCCCGCCCTGCAACTGCCGGCGTGCCGCCACCACTCGGCTATTGAAATCCCTGAGAATCTCGGTCACTGCAGCTTCAGACTGCACGCTGTCCAGCCGGGCATCGAGCTCGGCGTTCTCGGTGCGTAGGGTGAGTGCCGGCGGCCCGAGCCCGGTGATCTTCTCGCTTTCGATCTTCTGCCGAATCCACCAGTCAGGGTCATACCCACGCTCGAGGTTCGCCAGCGGCTTGCCGGCGCCGGGCAGGTTGTCGAACTCGCCACGACGAATAGCCTGCTGAATGGCCATTTCCACATACTGGGCTCGGGCTTCCATCATGGATTGCCCGGCCGTGTTTTGCTCGGGGTCGTTCTCTTCCGTCGCAGCGGAGTCTGCCTCATCGGGCGGCAGCATCCGCTTGAGTTGGTATCGGGCCACGTTGAGCCGGGCGTCGTTTAGTGGCGCGTCACCGCGGTCCTTCTTGCCGGTCATGACTGCCAGCCTAGATCGCCCAGGCCCTGAATTTCGCGCAGATTCCTATCTCGCAGCGTGACGATTTTCCTTTTTGACTCGTCTTTAAGAGTGATGCACTTCACCGCGCCATTGTCACCAAGTGAACACCGCGAGGAGAATTTGATGTACTTTCACACTCAGGCACACGAGAACGGCTTCACCAAAGCTCTCGAAACCCTCGGTGTGAATTGGAAGACCCTCCTCCCGATTCCCAAGACCAACGCGGAGAAGTTTCCGGAGGTCAAGCGCCTTGTCGACCTCGGTCTGCAGAGCAAGCAATACACCTTCAACCTCGCCGGCCAGTCTGAAGTGGGCAAGATCTACCGCGGCATGTCACCATCAAAGGATGGCACCAAGCTCGCTGCAACCGAGCAAGCGCCGGCCGGTGTTCCGTCCATAATCTCGGAGGAACGCCTCGAAGAGTTCGCACCCGGACTCGACCCGGAGTTGCTCGCCCTCATCCAGGCGACGGCCGACCCGGAGCTTGCCGACGTCGACGCCATGTTCGGCCCGGTGACTGCACAGGCCACGAACTGAGTGGTCTGACAACACATTCGTGCCGCGCGACCTCATGCCGCGGACAGCGTGACGTGGCGGGCGAGCACGGCCACGTCACGGCGCGCGCCGCGGCCATCTGGTCGCCCACCGGGTAAGAGCCGGCCGGACCGCAAAGCGCGGCGACTGGTATGTTACGACGATGAGTGGAACCAGCGCGCCGAGCCCAGCGACGCTTCCCTCCGGCTGGGTAAGACTCGACCGGGCGGGCTGGTGGAGCACCTTCGCGGCCACTCCACTGAACGGCATTCTCCTGGGTATCCTGCCGATCAACCTTGGAACCACGTTGGCTCGGAGTTTCGATATCTCGATCTGGTGGGCATTCCTGCTCGCCCTCGGAGCTGTCGTGCCGGTGTTCCTGCTGCTCTACCTCGTTCAGCGGCTGCGCTATCCGCAGGCATCGGTGAACTTCGACACGGATAAACTGCGGGCCGGGCGCCGAGTCGTGCCTCTGGCTGACATCGTCTGGGCCCGCCTCGATATGTTCGACCGTCAGCGCGCCCACACGCGCATGCTCACGCTGCGGTTCGGCGCGGAGGGCGGGCCGCGGGCATCCGTTCGCCTGCGCGGTCGCAGCGGCCAGACACTCCCCGCCGTGGTGACCGACGTCGTTTCGGAGATCATTCGCCGTTCGTCGATCGCCGTGCCACAGACTCCCAACGACCCCACCGGGCGCTTTGCCCGCTACAACTTTCCCGGTTCGCTCGGTCGTTCCGATGCTCTCGAGATCGTGCTGAACCCGCCGACCATCGACGATCCCGCGCCGGTACTGATCGCCTGAGCGGATGCGCCGGCCGTCGCCTCATCGGAGCGGGCAGCCTCATCGGCCTCGTCGGCAACGTCGGCAACGTCGGCAGCGCCGCCGTGAGCCTCGCCGTGAGCGTGCGTCAATCCCGGCTCGTCCGGCGGCAGCGACTCGGCGGCCAGCTCAACCCGTTCCTCCCCCACAGCTGCGATGCCGCCCAGGATAAGAAGCCCGCCGAGCAGCTGCAGCGGCGTCAGCACTTCGCCCAACAGCAGCCAGGCGAACAACGACGCGAAGATGACCTCGAGCAGGCCCACAAACGAGGCGAGCCTCGACCCGAGAGTTCCCGCCGCCGTAATGCCCGCCACATACGCGAGCGCGGTGCTGATAATGGCGAGAATGAGCAGCGGCACCCACCAGGAAACAACCGTGCCGAGCAGGGACAGGTCAAGATACGATGCGGTAAAGGGGAGCAGCCCGGTCAGGCCGAGCAGGCCAAGTGCCGTTCCCCCAACCAGCAGCCCGAAGGCCGCCAGCGCGATCGGCGGCAGGCCCCGAGCGGGGCGCGCGGCCACCACGAAGAACACCGCGCAGGCGATGGCCGCGCCGAAGGCGAACAGCACCCCCATCGGGTCTACGGCCCGAATGGCGCCGGGCCCGATCACGAGCAGCAGCCCGCCAACGGCGAGAGCCGACCCGAGCAGCACCGTGCGGCGCGGCATCCGCTTAGTCGTCACCCAGACGAACCCGACCAGGATCAGCGGAGCGAGAAATTCAATGAGCAGCGCGGTCGAGACTGGGATGGTCTGCAGCGCGGCAAAATAGGCCAGCTGAGTACCCGCGACACCGACGATGCCCATTCCGAGCACCCGCCAGCGGCCCCGCCACAGGGCTGCCCAACGACCGCGCAACGAATACAACGCGACCGGCAGCAATACGAGCCCGGCGGTCAACGCGCGGGCGGTCACGGCAGCCGTCGGGGACCAGCCAGCCTCGAGCATCGGCTTGACCAGCGCGCCGGAGGTTCCGAACGAGGTGGCTGCAATGGCGGCCACGATCAAGCCTCCCGGCAGGGACGAGATCCTCATGCTTCTCCTTCGGGCGACGTGGTCCTGTCATAGTCTAAACTGGCCTATACCACTGACAGTAGAACCGCAGAGTGAAGGAGTCAACTTGCATTTTGCCCCTGACACCGAGGAAGCACTCGAATTCGTGGTGATGCTCGGCTCCACTGATCCCGGTGCCTCCCGAAGCGGCCGCGACGAACTGCAAACGCTCGCCGACCTCACCGCTATGCTGGCCCCCATTCCATTCACCGGCCGCATCGACGGGGATAACGTCGAACTGCTCGACGTGCGACAGACTCGCGCCCTGCTGCGCCGGGTCTGGACTCTCGACCGCGACGACGCCGTCACGGAGATCAACCGCATGCTGCGCGAGGCCGGGGCGCTCCCCCAGCTCGCCCGCCACGATGTCTCGGACTGGCACCTGCACGCGACCGTGCCCGAGGCTCCGCTGGGAGAACGCATGCGCGTCGAGGCAGCGCTGGCGTTGATCGACGTGATTCGCAGCGACGAAATGGGTCGCCTGCGAATTTGCGAAGCGGATGCCTGCACCGGGCTGGTTCTCGACCTCTCCCGTAACGGGTCCAAGCGTTTCTGCAGCGTGCGCTGCGGCAACCGCATGAACATGATCGCCTTCCGTGAGCGCCAATCCACCGACGCTACTGCACAGCTGGCTCGTCGCGTACGCAAATGACGACGTTGCCGATCTTCTGGCCCGTCGCGACATATTCGTAGGCAGCGCCAATCTCTTCAAGCGGGTAGGTCCGGTCGATTACCGGCCGAAACTCGCCCGCTGCGACCAGCCCCTGCAGGAACAGTGCATCGTTGCGGGTGTCCTTGGGAATCGGAAACAAAACGCGCTTCCTCCGCAACACCGGCGTGGTCAGCGCCAGTATCAGATTTTGCCACAGGGTCCCGAGGTCGGACGAGACGTAGAGTCCGTCGGGACCCAGCAGCCGACGGCAGCGTCCGAAAGAACTCTTACCGACCGCATCGAGCACCACATCAAACTCGTCTTCAAGCGCGGTGAAGTCCTCGTGCCTATAGTCCACCACCCGCTCGGCCCCGAGCGATTCCATCATGGATAGGTGCGGGGTAGCGCAGACCGCTGTGACGCGAGCGCCGAGGTTCACGAGCAGCTGCACTGCGGCCGATCCGATCCCACCCGTACCGCCGTTGACCAACACATTCTGCCCGGCAGTGACCCTGGCCGCACGAATCATGTTGAGCGCGTAGTGGGCACCCTCCAGAATCGGTGCCGCCTCAACGTAGGGAATGCCTACCGGAATCTCGGCGACCAGTCCCATCTCGGCGATAGTCAGATAGCCAGCGTGACCTCCAAATTTCACGCCGCTATAGCCGAACACCCGCTGGCCGAGCACAAACGTACTGACGTCGGTGCCGACACCGGCGACCTCCCCGGCGAACTCGCAGCCGAGAATAGTCGCCCGAGGCACCCTTAGTCCGCTGAATAGCCGCACCACGAGTGGCTTGCCGCTGAGAAATCCGCAGTCGGTGCGGTTGACCGTGCTGGCGAAGACCCGCACAAGCAGTTCGTCGCGCTGGGGGATCGGCTGCGGCGTATTCTCGACGTGCACGAAGCTCGGTGGTCCGTAGTGACGGTACACGGCAGCTTTCATGCGGCACAGCGTACTCCCCAATGAAAATCGCTCCCAAGGCGCGCACGAGCTCCAGGTGTGCCGTGCTACACACCGCGGTGACCGAGGCACCGAAGTGCCTGGCGAGCTGGATCGCCGCCGTACCTATGGCCCCTGACGCGCCATTGATGGACTGATCAGCGTGAAGCCGTGCCACGTCCCTTACGAACGACAGCGCTGCCGCGCCGACTCCGAGCACACCTAAGCTGAAACCATGACTCAGGTTTCCGAAATTTTTGATCCTTCACTGTGGAAGCCCGTCGACGGCTTCTCCGCGTTGCAAGACATCACCTACCACCACGACAACGCCGGGCGGGTCGCCCGCGTGGCCTTCAACCGGCCGGAGGTGCGCAATGCGTTCCGCCCGCAGTCTGTCGATGAGCTCTACCGGGTGCTCGACGACGCCAGGCAGAACACGCGCATCGGCGTGGTGCTGCTCACGGGTAACGGGCCAAGCCCCAAGGACGGAGGCTGGGCGTTCTGCTCCGGTGGTGACCAGCGTATCCGCGGGCGCGACGGCTACCAATACCGCGACGGGGTCGCGAGCACGGGGCGGCTGCACATTCTCGAGGTGCAGCGACTCATCCGTTTCATGCCGAAGGTCGTCATCGCCGTCATCCCCGGCTGGGCGGCCGGCGGCGGCCACTCCCTGCACGTGGTCTGCGACCTCTCGATCGCCAGCAGGGAACACGGCATGTTCAAGCAAACGGATGCCGACGTCGGCTCGTTCGACGGCGGCTACGGTAGCGCCTACTTTGCCCAACACGTCGGGCAGAAGTTCGCGAGAGAGGTCTTCTTTCTCGCGCGTCCGTACGACTCCCAGCGCGCCTACGAGATGGGCGCCGTGAATGCCGTGGTGCCCCATGCAGAGCTGGAGACGACCGCACTGGACTGGGCAAACACCATCCTGACAAAATCGCCAACCGCGATCCGCATGCTGAAATTCTCGTTCAATGCCGTCGACGACGGCATGGTCGGCCAACAGATCTTCGCCGGTGAGGCCACCCGCCTGGCCTACGGCACCGACGAGGCTATCGAAGGAAAAGACGCATTCCTGGAACACCGCGAACCCGACTGGTCGCCCTTCCCCTGGCAGTTCTAGCTGGCAGCACTCAGAGTCAGGCGCCGGCCTGATGCTCGGCCAGGTACGCGGCAGGACCCTTTTCGGAGGCGACCGGGTCCATCCAGAGGGCGCTGAACTCGTTGCCGTCGGGGTCTTGACAGTCGCGGGCGTACATGAACCCATAGTCCTGGGCCGGTCGCGGCTCGGTCGCGCCACCGGCAAGCGCCTTGTCCACGCCGCGAGCCCTCTTCTATCGTGGCGATAACGCACGTTGTGTCAAGAGCCACCTACGAGCCGGTGGCATCGTCCCACCACTCCAGCACGCGGCTGCCATAGAACGTGAGCCACTTCGACGCCTCACCGGCGGGCACATCCACCTCGAACCACACTCGGCCGGGGTGTCGGCGCTCCTGCAACCAGGTGCCGTCCGGCCGCCTGGCGGCACGGATCAGGTCCATCGCCTCGGCGAGCCGTGGATCGGGGGCGCTGCCATCATGCAGGGCCGCGGCCCGAAAGTAATCCGCGGCGCTGAGTACGCTGTAAAACCAGCGAAACGGGTAGGCGAAGCGCGTCGCCCACAGGGCAACTTGCAAACCGGTGGACAGCCGGTGTAACAGCCCACGCTGCAGCAGATATTCCTCTCCCCCGTGGCGGGCCGCACGTAGCTCTTCTGTGCCGCCGATCGTCATTTCGTAATACAACAACCCTTTCAAGGAATTCAGCGTCGAGTGATAGGAGGATCGGGTCGAACCCTCCACCCATTCGCAGTTCCAGCCTCCATCGGGTTGACGGTGGTCGACAAACCATTGGGCGTTGTCCGAGACGTTGACGCCGAGCCACGCTCCGTTGGCCAGCGTGAAGGCGTTGATGCAACAGTCGACTTCGCCGTTCCAATACGGCAGGTCTTCGTACTCCCACCGACTATTGGCGGCGAGCAGCTCGGCTGTGCCAGCGAGCATTGCGGCATCGACGCCCAGCTCACGCAGGTCGAAGAGAGCCCACGTCGTCGCTGTGTACGGCTGCCCCGCATCGGCGGCTGCCTCGGGGCCATTAAAGTCAAAATCTCCCGGAAAATACGCGCCGCCCGCCCACTGACCATCAGCATCCTGCAGGGCCAGCAGCCGAGCCCCAAACCCCTCAGTGTTGACCCGGGCCCTGGTTGTCCGCCATACCGCAGCCGGCGCGCCGACAAGGTCACGCTCAACGCGCCAACGCAGAGCCGGGTCGGAGTCGAGCATCCAGTCAAGAAGTCTCGGTTCGATAGTCATTGTCAGCACGTTACCCGCGCCCTCGCCACTCGGAAAGAGCCCAAACCGACTTCGACGCCGGATCAAGCCGACCGCCTCGAGCGGATGCCTAGCTGTGCGCGGGTTGCGGATCTCGCACGGTCGTATATGATTCAAAAAACGATAATAGAGCGACGCGTTCTTTTATAGAACACAGGATAGGGCTGGCATTCGAATCGCCGCGCCGAGAGCACCGAGAAACCACACACAGAAGTGAGGAAGCCGTGCAGTTTCACCATCACGGATACGTGTCCACCGATCCCCGAGTACAGGACGCCGCGGGAGTCGGCATCGATCGCCCCGACGAGCTCCCTGACAGTGTCGATGTTCTCATCGTGGGAACGGGCCCGGCCGGCATGATCACCGCCGCCCAGCTCTCCCAATTTCCGGGAATCATGACCCGCATCGTGGAGCGCCGCGGCGAACGTCTCGCGATCGGGCAGGCCGACGGCATCCAGGCCCGCAGCGTCGAGACCTTTCAGGCATTCGGCTTCGCCGAACGCATCATCGCCGAGGCCTACCGCATCACCGAGATGGCGTTCTGGAAGCCAGACCCCACCAACCCGGCCAACATCATCCGCACCGCCCGTGCCATCGATGACCCCACCGGCATCAGCGAATTTCCGCACCTCATCGTCAACCAGGCACGCGTGTTGGACTACTTCGCCGAGGTCATGGCCAATTCGCCCAGCCGTATGACCCCGGATTTCGGCTATGAAATGCTCAGCCTGACCAACACCAATGAGGGCGACTACCCCGTCACCGTGTTGCTTCGGCACACCAGCGGAGAGCTGACCGGTCAGGAGCGCATCGTGCACGCAAAATATGTGGTCGGCGCCGACGGCGCCCACAGTTCCGTCCGCGATTCCATCGGCTGCACCCTCGCCGGCGACGCGGCCTTCCATGCCTGGGGCGTCATGGACGTGCTGGCCGTCACCGACTTTCCCGACATTCGCACCAAGTGCGCAATCCAGTCTGGATCCGGCGGAAGCATCCTGCACATTCCGCGCGAGGGCGGCTACCTGTTTCGCATGTACGTCGACCTCGGCGAAGTGGCCGCCGACGACAATGGCGCCGTGCGCACGACGACGATCGACGAGATCATCGTGAAGGCCAATGAGATTTTGCACCCCTACACACTCGACGTGAAAAACGTCGCCTGGCACAGCGTCTACGAGGTCGCCCACCGCCTCACCGACCGGTTCGACGATCTGCTTCCCGAGGAGATCGGCATCCGTTCGCCGCGGGTCTTCATCACCGGCGACGCCTGCCACACCCACAGCGCCAAGGCGGGCCAGGGTATGAACGTCTCCATGCAGGACGGCTTCAACCTGGGCTGGAAGCTCGCCTACGTGCTCGATGGCCGCAGCCCCGAAAGCCTGCTCAGCACCTATTCCGCCGAGCGCCAGGTCATCGCGAAGAACCTGATCGACTTCGACAAGGAGTGGTCGAGCCTGATGGCGGCGAAGCCGGAAGACCTCAAGGTTCCGCTCGAGGATTTCTACACCCAGACAGCCGAGTTTCCATCGGGCTTCATGACCCAATACCCGCCATCGATGCTCATCGGCGAGGCGACCCACCAATCCATTGCCACCGGATTCCCGATCGGCAAACGGTTCAAGTCCGCCCCGGTCGTGCGCGTGGGTGACGCCAACCCGGTGCAGCTGGGCCACCACCACCGCGCCGACGGCCGCTGGCGCGTGTATGCATTCGCTGACGCATCCGCTGAAATACTGGCCACCTGGGCCGAGTGGATGCGTACCGCACCCGATTCGCCGCTGCTCGCGCACACCCCGACCGACAGCGACATCGACATCGACAGCGTCTTCGACGTGAAGGTGGTCTACCAAAAGCCGCACACCGAGGTCGACCTGGGCCGGGTCGACAAGATGTTTTTGCCGAAAACCGGCCCGTTCGGGCTGATCGACTACGAGAAGGTGTACGCCGCCGATCCACACCACGACATATTCGAGCAGCGCGGTATCAGCCGCACCGGCGTCGTAGTGATCGTGCGTCCCGATCAGTATGTCGCCAACGTGCTGCCGCTGACGGCGACCGCGGATCTGGCTGCGTACTTTCGGCAGATACTGCTCGTGCGGTAGGACGCATCAAACGGATGTCGGTGGATCGCCCACCTACTCGGCCGCGGGACGCTGCCGGTTCTGCTTCGTGGCAGAGCGCTGCTGTTTGATCGCGAGGTGCCGCCTGGCTGAGCCGCGGGTGGGTTTGGTCGCCCGGCGCGCGGCCGGCTCTGCCGCAAGGCCCGCGATCACCAGGTCGGCGAGCTTTCGCAGCGCAATCTCGCGATTCCGCAGCTGGGAGCGCTGCTCGCTCGCGGCAATGGTGACCACCCCAGCGACGAGACGGTGACTCAGACGGGTGAGCAGCAGCATCCGCTCGTCGTCGGAAAGCACCGTGGACTCGGCGACGTTCCAGGACAGCTCGACCCGGCTGTCGGAGGTGTTGACGTGCTGGCCGCCGGGACCGGACGACCGGGAGAACCGCCAGCCGAGTTCGCGCTCGGGAATGGTCAGCGCCGCCGACACCTCAAGATCCATGTCCCTAGCGTTGCACACCCGAAGTTACCTCGGGCACGATAAGTATCAAAAAAGTGGCGATCTCAGAACAGCGGCCAGGGTACTGCGGGCATGTCGCCGCTCGGGGCCGGAAATCGTGCTTCAGAGCGCAATTGGTCGCAACGCGCGACGAATGCCGTGAGCTCCTCGGCGCTGACCAGGCCAGCGAGGGCGGTGCCGAGCTCGCCGGAAAGCCCCGCTTTGACCCGGTCGATGCCGTCGAGCTCGTCGGTGGTGAGCGCATCGCCCAGCCATCCCCACAGCACGGTGCGCAGCTTGGGTTCGACGTGAAAGGTGAGCCCGTGATCGACTCCGTGTCGGTGCCCATCGGTCATGGCGAGAATGTGGTCGCCCTTGCGATCAGCGTTGTTCACGACGACGTCGAACACGGCCATCCGCCGCAGCGGGGCGCTGTCTTCGTGAATAAGGGTGACCATCCGTTCGTGCTCGTCTCGCCCGTCGAGAACGTGGCGCCAGCCGGTTTCCGGAACGGCGTCCGCTGCCACCAGATCGACGGGGCTCTGCGCGGGGTCAGGCTCCCGCCACAGCTGCACCATGCCTTCACCCATTGGACCCTCGCGCAGCCAGGTGTGCGGCACGACGTTCCACCCGAAGGCTTGCGAGACGAGATAAGCCGCCACTTCACGATTGGCGAGGTTTCCATCCGGAAAATCCCACAACGGATGCTCCCCCGCCACCGGTTTGTAGACGACCATCGCGCCATCGATGCTGCCCAGGAAGGTCGCGTTCGAGGCCGTCGTGATCCGGCCGGTGAGTTTCAACTCGCCGTCGACCAGGTCGGGAATCGACATCAGTCCCCGGGAACGGTGCAGGTGTGCCCGTCGGCGTCGATGGGGTAACCGCAGAGGGAGCACATCGGCCGCCCGGCGCCCACAACCTCACGAGTGCGCATCGCGAATGCGCGAGCGGTGCCGACGGGTATGCGCACGAGCAACACATTGGCCGCTTCAAGCGGGTCGAGCATTTCCTCATCTTCGTCGACAATCGGGTAGGCCTCGATCACCACCTGAACCGTCGATGGATCCCAGCCCAGGCTCATCGAGCCGGTGCGAAATTCCTCAGCGACCGGTTGCTCAAGCGGGTCGTTATCGACGAGCTCGATGGGGGTGCCAGTGGGGATACTAAACGGGTTGCCCTCGAAGGTGATCAGCTGGTCGAGAATCTCGTCGATCTTCTCGGCGAGCAGGGCCGATTGCTGTTTCTCTAAGGCGATGCTGACAATCCGCGCGCCGCTGCGTACCTGCAGATAGAACGTACGCTCCCCAGGCAGGCCGACGGTGCCGATGACGACCCGGTCAGGCCAGACGAACTCATGAACGATTTGGGGCATGTAAGTATTTTAGACGCGAGAGTTGCGTGACGTCTGCGGGCCACCACCGGCGCATCTTTCGGGAGGATGCGCTCGGCCGGCCAGAATAGGCCGTCGCCGTCGGTATTCCTGGCGTGCACAGTTGCACTCGGTGCGCATCCGTTCGATGGCCGCCTGACCGGCGAGGATGCTGTCATGAGGCTCCCACCGTTCGAGCGATAACACCGGTGTGTTCAGTGGAACAGTATCCGCTCAATTTCAAGCTCGCAATGGACTCCATTGGCTCGCCTGTTTTGGGAGACCTGGATGCCCCCCCCGGTAACACCGTTGGCCCGGTGTCAGAGCAGCGGTAAAACCTGCTCACGAACCTGCTTGCGCAACACCTTGCCGAGCATCGAGCGCGGTGTGTTTTCGATCTGCACGATCCGCCGCGGAATCTTGTAGGCCGCGAGGTGTTCCCGGCAGTGCGCCCGCAATGCATCTTCATCGAGGGTGGCACCGGCCGTGAGTTCGATCGCGGCGACAACCATCTCCCCGCCCCGTTCGAGCGGTCGGCCGATCACGGCGGCGTCACTCACGCCCGGGTGCAGCCGCAAGACGGCCTCCACCTCGGAGGGCGACACGTTGAAACCACCCGTGATGATCAGCTCTTTAGCGCGGTCTACGATCGTGGTGAAGCCATCCTCATCCACGCTCACGATATCGCCGGTGCGCAGCCACCCATTGGGCAAGAGCGTCTTTGCGGTCTCCTCGGGGTTGTTCCAATAACCCTGAAAAACCTGCGGTCCCTTCAGCAACAACTCACCCGGCTGCCCCAACGGCACCTCAACGTTCGAATCATCCAGATCGACCACTTTCATCAGGGTCGATGGGAACGGCACACCGATCGTGCCCGTGCGTCGGCTGGCATGAAACGGATTCCCCAGGGCAACGGGAGACGACTCGGTCATGCCGTATCCCTCAACAAGAAGTCCGCCCGATACCGACTCCCACAGTTCCACGACATGATCGGGTAGATTCATGGCGCCCGAAATGCAGTACTTGCACGAGCGCAGCGAGATTCCTTTTTCCTTCGCGGCGAGCGCCGTGCGCTCGTAGATCGGCGGCACTGCGCAGTAGACCGTGGCGGGCGACTTCTTCATGGCGTCGAGAACCAGCCCGGGTTCAAACTTAGGGAACAGCACGAGCAGGCCCTGCTTGCTCTGGTTCATGATTTCGATGCGTAGCGCTCAACCTCGAAGCAGTCAAATGTGTCGTCTCACAGGGTCACCCGGCGACTTCTGCGGCGCTGATCCGATGATGAGTCGTAGCGTCAATAGTGCCTTCACGACTGCAGCGAAGGTCAAAAACGAACGGGGATACGACATGCTTCTCACTGGTTTGGGCCTGGGCATTGCCCTCGGCTTCGCGATGCAACGCGGTCGTTTCTGCGTCACCGGCGCATTCCGTGATCTCTGGGTCACGGGCAACACTCGCTGGATCACGGCGTTTTTGATCGTGATTGCCGTGCAGAGCGTCGGAGTCTTTACCCTGGATGCAGTCGGCGTAATCTCGTTGTCGTCCAGCGCCTTTCCCTGGCTCGCCACGGTTCTTGGAGCCTTCCTCTTTGGCTTCGCCATCGTGCTCGCCGGCGGTTGCGCAACGGGCACCTACTATCGCGCCGGTGAGGGTCTGGTGGGCAGCTGGCTGGCACTCATCTTCTACGCGCTGTTCTCCGCGATCTCAAAGACCGGCGTGCTGGCTACGGGAGTCTCCGGCCTGCGCAGCGTCACGGTCGAAGCCTCAACCGTGCACGGTTTGCTGGGCGTCTCGCCGTGGCTCCTGATCGCCGTGCTGGCCAGCGCGGTTGGTTTGTTGGTCCGGCATCACCTGCGCAAACGCCCAGGAGCTCGCCTAGCCACCCTGCCGCCCCGCAAACGCGGCATCGCCCATCTTCTCTTCGAGAAGCAGTGGGGCGCGTTCACGACCGCGCTCGTGATTGCCGCGCTGGCTATCTTGGCCTGGCCGCTGAGCTGGGCCACCGGCCGTGAAGCGGGACTTGGAATCACCGGCCCATCCTCGAACATCGTCAACTATTTGGTGAGCGGCGACGCCGAGGTCATCGACTGGGGAGTTTATTTGGTGATTGGAATCCTCACGGGCGCGTTCATCGCTGCCAAGGGCAGCGGAGAATTCCGCATTCGAATTCCGGATGCCGTCACCACCGTTCGCAGCATCGCCGGCGGTGCACTTATGGGTATCGGCGCGAGCCTGGCGGGCGGTTGCACCATCGGCAACGCCATGGTCAACACAGCTTCCTTCGAGCTGCAAGGCTGGGTAGCCTTCGGCTTTATGATCCTCGGCACCGGTGCCGCCACCCGGCTCTTCATCACCGGGCCTTCCAAAGCCCGTTCCGCCCGCAATGCCGCAGCCGCGGGCTCGTCCAGTCAGACCGCGACGCCCGGTCCTAACGCTGCACGGGCATCCGTTCGCCGCTAGCATCGCTCGCCCCGCGCCACGTTTCAATTCACCGTAAAATAAGGAGATTCATCATGGCAGTTCACGTACTTGAAACTGATGGTCAGGTTTGCCCGTTCCCCATCGTCGAGGCCAAGGAAGCCATTGCCCTGCTCGATCTGGGCGATGAGCTGGTCATCAACTTCGACTGCACCCAAGCGACGGATGCCCTGCCACGCTGGGCCGCGGAGGAAGGCTACCCGGTCACCAATTTCGACCGTGTCGGCGACGCCGCTTGGACCATCACCGTTCAGAAAGCCTAATGCCGCTGCAGCGCGGTCAGCCGGCTCAGGCTGGCCGCGCAGACGCGAGCACCGGATGCCTGGGTGGGTCAGACAGTGCCACGCTCCAGTCTCGATCGGGTCGGTTCAATCACGTAACGTTGAGCGAGCGGATGTCACCGTCGACACGTGCCACGGCACGGGATTTCCTCGCATCTCATCATCGGCACTGAAAGACTTTTTTTATGACGACCACTGTTCCTGCACTCGCCGCCCCCGCGGCCAACCAACCCCTCGCTCGCACCACGATCGAGTTGCGCACCCCCGGCGCCCACGACGTGGCGATCGACATCAAGTTCGCCGGCATCTGCCACTCCGACATCCACCAGGCTCGCGACGAGTGGGGCGTGGGACTGTTCCCGATGGTTCCCGGCCACGAGATCGCCGGCATCATCTCCGCCGTCGGCAGCGACGTCACCCGCTACCAGGTTGGCGACCGCGTCGGCGTCGGCTGCTTCGTGGACTCCTGCCGCGAGTGCGCCAACTGCCTAGCCGGCGAGGAGCAGTACTGCCTGAAAGGCGAGGTCGGCACCTACAACGACCGCAACCACGACGGCACTCCCACCAACGGCGGCTACAGCACCGCGATCGTCGTCGACGAGAACTACGTGCTCGGCATCCCCGACGGCATCGAGCTCTCCGAGGCCGCTCCCCTGCTCTGCGCCGGCATCACGCTCTACTCGCCTCTCGTGAACTGGGAAGCCAGCCCCGGCAAGAAGGTTGCCATCCTCGGCATGGGCGGCCTCGGACACATGGGTGTGAAGATCGCCCACGCGCTCGGCGCCGAGGTCACCGTGCTCAGCCAGACCCTCAGCAAGAAGGAAGACGGCCTGCGTTTCGGCGCAGACCACTACTACGCCACGAGCGACCCGACCACCTTCACCGAGCTCGAGAACCACTTCGACCTCATCGTGAACACCGTGGCCGCGAACCTCGACCTGGAGGGCTACCTGAAGCTGCTGGCCCTCAACGGCACGCTCGTGCACGTTGGAATCCCCACCGAGCCTGACAGCGTGAAGATGGTTTGGCTCGCCGCCCAGCGTCGCGCCATCGCCGCTTCCAAGATCGGTGGCATCCGCCAGACCCAGGAAATGCTCGACTTCTGTGCCGCCCATGGAATCGGCGCCGACATTGAGATCATCTCGGTCGATCAGGTGAACGAGGCCTACGAGCGTGTTATCCGCAGCGACGTGCGCTACCGTTTCGTTATCGACGTGGCCACGTTTGCGAACGAGACCCGCGCCGACGCGTAGGCGCCCCGACCGGCGCGGCATCAGCCGCGCCGGTTGATAAAAACCCAGGCACGAACCGCCCCGGGCCGCAGATTTCAACGCGGCCCGGGGCATCCGTCATTAAAGGAGTCCCATGAAGTACGTGAAGCTCGGCAGCACCGGTCTGGATGTCTCCCCGATCGCCTTGGGGTGCATGAGTTACGGCGAGCCGGAACGCGGCAACCACGCCTGGACACTGACCGAGGAGACCAGCCGGCCGTTCATTCGGCAGGCCGTCGAAGCCGGGATTAACTTCTTCGATACCGCGAACGGGTACTCGGCCGGGTCGAGCGAAGAAATCCTCGGCCGAGCACTCAAGGAGTATGCGAACCGGGACGAGGTCGTTGTAGCGACCAAGGTATACGCACCCGTCGGTGAAGGCCCCAACCAGCGCGGCCTGTCACGCAAAGCAGTGCTGCAGGAAATCGACAACAGTCTCCATCGCCTCGACCTCGACTACGTGGATCTCTACATCGTGCACCGTTTCGACCCATTCACTCCCCTCGAGGAGACGCTTGAAGCCCTGCACGACGTGGTGCGCTCGGGTAAAGCGCGCTACCTGGGCGCCTCCTCGATGTTTGCCTGGCAGTTTGCCAAGGCCCTGCGCCTGCAGCAGGCGAACGGCTGGACGCCGTTCGTATCAATGCAGAGCCAGTACAACCTGATCAACCGAGAAGAGGAACGCGAAATGTTCCCCCTCGCAGTGGATGCCGGCATCGGCCTCACCCCGTGGAGTCCGCTTGCGCGTGGAAAGCTCACTCGAAACTGGGACGAAACGACCGCCCGCACCGAGACGGACCTGTTCGGCCAGACCCTCTACGCGCAGGCGGAAGAGGGCGATCGTGCGGTTGCATCGGTCCTCGCCGACATCGCCGCTGAGCGCGGCGTGCCGCGGGCTCAGGTAGCCCTGGCCTGGGTGTCCGGCAACCCCGCCGTGACGGCGCCGATCGTTGGCGCCACGAAGCCGCACCACCTCAGCGATGCCATCGCCTCGCTCGACCTTGAGCTCAGCGCCGACGAGCGCACGCGCCTTGAAGCATCGTACGTGCCGCGTTTGCCCGAAGGGTTCTAGACCGTCAGCGAAAGGACTCGAGCGCGGCGATATTCGTCTGGTCTGTGCGCCAGGAGGCCAGGATGCGCAGCGCATCGCTGGAGGCCGACGCCGGTTGGGTGCTGTAGACGAAGAGTTGCTGGTCTGGTTCGCCCGGAACCGGGAAGGTCTCGTAGTCCACGTCCACCCGGCCGACGATCGGGTGCTCGAAGCGCTTCACGCCGAACGTGCACTCCCACACCCGGTGCTGACTCCACCACGCGCGAAATTCGTCGCTCTTGACGGTCAACTCACCGATCAGCTCGTTGAGGGCCCGGTCGTTGGGGTGGGACCGCGCGTCGTGACGGAGCATAGCCGCCACATCGCACGCCACAATCTCCCAGTCCAGGTACAGCGTGCGCGCCGACGGGTCGAGGAATGTCCATCGGGCCATGCTGCGCCCGAGTCCCGAGCCCGTCGTGAAGTCCTTCAGCAGCAGCTTGGCGAGGTCGTTCATGGCCAGCACATCCATGCCGACGCCGAGCACGAATGCCGGTTGTTCGGTGAAGGAATCCATGATCGTGCGCACCGACGGCCGAACCGCGTGGGTGCGCCGCCGCTGCTGGATGCGGCCGCCGGTCGAGGCGGATAACAGCGAGAACAGGTAGCTGCGCTCCGCCTCGTTCAGGTGCAGCACCTCGGCGAGCGCATTGACAACGGCATCGGATGCCTGCGTCACCCGGCCCTGTTCCATGCGCGCATAGTAATCCACGCTCACGCCGGCCAGCCCCGCCACTTCGTCACGGCGCAGGCCGGGCACCCGCCGGGCGGCCGCGTGGGGGTTGACCGACAGGCCGACATCGGCTGGCGTCAGGCGGGCCCGGGCTGAGCGCAGAAAATCAGCGAGGGTATCTTTGTCGTCCATCCCTTTAGTATCTCCCGTCAGTTACCGGGGACTAATCGCACCTGGTCGCCGCAGCCGACGCTTCCGGGGCGAATGACCTGGGCGTACACGCCGAATGGCATATCACTCCCGCTCAAGCGGGCGAGGGTCTTCAGCAGGTTTGTGCCGCGAGCGCCGGTGTCGGGCTCTAAATCGATGACGGCGCAACGAGGGATGCCGGCGCCCACGAGCAGACGTGCACTCCCCACGTCGAGTTCACGACCAGCCCAGGAATCTTCAACCTGCGCGGCCGCGTCGCCCGTGTCAATTGTGAACGTCGCCCTAAAACGGCGAGCATCAACGGTCGTGGCCGCCTCATCGGCGAGCCGGCGAAGCGAACTCGTCGTCACGATGGTGACGGAGTCGCCGTAGACCACGCCGCCCGGGGCGTTTATCTGTGCCACAGCGACATCCTTCCCGAGCAAACGAGAGAATGCCTGGGCCCACGGCCCGCCAACCACCTGCATGCCAACGGCGCGACCCCAATAGTCGAGTGTGACATTTTGACTGTTGAACTCAGGTTTTGCGGCAATCTGCTGCCCGTCGATGTCGACCGACAGCACCTCGTATTCCCACCGGGCTCGGCAGGTGAGCAATAACGGATGCTCAACAGTCTTCAACACCCGTTCGTTTGCGAGGTCAACGACCGCGAAGAGCCGGTCCCCCACCGGACCGTATGCTTCGAGCAGCACGTTTTTGCGCTTCGTATGTGGGCCGCCCTTGAGCGCCGACAGGCCAATGTCGCGAATCTGCATAATAGTGATCACCCTATCGGCAGACCGCCCGCGGGCCGCGCCGCCCACAGCACTTGCGAAACCTCGCTGCGGCCGCGGAGCGCCGTCCACAATCTACAGGCGGTCGATCAGCGCAGTCGTCGAGCCCGCAGGACAACGTCGTGGGTGTGATGCGACCCGGCGCCGGTTGCTACATGGCGCGGCCGGGTCTCGTCGACCTCAACCTGCCAGCTGTCGTCCAGCAGTGCAGCGACCTGGGCCGGGCCCACATAATCGTCGGCATGAAAACCGTGGGCCGCGGCCTCCTCCTCCGTCGGGGCAGGGTGATGCACAAAAAGCAGCACACCGTTAGGAGCGACCGCCTCGAGCAACGCGTGCTCGGCAACGTTCTCGTCGGTGCGCAGCAGCGCGGGGTACTGCGCAGAAACCAGATCGAAAGATGCCTTCGGCAGCGCCGCCTCGACTAGACCGGCGTGTAGCCAGTTCACCGGCACTCCGCGAACGGCGGCTTGGGCGGCTGCCCGGTCGAGTGCTACCCGCGACACGTCCAGCGCAGTGACGCGCCACCCGTGTTCCGCCAGCCAGAGGGCATCCGCTCCTTCGCCGCAGCCGACGTCCAACGCGCGCCCGGCCGGTAATCCTTGCGTCTCGGTCAGGAGTGTCGCGTTCGGCTGCCCACTCCACAGCTGTGCCATGTCGGCGTAGCGTTCGTCCCAGAATTCCTCAACCGCGCCGGGATCCCGAGGGGTGTGAACAGCGGATGCCGCCTTCGCGTTGTGGTCGGTGTCGCCGGGTGAGGTCTCGTGCGTGTGCTCCATGATTCAAGCATCCGTCTTTCACGGGTGCGCGACAAATTCCGGTGACCTCCGGGGTGATCATGACCCGATGCGTTCTCGCAACCGTGTGCGCTCAGGACTTCTCGCTGCGCAACGGCAGCGTGCGCAGGCTGGCAAACTGCCGCACTCCCCCATCGATGGGGTCGGTGAAGCGCAACTCGTTCGCGAGCAACTGCAGGGGGCGCGTGAAATCGTCGAGCGCGACATCCTGCACAACGGGGTAAAGCGGATCATTGCAGATGGGAATTCCCAAGCCGAGCATGTGCATGCGCAATTGGTGCGTGCGACCGGTGCGGGGTGTCAGCCGGTAACTGCCCAGGCCATCGACCGCCGATTCGAGTTCGATCAACGACTCGGCGTTGGCCGGCACGCCCGCCAGCACCTCGGCTTGCCACCGACCACGGTGCGTCGTGAGGTGATTGCGCACCGTTACGGGCAGTTCGATGCCCGGCAACAGCGGCGCCAGCGCACGGTAGGTTTTTTCCACTTCGTGGCGTTGGAACATCGACTGATACGCCCCGCGCCACCGTCGCTCGGTCGACAGAACCAGCAGCCCTGACGTCCCCCGGTCCAGGCGATGCAGCGGGGACAGCTCTGGAAGCTGCAATTCCGCTCGCAGGCGCACCACCACACTCTGCACGACGTGGCGCCCGCGCGGAATGGACGAGAGAAAGGCGGGCTTGTCGATCACCACAATCCGGTCGTCACGATAGATCAGATGAATGGGCCCCGGAACAACGGTCTCCTCGGCTAGATCGCGATGGAACCACACAAAGGTGTACGGCCGGTACGGGTCGTGGCCGTCGACTACCGCGCCGGTGCCATAGACAAAACGCTCCTGGGCCAGAAAGCCCGCCACGTCCACGAACTCCGACAACCGCTCCTCGAGCCAGGCCCCCATGGTCTCCCAGAGCGGATGCTGCGACCGTTCCGGCGTGCACACCCACGCGGCATTGAGCCCGTGCCGTTGCGGGAGTGGAGAAGGCGGCGGCATGCACTGATGGTACGTGGCTTCGCTCTTCTGCCGCAGTCGATTGCTGGTGCAAGTCGGAACCCGAGTTGCCCTCGCCCCGCCGCTCGGCGCAGACTGGGGGTACCGGATCGCAACTGAGTCTTCCGCCTGTGGCTAAGGAGCTCACCATGACTGAACCGAACGATGCGCGCGTCGGCCTCTATATCGACTTCGACAACATCGTCATCTCCCGCTATCAGCAGTTGCACGGGCGTAATGCTTTTCAGCGCGACGGCATCCGTGATTTCAATAAGTCGAGTGCGGATGCCGACCCCGAGGTCGCCGCGCGGCTCGCCTCCGCCACGGTGGACTTCAACGCCATCATCGACTTTGCCGCATCGTTCGGCACCCTGGTCGTGAATCGTGCCTACGCCGACTGGTCGGTGCCCGTCAATGCGAGTTACCAGCGCCAGCTCATGTCTCGAGCGGTGGACCTGACCCAGCTGTTCACCACGACCACTCGCGGAACCAAGAACGGTGCCGACATCCGTTTAGCCGTCGACGTTGTTGAAGACCTCTTTCGACTCCCCGACCTGACCCATGTGATCATCATCGCCGGCGACTCCGACTACATCGCCCTCGCCCAAAAGTCGAAGCGGCTCGGTCGCTTCGTCGTTGGCATTGGCGTCGCCGGCTCGACGAGCACATCGCTTGCGGCCGCGTGCGACGAGTTCGAGGACTACGACTCGCTGCCCGGAATTGACCAAACGACCGTCACAACCATTACGCAGAGGCCCAAGGCAAGCAGGAAGGCCCCGGAAGCTGCCGAGATCGCACCCGACCCGGTGCCCATCCAGGCCCGTCTTTTCGCCACTAATCCCATGTTCTCTCACACCGAAGACGCGCAGTTCGACGAGCCTGAGGCCGGCGACGACATTGACCCACAGACACTGGCCACGGAGCTCCTGGTGCGCGCGCTGCAGATCGGTCACGCCAAGGGCGATGCCGACGAGTGGCTCAACACGGGCACGATCAAGAACCAGATGCGCCGCATGGACCCGTCCTTCAACGAGAAGCCGCTCGGCTTTCGTTCCTTCACCGACTTTCTCTCCTCGCGAAGCGACCTGGCCGAGCTGAAAGAGGATGGCCCGCAGCGACTCATCCGGCTGCGCCCCGACTCGGAAAGTAGGCGCTAAGCAGTCACTCGACTCTGCGCCGTCACTCAAGTCTGCGGAGTCACTCGACTCTGCGCAGCGGATCGGCGACGAGAGCGCTCGGCAATCCCTGCCGCCACGAGCATCGCCACGCCTGCCGCGGCCGTCAACACTGCGACGATCGTCTCGCTGAAGGGAGTCGTGTCGTGCGACTGATAGCCCAGAACGACCGGCGCAATCTGAAAGGTGACGACGATGGTGCCCGGCACGGTGACGCCGAGCAGCAATAGGCACGCGACGGATGACGCCCACGACACGCGCAACCAGCGCACGCTCAAAGCGATCAAACCGGCGAACGCGACCAAGCTCAGCAGTACCTGCACCGGCAGGAATTGCAACGGAGACGGAACACCGATCAGGCCCGAAACGAGGGCGTGCATGCCGGTAATGCCGAAGGATGCCGCGGTGGCGACGGTGAGCATCCGCTCCAGGCCGCCGTCGCGGCTCGCGGCTGATCGCGCCAGGGCTCTGATACCCAGCGCCAGGAGCAGAAGACTCAAACCGAAGAGTTGAGGGGTCGTACCGAGGTTTTCCCACGGGTCCGCGGGGTAGGCGTAGTCGAAACGGTGGTCTTCGATTGTGCTGTCGGTGCGCGTCCATGAGGCGCTGAGCACGACCCACCGTTCCAGCGAGGCGACAAGCTGAAGCGCGGCCGTTGCAAGAAACAGCCCAGCCGTGGCGAGCGATCAGCGGACCGAACCACGACGGGCGCGATGCGTCTGCATGTGGTTGACGGTGCTAGCGATGGCTGACATGCGCCCAGAGTAGCAACATGGTGAAAGTTGGCAAGCGAACAATGGGTAAATCTAATCGTGAGGGCGTTAGCGCCGCCGCGCATCACGAATGTCGGACCGCCGTCAGCCCCTTTGCGACGCAACCGATGAAGCCGGCCAGCTCGGAGGCCGTGGGAACACCAAATATTCTTCAGTCCAACGGCGATCGTCGGTGCCCTCCCATGTGTTCTTTGGTCCTCGTATAAAGCGGTAAGCTCTTACAGTTGTCTTCCGCAGGTTTCGAATCTTGGAATCGCATTGTGGAAGCGGCGGGCTGTGGCGCAGCTTGGTAGCGCACTTGACTGGGGGTCAAGGGGTCGCAGGTTCGAATCCTGTCAGCCCGACCAAAAGTCCCGGAAACTTAAGGGTTTCCGGGACTTTTTAGGTTGAGGATTTGATTAAGCCATCACTACCCCATCACTTTGAGCGTTTCAGAGCCGGTTTTTCGGCCGTCTCGTGCGAGTCGCCGACGTCGGTTTCGGTACCTTCCGATCGTCCGGGACTGCCATGCGCACCTTCTGGGCATGAGTATCCACGACGACAAGCTACCCTCGACTCCCACCGACGGCTGGGGGCTCGAACCCCTGATGGATGTTGCCGAGCTGGCCGCCTACCTGGGCATCCCCATCTCCACGGTCTACGACTGGCGGGTGCACGGGAAAGGCCCCACGGCCTACCGGTTCGGCAAGCATCTGAAGTTTGCGATCTCCGATGTGCGGGAATGGATCGCCCAGCAGCGGGAGCCCTCGAGCCCACCGTGGCGCCCCGATCGGCGGTGAGCTGAAATGGCGCGGCAACGGTTGACCATCGGCACCTTCGGCGACATCAGCACCCGCCAGTCGCCGACCGGCCGGTACGAGGCGAGAACCCGCTACCGGGACTGGGATGGCCACGCGCGCCTGGTGCAGGCCACCGGCGCCACGGCCAACGCCGCCGAGCGGGCACTGAAGGCCAAGCTCGCCGACCGGGACCTGTTCCAACCCGCCGACTCGGCGCTGACGCCCGACAGTCTGTTCAAAGACCTGGTGACGTACTGGCTGGAAGACATCGACCTGGAGGATCGGATCTCCCGGACCACCCGCAACCTGTACGAGCGCAACATGCGCACCCTGGTCTCACCGAGCTTCGACAACCTGGCGCTGCGGGAGATCGGCGTGGCCCGGTGCGACAAATTCATCAAGCAACTCGCGAAGCTCTCTTACAGCCGAGCCAAACAGGCCCGGGTCGTGCTGCGGCTGGCATTGGAGCTGGCGGTGCGGCACGAGGTGCTCCCCCGCAACCCGATGGACCATGTCTCCCGTCTCCACCGCGAGCCGCACGTGCCGAATGCCCTCACCGCCCCAGAGGTGAACGTCATCCGCGCGGCGATCGCGCAATGGGAGAGCGCCGCCAACCATATCTCTGGGCCCAAACCCGATGGCCAGCTCGGCGCGATCATCGAGGTGATGCTCGGCACCTCGGCCCGGATCGGTGAGGTTCTCGCCGTCCGACGCCGGGACATTGACATCACCAGTGCCGTGCCTTCCATTCGCCTGGCCGGAACCATCGTCAGTCGCAACGGCGAACTGACTTTCCGGCAAGACCATCCCAAAACCGCGAAGTCCACGCGTGTTGTGGCACTGCCCACATTCACCGCCGACGCCGTGCGCCGGCGGCTTGCCAAATTCGGGAGCCTGGGTCTGGATGGGCTGCTGTTTCAGTCCCGCGACGGCACTCCGTTGACGACCGCGAACGTGCGTCGTCAGTTGCGACAGGTGCTTGAGGGAGCCGGCATCAACGGAGTGACACCGCACATGTTCCGCCGCACGGTCGCCACCGCGGTCAACACCAACGCCAGCATCGAACTCGCCGCGGAGCTGCTCGGACATACGGACACGAGGATCACTGTGATGCACTACATCCAACGCAGCGAGCTGGTGAACCCCGCCACCGCCGCGCTTCTCGACCGGGCATTCGCGAAAGACGAGGAGTGAACACGGTGCTGCCACGGTGGCAGCACCCCCTGATCTGGGGTTTTTCTGCGAGTCGCGCATCAGCTGCCCGACCGCTGCCGCACTTCTCGACCGGGCCTTGGCCAGACTTGCCGACTGGAATGCGGCGGTGCCACGGTGGCCCCACCGTGTGATCTGGGGTTTTGTCGAATTTTCTGTTCACGTCCGGCCCGTCACCGAGGGTGCCAGCTATGACTATCCTCAGTGATACACCGAAATTTGAGCATGCGCAATCGTCGTTTGGCCATCTGGAAGAAATAGCGTCTCGCCATGGACGGCAGCGAGAGCGGCAGACAGAAGACGGCCGAGGGCGATGCGGCGTGGACACTGCCGGCAGTTATGACTGGCCGGGCGAGCCCCGCGAAAGCGGCCGTCGGTGACGAGCCCGTCTTCGCGTACATCGCCAGTCTTCCGCATCCGCAGCGAGACATCGCCGAAGCAATCGATGCATTGGCCGCCAATACTCTGCCCGACCTCCAGCGTTCTGTGAAGTGGGGTGTGGCCAACCACGGAGTATGTGACGGGTGGTGCTTCAGCTGCGGCGGCTTTTGCCGGCCACGTCAAGCTCATGTTCATCAACGGCGCGGCACTCGAGCCGGTACCGCCGGTGACACCAGTAGGGGTGGTCCTGCCCCGTTGAGTGGACACCTCACAAGAGAGAATGTTCACATAACGCCTCGGATTGGTGGGCATCTACCCGAAGAAGTGGCAGACCACCACGATCATTGACCATGCCGACGCTTGCCCGATCGACGCGGTCAAGCGGGAATGGGACACCGGGGCCCTGAACCAGGTCTGGGTCGGTGACATTTAATGCCGACGTCGGCATTAGATGTCCTATGCCGACCTTGGGGCTATGCCGATGTTGGTTGTAATGGTGCTGGTCAGA
>NZ_PJJJ01000037.1 GCF_002929495.1 Cryobacterium sp. Y82
TGATGATTCCTGATTCTCGCCCTACGTCAAACGGCGGACTTGCTGTTAGCTACTGGCCTCACCCAACCCTGGCACGTAGGGGGGTGGAGAGCCGTCTCGGGCTCCTCCACTGCGATGATGACGCCCCGTCGCCACTCATCCGTTTCTTCATATCCTCGCTCAACTTCCGCCCGAAAGAAGCTCAAGAGAACCAGTCTGCGTGTCCCGCTGCCACGCTTCGCAAGGGGAACATCGTTCTCGTCGACAAATTGTAGGGACGAGAATGCCTTCTGCCATACGGGGTCTAGGTTGGCCGGAATCAGCTTGGCCGCAAGATTTGGTGCGAATTCCTCCAATTTCCCAACGACTTCCAGGAGAAGTTCTGAAATCTCAGCCTTAACATCGCTCGTAAGCTTCGTGAGTTCAGCCGTATGGCGATCGAGCACGGCCTTGACTATGAGCTTGGCTGGGTCTTGGGCAACCTCATCGGACTCCGCCCCCAGCCGGTCAGCTTGAAAGAGGTGGAACAGGGGAAAGACACTCTCCAGAGCACTGGCAACGTGCTTCCCGTCCTCTGAGTTCAACGGGATGATCGTCGGTTGCAGCGACGAGAGCCCCTTGGCTTCCCAGGCGCGCCAGATCGCCTGCCTATAGTTCAGGTTCACGCGTCGATCCTCCAGCTCCGCGACAACATCAAGAGTCGAGGCGAGGGATTTGAGTTGCGCGTGCTTCAGGCCGATAAGCGTTGGGCCGCCATCGACGACCGGGTGTAGAGCATGCGCCAAAATCTCGGGGTTGGCTCGCCCCCTGGTCCAGGTCTTGCTAATCACCAAGTGGCCGTTAGCGTCGAGGAGTTTCTCATCCTGGAGGGTCGTCACCGCAGTCTGGTCGATGACCAGCTCAGGGGGAAGGTCAGCGAATGTGCACGTGATGCGAATCGTTCCATGCCCATGAACCGAATAGTCAGAGACGTCCGGCTTTCCCTTGTCCAGGAACAGCCTCATAGCTTCCAGGATGCTGCTCTTTCCAGCGTCATTCTTGCCGGCAAACACAGTCAACGTATCGATCGACACGTAACTCGATGTCAGATATCCGCGAAAACCCTCTAGCTCAATACCCACAATGCGCATTTGTCCCCCTCGACAACAACTTGACATTCAAGTGCCAAGGCTGAGCCTGCCGGATTTGGGCCGACTCCGCAAAAGCGGACTGGTCAAGGCGCAACATGAAGCAGCGCGGCGACCAGCGATGCTAATCACCTCCGAAATAGCACCGACATCAGGCATGAGAGTGAGACACGCGTGGGAGGCAACTCGTGCGTTCCATCGTTCGGATTGTCCTTCCGAATGGAATCTATCGCCTCTACGCACCCGGCATAGCCCTAACCAATCGCCAGCAGGGTCACGCCCACAAGAATGAATGTCAAGGATGTGTCGAGATTAATCTGGGAATTGATTGAGTGTTAGCGCTTAGTGGCGGCGTTCTGTGATCGCTGTTTGGCGCATCGACCCGGTTCTCTGCGTTGCGTCAAAGGGCAGTCAGGGTCTTGTATCTCGTGCGATACGAAACAGGTCAGTTATGAGACACCACAGTCGTGAGAACTGGGGCAGCCTGGTCGACCTGGAACAGGCATTTCTATGTGTGGAAGACTCGAGAGTAGAGGGGATCTCCATGGGTGCGGGCAGCCTTGAGAGCGCATCAGGTCAGTCCCGGTTCGGAGTATTCTTCGTGCGAGATCGCACGGAGGATGCGGATGGTGCCGTCCAGGCTAGTGCCTGCACGGGTGCTGGTCTTGGCAAGTTGGCGAGGGGCTTCCAGCACTGGGAGCGACGTCGTTGTGCTCCGGCTGACCCGGGTTACTCCGCCAGTGCGGGCAGTGAGGTAGCCCTCGGATTCAAGCACTTTGTACGCCTTAGCGACGGTGCCAGGAGCGACATCGAGATCCTCCGCGAGCTGACGAACCAAGGGACGGCGCCCCTCGGCGTGCCCACAAGCGCGCAGTGGAACCTTCTCAGTCGGAGCTGCTCGTCCCCGTCCCTTTGACGATTTGGAGTAGTTGGACCCGCTCGTCGGGCGTCAGGGTTTCGCCCACTGAATGACGAGATGGTCGGATCTGTAGAAGTCGGCATGGCTGTAAATGACAGACTGTCGCGCACGGTCGAGGGACTGATACCGGTAGGTGCTGAACCGCACGATTGAGTGGGTGCTCAAGTCCTCAAATACTCAGTACTCACCGACATCGAAAAAAGAGAGATGCCCATGCTGGGCGAGGACGGAACTCAAATAGCCGCTTAATCGTCGCCCACATGAAAATTCCGTTGACTATTTCCGGATGGAGTTGACGCCGCGAGTTATCTCCGCCAATCTGAGTTTCACACGACATCTGGTTCGTGAGCATCGGGGGGAAAATGATGTTTCGAAAATGGGCGGGTGGATCGTATCGCCTGCGAGACCAGCCATTTAATGAACCGCTGCCCGGGGTAATTGTTCCGCGCGTGAAGTCAACGCAACGCATGTTTTGACCTCTCTCCGAGGGGGTCCCCGCAGACGCCCCGCGTTCCTTTCGACGTCAATCATTGTCGTCACAGCCCTTCTGTTGATAGGTTGCTCATCGGCATCGATCACGCCGGCGGTTCGAGACACAGTCGCGATCGCTCTCGTCGATAGCGGCCTCAACGATGAAAACGTCGACTTTAGCTGTTTTCATGTTTTCGATACTGACGCCGACGACCAAGGGCACGGCACTTTAGTCGCATCGATCGCAGCAGGAATCGATGAGGATAGCTGTCCTGCGTGGGCCCATCGAGTCACTTGGATTAGTTACTCCGTCTTCACTGCAGGAACCGCGTCGGCGGAGGACGTTGCGGACGCTATAGAGCAAGCTATCCGGGACCAGGTGGACGTCATTAACGTCAGCATCGCGATCGGGACGGACACCCGGGCCTTACGTGACTCGGTGAAACGCGCCGTTGAATCGGGAATCGTGGTGGTCGCGGCTGCTGGAAACAACCAAGGGATGGGGGCGGGCTACCCCGCCCGATACCCGGGAGTTATTTCCGTCGGCTCATTAGATGCCGCGGGCCATCCATCAAGCTTCTCGGCTATTGACCATGTGAATTACTTCGCACCCGGTGAAGACATTCCCGCGGTCGACCGCACGGGGGCCCGGCAGCTTGTCACCGGGACGTCAGCGGCTGCAGCAATGACCTCGAATCAAATCTTGAAAAGCTTGCTCGGCGTAGCTAAACCCGATTCCACCCTGTCCGCACTGATCGCTCACCAATCAAAGGAAGACAATCAATGAAAAAGATCGCCATCGGAGTCGTAGCGGCGCTGCTGCTCTCTGGATTCGCTTACTCGCCCGCGTTCGCAGAGACCAGCTCTGCCCCGGTAGAAGCTTCAGGCAGCGGGATGGTTGACGAGGAAAAGCTTGAATCCGCTTTCAACGACGCAGGATTGACACTGGAAGACGTGGACGCCTCGCTCACTAAAATCTCAGTCGAGACGACATCGGATTTGGGATCTGGCGAACCTGTCACGGCGCTGACAACGTTGTCGTTTGAGGACAGTAGCGCTCTTTTTTCTCTAGGGAGCATCGACACCGACTACAACGCCAACTACTCCATCCAGATACAAGAGTTGAACGACGAAGCCACCTCGTTCACCATGACAGACCTGGCCACTGGTGAGACAGAATCATATGCCGATGACGTGGGCTATGCCGCCTTCGTGCCAGTACTGGTTCTGGGAATACCTATCGCTCTAGAGATCTTGAAAACACTCCTGGTGGCATCTGCAGTTGTCATCGTCGCTGGTGTTACGTGGATCGCAGCCACTAACGCAATCGATGCCCTCAATAAAAAGGGATCAAGCTACCAACATTTCCGCGCAATGATTCTAAACGGCAAACTCGTGCTTGCAAATGGTATGTCGCTTTCCGCGGCCATCACATGGGGCCGCGGGGGGAAAGACACGTGGTCTCGCAGCGAGGCCGGCGCGCTCGCAGTTGCGAAAGGAATCAAAAACGGCCTGGCCGTAGTCGGACCTGAGCGCGATTCGGGCGGTCGCGGAAAATTCGCACACTTCCACCCGAGCAACCGCACCCCCGCAATGCACGCCTTTTTCGGACTACCCAATTGATGGACAATCACGAAGCTGACGACCGTTCAGACCTCCTGGCACGGTGGAAGAAGACCAATCCTCAGCGATGGACAACGGACGCCGTTGAAGAACACTTGAAACAGGGTTTTTGTGCATATGAAATCCCGCTCGAGGCCATTACACGCACTGACTATTCGAACGATGGAGAAGTCCGCGAGGACTTGATCTACTCGCTCTACACGATCACTCATCCGGACGTCCTATCCCGCCTGTACAGCGCAGAAGAGAAGGAAATGAAAGATGTTGGTCCTGATACGTACGATGAAAGCTGGCGGGGACTCTTCCTTCAAGAAACTTCGGGCAGTGACACTGACGATCTTGGAACGGCGCCTCTTGGAGACGCGTCTTGGCTGGCATACAACCTTCTAAACACTCAACATTTGGTGGGCCAACGCACCTCCATCGTGCTCGAGCAAGAAGACGGCCTCGTCACTGGTGCCAAGGTTTATGGGATGTCTGACCACCTAACGACGTACATGACCGCGCTGACCGGATACAGAGAGACTGGAACAGAAACTGACCAAAATTACTACTCGATGAAAACTGGCGACGTAAACGACGAAGCCTTCGTCTACTACCTCGACTGCCTCGCGCGACACAGCTTCATCTAGCCCGATACGAACAACACCTGTCAGGCTGCGGATGCTGACCCACGGTGATGCGGCAGAATTATGCTAGCTGCCGCTATCACCCGTTGGTCAGCACCGTAGTCTGACTCGTCAGAGGAACCTGCCAAGAAGTCGCCCTTGATGTGCCTCGCCCGGAGGCCAAAAAGCGGCCTATTCGATCCTGCGATGTCCGCGATCGCATAGTGGCCACCGGCCGCAGCCAGTTAATCGAACACCCCCCTCACGACGGAAATATTTCTCGGCCCATAAGCACACTGTCGTGCCGGCGTAAACGCGACCGTGGCATCAACTGCGGTCGCGACAACTGCCCTGCCCTGGAAAACTCCGCCATTCCACGAAACGGCTGTCTCGAAACCCTAGGGATATAAGACGTCTCACGACATCCCATTTTCGACTTTGCGAATCGGCGGAATTTGGTGGAATTTGACGGCCCGGCGAGTCTTATAACGACGTCGCATAACCTCCTGCTGTAATTGCAGTACACACCGTTAGTTACGAGACATCTCAGGAGCAATGTGACGAAGCTGATCGGCTACGCGCGCGTATCCACGCGCCAACAATCCACCGACCGGCAACAAGTGGATATCCTGGACGCCGGCGTGCGGCGCGACGACCTGTACGTCGACCATGGGATCTCCGGCGCTCGAGCATCACGGCCGAACTTTGATCGCGCGCTCGACGCCCTCGAAGACGGCGACACCCTCATCATCACGACCCTCGACCGGCTGGGCCGGTCGACGCAGAACATGCTCGCTTTTGCTGAAGAGCTTCGCGGCCGCGGCGCCGGCCTTCGCGTGCTGAACCTCGGCGGCGGCGACGTTGACACGGCGACACCGATGGGGTCCATGCTGTTCACGATCATGGCGGCGCTGGGGCAGATGGAACACGACATCAAACGAGAGCGTGTTGTGGACTCCATCAACAAACGCCGCGAAGCCGGCAAAGATCTTGGCGGCCGCCCGCGGCTCATCACCGACAGCCAAATCCGCAACGCCCGCCGACTCATCGACGGCGGAGAGACAGCAACAACAGTTGCCCGCGATCTCGGAATGTCTCGAGCAACTTTCTATCGCCGAGCGCGGGCCTTGGACCTCGCCGGTGAGTTATCGGAGGCGTCCGAACGTGCCCCGTATCGCGTCCCTTCACCGGGCATTTTCTCAGACGGGTCTTACGGGACAATCGCCCTCTCGGCACCGTAGGGAACCGAATCTACGACGGTGATGCGACGGTGCCCCGGTCGCCGTCCATTTCCGGCCGCGTCATAGGCCGTTTACGCGTGACGGACGCCCGATGCTTTGTGATTCCTTCACGTTGTCTGAATCAGTCAATAGACTCTGAACTGATTAGGCCCGAAGGAGAACAACCCGTGAAGCTCGTCGCAGTAACCATCCAGAAGTTCCGCAACTTTGTCGAGCCGCAGCGCGTCGAGATCGAACCGGACGTGACAGCATTCGTGGGCAAAAACGAGTCAGGCAAGACGACAATCCTCAAGGCACTGCATCGGCTCAACCCCGCAAATGGTGACAGCACAAAGTTCGATCTCGTCACTGAGTACCCGCGATGGAAGCTCGCGCGCGACCGACGAGAAAGCGCTGACCTCGGAAAGACCATCCCGGTCCGCGCTGAGTTCACGCTTGAGCCGGACGACCTGGCGGCCCTCAACGCCGTGTTTACGGCAGAGATTCCTGCCTCCACCCAAGTCATCGCGTTTCGGAGTTATGAGAACGAATACGCGACCTACTTCTCCGCGAAGCTGGCGGACATTGTCGAGAGTGCCGCCACGGCTAGCGCAGTGGACTCGGCCGAGCTGAAGGAACTCCTGACTACCTCCACGCTCGACGAGGCAATCGCGAAGGCGAAGGAACTCGCCAAGTCGCTCAAAGACACCCAACCGGCGCGCAGCAAGGCCGTCGGTTCGTTCCCGGGTGTGGCAGAAAAGTATCGGTTCCTCGTCCAGTCCGACCAGATCGACGACGAGAACCGGAAGGTCCTTCGGTCGCGGGTTCCTAAGTTCTTCTATTTCTCCAACTACAGCGTGCTTCCTGGCGAGACCGACCTGACGAAGCTCGCGGCAAGTGTGACTGCGGGCGAAGCACTGGACGAGGAAGATCAGACGGTCGTCTCGCTACTGGCGCACGCAGGTGTTACCCCGGCAGACTTCCTCGACGCGAACTACGACAGCCGAAAGGCCGAACTGCAGGCGGCTGCGTCTGACCTGAGCCGCGAAGTCTTCAAATATTGGAGGGCCAATACGGACCTAGCCGTCGTGTTCGGGGACGACAACGTCAACGTGGTCGAGCCGTCGACAGGACAGCCGGCTCTGCACCGCTTCTTGAAGATTGAGCTTCGGGATGGGCGTCACGGGGACGTCGAGACAAACTTCGCAACCCGGTCGACTGGCTTCCAGTGGTTCTTCTCATTTTTTGCGGCTTTCAGCGAGTACCAGAACAGCGCAAAGCCGGTCATCGTGCTGCTCGACGAGCCTGGAACGAGCCTCCACGGCGAAGCTCAGAAGGATTTCGTGAACTACATCTTCAACGAGCTCGGCGCGAAGAAGCAGACGCTTTACACGACTCATTCGCAATTCATGGTCGATCCGACTGTCTACGAGAAACTTCGCACGGTTCACGACAAGGCGACGCGCGAGAACCAAGAGGCCGGGGTTGATGTGAGCCGCGTCAACCTGAAGGCGGACCGCGATACTGTGCTGCCGGTGGAGTCGGCACTCGGCTACTCGATCAGTCAGCACCTGTTCCTGGGATCTGGCCAGCACCTGCTGGTCGAGGGCAGCAGCGACTTTGTGTATCTCATGCGGATGAGCGCATACATGGAGTCCAAGAAGAAGCCGATTTTGAGCCCCAAACTCTCGATCATTCCGGTCGGCGGCATCACGAACATGCCTGCTTTCGTTGCTCTGATGGGTCGCCGGTTGGAAGTGTCCGTGTTGGTAGACGGTGAGAAATCAGCCTCGGTGCTCAACCGGACGCGCAATGCGGCGAAGGAGAACGATGTCCCCGCCGATCGAATCGTTGCCGTGAGCGAAGTGGACAATTCGCTTCCCAAGGATGGCGACATCGAGGACTTGTTCACCATCGCCGACTACTTGAAGCTCTACAACTGGGCTTTCCCGAATGCGACCGTCACGGAGGCTGATCTGGCGTCCTCCCACGGACGCATCCTGGGTCGGATCGAAAGTCACCTGGGCCACAAGTACGACCACGCCAAGCCCGCTCATGCACTGACTGAAAATCAAGACGACTTCTTCGCCAACATCGACGCGGCGTCAGCCTCAAACTTCGAGAAGCTCTTTGCGACGCTGAACGCGGGCGTCGCTTAGTCAAGTGGGCGAAGTACCCTCGCATCCGACGCCGCAAGCATCGGTGAATCGACTCGACCAACTGATTCGAATGTGGGAGGCCCACGGCGCGTCGGTCAAGGTTCCCCCTACGGGATGACAACAAGAGTCGACGTCGGTGTGCATGAGTTGTGCAGACGAGTACGGAAAATGACAAAATCGCTCGGGCGAAGCACCACCATGTAAGTCCGAAGGCCCCGATTCTCGGCTCTGGCTGCTTGACTATCACCATGGATGCCGCCTCATTTTCTCCTGCTGGATACAACGCCGAATTCCTCCAGATTCCATTGCCGCTCCCGGCCCCTCCCGCAGGAGCCTCGATTCGCGAACTGACGTACACACATTTCACCGTGCTCCTGGACCCCGCGCGACGCTTCGCGATCGCGACCGGCGTCAACATCGACGGCGATCAGCTCGTTAACGTTGACCGAGGTGACGACTGGCACCTCGACTCGCGTATCCCGATTCGCGAACAGGCCGGGGAAGCCGTCTACGCCAGAAACGATCTCGACCGCGGGCATCTCGTCCGGCGCCAAGACCCCGTCTGGGGCGACGAGGCGACAGCCCGGCAAGCGAATTACGATACGTTCGCCTACACCAACGCCGCCCCGCAAGCCGCAGCCTTCAACCAATCGAGACAACTCTGGCTCGGCCTCGAGGACCACGTCCTCACCTACGCACGCACCAACGGTAACCGCATCAGCGTCTTCACCGCCCCCGTGCTCTCAGCCCAGGATCCGACATACCGCGGTGTGAAGATCCCGCAGATGTTCTGGAAGATCGCGGCGTGGACCACGACCATGCAGGGCTCTCCCGCTCTGCACGCTGCCGGGTTCGTCCTCGACCAAAGCCCACAGTTAGAAGACATCGACCTCGACACGGTCCGCACTCAAGCCCGCATCGATGGCACTCCCCCGCCGCTTGGACCGTACCGCACCTATCAAGTACCCATCAAGGACATCATCGACCTCACCGGGCTCAACCTGGCCGCCCTGTCCGGAGCGGACAACTTAGCCCTGGCCCCAACTATCCGGGAAGGCACCGACCGTCGAACGCGCTGGGTCGAACTAATCGACACCGCAGGAATCCACCTCTAAACCACACCGAATCGTCTACAGCCAGCTCAGCCCCCAGCGCGGAGGTAGACATAGACAGTTTCGCGGCTGATTCCAAACTCTCGAGCAAGCACAGCCTTCGGCACTCCAGCGGCAGCCTTTTCGCGCAACTCGACCGCGCGGGCCAAGTCCAGTGACGGGGTACGACCACGGTATACGCCACGTTTCTTGGCTAGGGCAATGCCCTCGCGTTGACGTTCGCGGATCAGGGACCGCTCGAACTCAGCAAAAGCACCCATGACGTTCAGGAGCAAGTTTGCCATCGCGTTGTCGTCGCCCGTGAAGGAGAGTTGCTCTTTCACAAACTCGACCCGGACCTTTTTAGCCGTGAGTCGACGCACGATCGAACGGAGGTCGTCCAAATTGCGGGCAAGGCGATCCATGGAATGAACGAGAACGGTGTCTCCGTCTCTGACAAATTTGATCATCTCTTCTAGCTCAGGCCGGTTCTGGTCCTTCCCCGGCGCTTTATCCTCAAACACGCGGTCGACGTCGACGCCATCAAGCTGGCGGACGGTGTTCTGGTCGAGGGTGCTGACTCGCACGTATCCAACTCGTTGACCCGTCACAGGGCTCTCCTGTCTGTTCTGTCAGGTTGAACTCTAAGACCCGGCAGCGAGAGCTGTCAACTAACTGAAATCGGACCCTATTCGGACAAGCCTGCGTACCTGCACCTGACGCCTAGTTGGGGTACACCCCAAATTGACAGTTCGTTGCTTGCTTCGACGCTTTCAGCCTCCCCATTGACGCTTCTAAATGTCTCGCAACCGTCCTTGCCTACAAAAATGGTGACGCCAGTAAAAACACACGTTTCGAGATACACCGACTCATCCGTCGCCCTCGGACCATGACGCCCCGATCCCGGTCACTGGACGGAATGCGTTCTGCCGCGCTCTCCACAATCGTGCATGGTCGATCTGTCTCGTCAATGTGTCTCGCAGCCCACCGGTTGTGACACTGTTAACGCCAACTGAAAATGGGACCATTTCTGCCAACTGAAAACAGGGCCACTTTCGTGTGGTTCTAGTGTGCCGTAGTTGCGGCGGGTTCGTGGTTCTTGAGTCGGTAGCTGTTGCCTTTGAGGCTGATGACGTCGGCGTGGTGAACGATGCGGTCGATCATGGCGGAGGCGATGGTGAGGTCTCCGAAGACGTCGCCCCAGCGGGAGAACGGCAGGTTGCTCGTCATGATCAGCGACGCGTGTTCGTAGCGGGAGGACACGAGTTGAAAGAACAGGTTCGCGGCGTCTTGGTCGAAGGGAATGTAGCCAACTTCGTCGACGATCAGCAGGCTGTAGCGGCGCAGCCGGGTTAGTTCGGCGGCAAGTTTGCCCCGAGAATGGGCTTCTTGGAGTCGGGTGACCCAGCCCGTCGCGGTGTCGAAGAGGACTCGGTGGCCGGCTTTGGCGGCTTTGATCCCGATGCCGACGGCGAGGTGTGTTTTCCCGGTGCCGGGAGGGCCGAGGAGGACGATGTTCTTCGCTTCGGTGAGGAACACGCTCATGCCTAGGTGGGCGATGAGGTTCCGGTCAGCGGAGGGCTGGTGCTCAAAGTTGAAGTCCTCGAGGGTCTTGAACCCCGGGAACCGTGCGGCCTTGATTCGCAGTGCGGCGCCGGAAGCTTCACGTTCGGAGACTTCTTTCGAGAGCACGGCGGCGAGGTATTCCTCGTGGGACCAGCCCGCGTCGCGGGCTTGATCGCCGAGGCGGCGGAACGCTTCACTGATCCGGGGTGCTCGGAGGGCCCGGGCGAAATATTCGATCTGCGAGGCCGCTTCTGGGCCGATCATGACGCGACCGCCAGCACGGTCGGCGCCGGTTCAAGGTCGACGTTGAAGAGTTCGTCGTAGCGAGTCAACGACGCGATCTCGACGATGGTCGTGTGCGGGGGCCGGCGGGTGCGTTGGGCTTGGAACTGGGTGCGCAGCTCGGCCGCGCGGAGGACATGTGCGGGGTCGGTGACGGTGAGTTGCCGAGCCCATTATCGGTGGTGCGTTGCGATGAGGACACCGTCGTGGTGAACAGTGACGCGGTCCAGACTCGCTGCCACGTCGACGACTCGGCCGATCATGGCCGGGTCGACGGAGTAGTCGTTACTGAACGCGCGAACGTAATAATCGCGTGGCAGCCGGACGCTGTTACGAAACATCACCTCCGGGGCCATCGGCGGCAGCCCGCGCATCGCGGCCCGATCACTGCTGATGAGATCGTTGGGTCGACCTCGGCGGGACCGGGAGAGACGATTGTTGGCCACGGGTAACCACGCGGCGAGCTGCTCGTTGAAATCATCGGGAGAGGCGAAAGTGCGGCCTGACATGAAGCGGCTTCGGAAGAACCGATTCATGCGTTCAACCATGCCCTTGGACTCGGGGTCGCGGGCTTTGAGCAGTTTGATTTGGGTGCCGAGGGTGCCGGCGAAAGCGGCGGCGGGTTCGGTGAGTTTTCCACGGCCGATGCCGGTCTCGTTGTCCCACGTCAACCGCGTCGGAACGGCTTCCGCCTCCTGCAGCAGCGACCACATTCCGCCGAGCAGATCCGGTGTTGTCCGTGACGGCAACATGCGTGCTTGAATGAACCCCGAAAAGGTTGACGTCATCACCAGCACTGGCGGCGCAGCCGCCTGGTCATGCCCCATCGGCAGGTCCTCGTGCGGGAACCAGAGATCGCACTGGATCTGGAAACCGGCCGGGTGCACCAGTCGGTCTGCAGGATCCGGGACGGCATACTCCGGTCGGAGCTCCGCGACTTTGGCCCGAAACAACGACGGAGATCCCGACCAGCCCACCCGCTCTGCAGCTGTCGCGGCCGGCATCGACGGTGTGGCCGCGAGTAACACCCGCACCTGGGCGGCGAACGAGTCAAAACTCGACCCCGTCGGCTCCCGCTGATACGCCGGGGACCTGTCCACGGCCAACGCCCGATCGACCGTCCCGCGAGATACCCCAACCAGCCGCGCTATCTCCCGTTTCGAATGCTTCCCCGTCGAATGCAGGTGGCGAATCTCAGCCCAATCATCCAATTTGATCACCTTCCATAATGGTTGGTGGCCCTATTTTCAGTTGGCGTTTTTGGCCCCGTTTTCAGTCGGCGTTAACATGACACATGACCGCGAGCAAAACTATAGCTCGGCACACATTCACCGCGTCGCTTCCTTGATTATGGAGGATAGATCTAAGCTGCAGTTGCAAAATTGCAGGCAACATGGGCAGAGCTTTTGATAATCGGTCGAGATTTCATCGGTCACGTTGTCGATACGCGTGTACGGTTCGGTATCGCCAAAGATAGCAAGCTCAGCGTCACCGCTGCGCGGCTCGCATGTTGGATCCTAGACTGAGATCAGACCATGGCAGGCTCCGGGCCCTCACGACATCGTCAGTCGTCATCTCAACCTGATGGCAGCACGGAATCGATTCTTAGACGTTACAGAAGGACTTAGGCGCCAGGAAAGGTGCCGAGTCTGCCATCTCGAGCGCCACCCGCAAAAAGGGGCGGATACGCTCAAGATGAAGCTAGCGATCAAGATCGCCGGCTTTAACCGCTTGCAAAGTTCACGTCGCTTGGCAAAGTCCGACCCTTACGTAGGCATCCAGCCCGTTCCCCGGGCGAAACGCCCTGACCGGAGAGGACGTTGGCATCCGCGTATTCTTACTATCTATTAGGTGAGGGAATGTTGCTAGAAACGGGCGACGAATTCAGTTCTAGCCACCGTGCCACGTCGTCGATGGCGATTTTATTCGCGGCGACGCCGAGCAAAAAAGGCTCCGCATCGTCAGCGGATATGTTTCCCCACACCCTCCCGTTGGCAGAGAGGAATACTGTCGCAGACAAAAATGCCGTCCTCTTATTGCCATCCGAAAAGTACTGCGTGGTGGCAAAGCCGTGGAGCAGGGCAGCCGCCTTGTCAAAGACAGTCGGAAAAAAGATAGTTTCCATGTACTGACTCTTCGGGCGATCTACGATTCCACGAACGCCGTTGAGATCTCGTACGCCTGCACCTTCGCCGCAGAACGACATATTAATTATCTCAACAGTCTCAAAATCGAGATAATACGTGTCAGGCACTAGGCCAAGCGGCGCATCAGATCGGTGTTGTCACTGGCGATCCGATGGGCGAAACGCAGTGCGTCTTCTCGGCGAATGTACTTGACACCTGAAGAGAGCGAGCGGTCTGCATTCTCTTTTGCGTTTACTCGACCTGTGGCGTGCATCTTTTTCCGCGCGCCACTCCGCTCACGGTCGAATTCGCTTGGACTTGTCATGTGACAACGGTAACGCACGAAGATACGAATTTGCTCCATGCAAACCGCCGATTCTGAGCTTGCTCCCAACGCAGTCGATTGCTGGCGCGATGTCCTGTCGTCGGACAACGGTCCACAACAATCCTTCGGAACTTTAACGTTTTGTCGGAGCTGGCCCGAGCAGAGATTTGATGCGAGGATCCATGCCAACGCTCGGCGCTGTCACCGCCGCTTGAACCTTCGACAGGTTGTATCCGAGCCAGTCACAGCTGCTTAGCAAGAGCCAAAAAATTGGCGCTGTAACTACCGATGCCCATAGACGGCGACGGACGACGTCGCTCGAGGAACATTCGCGGATTTCGAGGTTGGTATGAGGTCAGGCTTCGACGGACTTCACCAAGGAGATCGCAGCGCCAGGTCTTCGCTCGCGCCCGTGAGGATGACCACTATTGTCTGATATTCGATGGATTCAAAATCACCCCGTCCTACGGCCAAATCGCCCTGACCGACGGTGCCTCTGCCAGGATTTCTGCGAGCTGGATGTCATCGCCCAAGCCCTTCTTGCTGCCGTCGAGGAGCAGGGGTATGAATCGAGTCAGGACGGCGAAGCCACCTGCCTGGTCCGGATACACACCGAGCGACACCAGGTGTGTGCTCCCGTTCGAGGTGGTCAGCTCTATGCAGGGATAGTGCTCTTCCGGCGCGATTCCCTCGCGCACGGCGTCCGCGAAGGTGTTGCTGTCGAGCTGTTCCTCGATCGAAACGACCTGGTCGAGGTTGATCCAGACGTCGTCGGCGCCGATGATCGGCCGGGAGCGGTCGTGTCCGTAAGTGGTGACGGCAAGTTTGATAAAACGCATGAGGGTCCTTTCACGACGGGTAGGCCTTGACGCTAATGCGCGGAAACCGGAGGCCGCCGGCGATCCGGGCGATCTGTGGATAACATCGCACGGCGGGGGTGTGTGAGGGGGACGTTCCCCCTCACCCGGCGTTAGCGGCTGAACTTGTCCAGAGCGGCGAGGGCTATTTCCAGTGCGCGGTCGTAGCTGATTCCTGCGGGTCGAACCGAGCCGGGCACGAATCGCTGCGATTTGGGCAGTCGAAGCGTTCCGGAATATCCTTCGGGAGCGTCCTGCCGGGGCCCATAGCCGGGCTGTAGGAGCAACCACTGACTGAAGGGCTGGTCGGCGTCGTGGAGGACGGCGGCTCGAAACTTGCCGGTCGGGTTCAGGCACAGGGCCCAGAAGCGGTCGGCTTGGCCTCGGGCCGTGAGGCGTTCACTCACCGGGCAGGGCGTCACCCCGGGGGTCGGCAAGCGCTTCATGGTCACGGTATGCACGTACGGGCGGAGCTGGGAATCGTCGCGAGTGGGAATGTCGTTGAGCGCTGCTTGGGCGGCTCGTCCTGCGGCGCGGTGCGCGACGGTGTCGTCGGCGTGGGTTCGGGACCACTCGGTGGCTTCGATGACGCAGCAAATTAGGTTCCAGTCGTAGCTGTAGAACCGGAGGAGGGCGTCTCGGGCGCGCTGAGTTCTGGGGCTGTCGGTGGTCGTATATCGGGCGAAGAATGCGTTTGCTGCTTTGCGGTCGGCTGCTATGTCGTTGCTGGTGCGTTCGGGACGGGTGGTGATGGGGAACTGGTGCATGATTCTCTCCGCTCAACTGATTTTTTTGCCTGGCTGGCAAGAGAATCGATAGAGAGCGGGAGTGCCGAAGTGCACGGCTGGTCGGGGGAAATAAGGGAGCTTGCGACCGCGTCCGACCAGGTGGGCACGTAGGCACGGAAGCGAACTATGATGACCGGCCAGACAGACGAAAAAAGATACAAGACGTCCGCGCAGCGGTCCAAGGACCCCCGCAGAGGCTCCCCCGTGGGTTGCGTCTGGTGTAAGGCAGACTCCCTGCGGCGCTGCCACCGGGGCACGGGGTTGAGCACGCCGCGGTTTACGAGTTCCCACGCCGAGCGGTGATCGCCACGCTGGTCGGTCTCCCCGCGCGCTCGGTTGTTTCCTTGTCGGATGTGCTGCCCTGCTGCCGCGGGCCTTGTCCATCGGCCCGGTGGTTAGTGGCCGATTTTGGCGACGAGGTCGGGACGGAAGCCAGCCCAGTGGTTGTGGTCGTCGATGACGACGATGGGAGCGCTGCTGTATCCGAGTTCGTCTTGCACGTAGGTGAGGGCGGCGGGTGTTTCGGTGAGGTCGACGACGGTGTAGCTGATGCCCTGCTTGTCGAGGGCGAGCTTGGTCATCCGGCACGGCTGGCAGTTCGGTTTCGTGTAGACGATGACGCCGACTGTTTCGTTCATAGCGGGGCTCCTTTCACTCACACTGTCGGGGTGGTGCTGTTCGGTAGCGGAGATTCGCTGCGCCTGGGAGGAAGCGACCATAAGTGCGGGACCGATCCGTGGGGCCAGCGGGTGAGGAAATAAGCGACCGGAGGGAACGCCGAGCCCAGTTGTCCCACCGGTCGGCACACCGTGCGCACGTTGGTCAGCGCCAACCCGGGCCAGCATGCTCCTCGAACGAACAGACACCACCCCTGATGTGGGTGGGGCTCCGCGGTTAGCCAAGGGTCATCGGATCAGCGGTGAACGCGACGTCCAGGTGCAGGTGATTGCAGGTGTCGTCAAACTGGGCGAAGTGCACCAGCGCCAAGTTGATGCCCGCCTCCCGCCGGCAGTCTGCCTGCCCGATCCGTGCCCCGGGCGGCATGATTGGGTCGAGGAGTCCGATTAGGCGGAGGGACTGGCCGTCGGCGCCGGTGAGGCTGCGGCCGCCGAGGGAGTAGAAGTCGACGGCTCCGCCGCCACCGTTGATCCAGTGCGACGACTGAGTGCCGGCGCCGAGGAGTTGCCCGGTGCATTTGCGGTTGATGTCGCTGACGCCGACCTGGTGAAACTGGTTGACGGCCAGGACCATCACCTGCAGGATGCGGGTGTCGATCCCGCAGTCCGGGACAGTTTGCCCGGTGGCGATCCACCGGATCTCCTTCAGGTGGTCCGGGACGAGGCCGCGCAGCTGCCCGTTGTCGGCGGCGGTGACGAGCTGCTGCGCCAGCCCGACAGCATCCCCTCCACCGACACCACAGGCGCCGCCGGCACTGGCGGTGAGCGCGGTGACGACGTCGGTCGCCGGCGCGAAGAACGGTGCGTAGTGTTCCGGGTCGGCGTTGATTTGCACGGCGGATGCTGCCGCCGACGGCGTCATTGTCTCCCACCCCGATAGCGCCACTAGGCGTTGGAAGAACAGCCGTGCCGCGGTGGCGGGGTCCATCCGCTCCGCGAGGGATCCCCAGGTGGCCCGTTGTTGGAACAGGCCGCGGCTGTCGGGGCCGGCGGTGTCGCCGTGGTCGAGGTTGGTCAGGCTCGACTCCCCCATCGCTGTCATCACTCCGAGGGTTTGCGACTGGGTGGTGAGCCCGAGCTGGGCGCCGGCGTTGATGATGTCGGCGGCGTTGGCGAGCTGGTCGCCGCTATACCCGGAGACAGCCGGGTGCTCGGCGGCGTCCGCTCGGCTGACCGCGGTCAGGCCGCAGGTGGTGCCGGTGCCGGAGCCGGAGGAGAGGGCGACGGTGCCGCCGACGGTCAGGAGCAGGCCGGTGAGGCTGGCGGCGAGCAGTTTGACCAGGCCCATGATGTTAGAAGATGGTGCCGACGGACAGGCCCTCGTCGGTGTTGGTCAGCTGCCGCTCCCACTCGGAGCGGATGTGCTCCACGTGCGCTTCCGGGTGCGACCCGAACTTGAAAATGTAATGCCCATCCGCCAGCGTCTCGATGGTGCGCGCCGTCTCCGGAGCGAACCCAAACGTTTGCTGGCACCAGAGGGCGTCTTCGGGGCGGGACTGCCGGTAGACGATGACGGTTTGGGCTTCCTGGATGATGGCCATGCCGGGTGAGTCCTTGGGAATGTCGGTGCCTTTGTGCATGACGAACACGTTCGAGATGCCCAGGCCGCGGGAGAGTTTCTGGTTGGCTTTGATCAGCTGCGCCGACGGCCTGCCGATCATGTGCCAGCCCTCCTCATAGACGACGGTGGTCGCGGAGTCTCGTTCGCTGCGCAGCCGGCCGAGCATCCACATGTTCCCGATCGCCATGACGACCGGCACTGCCGGGCCGTCATCGGGTAGCTGGGAGATATCAAACGACGTGAGCTTGCCGCTGAGGTCGACAGTGGATGATGTTTCGCCCTCGAGGAGGCCGGCGTATTCGTCGAGCAGCCCGTTCAATGTCCACTTCACCGACAGGCCGGCCTTGTGCAGGTCGTCGCGGGCGGTGATCGACAGGGTGCGGTAGTCGTCATCGTCGACGACGAGGCCGAGGTTCGGCAGCACGTCGGCGAGCACCGGCGCCCGCCCGTGGGCCTGGCCGACGGTGCGGCGCAGCGCCGCACGGAGGGCCTCCTCTTCCCATTCACTGAGGGGCTGATCGCCGCGGGCGATGTGAGTGACGATATTCAGCAGCCGTGTTTGCCCTTTGACGCCGGTGCCGCGGGCGATCATCGGATCGAGCAGGTTCAAGGTGGTGCCGGTGCCGTCGGCGGTGAACCGGATCGGTTCAAACCCGTAGTGCCGCACGACGTTGGAGTATTCGCCCTCCCCGTTCTGATCCTTCTTGTCGAACACGACCCCGCGGCGGCCTTGGAGCAGCAGCGGGCGGACGACGTAGTTGCATTTAGTGTGCGCGCTCTTGCCCGCGCCGACGTCGCCCATCACGATCACGTTCGGACTCGACACCTCGCGCGGCTCCGAGTTGTAGGCGGTGACGGGGTCGTGGGAGATCGTCGTCCGCGACAACACGTCCCGCCCGTTGACGACACCGCGGGTGCCGGTCGGCGGGCCGATCAGCGCGGTGTTCAGGATCTCGGCCTGCCGCGTCGTCGTCGGCGCACCGGCCAGGGCGGGCGCATAGAAGCCGCGGCGCGCCGCCGCCGCTTGCGTGCGCAGCGGCGTGCCCGGCAGCGCCCACGGCACAATCTCCACTGAACCCCGACTACCGGCTGCGTCGATCCCGCCGGCTTCGTCGGCGGGCACCTCGACGGGCGGCGCGAAGCGGCGCAGCACGGGCAGCGCCCACAACTTTGAGCGCGAGCTGAGGGGGTCGGGTGTGGTCATGTGAGAGCTTCCTTGTCGGATTTGCCGGCTAGGCGGCTGTAGACGCGGGCGGAGAACGACGGCGCGGACGCGACCAAGCCGCGGCCGATCGGCCACGTCGTACCCGACGCAGCCGCCTGATACGAATCGAGCCAGTCCAAGCTCTCAATGCCGAGACCGGTGGAGCAGGTCTCCTCGAGCTGCCGGGACGCCCGCGCCAGCTCTTCCCGGGAGCGGACGGAGATGGTCACAAAGCCGATCCAGAGAGCACCGTGGTGCTGCGACCCCGACACGAGATCTTGCCGGCGACGACGGGCGGCCGTCATGTGCACGTCGGTATCGTCCGTGTCAAGCTGCCCGGCCTCCCTGCGGGAGAGGGCTTCGGCGGTGTCGCGGACCAGGTCTTGCCGGGCGGCGACTTTCGCCTCCGATGCCGGCACCAGGTGAAGGTGAAAGCTGACCGAGCGGATGAACTGGATGTCCTTCCCGATGAGCAGATCCAACACCCACAGCTGAGTGCGAGCGGCGGTCGCGAGCGCTTCGGCGCGGATCGCGGCGGTACGATGCCACCACCGAACCGGCAGCCCGGTGAGCGGGTCCACGCTGTCGACGATGTGCGCGGAGAACTCTTCCTCCGCGGGTTCGCCGACCCGGTTCGGGTGCACGTCAGCGACGAAGTCGATCGGCCGCGACGGGTTTTGTTGATGCCGCACCACCGCCGCCACCTGCCGCGCCGTCAACACCTCCACCCGGCCGATCTTCGACTCCGTCAAACCACGTTTGGTGGAGGCGATCTCTTGCCGCATCAACGCCCGCCATCCGTCCCGGCCGTCGCCATACTTGGCAGCGGCGTCAAAAAATGACGGTGTAAGCGGCCAGTTGACGGTAACGAAGTGGCGTTGCACCATCGCGTCGTTCCCGGTCAGCCGCAACACCTCCTCATAGGAGGCGACCGCATCGACCGGCGCCGCCGGATCGAGATTATTGAGCACCCAGAATTCCTGCAACGCGGTATCGGCCGGCAACACCCGGGTAGTGATCTGCACGTCTTGGACGAGGACGGAGGGGACGGCGCGGGCAGCGAGGAACGCGCCCCAGCCATGGGCGGCGCGCGCCATGACGCTGGCCGATTCAATCCCGCGCAGCTGACCGCTGACGGTGAACGTCACTGACAGGTAACTTTGCTCACCGACTGGCGCGTGCCATGCAATGCCGGGCTCGCCCCTGCCGTATTGCAGCCAGCCGAGTCCGTCCGACCCGTCCGGGTTCGCCCGCATCGCCACCACGGCCCGGCCCGCCTCCGCAGCCGCCTCCCGGGCTGCCGGGCCTTTCGCTGCACGGGCGTCGGTGAGGGCTTGCTGGAGCTGGTCCCACGCGCCGACTTCGTAGGGCTCAAACCTGGTCGTGCCCGCCCGGGTGCGTTTCTTCCAGCGGGCTCGTTTACGCCGCCGGTCGACGATTGACCCGCGGTGTGTTTTCGCCGTGACCAAGAAGGTCACGCCGCAACTGACCGCAGCAGCTGCGAGGGCGGGCCAACCGATCAGTGGGGTGAACACCATCCCGAACACGAGAGAGCAGGCCAGGAAAATGATCCGAGCGCGAGAGTGCGTGCCGCCGAAGAACGAGCGGTGCCCGCTCTCCCCGCCCAAATAACGAATAACCGTGCGGTTACGCAGATCTGTCGTCATGGGTGATCTCCTCCCAGGGTTGGGGTGTCATCCATTGACTCCGTCGCCTGCTCTCCGGCGGTCTGGACCATGTCCATGCCTTTCCCGACGGCCTCGATGCTCTTGTGCGCGGCGGCGATCCCCGCCGCCGCGATCAGCGTCGGGACGCCGACGACCGCGCCCGCGCCGGTCGCTGATTCCGCCGTCCCAGCGGCGGCGAGCCCGGTCTCAGCCGCGGTAGCCGCTCCGCCAGCGGCCGCACTTGCCCCGGCAGCTCCCGCGGTGGCCGTCGCTGCCCGGCCGGCGCCGATCGGCGCGCCGTCACCGGCGGCGCCGGTGCCCACTGCGGCAGCAGCAACGCGGTTGCCGATGACCTCCGACAGGCTCCCCGGAGCTGTCGAGGACTCTGAGACGCGCTCGGTCGTGGAGTCCGTGGACTCTTTCGTCGTTGTCGAGGAGGTCCGATCCTGGCTGGAGGGGTGGCCGTAGCGTTCGGTGGCTTCGGTCATGTTCTGCGCCCCGATGTGTTTCCCGACGTCCACGGATGGACCGGTGGTACCGCCGAAGGCCATCGGAATGATCGGGGCGAACTTCATCAGCAGCAATGGCGAGAGCGCGGCCATCAGCAGCCCGATGATCGCGACCATAAGGGACACCATCGATTGCAGGCCGAAGTTGTTGCCGAACGCGCTGATCTGGTTCGCCGTCATCGAAAAAGCCAAACCCAGCAGCAAGAACAGCAGCGGGTGGGCTGCCAGAATCCCAATCCACAACGCGGCGATCTTCAAGCCGAAGGACCGCTTGTTTTTATCGATGATCCACACCAGTCCAAGCGGCAGCAACACGCCGGTGAAGTAGAGGGTCACCAGCTGCACGAGCAACATGAGCAGCACCAGGAAGAGTGCAAGGATCATGCAGATCATCAGGATGACGCCCATGACGATTCCGCCGGTGATGCCGACTGGGTCGGCCTGCTCAATCATGGTGGTGAACTGCCCAGTGACGGTATTCGCTGTGCCGGTCAGGCCGGCTGCGACGAAGACGTCCGTGAGGGAGTGGAAGAAGTTGATCAGCATGATCCCGAACATTGGGCCGAACATGGCCCCGAGAAGGAAGGTTCCAAAGTAGAGTCCGACGGACTCGACCAGATCGCGGCCGGCCTGGGCGCCGCGCGCCGTTCGCACAGCTTGCGGGATCAGCAACAGCACGGCGACGAAGATCGCCGTAGCAAAGCTAATCTTGTAGGCGCTGATGAACCAGTCCGCCGTCAAATCCGGAAGCGTCGCACTGGTCAGCGCCGGCATGATGTCACGACTCATCCCCTGCGCCGTGTCGCGGAGCATCTTGAATGTGTTTCCCCACGGGTCGGACCAGTACGACACCACCCCCGCCGCACCATTGATGGCGTTACCGATACCGCCGATGATTCCGATGATTCCGCCTTGCCCATCGTCTGCAGGCTCCATCCACAGCATGGTCAGCACCCACTCGTGAAGGGAGCGCCGATCGAGAAGAGGTCCTCGGTGGTGCGAGTCCCGTCGGACTTCACAAATTTCCACCCGTCGTTCTCCCAGTGGACGGTCACGGTTAGGGATCCCTTTAGCTGCGGGCTCAACGCTCCTTGTTCGACGAGACCCGTGCCGATCGTCGCGACGACTTCGTCGTTCGAAGCTGACTCAATGTGCCAGACGCCGGGAATGGTCGACAGGTAGTACTCCGTCGAGTCGGGGACGAGTCCCCCCGAAAGGTTGGGACTTGTTACAAAGAACTCGCTGAGATTTTTCGTGGGCGCGTCTGCTGCCAGCCCGGTGGCAGCAACCTTGTCTGCGTCAGCCGCGGATGGGTACGGGAATTGGATTAGCCAGCGCACGAAAGCGGCGGCAACCTCGACTCCCCCCGTACTTGTGTGCGGTGCTGCCTGTTGTGCAGCAAGGACCATGGCTGCGTCTCGCGTTTCGCCGCCGAGGCATCCGGTCGGCTCCGCGTCGACCGGTGTGGTGCTCGGCGACGGCGTGCTGCTCGCTATCGGCATTGTCGGCTCGGCAGTAGGTGCGGCGGTGTCGGCTTGGCTGCCGAAGTAGACGGCGCCAGCGATGATGAGTGCGCCGATGAGGATGGCGGCGCCGACGATCACGGGCCAGGTGCGGCGGGTGGGTGATGCGGTCGCGTGCACGAGTGCTCCTATCCGAAGACGGCGAGGATGGCGCCGACGATCACGGCGAGGGCGGCGAGCACCCCGAGGGATATCCCGGCCCACATGGCTTGGTTGCGGGCGGTTTTATATTCGTTGGGGTTGCCGCCGCTGGAGGCGCTGGCCATTTTAATGATCCCGATGATTAGGAACACGATCGCCAGGATGATGCCGATCCCCCATACCCCGGCGAGGAGCTTCTGCCAGAGCAGGGTGAATTCCGCCCCGAAGATGGTGAAGTCCGGCAGGATGCCGTCGAGCGGGTTGTCGATCGTGCGCACGATGGTGCCCACGAGGGTCTGCAGGGATTCTGTGAGCATGACGGTTCGCCTTTCGCGGCTATCGGACGGTGGCTTGCAGGGTGCGCACGACGCCCGCGACCGCTGCGGCAAACGCCCGCCGCGTCTGTGGGGCGAGGTGATCGAGGGTAATCTGCCCGCGCTCGGCGATGTGCGGGTCATACGGGATGGTGAACACCTGCTCGACGCCAGCGTCGGCGATGATCTGGTCGACGCGGTCGACGACCTGCCTGTTCTCCGGCCGGCCGTCGGTCAGCCGCAGGATCGTGGCATGGTCGGCCAAGCTCGCCGCCTTGCCGCCGGCCGACCGGAGTACATCGAGCAGCGCGACCGCTTCCAACACCGCGTCCCCGGCGTTGAACACCGGGATAACCAACGCATCGGCGGTATGGACGGCGCCCTGAAATGCGGACGAGGAGGGCTGGTTGCCGCTGTCCATAATGCGGATGCCGTAGTACTGGTCGACGACCGCCGCAACGGCCACCACATCGTCATGGGTGAGGCGCGGCCGGCGACGGACGGTACCGATCACGGACGCGAACGAGGTTTGCGGGGCTGTGTAGCCGGCGAGCTGCCCGGCGCTACTGATCGTGTCGACGTCGCGGACGAGTTCTCCCATGCCGCGGGCCGGGTTCCCCTCCGCCCGGAACGACAGCGCGCCGGGGTCGTCGGATACCTCGAGGATGCACACCGATCCGCCGCGCGCTGCGGCGAGGACTCCGCCGGCGATGATCGCCGACGGCGTCTTCCCGACGCCGCCCTTCTGATTCGCGACCAACACGCTCACCGCACGGGTCCATGTTGCCTGCCGGATCGTTTCCTCATCGCGGCGCAACGCTTCGGTCTGTTCGCGCTCGGCCAACTCCGCCGGTCCGGGCGTCATCGAGAACCCAAGGCGCGACAGCACGCCGCGCAGGCCGCGCTGCGCACCCTGCGCCTGCGGGGCTGTGGAGAGCAGTCCGAGGTCGTGATCGGAACCGCCAAACAGATCGGCCAGAGCCGGCTCAGACGGGATTCCTGCTGGCCGCTGCGGTGTCGCGCTGGACGGTGCAACAGTCTCGTCGACGGCTTGGCGTTCCGGAAGCGGGGCGACGGGGCGTTCGGGGGTGGGGGCATCCGCTTCGATGTAGCCCTGGGCACGTGACGCACCGCGAAACGCGGTACTCACAGGCGGGTCAGTGTGCTGGTTCGTGGTCGGTGTTGTTGCCTGATTCTGACTGGACACAAGCAAATTTCCCTCTCTAGGACCCCATACGGTGCTCGTCAATCACCACAACGACACAGCGATTGGAATCAGTAACGGGGCTGGCCGGGCGTCGGCGGATTGTGGCAACAGCCGGGCATATTCCTGCCAGCCATGCTGTCGTATCCGTTCGAGCGGATCGGGAGTGCACCGTCATGATTCCCTTCCTGTGCGGCGTCGTTGCCGTCTACGTCGAGAGTAATGCTCACCTCTGACATTGGTGGTGACACACCCCCAGAAGACAAAAAATACCTTCAAAAATCTCGGCCACAACGACCGCCCAGTGCGCTTGGTTGTTCAACCTCGCTGCCGGCGGGCGGTAATCGCCGGACCGCGCAAGGACCTATTTGGAAGCGGCTGGCGCCGCTGCGAACCTCATATTTTGAGCCGCATCCGCGGCCTGTTTTTCACGGGCTTGTTTGACCTTTCCGGCCGGTCATCGTAGCTCGCTTCGCGCTTGCGTTCCCAGATTCTCAGACGCGGTCGCAGGCTCCCTTATTTCGCCTGAGATTCTGGGCACTACAGCTCTCCCGCTCGCTATCGATTTCTCTCGCCGGAAGGCAAACAAAATATTCGGTCCAGGAGAGGGAGCCACCATCATGACCATCGCTGCGGTTATCGAGACCATCAGCACCGACACCACCGTGAGCAGTCCCATCAGCCACGACACCATCGCACGCACCGCCTGGGCCACCATCGCCGAACCCGGCGACCCCCACGTCGGCGCACTCATCGCACGGTATGGGGCCGAAGCAGCCCTGAACGCCCTCCTCAACCTCAACGGCGATACTGCGGCCAGCCAAGACGGGACCCTCGCGCAGCTGCGAGCATCAGTCTTGCCTCGGTACTCGGTTGGCCGGGTCGTCGACACGATCCGCCTCACCGTCGCAGGCGGGTACGAGTTGCTCACGCCATCACACCCGAACTGGCCGGCGTCCGTTGCCAATCTCGGAGAGACAGGACCTTTTGCTCTCTGGGTGCGCGGGGACGCTGCACTTCTGAGCGCGCCGAGCGTGGCGTTGACGGGCACGCAGTTTGCGACCCCGTACGGCAGGCACGTATGTGTGGACCTGGCCTCCGGCCTGATCGAGCGCGGCTGGGCAATTGCCTCCGGCGCCGCTCGCGGCATCGACGCTGCCGTCCTCTCCACCGGTCGGGCATTCGCGGGCCGCAACGTGGTTGTTCTCCCCATGGGCATGGACGACACTTGCCCTGCGGAAAACGTGGAGCTGGTCGACGGGGTCGCGACGCGCGGTGTTGTCGTGAGTGAAATTCCACCGGGACAAATGTCCTCGGCGTGGCGGTTCCAACGTGGCAACCGACTCCTCGCGGCGCTCACAACCAAGACCATCATTGTCGAAGCGGAGCACGAGTCCGGGCACCTCCACACCGCGGAGACCGCCATCGCACTCGGCCGACCGTGCGGCGCCGTGCCCGGGAGGACTTCGACCGTGTCTAACGCGGGATGCGACCGGCTCATCCGTCAGTTCGGCGCCCAACTTGTCGCCACCATTGACGACGCCGACCGACTCTGACCCTGGCGGGAGCGCCGCCCGCATCGGTCAGGCGGCGCTCCCGGATTCATCCATTTCGACGACGTCGAGCCGCACGACCTCCTCGTCACGACCACGCTCGACATCAGCCGGCACCAACACCGGCGTGAGCGGCGCGGATGCTGGTGTCTGCAGTTGCCGGTTGGGCAGTGCTCGGAACGGAGCGATCGCGCCGCCCTGCACGATCCAGAACGCTCCGTCCGCGGCTTCCCGCACGTCTTGCGGAGGGATGACGTAGGTGTGTTGGGCGCGGGCGCTGCCGAGCTCTTCGCCGGTGGCGCGGCCGGCGGATTCCATCCGCATCACCGTCCCGGCATACTTCACCACCTCTTCCGGGTCTTTGGACCGGCCAAAGATCAGCGCCGCGCCACTCGTGAGTGCACGGCGCCGGCGGACCTCATCGTTAGACAGACCGGCCGGGCTCTGCGTCGCGAGGACTAGGCCGACGCCGGCGCTGCGCGCCGTCTCAAACAGGCTCCCCGCGGTATCACCCGGGTCCTGCGCACCCGTCACCAGCTGGGGGAACTCGTCAACGATGACGACCACCGGGGACTTGTCGCGGCGCTCCAACCGGGTGGCGAGAAAGTTCCGCAAGTCCAGCAGGAGCAGATCACCCAGCCGCGCCTGAGCATCGTCGACCGGCGACAGCGGAATGACCGTCACGTCAGCTTTCGGCGCGTTGTAAGACCAGCCGTCCTGGCCGATCCAGCGTTGCATCGGCCGCAGCGCCACAAGCAGGCTCTGCAACGCCCGTGCTCCCGCGGTCGACCCGTCTCGCTCGACACGCTTGTTGATCAGCGGCAGGTCGTCTGTGTCGTCTACGAACCGGGCTGGGTAGGTCCGCCGCTCGCGCAGGTCGGCGATGCTGCGCAGCGGAGACCTGCCTTGCACCATTTGCAGCACCCCACGAATCTCATCGAGATAATGCTGGTTGGCACCATCAGGGACAGGCATCAGTCGCATCAGCTTCGCCGTGATCTGGTCGCCGGTGCCGTTGAACAGGTTCCACGTACCGCCGGTTGTCGCCGTCCGGCCGTAAGTCTGCGCCACGGCGACCAGATTCTCGGCGTCAGCCGGGTCACCTTTCGCGTCTATAACGAACACGGGCCACCCGTATTCCAATGCACACAGCACGAGTCCGTTGATCAGGACGGTTTTGCCGCTGCCGGACTCAGCGATGATCAGTGCCCGCACCGACGATGCCGTCGGCGGCAGCACCAGATATTTGCCGGTGGCATCGACCCAGTCGCGCACGCGGCGCATGTCATAGAAGCGGTCAGCAAGGGTCCGAACTGTCACCCGGCTCGTCACCCCGAACGCCTGCCGCTGATCTCCCACAGCCAGCGGTACGGTGACCGCTTGGCGAGTGGTGCCGACGATGCGGCCTGTCTCGGCTTCGAGGCGCACGCCGATGCGGCGGGCCACGCTGCTGTCGGCGGCACGTTTGCGTGCGGTCTCAATCTTCTCCTGCCGCACCACGTTCGATACTCGCCGGGACCGCACCTGCTCGGCGATCTTCCGCCGCCGCAACGACCACGCTGCCGGCAGCAACAGCACACCGGCAAAGAAATTCGCCACCACCCAAAGACCAAACATCGGCCAAAGCTGCGCCCACCACTCAGCGTCGTCAAAGAACTCGGTCGCGGCCCCCGAACGGATCCAGTCCGCCAGCAGGATTGCCTCCCACGTGAGGAGCGCGGCTACGAGGAGGATGCCGACGGTGTTGACTGTCCACTGCCACCGCCACACCACCCAGAACCGGGTCTTCGTCGCGATAACGTCGCCGGCAATCCGGCTCACCACGACCGGCACGACCAGCGGCAACGCAATCAAGACCATGACGACCGCGAACGCGGCGCCGAGCAGCCGCGCGATCGTGTCGCTGGTGGCGTCCGTCTCTATCGGAGCGGCCGTGTCGCTCATGCGTGGACCTGCGAGGATTCGCCCCACTCGCTGGTGCTCTCGAGCTCGACCAAAAGGGTGGCTCTTCCGTGTGCAGTCGCGTGGGCGCCGGCGCCCAGCTCGTCGCCGGTCCAGTACCCGCGTGCGTCGAGGGAGTGTTGGGAAACGAAACGGGGACGGTCGGTGCGGACCAGGTGCTTGTCAGCCTCCCGCGTCACCGCCCGATCAGCGTCCGCCGTGCAGAAATACGCGATCCGATCAATCCCCTCATGCGCCAAGCGATACGCGTGGCTCTGACAAATCGACTGATACCGCTGCCACGTCTTCGGCGTCAACTCCACCTCCACCAACTCGACAACCCCGTCACGCTCGGCCACCCCATCGGCCTGATGCTCGCGCACGCTGTTCGGTTTGCGATCCCGCCGCCACGTGAACCCCTGCGCCAGATAGCGCGCCGACACTGTCGCGACCGCTACCTCATGCCGGGTCGTCTGCCGAAACAGATTCGGCGCCGGCTTCCCAATCGCCAGATACGTGGCCCACACTATCGACCCGTCCCGATACGCCACCCGGCCCCGGTCCAGCAATCCAGTCCCGATCATCCGCGCCGCCCACTGCTGCGCCCGGCGCAATGACACCGGTTCACCAGCACCCGACAGGGCGCCCAACGCCCACCGCACGGCGTCCATATCGGCGAGCCGAACAACGTCCAACCACGCCAAAAGTGCCTCGTCGCGCTCCGTCACCTGCACCATCACTCAGCCTCCGAACTGACAACGTTTCAGCTTTCCAACACGATTCTGCACCCAGCCACCGACACAGCCCCGCATGCCACACCGCACATCGTCCACTTCAACTCATCGACCTCACCGCTTCTGCTCGTCGTTTTTCTTACCCAATTGCTTCCTACTTCCTGCCGTCGGCTCCCACATTTTCTGCCGGCTTTCCCTAGCTTTTCTCGTCACTTTTTTCACTTCTTCTCTGTCTTCTCTTCTTGTTCTCCCTCTTTTTTTCTTTTCAGTTTTCTTCTTTTGTGTTTTGTACCTCTGTTTTTTTCTTCTACTCTTTTCTTCTCTTTCCCTGTCCCACCACCACCCCTTTACTTCCCAACCTCCTACACACTGAGGAACGATGGGTGTGGGAGGTTGGGAAGCAAGCGCAGCGAGGGGGCGGCGGTGGGGCAGGGAAAGAGACCCCATACCTATTCGTTTACCTATTCGCTGCCAGTGAATAGGCAAACGAATACCTGCCAGCCACTATTAGGTTTGACTCCGTACGGTCTCAACGCCGTCCACCAAGTGCCTCATGAACGTCGCTACCTCGACTCGGCTCACTCCGCCTGGATCAACGGCAGACGTTACGGCCCGAGGGTTGACGTCATTGACTGGCGTATACGCTCATCCTGTGGACCTAGATCTTTCAATAGCCCTACTTGCCGGAGGATTCGCCTTGGCTGGCGGTGTCGGTGGCGCCCTCCTCACTGGCTTGCTCGGCCGCGGAGCAGAAAGGCGGAGGTTGACCGCCGAAGATGAAAGACGGTGGCTGGCGGATCGACGAACTGCGTACGCAAAATTTCTTGCAATGTCAGTATCTCTGCACATGGAGATCGACACGATTGGGATATTTCTGCCCACTGAATCGAGGCCGATCAGCGCAGATGACGAGTTGATCCTCGCCGACTTATACGAGTACACGAGGATGTGGGAGACCTCCTTGCAGCCGCTGCTCGGTGAAGTCGAACTACTTGCCTCGCCCGAAGTAGTGGATCTCGCGGATCGTGTCTCTGGTGCACTCCTCGCCGTGACCGCACCGATCGAGTTGAGACTGAACTTCGATGACTATTACCCCGTATGGTTTCAGACACGCGACCTCATTCACGTTCTTCGAGATGCCATGCGCACGGAACTCGGCCTCCCCAAAATCCTCAAGGTCTTAGCGCCCTTCCCACGTGAAGACGACTGGCCTTGGCTCGATTCACGCCCGCCTGTTGACTCCTACATCCAAGGGAAACGTCCCAAGGCGCAATAGTCGGGGAACCTACTTTGGCCTACGCGACCAAGCTATCGGTGTGCACACCCTCTCAGGGGCAAGGTCGGTGATCCGATACGGAAACCCTTCCTCGACGCCATGACATCCGACTAAACGCCGTCGAACCAGCGGACGACGCTGTTGGCGTTGTGAGCTTGCAGGAGGGCGTCCTCGACGATGCCGGCGAATTGAGCGGCGTCGCGGAGGCCGAGTTCCGCACGGGCGACTCCGGGTGCGCAGCCGGCGCCGCAGCCGTCTTCACCGTTGCACTGGACGCCGTCGATGACGTTGCCGTGCCAGTTGGCGAGCTGGTCGTAGACCTGGCCCAGCGAGCGCTGCGTGGCGGTCAGGCATCCGAGCAGCAGGTACGAGTCGTAGGGCCGGTCGATCGCCCGAGTCGCGTGCGCCAAGCTGCGTGCGATGTCGGCGAGCTCGTTCGCCCGGCTGATCAATTCGCTGTCGTGGTCGTTCATGGTGGTGCTCCTTTCACGAGGTTGTGTGGGTGGGCCGCGCGTGCGGCCCACCCGGGATGGCTATTCGGTGTCAGGCTTGGAGTTACGGCGAACGGTGGCGACGGCCCGGTTGAGGTCGGGGCCGACGTTGTCGGCGTCAATGACGCGGCCGTATTGGCGTGCTTGCTCGTCGCCCCAGCTGTCGGTGTGCTCGCGGCCAACGACGATCACGGGGTCGCCCTTGTGCAGGGTGGCGGCGACGTTCTGGCCGAGCTCGAACTTGGCTTCCACGAAATGTGTTGTGGCGGCGTCGTGGGCGAGCCATTTGCCGCCCCGGTATTCGCCGGTGTTTTCGATGACGCGCAGCTTGGTGATCTGGATGCTGCCGGCAGTGACGACTTCGGGGTCGAGAGCCAGGTTGCCGATGATGGTGCGTGTGGTCATGAGTGCTTCTCCTTCGATGAGTGCTGCGTTAACGTGCGGTGGGTGTCGTTGGCCTTGGGTTCTTCGACCAACTGTTTCTGGTGCCTTCCGGCGAGAAAATTCGATAGCGAGCGGGAGCTCCGCGAGTGCACAGAATCTCAGACGAAGTGAGGGAGCCTGCGACCGCGTCTGAGAATCTGGAAACGGTAGGCGCACAGCGATCTATTGTGGTCGGTCGGACAGGTCACAAATTGTGTTCACGCGGTGGCGATGCGCGCCGATTGTGGCCGCGATCGGGCGGCATTCGGCGGCCGTTTTGGCAAGTTATCCACAGGCGTTTTTCGCGCGCGCGTACTGTTAATGTTTTGTTTGTCCTGTTAGTACTGTTAGGGGGGCCGATCACCGGCCCCCTATAGGGCCAGATCTGGCCCCCTATCGGTACGCTAAACGGCCCCCTACGGGGGCCGGTCACCGGCCCCCGAACCTCCGCGCCGAAGCATCGGAATGACGTTGGTTTCGTATCGTCGGTGACCGCCCGGTTTCGCGCTGTCGACGAGCAGATTGAACTCGGCATTGTGGCCTCGACTGCCGGAGCTGACTCTCTCGATCGCGCCGCTGGCGACGAGTTCTGCAATCGCCCGCTTGACCGAATGATGTGCCGATTCTGATCCGTTGTCAGGAGCCAGATAGCCCAGGGCGATCGCCGATGATTCGCGGGATGCGAAGTATCGGCGCGGCGGTTGATTGCCGGGGTTGTCGGTGTCGTCCCAGCTTTCCAGTGCCATGTGCAGCAGCAACCGGGTCGCCGCGTGCCCGAGACCCAAACGCGCAGCCACAAGAACGGCGCCCTTGGCCGCGTATAGGCCCACGCTGCTCTCACCCACCGGGTCGGGTGCGAGGCGTTGCGAGATGGCAGAATTTTAGTATTCTGGTCATAGATCAGATCCTTTGAGGGTGTTCGATCTTTGCCCCGGGGTGCAACCCGGGGCTTTTTCTTTGGCCTGCCGCCGGCCCGCCGTTTCGGCGCTGGCAGCAGGAGGAGCGGCCTCACCGTGTCACGAGGGCGGGTTCGCCGGTTTGCACTTGGGCGCTCGCCTCAATCCAGGCGATGATTTCGGACCTCTTGTAAAGAACCTTCTTCGGGGTTGGCTTGTAGAACCGGGGCCCGCGTCCGTTATAACGCAGCTGAGCCAGACCGCCGACTGTTAGGCCCGTCAGTTCCGCCGCGACAATCGGGAGAACGAATTCTTCACTCATCACTACTTCCCTTCGTTGACACGAGACACTCGTTATCTCGTGTTGCGATCACAATAAAACGTTTTTGACTGTTTGACAAGTGTCAATCCCTGTACGGTGTCGACATGACAGGTTTTGTGAGGCAGTCCGGAATTGGCGAGCGGATCCAAGCCATCCGGAAACGGCACGGCATCCGCTCCGCCAAGGACCTCGCCGACCTCATGCCCGGCGGCAACGTCACCGAGGCGATCCTGCAAAACCTCGAAGCCGGCCGCAAACAAGACCTCTCGGTCAGCCAACTCCTGAACATCTCCCACGCCCTCCGCGTTCCACCGGTTTTTCTCCTGGCACCGATCGGACGCCCCCAGGACCCGCTCGACCTGGTCAACCTCAGCGATACCTTCGAGGGCATGACCGTCGCTGAATTCGATGCCTGGATCTCCGGGGAAACGAATGGCACTTACCGGTGGCGTGACCTCACCGAACGCACCGAACGCTCCCAACTCGAAGCGATGCGAGAACTGCTCGCCAGCCTGCGCGAGCGCCACCGTCTCACCACCAACATGCTCATCGAGGCGCAACTCACGCCGCCCGACGAGGTCAACACCGGTCCTGCGATCTGGGACACCACTCAGGAACGACTTGCCGAGGCAAACCGGCGTATCGACCAGCTCAGCAGCTATCTCTCTGCCGCGGGCTGGGACCTCGAAGGATGGGTCAAGTAGACCGCTCCGTTCGGACCGAATGAGTGTCATCCGCGTGTGAGCCGTCAGTGTGGCGGCCTCCAGTTGTAGTCCGTGCGCGTGACGAACTTTCTAGCGCAGGTTGGGATCGGCGACCGCATTTATGCGATCCGCAAACAGCACGGCATCCGTTCGGCCAAAGCTCTGGCCGAACTCATCCCCGGCGATAATGTCACCGAATCGATCCTGCAGAATATCGAAGCAGGCCGCAAAGACGACCTTCTCGTCAGCCAACTGCTCAACATCGCCAAGGCCCTCCGCGTCACGCCGATTTTCCTGCTCGCCCCGATCGCCACACCATCGGCCCGGCTCGACATCGCCAACCTCAGCTCGAGCTTCGATGACATGATCGTGGTCCAGTTCGATGACTGGATCTCGGGTGAGCCCGACGGCGCCTACGACTGGAACACCCTCGCCGGCCCGCCCAACTGCACGGCATGCGAGAACTGCACGAACGGATCCGTGAGCGCAGGCGACTGGTAGTCAAACTCGATGCAGCGATCGACTCAGGCGGAGGCGACTACGCCGGGGACATGACCAAGGGCCGCCTCGAGGATGCTGACCGGCGCATCGCCCAGCTCACGTCCTACTTCGCCTCGGCGGGTTTGGATCTTGAAGGCTGGGCAGACTAGCCGCCGCAACGGAGTGTCGGTGGCTGGATGCATCGTTGGATCAGCAACGATAAGTTCCGACCCGTCGGGCGCAGTCTCGTCGGAGAATCCGAGGTGAACTCATGGCAACAATTTCCGCGTACCAGTCGGCGAACGGACGTCGATATCGGGTGCGGTATCGAACGCCGGACCGTCGACAGACGGACAAGCGTGGCTTCACCAGCAAGCGTGAAGCTGAGCGATATCTGGCTAGTGTTTCCGTCGCGAAGGACAAGGGCGAATGGATCGATCCAACCTTGGCGCGCATCTCCGTCAACGCCTGGTCGCAGGTCTGGCTGAGCGCCCACTCAAATCTCAAGCCGACTACTCGCGGCGCGTATGCGTGGATTCTCAAGAAGCACATTATTCCCCGATGGGGCCGGGTCGCCCTCATCGATGTGACCCACACCGCCGTGCAGGCTTGGGTCACAGAGCTCAGCGATTCCCTCGCCCCCTCGAGCGTGCGCAAGGTTCATGTCGTGCTGTCCGGCGTCATGAAATACGCCGTCCGGGATCGTCGCATCCCACGCAATCCGTGTGACGGAGTGCGCCTTCCTCGCGTCGCTGAGAGTGACCGGGGTTATCTGACGCCCGAACAAGTGGATGAGCTAGCCGCGCTCTGCGCGCCCTCTTCGACGGTGATCTACCTGCTGGCCTATACGGGCCTCCGATGGGGCGAGATGGCCGCCTTGAAGGTCAAGAGGCTCGACTTGGGGCGCCGACGCCTGGACGTAGCTGAAGCCATTACAGAGCCAACGGGAGCCATCCTCTGGGGCACCCCGAAGAACCACGAGCGACGGTCAGTACCGTTTCCGGCGTTCTTGACCGAAATGCTCCAGGCCCAGTGCGCAGGCAAGTCTCGGGAAGAACTGGTGTTCACCTCCCCGGATGGCGACGTACTCCGAAGCGGAAACTTTCGACGTCGCACCTTCACGGCGGCCGTCACCGAGCTCAGGCGTCGCCAGCCAAACCTGCCCGCGATCACCCCGCACTCGCTGCGGCATACAGCGGCGTCGTTGGCAATTTCGTCAGGCGCGAGCGTTCTGTCGGTGCAGCGAATGCTCGGACACGCCTCAGCAGCGATGACTTTGGATGTCTACAGCGACCTCTTCGAAGACGACTTAGACGCCGTTGCAGACGCCCTCAATAACCGCGCACTTAAAACAAATGTGGGCAAATTGTGGGCAAATCCGTCAAATTCGAAGACACATACCGCTGAGACGGTTTTAGAAACCACGTCTGACCAGCATATTTAGTGGAGCCGCCTGTCAGAATCGAACTGACGACCTTCTCATTACGAGTGAGATGCTCTACCAACTGAGCTAAGGCGGCGTTACCAGAACGCCCCATAAGGCGCACGGTGACACAGCCACCAAGCCTAGTCGTTTCTGCGGGTGATTCTGTACACGTCTGCGAATGACGCATCCACGCGGACCGACAACGGGCTCGCTCCATCGCCCGCAGACCAGCACCGCCAGGCATGACGGATGGTGGCCACGGCCACGGGGCCAGGGCGCGCTAGTACCGCTCGGCCTGATCTTGGGCGAGAGCCGGCGCATCCGCCGTAAAGCGTCGCTTGCTGGTCTGTTGTACGACGTCTTCAAGGTCGCGCAGAGTAGCCGTGCGCATGCCGAAGAGGTAGACGTTTTCCTTTATGACCGAGAGGCGCTGCTCGGGGACCTTCCGGTCTGCAGCCGTGCACTGCAAGCACTGGGAGAGCAGCACTGACAGGTCGACCAGCACGTCGCTGTCAGGGCACTTCAGCTTCGATCGACATGCTTCAGCTACTTCACAGCACGCAAAGCTGCCTGGGTTAACACTGCGGGTCGGATGCCGGCACGATACCGTCGACAAGATACGAGTCGACAGCATCGTTCACGCAGGAATTCGACTTGTTGTAGGCGGTGTGCCCCTCACCCGTGTAGGTCACCAGGCTGCCACTGTCGAGCTGTTCGGCCAGCTTCTGTGCCCAGACGTACGGGGTTGCCGGATCGTTGGTGGTGCCGACAACCAAAATGGGCGCCGCCCCGGACGCGTGTATCTCGGTGCGTTCGCCGGTGAACTTGTAGGGCCAATTGGCGCAGCCAATGTCGCCGAAGCTCATGAACGGGCCGATCACAGGGGCCGCGGCTTCGAGCTCGGCGGCTTGGACGCGCATTACGGTCGGGTCGGCGTTGTATGAATAATCGATGCAGTTGATGGCTATGAACGATTCGGTCGAGTTGTCGGTGTAATTACCGTCGGCGTCGCGGCCGTTGTAGGCATCTGCGAATTGAAACGCGCCCTCGGCGCTGCCGTGCAGTACGGTATCCAACATTGTGCTCAGTTGCGGCCACGCTGTGGCCTGGTAGAGCGGGTAGATGATCGCCGTGAGAAGCGCGTTTCCGCCGAGCTGGCGGCCGTCCGTGGCAGTGATGGGGCTCGCATCCACCGAATTCAGCAACGCGCCGATCGTCGACATCGCACTGTCGACGCTTCCTCGGAACGGGCAGTCCTCACCCTTGAGACAGTCAGTGAGGTAGGCGCGCAGGGCGTTTTCGAAACCCACCGCCTGGGTCTTGGTCACCTCGAAATTGCTGGTCGACGGGTCAACGGCTCCGTCGAGCACAAGACGGCCGACCTTCTCGGGAAAGAGTTCGGCATAGGTGGCTCCGAGAAAGGTGCCATAGGAGTAGCCGAGGTAGTTCAGCTGGGTATCGCCGAGCACTGCGCGCAGAAGGTCGAGGTCGCGGGCGGCGCTCTTCGTGTCGACCGTTCCGAGCAGTGGCCCGGTCTGCTGGGCACATGCCGCCGCGAAGGCGTCGGAGGAGGCCCCGAGCTCGGCAATCCAGGCGTCCGTTCCGCGCTCTGCGGTCGTCAGCCCGTAGAGGTACTCATCCATCGCCGAGGAGTCGTAACAGGAGACCGCCGAGGAGCGCCCAACGCCACGGGGGTCGAACCCAACGACGTCGAAGCTCTCCTGCAGGGTGGCGTCGGTCGCAAAGTCGAGAGAATCCTTGATGAAGTCATAGCCGGAACCACCAGGCCCGCCGGGATTCACCAACAGCGAACCGATCCGGTCGTTGCCGGTGGCGACCTGGCGTACCAAAGCGAGCGAAATATCCCCGGCGGCCGGGTCGCTGTAGTCGAGCGGCGCAGAAGCCTCGGTGCACTGCAGGCCGTCGCCACAGTCGTCCCACTGCAGCACCTGGCTATAGAACGGATCGAGGTTGTCCGCCACCTGCTCGCCGGTGGGGGTGGAATCAGTGGGCGCGGAATTCGCGGTGAAGAGGGTGGCGCATCCGCTGAGAGCGAGTGTCAGAGTCAGGGCTGCGGCCGCGATGCTGGTAGCGCGATTGCGTCGGTTCAACGTGTTCCTCTTTCATGGCGTCAAGCGGATGCTGCGATTCAGGCTACCGAAGGCGGCTGGGAGTCACTGTGGGCGACGTCACTGTGCGCGACGTCACTGTGGCTGATGCAACTGTGGGCGACGGATCGCCGACACGAGCATCGCTTCGAGGGCGAGGGCCGGGGCAACATTGGATTGAATCCGCTGGCGTGCCACGGCAATCGCGTCTATCGTGGCGACCGTGGCTGCTGGGGCGCTGGCCATACTCGCCGTGCGCAGCTCGGCGAGCAGCTCACGGTTGATCACAGCTTGTTCCCGGCCAAGCTGCACCATGCAGACGTCCCGGTACAGCGAGGCCAGGTCAACCAGAATGCGGTCGATGCCGTCATGCAGGCTGCGTTTCGCCCGACGCTTTTGGTCGTCTTCAAGATCTTTGATCTGGCCGCGCAGCCCCGGCGGCACGGACTGCCCGGCCTCGATTCCGAGCGAGCGCAGCATGCCGTCGCGCTCGGCGGCATCCAGTTCGAGGGTGATCGCCTTCGCGTCGTCTCCTGCGATCGCGAGCAGCCGCGCGGCCGCATTGACGGCCGACGACACCGAGCGGATGCCGAGGGCCGCGCGCAGGGTCTCCTCGCGACGTTCCCGCGCATCCGCATTGGTGGCAAGCCGTCGAGCCATCCCGATGTGGCTTTGGGCGAGCCGGGCGCTGAGCTCTGCAACGGCGGGGTCGACGCCATTGCGGCGAACGAGCAGGTCGGCGACATCGGCAACACTCGGAACGCGCAGGCGCACGGTGCGCACGCGGGACCGGATAGTGGGGAGCAAGTCTGCCTCGCTCGGCGCGCACAAAATCCACACGGTGCGTTCGGGTGGTTCTTCGAGGGCTTTGAGGAGCACGTTCGACGTGCGTTCGACCATGCGGTCGGCATCTTCGACGACGACGACCCGGTAGCGACCGACCGATGGCGAGTACTGCGAGCGGGCGACGGCTTCCTTGACGGTCTTCATCGGGATAATGACGCCCTCAGTACTGAGCACGCTGAGGTCGGGGTGGGTGCGCGCGTCGACCTGGCGGGCGGCCGCGAGGTCGCCGTCGGGGGTACCGGGGCTTAGCAGGGCCGCCGCAAAAGCGAAAGCGAGGTTAGAGCGGCCGGAACCCGGCGGGCCGGTGATAAGCCAGGCGTGGGTCATGGAAGACGATTCGGCGGTGGCGGTACCGGTGCCGGACGGTGCCCGCTGCGCCGCTGCCCGAAAGATGGCGATCGCGTCGGCCTGTCCCGTTAGGTTGTCCCACACTGCCATGAGTCAAGGGTAACCCGCCCCGCCGACACCGCCGTGTCCTCCGCACGAAGCGATCGAGGCCCGGGCCGGAACGCGGACCCGGGCCGGAACGCGGGCCCGGGCTAGAAGCTGGGCCCGTTTTCGCAAGGTGGGCCCGGAATGTGCGCAGCACCCTTGCGCTGTGGTCGCGGCTCAACATGAGAACCTTCTCATCTTGCTCTCGGCGAACACGCGCGGTGGGGCCCCACACTGGAACAATGCAGACGCTCTATAAGTTGGCCCTCGGTGCCGCAGTCGTGCTCATCCTCAGTGCCGGGTCCGCAGGGGCTGTCGCGTTGACGTCTGCCCTGACCATCGACGACCAACCCGGCCTCGTTCAGCTGACCGATCCCGTAAGCACCGTCGCAGACCCGAACGCGACCGGTGCAGGCGCTCTGCCCGAATCTTCGCCGACGGCCAGTCCGACGGCACCCGTCGCTGTGCCCCCGGCAGGATCGCAGACCATCGATGATGATGATGACGACGACGACGACCTCGATATTAACGATGTTGACGACGTTGACGTTGACGACGTTGATGTTGACGTTGACAACGACTGACCCCGGCGGGCCGCATCCGCTCGAACAGGCGCCCGATATCCTCGAGGCTGTCGCGGAGTCACTCGGCATGACCTTGGTTGGGCTGCACCGGTTCAGCATCGAGACGACCGCGCGCGGGTTCACCGCCGGGTACACCATCGAGTTGAATTCGGGCACGCACGATCCCGAATCGCACACCGTCTACCTCGAATCCAATCCCACAACACGGGACCGGCCCGGCGTACTCGCGTTTCGTGACGAGCAGACCGGCGAGAGCGTGGCGGCCTGGTTGTACCCGAACGATCCCGAGTTGCCGGCGCTGGCCGCGGCGGTTTACCCCGATGCTGCCAGCATCCTTCTCGACCGCCTCGGCCTGCACTCCAGCAGCCTCAGCGTCACCGTTGCGGCCTACCGCCCCGGAAAGCGGGCCGTCGTGCGCATGATCGCGCCCGAGTTCACGGTGTATCTCAAGGTCGTTCGCCCGGCCGCTGCGGGGCCGCTGCACGCCCGCCATCTGCTCTGGGGAGCCGCCGGCGTTCCTGTACCGCGCAGCAGAGGCTGGAGCGCCGATGGATTTATCGCGCTTGAGTCCGTTTACGGCGTCGAGGCGAGCCAGGTGGTCGCGCAGCTACCCCTCGGCCCGTTTCTCGATGAGCTGGATCGCCTCACGCACGAGATTAGCCTGATCGAAAGTTCTGACCCGGCGCGAGCGTCACTGTCAGAGCGTCTGCCCTGGTACGTGCAGCGGGTGTGCTCCCTGCTACCGGCCGAGGCGCCCCGGGTCACCGCACTCGGCGCCGCCATCGAACGGATGCGCGCCGCTGCGACGCCCGGCGAACCAGTCACGGTGCACGGCGACCTGCACCTTGGCCAGATCTTTCTGGACCCGAATTCGCTCGTTTCCGGTTTCGCATCACCCAACCGTCCGCGCATATCCGGCGTGCTCGACATCGACACGGCCGGGCTGGGCGACCCGGCCGACGATGCCGCTGCCCTCTACGCACACCTCGTCGTGAGCGCCCTACACCACGACGACCAGGCAAGCCCCGCGGCGGCCGAGAGCTGTCGCGCTTTGGCAGCCGCCGCACGCAGCCGGTGGTCTCGGCGCGACGATACATTTGCTTACCGAGCACGATACATCGCGGCAACGCACCTTCTGGGGCACGTGTTGAGTCCCGGCGCGCACAGCACACAACTTCTCGGCGCGGTCGCCGAACTCGTCGGCGACCCCTCTCCCTCCTAAGACCAGCGGATGCCGCCGGCCAAAATGAGAGTCCTCTCACGTCCGGCACCGAGGCTTCTCATCCAGGGGCACGAATCTTGAAGTAACCGAAGACGAGCACACGCTTGGCTCAATACCCACAAGGAGACACCATGAACCTCAAGATGACGACAAAAAAGCGTTGGATCGCCATGGGCGCCGGATCCGCACTCGGCATCGGGCTGCTCGCCGGTGGCGCAGTGACCGCAGCAAATGCTTTTGAGATCGAAGACCGTTCGGGAGCTTCGATTGGTGTGCAGCCGGTGGGGGCCGTCTCGCCCACCACCGCGGTTCCGTTCAGTACCCCGAACGTCTCGACGTTCGACGATTCAGACTCATTCTCGAGCGACTCGTCCAGCACCTCGAGCATCGATTCCACCCCGAGTGCGGCGAGCGTCACATCAACGGTCTCCGCCCCGTCTGTCGTGACCCCGGTCTCCGCCCCATCTGTTGCGTCCCCCGCCAGCCCGGTGTCTGTGCAGAGCCCGGCGTCTGTCGACTAGGCAGAACATCACCACTGCGTAACGCCTAAGAAAGCCCGGGCCCGAGCCCGGGCTTTCTTGCGTCGCCAGGGCGCACCGAACCGGCCTTACTTGAGTCGATATCCCATCCCGCGTACCGTCTGAATGCGTTCGGGCCCGAACTTCGCCCTGAGGTACCTCACATACACGTCTACGACGTTGGATCCCGGATCGAAGTCGTAACCCCAAACCCGACTCAACAGCTGCTCCCGGCTGAGCACCTGATCCGGGTGCCGAAGAAACTCTTCAGCGAGGGCAAATTCCCGGGCGGACAGTTCCACCGTTCGCGCCCCTACTGTCGCGCGTCGGGTGCGCAGATCAAGCACGAGGTCCCCATAGGCCAGACCGGTCGGCGAACTCTGCTCGGCAGCACGCAGGCGCAAGCGGATGCGTGCCAGCAGTTCATCGAACTTGAACGGTTTCGCGAGATAGTCATCGGCACCGCCGTCGAGGCCGGCGACCATATCACTGGTCTGAGAGCGAGCCGTCAGCATAATGATCGGCAGCGGCAGCCGCTCTGCCCGGATTCGTTTCATCACCTCGAACCCGTCGATGCTCGGCAGCCCCACATCAAGCAGCAACAGGTCGAAGGTACCGGTCTGGGCGTAGCTCACCGCGTCGAGCCCGTCACCGACCACGGTCGATGAGTATCCGGCCGCCCGCAGACCCTTGCTTACGAACAGGGCAATGCGCGCCTCGTCCTCGGCGATGAGAATGCTCGTCATTTCGCTGGCACCACGTCGACAACGCGGCGCGGCAGGAGGATACCAAACCGCGACCCGTCCGGTGACGTCACCAGATCGACATAGCCGCCATGCGCCCGCGCAATGGCGTCGACGATCGGCAGTCCGAGACCGGAGCCTTCGACCCCCCGTCCGGAATCGACCCGGCCGAACCGTTCAAAAATGCGGGCCTTCGCCTCCGCCGGAATACCAGGGCCGTGATCGCGGATCCAGAACTCGACGGCGTCGGCATGTTCGGTACAGCCAATTTCGATGCTCGTGCCGGGTGCCGAATGTTTGGCGGCGTTGTTCGCCAGCTGAATGAACGCCTGCGTGAGGCGCGCGGGATCGACGGGAACGACAACGTGCGCCCGCTCGGCCAGGATCCACACGTGGTCAGGGAGCGCACTGACCTTGAGGTAGAACTGCTCGGTAAGGTCGGCGGCATCCGTTGGTACTCGCTGCAGATTGCCGCGCTGAGCATTGGCGAGTGACTCGATGTCGTCGATCAGCCCTGTCATGCGGTCGAGTTCGTCGATGGCAATTTCGCGAGCGGATGCGACATCGTCGGGATTGCGCGGATCCAGCAATTCGAGATGGCCGCGAACAATGGTGATCGGCGTCTTGAGTTCGTGGCGTACATCGTCGAGTAGTTGTCGCTGGGCGGTCAGCGACTCATCGAGACGCTCGAGCATGTCGTTGACGGTTCGGGTGAGCTCGGAGATATCGTCGCGGCCGATCACCGGGATGCGCTCGTGCAGGTCAGATGCGGTGATCCGCGAAGCCGCGGTCTGCAGCTGGCGCACCGGCCGAAGCAACCGGCCGGCGACGAACCACCCGACCAGCCCGATGGCCACGAGCGCCGCGGCCGCTACGGCCGCATAGATGCGAAACGCGCTCGTCAATTCGCCGAGCTCGGCATCAAGGTCGAAGGCCGTGACGAAGATTCCGACTTCCCCGCTGCCCTCCACGGTCACCGGCGCGGCGATGTAGCGCAGGTTGCCGAGTTCGGATACGGCCGTGCCGCGCACGACATTGACGCCGGCGACCTCGTCGAGGATGCGCAGAATGAACCCGGCGTCGTCTTCCAGGTGAAATGACAATTCGGTGCCCGGAATCAGCGCCGGAACACCGTCGATGATGCCGAGGGTGCTCTCGTTGGGGCTCGGAACGAGTCGAGCCATTACCGCCTGCAAGGCTGCCCTGGTCGAGGAATAAGCCGAGCCCGAAGCTTCAGGCAAAGCGTCAACCTCGTTGAGATTAGTAGTCTGCGCCCCGGTGACAATGAAGCGCACACTCTCCACACTCGTCGCGAGACGAGCATCGACGTCGTGTAGGGCACGATCGCGCTGCACGAGGTACGCCGTCCCGCCGGCTACGGCCAGGCCGAGGCCGGCAACGACCAAAATGGCGGCGAGGATACGCACCCGCACCGACCAACCGGATCGCACAGCGGCCGATGAAGACGAGCTCATAGTTTCAGTATCCCCAAACGGGGTGACGCACGTCAACGATCCGGGCCTTAGACATTAGAGGAGGGGCGCTACCCGAGCTCTGATGCTGGCGGCGATGTCGGCTGCCGGTGCTGCGGCATCCAATACCAAGAACCGGTCGGGTTCGGCGACAGCCAATTCGAGGAACGCAGCGCGCACCCGGGTATGAAAGTCGTTCTTCTCGGCCTCGAGCCGGTCGAAGACTTTGTCGTCAGCATCGAGCCGGGCCCGGGCTACGCGCGAGTCGAGGTCGAGCAGCACGGTCAGGTCGGGAAGCAGACCTTCGGCCGCCCAGAGCGACAGGTCACGGACCTCAGTGGCACCGAGCACCCGCCCGGCCCCCTGATAGGCGACAGAGGAGTCCAGGTAGCGATCCTGCACGATCACGTCACCGCGGGCGAGCGCCGGCCGCAGCTTGGTGCCCACGTGCTGGGCGCGGTCGGCGGCGTAGAGCAGCGCCTCCGCGCGCGGGTCGACCTCCCCGCGATGGTGCAGCACGATCTGCCGAATCTCCACGCCGAGATCTGTTCCCCCGGGCTCGCGGGTGCGCACGACAGTGCGCCCCCGCTCTTCGAGCCAGTCGGTCAACAGTTGCGCCTGCGTGGTCTTGCCAGAGCCGTCGCCGCCCTCGAGGGTGATGAACAGACCGGTCACGACGCCTTCGGCGCGATCGTGGTCGTGGCAGCGGATTCAGCAGCCGAACTGGCCGCTTTCGTCACGGCCGGCTTCTTGACCGCCAGCTTCTTGACGGCCGGCTTCTTGACCGTGGGCTTCTTGACCGTGGGCGTGCCCGCCAACGCCGCCTTGGCTGCCGCGTTCGCGGCCCGGGTCGCGGCGGCCTTCTTTGCAGTGGCCGCCTTCGCTGCTGCAGTCGGCACCTTCTTCACCGCTAACTTCTTGACGGCGGCCTTCTTGGCCGGTGCCTTCTTGCGCGGCGCGGCCGGACCCTTGGCCCGCTTGTCCGCGAGCAGCTGCACTGCACGGTCGAAGTCGATCTCCTCGATGTCCTCCGACTTGGGAATGGTCGCGTTGGTGACCCCGTCGGTCACGTAGGCGCCAAACCGGCCGTCCTTGATCTTGATCGCCTTGCCACTTTCGGGGTCGGGTGCTTCGAATTCCTTCAGGGCACTCGACGCCCGGCGCGCACCGTACTTCGGCTGCGCGTAGAGCTCGATCGCGCCCGGAAGGTCGATGTCGAAGATCTGGTCTTCGCTCGTGAGCGACCGGGTATCGATGCCCTTCTTCAGATACGGCCCGAACTTGCCGTTCTGCGCCAGAATCTCGGTGCCGGTCTCCGGGTCGAGCCCGACCGTGCGCGGCAAGGCAAGCAAGCGCAGCGCCGTTTCGAGGTCGACGGTGGCCAGGTCCATAGATTTGAAAATGGATGCTGTACGCGGCTTGTCAGCTAAGGCCACCTTTTTCGCGGCCGGCTTGCGCTTCGGCTTCACGACGGTGACCTCGCCGGTGGCGGGGTCGATGGCTTCGACGGGTACGTCGACAACGGCCGGAACGTCGGGCTCGGCCGGAGCCGGCGCGAGCTCGGTGACGTACGGTCCGAACCGGCCGTCCTTGGCAACGATCTCCTTACCGTTCTCCGGGTTGAGTCCGATGACCCGGTCCGTGACGACGGGAGCGTCGATGAGCTCGCGTGCTTTGGTGGCGGTCAGTTCGTCGGGCGCGAGTTCCGGTGGGATGTTTACGCGGCGGGGCGGGGCATCCGCTGCAGCGTCGGGGTCGATGACCTCGAGGTAGGGACCGTACTTGCCGATACGCAGCGTGATGTCGTCGCTGATGGCGACCGAGTTGATCACGCGCGGGTCGATTTCGCCGAGGTTGTCGATGACCTGACGAAGGCCCCGGTGCTTGTCGCTGCCGAAGTAGAAGCTGTTGAGCCAGTCGAGGCGGTTGGCTTCGCCGCCGGCGATGCGGTCGAGGTCGTCCTCCATCTCGGCGGTGAAGTCGTATTCGACCAAGTCGCCGAAGAATTCTTCGAGCAGGCGCACGACCGAGAACGCGATCCAGTTGGGAACGAGTGACTGGCCGCGCGGCGTGACATAGCCGCGCTCGGTGATGGTCGAGATGATCGAGGCGAACGTCGACGGGCGGCCGATGCCAAGCTCTTCGAGCTTCTTCACCAGGCTGGCCTCGGTGTAGCGGGCGGCCGGGGTCGTCTCATGCCCCTTGGCCTCGAGGTCCTGCAGAACCAGCTTCTGGCCCTCTTCGAGCGGCGGCAGCTTGGACTCGGTCGCAACGGCCTCCGCGTTGCGCTCCTCGTCCTTCGACTCCTCGTAGGCGAGCATGAAACCACGGAAGGTGATGACGGTTCCGCTGGCCGAGAACTCGGCGAGCGCGCCCGACGCCGAGGCATGCTCCGATGTGCCCGTCGGGCCGGCCGCGATAGTCACAGAGGCCGTCGACCCGGTGGCGTCCTTCATCTGCGAGGCGACGGTGCGCTTCCAGATCAGCTCGTACAGCCTGAAGTCGTTGCCACGCAGGCTCGGCGCGAGCGACGCCGGGGTGCGGAAAGTGTCGCCGGAGGGGCGAATGGCCTCGTGCGCTTCCTGTGCGTTCTTGCTCTTACCCTTGTAGGCGCGCGGGGCGTCCGGAACCGTCTCGGCGCCGTACAGGGCAGCGGCCTGGGTGCGTGCGGCGGTGAGGGCCTGCTGTCCGAGCGATGGCGAGTCGGTACGCATGTAGGTGATGTACCCATTTTCGTACAGCGACTGGGCCACACTCATGGTCTGCCGGGCGGTGAAACGCAGCTTGCGCGCCGCTTCCTGCTGCAGGGTCGAGGTCGTGAACGGTGCGGCGGGACTGCGACGATACGGCTTGGAGGTGACCTTGGTCACTTCGAGCTTCACACTGGGACTCTTCAGAGCGATGGTCAGGGCCTGCGCAGCGGAGGCGTCGAGGGTGACGGCCTTCACGCTGGGCTTGAGCGCACCGGAATCGTCGAAGTCGCCACCGGTGGCAATGCGCTCACCGTTCAGGCGCACGAGCTTGGCATCGAACGCCTGATCAGCCTGCGAAGCGGATGCCGCCAGTCGCGCGAGCAGATCCCAGTATCCGGCGGAGACGAACGCGAGGCGCTCCTTCTCTCGGTCGACGACGAGGCGGGTCGCGGCGCTCTGCACGCGGCCGGCGGACAGGCCGGGGCCGACCTTGCGCCACAGCACCGGGGAAATCTCGTAGCCGTAGATGCGGTCGAGGATACGGCGGGTCTCCTGCGCGTCGACGAGGGCGGTGTCGAGGTCGCGGGTGTTGTCCTTGGCGGCGAGGATGGCGTCTTTGGTGATCTCGTGAAACACCATGCGCTTGACCGGAACCTTGGGCTGCAGCACCTGCAGCAGGTGCCAGGCGATGGCCTCGCCCTCGCGGTCCTCATCAGTTGCGAGCAAGAGTTCGTTCGCATTCTTGAGGGCCCGCTTGAGCTCACTGACGGTCTTCTTCTTGGCGTCGGAGACTACGTAGTAGGGTTCAAAGCCGTTCTCCACATCGACCGAGAATCGGCCGAGGGCGCCTTTCTTGAGCTCAGGCGGCAGGTTTTTCGGCTCGATCAGATCGCGAATGTGACCGACCGAGGACAATACCTCGTAGCCGTCGCCGAGATACGCGGCGATCGACTTCATCTTGGTCGGTGATTCAACAATGACCAGCTTCTTAGTGCCTGGCACCAGACTCCTCTTTATACGTAGTGACCAAAAATGGGCCAAGGCACACCATACACACCGGAATGGAGTGCCCGCCTAATCGACGGGCACGTCTCGGCGCGTCACGCTCACGCACACGGCACTCCCAGCCACCGCCCAGTTCGCTCTGAGCGAGACGCCCAACAATCCCGAACCCTTGCCGTTTGCCCGCCCAAGTGCAGAATAGTCCCATGGGTACAATGACGGCCACATACACCGCGAAGTTGACGGATGGCCCCCTTCAGGGCAAAACAATCACAACGACCTTTCTCGACTCGGGCGATCCGCAGCCGCGCATCGAGATCCCGGCCGAGTCCGGCAAGCGCTATCTTTACGCCCGCGGCGCCGGCCTGGAGTTCGAGGGTTCCGATTCCCCCGGCCGGCCGAGCGCGGTCGAATACCATTATCTTGAGGTGCTCCTCTCCTGATTCGCCCGGCCCGGCTTTGAGCGGGAGTACATCAGGGCGGCGGCCCGGCCCGGGCATTCGCGAAAATATCTATGCCCTGCACCCGCAGCCCCACCGAAACGGATGCGATCAGCCCCGTTACCGAGCAGTGCGTGACGGCAGTCCCATTCAGCGAGGCCACAGCCCGCGCAGCCTCGCACGGGTAACCTGCGATCGCGCCGGAGGCGGTGTCTGCGGCGGCGAGCGCGGCCGCGTCGGCCGCGTTCGCGACGGACCGGCCAGCCGCGAGCAGGGCGAGAACCGATACGACGAGCGTCGTCAGTAACACTGTCGCAGCGAGCAGCGCGAGGGCGAGGATCGACCCCGCTCCCCGCTCGGAGCTTTCGCCGGCGACGCCGGGCACATTCGCCGTGTCGCCGCATGCGCTCATTGACCGCCGGCCAGGGCACATGAGTGTGCTTCGAGATTCAGCCCGGCAAAGATCCCCGGCAGGCTGTGCGTGGCAACTCGAGCACAGACAAAATCGCCGCGACGTTCCGAAACCAGGCTGGCCCCCGGCACGCTTTGAAGGACGAGGCCGGCGGCGCGCGCCGCGGTGTCGCCACGGGCGAGCGCACGAGCGGCGCTGGCAGCGGCATCCGTCAGCCGTACTTGCACACCGACCACCTGCACTGCACCGAGGCAGCAGGCCAGAACGAGCACGACCGCCGGCAGTGCCGTGGCGAATTCGGCGGTCGTGCTGCCCCTGTTGTTTGCGCTACTCGATGCTGAGGGCACGTCGCACCAGATCGGTGAGCATTCCCCGCACTTCATCACTGCGCAGAATGACGATGAGCAGCCCGGCAAACCCGACCGCGGCCATCGTGGCGACAACGTATTCCGCTGTCGCGGCTCCGGCTTCGTCGGCCAGGGTTTTCAGGGTGTTCTTTGTATACACAGACTCGTCTCCTTCGGCGTCCATCGACGCGGGTTGGGCGGCACGAGCACGTTCATCCTGCTTCCATCCGCCAGCGCGCGCCGCGGCATGCGCTTATCTGTGGAGAGTTTCAGAACGTCGTCAGGGTGGAGGAGAGCACGCTGAGCAGCAACGGCACCACGCCCACCAGCATGAACGCGGGCAGAACGCAGAGGCCGAGCGGCAGCATGAGCGTTACCGAGAGAGTTGCGGCCCGACGTTGTCCAGCGCTTCGGGCATCGCGACGCAGCTGTTCCGCCTCGCTGCGCAGCAGCTCCGCCGCGGGAACTCCCGCACGCGTCGACAAGCCAAGTATCCGGTCAACGGAACCACCATCAGCGCCGGGCGCAATGCCGTATCGCTCGGCGGCCGTGTGTACCAACGCCCGCGAACGGTCGATCGACCCGCCACCGGACATGGCAATTGCCATAAGTTCCAGTCGCAGCCCTGGTGTCAGGTCGGTCGGGCCCGCCCGGCGCACCAGCGCACGGTTCCAGCCTGCTGCGGCGAGCATCAGAAGAGCGCCGCCACCGAGACAGACCAGCCCCGGCACGGTCAAAAACAGGGTATGCAGGGAATCGAAACCCATCAGGCTGCCGAACACGACTCCGATCACGGGCAGCACCATCACCAGTCGTGCCGTGGCCCGCGGCGCGGCCAGCGCCACCTCCAGATCGCGCTGCACCTGGGCGAGTTCGCGCAGCGACCCAGCGAGCTCACGCAGGCACCCGGCCAGCGGCGCACCAGCCTGCGTGGCCACCTGCCAGGCCGCAGCGAGCCCGAGCCAGGCGCGCTCGGCTTGGCCCGCCGCGTCGTCGCGTCGCCGAGCAGGCCGTCCAGCGGAGGCCCGCGCGGCGACGAGCCCCTGCGGAATGTCCCGTGGTTGCAGACGCGCCTCGACGGCGATCGCATCGGCCACGCTGTCGCCCCGAGCCGCGGCGCGCGCTGCAGCACGCAGGATAGGCGCGGTGGCCGTGCCCGCGTGCTTCGAATCGGCCGCCCGGGGCTTGATCGGTGCGGTGACCGGAGCCGCCTCCGCGTCCGTCGCTGGCACGGCCCCCTGCCGGCTTCCGACCCGCCCACGAACTGACCTCTCTGGTCCGCCCATCCCCCGAGGCAAGCCGACATTCTGCTGGTCGGCGCGAGGCGCCCGAGGCGCAACCGCGCCGTGCTCCGGCAACAGGTAGCCCCAGGCCGAGACCGGGGAAACACCGGCCGACAGCAACACGGCCAGCCGTTGCGTGACCGCCGCGACCTCTTCGATCGGCGGTACCGTGTCAGCGCGACGCATCGTCGCACGTTCTGCGAATCGTGACTGATCGATCTCGGAGCATCAGATCGCTTCGATCGAGAGACGGTCACGGCTATCGAGGGTGAATCGGCCAACCGCCTCGAGCCTGCGAACCCCGTCGGTGCGTTCCAGGTGCAGCACCAGCCCGATGGCACTTACCGTTTGCCGCGCCACGGCCGAAGCGCTCATCCCGGCGAGTGAACCAAGCGCCTCCAGTCGAGCCGGCACGTCGTCAAGCGAATTAGCGTGCAGCGTGCCCGCTCCTCCGTCGTGCCCGGTGTTGAGCGCGGCGAGCAACTCCCGAATCTCCGACCCCCGGCATTCGCCGAGCACGAGGCGATCCGGCCGCATGCGCAGTGCTTCCCGCAGCAGCGCCTCCAGGCCGATGCGCCCCGCCCCCTCCAGATTGGCCTGCCTGGCCTCGAGGGCCACCACGTGCGGATGCCGAATGCGCAGCTCCGCGACGTCTTCGATCGCGACGATGCGCTCGTCTGCTGGCGCTTCCCCCAACAGGGCCGCCAGCAGCGTAGTTTTTCCACTCCCCGCGGCACCGGTGATGAGCAGATTTTGGCGGCCGTGCACCGCAGCACGCAGCCGATTCAGCCGGGCAGCGCATGCCTCCCCCGTGCCAAACAGTCCGGCGTCAGCGAGTGCACCGAGGCTCCGGTCGGCAGCGTGCGGCAGCCGAATTGACAGCAGGGTTCCCGTGCTCGATACCGGCGGAAGCACGGCGTGCACCCGAATCCCGTCGGCCAAACGTACGTCGACGCAGGGGCTCGCCTCATCGATGTGTCGCCCACCAAGTGCGATCAGGCGCACAGCCAGCTCACGAACCTCGGCCTCACCGAGGTGCCAGGCCGACACGAAGGCGAGGCCATGTCCGGCATCGATCCAGAGCCCGGACTCCCCGTTGACAAACAGGTCCGTGGTGTCCGGAACTGAGGCATAGCTGGCCAGCGGACCCAGCGCGCGCACGTTCAGGCGCTCGCTGCAGCCCGCTGCCGAGGCTGCTGCTGCCGCGTCGGCTGGCGGCAGGGTGCCAGCGGCATCCGGTTTTGCAGTGCGATGCCGAGCTAAATTCGCCGGTGGTGCGACTGGTGAACGTGAAGTGTCCGACCGCGCAGACCAGGGATCTTCCACGGGTGCCGAGGACGACGCTGCAGCAGCCGGCGCGGCAGAAATCGTCTCGGCAGCTGGCACGGCGTAGGACGGAACGGCAATGAAAGGCTGGCCCATGCCTCGACGGTACGGTGAGCCGGCCCGGTGACAGCTTCCCCGGCACAATCCGTGCACAGCCTGTTGGTCAGGTCCGCTGGGGAGGAGCCGCACCAGCATGAATCCACAACCACGAGCCCTGAATCGCTTAAATAGAAGGGGCGGCACCTATTGGGGGGAACAGGTGCCGCCTAGCGTCGCGCAGATTGGGGGGAACCGTACGCGATGCTGGTCAAAACTTTCGTTCAGACATGGTTCAGTTTACGCAGACGTGCTCAGATTGCAAGTCCAATGTCCTCATTTGTGAGGACACTCGGCCGGGGGGTGCAAAATCACCCCGAAACAAGGGTTCATCTCTCAGTTTTTCGTTTGTGTATACAGAGATTGGCCCAGTACCGGTAGTGTTCAGTTGAGCTGGCAATGTCCTGCATGCACGTACCGCAAAGGAGCGAATTACACATATGACGGTTAAAATTGACACCCTCCTGCACGAATCGCGTCGATTCGCGCCCACTGCCGAGTTCGCCGCACAGACGATAGCGACACAGGACCTGTACGCAGTCTCACAGAAGGACCCGGCCATGTTTTGGGCTGATCAGGCGCGCAATTTGCTGCACTGGCACAAGCCATTCACTAAGACTCTGGACTGGACGAACCCGCCATTCGCGAAGTGGTTCGAAGACGGCGAACTCAACGTCGCATATAACTGCCTCGACCGTCATGTTCTCGCCGGCAACGGCGACCGCGTTGCGCTGTACTTCGAGGGCGAACCCGGTGATTCGCGCAGCTACACCTACTCCGAACTGACTACCGAGGTCAAAAAGGCCGCCAACGTGCTGCTCGGGCTCGGCGTCACCGCCGGCGACCGTGTGGCCGTCTACCTGCCGATGATCCCGGAGGCCGTCATCTCCATGCTCGCCATCGCCCGCATCGGCGCCGTGCACTCAGTCATTTTCGGCGGGTTCAGCGCCGAGAGCCTGCGCTCGCGCATTGACGACGCCAACGCCGTGCTCGTCATCACGGCCGATGGCGGCTACCGCAAGGGCAAGATCAGCGCCCTCAAACCAGCCGTCGACGCCGCCCTGCAGACCAACGATTCCTCGGTGAAGAACGTGCTCGTGGTCAAGCGCACCGGCCAGGATGTGCAGTGGAACGACCGCGACATCTGGTGGTCCGACGCAATGAAAACAGCCTCTCCCGAGCACGAAGCGGAGGCTTTCCCGGCCGAGAACCCGCTGTTCATTCTGTATACATCGGGTACGACCGGCGCACCCAAGGGCATCCTGCACACCAGCGGCGGCTACCTCACCCAGAATGCGTTCACCCACCAGAACGTGTTCGACCTCAAGCCTGAAACGGATGTCTACTGGTGCACCGCCGACGTCGGCTGGATCACCGGACACAGCTACGTGGTCTACGGCCCCCTGGCCAACGGCGCAACCCAGGTGCTCTACGAAGGCACCCCCGATTCTCCGCACACCGGTCGCTGGTGGGAAATCATCGAGAAGTACAAGGTCTCGATTCTGTATACAGCGCCGACCGCCATCCGTACGTTCATGAAGCTGGGACGCCAGATTCCGCAAAAGTTCGACCTGTCGAGCTTGCGCGTGCTCGGCTCCGTGGGCGAACCCATCAACCCCGAAGCGTGGATGTGGTACCGCGAGGTCATCGGCAGCAGCCTGACCCCGATCGTGGACACCTGGTGGCAGACCGAGACCGGATCGATCATGGTTTCGGCCCTCGCGGGGCTCACCGAGACAAAGCCCGGCGCCGCGCAGGTACCGGTGCCCGGAATCACCATCGACGTACTCGACGACGACGGCGTGCACGTTGGCCATGGAAACGGCGGGCTGCTCGTGGTCACCCAGCCCTGGCCGGCGATGCTTCGCGGCATCTGGGGCGATCCGGAGCGCTTCAAGGAGACCTACTGGGACAAGTTCGAGGGCACCATCGGCGCGAAGGACGGTCCGCTGTACTTTGCCGGGGACGGCGCTCGGCTCGACCACGACGGTGACATTTGGTTGCTGGGCCGGGTCGACGACGTGATGAACGTGTCGGGCCACCGCCTCTCCACCGCCGAGATCGAGTCATCCCTCGTGGCGCATTCGCTCACGGCTGAAGCCGCCGTGGTCGGCGCCACTGACGAAACCACCGGTCAGGCGGTCGTCGCGTTCGTGGTGATCAAGTTCAGCCAGTCCGAGATCGCATCGCACGAGGACATCGTCAGCATTCTGCGGGCCCACGTAGCCCAGCAGATCGGCGCAATTGCCCGTCCGCGTGACATCTACATCGTCGACGAGCTGCCGAAGACCCGCTCAGGCAAGATCATGCGGCGTCTGCTGCGCGACGCGGCCGAGGGGCGTGACGTCGGCGACGTGACGACCCTCGCCGACACCATGGTTATGAACACCATCACCGCGCAAATGAAAAAGTAGTCAACCACTACCCGCACCGCCAACGACGGCCGTCTTCCATTCGGAAGGCGGCTGTCGTTCGTCCCCCGGCACCGTAACTCCTGCACTGTGACGCCGCAGCAGATCTGGCCCCCTGATTTCACGTGGATGTTTCGCGCAGCCCCCACAAATTGCAGGAGTTATGCACGTTCCCACCCTGAAACCAGCGGGTGGTTCTACTGTGTGGGCATGACCGAAGCAGCGGCACCCGTGCGCGGTCGCCTGGGCCGACTCGATGCACTGCGCGGAGTGGCCGCCCTCGTCGTGCTGGCGCACCATGTGTCCATGACGGTGCCGGAGATCGCCGCCGCCTACGACTCGAGTACCGGCGTCCCGCTGTTTTCCGCCGGGTGGTGGACCACGCTGTCCCCGCTGAAGGTTCTTCTCGCCGGGCCCGAGTTCGTACTGGTGTTCTTTGTGCTGAGCGGCTTCGTGCTCGTGCGTTCCCCGCTGGCCGCCCGCGAGGCCGGGCCACGCTACGACTGGAGCGCCTATTACATGCGCCGCGTGATCCGTTTGGCGGTACCGGTCGTGGTGTCGGTGGGCCTGGCTGTCGTCTGGATTGTTTTGGTGCCACGCACGGTCGGCGCGGCGGGCGGGCCCTGGCTGGCCCGGCAGGACACGCCAGACCTCGGCCTCGGCAACCTACTGCGCGAAGCCAGCATCATCGGCGTAACCCGGCGGCCCGACATCAATCCGCCGCTCTGGTCTTTGGTCTGGGAATTGTGGTTCTCCCTGCTGCTTCCGGTGTTCGTCGCCGTCGCAGCGTTCACCCGCAAACCGGTCAGCGTTCCCATTCGCCGCATTCTGCTCTGGGTCGTCATACTGTGCGCGCTCGCCGGTATCGGCTACGTCACGACGACCCAATCGCTCATGTATCTGCCGCCGTTCGCTCTTGGCGCTCTTCTGGCTGCCAACTATGACGACCCGCAACGCTGCAGCGACCGGCTGGTCGAGAGCGCCAGCGGCCGGGTGCTCGGGTGGACGCTGGCCGCGCTCGGCCCGTTTCTGCTCGTGGCTTACTGGATGCTGCGCCCGCTGACCAGCGGAGGGTGGAGCGACATCACGCTTTCGCTGCGGGTGGTCGGCGCATTTGTGATCGTGGCGACGGTGGCTTTCTGGCCCGCCTCGACGTCGGAGCGGGGCTTGGCCCTTGCGCCGCGGACGCGGCGAACACTCGACTGGCTCGGGTCCGTCAGCTTCAGCCTGTACCTCGTACACTTTCCCATCGTGGTGGCCTTCGCAGTGCTCGCCGGCCCCGCCCACTGGTGGCTGGGCGCCCTCGTGTCGGTGCCACTCAGCCTGGTGGTCGCCCAGCTGATGACGCGGTTTGTCGAGCAACCGGCGCAGGTCTATGGCACGCGAGCCGGGGCATCCGTTTCACAGCGGATGTCCCGGCTCGCGAGCCGCCCGTAGGCGCGGGTCAGCTACGCGAACGCCACGATGAGCTCAACCTCGACCGGGGCGTCGAGCGGCAGCACCGCGACGCCGACGGCGGAACGGGCGTGACGGCCGATGTCGCCGAAGATCTCCACGAGCACGTCGGAAGCACCGTTGACGACGATTGGCTGGCCGGTGAACGCAGGGTCGGAGGCGACGAAGCCCGTCACCTTAACGACCTGGGTAATACGGTCGAGCGACCCGATCACGCTCTTGATGGCAGCGAGACCGTTGAGCGCGGAGGTGCGGGCGTACTCCTGGGCGTCGGCAGCCGGCACGAGGCCGTGACCGTCGCCGACCTTGCCGGTGGCGGGTAGGGCACCAGAGACCATGGGCAGTTGGCCGGCGGTGTAGACGAAACCATTGCTGATCACGGCGGGTAGGTACGCGGCGACCGGCGGCACGACGCTCGGCAGTTCAATGCCCAGTTCGGCCAGGCGTGCTTCGATGTGGGACATAATTACGCCTCTTCCTTAGGGGTGAGCGGGCGCTTGAGGTAAGCGACCAGGCCGCCCTCGGGGCCGGTTACGACCTGCACGAGTTCCCACCCGTCAGAGCCCCAGTTGTTCAAGATGGCGGCCGTGTTGTGGATCATCAACGGCGTTGTGAGGTACTCCCAGGCGGGCATGTGACTCCTATTGAGGCGGGCATTCAGATTTGTCGCTTACGCTCAATTGTATGTCTGCCAAAAATCGAACCGTGAGCGGGGCTCTGGGGGGTTTCCTGGGTTTCGTCGGGATGAGCGCCGTTGCCGGCATTCTCGTGACCGCCGCCGTCGCCCCAGCCGTTGCTCTGTCCGGCATGGCCGCTACGAACACCATCAACGTGTTCGATAGCCTGCCCGAGTACCTGTCCATCGATCGGCTCGCCCAGAAGAGCAACATCTACGCGTCGACGAACGCCGAGGATCCGGTGGGCACCCGCGTGCTTCTGGCCTCGTTCTACGAGCAGAACCGGGTCGATATCCCCTCCGACGCGATCAGCCAGTTCGCCAAAGATGCCGCCATCGCCGGTGAAGACCCACGCTTCATGGAGCACGGCGGCGTAGACATCCAGTCCAGCTTCAACGGGGCAGTGCAGACCCTGGCCGGCGGTGAAACCCGCGGTGGATCCTCGATCACTCAGCAATACGTCAAGAACGTGCTCATTCAAAAGTGCGAGGTGATGACCGACGAAGAGAAAGCCGACGCCTGCTACGACGATGCCACCAAGACGACCGCTGACCGCAAGCTGCGCGAGATGCGCCTGGCCATCGGCATTGAGAAAAAGTACGAAAAAGCAGACATCTTGCGCGGCTACCTCAACATCGCCGGCTACGGCGGAACGGTATATGGCATTGAAGCCGCCGCAAGTTACTACTTCAACACCACCGCGCTCAACCTGACACTGCCGCAGGCGGCGAGCCTGGTGGCGATCGTCAACAACCCGGTCAAGTTTCAGCTTGACCGCCCCGCCAGCGAGACGAACGGCGCCGCCAACGGCTACGCCGACAACAAATCTCGGCGCGACTATATTCTCAACGAAATGCTCAAGTACGACAAGATCACCCAGGTCGACCATGACGCGGCCGTTGCAACACCGATCGAGCCCGTCATCACCGTTCCTAGCACCGGCTGCCAGACCGCCGGCGATAACGCGTTCTTCTGCGACTATGTGACCAAGATTCTCAAGAACGACGTGACTTTCGGTGCCACCGCAGAGGAACGCATCGACAACTTCACCCGCGGCGGGTTCGACGTCTACACGACGCTCGACCTCGACCTTCAGGCCACCGCCGTCGCTGCGCTCAACGCGAGCGTCCCCAAGGTCGTCAACGATTGGAACGTTGGCGGCGTGGTGTCGAGTGTAAAGGTCGGAACCGGAGCCGTTCTCGTAATGACTCAGAACAAGGATTACAGCCAAGACCCCACAGTGCAGGCAACCGGCGCCAATTACACGGGCCTGAACTACAACACCGACTTCGCCTACGGCGGATCGAATGGGTTTCAGCCGGGTTCTACCTACAAGGTGTTCACCTTGGCCGAGTGGCTCAAGGAGGGCCATGCGCTAACGGAGCGGGTCGACTCTCGGCGCAAAGCCAACTGGGGCGACTTTCAAGACAGCTGCCTCGGTGTGCAAAACTGGGATGGCCGCTTTAACCCGCGTAATGACGGCGGCAGCAGTGAATCGAATCCCAATTATTCGGCGTTGCAGTCCACGACCAACTCCATCAACACGGGCTTCATCGGCATGGCCAAGAAGCTCGACCTGTGCGGCATTCGCAAGACCGCCGAATCGTTTGGCGTGCACCGCGCTGACGGGGCCAACCTCGATCAGGGTGCCTCCTCGGTGATCGGTACCAACGAGATCGCACCGCTGACTATGGCGGCGGCCTTCGCTGGAATCGCCAACAACGGCATGACCTGCACTCCGATCGCCATCTCAAAGATGATCAGCTCCGACGGTACCGAATTGCCGATCCCCAAGTCGACCTGCACGCAGTCGGTGGAGCCCGCGGTGGCCGCGGGCATGCAGTACGCCATGCAGACCGTTATGACTAACGGAACCGCCCGAGCGTCCAATGGCAGAACGTCACCGCGCCTGCCGATGATCGGTAAGACCGGAACCACAGACGCCGCCAAGGACACCTGGATGAGCGGTGCGACCACTCAGGTGGCCACCGTCGTCGGCGTGGTGAACGTCGGCGGAAACAACTATAAGAACCAGCGCAACAGTTCCTTCTTCGGCAGACAGGCTTCTGACGTGCGCCACACCATCTGGCCAAAGATTATGTCGGCTGCCAACGCAAAGTACGGCGGAGACGACTTTCCCGAGGCCTCGTCGAGCGTAATCAACGCGGTCGCCGTTCCGGTGCCGGACGTGCGCGGTAAGTCGATGGCCGAAGCCAAGACCACCCTTGAGGCGGCCGGCTTCCTGTTCGTCGACGGCGGCGTAACCAGTTCGGAGATGCCAGCGGGAACCGTGGCCAGCACGGATCCGGCCGGCGGGTCGGCATCCACTCGCGGTGCCACCGTCACGGCACGCTCGAGCGACGGCACGGGGGTCACGATCCCCTCGGTGATCGGCAAGACCGAAGCGGATGCCCGAGGTACCCTCTCCGGCGCTCCCTACGGTTTCACCGTGGCCAAGACCGAACAGCCAACCGCGGACAAGGCGCAGGACGGCAAAGTCATGGCCATCCAGCCCGGCGAGGGAACGGCCGGCCGCCCCGGCGACGCCGTAACCATCGTTATCGGCAAGTACACCCCACCGACGCCTCCGACCACGACCGCGCCCAACTCCGGCGCCAATAACGGCCGGGACGAATGACCGCGCTTCGCCGCCTCGGCGAGGGCGGGCAACTCGTCGGCACGTCGCTCGCGGCAGCCGGCGCGGTTGGCCTGGCCGCCTTCGCCTGGGGCGCGCTTGTGGAGCGCAACCGATTCACGCTGCGTGAGGTGAACGTTCCGGTGCTCGCGCCGGGGTCGACCTCCATTCGGGTGCTGCATCTGTCCGACCTGCACATGGCTCCGTGGCAGAAGAACAAGCAGGAGTGGGTGCGCAGCCTCGCGTCCCTGAAACCCGACCTTGTCGTCGATACCGGCGACAACCTCGGTCATGAAGACGGTGTCAGTGGCATCGAGTATGCCCTCGCCCCGTTCCGCGGCATTCCCGGTGTGTTCGTCAACGGCTCCAATGACTACATCGGACCGCAGGTGAAGAACCCGTTCACCTACTTCGGGGGGCCGTCAAGCCGGCGCACCATTCGCCGGGAAGAACTCGACACCGATGCGCTGCGCCGGGTGTTCGCCGATCTCGGCTGGACCGACATCAACAATGCGGCCGAGGCTCTCGACCTGAAAGACACCCACGTGGAGTTCTTCGGCGTCGACGACCCGCACATCGGGCGGGACCGACTCGACCTGATCACGCGGGCGATCGACGACCTACGGGCCAACGATCCGCTCGGTGACGACGTCTGGCCCGACCCTGAAGAGGCCGCAGCACCGCGCTCCACGCTGACGGTGGGCGTGGCGCACGCGCCCTACCAGCGGGTGCTGAACTCTTTTGTGAACCATGGCGCCCAACTGATTCTGGCCGGCCACACTCATGGCGGCCAGGTCTGCGTGCCGGGTTTCGGTGCCCTCGTAACCAATTGCGATATTCCACGGCGCCAGGTCAAGGGCTTGAGCCTCTGGAACCATGGCTTGCGAACCGCATTCCTGAACGTCTCGGCCGGCCTTGGAACCTCTATTTATGCGCCCGTACGTTTCGCCTGCCCGCCCGAGGCGACGCTGCTCACCCTGACCTCCGCCTAGCTTCAGGCTCAATTCGTCGCCGGAGGGTATGAGCGCCTATACTAATTGAGGCTCACGGGCCATCGGGGTATGGCGCAGCTTGGTAGCGCGCGTCGTTCGGGACGACGAGGTCGCAGGTTCAAATCCTGTTACCCCGACAGCAGTAAATTCGGCGGACAACGCATAATCCCCCACTCCACTCGAGTGGGGGATTTGTTGTAGGATCGCCTGTCGGCACCGGCGTCACTCCTGCCGAGGATCACCGGGAGACCGGCGCGAATGGATCTCCCGCATGACTTCTACGCCCGCCACCCCAACGACGTCCGTCGTTTCACGCCGGGCCTGGCAGGCGCTAATCGTTCTTCTCGCCGGTATGTTCATGGCTCTGCTCGACACGACCATCGTGAACGTTGCATTGCCGAGCATCCGCACGAGCCTCGACGCCAGCGAGGCTACGCTTTCGTGGATCATCTCCGGTTACGCCCTCGCTTTCGGCCTCGCGCTCATTCCAGCGGGGCGGGTCGGCGATCGGTACGGGCACAAATGGGTCTACTTCACCGGCCTGGCCCTGTTCACCATCGCCAGCCTCGCCTGCGGGCTCGCGCAGAATGACCTGCAACTCATCGTCGCCCGCGTCGTGCAGGGACTGGCCGGCGGCGTATTCGTGCCGGCGGTCACCGCCGTCATTCAGCTGATGTTCCCACCGATGGCCCGCGGCAAGGCCTACGCGATCATGGGCTCGGTCATCGGAGTCTCCACTGCGCTTGGCCCCATTGTCGGCGGCCTGATTATCGAGGCCTTCGGCGCCCCGAACGGCTGGCGCCTGGTCTTTTGGGTGAACCTGCCGATCGGCGTTCTCGCCCTGATCGCCACTGTCTTCCTCCTGCCCGGTGGCGCCGCACTCCCGCGAGCGACACCGGTGTCGCGGACGGGCACTGACTGGTTTGGACTCGCACTCATCTCGGCCGGCCTGGTCGCTCTTTTAGTTCCACTGATTGAGGGCCAGGACCAAGGCTGGCCGCTCTGGACCTTCCTTACCCTCGCTGCCGGCGTGCTGCTCGTGGTGGCCTTCGGTGCCTGGGAAGTCTCCGTCGCGCGGCGTGACGGTAGCCCGCTCGTACCCCCTCACCTGTTCGCGCACCCGGCGTTCACCGGCGGAGTCGTTCTCGCACTGGTCTACTTCGCAGCGTTCACCAGCATTTTCTTCACCATCTCCATTCTCTGGCAGGCGGGTCTTGGGCACAGTGCGCTCGATTCGGGCATCGTCTCCATTCCGTTCGCTGTCGGCACGATTCTCGGCGCATCGCAGAGCGACCGACTGGCCAAGCGCCTGGGACGCACCGTTCTCGTCGTCGGCGTAGCCCTCGTCACGATCGGCCTGGTCTGGATCTGGCTGGTCATGCTCCTGACCACTCCGGGGGACCTCACAAATTGGCACCTGCTGCCGCCCCTGTTCATCGCGGGCCTCGGCAGCGGCTTCTTCATCGCCCCGAACGTGTCCTTCATCGTCGCGACCGTCGACCCTACTGAAGCCGGCGGCGCGAGCGGCGTAATCGGCGTGATGCAGCGCGTCGGCAGCGCGGTGGGTATCGCCGTAATCGGCAGCGTATTCTTTGGCACGCTCACGGTCACCGGCCCGGGAGCGGATGCCCTCGCCGCGGCTTTCACCCACAGCGCCACAATGGCGATGGCGGTGAGCGCCGGATTTGCCCTTGTCGCGCTCATGCTCGTCTTTGCCCTGCCGAAACGCGTCGCGGACAACCGCCCGGTCGCAGCCGCCGAGTAGTGCAGAGTTGATCAGTAACCAGGAGGTGTCATGAACGCCATTCGACGACATCGACACAGCCTGCTGCGTGGCGGCGCCCTGTGGATTGTGCTGGCCTACTTTGTGGCCCTCGCTTTGATCGCATTCTGGCCAACGCCCGTCGACCGCAACGTGCACGGGGCGATCGGGGCTTTCGTGACCTGGTTACACGCGCACGGGATGCCAAATCGAGTTGACTACGGCACGATTGAGTTCACCGCTAACATCGCGCTGTTCATTCCGGTCGGCCTGCTCCTCGTGGTCCTGGCCGGGGCGCGCCGCTGGTGGCTCGGCCCGGTGATCGGCGCCCTGATCAGTGCCATGATCGAGCTTGGCCAGCTCGTTTTTCTGCCCGAGCGGTTCGCGACCGTCAACGACGTCGTAGCCAACAGCCTTGGGGCGGTGATCGGCACCGTACTGGCGCTGATCGTGCTTCGTCTCACCCTGGGGCCGTGCCCCGCAGCCCGCCCAATCCAACTTCAATGACTTTGAGATTGGACCGCTTCGATTCTCTCTGCTATCTTCAGCAGCATGGATCGTCGAGGGTTTCTCACTTTGTCAACTGCTGGCGCAGCAACGCTTGGTTTCGGTGCGCTCGGCGCACCCGCCGCGTTCGCTGCCACCGCTCCGAAACTACCGGGAGAGGTGTCGCGCCTCTCCAACGTACTCACCCAGAAGGGTAGAAAGCTCTACGACAACATCGAAGTGGACATCGGCGGTGATCGTGCCCGCCTGTTCATTCCGCAGACGATCTCGATGAACTCAGCGGCCGCTGTGGGTGCCGTCTGGTTCTACCACGCAGCCTCCAGCTCACACAACGCTCTCAACGGTGGCTTCAAGTACCCCGGCGAGCTCGTTGTCGATCAGAACAGCATTGCCATCTGCATCAACGCCGGTGGCACCCAGTACACCAACTCCATCGCCACGACGGCGCAGAAGAACGCGTGGACCTACCTGAACGCGCTGTACACCGTGCGCCGCAATTTTCTGCGCGCCACCTCCTTTGGCGGATCGCTCGGCTGCTACACCTATGGCAAGAAGCTCATCCCGTACATTCGCGGCCTGTACATGGTCAACGGTCTCTACGACAACGAGTGGCTCTACGCCTACGACACCAAAAACCAGGCGCACGTCGGAGACGCCTACGGCAACGACCTCACCCTGATCAAGGGAACCAACCCCGCACGCATCAGTGCGACCCCGTGGACCAATAGCCGGGTCAAGGTGCTCGTCTCCGATGATGCCCACCCCGATAACGTCGTCGTGCCGAGCAGGAACGGCCTCGCCCTGATCAATAAGATCAAGCCGGTCGCCGCCGATGCCCAAGTGATGTATCACACGCTCGCCCACGGGACGCCGGGTTTTGCCCACACCGACATGATCAAAACCTTCGCACAGTGGTCGGTCTGATAGAGAGGGACTAATGGGCAATGAGATCGATCGCAGCAGGGTGGACTGGGTCGATGGCGCGAAGGGTATTGCAATTTTGCTCGTTGCCCTGGCGCACGCGGTGCAGTGGACGGTTCTTTCAGGCCTGGCCCCCGAACTGTGGAACAAGATCAATCTCGTCTTCATCGTGTTTCGCATGCCGCTGTTCTTTCTCGCCTCCGGACTGTTCGCCGCGTCGATCATCACACGCACCTGGCCCACTCTTTGGCGTACCCGGCTGAGCCTGCTGGTCTGGGCTCTGCTGCTGTGGACAGTCATCCGCTTTGGGTATTTCTCCCTGCTGCCAAACCCCGCGGGCTTCGACGAGACCAACCCGCTCGATCTGCTGCTCGCCCCGTTGCGGCCCAGCAACGGCCTCTGGTTTCTTTACGCCCTCACCCTGTTCTTCATTGCTTCAAAGCTCATGCGAAATCGCGTCGACTGGCGGGTGCAGATCGCTGTTGCCGCCGCGCTGTCGGTGTTGTTCTTCGCGCGCGCCGACACCGGCAACATCGCCTGGAACGGCATCGGCCGCTACTTCGTGTTCTTTTTGCTCGGCTGCTACCTGCGCGGGTGGATCCTGGCTTTCGTCAACCGGCCCAGCCGGTTCGGCGCCCTCTGGCTCGGCTTCGGTTTCGGAGCGGGGTTCCTGGGGCTGGCCGGCGTGATTCTCACCGTCGACGCTCGGGTGCCGTTCATCACGGGTACTCTCGTCGTGGTGAGCCTGCTGGCCCTCGGCGCCGGCCTCCTCGTAGCCCGGTTTTTGGTGGGCTTTCGGGCGTTCACCTGGCTGATCTATGTGGGCCGTAACACCCTGCCAATCTACGTCGTGCACGTTTTGTTCGTCTCCGCCCTAACCAGCCTGCTGCTGCTCGCCCGCGGCCAGACCTGGCTCGACCGCCTCGGCCCGGTGCTCCCCCTGATCGTCGCGGGTGGTGCGGTCGCCGCCTCCCTGCTGTTGTGGCGCCTCGTGCGCGACCTTCCGGTGCTCCGCTATGGTTTCGTTGTGCCGGCCTGGTTCTCCGGTCGCGCTTCTGCCGGAAACGTAACGGCGCAAGCGGCAGCATCCGTTTCGGCTGAGTCGGCAGAATCCCCAGAGCGGATGCTGCCACGCAGCGATTAAGACGAGCTCGCCGGCGACAGCGCGCGCTGGTCATGCTCACCGGCCTGGTGCTGCTGATCATGGGACTTGCAGCCGTCACCACTCTTACCGTCATGTTTCCCCGCGAGGACCCAGCAAGCCCGGCCGACGCCATCGTTGTTCTCGGAGGACTCGGCAGCGCTGCCGTGGTTGCGAAGGCCGTGGACCTCGCCGAAACCGGGTACAGCGAGAGGATTTTCATTTCAGACGCGTTCGGCGGCGACACTCGCCCGGCAAATTTGTGTGCGCGCGCCGTTCCAGTACCTGGCACGACGATCCAGGTGCAGTGCTTCGACGCGCACCCAACGACGACCCGCGGTGAAGCCGAAGCGATCGCCGCGTTCGCGACTGCCCAAGGGTGGAATCGGGTGATCGTGGTCACCTCGAGCTACCATGTGAGCCGAGCCCGAGTGCAGATCAGCCGGTGCTACGCCGGTTCCCTCGCTGTGGTCGGTGCCCGGCAGCCGATGGATCCGCTGAAATGGGCTTACCAGCTCGTCTACCAGACCGCCGGTTTCGTCAAGGCGTGGATTACGCCGGCTTGTTGACCTGGAACCCCTCAGCGATCGAGTCGACCCGCTGGCGGTACGTCTGGCCGACCATGTCAGCCTCGGCCGGCCATGCGGCAAGCCCCGCGTGGAACTCGGGCCAGTCCTTGATCGGCCGGGCCGGAACGCCGGCCACGATGGTGCCGTCCGGCACCGATGCGGTGACCACCGACCCGGCTCCGACCACGCACCGGTCGCCGATTCGAACGCCCGGCAGCACGGTGACGCCAGCGCCGATGAAGACGTCGGAGCCTACCTGAATCGGTGCAAACCGGTAACGGCGGCCGCGCTCATCCCGGTAGAGCCAGCCGGATCCGTCATGGGTGACGAACGTCACGCCGGAGCTGATGGTCACGCGGTCACCGACCGAGATGAGCCACGGTTCCGTCGTGATGATGTCGGAGAGGATGCGGCATCCGGCACCGATCTGCACGCCCAGGGCACGCATGGCGTAAACCCGGCCTCGGGTGCTTCGTTGAAATCTGTAGGTCAGGCGGGAAAATTTCACCGGAAACTCCACTTCCTTGGTGGTTCAGGCGTTCAGCGACCCGCTCAAAGTATCGGTTTTCGAGCGATCCTGCTGGCGCTGAGGAAAATTCACGTGTTATCGTTGCGCCTGATCACAAATCAGGGCTACAGCCAGATCTCGTTTACCCACTGCGCGACCACTATTGACTGCACGACCTCCCCCGAAGGCGGCCGATGTTCGATTCCACCATGCTGCGCCTGCGCCGCACGCCGATCATTCTCGTCGCGCTTGCTGCGCTGTTCGTGGTCGTGGCCAGCCTGGTGCTGCCACGCTTCGTCACCGAGCTTGGCATCATTGTGCTTCCGCTAGCCCTGCTGGCTTTCGTCGCCGTCGTGACGCTGTTCCTGCTGCCGGCGCACATCCTTCCCGCTGTGGCATTGGCCACCTTCGCACTGGTTCCGGCCCGCATCCTGCCGCAGGACGGCCCGATCGGCGCCCTGCCGCTGACCACCATGATCATCGTCATCTGGGCCGTGCGTCGACTGCTCACCGGCTCCGCCGACCGGCAGCCCGACGCTGTGCCAGCCCCCTTCCGGTCAGCCACCCGCTACTTCGCCCTGCTGTTTTTGGCCTGGTCGCTGTTCGCGCTCGTGCGCAGCACCGACCTGCAGGCAAGCCTTGGCTGGATCATCAGCTTCAGCGCTGGGGTGTTGCTCCCGCTCGCCATCCAAACCGCCAGTCGGGAGGCGTACTGGATTCGACGGGTCTGGCTCGTGCTCGGAGCCACCCTCGGCGCATACGCGCTGATCGAGGGCGCGCTGCGCGCCAATCCGGTCTGGGGCACCCTGTTCAGTGTGCTCGGCCTCAGTGACAGCCAGCACTGGTCGGTGTATCGCGCGACCGCGTCGTTCGGGCATCCGCTCTTCGCTGGCTTGTTCTTTGCCGTGGCCTGCGCCCTCGCCATCGGCGTGTGGCTGCGGGAAAGTTCGAAACCTGCCCTCGCCGCCGCCGTGCTCAGCGGTCTCGGGCTCGTCGCCACCGTTTCGCGCGGCGCCATCCTCTCTGCGGCCATCGCCATCGCCTTCGCTTACGCGGTGTCGCTCGTACTTCGCGGCGACAAACGGTGGGGCAAGTTCGCGTTGCTCGCGGTGCTGATGGTCGTCGCTGTGGTCGGGCTGTTCCAGTTCGACGCTTTCACCGCCCGCAACAACTCGATCGAAGCCGAACTGTCTTCGCAGGCGCGTGACCTCGGTGTCTGGGTATCGATACAGGCCGCAAACTTCACCGGTTGGATCGGGTCGGGCCCGGGCACCTCGGGCATCACCGGGCGCCTGTTCGACGACGTGACCATCGAGAACTCGCTGCTGCAACTGCTCATCAGCATCGGTCTGCCCGGGGTGGCGTTGTTCCTGCTCATGGTCGGTTCGGCCGTCGCTCATGCGCTCTCCCGCCGGGCGGTCGGAGCGGCAACCGCCCTGGTGGCGTACACGGTATGCATCGCCGGCTTCAACGCGATCGACGCCCTGCGCCCGATGCACCTGCTGCTCGGATGCCTGCTTCTTCTCGCCTTGCATCCGACGCGAGCGGATGCCGCTGCCCCGCTCGAGCTCCGCAAAGGGCGGGAGACTCTTCGCCCCAAACGGGGGTATGCGCGGCTCTAACGCGTTCGCAGCGCGCGCGCTACGCTAAACCGAAAGATTCTCAGTTTCGCCGGTCGTTTTCACCGGCCCGTGACAGATATGGGCGTGATGAATACAGGCACGACACACATCACCGTGTTGCAATCCTTGAGCCCGCCCGACGGCACCACCCGGTACGTCAACCAAGTGGTCGAGGGGGCGCCCGATGCGGTGACCATGCGCTTCTTCACCTGGCGCACCGCGCTGCTCGGCCGCTACGACGTTCTTCACGTGCACTGGCCGGAGTTACTCATTCGCGCGCCGCGCCCTGTGAAGGCACGGCTGCGACGCGGGGCGCTGTACGCGCTGCTGCTGCGGGCCCGGCTGCAGCACATTCCTATTGTGCGAACCATGCATAACCTGGCCCCGCACGAAGCCGGCGCGGGTGCCGAGACCCGCGCTCTCGACGCGCTCGACGCACGCACGGCGCTGGTCATCCGCCTGAACCCAACCACGCCTGTGGAGCCCGAATCCCGGGCGGTCACCATTCTGCACGGCCACTACCGTGACCGCTTCAGCGACATGCCGCGGCCCGATTCGATCAGTGGGCGCATCCTCTATTTTGGGCTCATTCGCCCGTATAAGGGCGTCGAGACCCTTCTGCAGGTGTTTCGGGCGCTGCCGGGACCGGACCTGACGCTCCGCGTTGTGGGGCGGCCATCGAGCGGTCTCGGCGAGATCATCACGGCCGAAACCGCACAGGATGCACGCATTAGCTCGGTGCTGCGCTTCGTCTCCGACGAAGAATTGGTGGTCGAAGTCGGCGGGTGCGAGCTGGTCGTGCTGCCTTACCGCGAAATGCATAATTCCGGGGTATTGCTCGTGACGCTGTCGCTCGATCGCCCGGTGCTCGTGCCGTCGACGCCCTCGAACCGGGCCCTAGCCGACGAGGTCGGGCCCGATTGGATCTACCTCTACGACGGCGAGCTCACGCCGGAGATTTTACGCGGCACCCTCGAGCGGATGCGCGCCGCCGGCTCCCCCCCGCGCCCGCGGCTCGACGATCGGGACTGGAATACCCTCGGCCTGCAGAGTTATCGAACCTACCTGCGGGCGCTGGAACTGGCCGGGCGGAGCATCCGTTGACCGCGACGCTTCCGCCCGATGCGCCCGAAACACCTGAGCGGCCCGAGAAGCCACGGTCCACCGCCGGCCTGGGCCGCACCGCCGGACGCGGCGCGTCGACGACACTGGTCGGCCAGCTCATCCGCATCGGCGTGCAGCTCGGCGGCATCGTCGTGCTTGGCCGACTGCTCGACCCGAGCGACTATGGTCTGGTCGCATCGGTCGCCGCGATCATCGGCGTCGGCGAAGTGCTGCGTAACTTTGGGCTGTCGTCGGCCGCCATTCAGGTGCGCGACCTGAGTCGGCACCAAAAAAACAACCTGTTTTGGATCAACAGCCTGATCGGGCTTGCGCTCATGCTGCTGGCGGTGCTCTGCAGCCCGCTCATCGCTACCCTGTACGGCGACGACCGGCTCGTGCTCCTCACCCAGGTGCTCGCGGCCACCTTTCTGCTTAACGGCCTTGCCACCCAGTTTCGTGCAGACCTAAACCGCAATTTTCATTTCAAGGCCCTCGCCGGGTCGGAGATCGGAGCCCAGGTCGGTGGCCTCGCCATCGGCATCGCGATGGCGCTGAACGGTTTCGGCTACTGGGCCCTCGCCGGGCAGCAGATCAGCCAGGGCATTCTGACCATCCTCATTCTCATCCCAGTCACCCACTGGTTTCCCGGCTGGTATCACCGCACCGCGCCGATGCGTCACCTGATCATGTTCGGGTCGAACCTGGCTGGCACCCAACTGCTCGGCTACGCCAGCCGCAACACGGACTCGATCGTGATCGGCGCGACCCTCGGTGCCGGGCCGCTCGGGCTGTACAACCGCGCGTTCCAGCTGCTGCTGCTGCCGCTCAACCAGATAAACGGACCATCCACCCGGGTGGCCCTGCCCGTGCTGGCTCGATTGCAGGACGACCCGCCCAAATACGACCGGTTCATTCTGCTCGGGCAGACCATCATGCTGCACGCGGTCACCATCGTGCTCGCTTTCTCCTGTGCCCAGGCCCTGCCGATCATCAGCATCGCCCTCGGCAGCAACTGGCTCGGCTCCGCCCCGATTTTTCAGATCCTCGCCATTGCCGGGTTCTTCGAGGCCGCCGCCTACGCGACCTACTGGGTATTCCTGTCGAAGGGCGTTACCAAGCAAAACCTGTATTTCGCCCTCGCCACCCGGCCGCTGCTCGTCGTGTTCGTGCTGGTCGGCTCACTCTGGGGCGTTTACGGCGTGGCTGCCGGGTATTCGATCGGCGTTGCGCTGATCTGGCCGATCGGTCTGTTGTGGATCAGCCGGGTCACAACGGCGCCAGCGCGCGCCATGTTCCTGGCCGGCGTACGCGCCATTCTCGGCTATGGCTTCGCGACCGGTATCAGCTGGTCCGCCGTGCAGTGGATTCCGGTCGACCTGCCGTTCGCGCGCGTCGCGCTCGGCGGTGTCGCCCTGCTCGCGGCGATCGGCCTGGTCATGCTGGTCTGGCCGACCTTTCGCCGGGATGTGCGCTCGATCGCCCAGGCCCGAAGCTTTCTGCGCTCAGCGAAGTCGTCGAAAGACGGCAACGTCGACGCGACCGTCGACACCGACCAGCTAACGCCCACCCACCCCCCCACCCGTGCCCGAAAAGTGGGGCGCACACGCTTGCGCATAATCCGCCGGCTGGACCGGGTGGTGCACGGCTTGGCCGCAGCATCCACTGTGCCCTTCCTGCGCGATCGTGCCGCTCTGAAACGCGCGACCAACCGACTGCGCCCGTTCGACGCGGGCACAGAGCGCGCTCACGTGCTCGTCGCCCCGCCCGGCGAGGGCAATATCGGTGATCAGGCCATGGTCGAAGCCTTTCTCGAAAATGTGACGGGACCAGTACAGGTACTCGTGCGGCGGCCGACCGACGTGCAAATTCCGTCGCAGCACGCCTGGCGGGCGCAACTCGTTCCGATTCCACACCTCATCTACGGAAAGGGGCCGGCGCACCGGCAGGCCATGGCAATGCTGGCTCCCGTACTGGGCGGCGCCCGGTCACTGAGCGTGATCGGCGCCGACATTATGGACGGCGCGTACAGCGTGCGTGCCTCCGCCCGCCGAGCGGATGTTGCGAGTCTGGCGCGCAGCGTCGGCGTCGAAGCGCGCATCCTCGGCTTCAGCTGGAACGGCCACGCCAACGTGGGAGTGCGGCGGTCGCTCGCGCGGGCCGGCCGTATGGGAACGCGGTTACAACTGCGTGACCCCGTCTCCAGCGCGCGCGCCCGCGCCGATCGATTCGACACCGTGGTCGACGTCGCCGATGCCGTGTTCGCGGCCCGGACCAACTCCGCCCTCGCCGTAACGGAATATCTCGGAGCCACGCCGGCCCGCTATGCCGTCGTAAATGCCAGCGCTCTGGTCGGCCGCAGTTTCGACCAGACCACAGAGTACGCCCGGATCGTGACGGCGCTGCTGGAGGCGGGGCTTCAGGTGGTACTGCTGCCGCACGTCGTGCGCACCAGCGGTGACGACGCTGCCGCCTGCCGGGCCGTGTTCGATCGGTTGACGCAGACTGATCGTCTGGCCCCGACAGACCGAGTGACCGATTCCCGCGTTGTTTTGGTGAATCGCTTGCTCACCCCGGCCGAAGTGCGCGGGTTGTGTGCCGGCGCCGAAATCGTACTGACCGGCCGCATGCACCTCGCCGTGCAGGCCATGTTCCACGGGGTGCCTGCCGTCGCGCTGTCCACCCAGGGCAAGGTCGCGGGCATGATGCGGCTTTTTGACACGCAGGAACTGTGCGTCGAGCCGGGCGTCGGCCTGGCCGGACGCATGATTCCGGTGGCGTTATCGGTGCTGGCCGATCGGGAGAGGTATCGCGACCGGTTGGCTGCGCGGCTGCCCGAGGTTCAGCGCCTGGCCGCCCTGAACTTCTCGGGCTTGCCGAGTGCTACGCATACCCATCCTTTTACCCTCACGGCCCCGAGCCCGACTTCCCACAGACAAGGCCCCGCATGACACTCTCCGTGCAGACCCCGCCCGATTACGCGCGCGAGCATCCCTCGCTCCACCGCATCCTCTTCGTTATTCCGTCATTGCATGGTGGGGGGGCAGAATTCGTGGCCCGCACCTGGATGGGCTGGCTCGCCGACCAGGGCTACGAGGTGGCTGTCGTGCTCACCTCCGCTGAGGTGAAGCCGGAGTACCTGCCCGATGGTGTCGCGTCTTTCTCTCTATCCGGGCAACGCGGGCACCTGCAGAAGGCCACCGCACTGCGGCGCCGCCTGCTCGACTGGCAGCCCGACGTGGCGATATCGCTGCAGGCCCACCCGAACCTGGTGCTGCTGACGGCTGCTCACCTGATGCCAGCACGCCTGCGCCCCCGCGTGCTCGTGAGTGAACGCAACCTGGTGTCGCTCGGGCTGCCCGGATCGAATCTTGCCCACCGGGTGAAAATCTGGTTTGCCAAGCGCCTGTATCCGTGGGCCGACCACGTGATCGCCATTTCGCATCCGGTCGCCGCTGAGATGATCGCGGCTTTCGGAGTGCACGGTGACCGCATCACCGTCGTCGCCAACCCCGCAACGGCGAAACTACGCGGCACCCGGCGCGGGCAGGGCACGACGGGAGCGCACGTCCAAGTCGGGGGCGACGACGGCACGGAACTCGTCGAGCCGGGGGGAACGACGATCGTGGCGCGATCCGAACGCCGTCCAGGATCAGCCAATGGCATTCAGATCGTGCTGGCCTGCCGGCTCGTGGCGCAAAAGCGGCCGCTGCTCGCCATCGCGGCCGCCGCCGAGCTCGCCCGTCGCGGCATCGTCGTCGAGGTCGTCTCGTTCGGCGGCGGTCCGCTGCTCGACGACGTACAGGCCGCAGCCCGGCAGGAAAACGTGACCTTTCACCATCGCGGCTGGGTCGAAAATTGGTTCGACCACTTCGGCGATAACTCGGTGGCACTGCTTACCTCAAGCCGGGAGGGTTTCGGCAACGTGCTCGTTGAAGCGGCCGCAGCCGGCTACCCCTCGGTTGCCGTTTCGGGGGCCCTCGGGGTAGCGGATGCGATTGTGCCCGGCATCACGGGCGAACTCGCGCTGTCCGCGCATCCAGCGGACCTTGCCGACGCCATTCTGCGGGCGGTGGATCTCCCCCTCGAGCACATCGAGCCCTGGCTGGCTCGTTTTTCGGAGGAAGCGAGCGGCAGCGACCTGGAACGGGTCTTGCTTCGGGTCGTGGAACGCGCATGAGAATCTTCGCTTCGGCTATGGGCCAGATCGATAACGTCGGCGATACCGTGCTGCGACGGGCCTTTCTCGATGCACTTCGAGGCGCCGGCGAACTGCAGGTCTTCGTCGGGGCCCGATCGGACTTTTACCTGAGCGGGCTCGGCCTGCACGACGAAGACCGGGTGTACCGCACCAACGCAGAATGGCGGCGCGAGATTTCGCGATCGACTCTGCGGGAGGCATCCGTTTACGCCTTCAACGCCGGCGAAATGGAATTGCAGCGCGCCTATGCTCTGCGCTATCTGCGCCTCGCGCCCCACCTCGCGCTCAACCGGCTGCGCGGCGGGCATGCCGTACACGCCGGGTTCGGCGTGCGGCAGAAGACGGGCTGGCGCATTCCGGTGGCGGCGACACTGCGCCTGTGCGACCTCGTGGCCTGGCGTGACGCCTACAGCCGCGGCACAATGGGCCTGGGCCGCATCGCTCCCGACTGGGCCTTCGCTACGGGGGCAGAAGATGCCGATCTGCTCGCGTCAACCGCTTCTCGCCCGCTGCTGGCCGTGTCGGTGCGCTACAACGGGCGGCGCCCCGACGACACGTGGCTGGCGGCACTGCGCGGCCTGGCCGATACCCTCGAACTCGAGATCGTGACGGTGTCACAGATCGAACGAGACGGGCCCCTCGCCGAGGAACTGGCCGTCAAGCTCGGCGGCACGGCGCTGGTCTGGGACGGTCCTGACCATCTCGCTCAGGAGCAGAAACTACGGGCGGTCTACCAGCGGTCACTGCTCGTGGTGAGCGACCGGCTGCACGCTGTCGTGATCGGCCTGAGCGAGGGCGCGCTGCCGCTCGTGATCGCCGATGCTGCCCAGTCGAAGGCGGCTCGCACCCTCGACGCGGTCGGCATCAAGGGCGCCACGATCGGCTGGACTCTGCCCGACCCCGCGGCACTCGACCGCCGGGCGCGCGACGTGATCAGCCGCCGGGAGCCGATTCTGCGCCACGTCGTCGAGGCGCGCGCTTCCCTACGGGAGCTGACCCGTTCTATTGAAAAGCTCACCGCATGACCGGGGCACACGTGGCGGGTTCGCCGGTTGTCAGCGTCATCCTACCGGCCTACAACGCCGCCGAGTTTCTGGAAAGCGCCATCGAACGACTCCTGGCCCAAACCATCGACAATTTCGAGATCATTGTGGTCGACGACGGCTCAACGGATACGACGGCTTCGATCGGCCTGCGAGCGGCTGCAGCGCACGCCGCCGTTCATTACTTTCGCCAGGAGCAGAACGGCGGCGTCGCGCGGGCGAGGGCGCGGGCGGTGGCCGAGAGTCGGGGCGAGTTTGTGTGGTTCGTCGATTGTGACGACGAATGGGCGGACTCTGCGCTGGAGAAGCTCGTAGCGGCGGCCAGGTCTACGGGCGCCGACGTGATCGTCTGCGGTGCGATGTATGTCTACTCCGGCCAACAGCGCCCGTTGGTTGCGCCACTTGTAAACGATCCGATCACCGGCGCAGAGGCTTTTGTGCTGCTGCTCGACGGCAAGCTGACCGGGCATCTCTGGAATAAGTTGTTCCGCCGTTCTCTCACGAAGGAGATCGAGTTCACCCCGACCCGGGTGCATTCCGACTTGGCCATGGTGGCCCAACTGCTCGCCGCCGCCGATCGCGTGGCGTTCATCAGCGACTCTCTCTATTCCTATGTTGTGCGTGGTGGGTCGATCATCCGCTCGGGGTTGCGCCGAGCCGAGTCGCTTCTGCTGGTGGAGCAGGCCATCACGAACGCGGCGATCACCCTGGATACCCGCATCATCGGTTCTAACTCGTACGGCTACTTTCGGCTGCGCTACGTGCTGCTCTCCGGGCTGAAGGACGCGCTGACCGGGCCGTACGATGCTGAAGAGCGGGACGAGATCGTCTCCGAATTGCGTTCCCGCCTGACCTGGCGCCTCATACTGTTAGCCGCGCGCCGGCGCGATTGGAAACGACTAGCGCTGGCGGGCACGGCAAAGCTGAGCATTCCGCTGCATCATCAGTTGCTGCGCCTGGCCGCCAAGCAGGGTGCCGCCTGAGCGGTGTCGTGAGTTTTGGCACGCATTCGCCAAGCCGTCAGCGGCGGCATTCGCTTCGTCGAGCGGTGACTTTCCGCCGCCGAACCGCGAGAGCTTAACGCTTTCAATCGATTTTTCCAGGAGCAACTCACGGCTCGGCGACGGTGGGTTCCAAAAACTCACGGTTCGGCGTTGATCGCGCCCGTGATCGTGCGCAGGAAGGCCACGTGGCCTCGAAAAGCCCCGCGGCCGGATTCGGTGAGCTGCACCCGGGTGCGCGGGCGACTGTCGACGATTCCCTTGATGATGTCGACGTAACCGGCGGCCTCGAGGATGCGCAGGTGTTTGCTGAGCGTGGGGTCGCTCACCTCAGTCGCCTTTCTGGGTGTTTTCACAGGAAAGTGAAACGGATTCGACTTTGGGCCTCGATAAGCTCGGAGCCACAGCTTAATCCGAATAGTCCCTACGATCTCGGTCCTCGAACGCTGAAGACGCATCGCATCACGCAACGGCCGGGCAGTAACGGGCACAGACGAATCTTCACCCGGCTATATGCGACACGGCACCGCCAGCATCCGCGCAGAATCGCGCCCCAGCTGTTCGTTCGCGACCCCGACTCTCCGGAGGACCCCACCGTGCCCCTTCTTCGTAACCGTCACCCCCGCAAAGCCCTTTCCCGCACACCCGCCCGCCGCGCCATGCTCGCCGTTGCCGCCTTTACTGCCGTCACCGTCGCGGTTCTCGCGTCGCTGACCATCCCGAGCCCGGGCGGCGAAGCCACCGCCGCACCCACACCCACAGTTATCGACAGCTCCTCGGCAAAGATCAGCTACACCGGCTCTTGGCGCAGTACGCGTAACGCCGCCGACCGCGGCGGATCCGTAAAATTTCAGTCCAGTGCGGGCAGCGCGTCGATGACGTTTAAGGGAACCAGCGTCGCCTTCATCACACGCACCACGAAAAGCTCGGGAAGGAGCACCGTCGCAATCGACGGCAAGGTTGTCGCCACTGTGGACGGCTACTCCTTGAAAACCAAGCACAGGCAGACAGTTTTCAGCACGACGAGCCTGTCGGGCGGCACCCACACCATCAAGATCAGCCGCACCGGCAAGAGAGACGCTCGCGCGAGCGGCACGAACAGCATCGTCGACGCGTTCGTCGTAAACGCCACGTCCAGGCCAGCACCAGCACCAGCACCAGCACCAGCACCAGCACCAGTCCTTGCACCCGCGCCGTCGCCGACCGTGCACCGCTACGCCGACTGCCCCGCTGCCACGACGACCGTGCACACCGTCGACGAGCTGAGGGAGGCCATCAACCGCGCCCGCCCCGGCACCGTCATCAGAATGGCCCCCGGAACCTATCGCGGTCAGATTGACATGCACGCCAACGGAACGGCGGCTGACCCGATCTGGGTCTGCGGCCAGCGCGACGCCGTGATCAACGTTGGGAGTATCCAGAAGAACCACGGCATCCAAATCAAGAATTCTTCTAATCTGGTGATCGCCGGCATGACCGTCACCAACAGCCTCAAGGGCATCAGCGTGATCGGCGGCACGAACGTGACGATCGCCGACACCCGCGTCGACAACATCGGCTACGAGGGCATTCACCTGCGCGCCTTCACAACCGACAGCACCGTGGTCGGAAATGTCATCTCGAACACCGGAATGCGCAGCGCGCCCTTTGGCGAGGGGATCTACATCGGTACGTCCGAAAACAATTGGTGCGACCAGACCGATTGCCAGCCCGACCGAACCGACGGCACGCTCGTTCTGGGCAATCACATCAGCCTCACCGGGGCCCAGCCGATCGAAGTCAAGGAGGGCACTTCGGACGGCGTCGTTCGCGACAACGTGATCGACGGAGCCAACGGCATGAGCGCCGCCCAGGAGTGGGTCAAGGTCAAGGGCAACAACTGGATGATCGATGGCAACGCGGGCTCCAACAGCCCCCTGCACGGCTTCGCGGTCAACGGAAGCGTCGCTGGCTGGGGTCTTCACAACACCTTCACCGACAACTTGGGGGCGGTGAACGCCGGTGGTTACGCCTTCTTCATCCACGAGAAGGGCCGCAAGGGTTCCAGCGACACGGACGTGTCGTGCTCAAACTCGGTCACCCGCGCCGGAAAAGGGTTGACCAACATCGCCTGCACTCCGTAGCCGACCACGAACGACCCCCGCATGCCCGCTGGCGCTGGGGGGCCGTTTTTTCATGCGATGGCAGACGCAAAAACTTTGCAGAATGACAAACCTCAATGGTTTTGATTTGACTCTCGGCACTTTCTCAGGAACGACGGATGCCCGCCCACGGTAACCCCGTAAAACCGCTAGAAAGCCCGACCCCCTTTCGCGGGCACCGCCCACAATGGGCAATAGTACTGATGAGAGCCATATCCTTGAGACCATCTCAGTTTTTCGCTCACGGTAGCTCGACTCGACGCTCACCCTGTCGCGCGCGCACACGCGAGGTAGGGCCGCAGCATGCGTGTGTTTTGTGCCCACAAACCCATTTACACACGGGTAACTCGCAGCAGCTCAGACGCTAATTGACGAAGTGATCACGGCAGCACGACCGCCGGACATGACGAAGATCATCTGCGTCGGGACCATTCGGGTTCACGGACGTAACCATCCTGTCCATGAACATCCGGAAGGTCCCATATGTTGTTCCCCCGCATTTCACGACGTGCCACCATCGCGGCCGTCGCTATCGCCGCGCTGGTTCCGCTCACCGCCGTCATCCCCGGAGGCGTCGCTTCAGCCTCTGCTGCCACGGCTCCCGCCGGGACCACGGTCGTCGACAGCAACTCCCCTCAGGTGAAATATTCCGGTACCTGGCTCACGACGAGCTCGCCGTCGGACAACGGTGGATCCATCAAGTACGCCTCGACCACGTCGAGCGCTTCGCTCACCTTCACCGGTTCAACGGTGGCCTACGTCACGCGCATGACCAGCAGCTCCGGCACGAGCGATATCGCCATCGACGGCAAGGTTGTCGCCACGGTCAACGGCTACTCGGCCACCGCAAAGTACCAGCAGAGCCTGTTCAGCACCTCGAGCCTTTCCAGCGGAACACACACCATCAAGGTCACCCGCACCGGCCAGAAGGATGCGCGCTCCACCGGCACCAGCAGCATCGTCGACGCCTTCGTCACCCTGGCACCTGCCGGGACCACGGCACCCGCACCAGCACCAGCCGCCACCTCTCCCATGCAAGCTCCGGCTGGTTCGACCACCTTCGAAGGTGACTCCGCGTCAGTCAAGTACAACGGCACTTGGCGCACGTCCGGCTCGGCCAGCGACTCGGGCGGCGGAGTTCAGTTCACCACTACGGCGGGCAGCGCCTCGTTCACCTTCCAGGGATCGAGCGTCGCCTTCATCACCCGCCTCACCAGCAGCGCGGGCACAAGCACCGTCGCGATCGACGGCACGAACGTCGCCACGGTCAACGGTTACTCTCCAACCACCGCCTACAAGCAGAACGCGTTCAGCACCACCAGCCTCTCGGCGGGTACACACACCATTACCGTGACCCGCACCGGGCAGAAAGATGCCCGGTCCACCGGTACCAGCAGTATCGTCGACGCCTTCATCGTGTCGGCCGTGCCGAGCACAGCACCGACCCCGGTTCCGATCAGTACCCACCGCTACGCTGACTGCCCCGCTGCCACCGTCAACGTGACGACGGCCAGGGAGCTCATGACGGCCGTCTCCCAGGCCCAGCCCGGAACCGTCATCAAGATGGCCCCCGGCACCTACAACGAGCAGATCAATATGACCGCGAACGGAACGGCCTCCAACCCGATCTGGGTCTGCGGACCGCGCAGCGCCGTGGTCAACGTCGGCAGCATCCAGAACAACCACGGCATCCAGGTCTCCAATTCCTCCAACCTCGTGATCGCCGGAATGACCGTCACGAACAGCCTCAAAGGCATCAGCGTCATCCGCAGCAGCAACGTCACCGTCGCGGACACGCTCGTCGACAACATCGGCTACGAAGGAATTCATTTGCGTGCCTTCACCACCGACAGCAAGGTCGTCGGCAACACGATCAAGAACACCGGCAAGCGCGACCCGTTCTACGGTGAGGGCATCTACATCGGAACCTCAGACGCCAACTGGTGCGCCCAGACCAACTGCCAGCCCGACAAGACCGATCGCACGCTGCTCATGGCCAACAACATCAGCCTCACCGGCGCCCAGCCGATCGAGGTCAAGGAAGGTACCTCCAGCGGCATCATCCGCGACAACATCATCGACGGCGCCAGCGCCATGCCGCGCGCTGAGGAATGGGTCAAAGTCAAGGGTAACGACTGGAGCACCTACAACAACACGGGCAAAAACAGCACCATGCACGGCTTCGCGGTCAACGGAAGTGTCGCCGGCTGGGGCCTCCGCAACATCTTCTACGGCAACACCGCCCCGGTCGGCGCCGCCGGCTACGGCTTCTTCATTCACGAGCAGGGAACCAAGGGCACCAGCGGCACCAAGGTCTACTGCTCGAACACCGTCACGGCTGCCGGGTCCGGTTTTGCTAGCCAGGCCTGTATCTCCTAGCAACACGGTCTGATCGTCGGTCGAGCGCAGCCTTCCAGCTGCGCTCGACCAACGGAAAGACAGCGGCAGCCGAATAGGCAGCCTCGAAGGCGGATCTGGCCAGATCCGCCTTCTTTGCGCGCCAGGCGGCATCCGTCATCGCGTGCCGCAGCGCTTCTTCGAGCGAGTCGACGTCGCCGGGTTCCACGATCACCCCCACACCGTTGGCGAGCACGGCCGGCACGCCACCGACCCGCGTCGCCACGACACAGTTCCTGCGAGCCATGGCCTCGAGAATGAACATCGGCATGGCCTCGTCGCGAGAGGGCAACACGGCGATCGCCGAACGCTCGAGCAACTTCATCAGTGCCTCATGGCTGAGCGCCCCCACGAATTCGCCGCGCACCAGCGGTACGGCAGCCTGGTCACCGATGGGGCCGGCGATCACCAGTTTCCAGAGCGGAAGCTCCGCCGCGAGCCGCTGCCACGCCGCCACGAGCACGTCGACGCCCTTGCGGGTGCTGACCGCACCACCGAACACCACGAGCGGTTCGATGCCGCGGCGCACGCCGTCGGCGACGGCATTAGGCACGAGCACGACCCGCTCCCCCGGCACGAACTCGGCGGCCGCGTCGCGCGACTCGGCCGACAGTGTCAGCACCACGTCGGCCGCGCGTAGGACGCCCCCAACCAAACCGGGCCGTTTCTCGGCGAAGTCGGTAAAAGAACTTCCGTGCAGTTGAGCTACCGTGCTAAACCCGCGAGCGTGAGCGAGGGCGAGCAGCGCTCCTTCACGCGCGAAGGAACCCCCCTGCGAGAGGTGCGCAATCACGACGGTTCGCTCGGGCCGAGCCAGACGCAACACCTTCCAGAAAGCGGATACCGCAAGCACGGCCGCCCGAGCCCCACCACTGCCATCGCGCGAGGAAACCATGCGCAGGTCGAAATCGGCGAAGGAATGTGCCAGATAGCCGTTGACGACCTGACTCATGCCGCCGGCGACCTCGCCGCTGCGCCCAATATGCACCGCTGTCAGCCGTTCGGCCGGTGACGCCGCGACAAACGGGATAATCGGAACGAGGGCTGGCCCTGGCGTGGAGGCGGCGCGGGAGGCAGCAACCGCTGCGGCTGATGGCGACACGATGGTGATCGGTTCCGTCTCGATCGGGTCGGTATCGCCCGCTTCTGCGAGGCTCACCGCGCGGTCTCGCTGGTCAGCACCTGGTCGAGCAGGCGACGCACGGTGTGTAATTCGTCCTGCGCCTCGGCCAGGCCGGCCAGGATGGCCACGCGGCGGCCGAGCAGGTTCTGCAGTCGTGCAGCGATCTGCGCAGCAGTCAAGCCCGCGCTGACAATGCTCACATCGTGCAGTCCGGCGGCCGCGAAGTGCCGGGCAATCTTGTCTGACTTTGCGTTGACGAGGAGCGCGGCCGGGACCGCTCCCTCGGTGAGGGCGCCAACGAGCACGTGTAGGCGGTCACTGACGGCGAGCGCCGCCCTCCGATACAAGTCACGCAATCGCTGCTCCTGCTCGTCGTGGCCGGTGCCGTTCCAGCGCAGCGCCTGGCCACCGAGGTCGGCGGCCAGCTGGCCACACTTGGTGTCATCGCGCAGAACCTGGGTGACACACCAGATTTGCAAGCCATTGTCGGCCGCGACGGCGCGCACCCCGGCGAGCCAGGCGGCGCTCGGGTACTCGAGGTCGGAGCGCATCGACACCACGAGCACGTCGCGGCGCGCCGTGCCGCTTGAATCGGCACCGCTGCTGGCACCTGCGAAGGCCAGGTCGGGCATGATGCTGCCCCGGCCGAGATACCCGGCCGTGGCTGCATCCCGCCACAACGACACGTTCGACAGCGCGATCGAGGGTCCCATCAGCGCACGCGGCAGCGGCGCGAAGTTGCGGCTGCCCACGCCGACCCGGGCGACTCGGCCGTGCCGGGCGCGCACGAGTGCGAGCACCGGCAGCATGGCGAGGTGCTCTTTCATGCCGACCACGGTCAGTTGAATCTCGCCGGGTTTGAAGACGTACGAGGCCTGGCCGCGGGCCGCGCTGCGAAGCGCCGCCGCGTACCAGCGCCGAAACGAACGATATTGCACGTCGCCCGAGGTGAGGCCGAGCCCCTCGGCATACCCGTCGGGTGCCTCGCCGACATAGACGTGCAGCGGGCCGCTCCCCCGTAGCCAGTCGAGCAATTGGCGACGCAGCAAAATGTCGCCGATGTTGTCATATTGGCCGCGAGCGGGGACAAATATTTCGCGCACCATCCGCTCGGCAGGTGCCCTCTGACTCATCGGTCGCTGGGCAGCGGAATGCGCACACCGGTGTCGATGGCACGGCCGGCGGCGAAGCGGATGACGTCAGCCGTCAGGTCGGGCGAGTCAACGGCCTTGGCAATACCGAGGTATTCGGCGAGCTCCGCGATCTGCATCTGGTGGTCATCAACGTGTTCGCCGCGGTGCTTGCGTCGGGTCACGATTACCGGGAAAATGCCCAGCTCGAGCAGCCCCATAAAGGTACCGACACCGGCGTGGGTGATCACGACGTCGGAGTTCAGGGCGACGGCCACGAACTGCGCGGTCGGCATCATCTGGTGTACCTGGCCGGGGAGATCGATGCGGTCGGTGGTGAAACCGAGTTGCCAGACGGTGCGCTCGTCGGCTAAACCACTCGCCAGCACGGAATCGACGAGGGAATCGAAACGGTACCCCTCGATGGTACCGAGTGTCACGAACAGACTGGGGCGTTCCGGTGCGGGCCGAATCAACGAATGGTACGTGGACAGCACGCTGGGGTGCGTTCGCCATCGGTTGGTCGCCCAGGCCGGATGCTGGGTGCGCACGCTGACCAGACGGCTGGCGGCGAGCATCCGCCCGCTGAGTGACGGCCCCTCGACACGGGAGACGCTCTCGATATACAGGCTCGGCACGCCGCTGATGGCGGCCTGCGGGAGCGCCGCAACGGCGAGACCGGCACCGGTACTCACTGCCCCCTCAAAAGTTTCGTGCTTGAGCACTTGGCGAACTATGCCGGCCGCGCGCATCATGCCGAGGTAATCGCGCGGACGCACGTACGGCACATGGATGCGCCGCTGGCCGGCCAACAGCGACCGGCTCTGCACGGAATCAAAGGTGACCCAGAGAGAACTGGGCGAGGCCCCGAGCCCCGGCGCGAGCCGCACCAGCTGGGCCAGGTGCCCTCCGGTGGAAGCGACGAGCAGAAGCTTTCGTTGCGGGGAGGGCGACGAATCGATCGGGTTGAACGAGTGCACGGACACTGAGGCTCCCTTCGGGTAAAGCCCTTGCAGAACTGCTTCGAACATGCCTAAACGCAATTGATGCTGGGCCTACCAGGTGACGCGGGTGGCGGTGACTGATGGGGCAGACTCACTATCAGGCGGGGTCGAACGACTCGAGTCGTTCTTGGCCGCGTCGATCGCTGGGGTGGCATGAGGCGCCGGGCGGGAAGAGGCTGCGAAGCCGCCGTCACGCACGAGGGCATCGGGACCGCGGGTGGGAACCATAGCCAGCACTACGCCGAGGGGCGTCGTGCCGACAGCTTTCAGGGCGTCGAAGGCGGCCAGCAGTTCGGGCTCGCGCACCCGGTTAGCGCCGACGACGAGAATGGTGCCGCCGGTCCAGCGACTCAGCACGGCTGCGTCCGTCACCGCGAGCACCGACGGGGCGTCGAGGAGCACATAGTCGTAACTGCTGCTCAGCACATCGAGCACCGTGCCCATGGCTGTCGATCCGAGCAGTTCGCTCGGGTTAGTGGGGATCTTGCCCGACGACAGCACGGTGAGCGGATGCGCCGCGCCCCACGATTGCAGGGATTCCTTGAGCTGCACGTCGCCGCGGAGCACGTCGGTCAGTCCATGATCGGCGTCGAGTCCGAGGTAGTCGGCCAGCCGGGGCGTGCGCAGGTCGGCGTCGATGACGGCAACCGTCGCGCCACTCTCGGCCAGCACGATCGCGAGATTGACGAGCGTGGTTGTCTTCCCCTCGCCCGAAACGGAAGAGGTTACAACGAGGCTGCGGCGGCCGGTGTCGGCGTCGGCGAAATCAAGGTTGGTGCGCAGCACCCGGAAGGCCTCGGCGCGAGCAGTGGACGCACCGTCGGGCGAGATGATCGCATTGGCGCGGGCTTCCAGCGGGATACCACCGAGCACGGGAACGACAGTCAGCCGCTCGATGTCGTCGCGGTTGTAGATGCGACGGTCAAGCAGCCCGAGGATCAGTGCGGTGAGCAGTCCGCCCAGAAGACCGATAAACAACCCGACGGCGAGGTTGAGGTAGAGCTGAGGCAGCGCGGGGTCGTTGGGGGCGACCGCGGGGTCGAGCACGCCTACTGTCACCGGGCTAGCACCGCCATCGGCGGGCTTTTCCAGCTGGTTGATGACAACGTCGGTGAAACTCTCCGACACGGCCTGCGCGAGCTGCTGGGCGGCATCCGCTGTGGAGGCGAGAGCGCTGAGTTCGATAACGGCCGAGCCGGGCTGGGTCGTGGCCGTGATCCGCTCGGCCAGGTCAACCGCACTCTCATTGAGTCCGAGTCTCGCGATCACCGGGTCGAGCACGCGGGGGCTCGTGGCGACGTCGAGGTAGTACGGCAGCTTCTGCACTACGAAGTTATTGCCCTGTACCAGGTCGCCGGGAGTTGACCCGTTTTGAATCTGCGCGGCGACGAATACGCGGGTGGAAGCCTGGTACTGCACGGGAGTTAGCAGCGCGGCGGCTGCTCCACCGACCACGCCGAGCAGGGTGAAAGCAACGATGAGAATCCATCGCTTTCGGAGTATTCGAACCAGCCGTTTCAGTTCCATGAGCACTTCTCCCCGCATAATCGACGCGTCGTGCTTCGGGTGCACGACGACAGGACCCTATGTTGGCATAAAAATCCTCACTTATGGACTGTCAGTCTCGAGGATTTAATCAGTCCGTCTTGTGGAGTCAACTAAATTTTCGATCAGGAACTGACGAATACTCATTCTTGTGGCCTCGTCGAGGAGTTCCAATGCGTGTCTTTTACCGGATTTCACGTCTAAAGCGACGGGCACACCGACCCTTTTAAGCGCTAACGCCATGGCTTTGCCCTGTTCCACGGGAACCAGCTCTTTTTCTGAAATGGCGATGTAAAACGCCGGGTCGGTCTTGTCCACGGCGTACAACGGCGACGCCTCGCGGGAATTTGAACAGTCGGTGAAGTCGGAGCAGCCGAGGTATTGCAGAATGGAGTCAATCGCCATTTTTGACGGGTCGCCAAGCAGGAGGCCGTTTTCGGTGAGGTCGACCGCCGGAGACATCGCCACGACCGCCGCGACCCGATCCCCGCCAGTGAGGCTGCCCGTGCCCTTGGTGCCGATCGAGGAGGCGATGATCGCGCCCGCGGAGCTTCCAAACAGTCCGATACGTTCGGGGTCGATGCCGAATTCCGCGACCTGAGCGCTCTCCCGAAGCCAGGCGAGCGCGTCGGTGACATCGTTCACCTGTGCCGGGTAGGCAAATTCGGGCGCCAGGCGGTAATCCACCGAAAAGGCGGCTATACCCCCGTCGGCCAGCTCCGAGCAGAGCGCGTTCATACCGCCGAAGTCTTTGGTACCGCTGTCGAAGCCGCCGCCGTGAATGAGGATCATGGCGGCTGTGGGAGCTTGGGAACTCTTGGGCAGGCAGGCGTTCAGCAGCAGCTTCTGACCGCTTACCGTGCCGTACTGCAGGTCGTTCTGCAGCACGACCGAGTCGCTGTGCGTACGCGCGACGGGCGGGGTGGCGGCGCATCCGCTCAGCACAAGACCTACAGCGAGCAAACCAACGCATGCCTCGAGCGCACGACATTTTTTCACAGCGGGTCGCCGTTGGAATGAGCCCGACGAGAGACCGACTTGGCCTGGCGTTTACGGAACGGACTGACCCAGAGGAACGAGAACCGACGCAGAAGCTTGGCCAGGTAGAGCGAGGCGACGAGCACAATGGCGGCGAGCAGGAACGGCAGGGCATTCCCGGCACGTTCGAGCCAGGGGGACTCTGCGAATGGTGCCAGAAGCGCAAGGGCGCTGGCCACGAGAAACAGGTGCAGTAGATAGATTTGAAAGCTGTATTGGCCGAGCGTGCTCATAAAGTTCAACCATCTCACTCGAACCAGCAGGGTGGCCAGGGTGACGCCCATCGCGACGGCAACCACGCTTTCGAGCAGGATCAACCCCGGAACGCGGGAAAGATGAAGCGGTACGAGCAGCACGGCGAGGCCGACGTAGGCAGCGACGAGCACAGTCGCGTGCCAGACGCGCACGCGGGCGGCCAGGCGATAAATGGCGTGGGGAAAGTAGACGGCGGTGATGAAGAAGATGAAGTTGGCGGCGACGCGGTCCCATCCGACGTTGTCGAGGTCGAGCACTCCCGGCGTTGTCGACAGCATCGCGACGACGCCGGCGAGAAGGAGTTGCAAACTGATCGGCAGCTTACGAAGAAGCCATGCAAGCAGGGTGAAGATGGCCAGAGCCCAGATGAACCAGTAGCTGCTGGTGGGCCAAACCGGCAGCAGGACAAGATTGAGCAGGTCGGTCGGGGACCGCTCGGTGCCGCGCAGGTGCGGCACCACGAGGTAGAACACGACCCGGATGACAGACCAGAGCAGGTATAAGTACACGAGCACGAGCAAGCGCCGACGCCAGAGGTCCTTCAGATTCCACGTGAGCATACGCCGCGCGGTGAGTCCGGCGACGAAGAAGAAAACCGGCATGGGAAAGTAGCTCAGCAGGAGGCGCAATCGTGGGGTGCTGCCGGCCAGGCCGAGGTCGTTCAGGAATAACGACGAGTGGTAGAGCACGACGAGAATAATCGCCGCACCCTTGGCGAAGTTGATCCACTCGCGGTTCTCGGTCTGTATCTCTTTCACAAGCGAAATGTACACGAGAAAAACTCAGGATGGTATCGCAGCCGGTATTTTTAGGGTCGATAGTCTGCGAGCGTGTCGGTCTGGAAAGCCTGCTGCAGGCGTGCCAGCGCGCCTCTATCGACATGGACGAAGGACTGCCCATCGTCGGATATTCCAGTGCCGCTGGTGGGCAGAGTGAAAAATGTGAGGTCACTGCCCTGCAGGTCCCGAAGTTGCAGTTCGATGCCGGCCAGGAAGGCGAAGTCGAGGCCGTCGTCCACTGCAATCCACGGGGTGACCGCGGCGATCAGGTCAACCACGGTAGCGGGGTTGGTCACGGTGCGGGAGCTCATGACGGTGCTCAGCATGGCCTTGAAGAAACGCTGCTGGTTGCGCACCCGGGTAAAGTCACCGTCGGCGAAGGCGTAGCGTTCGCGCGAGTAGGCCAGCGCCTCGGTACCGGTCACGACCTGCTTGCCGACGGCGAAGGTGTGTCCCTTGATCTTGGAAGACTCAAACTCGACCGGGTTGTCTATTTCGATGCCGCCGAGGGCATCCGTTATGGACTGGAAGCCCTCAAAATCAATTACGGCGACATGGTCGATGCGGGTCTTGATCAAGCTTTCCACGGTCTGGACAGCGAGCGGCACCCCGCCCCAGGAGAGCGCGGCGTTGATTTTGGCCTGGCCGCGGCCGGAAATCTCCACCCAGCTGTCACGCATGATCGACATGACCCAGACCCCTTCATGATCGGCCGGAATATGTACGACCATGATCACGTCGGAGCGCTGGCCGGTGAGGTCGCTAATCGAGGCATTGTGCACGCCGCGGCTGTCAGAGCCGAGCACGAGAATGTTCCGGGCCTCGGCGGCTACCCCGGTGCTTGGAGCCGGACGCAGGCTGGCTGGCGGAAATACCTGGTCGATGGTCGCGACCTGGTCGTCGAAGGATCGGCTGAGTTTGTAGGCACCGACCCCGCCCGCTCCGACACCGATAAGCACGAGGGAGAGCAGGCTGACGAGCGCGAGATGCCAGGCCTTTTTGCGTCGCGACTTTTTCTGGTGCCGGAGTGCGCTCTGCACGGTACAGCCTCCTGATGCCGCTTTCGGGAGCGGTGAGCACACCGTAGGCCGGTCACCCATTCAGCGGAATAGGGGACCTACCAGTCAGCCTCGAACTGGGGGTAAAAGCACTGCGGCTACACCACCGCCCACACCCGCTGACGCCACCGCGCATAACTCCTGCAATTTCACAGCGGCCACGAGAACCACCCCGGAATTATGCGGATGCAACTGCTCCCGTCGCGAAATTGCTTGAGTTATGCGCAGGAAGAGGGGCTGGGGCTCTGCGGTCAGACGGTGACGTAGCGCGGAACCAGGTCTTCAAGCAGGGCGGCAGTGTCGCGCCAGCCTTCGACGGCGATGCATTCGACGCCGAGAACCTTGACCGGGTAGTCGTTGCCGTTCTCATCGAGGCGGTCACCGACAAACAGCATGTCGTCCAGATCGACACCGGTCAGGGTGGCCAGGCGCTTCATTCCGTAGGCCTTGTCGATGCCCTGCCGGGTGATGTCAACGGAGGTCGACCCGCCGGAGCGCACCTCAAGGTCGGGCAACAGCGCCTGCACGGCGCTCCGAAGGGCATTCTTCTTCTCGCCGGTCGGGTCCCAGGCGATTTTGGAGGCGATCGGAGCCGCCTGGCCGAGCGCGGAGAAAGTGATCTGCGAGCCGCGATCTTCGAGGATCGGTCCCCAGGGGTCGCTTTCCCAGAAGCCGAGGTCGCGAGCGGTCTGCTCAACGGCTTCGAGTGCGCGAGTTTTCTGGCCCGCACTGAGGTTCTCGGCGTAGACCTGGTTCCAGCCCTGCGAGTCGCTGCGGTAGTACTGGGTGCCGCAGGTCGGCATGAGGTGCAGGCGGGCGAGTTTCTCCGGGCTGATCTCGGGCAGATTGTCAATGATCTGCGCCTGGAATTGCCCAAACTGGCCGCCGGAGATGACGCAGACCTCGGTGACGCCCAGCAGCTTGACCAGCAGGTCAATCATGATCGGGTCGAGCGCGGACTTGGACGGCGCGAGCGTATCGTCGAGGTCGAAGGCCACCAGGCGGGGAAGAATAGGCATCAGCCCACTCTATCGGCGCGGGCAGCCGGGAGCTGCTGCCGGGCGGGTGGACGGCCCATTCGGATTGCTCGTGTCGGCGGATGCGCTCACGTCGCAATGCCTGCCCGCAGTGACCCGCTGGCCCGAATAGCGGCGCGAGTTGTTAGCCTGAGCCGGTGCGTACTAACTTTGACCCCCGGAATCTGCCGCGTCACGACTTCTACCGCCTGCTGAATTCGCTCGTAGTGCCGCGGCCAATCGCGTGGGTGTCGAGCCGGTCGGCGGCGGGTGTCGACAACCTGGCGCCGCATTCATTCTTCACCGTGGCATCCGTTTCGCCGGCCATCGTTCAGTTCACCTCGGTGGGGGTGAAGGACACCGTGCGCAACATTCTGGCGACCGGAGATTTCGTGGTGAATTTCACGCCGGAGTCGTTGTTCGAAGAGGTCAACGCAACCGGCACTGACTTCGGGCCGGCGGAGAGCGAGTTCGACCGCGCCGGACTCACCAGGGAGCGCAGCGTAACCGTCGCCTCCATGCGGGTGGCCGAGTCCCCGGCGGCGATCGAGTGCCGCCTGCATTCCACGCTGGAGCTGGGTGATTGCACGCTCGTGTTTGGCGAGGTCACGCACATCGCGGTGTCATCGACAGTGCTGGACGGGGAGCATCCGCTCATTGAGCAGCTGCGCCCGTTGTCACGCCTGGGCCTCGACGAATGGGGAACCATCGGCGAGGTCAAGGCGATCCGGCGAATTCGTGCGAGCGACTGGCCCCGCGAATTTCGGCCGAGAGAGCGCTGAGCATTGCGCCCGAAGCGCATGATCACGCCGGGTTCAGCTAGCCGCTGCGCCGGTTATTGGAGCAGGCACCCCAACCGGGTGCGGCAACGGTGAGTGCCACGTCAAGCGGATGCGCCGTTCGCTCCAGCTAGGCGGCTGGTGGAAACAGTGCCTCGGCGAGCAACGGACCGAGCTGGGCGCTCGCCTCGCGCACGAAGTGCTGTCCGTCGAAAAACACCGGCGTGTTGTTGATGAACGCCGGGCAACTCTCGTCGACGCAGAGCCACGGAACGATGTCCACGTACTGGGCGAAGTCACCGAATTGCTCGATCGCGTCCTGCTCGCTCGCAATGACCTTTTGGTAGAGGCTCGACGGGCTGTAGGCGCAATCTCCGGGGGTGCTCGTGAGGGTCTTGCACTCGGCGAACGGGGTGCTGGCCGGCGGCGGCGATAGCACAGCGACATGCTCGGTCGATCCCTGCAACGCCGTGAGCGTGTCGGCGGTCGCGACCTGCCACTCGGTGAGGGCTGCGGCTCCTTCGTTGCCGCTGGCGAGGCGCACGATGGATCCGGCCAGGCTCGACATGATGACAAGGTCGGGCGAGAGTCGGGCGACCTCGGCGTAGACCCAGGCATGGTGGTCGTCGCATTTGGCGGCCGAGGCGTCGGAGGCGCTCTTGGCGGCGACCGAGATGTTCACGGCCGGGCAGGAGAACATGGTCAGGGACCGCACGTTGTAGCCGAGCGGTTCGAGGGCGGAACGAATCGCGGGCATGTAACTGATCGCCATGGAATCGCCGAGAAGCACCGCCGTTTTGGTCGCCGCCGGATCGCCGTAGAGACAGTCGGCGGCGTTCTTCGCGCTGACTGAAAGACAGTCGTCGTCGACCCATTCCGGGGCGCCGGAGTTGTCGCCGAGCGCATCGAAAGCGGGGGTGGTCTCTGGCCAGGCCGTTGCAGCGAGAGCCGCAGCGATGGTGGCCTGCCGAGCGGCCAGCAGGGTGGCTGGCTCGGTGGTCGTCTTCACTCCCAGGTCGGCCGCTCCGAGCGGGGCTGAATTCGCGGACGGCCCGGATGGCGTGCCGCCCCTCAGTGCGATAAACGAGACAGAGACAAGAACGAGAGCCACGATCGCGAGGGCACCGATCCAAGCCTGGGCCGGGCTGATCCCGGTGCGGTGCTGGGGGGCAGGACGGCGCATCCGTTCTCGCTTTCGGGTGAGGGAGTTTTCGAGCCAGAGTGAGTGACGAATGGGGTCTTCAACGTAGTGAAAGGAAAACACCGAGAGGGCGACCATGAGGAGGGCGGCGAGCGGCAGATAGAGCGGCGAATCCGTAGCGAAGATGGTGGCGAGCAGAATCATGACCGGAAAGTGCCAAAGATAGAGGGAGTAGGAGATCTTGCCGACATAGCGACTGACGGGGTTGGTCAGGGGGAACAACAGCCGCTGCTCAGGCTGCCCGATACCTGCGGCGATCACGAGGGCAGCTCCCGCGACGGGTAGCAGGCCCCAGGGCGCTGGAAACGGTGAATCCCGGCTGATCAACACGAGGCTGGCGACGATGAGGGCGAGGCCGAGCCAGGCGATCGGGGGGCGCACGCGTAGAGGCAGCTTCGCCAGGCCGGGCGCGGCGGCGGCCACGAATGCGCCGATTCCAAGCTCCCAGGCGCGGGCTCCGGTGGAGAAGTAGGCGATGGCGGGGCTCGTCGAGGTTTCGAAAAAACTCCAGGCCAGGAAGGCGAGGGTGATGACGCCGGTGGTCACAGCGACGAGCGTGATGAGTGCCCCTGCGCTCAGTGTGCGGCGGCCGGCGAGGGCGAAGATGACGATAAGCAGGAACGGCCAGACGAAGTAGAACTGTTCTTCCACCGCGAGCGACCAGTAGTGCTGCAGCGGGGAAACGGCGTTGGTAGCCTGCAGGTAGTCGGTGCCGACTGCGGCGAAGTGCCAGTTGGCCACGAACAGTGCCGAGTAGATTCCATCCCACAGGGTACTGAGGGCACGGGCGCTCGGAAGCACCAGAAATCCGACCGCCACGGTGACGACCAGCACGAGCAGTGAGACCGGCAGGATGCGCCGGATGCGCCGGCGATAGAAATCGACCAGGGAGATGCGACCCGTTCGTGCATGCTCCTTGAGCAGGAGGCTCGTGATCAGAAAACCGGAGATCACGAAGAAGATGTCGACACCGATGAATCCGCCGGATGGCCAGCCGAGCAGGTGGTCGAAAATGACCACGACCACGGCGACCGCGCGCAGTCCTTCGATGTCGCCGCGGAAGGAGCGGGTGGCGGATTTGCTGCCAGAGCGGTCGGGTGCGCGCTCGCGCCGCTCCGCGGTGGACTGAACGGACATGTATATCCTCCGACTCGGGTTTCGGAACTGGTACGTATGCGGCCCGACTCTCGGGCACGCCCTGCGATTATGACGTAATCTCAGCTACCGGGGCAAACACGTCGATAAAGTTCTACGGGTCCAGACGAAAAGTTGCCTCGAAGACTGCGCCGCCACGACGAGTCCCGCCGATAAACGTCCCGGCTTATCGCGCTGGGTGCCGTTCCGCTCGTGCACACTCACCCGCTCTCAGCAAGAGCCGGTGTTCACTGTTTAAGGTTGAAGACCGACCTGTTCTGGAGGACTCCTATGAAATGCCCAACCGACTCCGCCACCCTCGTGATGAGCGAACGCAGCGGCGTAGAAATTGACTACTGCCCGGAATGCCGCGGCGTCTGGCTCGACCGCGGTGAGCTTGACAAGATCATTGATCGTGCCGAAAAGGAATTTGCCGCTGCGGCGCCCGCTGCGGCTGCCAACGCGGCACCGGTGATTGTCGCTGTACCCCAGCAACAGCAGTATCCGGATGCCCGCACCCGGGCTCCGCAGTATGGCGAGCGCAACAACGACCGCGACCGCGGGTATGACCGAGACAGAGATCGCGATCGGGACAGTCGGGATGGTTATCGCCCGAAAAAGAAGGAAAGCTGGCTCGGAGACCTTTTCGGCTAAATCCCGAAGAATTGGAGTTAGTAGATGACGTGGAACGATGCTCAAGTTAGTGCTGAACCAACTTCACCCGGTGGCTCGGCCTGTTCGCTGGGGGCAGCGTGACCGCAGCATTTGCGGTCACGCTCGCCGGGGTATCCGTTCTCATTCTGCTGGCGCGGCCGTTGCTGCCTCAGCTTCCCCTGGCCGGGCGCTCGGTCAGACTGTCGTGGGTGGACACTGTTCTGTTCCTTGGCGGCGTTGTCGGTCTGGCATTCCATTGCTTCGCCATGTTTTATCGATCTCTGTTCGACGGGATCGGGCCGCTGGGCCCCCTGGTGGACATGGTCAATGAGATGAATGCTGCGAGCATCATCCTGTTCGTTGGCCCGGCGTTGCTGGTGCTGATCGGCTTGCGCCGGCACTATCGGGTGGCGCTGGCGGTGCTGGCGCTGACCCTGCTCTCGGTCGGGATCACCATGTATGCGGGGAGTCCGCTGAACGTGCATCTTGGCGCCATCTTTGTCGCTGTCGTCGCTCTCGCGGGCCATGTTGCGCTCTTCGTCATACCGCCGTGGCAACGGGCCGCGAAACCGTAGCGGGCGCGAGCACACCGGGCTCCCGGGTCAGGACAGGTGCACGGCCCCCAGGGCGAGCGCTGCGATCAGTACCCACGACAGCAGCCCGACAGCGAGCGGCCGGCCACCCGTGCGCAGTAGCGTAATGAGGTTGACGGCCGTTCCGAGGGCAAAGAGTGCCATCGCCAGCAACCCGGTCTGAAGAACCTCGGCGGCATCCAGCACGGGCACGGGCAGGGGAATCAACGTGCGCACCAGCATTGCCACGATGAATCCAGCGACGAAAAGCGGAACGATGGGCGGGCGCTTCGCCACGCCCCTCCGAGTATCAGGGCTCGCCGCAGTAGCCATGAGGGCGGCATCCGCTTGTGCAATACCGCGCCCTGCTTGCAAGTGGCGTTCCACGACCGACGCAACCGCGACGATCGGGGCGAGCATGAGTACCCGAGTGAGTTTGACGACGAGGGCCACGGCGAGTGCGGATGATCCGGCGATTTGCGCGGTCGCCACGACCTGGCCGACATCGTGCACACCGGCCCCGACCCAGTGACCGAATTGTAGTGCGCTCAAGCCGAGCGGCTGCCACAGCAACGGCAACACGGCAATGGCGAGGGTTCCGCACAGGGTCACCAAGGCGATCGGAGTGGCCGTCTCTTCGTCTTTGGCCTTGACGACGCCGCTCATGGCGCCGATCGCCGAGGCGCCACAGATGCTGAATCCGGTGGCGATGAGCAGGGGTTGGTGCCCGGGCAGGTCGAACCAGCGGCCGAGGCCGAGAGTGCCGGCGAAGGTGAGCAGCACGATTGCGACGGTGGTGGCAATCGTCACCCAACCGAGCGCGGCAATGTCGACGAGGCTGAGTTTGAGACCGAGCAGCACGATGCCCAGCTGCATGAATGATTTGGCGGCGACGGACAGGCCGGGCGCGAGAGCGCCGGTGAGGCCCGGGCGCGCGGCGAGGATCTGGCCGACGACGATTCCGAGCACGACGGCGGTCGTGAGCAGGGGGATGCCCGGTATGGCGAGGTGCACGCCCCAGGCCGCGGTTGCGGCGAGGGCCGCGACGAGCATTCCCCGAAGCCACATTGGTACGAGTCTAGGCGGCGCGGGCCCCGAACCTTGATCGGCATCCGGGAATGCTCGGGCCCATGTTGTGATCGCGGGCCCAGCTTCTAAGCTGGGCCCGCGTTCATAAGGTGGGCCCGGTGCTGAACGCCCCGTTTACAAAGTGGGCCCGCGATCCGGGCCAGAGAACGCCCCGCACCGAGACTTCAGGCTACGGACGACCGAGGCCGTGGTAGGTCCAGCCGGCGGCACGCCAGGCTGCGGGGTCGAGAGCGTTGCGGCCGTCGATCACCGTCTTCGTTTTCACGAGCGCACCGGCCCACACTGGGTCGAGATGCCTAAACTCGGGCCACTCGGTGACGAGCACGACGGCATCCGCTCCCCGCAGGGTGTCTTCGAGCGATACTGCGTACTGGAGCTGCGGATGCCGCGCCCGTGAGTTCTCGATGGCCTGCGGGTCAGTCGCCACGACGTCGGCCCCCAGTCCGCGCAACTGCACGGCTACGTCGAGCGCCGGCGAATCACGCACGTCGTCGGAGTGCGGCTTGAAACTCAGGCCGAGCACCGCGACCTTGGTGTTGTAGACGGAGCCGTCGAGCGCCCCGACGGTGAGATCGACCACACGCTGGCGGCGACGCAGGTTGATCTTGTCGACCTCCTTGAGGAAGGCCACGGACTCACCGCGTCCCAACTCTTCGGCGCGTGCGGTGAAGGCGCGAATATCTTTTGGCAGGCAGCCGCCGCCGAAACCAACGCCGGCGCCCAAAAAGCGACGACCGATGCGGCCGTCGTAGCCGATGGCATCCGCCAGCTGTGTCACATCGGCGCCGGTGACCTCGGCGATCTCGGCCATGGCGTTGATGAAGCTAATTTTGGTTGCGAGAAACGCATTTGCGGCGACCTTGACGAGCTCGGCGGTAGCATAGTCGGTTACGACGAGGGGGGTGTCGGCGGCGAGCGCCGTGGCGTAGATCTCGTTGAGCAGCTTCACGGCATGCTCGCCGGGCGCGCCCGCGGCGACCCCATAGACGAGACGGTCCGGGCTGATGGTGTCCTGCACGGCGAATCCCTCGCGCAGAAATTCCGGGTTCCAGGCCAGCGAGGCCCCACTGCCAGCTTCGATGAGCTCGGCCAGGCGCGCGGCGGTTCCCACCGGCACCGTGCTCTTGCCCACGACCAGGTCGCCGTCGGACAGATGCGGAATGAGCGATTCGATCGAGGCGTCCACGTACCGCAGGTCAGCACTATAGCTGCCGGGCTTCTGCGGTGTTCCGACGGCAATGAAGTGCACCTGCGAGCCGGCGGCATCGGCTATGTCGGTGCTGAAACGCAGCCGTCCACTGTTCATGGCCGAGGTCAGAACCTCGGGTAGTCCGGGTTCGAAAAAGGGGGGCTTGCCGACGGCCAGCTGGGCGATCTTGGCGGCGTCGACATCGATGCCGACGACGTCGTGCCCCAGCTCGGCCATCGCCGATGCGTGCACGGCACCCAGGTAGCCGCATCCAATGACGGAAATTCTCATGTATTCCTCTCGGTCATCCCAGAGCATACTGGGCGCGGCACGTCGGCCCAATTCGGGGGTATCACCGAACGGATGCCGCAGCCCGGCCCGACAAGGTCAGCGCGCCGCCTGCGGGTCAGCGCGCCAGTCAGAGGTGGCGCCCCACCCGTAGCGGGCGCGGCGAAGCGCGCGACTACGCCGTGCGTGCCAGCAGGTACGCGTTCAAGGCATCCGTCAGTGCCTGGTCGGCGGAAAACGCCTCACCGTCGAGGGCGACGACGGACACGGCCAGGCGCACGCTGGAGACGAGCCAGGCGGCATCCGCTTGGCGAAGTTCCTCGACCGTGACGTCGCGGTAGTCGACGGAAGCGCCCTGCGCGCGCAGGTAGTCGAACATGCTCTGCTGCGTGGTGCCGTGCAAAATAGCGCCGCTCGGCGCGGGCGTGACGTACTCGCCGCCTATGCGCAGCACGACGCTCGAGGTCGGGCCTTCCATGACGAAGCCGTCGGTGGTGAGAAAGATTGTGTCGTCGGCGCCGCGACGGTGCGCTTCGCGAATAGCCGCCATATTTACCGCGTAGCTCAACGTTTTCGCGCCCATCAGCAGCCAGGGGGCTCGCTCGGCGACGCCCCGCGGGTAGCCGCGGTCGAGGGTGATCACGCGCACGCCATTCGCCCGCACGACGCTGAAGTCCGCCGCGGCGGCGGCGTGCAGCCAGGCGGTCGGTGCCGGACCGTGCTCGACGCCACGGCTGAGCACGAACTTGAGCGCGATTTCACCCCGCTGCGGAACGCGCGAGACCGCGTACGCGATCGCAGCGCGCCACTGGTCGGCGTTCGGCACCGGCAGCTCGCAGATGCGCGCGGAATTGCGCAACCGGCTGATGTGCGGCTCAACCTCCTGCGGGTGGCCGTTGACGACGGCGAGGGTCTCGAAGACTCCATCGCCGCGCTGGGTGCTCAGCTCGCCTACGCGCAGTGCCGGGGCGGTCGAATCCATCTCACGGAACGTATCGGCGAAATCCTGCTGCAGCGAGTCAGCGGGCACAGGGTCAATCAACAGAGTGAAGGGCAGTCTCATGCCCCGAGCCTAGTTGGGCATCTGCTCCGGGCGCACACAAACGGATGCGGCCGCACCCGCCGAAACGGGTGCGGCCGGCACATCAACTTTGGAACGCGACGATCGGGTTGGTCGTTGGCTGGTCGGATCCGCCGCTGGGCTCAACGGTTATGCCGACCTGGTCGCCGGCATGCATCGTGCCGTCGAGTACCCGCCAGGCTGTGCTGTCGCCGCTTGAGTCGAAGGTGCCAGCCGGAGCGGCGCCCTCACCATTGATGTACCAAAGTTGGTAGTCCTGATCGCTTGGCAGCGCCGGCAAATTATCGACGAGCACCGCGGAGATTCCAAGCTTGTTCGACCAGACCAGGGTGGCTTCCTGGCCGTCGGCGGTTGTCGTGGCGGCACGCTGAGAATCGTCGGCCGCGTTGATCTGCGCGAGCCCGGAGGCCTGCTGGGACTCGAACTGGTTGGTGTTGAGCGTTTGGCCGAGCACGGTTCCGCCGACGAACAGCGCAACAGCAGCAGCGGCGGCCAGCATGATTTGCGCCGGACGCTTGAACCACCGCACCTGGGCACGTTCGGTTGCCGTCGCCGAGCCGTGCGGACTGCTGGCTGCACCGTTGCTCGAGCGGATGTCCGTGACGGCCGACGGCGCGTCGGTAGACACGCCCCCGGCGGTCACCGGCGGTGTACCGGGCAAGCCGGGTGTGCTCGGAGCTGGGGTCGGCGCAACAGCGGAGGCCGCGGCCTCCGCCGGGTCGGGGCCAGCGGCGCGCGGCAGGGGCGGAAGCTGTGGGGTCGACGCGAGCAGGGACATGAGCTTGGCCTTGACCGCGGCTGAGGGCTGCACAGGGGCCACGGCGAGGCCGAGGGCCACGGCGGTGTCGCTCAACTCGGCAGCCTCGATGCGCGCCCACTCGGATTCAGCGAGATGTGCTTCGAAGGTAGCCGTGTCGTCGGCGTCGAGGGCGTGCAGGGCGTAAGCGCCGGAAAGATCTGCGGGGTACTGCTCGTTACGGCTGCTCATGATGCCACGCCCAATTCGTCGCGAAGGCGGATCAGCCCGTCGCGGAGTCGCGTCTTCACGGTGCCCAACGGGATGTGGAGCATGTCGGCGACCTCGCTGTGACTGAACCCGCCGTAATACGCGAGGCTCACAGCCTGACGCTGCAGCTGAGTCAATCGAGTCATCGCCTTCTCCACCCTTTCATGTTCGATTCGTACTTCAACGGTTTCGGCCACGTGATCGTAGGCAACGGCCAGGTCACGGATCCCGATTTTGGTATCGCGGTCCCGTCCGGCCTGCGACGACCGAATTCGGTCGACGGCCCGCCGGTGTGCCATGGTGAGAATCCAGGTGCTTGCACCACCACGCGTTGGTTCGTATCGCGACGCCGACTGCCAGATCTCCAGAAAAATCTCCTGGGTCACTTCTTCCGACTGCGCGTGGTCGACAAGCAGACGCTTGACCAGGCCAAGCACCCGCGGGGCGATCTGGTCATATAGTTCTCCGAAGGCCGATTGGTCGCCGTGGGCTACTCGAGCAAGCAGCTCCTCCTTGGTGGCAGGGGCTGCCGGCGCGAGGTCTCCGGCGGAATCAACAGTCATGAGACCTAGCATGTCAGGTCTCGTCCCGTTCCATGACTAGGGTTCGGTGCGAAGTACCCATTGGATTGGTCGCTACGAGAATTAGCCCGCAAGAAAACCGGATGCCCGCGGCCAGATTCGCGTCGCCGCGGCCGGAATGCAGAAGGTCGGGCCGCAGAGCACCTCTCGGCGCGAGGCCGCTCGAAGCGGCGAATAATGGAACCCGGGATTACTGCGACCCGACCAAGTTCCAGTGTATTCGAACGGGGCGGTCGGCGTCGAATGTTCGCCCCTGGCGCACAGGGAATATGCGATTGCCGTGGCATCGCCCGACCGGACCCACCTTATGAAACTGGGCCCGGTTTATAAACTGGGCCAGGTTCCGGGCCTGGGCCCGAGCCGTGCGGGACTATTCGAGGGAGTCGCGGCGCCAGAGACGCGCACAGGCCGCGAACTCGGCGGCGGTCGTCGAGAAGCGCAACGCACGCGTGGTCAGCTCCGAAGACCGATGCGGCTCGGTCAGCTCGAGATCGTCGGCGATGCTCGTGGCCCCGACCGCCGTGACCCGGCAATAGGCGGCGCCGCGGTCCAGCGCCACCGCGAAGTCTCCAGTGAACAGTCCGCGGAGAATCTCGTCCGCCAGAGTCATGATCTCGGCTGGACCGGTGGGCACGGCAGCGCCGGCAACCAGCGGATCGATCGTTGCGGCAGCATCCGTTCCGCGTTGGTAGAGGTAGGCGCAACCTTCGGGGTCCTGCCGAATCAGCATGCGGATGAGGTAGATGCGCCAGAGAGCGCCCGGCAGGCTGCGCGGTGTGGCCCGAGACCACAGTTCGGCGACAGCGTCAAGGCCGTTTTCGTCGGTGTAGGCGACGAGGCGCTCGACCGTCTCGGGGTCGGGGTCTTTGCGCACGCGGTTCAGCAGGGCCTGCGCTGTCTCGTGGGCGACCCGGCTGATAGCGGCGGGATCGTCGCCACCCTGAAATGCCTCGAATTTGTTCGCAGAGAACAGGGTGGGCTTGTGGAAGTTGTCTGCCATGGCGGTTCTCCTCGTTTCACTGTGCGCTCGGGTGGCGTTTTTCTCGTCGTCCACGCTATCGAGAAAAGCTGAGCGTGAATCCACGGTAGATTAGAACCTACGGGCCTCTAGCTCAGTTGGTAGAGCAAAGGACTTTTAATCCTTGGGTCGTCGGTTCGAGCCCGACGGGGCCCACATTACCCGCGCACGTGACGCGAGACAGGCGCACTGAATCTCCACAAGATTCAGTGCGCCTGTCTCGCTAGCGAGGCCGGACGTGCTGCGATTGCAGGTCAAGATTCGCACCTGCGTCCAATGCGCGCGCGGCGAAGTCGGCGGCTTCAAGCAAGTCCGTTGCGGCATCTGGTCCGAGTCTCTGCTGGAGCGTTTGCTCCCAGGCGACGACGATCTGACGAATGCGCGCAAGTTTGTGACGGCCCCGGTCGGACACATGCACTGTGATTCGTCTGCGGTCGGCAACGGTCGGCAATCGAAAGGCGCAAGCCGTGTCCTCCAGCGCATCCACGATTCGGCTCAGGCTCGCGTTCGCCATACCCGATGCCTCGGCCAGCTCTCCCATCGTCGGCGAGTCAAGCCTCTCCAAAGTCTCTAAAATTCGCCACTGATCGGGCGTTGCGCTTTCTTCCGAAAGCGCAACTGTCAACCCGAGCGCGAGACGCCGTTCGAGGTTGGACAGCGTCCAGACCAACTCCGCAAGTGGAGCCGCGAATTCCGGTCCCGGCCGTGCGCTGGGCGAGTCCTCGGCCATTCCACTCCTTGGCAAGTACGTGCGATGAGACCTGGTATTTCTCAGGCATAATAATTGTCCTATGACGTCACCGGTCAGCATATTACTCCCGAGCGAAGTTCTGCTGAGCGGCCCCGATCCGCACGTGCTTCGACTGGGACTTCTTGCACCGCTGTCGGGCTTGCTGGGCGTGGCTGGCCCGGCGATCATCAACTGCGCAATCCTGGCCGGAGAAGAAATCTGTCTGGCCACCGAGACAGTCATGGAACTCGTCCTGATCGATGCGGGCGGAATGCCCGACGCCGTCGCGCGCGAAGTCGACCTCCTGGTCGGAGCGGGGTTGGTCAATGGCCTGGTCGGAACCCACACATCTAATATTCGAGTAGCCGTGGAGGCGCGGGTGGCCGACCGAGTGCCCTACGTTTTCACTCCGCCGCACGAATTCAGTCGGGCCCGCGCAGGGAGCGTTTTTCTCGGCAGCGACCCCAAAGAACATCTGCGCCAGCCGATTGCCTGGTTGGCCCGGAACCGACGGATAACGCGATGGGCGCTCATTGGTAGTGACTATGTTTGGCCGCGCCAAGTACACCGAGCGGCGACTTCGGTGCTGCGGGAGCTCGGGCAACCCATCGTGTTGGACCGACTCGTGCCGATGGGCCACGTCGATGCCGCCGAACTCGTAGCGGCAACCCGACGCGCAGGCGCCGACGCGATCCTGGTCTCGCTGGTCGGGCGCGACGGCATCGAGTTTCATCGCGGAGTCACCGAACTGGATGCCGGCCAGTCTTTCGTCAGGCTGTGCACCGCCCTCGACGAAAATTGTCTAATCGCCGTCGGCGGCGACTCCAGTGGTGAACTGTATTCCGCCATGCCCACTTTCTTGCAGCAAGGTGATGATCGACACCTTCGGCTGCTGGAATCCTACGTCGCACGCTTTGGGCTCACGGCACCCCTTCCAGGGGCCTACGCCGAGGGATGTTACGACGGCGTGCACGTGTTGGCGGCCCTCTGTAGGAGCGGCTTGCTCGCAGTGACCTCCGCTGCCAACGCGGCCGAACAGTTATTTGCCGCAAGCTCGGGCGGTGCCGCGGGTGGGTCAGAGCTCGGATACGACCTCACGCGACGACCGATGCGCTTAGCGCGTGCGAATGACACTGATTTGGAGATTGTCGGGATGTCCAGCAGGGTGTAGCCTGATAAACATTTCCACTTGGAAACAATAACGTCTGTCGACGACGATTGGACCACGCGTGAACGCCACGACCAACTCTGGTGGCTTAGCCACTTCCGGTATTGAACAATTTGGCTACAAGCAGGAGCTGAAGAGAACGCTGACTTTCAGTGACCTCATCATCTACGGCCTGATCTTCATGGTCCCGATCGCACCATTCGCCATCTTCGGCGGAGTCTTCCACGACTCGGGCGGAATGCCGCCGGTCGCGTACATCATCGCGTTGATCGCCATGATGTTCTCGGCCAATTCGTACTCGCAAATGGCCCAGGCCTTCCCGATGGCCGGGTCCGTCTACACCTACGCCGGTCGCGGGATCAACCGCCCTGTCGGCTTCATCGCCGGTTGGATGATTCTGCTGGACTACATCCTCATTCCGACCCTGCTGTACTTTGTCGCTGCCATCGCGATGAATGGCATCATCAGCCAGATCCCAATTTGGCTTTGGCTGGTTCTCTTCGTTGCGCTCAACACGGTGATCAACTACCTGGGCATCCACCTTGCCGCCGTCGTGATCCGCGTCATGCTGGTGCTCGAACTCTTGGTACTGGCCATTTTCCTGATCGTCGGCATCGTCGCCGTCTCGCAGGGCAAGGGCCAGGGCTTCAGCTTCGACGCTTTCTACAATTCGGAAACGTTCTCCCTCCCCCTGCTATTCGGCGCCGCGTCCATTGCCGTGTTGTCATTTCTGGGCTTCGATGGAATCTCCACCCTGGCCGAAGAAAACAGCGGCAGCAGCAAATCTCTCGGTCGCTCGATGATCGCCGCGCTCTGTCTGCTAGGCGTTTTGTTCATCGCGCAGACCTGGGTCGCCTCGATGCTGGTGGAAGACCCTGCAGCCCTTATCGCCAACGGCGACCCGACGGGAGTGGCCTTCTACGAGGCAGCCGCTGTCGCTGGCGGACCGTTCATGTACATCCTGACCGCAGCCTCGACCGCCATCGCCTGGGGTTTTGCCAATGCACTCGTCGCTCAGGCATCGACGTCTCGCCTGCTTTACGCGATGGCGCGCGACCGCCAGTTGCCCAAATTCCTCGCCAAGGTGAGCGAGAAGCACAGCGTACCGGTCAACGCAACATTTCTAGTCGCCGCGATCTCTCTCGTCCTGGGACTGTTCCTGACTGTTCTGCCAGACGGGCTGGGCGCCATCGCCGCTCTGGTCAACTTTGGCGCTTTGACGGCATTCCTGCTGCTGAACGTATCGGTCGTGTGGTGGTTCATCGTGAGGCAGAAATCCCGCCGCTGGTTCGTGCACCTGATTTTCCCGGTGCTGGGATTCGTGGTCCTCTCCTTCGTGCTCTACAACGCCCGAGTATCCGCCCAGATCCTCGGCGTGGCCTGGCTGATCCTGGGAATCGTCGTCGCGGTCGTGCTCTACAAATCGGGTCGCATGACCAACCCTGTCCCCGTCGAGCCGGCACAGATCAGGGTGAGGTAGCGATATGACAGTGCACCAGCTCGCTCCCCTCCCCGAACAGTATTCCTATGTGTTCGGCGGGCGCACCCCCCTGTTGAGTGTGCGCCCCGGCGACATCATCGAGGTCAGCACGGAGGACTGCTTTGGCGGACGGGTAACGAATCCGGGGGACGTTCCCAGCCAGATTGTGCCGTTCAACGAACTCAATCCGGTCTCCGGTCCGATCGAGGTGGCCGGCGCAGAACCCGGTGACCTGCTGGCCGTACATTTCGTTTCCATCGTCCCGGCGCGCCAATACGCCATCTCGAGCACTTTCCCCCTCTTTGGCGCGCTCTCCGCGACGCACGAGACGGCGATGCTGCACGAGCCGCTCGAGGAGCGGGTGTGGTTCTATGACATTGATCTGGATGCCTGGACGGCTACTTTTCGCGCGAAGAACTCGGACTACACGCTCGCTCTCCCGCTCGATCCCATGCACGGAACGGTGGGTGTCGCTCCGGCAGGCGGTGAGGTTCGGTTGGTCGTGACGCCCTCCACCCACGGTGGCAACATGGACACACCGGAAGCTCGCGCCGGAACAACTCTCTATCTTCCGGTCAATGTCGCCGGGGCGATGCTGTCGCTCGGAGATGGTCACGCGCGCCAGGGTGAGGGCGAGGTGTGTGGCACCGGACTCGAATCGGCAATGAACTCGGTGATCGCCCTCGACCTGATCAAGGGCGGCGCCTCGGCGTGGCCCCGGCTCGAGAACGATGAATTCATCATGAGCACGGGGTCGGCGCGCCCACTGGAGGACGCGTTCCGGATCAGCCAAAAAGATCTCGTGAGCTGGGCATCCGATCTCACCGGTCTCGACACGCTCGATGCGTACCAGCTCGTCAGCCAAATGGGACTCGCGCCGGCCGCAAACGTGTGCGATCCCAACTACACGATGGTGGCCAAACTGCCCAAGTGGACTTTGAAGGATGCACAGGCCTATGGCGGGGTGCACTCTCGGTTGCGCGCCGCGGCCGTGGAATACACTGCGGCACGGTAGCCCTGGCGTCAAGATCCCACGGGTTCGACGCACACTCGCATGCGCTGATGATGTGTCGATGGCACCCGCATCAGTGCGACTGACAAAAAGTGACGCTGCCCGCAAAGTTTCGAATTCAGCCACCACGATCACGCCTGATCGGGCGAACGAATGTCGCGAGCCCGGCTTTAAAGCACGTACCGGTGGCGAATGTGGTGGCGATCACTGCTCGCCTGCCAAAATTCCACTTCCGTGGGATGCAGGGCAAAAAGCTGCCAATCGGGGTTGTCGCGGCCGTCGGCACCGGGACGCTCATCCCAGTCGCGAGCGGATGCCTCGGCCGAAAGCAGGGTGACCGCGCCACTAACGCGCACCTGACGACCAAATTTCGCCCAGTAGAAATTCATGGCGGCTTGCGGGTTTGCAGTAAGTTCCCGGCCTTTGCGGGACCCTACTGTGCTGGCAAAGTGCCAGGCTCCAGCATCGATGTTCTTCAAAATCATCATGCGGGACGATACCTGTCCGGTTTGGGTCGTCGTCGCGAGGCTGAAAGCGTGCGGCTGCAATACCCCGTCCGCGAGCGCCGCTTCGAGCCACTCGAGGAACAGGTCAACGGAATCGGCCGGTGCATCGGCTGGATCGAATTTCGGGAGATCGTTCGGAAAATCCGGGAGGGCCCGGAGGCGTTGGCTGAAGGATTCGCTCACGCCGCGAGCTTACCCTCAGCTAAGAAAAATGAGCGTCAGAGCGCTGCGAGTGATCTACCCGGCTGGCATCGCCTCGAGCACCACCACCAATTACGCCGGGAGGTGTGCCGGACCCCCGCTCGACGGCACCCGCAACTCGCGCTGCACCAGCAGCGCAAGTTCGCGCAACAGCACCTGGTCGACTTCGGCGAGCGAGCGCGGGGCCGGGTCGAAGACGCAGAGCGATCCGATGCGCTCCCCCGACGGCGATTCGATCGGGAATCCGGCGTAGAAACGGATGAGCGAATCACCGTGCACGAGCGGGTTCTGGCTGAACCGCTGGTCCTTTTGGGCGTCTTCCACCACGAAGGGTCCGTCTCCGGTAATCGTGTAGGCACAGAGCGAGTCAGCGCGCGGAATCTCTGGTGCTGCCACTCCGACCCTCGCCTTGTGCCATTGACGATCGTGGTCAATGACGCTGATCACCGCCGACTCGGTTTCAAAAAGTCGCTGAGCCAGAACGACGAGTTCATCGAACCGGGCCTCCGGCAAGGTGTCGACAATACCGAGGCGGTCGACGGCTGCCTGCCGGGTTCGTTCCCGGCTGGCAGCATCCGCTACCCGTTGACCGACGTGTTCCGCGTTGATACCGAGTCGTACCGCATCGAGGGTGTCGGCCATGGCATCGGCCAGCAGCACGGCCCAGTCCCGGTAGTCGGCTGGCGTGCGATGGCGGTCGGGCGTGAGCGTGGCAGCGGGTGAAAAGGGGAGAAAGGTGGTGCGCGGTGCCTCAGCGGCCACCTGCGCGCTGACCCGGTTGAGGTCTGCTGCGGAATGATCGGCGATGAATCCGAGCGGGAGGTTGAAGATCTCGATACTCCGAATCGGCGCGATCCCCAGAATGTAGAAGTAGGTACTTTGTGAGGTCTCACGTTGGAGCACCGTGAGTAGTTCTCCGAGTCGGGCGCGCCATTCGCGACGACTCACGAGTGTCAAAGCCTCATTGACACCAAGTGTCAGCACGACGGCGTCGAAGCGGCTGAGGCTAGGCAGGTCCAGTGCGGGGAGCGCGTTCGCCGCCGTCATCGTTCGATTGGCCACGAGATCGATGTCTACTCCGCGACCGGTGAGCGCCGACAGCTCCCGGGCAAGCGAGCCGGGCAGGGCGAGTTGGTGGCTGAGCACACCCCAGCCAACAGCCGGTCCGCAGCCCAGAATGAGCACCCGATCGCTGTCGATTCCGGGAGCATGCGCCTGAGGCACATCGCTCGGCCGGGGCAGGCGGCGATCTTGACGCTCGGCGCATGCCGTCCACGCGCGCATCAGCGGCCGAACGGCCCACCGGGTCAGGTCGTGCATGTGGCGCCTTTCAAGAACAACAGAAAGACTTATTCTGCCCCGAATGGGGAAAGCCCAAATACTACGGCCGTGATTTTCAGCGACTTCCCGGACTGCCGGCTCAAATCAGTGCGGCCACCGCGTGCGCGAGGGTGAAAATGGCCAGTCCGGCGAGGGCACCAACCACGGTTCCATTGATTCGAATGAACTGCAGGTCGCGGCCCACCTGCAGCTCGATCTTCGCGGCTGTCTCTGCGGCCGGCCAGCGCTCCACGGTTTCGGTGATCACCCCGGCGATCTCGTGGCGATAGGTGGAGATGACGTGGCTGGCGGTGTCGGCGAGCCAGCGGTCAATACGGGAGCCGAGCGCGGCATCCGTCGCGAGACGGTCGCCGATGTCGTCCAGAGTCGAGCGGATGCCCACCAGCAGCGCGCTGGACGGGTCGTCGAGCGCCTGCGTGAGAGAGGTCTTGATAGCCTCCCAGGTGTCGCCGGCGAACTCGCGCAGCTTGGCATTGTCGAGAACCTCGGCCTTGAGATTTTCGACGCGGTTGATCATGGCCTGCTCATATTGCAGGTCGTGCATGACCTCTCCCAGGTAGTCATCCAGGGCCTTTCGCACCGGATGCTTCCGGTCGTGGCGGGCGGACGCCACAAAAGCCAGTACCTCACGGTAGGCCTTGTCGTCGACGAGCTTGTCGATGAACCCGGGCATCCAGGTCGGCAGTCGCTGCGACACCACGCGGCCGAACGCTTCGGGGTGGTCGCGCAGCCACCCGTCGGCGCGGTCGAGCAGCAGGTCGACCGCTGCGTGCTGCTGGCCACTGGTGACCAGCCGTTCCCCCACCCGGCCGAGGCTCGGGCCCCACTCCGGTTGGATCAGGTGCTCACGCGCGACAGATTCGATGAGGTTCTTGATGGCGTCATCACCGAGCAGGTTGAGCACGCCCTGGCCGGCGACAGCGAGCTCGCCGGTGAGCCTGTCGACGTTCTTGTCGTCGTTAAGCCAGGCGCCGAGGCGACGGGCTGGTTGTACCGATTCGAGTTTGCCACGGATGACCGCCTCGGAAAGAAAGTTGGTCTCGACGAACTCGCCGAGGCTTGCGCCGATCTCGTCCTTGCGGTTGGCGATGATGTTGGTATGCGGAATGCGCAGGCCCATCGGGTAGCGAAACAGGGCGGTCACGGCGAACCAGTCGGCGATCGCGCCGACCATGCCACCCTCGGCGGCGGCGCGCACATATTCGAGCCAGGGGTAGCGTTCCTGCAGAGCGAACGAGACGGTGAAGATGATGGCCATGAGGGAGAGCAGGCCAACCGCGAATCGCTTCATGCGGGTGAGCGCGGTACGGCGGGCTGTGTCGTTTGGGGATTCGGCGGGGGGTGCCGTGGATTTGCTCTGCGCCATACCTTAAGCCTGCCCGATTGCATGGCAGAGTGGTGCTCATTCCTGCATGTTCCGCTCGGAACCGTTCACGGGCACCTCGCCCGCGGCGACGAGCGCTGCAGTGGCAACGGTGCTCAGCGGTACCGGAACTGAGGTAGATATACCCTAAGGGGGTATACTTCGTGAGTATCTTCAGATTCGGAATCGAGGAAATGATATGACACGGCCTGACTCGAACCACGGCACAGACGGCAGCACGGCTCACCTAAAGCCGGATCACGCGGCCATGAACCACGGCGGGCACGGCGATCATGTCGGGCAGTTTCGGCGTCTGTTCTGGACCATGCTCGTCATCGCAGTGCCCGTTGTGGCGTTCAGCCACATGTTCGCTGCCCTCGTCGGGTATGCACTTCCGGACATCGCGGGCGCCACCTGGATCTCCCCCGTGCTCGGAACCGTCATGTATGTCTGGGGCGGGCGACCTTTCCTCGCCGGTGCGGTGTCTGAGCTGAAGACCCGGAAGCCCGGCATGATGCTGCTGATCGCCCTGGCGATCACGGTCGCGTTCCTTGCTTCCTGGGGCGCGAGCCTCGGCCTCATCGACGCCGAGCTCGATTTCTGGTGGGAACTCGCGCTGCTGATCGTGATCATGCTGCTCGGCCACTGGATCGAAATGCGCTCGCTGGCGCAGACATCCACTGCACTCGAATCGCTCGCTGCGCTGCTGCCCGATGAGGCCGAGCGGGTCGAGGATGATGGCCTCGCTAGCGAGCACAGTGTGGTGGTCTCACCGAGCGACTTGGTGCTCGGCGACCTCGTCGTGGTGAGGCCGGGCGGGCGCGTACCGGCCGATGGTCAGGTCACCGAGGGTACGGCCGACGTCGACGAATCGATGATCACCGGCGAGTCACGGCCGGTACGGCGCTCCCGCGGCGACCAGGTCGTGGCGGGGACGGTCGCGACTGATTCAGCCCTGCGGGTGCGGGTGAGCGCCGTCGGCGATGACACCGCGCTGGCTGGAATCCAGCGGCTCGTCACCGAGGCGCAGAACTCATCGTCACGGGCGCAGCGCATTGCCGACCGGGCGGCTGGCTGGCTGTTCTGGTTCGCGCTCGGCGCCGGTGTCGTGACCGCGATCGTCTGGACGCTGCTCGGCCAGCCGCAGGATGCCGTCGTGCGCACGATCACCGTGCTCGTGATCGCCTGCCCGCACGCTCTCGGACTGGCGATTCCACTCGTGGTGTCGATCGCCACCGAGCGTGCAGCGAAGGGCGGCGTGCTCATCAAGGATCGCCTCGCCCTTGAGAGCATGCGCCGGGTCACCTCGGTTCTGTTCGATAAAACCGGCACGCTCACTAAGGGCGAGCCAACGGTCAGCCACGTGGCCGTCGCAAGCAGCCACGCGGATGCCGCAGCGCGCGTTCCTCAAGTCCGCGCGGCTTCGGCGGACGCTAACCTGTTTTCGAGCGACGACGTGCTCGCGTGGGCGGCGTCAGTGGAAGGTGACAGTGAACATCCGCTGGCTCGCGCCATTGTGAATTCTGCGCGCGCGCATGCTCTGACCGTGCCGCGGGCGAGCGACTTTCAGACTGCGGCCGCGGTGGGTGTGACCGCCCTGGTCGATGGGCACAGCGTGAGCGTCGGCGGGCCGAACATGCTCGACGAATACGGTGCGGCGCCGCTGGCCGAGACCGTGGCGTGGCAGAGCCAGGGCGCTATCATTTTGCACGTGCTGCGCGACGGCATTATCGTCGGCGCGATCGGCCTGGCCGATGAGATCCGCGAGGAGTCACGGCAGGCGGTGGATGCCCTGCACCGACAGGGCATCGAGGTCGTCATGATCACCGGCGACGCCCAAGCCGTGGCCCAGTCAGTCGCAACCGAGCTCGGCATCGACCGGGTGTTCGCGGGCGTGCATCCGGAGGACAAGGCGCGCAAAGTAGCAGAGCTACAGCGCGAGGGCCGCCGCGTAGCAATGGTCGGCGACGGAGTAAACGACGCCCCGGCGCTCGCGCAGGCCGACGTCGGCATCGCGATCGGCGCCGGGACCGACGTGGCGATCGCATCGGCGGGAGTCATTCTCGCGAGCGACGATCCGCGGTCGGTACTCTCGGTGATCGAGTTGTCGCGGGCGAGCTACCGCAAGATGAGGCAGAACCTCTGGTGGGCGGCCGGGTACAACCTGCTGTCGGTTCCGCTCGCCGCGGGTGTGCTCGCACCGATCGGCTTCGTACTGCCGATGGAGATCGGGGCCCTGCTCATGTCGGTGTCGACCGTGGTCGTTGCCCTGAACGCGCAACTGCTGCGCCGCCTCGATCTGCGCCCGGAGGCGAGCGTGCGCGAGCGTGCAGCTTCGCAACCCCGAACGAGGTGAAACACAACCCAATCGGATAGGGTCGATTTGCGCGGGGAACACGTCGGTACCCGATATGGCGCGGCGCACCGGAACAGGCGAAATCATTTCACAGTCATGGTCTGTTGATTTACCTGAAACTCGACGAATCACCACTGTGGGGCAGCACCGGCAGTGACGCGCTCAGCAGCGTTCCCGGAGGTGCCGCACAGGGCCTCGCAGCCGAGCTCCTGCGCCGCTATCGAATCCTCTATGTGCCCACCCCCGGCGCCGTTCTCCCAATTGTTCCGCGCATCGACGCGATCGTGCCCGACGAGATCATCAAGGGGGTGGGGTACGCCCGTCTTCCCAGCGGCATTCTGGTCACGGTCGGAACCGCAACCTCTCCGGTGCCAACCTCCATCGCGCTGCCGAGGCGAGGGCTTTCACCCTCGTTTTGGGCGCCATCGGTGCTCTGAGCATGCTCACATTCACGATGTCCCTGTTCTGGTTGCCTAGATTCCTGTTGCCAGGCTGGTTCAGAACTCTGAAGGAACTCAAATGACGTTGTTCAGCGCCACTCTGCCCGACCTCGACGGATGGGAGAGCCTGTCGCACGAGGGTGCCGAGCGCGTGCTCGCCCTCGCGAACACCGCCACTGGTGCATTTCGACCCAATATCGTTCTCACGTCGACGCCGTCGACCGCGCCGATCGAGGCCGCCTCCAGCGTCGCCATCGCGGCAATCCTCACCGACCACCCCGGCTCGCAGATCATCGCGGTCGACCTGTGGGCCAAGCAGGCTGTGGACGGGCGCATGATCACGGCGAGTTACCCGCAGGGGGACCAGCAGATCGTCATCCAACGCTGGATTTGGGCGACCGGTCTGCGACACGTTAGCCTCACGGCATCCGCTGCGACGCATCAGTTTCTGGCCTGCGCGCCGACGCTGTCGTATGTTGCCACTGTGCTTGTACTGTCCGGCGAGATCAGCGCCACCCAGGTAGACGTCGACGCGGCCCCGAAACTCGACCGCGCTGCCACCTTGGCGGCCGGGGAACCGCTCGAACTTCTGGGGCGGGTTCCCTCGTTTCAGCCGTACACACCGCCGATACTCGAGATCTCCGAGGCGGCACAGGGTGCCCTGCTCGCTGCGCGCGCAACCGGTGCGTTGCCCTGGCGCTCCCCCGCCCAGGCAGAGCTTCGGGCCAACGGACTGCTCGAGGGCAACAGCCGCCGGCTCAGCCCCTTTGCCCTGCAGGTCGTGACTCACTGGGACGCCGGCGCCATCCAACTCGAAGCCAGCACGACCCTCGGCGGGGTCACCCGAAGCCTACGCAGCTGGACGCGGGGCGAGTCCACTCTGTTCGCCTTCGCCGCCACTTCGCAGAATGCACCCGATCCCGGTAGTTTCGCGATCGAGATGCGCCCGGTCGGCCAGACCGTCGACGTCATCCTGCGCTTTCTGGGTGTCGGGCCGACGTGGACACGTGCGACTCAGCCCGGGCATCTCTCGGTCAGGGCGTTGGATGAGCGTCTCGCGGCGGATGCTTCGGCCGTCCTGGCGCCGCCAACCGACGCCAACGACGCGTTTGAGCGTTTCTGGAACCAGGAGTGGACCGAACTTCGGGTTCGCTCGGTGCACGCGTCTGTTCGCGTCATCACCACTCCCTCGGCCGGTCTGCTCAGCGTCGGCTCTGCAGAGGCCGTGCCCGGCGAAGCGGTCATTCCAATCGCGGCTCTGCCGAGCTACGCGCTCTACACCCACCTGCTCGAACTCTTCGAGACCGCGCTGCGCGGCTGACACACGCACGCGAGCCGCGGCATCCGCTTGCCGGGCCCACCTCATGAACACGGGCCCAGTTTCTAAACTGGGCCCGTGGACCGGGCCTGGGCCCCGTCCACGGTGGGCGGCCGTGGCCGACGGTGTCGACCCTCACACCACCCCGTAGGGCTCAGCACGATCGGCTGGGTGCTGGTCGGCCTCCCCTTCCTCGCCGACCCGTGCGCTCGCGTCACAACCCGTGAGTTTCATCTGCCGACCCGTGAGTCTTGCGCCCATTCAAACGATTCAGCGCTCCGAAACTCACGGCTCGGCGAACGTCGCGGGTGAATACTCACGGCTCGGCGAAAGGGGCGCGCTGACCGGACCACCCGAACGGAAGCTCACCCCACGTTCAAACGGTGGCTCGCTTCGATGCGCTGGCCCCAGAACGTTCCCACGATGATCAGCACTGCACCGACTGCCCCAATGAGGCCGAGGACTTCGCTGCCGAGCGACACCCCCACGAGCACCGCCCAGATCGGTTCGGTGCCCATGAGCAGGCTGGCCCTGGCCGCCGAGGTGCGGCGGATCGCCCACATCTGCGCCAGAAACGCGAACACGCTGCAAGCCAAGCCAAGGTAGAGCACGCCGATCCATGCAGCTACGTCGAAGATCGAGATTGCCGCGACGAGGCCGTGGATGTCGAAAGCGCTAAAGACGACCGCCCCGACGAGCGCCTGCAACAGGGTGAGGGTAATGGTGCTGTCACTTTGCCCACGGGTGAGATGGCCCATCATCGTCACGTGCAGGGAGCGCACGAGCGCCGCCGCGAGAATGAGCAGGTCGCCCACATTCGGCTGGGCAAACCCGTTGTCGGAGACGAGCAGGGCAACGCCGACAACGGCAAGCACCGCGGCCACGAAGAATGGGCGCGGCAGCCACCGGCGGGCCGCGACCGATTCCAGCACCGGAGTGACAATGATCGTCAGGCTGATGATGAGGCCCGCATTCGTGGCCGACGTGAATGCTACGCCCTGGGTTTCAAGCCAGAGGATGCTCGCCTGGGTCACCCCGAGCAACACGCCGACCCCGAGCGCGCGCCGCGACGGCAGTCGTTCGCGCCGCATCACCCAGACGATCAGCAGGGCGAGCGCCGCGACCAGAAAGCGCAGCGCGAGCACGGCCGATACACTCGCCTGCTCGGTGAGCACCTTCGCACTGAGGTAGCTTCCACCCCAGACCGCGGCCACGAGCAGCAGCACAAGATCGACGCGATAGCGCCCGAGGTGCGGCAGCACCGTGCGGCCGGGCAGCGACGCTCGGCCGGGCAGAGTGCGGTGGGGTGGCGAGGTGGTCATGGGTTAATGGTGCTGGGCGGCATCCATTAATTCTAGAGGTCCTTATTTGAACGGATGCTTTAGCCTGAGCTTATGGAATTGCGTCAATTGGCTGTGTTGCGGGAACTCGGCGAGCGCGGAAGCGTCGCAGCAGTGGCCCGTGCGCTGCACGTCTCGTCATCGGCGGTTTCGCAGCACCTCAGCGCCCTGCAGCGGCGAGCCGGCGTTCCCCTCACCGAGAAACGCGGTCGTGTGCTCGGATTGACGCCGGCCGGGGTGGCGCTCGCGCTGGCGGCTGCCGACGTATCAACGGCGATGGCGCGCGCCGATGAAGCCGTGGCGCGGTTTCAGAACGACCCGGGATTGCCGGTGACCGTGAGCGCGTTCCACAGTGCCGGTCTGGCCTGGTTCGGTCCGTTACTGAGCCGCCTGCACTCCCGTGGCGGGCCAACCGTGGGCTATGGCGACGAAGATGTGCCGCGGGAGCGCTTTGCTGCGCTCGTCGCCGACTATGACCTCGTCATTGCGCACCGGGTTCCTCATGATCCGGATTGGCCGAACACGGTTGCGGTCACGCCGCTGTTGTTGGAGCCGTTCGATGTGGCCGTGCCGGTCGGGCATCCACTCGCCGGTCGCGCGTCCCTGTCGGTCGATGATATTCGCCACGAACCGTGGGTCTCCGGGCACGTCGGTTTTCCGCTCGCGGAGGCGGTGAACGTGGTCGCCGCGGCGGCGGGTCAGCCACTTCGGATCGTGCATCGCATCAACGAGTTCTTCGTGGCGGCTTCGGTCGTGGCTACCGGAGCGGCTGTTGCGCTGCTGCCGCGGTACACGATGGCGCCCCGCGAGGGTGACGGCGTGGCGCTCGTGCCCTTTCGCGACCTGCCGGTGGCGCGGCAGATCGATGCATTGAGCCGCCCGGAGACCCTCGCCCGGGCATCTGTTCGGCGCGTGCTGGCCGAACTGGTCGTGGTGGCCGGGCAGCATCCACCGGCTTAGGCGAAAAAGTCGAACCCGGCGTGACGGATGCCCCAGCGCACGATCCATTCCTCCCCCGGTTGCAGCCAGTGCAGGCCAGCGCCGGAGTTGAAAGCATCGGCGGGTGCCGTCATCGGTTCGATGGCGATCGCCTGGCCGCGGATTGGCTCGGTGACTCCGGTGCGCACCGGAAAAACGCGCGGCGTGAAGACCTGTACGTAGCGCATATTCTCGTCGCCCCACAGGGTGACGCTGCGGCCATCCGGCGCGGTGAGGGTGTGTTCGCCGGGCGCGCCGGAACCGGGACGGGCCAGGCCCACCCCGCCGAAGCCATCATCGAGATCGAGATCGCCGACCGCGACGCCCCCGCGCAGGTCGAAGCGGGTGCCATCGACGGGAGTTTCGCCGGTCGGGTTGAGGCGGTCGTCTACGTCGATATGGGTTGCGGCGTCCACTCGCACCACGAGATCGCCAGTCGTTACGTCACCTATTTTCAGATACGGATGCGCTCCCACAGCTACCGGCGCCGCTTCGGTACTGACGTTGGTCAGCCGGTGTGTCACGTTCAGACCGTTCGGAGTGAGGGCATAGCTCACCTCGGTGTCGAGGTGAAACGGGTAGCCGGACTGCGGAAAGACGGTCGCACCGAGCGTTACCGAATCGCTCTGCCGGGAGACCTCACGGTAGGCAGTGAAGCGCAGCAGCCCATGGATGGCGTTGTGGCGGGCCGGCTCGCTGAGCGCGAGTTGGCGGGTGACCTCGTTCTGAATCCATTTACCGTCGCGAATGCGATTGGGCCACGGCACGAGCACGATGCCGGCAGCCATGGGCGGTTGGGATGCCTCGGAAAAGCTCTCGATCAGGTCTATGCCGTTCACGGAATATGCCCGGAGACCTGCCGCCACCTCGGTCACGACGGCTCGGGACGTTCCGTTCGCGGTCTGCAAAGTCAGGTTGTATTGGATTCCGCTTGGTGCGCGCATCCGTTTAGCCTAGAGCCGGTCTGGCGCACCATGCGCGATTTCGGGGAGCAAGACGGTCAGTCCGACCTCACGCAACGAATCCAGCATCGCCGGATCCGCAGCGGCATCCGTAATGAGGGTGTGGAAGGCGCTCAGCGGGCCAACCCGGCCGAGATGTACCTGACCCAGCTTGGATCGGTCGGCCACGACAACCACCCGCTCCGCCGCGGTGAGCATGAGCGCTTTAATTCCGGCCTCCGGCAGGTTGATGTTGGTGACACCGCCCGCTATGTCGACGCCGTTACAGCCGATGAAGACCAGGTCGGCATGAACCTGGCTGAGCACCAGCCCGGCGAGCGGCTCGACCAGCGAATGCTGCAGCGGGCGCAGTGACCCTCCGGTGACGATCACGGAGAACCGGGGGATGGCCCGTTCCAGTTCCAGGGCGATGCTAAGCCCATTGGTGATGATGACAACGTCATGCAGGTCGTCCCGAGCAACCAATGCACGGGCAACCGCGTGGGTCGTGGTGCCCACGTCAAGAATCACGCTCTGCCCACTTTGCACGAGCCCCGCCGCGATCTGGGCAATTTGTTGCTTGGGAATAATGGAGGCTTCCAGCGCTTCCTCGAACGAGTGCTCGCGTTGGGCGCGAAAACTTTCGCCATCGCCGGGAGAATGCACCGGCACCGCTCCGCCGTGCACGCGCCGAACAGCGCCCCGAAGTTCCAGGGCGTCAAGGTCGGCCCTGGCCGTCACTCCCGAAATGTTGAAGGCGTTCCGCAACTCGCTTACCCGCACGAAGCCGCGTTCGTCCACCAAGCGCTGCGCTTGCTCGCGGCGAACGTGAGCGGGAAGCGAATCGGGTATCGGGCTGCGCGTCGGTTCGGTCGCGGTCATCAAGCTAGTATCGCTTAGTTTCTTTTGCTTTTCAATACGCAATTATAAGGTTTCGCTCGCACAAATTTGGTACTGTGACAGTGCCATGACGAATCCAGACACCCCCCGCCCGCACTTTGTCGCCGATGAGAAGATTGCGCGGCAGTTCAGCACTCTCGCCGACGGTCGCGATCTGGTGTATTTTGACGACCCCGACACTGCGCTGTCGCCGAATCGGGATCCCGACCTGCGTGAACCGGCCGTCCGGGCGACCACCGCGACCATGCGTCAAGATCCACTAACCGGCGAATGGGTCTCCATTGCCGCCAATCGCCAAGACCGGGTGTTCTTGCCGCCCGCCAATCTCGACCCGCTCGCACCACAATCCCCCGGCAACGCCTCGGAGATTCCGAGCAACTACGACGTGGCCGTCTTCGAGAATAAGTCCCCCTCATTTGGTCCTCTCCTGGCGGATGCCTCCCCGGTTGACCTGGCCGATCTCGACCGCATCGGCATCGGTCGTACCCGCACGTCCGTTGGCCGCTGCGAGGTGGTGTGCTTTAGCCCCGAGCACGAGGGCTCCTTTGCCAGCCTGTCGGTGATTCGAGCCCGAACCGTCATTGAGGCCTGGGCAGAACGTACCCACGTGCTGTCGCAGTTGCCGGGCGTCGAACAAGTATTCCCGTTTGAGAATAGGGGTGAGCAGATCGGGGTTACCCTGCGGCATCCGCATGGCCAGATCTACTCGTACCCGTATGTCACCCCCAGAACCCAGCGTTTGGTCGACTCGCTCGACCGCTATGGAGCCACCCTTTTCGCCGATATTCTGGCGAGCGAACAGTCCAGCGACCGGATGATTCTTCGCGGCGAACACTGGAGCGCCTTCGTGCCCTTCGCCGCGCGGTGGCCGATCGAAGTGCACATGCTCCCACACCGCCAGGTACCGGACTTTGCCGAAACCTCCCTCGCCGAGCGCGATGAGTTGGCCGTGTTGTATCGTCGGCTGCTGCGCGGCATCGATGCGATCTACTCGACCCCGACTCCCTATATTGCCGCGTGGCACCAGGCGCCGGTGCGGGTGCATCGGGCGGACATCCGTTTGATGCTGCAGCTGACCAGCCCGCGACGCGCCGAGGACAAGCTCAAGTTTCTCGCCGGTTCGGAGGCCGCCATGGGCGCTTGGATCGGCGATGTCACTCCAGAGGATGCTGCCGCCACGATTCGCGCGGCCGTCGCGCGCGCCGCCGAGGCGGACTCCGCCGCAAGTGGTTCGGGGACGCACTCGTGACCGTCCGGAATGCTGACGGCGCCGGCGCCGTCAGCGCGTTGGATCGCGCGGCCCAGGCTGGCTTCCAGAGTCGGTTTCATCGATTGGCGACAGGCCTGTGGTCGGCGCCCGGCCGGGTCAACCTGATCGGTGAGCACACCGACTACAACGACGGGTTCGTGCTGCCGCTCGCCATCGACCGGCGCACGGTCGTTGCGCTCGCGACCAGAACCGACCGAGTCGTTCGCGTAGCGAGTTCTTTCGCGGCCGAGACCGTCGAGGTTTCCCTTGACGAGCTGGTTCCCGAGAACCTCGACGGCTGGTCAGCGTACCCGCTGGGCGTGGCCTGGGCACTCGGGCAGTTCGGAGCGGACCTCGCTGTCATGCCGGGCTTCGAGGTCTACATCGACTCCGACGTGCCGGTAGGAGCCGGGCTGTCGTCGTCGGCAGCGCTCGAAAGCGCCGTCGCGGTAGCCCTCAACGACGTGTGGGATCTGAGCCTCGACCGTGCAACGCTGGCCCGTGTTGGCCAACTCGCCGAGAACCGGGTCGTCGGTGCCCCGACGGGCATCATGGACCAATCGGCATCGCTGCTCGGCCAGGCCGACGCTGCGGTCTTTCTGGACTGCCGAAGCCTCGCGGCCGAGGTCATCCCGCTCGGACTCAACCCGGCAGGCCTCGAGCTACTCATCATCGATACCCGGGTCAGCCACTCGCACGCGACGGGCGGGTACGCTGCCCGCCGAACGTCGTGCGAGGCCGGCGCCCGCGCTTTGGGCGTGCCGGCTCTGCGCGATCTCAGCCTGGACGATCTCCCCCGAGCGCACGCACTGCTCGACGACGAAACTTTTCGCCGAGTGCGTCACATCGTGACGGAGAACCAACGCGTGCTCGACACCGTGCAGATCCTGCGATCGAGCGGATGCACCGCGATCGGACCGCTGTTGGATGCCTCACACCGGTCGATGCGTGACGACTTCGAGATTTCAGCCCCCGAACTAGACGTGGCCGTGGACACCGCCCGGAGTGCAGGTGCCATCGGCGCGCGCATGACCGGCGGCGGCTTCGGTGGCGCCGCCATCGCCCTGACGCCGACCGACCGAGTGCCGGCCGTGACGGCCGCCGTGATGGCGGCCTTCGCCGAGCGAGGCTTTGCAACCCCCGACCTGTTCGTAGTGCACGCTGCCGATGGGGCAGCCCGCGACAGTGGCGAGCGCCCCTGAGCCGTTAGGTCCCGGGCTTCTCGGGGCTTCTCAACGGAGGGGGCCCCGGGAGCGGCTCGGCTAGGCTGACGCGTATGACTACTGAGCGCGCCGCCCGAATCATTGCCCTGCCGAACACCCCGGCTCCGAGCATCGCTGAAACCGCGTTCATCGCCCCCGGCGCCGTCATCGTCGGAAATGTCACCCTCGCCGACCGGGCCAGCGTCTGGTACAACTCCGTGCTGCGCGCAGAACTCGAGCCGATCACGATCGGGGCCGGTTCGAACCTGCAGGACAACGTCTCCTGCCACGTCGACACCGACTTTCCTCTCACTCTCGGCACCGGAGTGTCGGTCGGGCACGGCGCCGTGCTGCACGGCTGCACGATTGAAGACAACGTGCTCGTCGGCATGGCCGCGACCATTCTGAACGGCGCCGTCATCGGCTCCGGATCGCTCGTGGCTGCCGGAGCCGTCGTGCTCGGTGGCACCGTCGTGCCGCCCGGATCGCTCGTAGCCGGTGTCCCCGCCAAGGTTCGGCGCCCCCTGACCGACGAGGAGATCGCCAGCATCCGTCATAACGCAAAGAACTATCTCGAGCACACCGAGCTGCACCGCGCAGCCCTCGCCCAGCACTAGCTGCGAGTAAATGCCGCGCGTCCGTTGTGCCGGTAAACATGCGACACGCCGGGCCAGTTATGCTGAGGCGACGGCGTGTCGCGAAATTTACCGGCGTTAGCTACCTGCGGCCGAGCCGCTACCCCAGCAGGGACTGTTCGGCGGCCTTCACCACGTTGGAGAGCAGCATGGCGCGGGTCATCGGCCCGACTCCGCGCGGGTTGGGCGAGAGGTGCCCAGCGACGGATGCCACGTCGGGGTGCACGTCACCGGTCAGCCGGCCCTTACCCGTGAGCGGGTCGTGCACCCGGGTGATTCCCACGTCGAGCACGGCAGCGCCCGGCTTGATCCAGTCGGCCTGGATCAGCTGCGGCACGCCAACAGCGGCCACGACGATGTCGGCGCGGCGCACCTCCCCGGCCAGGTCGACCGTGCGCGAGTGGGTCAGGGTGACCGTCGCGTCGAGGCCCTTACGGGTGAACAACAGGCCGAGCGGGCGACCGACGGTGAGGCCACGGCCGACCACGACGACCTTCTTGCCCACGATCGGCACATCGTAGCGGCGCAGCAGCTCGACGATGCCGGCCGGAGTGCAAGGCAGCGGAGAGCGCAGCTCGCCCTCGATCCCGAGCACGAGGCGCCCGAGGTTGGTCGGGTGCAGGCCGTCGGCGTCTTTCGCCGGGTCGATCAGCTCGAGCATGGCGTTCTCGTTGTGGCCGACCGGAAGCGGCAGCTGGATGATGTAGCCGGTCACCTCGTGGCTGTTGTTGAGATCCTTGATCGCGGCGCGCACATCGGCGCTGGTCGCCGAGCCGGGAAGGTCGATGCGCAGCGATCCGATACCAACCTCGGCGCAGTCGCGGTGCTTGCCCGCGACATAGGTCTCGGAGCCCGGGTCGTTGCCGACGAGCAGGGTGGCCAGACCGGGTACCACGCCGTGCGAGCGCAGGGCAGCGATACGGCCCCGCAGCTCGGCCTTGATGTCGGACGCGGTCTTGACCCCGTCGAGTGTGATTGCCGTCATGGTTCCCTACTGTTGTCGTTCGGTTCAGTTCAGTCGCTGGGACGGGGCCCGGGCCCCGCCCGATGGGGATGACCGGGTACGGGGCGGGCTGGGCGCGAGCGGATGCCGCCGGCCGGCCCGGCCGGCGGCATCCGCGAAAGCTACTGCTGCAGGCCGGAGTACAGCGGGAACGCCTGGGTGAGTGCGCCGACGCGGGCGCGGAGCGCAGGGATATCGGCGCCGGGCTTGAGAGCCTCGGCGATGACGTCGGCGACCTCAGCGAACTCCACGTCGCCGAATCCGCGGGTGGCGAGGGCCGGCGTGCCGATGCGGAGGCCGCTCGTGACCATCGGCGGGCGCGGGTCGAACGGAACCGAGTTACGGTTCACGGTGATCCCCACCTCGTGCAGGGCATCTTCGGCCTGCTGGCCGTTGATCTCGGAGTGGCGCAGGTCGGCGAGCACGAGGTGCACGTCGGTGCCGCCGGTGAGCACGTCAATGCCGTGTGCCCGCGAGTCGTCGGCGGTGAGGCGATCAGCGAGGATGCTGGCACCGCGCAGCGTGCGCTCCTGGCGTTCCTTGAACTCGGGCTCGGCGGCGAGCTTGAACGCGGTGGCCTTGGCGGCGATCACGTGCATGAGCGGCCCGCCCTGCTGGCCGGGAAACACGTTGGAGTTGAGCTTCTTGGCCAGGGCCATGTCGCGCGACAGGATGAAGCCAGAGCGCGGGCCGGCGAGGGTCTTGTGCACGGTACTCGACACGACGTCGGCATAGGGAACGGGCGAGGGGTGCAGGCCGGCGGCAACGAGACCAGCGAAGTGGGCCATGTCGACCCAGAGCAGCGCGCCGACCTCGTCGGCGATGGCGCGGAAGGCTTCGAAGTCGAGGTGACGCGGGTAGGCAGACCAGCCGGCGATGATGACCTTCGGCTTGCTCTCGAGCGCCTTGTCGCGCACGACGTTCATGTCGACGCGGAAGGTCTCCGGATCGACACCGTAGGCGACCGGGTTGTACAGCTTGCCGGAGAAGTTCAGTTTCATGCCGTGGGTGAGGTGGCCACCGTGGGCCAGCTCGAGGCCGAGGATGGTGTCGCCGGGCGTGGCAATGGCGGAGAGCACGGCAGCGTTGGCGGTCGCGCCAGAGTGCGGCTGCACGTTTGCGTAGGCAGCACCGAACAAGCTCTTGGCCCGGTCGATGGCCAGCTGCTCAGCGACATCGACGTACTCGCAGCCGCCGTAGTAGCGGCGCCCCGGGTAGCCCTCGGCGTACTTGTTGGTGAGCACCGAACCCTGCGACTGCAGCACGGCGCGCGGAACGAAGTTCTCACTCGCGATCATCTCGAGGTAGTCGCGCTGGCGGCCGAGCTCCTGCGCGAGCACGGCGGCGATCTCGGGGTCAACGACCGAGAGCGGTTCGTTGAAGGTTGACGTCAAAGCGGTGGCGGAATCAGGCACGGAGTTCTCCTTATATATATGGATGTTGCGGCCCAGGCGTGCGGCCACTAACCGTGTCAGTCGCTCCCCGATGGTGACCCATCTTCGTGCTACGCCAGTTGCGACTCCGCCAGCATATCAGCGGATGCCGTTGCCTGCGCCGAATCGCGGACGACAACGGCCAGAGCCACGCGAACGGATCGACCGCATAGTGCGGGAATAGCTGCGGGCTGCCCGCCGTTGACATTGATATACATGCAGACGCATTGAATTTTGGAGGATGGTATGCAGTTCGGAATTTTCACGGTCGGAGACAGGACCACCGATCCCACCACGGGCGAAACACCGACCGAGAACACCCGGATCAAGGCCATGCTCACCATTGCGCAGAAGGTCGAGGAGGTGGGCCTCGACGTCTTCGCGACCGGCGAGCACCACAACCCGCCGTTCGTTCCGTCGTCACCGACGACCATGCTCGGCTACATCGCGGCGAAAACCGAACGGATCATCCTATCCACTGCGACGACGCTGATCACGACGAGCGACCCGGTGAAGATCGCCGAGGATTTCGCCATGCTGCAGCACGTCGCCGACGGCCGCGTGGACCTCACGCTCGGCCGAGGAAACACCGGCCCGGTCTACCCGTGGTTCGGAAAAGACATCCGTGAGGGCATCCCGCTGGCCCTGGAGAACTACGCCCTGCTCCGCCGCCTTTGGCGCGAGGATTTCGTCGACTGGGAAGGCCAGTTCCGCACCCCACTGCAGGGGTTCCAGTCCACCCCGCGGCCACTCGACGGTGTGCCGCCCTTCGTCTGGCACGGCAGTATCCGCAGCCCCGAAATCGCCGAGCAAGCCGCCTACTACGGCGACGGATTCTTCTCCAACCACATTTTCTGGCCCGCCTCGCACACCGCGAAAATGGTGCAGTTTTACCGCCAACGCTTCGAGCACTACGGCCACGGCACCGCGGCACAGGCCATCGTCGGACTCGGCGGCCAGGTGTTCATGAGTAAAAACTCCCAGGACGCCAAACGTAGGTTCCGCCCCTACTTCGACAATGCGCCGGTCTACGGCAATGGCCCGAGCATGGAGGACTTCACCGCACAGACCCCGCTCACCGTGGGCAGCCCCCAGGAAGTCATCGACCGTACCCTCGGCTTTCGGGACTACGTCGGCGACTATCAGCGCCAGCTCTGGCTGATGGATCACGCCGGCCTGCCGCTGAAGACCGTGCTCGAGCAACTCGACATTCTGGGCGAACAGGTCGTGCCCGTGCTCCGCCGCGAGTTCGCGAAGAACCGCCCGGCCGACGTGCCAGAGGCCCCGACCCACGAGTCCCTGCGTCTGGCCGTCGTGGCTCCGGTGACCGCCGCGCGCTAGTGGCACTCGCGGCACTCGTTGAGGAAGCAGGCACCCCGAGGTAGAGGTGCCGTCATCCCCCATCAGTGCCGCGAGCGATGCCGCCGGTCAGCGGTTCTTTAGCTCGTCGACGATGAGCAGGTCGGGCCTTCGGTGCTCGGTCTCGTAAGCAGCCCGGCCCACGAGGTGCGCGGCCATCGGCGCTGTCAGGGCTTGGAAGACGACGATCGCGACAACGAGGGTCACTGTGCCGACGGAGAAATTGTTGATCGCGACATCCGCTGTCACGGCCAGGAGACCGAAGATCTGCGGCTTGGTCGCCGCGTGCAGGCGCGACAGGACGTCGGGAAAACGGATGAGCCCGATTCCGGCGGCGAGGCACATGGTTGCGCCGGCGAGCACGAGAATCGCCGTGAGCACATCATGCAGCACGGCACTCATTCGTGCACCTCGCGTCGGGTCGGGTTCAAGACGGCACTCATGCGCTGTCCCGGCCGGGCAGAAAGCGGGCGACGCTCAGCGAGCCGAGCACCGCGAACAGGGCCAGCACGAGCAGCACCGGCAGGGTGTCGGTATGCCGATTCAGGGCCATCTCGGCGCCGAGTGCGCAGATGATCGTCGCGACGAGCACGTCGGAGGCGATGACCCGGTCGAGCACGCTCGGGCCGATGACGATGCGATACACCGAGAGCAGCGCCGCGATCCCGAACATGATCGAAGCGAGCACGGCCACAATCTGCAGAATCATGATTATCCCTGTTTGTTTTGGTCGGCGCGACGAGCATCGAGCCGGTTTGCGGGGATAACCCCGCGCATCCGCTCGACGTCTTCGCGAGAGCCGAAAGCGCGCACAATACGCCGCTCGGTGTCGAGTACCTGCCGCCGAAAACTCTCGATGTGAGCGGCGCTGTGCATGTTGAGCACGTGCAGGTACAAAATAGATGATTCCCGGTCGATGTCCACCACGATCGAGCCGGGCACGATCGACGTGGCGACGGCGGTCCAGGTGAGAATGAGGTCGCTGCGGGTGTGCAGCCGAATCGCCAGGATTGCGTTCGACGCGATCAGCCGGGGCTTGACGGCCAGCCAGGACACGTCGATCGACGCCCGCACGATATCCAGAATGAGGCGCACGAAGAACACGACGGTGTGCAGCGGATGCACCCGCCCACTCAGTTGCACCGGCACCAGATAGAAAGCCACGGTCACCACGAGGCCCACGACGAACGCGACCAGCAGGTTGAGCCAGGAGAACTCGCCCCAGAGCAGCATCCACAGCACGATCAGGGCGATCAGTGGAGGAATCTGGTTGCCGATCGCTTCGAGGCGTTCGCGCGGTGTGGTCACTTCACGCCACCCTCGAAGTTGGTGCCCACGTTACTGTCGGCGATGGAACCGGTGCCGCCAGGGAACACGGCGTCGATATAAGTCGATGGCGAGCTGATGTTGGCAGCGGCGCGGGTAGTCAAGTCGAAGATCGGCCCGGCGAAAACGCTGAGGCTGACGGTCAGCACGAGCATGGCGCTGGTCGCGCCGACCATGAGCGGTGAGATCGTCTTCTTGAGTACAAGCCCCGCGTCTTCAGGGTCTTCGGTGAGCGACATCGACATCGACGAGGTGTAATCCTCGACCTGCTTTTTGGGCCGCCAGAACGCCATGTTCCAGGCCCGGGCGAGGGCATACAAGGTGAGCAGCGAGGTGAGCGCGCCGACCGCGATCAGAACGTAGATGATTGGGTCGCCGACGATCGTGCCGGCCTGAAAGAGTGCGATCTTGCCGAGAAAGCCCGAGAACGGCGGAATACCACCGAGGTTGAGGGCCCCCAGAAAGAACAGAATAGCCACCAGCGGCGACGACCCCAGCAGCCCGCCGAGCCGCGACAGCGATGTGGTGCCGCCGACCCGGTCAACGAGCCCCGCTGCCAAAAACAGGGTCGTCTGAACGGTGATGTGGTGCACGACGTAGAAGATGGTCGCGGCAATGGCGAGCGGGGTGCCGATCGCGATGCCGAACAGCATGTAGCCAATGTGGCTGACCAGCGTGAACGACAGCAGCCGTTTGATGTCGGCCTGGGCGAGCGCGCCCAAAATGCCCACGAGCAGGGTCAGCCCGGCCACGATCATGAGCGGCATCGAGAACTGATTGTCGGGAAAGAACAGCGTCTGGGTGCGCAGGATCGCGTACACGCCGACCTTGGTGAGCAGCCCGGCGAAGACCGCGGTGACTGGCGCCGGCGCGGTCGGGTAGGAGTCCGGCAGCCAGAATGACATTGGGAATACGGCCGCCTTCACTCCGAACGCGATCAGCAGCAGCAGCCCGAGAACCAGCTGGATGTCGGCGGGGAGGTCGGGCATCCGCTCAGCGATCAGGGCGAGGGTGACCGTGCCGGTGGCGCCGTAGATGAGGGCGATCGCGCTGAGGAACAGCATGGACGACACCAGGCTCACGACAATATAGGTGATGCCCACTCGAATGCGGGCGCCGGTGCCACCGAGGGTCAGGAGCACATAGCTGGCCGAGAGCAGCATCTCAAAACCGACATACATGCTGAACAGATCGCCGGCGACGAAGGCGTTGAACAGTCCGGCAGCCAGCACGAGATAGGTCGGGTGAAAAATCGAAACCGGTGTTTCGGTATCACCGTCAATGATGCCCTGGCCCACCGCAAACAGCAGCACGCCGAGCAGCATGAGCGCCGAGATGAGCAGCATGATCGCCGAGAGCCGGTCGACGACGAGCACGATGCCCCACGGTGCCTCCCAGCCGCCGACCTGCACCACGGCAGGGCCGAATCGGTCGACCAGTACGAGCAGCACGGCACTCATCACCATGGCGGCGGTGAGGCTCAGCACGCTGACCAGCACCTGCAGGCGGCGGCGCCGGCCGAGCATCAGCGCTATGGCAGCACCAAGCAGCGGCAGGCAGACGATGAGGGGAACGAGGGCGGTCACCGCGCGTCCCCCCGATCAGAAGCGGATGCGGCGGCCCGGCCGGCAGCATCCTTCTTGTGGGAGACGGTGTCTTCGTCGCTCGTCGCGCCGTCACCGCGCTCGAACTCGTCGATCGATTCGGCGACTGCATCGTCGTCGTCTGAGGAGGAACGGAAGGTGGTGTCGGCGTCGTCGGCGCTCTCGGCGGCGTGTTCGTCGGTGAGGGTATCGCCCTCGTCGCCGAGCTGGGCCAGCCACCAGGACCGGTAGATGAGGGCGAGCAGCAGCGCGGTGATGCCGAAGTTGATCACGATCGCGGTGAGCATGAGCACCTGCGGAATCGGATCGACCATGTCCTCAACGCTCGCATCGGTAACGATGGGGGAACTGCCCGGTCGGCCGCTCATGATGAAGATGAGCAGGTTGGTGGCGTTGCCGACCAGCAGAAAGCCGATCAGCACCCGGGTGAGGCTGCGTTCAAGCATCACGTAGACGCCGGCCGCGTACATGACGGCCATCACGATGACGAGGGTGAGGGAGGCGCTCATCGGGTGACCTCCTCAATAGCCGTTGATGCGCCCTCTGGGGCGGTGTCCGGCCGCGGTCCGATCTCGTCGTTCTCGCTTTGCCGATCGATCTCGCTGCCGAGGCTGCGCAGAATGTCGTAGGTCAGGCCGATGACGACGAGGTAGACACCGATGTCAAAGATGGTCGAGGTGCCAAACGACAGGTCACCAAGCACGGGAACGGTCGCCGTGAAGTAGGCCGATTCGAGCGGGATACCGTCGGAGAACAGCGAGACGACGGCCATACCGACGGCGAGAATGACGCCGAGGCCGAGAAGCTTGCCCGGGTCGATCGGGGCGGCTTCGCTGAGCTCGTAGCGTCCGCCGGCGAGATACCGGGCCACGAGCGCCAGGCCTGCCAAAAGTCCGCCGGCGAATCCACCGCCGGGCAGGTTATGGCCGGCGAAAAGCAGGTAGATCGACACGATCATCGCGGGGTGGAAGAGCAGGCGCACGAGCACTTCGATGAGAATCGACCGGCTGCGTGGATCATTTTTGCGCCCGGCGAGTAGAAAAGCCTGCCGGGTGACGGCGTGGCCCTCGCTCGAGAGTTCGGGATCGGCGACGACTCGGCGGCGGTTGGCCGCCGAGCGCAGGCTGCGGGATTCCTTCAGGCGCGGCACGACGGCGTTGCGACCCGAGACGAACAGCAGGCTCGCGACGCCGGTTGCGACGACGATGAGCACCGACACTTCGCCCATGGTGTCCCAGGCGCGTATGTCGACGAGCATCACGTTGACGATGTTGTCGCCGTGACCGTCTTCGACCGACAATCGGGGCAGGGCGCCGGCGATGCTCTCGAACTGGCGAGCGCCGAGCGCGATGAAGCCGACGGTTCCCATCACGAGGCCCACGAGGCTGCCGATAAGCAGGCGGCGCTTGGGGCGCACCGGTTTGTTGTGCTGGGCGATGTTTGCGGGCAGGCGGCGCAGTACGAGCACGAAGATTACGAGGGTGATCGATTCGACCAGCGCCTGGGTGAGGGCGAGGTCGGGCGCGCCGTGAAAAGCGAACAGGACGACGAGGCCGTAACCGGTGACACCGGCAAGGATGACCGCGGTCATCCGCTGCCCGACCCGGGCCGCCATGACCGCGCAGATGGCCATGATCAGCGCGATGAGTACCTGGCCGGGGTAGTCCCAGAGCACGATTGTGTCGGGCCAGGTGCGATTCACGAAGGCCGCAAAGCCGAGGGTGAGCACGAAAACGGTGAGGATGGTGCCGAGGTACTGCGGGAGCCCGCCACGCTGGGCAAAATGGGTGACCCGGGCCGCAAGACGGTCGACGCCGCGAATGGCCTTGCCGTAGCCGCGACCGGCATCGATAACGTCAGGAACCTTAGCCTGCAGCCGCAATACTCCGCGGCGAGCGCGGAACATAAGCGCTCCGAGCAGCAGAACAACTGCGCTCAGGTACAGCGCTGGTTCCAGCCCATGCCAGAGCGCCAGGTGATACGGCGGTTCGGTCAGGCTGCCAGCGCCCGGAACCGTGTCAGCGTAGGGCGCGAGCAACGGGTCAAGCACCGAGGCGAACAGGCCAAGGCCAATCGTCGCCACCGTGAGCACACCGGGGGCGAGAAGCGTGTCCCACGGGCTCGCGTGCAGCACCGTGACCGGCTGATCCTTGCGCGTTCCGAAAGCACCCCAGAAGAAACGGATGCTGTAGGCCACGGTGAGAACGGATCCGACGGCGGTACCGACCAGCGCCGCAAAACCCCAGCCGGAACCGCCAACACCGGCGTCGAGCAATGAGGTGAACACGGCCTCCTTGGCGACGAAACCAAGTAGCGGTGGCAGGCCGGCCATCGACGCGACCGCCACGAGCGCGATAACGGCGAGCGCAGGGGCGCTGCGACCGACCGCGCTGAGTTTGCGCCAGTCCCTTGTGCCGGCCCGGTGGTCGATGACGCCGACCACGAGAAAGAGTGTGGCCTTATACAACGCGTGCGCCAGCAGCAGTGCGGCACCGGCGAGCGCGGTGTCGCGGGTGTTGAACCCGATCGCGATCATGAGAAAGCCGAGCTGGCTGACCGTGCCGTAGGCGAGCAGCAGTTTGAGGTCATACTGGCGCAGCGCCCGCCAGGCGCCGACGACCATGGTCCAGACGCCAAGGGTGACGAGTACCGGCAGCCAGCCGTCGCTGTCGGCGTAGCCGGGGGCGAGGCGGGCGACGATGTAGATGCCGGCTTTGACCATGGCGGCGGCGTGCAGGTAGGCGCTGACCGGGGTCGGCGCGGCCATCGCTGCGGGGAGCCAGAAGTGGAACGGCACGAGCGCACTCTTGGAAAGCGCCCCGACCAGAATGAGCAGAATCGCCCAGGTGCCCATCTGGGTGGTCACCGGGTTCGCCACGATATAGGCGAGGCTCGTGGTGCCGGAAGCGACCGAGATCATCACAACGCCGACCAGCATCACCAGGCCGCCGAAGGTCGTCACGATCAGGGCCTGCAGGGCGGCGCCGCGGCTCTCACGTTTGTGCGTGTAATGCCCGATCAAAAGGTAGGAGAGCACGCTCGTGATCTCCCAGAACATGAACATGATCACCAAGTCATCGGCGGTGACCAGCCCGTACATGGTGCCAGCGAAAGCGAGCAACAGCGCGGCGAACCGGCCGAGACTCGGCTCGTCATCGGTGAAGTAGCGGGCGCAGTACACCAGTACGAGGGCGCCGATTCCCGTGACGACGAGGGCGAGCATCCAGGCCAGGGTGTCGACCCGAAAGGAGAGGCTGATGCCGAGCTGCGCAATCCACGGGATCGACTGGGTTACGGCCCCGCCCGTGGTGACCGTGGCCGTCTGGGTGAGCGTGTAGGCGAAGGCACCGGCCGGAAGCAGGGCGATCAGGTAGAAGACGCGGGTACCCAGATGCCGGGTGAGCCACGGCGTGAGTACCGACAACACGACGAATGCGAGAAGGAATGCAACCATGCGTCCTCCAGGCTTGTCAGGTCGGGGCGTGAAGATTTAGTCTACCCGCCAACAGACGGCACCCGAACGGGGAAGAGGGATGTCGGCGCCTCTCACAGCCGAGCTCAGGGGACCGCGGGGTAGGGTTACTTCATCCCCCCGGCCGACGTTGCCCGCCGCTAGAAGCGCGCGAGTGTACAGTTTCCGGCCACTTCCCGTGCCGCTCTCGACCGCTTCTTTGAATGCACACTTGTTGTGTAGAAGTTGCTCCTGAGCGTCCGGCCAGCGAAATCGAGCACCGTTGTGAGCCCCTCCCGCGGCCAGAAGCCCTCCCCCACTCCCGCACCGGGTGCCTCGTCTTCTGAGCCGCACGGACACCACGACCACGCGAATCCGCCCGAGGAGACCCCCTTCGAGCACATCGAAGACGCCCTGAGCGTGCACGAAGATGACGCGCTGCATAAGGGGCTCAAGTCTCGCCACGTGCAGATGATCGCGATCGGCGGGGCGATCGGCACCGGGCTGTTCCTCGGTGCTGGCGGACGCCTGGCCAGCGCAGGCCCCGCCCTGGTCTTTGTTTACGCGATCTGCGGTTTCTTCGCCTTTCTCATTCTGCGGGCGCTCGGTGAACTGGTGCTGCACCGTCCGAGCTCGGGATCCTTCGTGTCCTACGCACGCGAGTTCTTCGGCGAAAAGACGGCATTCGTAACCGGCTGGCTGTACTGGCTGAACTGGGCCATGACAGCCATCGTCGATGTGACAGCCGTTGCCCTGTACATGAACTTCTTCGCCACCTACTGGGCACCGTTCGGCTCGGTACCGCAGTGGCTGTATGCCCTCGCGGCCCTCAGCCTGGTCATGTTCCTCAACCTGCTCTCGGTCAAGGTGTTCGGTGAGCTGGAATTCTGGTTTGCGCTCATCAAGGTGCTCGCGATCGTGGCATTTTTGATCGTCGGAACCTGGATGGTGATTTTCGGCACGCCGCTGGACGGCGCCACGGCCGGGTTTACGCTGATCGGCGAAAACGGGGGCTGGCTGCCCAACGGGCTGATCGCATCCGTTTTGGTCGTCCAGGGCGTCGTTTTTGCCTACGCCTCGATCGAGCTGGTCGGCACGACCGCGGGCGAGACGAAGAACCCCGAGAAGGTGATGCCGAAGGCGATCAATACGGTCATTATTCGCATCGCCGTGTTCTACGTGGGCTCGATCCTGCTGCTCTCGCTGCTCTTGCCATACACGGCCTACAAAGCGGGCGAGAGCCCGTTCGTCACCTTCTTCGCCACGATCGGAGTCGACGGCGTCGACGTGATCATGAACCTCGTCGTACTCACGGCAGCGTTGTCTTCGCTGAACGCGGGCCTGTATTCCACTGGACGCATACTCCGGTCGATGTCGCTCGCCGGTTCGGCGCCGCGCTTCGCGGGCAAGATCAGCCGCAACGGGGTGCCGTTTGGCGGCATCCTGTTGACCGGGATCGTGACGCTGCTCGGCGTCGGACTCAACGCCATTGTGCCCGACGATGCCTTCGAGATCGTGCTCAACATGGCTGCGATCGGCATCGTGAGTGCTTGGGGCATGATCGTGCTGTGCCAGCTTCGACTGCAAGCCTGGGCCAAACGGGGCATTCTGCTGCGCCCGGTTTTTCGCATGCCGTGGGCGCCCTACTCCGGCTACGTGACACTCGTGTTCCTGGTCGCGGTGCTCGTATTGATGGCATTCGACTGGCCGGTCGGCACGCTCACGATCAGCTCACTGGTGCTCATCATTCCGGGACTGATGATCGGCTGGTACGCCTGCCGCGGCCGCATACTCGAAATCGCGGCGGCCCGCGAGGGCTTCACCGGCCACGTACCGGTGGTCGCCAACCGTCCGTTGTCCGACCGACCCCGCCACTAGCCGTCCGCTTTCTCTGAGCGTCACGCCGCTCGCTGCTCAGTCGCGGCGGCGGATCGTCATGCGGTCGGTGATGATCACGAGCAGGAGCGCCACGACCAGCACCCCGACGTAGACGATCGGCACCGTGTCGAGTCCGACGTTGTCGATCAGCACCGCGCCGAGCAGTGCGCCACCGCCGATACCAGCGTTGAACGCGGTGGTGTAAAAAGCGCTTGCGGTGTCGCGGATGTGCGGCGACGCAGCGTGCAGCATCCGCGTTTGCAGCAGCGGCGGCAGCATGCCAAACGTCATGCCCCACAGCACGAACGCGGCGATCGCGACGGGTAGGGTCGCCGTGAACATGGCGAGCAGGCTCACGCTGACGGCGCTCGCGGCGAGGCCCAGAACCAGGCCGAGGCTCGGTCGGGGTCCGAAAACCGTGCCGACGAGCAGCAGTCCAACAGCACCGGCCACGCCGTAGGCGAAGAGCAGCGGGGCCAGGAGAACGGGGTCGACGCCGAGCCCATCGAGCAGGAACGGCGTGATGTACGTGTAGAAACTGTAGTGGCCGATCATCGTGATGCCGGTGATGCTGCAGATCAGCGCCACCGCCGGCACAGTCGCGTCCCGACGGTTTTTCGTCGCCGGTTTGGTCGTGTCAGCGAATGCCGACGCGCCCGTGGAGTGCCGCGCCACCGGTGGCAGAAACTTCCAGACCAGTACCGCACCGACGAGCATCAGGGCGGCGAGCACGACGAAAGAGAGGCGCCAGCCGAGCAGATGCCCGCCCGCGGTGCCGAGCGGCACCCCGAAAACGAAGGCCAGCGTGCCGCCTGCAACCGTGATGGAAACCGCGCGGCCGATCTGCGCTTTCGGCACGAGGTGAGCAGCGTAGGCACCGACAACCGACCAGAACAGGCCGTGCGCGACGCCGCCGAGCACTCGGGCGGCGACGACGAACTCGTAGGTCGGAGCGATGGCGGTGAGGATATTGCTCACCGCGAAGATGATGAGCACGACGATGATCAGGCCGTGGCGCGGAAAGCGGCGGGTCCAGATGGCGACCGGGGCGCTTGTGAGCACGACAGTGAAGGCGAACCACGAGACGAGAAGACCGATTTGCGACTGCGCGACGCCCAGACTTCGGCTCATTTCGGGGAGCAGACCGGTCGGCAGCATTTCGCTCGTGACCGAGAGGAATACGACGGCGGACAGGGTGATCAGCCCGGCCCAGGGAAACGGAAGTTTGGTCGCGCGGGAGCGGGCGGAAGGAACGACGGGGATCGAGCCGGTGGGCAAAAAAATATTTGCTGTATTAGTCATGTCTGCATTCGTGCCGAGAGCCGAAGCTGGCCGCTCTGACCATTCACACCGAGGTCACGGCCACTCGACTACGCGCCGACGTGCGCGCCCGGGGTCGACTTGTTCAGTACGACCGTCGAGTAGTCTACCCACGCGAGGTGAGGCGGCAAGGTGGCCCAGCCACGGCATCCGCCCAAGCCGCCCGGTATTCTGAGGCAATGACTTCTTCCACCCCGCATCACTGGGTTATCACCCTGGTCTGTGCCGACCAGCCGGGAATCGTGCACGCGGTCAGCGGCGCGATCGTGCAGGCACAGGGCAATATCTCCGAGAGCCAGCAGTTCTCCAGCGATGACACCGGGCGGTTTTTCATGCGCCTGCAGGTGCAGTCACGGGCGACCCGGCCCGAGCTCGAGGCGGCGCTCGCCCCCGTGATCGAACGCTATGCGATGGCGTCGATCATCGATGTCGTCGGACGCCCCCTGCGCACCCTCGTGCTCGCCTCGTCGGCCGGCCATTGCGTGAACGACCTGCTGTTTCGACAGCGCGGTGGGCAGCTTTCGGTCGAGATTCCGCTCGTACTGAGCAATCACGGCACGCTGCGCGACCTGGTCGGGTTTTACGGGGTTCCGTTTGAGTCATTACCGATAACGGATGCCGCCAGCAGGGCCGCTTTCGAGGCGCGCGTCGTCGAGGCGGTCGACGAACTCGATATTGAACTCGTCGTGCTTGCTCGCTACATGCAAATTCTGTCGCCGGAGCTCTGCGCGAAGCTCAACGGTCGGGCGATCAACATTCACCACTCGTTCCTGCCGGGGTTCAAGGGTGCCAACCCGTACCGCCAGGCGCACGCGCGGGGCGTGAAACTCATCGGGGCGACGGCGCACTTCGTGACCGGCGATCTCGACGAGGGGCCGATCATCGAGCAAAACGTGGTGCGGGTGGACCACTCGCGCACGCCCACCGAGCTCGTCTCGATCGGCCAAGACGAAGAGAGCCGCACGCTCACGCAGGCGGTGAAGTGGTTCGCCGAGAACCGTGTGCTGCTTGACGGAGCTCGCACGATCATCTTCAAGTAGCCGCGCGCTTTCGTGGGCCCACCTTGAGGCCACGGGCCCAGTCTCTATCCTGGGCCCGTGGCCCGGGCCTAGGCCCGGTCTTGGAACGCAGGGGCGGAGCGCATCGCTAAGCTTGATGGGTGACAGATAAGCGCGAACTGCCGAAAATTGGCCCCAACGACATGCTCCGGTTCGTGCTCGAACTCTTCGCCTTCATCAGCCTCGGATTCTGGGGCTTCATCGCCTGGCCACTCCCCTGGCCCGGCATCCTGTTCGGCCTCGCCACCCCGGCTTTCGCGATTCTGGTCTGGGCCCTGTTCCGGTCGCCGAAGGCTGTTTTTCGGCTCGACCCGTTCGGTAAGGCCTTTATTGAAATTGCCATCTTCGGCGCGGCCGCGATCGCCTGGTGGGACCTCGGCTTTCCCATAATCACCGTGATCTTCGCCGTCGTTGCTACCGTCAGCGGCGTTATTTCTGGGCGCAAAGAACTCCGCTAGCGCGCTCGAGAGCGCGGAGCCAGGCCACCGCGGCCGCAACATCCGTTTCGGCAATGCCGTGCCCGCCGGGGCGCAACTCCTGCTGCACCCGCGCGCCGCGCGCTTCGAGCAACGTCACGAGTTTCTGAACGCTCGACAGCGGTGCCATCGGATCGCTTCGACCGTTCAATAGCAGCAGAGCGGATGCCGCCAGCTCGCTCCCTGCGGCAGGTTGTGCATCCGGTGCAGCCCGGTCGAGCGGATGCATGCCGGAGAACGCGACCACCCGCGGCACCGTTTCGGGGTGTAACAGCGCCGTCGCAATCGCGATGTTGGCGCCGTTCGAGAATCCGACGGCGACCAGCGGGCGGTCACCCAATTCGTAGTGGTCACGCGCCCAGACCAGGAATCCGGCGAGCTCATCGGCTCGTCGAACCACGTCGTCGGTGTCGAAGACACCCTCCGACAGGCGCTTAAACCAACGGTTCATCCCGTTCTCCTGCACGCGACCGCGCGGGGCGAGCACGGCGGCGTTCGGGTCGAGCGCCGCGGCCAGAGCACTGATCTGCTGTTCATCGCCGCCGGTACCGTGCAGCATCAGCAGCACGGGCGCGTCGACAGACCCGGGTTGAAACAGGTGCGGCCACTGGGCATGCCCCCTGACGGCGCTCATTCGGCCGGTCCGCCAGACGGCTGCGCGGCGACGCTCATTCGCTGACCGAGGCGGCAGCCGGAACCGGCGGCGTAGCATCCGCTGCCACGGGGTTGTTCTCGGGCGGCAGAGTGATCGGTACGACCGCATTCTCAATGGCCTCGCGGCTCGGCTCGAGCCACGGCGGAAGCTTGAGCGACCGGCCCAGCTCGAGCAGCGGCTCGTCAATGTCGAATCCGGGGGTGTCGGTCGCGATTTCAAAGAGTACGCCACCGGGTTCCCGAAAGTAGATGGAGGTAAAGTACTGGCGGTCGAGAATGGTGGTCACGCCGTAGCCGCGGTCTGCGAGCTGCTCACGCCATTCGATCTGTGTGGCCCGGTCAGGCACCCTAAAAGCCACGTGGTGCACGCTGCCGCCGGCAGTCAAGCCGGGCTCATTCGTCGGGTCGGCCAGCACATCGACGAGGTTGCCGGGCGCGCCGTCGCCGGCACCGACGCGAATGCGACCATCCGTTTCACTAATGACATGCATACCGAGGTCGGTTGTGAGCACCTGCACGGTCTTGGCCGGGTCGGCAACGGTGAGCACGGACGAGTGCTGCCCGCGCACCGCGAACTCGGCGGGCACGGCTGCGGAGTCCCAGGGATTACGCGGATCCACCGTCGACGACGCCACCAGGTCGAGCTGCAGCCCGTCGGGGTCGCGCAGCGAGAGCCGCTCCTCATGGGAGGAACGCCCGGTTACGCTGGACTCCACGCCGAGCTTCGCGAAGTGGTCCTTCCACCAACCGATGCTGCCGGCCGGGACCGAGAAGGCGGTAGTCGTCGACTGGCCGGCGCCGGTGCGGCCGCTGCGAATGCCGGTCCAGGGAAAGAAGGTGAGCAGCGATCCTGGGCGGCCGGAATCGTCGCCGTAGTAGAGGTGATAGGTGCCCGGGTCGTCGAAGTTCACGGTTTTCTTGACGAGGCGCAGGCCGAGCCCGGTGACGTAGAAGTCGATATTACGCTGCGGGGCTCCGGCGATCGCGGTGACGTGGTGCAGCCCGCTGGTCTGGACGGTCATGGGCATTCTCCTTGAAAGTCAATCGTTCGATGTTCATGCAAACGCATGTATCGCGGATTTCATTCCCTGATTCTCAGACGCGACGTTCCGACGGCATCCGTAGCGCGTAGGCGGCGGCGATGACCAGGAAAATACCGCCGACTGCGAACCCGGCCGAGAACGAGAAGGTGTCAACGAGCAGACCCGCGACGAGCGGACCGACGATAGCACCGGCATCCGCACACATCGAGAACACCGATACCGGGCGTCCGCCGCGGGCCCCAGCGGCATCGCCTACGGCTGCGGCCGGCGCGGTTCCCATGAACGCTGCAGCGACTCCGTAGACGCAGAGCAGGGCGCCGAGAACCCAGATATTCGGTGAGAACGCGATCGCCACAATCGCGAGTCCGGCGACAGTGAACGCCCCGATGATGGCCGGTCTGCGCCCGACGGTGTCGACAAAGCGGGCGGCCGGCGCGAGGGCGAGCGCCTGGGCCACGGCGGCAGCGGCGAGGGCGAGACCGGTCCACGAGCTCGTTCCACCGAGAACCACGACGACGAACAGGGGGATGAGGGTCGTACGCACCCCGAGCGAGGTCCAGCCCTGGGCAAAGTTGGCGATGCAGGCCGCACGAAAGCGCTCATCGCGCAACACGGTGCGAAACGGCGTGCGCTCGGCGGATGCGTCGGCTCCGGCCAGCGCGGCGTCTCGGCCGCCCGAGCGCAACAGAAACAGCCCGATCAGGCCAGCAACGGTGAGGGTGCCGGCGTAGAAGAAGAAGGGCGCGGTCAGGGAGATCGTGGCAAGCAGGCTGCCGATCGCCGGACCGGCCATGCCGCCGATGAGGAATCCGCCCTGATAGAAGCCGATCGCGCGGGCTCGCCGGCCCGGTTCCGCTGTGCGCAGCAGCAACGTCATCGCCGACACCGAGAACATGGCTGAGCCGATACCACCCGCACCGCGCAGCAGCAACAGTTGCAGATAGCTGTCTGCGGCGCCGACCAGCCCGCTGGAGAGGGCGACGATTCCGATGCCGATTGCCAGAACGGTGCGTTCCCCCGCCCAGTCGATCAGGCGCCCGCAGACCGGACTGAACACGAAACGCATGAGCGCGAACGCCGATACAACGGCTCCGACCGCGAGGTTGCCCACCCCGAAACTCTGCACATAAACCGGAAGCACCGGAACGACAACGCCGAACCCCACCATCACAAAGAAAGCGATGACGCCGAGCACGATCACGTCACGATTCAAGCGGGGCTTCGGACCGGTGCTGCCCGCGGCTAATTCGGGTACAGCGGATGCCCGGCGTCGCCCCCGCATCCATTCCGCCACTCGCATCCCTCCAGCCTAAGCTGCCGCGCTGGTTGCCCCGTGCCGGGTCCGGGCCCACCTTATGTCCCTGGGCCCAGTTTCTAATCTGGGCCCAGGGACGGGGCCCGGGCCCCGTCCAGAAAGAGACGAGGCCCGGGGCGAGGGCGGCGGGGCTACCGCACGATCAGCAGGGAACGCGTCGGGCTCGTCGCGGCAGCGACCGCGTCGTTGCCGGCGTAGTGCCCGACGATTTTGTACAGCCCACGACTGAGCTTCGGCAGCGTGACGCTGCCATGCCCGTTCGCGTCGAGCGCCACGGTGAACCGGCGCTTATCGACCGTGACTGTCGCTGTGTCGCCGACCTCACCCTTGCTGGCAACCGTGACGGACACGGTGACCCGGCTGGAGAAGAAGACGGCTCGGTGGCTGATGCTCAGCGCAACCTTCGCGGCATACTTCACGACGAGACCGGCCGACGTTGCTATGGAACTCGGCCCGCCCGATACCGTGGCGGTCACTATCACGGTCACTGTCGTTCCGGCGAGCGCCTTGGCCAGTGTAAAGCTCGCCGAGGTTGCACCGGCAATATCGACGCCGTCGCTCTGCCACTGGTAGCCGAAGGCGAGGCCCTCGGTGTTCCACTGGCCAGGATCAGCAGTCAACACCGACCCGATCTCGGCCGTACCCGACACGCTCGGTGCCACCGTGTTCACCGGGGCATCCGTGTCGCCGCCTTCGCTGGCAGCGACAGTGAGGATCGTCGACGCGGTACTGTCGCCATAGTCGACCACACCGAGGTATGGCGTGTTCGGTACGAGTCCGGCCCAGCTCAACGTGTACGTGACCGGTACGCCCTGCGGTCCCTGGATCGCCGGCGGGGTCGCTGTGAACCCATTGCTGGGCTCCCCCGACGAGACCGAGAAGGTGTTCACGTCGAACGCGGTCGAACCGGAGAACACATCAACGACCACCTGGTAGAAACCGGCCTCGGGGTCGTCCAGGTCGACGTGCTCGTCGGCCGAACCGGTAGCCGATTGCCAGCCGGCAACCGGGTTGCCGCCCGCGCCGTCGAGCAACAGCACGAACAGGTCCAGGTCGGTTGAATCATCGACGGCGTTCAGATCGAACCGGGCCAGCCGGCCCTCCTGGATCTCCACCTCGTAGGTGAACTGATCGCCGGTCGCGCCCGCATCGGTGTGCGGGGCGAAGGGGTCGTCGGCGTTGTTCTGGTGCACCCCGTTGGCCAGGCCGCTGAGGTTCAGCGCCACCGGATCTGAACCGCCGGGAGCAACGGTCACGTCGACCGTGCCGTCCATACCGGCGCCGGCCACCTCGGTCGGAGCGACGACCGTGACCGGACGAACAGCGATCGGGCTGTGCACCACGTCGAAGAAGTCGCCGGGGTCACCCGAGCCACCGTTTCCGAAGCCCCAGTCCAGCGAGCCGGTTGCGTACACATCGAGCGGGGCATCCGTTCTGGTGAACGTCACCGTGTAACTCTGCTTCTCGCCGACCGCAGCGAAAGTCATCTCGGACGGCGAGACGACAGCGTTGATGCCAGGAATCTCGATGGGAGTGGCGGTGTAAGTACCTACCCGTACGGCGGTCACCGTGCGGGTGATCGTCTCGGGCGCGGTCAGGGCTCCGATTTGGATCGACGGAAGGTTCAGGTTGCTCGCGTCGATCGGCTCCACGCCGGCATCGAACCCGATCCCCTGCAGGTAGGCCAGCCAGTCGGCCGGTCCGCTCTGGTAGACCAGTCCTGGAAAGTCGAAGGACGAGGGATTGACCTGCCCGGCACCCTGCGCGAACGGGTCGGTCACCCGTTCACCGTTGGCGTCAACCGTGTCCTTCGCGGTCGTCATCATGACCGATTTGATCTCGGACGGGGTCGCGAGCGGCCGAAAGCTCAGAATGAGCGCGGCGAGACCGGCGATATGCGGGCTGGCCATGGAGGTGCCCGAGAGAAACTCAAACGTCGGGTCGGCCCCGGCCGCGTTGGCGCCATCAGCCAGGATGCTGACACCGGGTGCGGCGATATCGGGCTTGAGCAGGTCGCCGCCGTCGGCGGTCACCGGCCCGCGAGAGGAGAAACCGGCTATCTGGGGCACCGGAGTCTGCGTGGCGGTCGTGTTGTCGGTTGTGAAGGTGACCGTCGCGCCATCCGTCGCCGCGTAGGCGTAGATCGGGTCGAAGGCGTTCGCGTCCAAGTGGATGCTCGGCACCGAGTGATCGTCAGTGGCGACGTCGGCCGGTGTGCGGTTGACCAGCAGCATGCCGCTGCCGCCCGCCCGCAATACCTCGGCCGACTTGGCCACTCGGTCGTAAACGCCGCGTTGGCAGAAGACGATCCCGCCAGCCACCTTGTCGGCGTCGAGCGAATCCGGTGCACAGAGCAGTGCGTCGGCCGCGTCAAAGCCGTCCACCGACACGAGGTCGGCCCGCAGCAGGTCGCCGGAGAGCGGGGTGGCGCCGGGCGTGCGGTCAACGGTGATCGAGGCACCGGCGTATTGCGAGCCGTCACCGAGGGTGGCGGTGGCCTCGTACGAGGGGATCGTGCTCGCGGCGACCGTGGTGATCCACGGAGCGACGTTTTCCACGGTCGACTCACCGGGGCCGTCGTTTCCGGCCGAGGCGGCCACGAAGATGCCCGCTGCCGCCGCGCCGAGGAAGGCCTGGTCGGTGGGCGAGAACGTGGTCTGGGCCGGGCCGCCGCCGATCGAGTAGTTGATCACGTCGACGCCGTCGGAGATGGCCTGGTCGACAGCGCGCAGAATATCGGTGTCCGTGCATCCGTCATCGGTCGTGACCGAGTTGTCGGGGCCGGACCAGCACACCTTGTAGGCGGCGATCTTGGCGGCCGGCGCCACGCCTGAAATGGCGCCGAAGTCGACGCCGTTCACATTCGCGGCAACGTCGACGTTTCCGCCGGCAGTGCTCGCGGTGTGCGACCCGTGGCCGTCGCCATCGCGCGGGGAGACATATTCCCCCGTTGAGGCGTCACCGATCTGGTCGGCGCCGAATCCGTCGAGGAAGTACCGCGCACCAATCACCTTGGTGCTGCAGGCATCAGCTGTGAATTGTTCGCCGATCTGGCAGGTGCCCGTGAAGGTGGTTCCGTCGGCTTTGTTCATGGTGATCGTGTCACCGTCGAGCCACGGCTCATCGCCGGGCGTCGTGCCGAGCGCTGAGCCGGCAAAGGAGGGGTTCTCCGGGGCGATACCGGTGTCGAGCACTCCGATCACCACGCCCTTGCCAGCTTCACTCGATCCGCCCAGCTTGGACCATAGTCCGGTCGGCCCGCTCAGCCGCAAAAAGTCGGTCGACGACTCGGCCGTCACGTGACGGAGGGCGTCGGGAACGACCGACACCACATTCTTCTTGACAGCGAGGGCTGCCGCCTGCTTGCCGGTCAACTCCGCAGCGAACCCGTTCACCGCCAGGGTGTAGGAATACGCCACGGTGGCGTCAACGGATGCTGCCACCTCACTTTGCAGCCGGGTGAGATAGTCCTTATAGGTCTCGGCCGAGCGGCTTTGCGCGTCGAGCTTAGCTCCGGCGCCCGGCATAGTGGCCGAGAAACCGTTGACACCGCCCTGGTACAAAGCAACGGCCTCGTCGCTGAGGGTAACGATGTAACGTCCGGCGGTGAAGTCCATGCGTTGTCCGCCGGGAGAGGCGATGCTGCCAGAGAGGCCGGTCGCAGCCGGGGCCGCGCCGGCGGGAAGGGTGCCGCCGACGAGTACTGAAGCGCCCACCAGGGCTACGGTGACGGTGGCCGCGATTGTGGCGCGGCGACGCGTGCGGAATGTCGGCGTCGGGTTCAGCGCTGAATCCGGCGCAGACATCGTGCGCCTGAAGAAAGAACTCACGTTGGTGTCCAATCTAGTAAGGGTGCGAGGTGGTCTCATTCCACAGCGGGAACGGTTCGCTGTTCCGATCCGCGGGACAGTTCGCTGGTGACCGTAGCGCGCTGACCGCCCCGCGGATAGGGGCATGCCACAGGTACGTCTGGCAGCGGTCCGCGTCGGCGTGCACGCAAACGCGCGCCGCAGCATCCGCTTCGAAACGGATGCTGCGGCGCGCGCCGTACGCTAGGCCCGGCTACCGCACGATCAGCGTGCGTGGCTTACTCGTCGCCGCGGCCACGAGGTCGCTACCGGCATACTGCGCGGTCACCGTGTAGGTGCCGCGGTCCAGGTCGGTCAGGGAGAGTGATCCCCGGCCCTTGCGATCGAGGGTTATGTCGTAGCTCTGGTCATCGACTAGAACCTGCACTGTCCCGAGCTGGGCCGAGCGCGGGGCGTCCGTCTGCACCGACACCTCGATCTTCACGCCCGTCGAGTGCGGCGTGGCCCTCGAATCAACCGTGAGCTCAACCGTGGCGCGGTACTTGACGAGGACCCCGGCCGAGGTGGCCGTGCCCGTCGGCAGCCCGTCGGCCCGCGCCGTCACGACCACGGTGAGCGTCGTGCCGCCGAGCGACTTGGTCGGTGTGTAGTCGGCTTTGGTGGCCTTCCTCACGTCGCGACCATCGGCCTGCCACTGGAAGGTGTACTCCAGCCCGGTGACATCCCACATACCGGGGTTGACGGTCAACGCCTGGCCCACCACCGCGGTGCCCTCGATCGAGGGGAGAACCGTGTTCACGGGCGTCTTCGGTTCGGGCGCTGCGCCGCTGGCGACCGACACCACCGTCGATACCGTGGTGTCGCCGTAGCCGACTAGACCCAGGTACCCGGTCTCGGGCGTCAGGCCAGACCAGGACAGCGAGTACGTTGCCGCAACTCCCTGCTGACCGGCAATGACCGGCGGGTCAGCCACGAGTGCACCTTCGCCGGCGCCGGTGAGCACCGAGTAGGTGTTCACGTCGAACGCCGTCGTTCCGCTGTAGACCGATGCGATCACCTGGTAGAAGCCAGCCTGCGGAGAGATTAGGTCGATCTGCTCATCGGCCGATCCGGTCGCGGACTGCCAGCCGGCAACCGGATCCCCGCCGTTGCCATTTAGGCGGTAGACGATCAGGTCAAGGTCGGCGGTTTGATCGAGCGCGTCGAGGTCGAACCGGGCAAGCTGGGTGCCCGCGGGCACCTCGACCTGGTAGCGGAATTCGTCGCCGGCGGTGCCGGTGCCGGTGGTCGGGCTCGACGGGTTGGCAGGGTCGCTCTGGTGCAGCCCCGCCGCGAGACCGATCAGGTTGAGGGCCACGTCCCCGGTGGCTCCGGGGGTGATGGACACGTCGACCGAGCCGTCAACCCCGGTGCCGTCCGCGGTGGCGGGGGCTACGAGGGTCACCGGCTGAATGGCGACGGGGCTGTGCACGATCGCGCCCGAGTCACTCACCCAATTGAGCGAGCCGGTCGAGAACGTGTCGAGCGGGGCATCCGTTCGGGTGAAGGTGACGGTGTAACTGGCCGATTCACCCGCGGCACCAAAAGTCAGGGTGCTGGGCGAGACCATCGCGTCGATGCCCGGCACCGTTACCGGCTGGGCGGTGAAGGTGGCGGCCTCGGTGCTCGTGACGGTGCGGGTGATGGTTTCCGGCGCGGTCAGCGAGCCGATCGCGATGGAGGCCAGGTTGAGGTTGCTCGGGTCTATTGGGTCGGCACCGACGTCATAACCGATGCCCTGAATGTAGGAGTACCAGTCGGCGCTACCGTTCAGGTACAGCAAGCCCGGTTCGAACATTCGCGTCGGGTCGACGTGTCCGGCCCCTTGAGCGAACGGGGCGGTGATGGTGGCACCCTCGGCGTCGACGGTATTGTAGGCGCTCGTCATCATGGCCGATTTGATCTCACCCGGGGTCGCGAGCGGGCGTTCGCCCAGGTACAGCGCAGCCAGTCCGGCAATCTGAGGGCTCGACATCGACGTGCCTGAGAGAAACTGCCAGCTCGGCTCACCGCCAGCAGCGTTGGGGCCGTCGGCGAGAATGGCCACGCCCGGAGCGGTCACGTCGGGCTTGAGAATATCACTACCGTCGGCGAGAACCGGTCCACGCGACGAGAACCCGGCCACCTGCGGTGTCGGCGGCGTGTAACTGGTCGTATTCCCATCCGTGAATACAGCTGAGGCCCCGGCGCTGCCCGCATAGGAATAGGTAGCCGCCCAGTACGGGGCGTCAAGGTGAATCGTCGGCACGGTGTGCTCGTCAGTATCGACCGAGCCCGGATTTCTGTTGACCAGCAGCATTCCAATACCGCCGGCCCGCAGGACTTCAGCGGACTTTGCGACCCGGTCATAGATCCCGCGCTCGCAGAACACGATGGTTCCGGCGACCAGTTCGGCGTCGAGCGAACCCGGGCCGCAGAGCAGAGCGTCGGCCGGGTCGTGACCGGTAGCAGCCACGAGGTCACCGCGCACGAGGGTACCGGCCAGCGGTGTGGCGCCAGCTGTTCGGTCGACGGAGATCGATCCGCCCGCGTAGGCCGTGCCATCGCCAAGGGTGGCGGTGGCCTCATAGCCAGGAATGGTGCTCGCCGCGACCGTGGTGATCCACGGGGCGGCGTTGTCGAGGGTGGACACACCTGGACCGGAGTTGCCGGCCGAGGCGGCCACGAAGATTCCGGCTGCGGCTGCGCCGAGGAAGGCCTGGTCGGTCGGGGACACCGTGGTGTCGGCTGCTCCGCCGCCGATCGAATAGTTCAGCACGTCGACGTTATCGGCGACGGCCTGATTGATGCCGGCCAGCAGGTCGGAGGTAGCGCAGCCATCGTCGGTCGACACCGCCTGGTCGGGGCCGGACCAGCACACCTTATAAGCGGCGATCTTGGCCGCCGGGGCGACGCCGGAGATGAGACCGTAGTCAAGACCGCTGATGGTCGCTGTCACGTCGTGGTTTCCGCCAGCGGTACTCGCGGTGTGCGACCCATGACCATCGCCGTCGCGCGGCGAGAGGTATTCGCCGGTGCCTGCAGTGCCGATCCGGTCGACTCCGAAGCCGGTCACGAAGTAGCGTGCACCGACCACCTTGGTGCTGCAGTCAGTTGCGTCAAACTGCACGCCAGTCATGCACTCACCCGTGAAGGCAGTGCCGTCGCTCTTGGTCATGGTGATCGTGTCACCGTCGAGCCACGGCTCGCCTCCGGGCGTACTACCGAGCACGTCGCCGGCGAAGGAGGGGTTCTCGGGAGCAAGACCGGTATCGAGCACGCCGATAACGACGCCCTCCCCCGCGGTGTCTGCGCCACCGGTCTTCGCCCAGACCCCACCGTCCGCGGAGAGACCGAGGAAATCAGTCGATGAGGTAGCCGTTATGTGCTTGAGCTCGTCTGGAGTGATGGCCACGACGTCTTTCTCGGCCGAGAGGGCTGCGGCCTGCGCGGCAGAGAGCTCGGCGGCAAACCCGTTGAGGGCGAGGGTATACGAGTAGTCGATCGTGGCATCGACGGATGCCGCCACCTGTTTCTGCTTCCCGCGCAGGTAATCAGAATAGGTCGCCGAGGCGCGACTGTGCGGATCGAGGCGGGCACCGGCATCCGGTGTGGTCGGAGCAAACCCGTCGACCCCGCCGTTGTAGGTGGCGACGGCGTCGTCTGCCAGGGTCACGATGTAGCGGCCGTCGGTAAAGTCCGTGGCCGACTGGCCGGCACCGATAGCGCCGGCCAGCCCGGGGGCCATGGGGGCTGCGGTCGCTCCGGTCACAACAACGAGGGCGCCGGCAGTGACCATGGTCGTGGTCACGCAGAGCGCAATCAGCCTGAGTCCCTGCCGCTGGGGAAGCGTCTGATGGGGGGCGAAACGAGAAACGAAAGTCGGGCTTTCGTGCGGAAGTGTGGTGCGCCTGAAGAGTGATCTCACGTGCGTGTCCAATCCGATCGGAGTGCGCTAGCCGCTTTGCCCCAGTTCGGGGTACGGCGTGATCGTGAACGTATCGCACGGGCCATGGGCTCGTACAGTGTGCAGATTGCTCGGTAACACGATCGTTACCTAGGCGAGTGCACAATTCGGGTCGCTCCAAACTCCCAAATCAGACCGGTCTGTCTACTGCTGGGTGTACCGGTCTGTCCGCTTTCTCGCGCGTTTCGGCAGCGGTCGACGCCACACCGGCCGGCACCCGCCGCGCTGCCGCCTCGTCCCGCCGACCACCGATCGCACGCAGCGCATTCAGAATAGTCAGAAGGTCGACGACCTCCTGGCTGATAGCGCCCGCGGTCGCCGGAATCAGCCCGAACGCCGCAACCACCATGAGCATGACGCTCAGCATGATGCCGAGCCAGATGCTCTGCAGGGCCACCCGCACGGTGTCTTTTCCGATGCGCACGGCCCGCACCGTGCGCGAGATATCGTCGAGCAGAATGACCACATCGGCCGATTCGCTCGCCGCGGTGGAGCCTTTCGCGCCCATTGCGATGCCCACATCGGCGACGGCCAGCACGGGAGCGTCATTGACGCCGTCCCCGACCATGATCACTGGCCGTCGGGTCAGCGCCTGCACCGCTTCGACCTTGTCACTCGGCAGGCAATCCGCGCGCACATGCACGATACCCACCTGGCCGGCGACGTGCTGGGCGGTGGCACGCGCATCGCCAGTGAGCATAAGACTCTCCCGCACACCGAGGCGTGCGAGGTCGTCGACGGTCTGGCGGGCGTTGTCGCGTACCCGGTCGCTCGCCACGATACTGCCGGCGAACCGCCCATCGACGGCCACGTATATGGCGAGCTCGCCGCCGGCGAGGTGGGTAGCCGCCGCATCCGCTGTTCCGTCATGAATGAAGGCGAGCTTGCCGACCCGCACCACACCGGCCCCGAATCGGGCCTCGACGCCGAAGGTTGCGGCCTCGCTCGCCGAGTCCGCCGCGTGCAGTTCGAGACCGCGCTCGCGTGCGGCCGCAATAACGGATGCCGCCAGCACGTGACTCGAATATTGCTCGGCCGACGCCGCGAGCGCCAACAGCTCATCGGGGGTGAAGTCCGCTTCGGGGCGCACTTCGGTAATCGCCGGTGTGCCGTAGGTGAGTGTTCCGGTCTTGTCGAAGACGACAGTTTTAGCTCGGGAGAGTGCTTCGAGCACCCCGGCACCCTTCACGATGATGCCGTTGCGGGCGGCGCGACTCATGCCGCCCATGAACGCGACGGGTGCGGCGAGCAGCAGCGGGCACGGTGTCGCCACCACGAGAACCTCGGCAAACCGCACCGGGTCGCCGGAGAGCACCCAGGCCAGCGCGGCGAGGGCGAGCGAGCCGGCGGTGAACGGCACGGCGTAGCGGTCGGCGAGCCGCACCACCGGGGCCTTGCTCGTCGACGCCTCCTCCACGAGGGCGATGATGCGCTGGTATTGGCTGTTCGCGGCGGTCGCCCTAGCGACGATACGGGCCGCCGTCTGTCCGTTGATCGACCCGCTAAGAACCCCGTCACCGGCTGCTCGCTCCACCGGAAGGCTCTCGCCCGTGAGCGAGGACTCATCGAACGCGGCACTGTCGCTCTGCAGCTGCCCGTCGACGGGCACGATCTCGGAGGGGCGCACCAGCAGCAGATCCCCCACGCGCACCTCGGTGGCGGGCACATCCGTGGTCCCGCCCGTGTCGGGGTCGAGTCGATGCGCTATTTGCGGGGCCCGTTTCAACAGCGCGTCCAGTTCCCGCGCCGCTCGCCCCGCGGCGAAGTCTTCGAGGGCCGCCCCGCCGGCGAGCATGAGCACGATGAGCAGGGTCGCCACGTATTCGCCGACGACGATGGTCGCGACGATCGCGATGATCGCGAGCAGGTCGATGCCAAAGCTGCCTCGGCGCAGCCGGCGCAGCATCCCGACGAGTTCGATCAGGGCGATGACGAGGCCGTATCCGCTGAACAGCCACCGCACGGCATCGGTCGCTTCGACGGTCCACAGGGCCAGGCCGATCAGTCCGACGACCATCGTCGCCGCGACGATGGGATACCTCAAAACGAAGGCCGGGATGCGGGTCATGCACTGAGTCTGGCCCCTGCGCGTTCAGGCCGCCACTCGTCCTGGGCCAGTCCAGCCATTCCCTGCGCCGAACGCAGCGCACCGGCATCCGTTCGTGTACTCATGAAGGCCCCGACCAGAGTGGTCGAGGCCTTCATGAGTACGGCTGGTACGAACTACGCCAGGCGCGTCTGCAGGTTCTCGGCCAGTGACGCGAGGAATTCCTCGGTGGTCTGGTAGCTCTGGTCCGGGCCGACCAGGAGCGCGAGGTCCTTGGTCATCTTGCCGCTTTCGACGGTCTTGATGACGACGTCTTCGAGCGTCAACGCGAACTCGGCCAAGGCCGGGTTGTTGTCGAGCTTCGCGCGGTGCGCGAGCCCCCGTGTCCAGGCGTAGATCGACGCGATCGGGTTGGTCGAGGTGGGCTTGCCAAGCTGGTGTTGGCGGTAGTGACGCGTCACGGTGCCGTGGGCGGCCTCCGCTTCGACGATCTTGCCGTCGGGGGTGGAGAGCACGCTGGTCATGAGGCCGAGCGAGCCGAAGCCCTGGGCGACGGTGTCGGACTGAACGTCGCCGTCGTAGTTCTTGCAGGCCCAGAGGTAGCCGCCCTCCCACTTCATGGCCGAGGCGACCATGTCGTCGATCAAACGGTGCTCGTAGCTGAGGCCGGCCGCTTCGTACGCGGTCCTGAACTCGGCGTCGAAGATGTCCTGAAAGATGTCCTTGAACCGACCGTCGTAGGCCTTGAGGATGGTGTTCTTGGTCGAGAGGAAGACCGGCACGTTGCGCTCGAGGCCGTAGGCCAGGGTGGCGCGAGCGAAGTCGGTGATCGACGAGTCGAGGTTGTACATACCCATGGCGACACCGTCGCCGGGAGCTTCGAACACCTCGAACGTCGATGGCTCGCTGCCGTCCTGCGGGGTGAAGGTCATGCTGAGCGTGCCCTTGCCCTTGAAACGAAAGTTGGTGGCCTTGTATTGGTCGCCGTAGGCGTGGCGGCTGATGATGATCGGCTTGTTCCAGCCCGGCACCAGTCGCGGGATGTTGGAGATGACGATCGGCTCGCGAAAGATGGTGCCGCCGAGGATATTGCGAATGGTGCCGTTCGGCGAGAGCCACATCTTCTTGAGGCCGAACTCTTCCACCCGAGCTTCGTCGGGCGTGATGGTCGCGCACTTCACGCCGACGCCGTGCTTCTGAATGGCGTGGGCCGCGTCGATCGTGACCTGGTCGTTGGTTTCGTCGCGCTTCTGAATCGAGAGGTCGTAGTACTCGAGATCAATGTCGAGGTACGGGTGAATGAGCGTTTCCTTGATGGCGTGCCAGATGATGCGGGTCATCTCGTCGCCATCGAGCTCGACAACTGTTCCCTCAACCTTGATCTTCGACAAAAAATTCTCCTCTTTGCTCAGTGTGGCCGTCACGACCACCGTCGAGCTTACTAGAAGCTCACAACTATCTTGACATCGAGATAAATGTAGGAGCCAATCGCGGGTGTCGAAGTGTTGCTCGACTACCGGCGACCCCGGGCGCACGTTAGCCTGAGCACATGGGTGAGCTGACGCTGGAAGAACTATCCGCACGTAACATCGTTGCGGCCAACAACCTGAGCCTGAAACCGGGCCAGGAGCAATTCATTGCGCCGGTGTCGTATTCGGTAGCCGCCTCTGTGATCAACCCGGCCACCTCGTGGCAGCGCGTGGTGCTCCTCGACGGCGTCGTCGCTGGTTTCATCCACGGAAATTTCGACCCCAATTCCGAGCATGAAGAATTTCGCGCCTGCATCTGGCGCATCAACGTCAACGCTGAGACCCAGGGGCAGGGCGTCGGCAAGTTCGCTGCAGAAGCCCTCGCCGCCGAAGCTCGCGAGCGCGGCTTCGAGCACGTCAACGTCATCTGGGAGCCCGGCACCGACGGCCCCGAGGCTTTCTTTCACCGCCTTGGCTTCGTCGACGTCGGCGAAACCCAGTACGGCGAGGTCATCGGTTCGCTCAAGCTCTGAGCCGCGTTCAGTGTGCGCATGACCACGCCGGAGCACGACGACTTCGTGTCACGGGTGCTCGGTGTGGTTGAGTCCATCCCGGCGGGTCGCGTGATGACCTACGGCGGCGTGGCCGCGGAGCTTGGCTCTCGCGCCGCCCGTGCCGTCGGCCAAGTCATGGCTCGTTACGGCTCTGACGTGGCGTGGTGGCGGGTGGTTCGTTCTGGCGGGCATCCGCCCATCGGGCATGAGGCCCAAGCGCTGCCGCACTACGAGACCGAGCGCACGCCGCTGATTCGCGCAGTCCAGGAGCGGGCGACAACGGATGCCGCCTACCGCGTCGACTACGCGGCTGCCCGCTGGTCGCCGCGCACATGATGCAAAGGGCACAGCCGACTCCATCGCCACTCGCCAAACGATTACGGCGGAGGCGGAAGTGCTGGCCGGTCACACCATCGGGCGCGCCGTGCTGCCCCGCACGATCAGCTCGAACGGCATGTTGATATTGAGACCCGTGCGGGACTCCGGATGCGGTCGGAGTTCTTCCATGAGCACTTCGACAGCTTTCTCGCCCTGCCGCTGCAAAAACTGTGCAACGGTGCTGTCAGCTCGAGCGAAACCGCAATGACAGCATCCACTCTCTGGCGCAGCAGAAAGTGTTCGAAAACGCTGCGGCGAGCCTCGAGCCCGCCGGTGAGGTTGCACAGAGTGACGTCGTACCCGTGACGTTGCAGCGCTTGTTGGGCGCCTTCGACGACACTCGCGAAAAACCAGTGATTTAAAAACGGCACGACGACGCCGATATTCTTCATGCGCCCGAACGCGAGGCTGGACGCGTTCGACGACACGACATACCCGAGATGGGCAGCGGATGCCGCAACGCGCAGGCGGGTGGCCGGCGACACATGAAAGCTCCCGACATCACCATGGGTGCCAACGACTGGCTCGGCGAACTGGTCACCAACGGCGTCGTGAGCCCGATCGAACTCGGCGACAAGGCCGACGATTTTCTCCCCGTCGCCATCACGGCGTCCACCTATGACGGCCAGGTCTACGAACTGCCCTATGCCGTCGAGAACCTCGCCCTGTTGCGCAACGCGGACTTCGTTCCCGAAGCGGCCAGCTCCTATGAAGACATGATCGCCAAGGGCACGGCCGCCGGGGTGACCTACCCGTTCCTCGTCGAGCAGGGTGTTGACGGCAACCCGTACCACCTGTACCCCTTCGAAACCTCCTTCGGCGCACCAGTCTTTGGCACCGACGCTTCCGGCGGTTATGACGCCACAAAGCTTGAGATCGGCAATGCCGGGGGCGAGGCCTTCGCGAGCTGGCTCGCCAGCCAGGGCAAAAACGGTACCGGGGTGTTAAACACCGAGATCACCGGTGACATCGCCAAGACCGCCTTCACTTCCGGCGACGCGGCCTTCTGGCTGACCGGTCCGTGGAACGTGGGCGCTGCGCTCGACGCCGGCATCAATCTCGCCGTCGACCCGGTCGCCGCTCCGTCAACGGGCACTGCGGCTCCCTTCGCCGGCGTCAAGGGGTTCTTCATTAGCGAGCAGAGCGCGAACAAGGTCGCCGTGCCGATGCCCGCCATCCCTGCCATGGGCCAGGTCTGGCAGTTCTGGGGCATCGCCCAGGCCGCCGCAAATTCTATCGCGTCGCCATGATCTTGCCATACGCTTTTCCCGCGTTCCTGTCCGCGCTGGTCTGGGCGGGAATGCTCAGTGAAAGCTTCGGCTTTGTGAACCAGGTTCTGCTCGGCGGCGCCGAGATTCCATGGCTGACCAATGCGTGGTTAGCCAAGCTCAGCGTTCTCGTGGTGAATCTGTGGCTTGGCTTCCCCTATATGTTCCTGGTCTGCACCGGGGCGCTGCAATCCATTCCGGCAGAGCTGGAAGAGGCGGCCACGGTTGACGGCGCCAGGCCCTGGGCGGTGTTCCGGCTGATCAAGCTGCCACTGCTCCTCGTCTTTTTTTCGGCGCTGGTTTGCTCGCACTGGCTGGCGCCACCTGGTGGGCATCGTCATGGTCGTGTTCTCCGGCTTTCCGCTGCTGTACGTGCTGTCGGCGTCGCTCAATCCGCATGGCACCCTCACCGGATCGAACCAGTTGTTCTCGCGCATCGGCTTCGATGCCTACGCTCGCATTCTCAGCACGCCGGAGGCCCCGTTTGCGTTGTGGTTCGGCAACACCATCATCATCGCCGCGACGACGTCGATTCTCACCGTGTTCCTCGGCGCCCTCGCGGCATATTCCTTCTCGCGCATGCGCTTCACCGGTCGTCGGGTGGGCCTGCTGACCCTCGTGCAGATGTTTCCGCAGCTGCTCGCCGTCGTTGCGATCTTTCTGGTGATGAGTACGATCAGCGACCTGTTCCCGGCAATCGGCCTGAACACACAGATCGGCCTGATCATGGTCTACCTGGGCGGAGCTCTCAGCGTGAACACGTACCTCATGTACGGGTTCTTCAACACCATTCCCGCATCGATCGATGAGGCGGCCAAGATCGACGGGGCCAGTCACGCTCGTATCTTCTTCACGATCATTCTGCGGCTCGTCGCCCCGATTCTGGCCGTCGTGGGGCTGCTCTCGTTCATCGCGACGACGAACGATTTCGTGGTCGCCAGCGTTCTCTTGATCGACCCGGACAAGCAGACCCTCGCCGTGGGACTGTACCGGTTGGTGTCCAACCCGAACTACGCCGACTGGAGTGCCTTCTCGGCCGGGGCAGTGCTGGCCGCCCTGCCGGTGATGGCGTTATTCCTCTACCTGCAGAAGTGCATCGTGGGCGGCCTCACTGCTGGGTCAGACAAGTAGCCAACGGCTGGCCCGACCGCAGCAAGTCGCACGGACCGGCACGGTCTAGGGGGTCGACCTGGCGAACGTTTCAGCGGCGGGTTCGATGGCCGGCTCGGTCGAGCCCTGATCCAGTCGGAACGGTGGGTATTCGTCGCGCAGCAGCGCCGTGTACGTCACGACGCGAAACACCCAGCGGTTGACCCCCATGATGACGTTGAACAGCGGCCGCTGATACTGGCTGGTGAACAGCAGGATGACCCCGGCGACCACGACGAGAATGCCCAGGAGGGACACTCCGTCGGTTCCGCCAGCGCCTGTTCCACCGTCTCCTCGCCAGGGGTTGGCCCCGGCCGCCCCTCCGCCGACGAAAACCGTGAGCACCACCAGGTGCGGAATGGCGAGCAGCCAACTCTTCACGAGCACGAGGCCGCGTGACAGGCGTTCGGGGTACTCGACGTCGAAATCGGCCGGGTAATCGGTGCGCGCGAGCGTGAACGGCGGGTACCGGTCGGTACCGAGGGCTGAATAGGCGTAGAACGACACGCGCCAGCTCCACCGCAGCACGCCCACGTTAAAGTGAAAGATCGAACGCGGGTAGCGACCGGTGAACAAAATCGCAAACGCTGCCACCACGGTCGTGACCAGGAAAGCGAACCACAGGCCGGCGAGCAGCACGAAGTGCGGAACGGCCAACAGCCATTTGATCAGCCACAGTCCACGCGAGAGCACGGGGTCGAGGTGCCCGGTCAGCGCTGCCGGATACACGGGTTTGGGCGAAATGGAAGCGACCAAAACGGCTGCCGGCAGCGCGGTCGCCGCCGCGGCGACCGTGCCATCCACTCGGGCAAACGCGGGCGGCTGCGCTGGCGCACCAGCATCACCCCGCGCACCAGGCCCGTGTGACGTCGGCGTGAGCCTTCTCCCGAGTCCGATGGCACCCAACACGACGAGCAGAACGCCCAGCAGAAAGAGGATGCCACCCGCGAGGAGGAGCCCCACGCTGATCGGCCCCAGCAGGTCGGTGTGTACGCCGCCCGCGAGGTTCACCGCGATTCCGGGCGTGGCATCGGCATTCATCACGACGACCGACCAGTCGCCCGCGGCGGGTTTCCAGATGATCTCCTGAGTGCCGGCGCCCGCTGCAGATTCGGTCCAGAAGGTCTGTTCGGCGGGAGCAGCGGGCGCTTGGGTGCCCGGAACGTCGAGGTAGTCGACCCGAAACGGTGTCGTCTGTACGTCACGCAGCTCGCTGTAGTTCACGTCGGCGAGGTAGGCATCGACGTCGGCGCGTGGCGCGATGCCGATGAAGACGTCCCGATCGGTCGCGACATTACTCGCTTGCAGGCGCAGCGTGGCGATGTCGAATCCGACTCCTGTCGGCACCATAAAGTCCATGCCGACGTCAAAATTCGGCGACGTGATCGCGGAGGAATCGACCGTGAAGGTCTCGGCCTGCGACGTGAAGTATCCGTCGTTCCCCTGGGCAGCCGTGGCAACGGCCAGCGCCGTTCCCCCGGACAGCATGCCAGCACCGACCAGGCCCAGCACCGCGCCCAGTACGAGCATGATGATCGGTCCCGTCCGTGCCCCTGACGGCACACGAGCTGGGGTTGTCGGCGACGAATCGGGAGGGGGTAGCCCGGGTCGGGTAGGCGAGTTCATGTTACTCATCGTCTGGCGGCCTTTCTTAAAACGTGCATGCCAAGGGACGGAAAGTCCGACCCCAGCATGCCCCACCTCCGCACGCCTGACCAGTGACCAAAGACCCGACTGTGGTTTGCTGTGCTGACCGTCGGCGCGGTGCTACCGTGCTGGCATGCAGAGCGATCCGGTCGTCACCAACCCGCAGTTCTATCGGGTGATCTTTGAAAACGAGCGGGTGCGGGTGCGGGTGCTTGAGTATCTCGACCGGCCCGGCGATGAAACAACGCCGCATCGGCATCCGGACAGCGTCATGTTCACCCTCACGGCGTTCACTCGGCGACTGACCACCGGTGGTCGATCCGTCGACCTCGAGCTGCCGGAGGGCGTAGCCCGGTGGCTTCCCGCGCAGGAGCATTCCGGTGCGAACACCGGAGAAACGGCCACGCATACCATTTTCGTGGAACTCAAGGAGCCGGCCCCGAATCCGCTCGCCCCCGGCTCCCCCGAACCCCTCGGTCCCCTGCCCTGAAGCAGTTCCAGGACGCGCGGGAGTTGCGCCAGTGCGCGGGAGGCGCAACTCGCACGCACTGGCGCAAATCCCGCGCGTCGCGTGGCGCGGGACCTGCGCCAAACTCGAACCCTCGCGCACCGGCGCAACTCCCGGAGGGACTGCTAGACGAGGGACTCGCGCCAAGCCGCGTGCATGGTCGCGAAGCGGCCGGTTCCCGAGATGAGGTCGTTCGGGGTTCCGTCCTCCACGATGCGACCGTGTTCCATCACGAGTACCCGGTCGGCGATCGCCACCGTCGACAGGCGGTGGGCGATGATCACGGCCGTGCGATCAGCGAGCAAAGTTTGCAGCGCCTCCTGCACGAGCCGTTCGCTCGGAATGTCGAGCGACGACGTGGCCTCATCGAGGATGAGCACCGCCGGGTTGGCGAGAAAAGCGCGCGCAAACGAGATCAGCTGGCGCTGCCCGGCTGATACGCGCCCGCCGCGCTTATTCACGTCGGTGTCATATCCGTTCGGTAGATTCTCGATGAAGTCGTGAGCGCCGACGGCAGCCGCGGCGGCCCGAATTTGTTGCGCCGAAGCATCCGGCTTTCCTATTGCGATGTTCTCGGCGACCGAACCGCTAAACAGGTACGCCTCCTGGGTGACCATGACGATCGCGCGCCGCAGGTCCTTGGGATGCAGGTCGCGCAGGTCAACGTCGTCGAGCCGAACCCGGCCATCCGTCGGGTCGTAGAACCGACTCATGAGCTTGGCGAGCGTCGATTTACCGGCTCCGGTCGACCCGACCAGGGCGATGGTCTGCCCGGCCGGAATATCGAGGTCGAAGTGCGGCAGGATCTCCCGATCAGCCCGGTATGCGAACTGCACGTTCTCGAACCGCACCCGACCACGAGCCTCCCAGAGGTCCACCGGAGCGACCGGATCGGGCACGCCGGGGCGTTCCTCAAGCACGCCCGAGATCTTCTCGAGCGCCGCAGCGGCCGACTGGTAAGAGTTGTAGAACATCGCCATCTCCTCCATCGGGTCGAAGAACCGGCGAGTATAAAGCAACGTCGCGAGCAGCGCGCCGATGGCCAGCTGGCCGTCAGCCACCCGAAAACCACCAACGAGCAGCACGGCAGCGACCGTGACGTTGCCGATGAGAACGAGCCCCGGGTCGAAGACCCCGAACAGCTGGATGACGCGCGCGTTGACCAGGCGGTAGCTTTCGACGAGCTTGCCGAACACCGACTCGTTGTGCTTTTCGGTGCGAAAAGCCTTCACGGCACGAATTCCGGTCATCGTCTCGACGAAACGCACGATCAGGCTGGCCGATGCGACCCGCGACTGCCGGAACAGGCTCTGCGAGCGCACCTGGAACCAGCGGGTGAGAATGACGAGCGGCAGCAGTGCGCCCAGAAGCACGAGTCCACTGGTGCCGTCGAGCAGCACCAGGGCAATCGCGGTGAACGACATGTAGAGAATGCCCTGCACCAACTGGTTGATGCCGGAATCGAGCAGTTCGCGAATGGCATCGAGGTCACTGGTCTGCCGCGAGATGATGCGGCCGGAGGTATACGATTCGTGAAATTCGAGGCTGAGCTTCTGAGTATGCAAAAACACGCGCTTGCGCAGGTCGATCAGTACAGCCTGGCTCACCCGGGCGCTCAACACGGTGTACCAGGCGATGAGCAGCGCGCCGAACACCCCGGCGACCAAGTAGATCGCGCCGGTCGCGGCGAGCGGCACCCAGTTTTGCTTGAGCAATGCGGGTAGCCCGCGGTCGATGCCGAAGGCGATGAGCGTGGGGCCGGCGACCTGGGCTGCGGTCGAGACGACGACCACGAGCATGGCGAGCACGACCTTGCCGCGCACGGGCAGCAGCAATGAACCGAGCAGGCGCAGCGAACGTGCACGAATCTGCTTGCTTTCGGCCTTGGTGAAGTCGTGGCGTTCTTCGCCCTTGACGCCGCTGACGGTCACAGTGCTTCCTCCGCTCGGTTCGATTCTCTGCGTTCTTCGTCTTCGAGGCTGGAGATGACGAAGGTGTAGTGCGCGCTGGTGCGCAGTAGCTCGGAGTGCGTTCCGACGGCGGTAATGCGGCCGTTCTCAAGCAGCGCCACGCGGTCGGCGAGCATGACCGTTGACGGTCGGTGCGCCACGATGAGCGCGGTGGTGTCGACGAGCACCTCCCGCAGCGCGTTCTCCACGAGCGATTCGGTGTTCACATCGAGCGCCGACAGCGGATCGTCCAGAATAAGAACGGATGGCCGCGCCGCGACCGCGCGGGCAAGCGCGAGACGCTGCCGCTGCCCGCCGGACAAGCTCATTCCCTCCTCACCGACGAGGGTGTCGACGCCAAGCGGCAGGTCGTGCACGAAATTGGCCTGCGCGATCTGCAGGGCCTGCTCGAGTGCGGCATCCGCTTCGGGGCTACTGTCGGCAAGGTCGGGGCGACCGAGCAGAACGTTGTCCCGAACGGATGCCGAGAACAAGGTGGCATCTTCGAATGCCATCGCGAGGTGGCTGCGCAGTTCCTCCCGGCGCAGCGCCCGCACGTCGACACCGTCGAGCGTCACGGCGCCCGCAGTCACGTCATACAGCCGGGTGGTGAGGGCCGTGAGTGTGGACTTGCCGCTTCCAGTGAGGCCGACGAGCGCCATGGTCTCCCCCGGTTCGAGAACGAGGTCGATGCCGTTGAGCAGGTCGGGAAAGCGCTCCGGCGAGTCCGGATAACGAAAGTGCACGTTATCGAACGTGAGTCGGCCGAGCGGCGCGGCCACGGTGGCCGGGTCCTTCGGGTCGGTGATCTCGTTCGGGGTGTCGAGAATGTCGAAGAAGCGGTCGGTCGCGGTGCGCGCGTCGAAGGTCATCGACAGCAGAAATCCGATCGATTCCACTGGAAACCGCAGCACGGTCGCGGTGGCGAAGAACGCCAGCAGCTCGCCGCCGCTGAGCTCGTCCAGGCTGGTGAGCCAGACGCCGGCCACGAGACAGAGCGCGAACGCGACGTCGGGCACGAGCAGCAACCAGAGCCAGATACCGGCGATGGCGCGGGCCTTCTCGATCTCGGTGCCGCGCAGGTCTTCCGCCTGCGAAGCGAAGTTCTTGAGCGCGAACGATCCACGGCCGAAGGCCTTGAGCACGCGAATGCCGTGCACGGACTCCTCGACGGCGGTTGCGAGGTCGCCGGCCTGATCCTGGCTGCGGCGGGCGATCACGGAGTACTTCTCCTCGAAGACGTAGCCGTAGATCCAGATCGGGATCGAGCAGACCACGAAGATCACACCGAGCAGCCAGTGCATCCAGAGCAAAATAACGACGCCGACGACGATGGTGAAAAAGTTGACCACGAGCAGCACGAACCCGAACGACACCCAGCGGCGGATAAGGTTCAGGTCGCTCACGGCGCGCGAGAGCAGCTGGCCGCTCGGCCAGCGGTCGTGAAAGCTCACCGGTAGGTCCTGCAGCCGGGCGAAGAGGTGGTTGCGCATGCGCGCCTCGATGTGGGTGCCGGGGGTGAGCACGAACCAGCGGCGCAGCGCGATCATGATCGCCTCGAGCACTCCGAGTCCGAGAACAATCCACACGGCCGGCCAGATCTGCGCGGCACTGTCGCTATTCCCGGCCTCGCTGAGCGGGCCGTCGACGAGCCAGGCCAGCACCTGCGGTATGGCCAGTGCTACGAGTCCGGCGAGAAGCGCGGCGACCATGCCGAGGTAGATGCGGGGCAGAGCCGGTTGGGCATAAGGATAGAGCCGTTGCAGGCTGCGAAAGGTGTTGCTGCGTATTGGGGCGTCGTTGGTGGGAGGCGGCGGTACCTTCGGTGCGGTGGTGGTCATGGTCCAGTCCTGATTGTGGTGCGGCCGCGCCTCGGGTTGCGCGGGTGCAGCGGATAACTCTGGTCGTCGATAGCGTGCCCGCAATGTGCCGGGAGTGCTGACGAGACGTGTCGCAGTGGGTGAGGCGTCACGTGCGGCGGTACGGTGCGGCTATACGGTCAGGCGGTGTTGGCTCACGGGCACAATTGCAAAGTGCCTGCCCTGATGAGCAACGACGAAACTAGTCGGCGCAGGTCACAATGACGGCGCCGCGGGAGGTTACGGGGCAGGGAAAGAAGCGCCAAAGGGAGCGCCGTCGTTCGCAACCGTTGCGAGCGTGACCGGTGCTGTCTTTGTCATGTCTGCCTCCTGGGCGCCTCAAGTCTGTCTGTCACATGCCCCTGGAACAGGCAGCCTTTCAGAATATTGGAAAACGGGGGCAGAACGCAAGTATTTTCTGAGCCGGGAACATCCGCTCACCTTGAGGGCATACCAGCGCCGACGCTCAACAGCCCGGCATATCCCAGCATCACGTCACGTAGTCTGGAGTCTGCGCCTCTCGTTGGCATGGCCATGCCCCCGCGCACCCGTGTTGGAAGGACTCTTCATGCTGCCCACCCTGTTCGGAATCGATTTTCTCGACTCTGAGTGGCTGATCTACTCGTTTGGATCGTTCGTGCTGCTGGGCGTCGCCGTTATCGTGTTCGTCGAGACCGGCTTCATCGTCTTGTCGTTCCTGCCGGGCGATTCACTGCTGTTCACCGTCGGCCTGCTCACCGCGACCGGCGTCGTGCCGCTGCCAATCTGGGTGACCTGCCTGGTCGTCTTTGCGGCCGCATTCGCCGGTGACCAGCTCGCCTACGTCATCGGCCGAAAGGCCGGCCCCGCAGTGTTTTCACGCGAGAAAAACCGGTTCTTCAACCCGAAGAACGTCGAGCGCACCAACGCGTTTTTCGTGAAGCACGGCGGTAAGTCCATCATCCTGGCCCGCTTTCTGCCGGTCTTCCGTGCCTTCGTGCCGGTTGCCGCCGGCGTCGGCAAGATGCGCTACCGCAGCTTTGTGACCTACAACGCGATCGGCGCCTTCGCCTGGGGCGTCGGCCTCACCCTGGTCGGATTCTTCCTCGGCCAGTTTGCCTTTGTCGCCAAGTACTCCGAATACTTCATCATCGGAATCATTCTTCTTTCCGGAATTCCGATCCTCACCGAGCTGGCCAAGGCCGCCCGCACGACGCTGAAAGACCGTCGTGCGGCCGCCCGTGTTGTGCCCACCATCCCGGCCGACCTGCGCGAATAAGCTATGCGCCTGCCGTGACCGAGCCCAACCTCGGTGGTCGCTACAATAACCGTACATAGCGTCCCAATGGGGCGCGCTCATGCAGTGGGCTTACTACCGGGCAGCGTTCAGACGGGTCGCGGCGAGCATCTCGGCGGCCGCGAGGGTCGTGATCTCGTCCGCCCGGGCATCCGTGAAGATCTGCGTGAGCACGGACCCGATGGCCGCAACGCGCTCGGTGATTTCGGCGCGGTCAGCGTTCGGTTCGCTCGCCAGATCGAGGTAGACGACGCCACCGGCGTTGACGACGAAATCGGGTGCCCAGAGAATGCCCCGCGCATCCAGCTGGGCGGCACCGGCCGGGTTTTCGAGCTGGTTGTTGGCGGCGCCGCAGATGCCGAGCACATTCAACTCCGCGATCACGGCTTTCGTCAGCACACCACCCAGGCCGCACGGCACGAACAGGTCGGCGTGCACCCGGTGCGCATCCGCGACCGACACCCACCGGGCTCCGAGTTCGTCGGCAAGCGCGCGCTTGTCGGGGTTGATGTCCGTGACGGTGAGGGTGGCGCCGGCGGCGGCGGCGGCCGTAGCCACCCGGCCACCCACCTGGCCGAGGCCCGAGATCACCAGGTGGCGGCCGCGCACATCACCACTGCCGAACAGGGCTTCGAGAGTGGATTCGATGCTCGCGTATACGCCGGCCGCTGTGGCGTCCGCTGGCTCGCCAACGCCGCCGCTCACAGCGGGCAGTCCGCAGACGTGGCTCGTGCGTTCGGCCACGATGGCCATGAGCTCAGCGCTCGTGCCGACGTCCTCTGCCGTCATGTATGCGCCGTTCAGGCTCTCGATGGCGTCGCCGAGGTCGAGCATCGCCAGACGCTTCTGGGCCTCCGTCAATACCGTGCCAAGCGGCAGGTAGATGACCGACTTACCACCGCCGCGATTCAGACCGGCGGCCGCGTTTTTCAGGGTCATGGCGGCGGAGAGGCGCAGTGCGTCGGCGACCGCGTCGGTCCAGCTTGCGTACTGCCACAGGCGGGCGCCGCCGAGGGCCTGACCGAGACGGGTCGAGTGGATAGCCACCGTGATCAGCAACCCGGATCGTTCCCCGGTCGTGATCAGCACTTTTTCATGGGAAAGTGGAATCTCTGCGAGGGAATCGAGGGCGGCGGCAGGGTGCGTGAGGGTCATGGAAACTCCGTTGTCTCGGGCCTTGTGGGCCGAATGCGGCGGTGCCGGTGTGTGGCGCCGCCTCGATTAGGATACTCGGAGCTGGCGCCGTCGTGAACAGCTGCGCTCCGCTCGGCAGGCATGAGAATTCCGCAACCGGATTTACCTCTCACCCCTGTGGGAGGACGTCTGGGTAGGCAAAAAGCACCTTCAATTCAACATCGAAGGTGCTTTTCGTGCGCGGGGACCTAGTGGAAGAAGTGGCGCTCTCCGGTGAAGTACATTGAGACACCCGCCGCGGCGGCCGCAGCGATGACCTCAGCGTCGCGCACCGATCCGCCCGGCTGCACGACGGCCGCAATGCCAGCCTCAAGCAGCACTTCGAGTCCGTCAGCGAAGGGGAAGAACGCATCCGACGCCGCAACCGAGCCTTCGGCCCGTTCGCCGGCCCGGCTCACGGCGAGGTGACAAGAGTCGACCCGGTTGACCTGGCCCATGCCCACACCGACAGATGCCCCGGCGTGCGCGAGCAGAATGGCATTGGACTTCACGGAACGACACGATTTCCACGCGAATTCAAGATCGGCGCGGGTGGCGGCATCCACATCGGGGCCGGCCACGAGAGTCCAACCGGCTGAGCTGAAGTCTTCGAAGCTGTCTGCTTCCTGCACGAGCAGGCCACCGGAGATTTGGTGCAGCTCGAGCGAGGAACGCTCGTAGTCGGCCGGCAGCTCAAGCAGGCGAATGTTCTTCTTCTTGGTGAGCAGTGCAACCGCTGCCGGCTCGAAGCCGGGAGCGACGAGTACCTCGGTGAAAATCTCGCTGATGGTTTCGGCCATGCCGAGGGTGACGACGCGGTTCGCAGCGATCACGCCGCCGAACGCGGAGATCGGATCGCAGGCATGAGCGCGCAGGTGCGCGGAGGCGATGGCATCCGGGGCGTTGGGCTTGGCGATGGCGATACCGCATGGGTTGGCGTGCTTGACGATGGCAACGGCCGGCTCGCTGAAGTCGAAGGCGGCGCGCACAGCGGCATCCGCGTCAACGTAGTTGTTGTACGACATTTCCTTGCCGTGCAGTTGCCTGGCTTGCGCGATGCCGCGACCGCCTTCGCCGACGTAGAGCGCGGCCGCCTGATGCGAGTTCTCGCCGTATCGCAGGATAGCGTCGCGGGTGACCTCGATGCCGAGCCCCTCAGGGAACGGCGACTCGTCGTCATCCTCTTCTTCGGCTGCCTCGAACGTGACGTCCTCGCCCGGCGCTTCGACGTCGTCCTGCCACTGGTCGTAGACGTTCTCGGTGAACCAGGCCGACACGCTCAGGTCGTAGTCGGCGGTGTGCTCGAAGGCGAGCGAGGCGAGTTTCTGGCGCAGCTTGAGGGTCGATCCGCCAGCGGCGACGGCTTCGATGATCTCGCCGTAGTTGGCCGGGTCGACGACGATGGCCACGTTGGCGTGGTTTTTAGCGGATGCACGCACCAGCGCCGGTCCGCCGATGTCGATTTGCTCGATCACGTCGGCCGGCTCAGCGCCGCCCTCGACGGTTTCGACAAAGGGGTACAGATTGACCACGACGAGCTGGAAAGCCTTGATGCCGAGCTCGGTCAGCTGCGTTTCGTGCGCTTCCAGGCGCAGGTCGGCGAGGATTCCGGCGTGCACGCCGGGGTGCAGGGTCTTGACGCGACCGTCGAGGGATTCCGGAAAACCGGTAACCGCGGAAACGTCGGTTACGTCTAGGCCGCTGGCGCGAATGGTGGCCGCGGTGGAGCCGGTGGAGACGATTTCAACGCCATCCGCGGACAGAGCGGCGGCGAGCTCGAGCAGTCCGGTCTTGTCGCTCACGGAGATGAGTGCACGCTCGATCACGATCTGGTCCCGGTTACGGTCCGAGCTGGGCGCGTTGGTGTTACCACTCATGCGTTAGTTCTCCTTGAGGTTCATGTGTCCGTTTGCGATGTCGAGCACAGCCTGGATGAGCAGGCGTCTCTCGACGATCTTGATGCGATTCTGCAGGGAAGTCTCGGTGTCTCCGGGCAGAACGTCGACGCGCTCCTGCACCAGGATGGGGCCAGCGTCGACACCGTTGTCGACCACGATAATGCTCGCTCCGGTCTGTACCGCGCCAGCGGCCAGGGCGTCGCGCACGGCGTGCGCCCCCGGAAATTCGGGAAGGTAGGCGGGGTGGGTGTTGATCAGGTTTGGCGACAGGGCGGCGACCACGCGCGGCGGAAGCAGGCGCATCAGGCCGCTCAGCACGACCAGGTCGGGCTGCCACTGTTGAATCTGCGCGAGCAGTTCGTCGCCCCAGGCCGCCCGGTCTGCAAACGAGGAGAACGGAACGGAAAAGGCCGGGACACCGAATTCGACGCCGAGCTCCAGCCCGTCGGCGTCGCGGTCAGCGCCGATCGCCACGATTCGTGCCGGAAACTCGGCGTCTTCCGACGCCTCCAACAGGGCTCGAAGGTTGGATCCTCCGCCGGAGATCAACACGACAATAGACAGCACGATCTTGAGCCTACCGTTTGGAAGAGCGCCGACCGGGGAGCCGTACCCGGCCGGCGAGCATGCCGAGGGCCGCAGCGACGCCAATTTCGGCGGCGGCGAGCGCGCCGACCAGCAGCGGATTCGGCCCGACCTCAACCAGACGGCCCGGGCCCATCGCTCCGGCCGACCACCAGGCGAGTAGACAGAGGAGCGCGCCGGCGACGACGCCCATGCCGAGACCGGTGAGAACGTGCGCGAGTGTGGTTCTCTCGGGGACACCAGCACGGTCTAAAAGCTGCCGGGTCACGACCGCGAAAACGAAACCGATCAGAACGGGCGCAAGTAACCCGAGAAAGCCGTAGGTCGGGGTGCCCTGCGGCAGCGCGCCAAACAGGGGCAGGCCGGGAAGGGTTCCGACGACTGTGCCGATCGGCGAAACTGTAGTGCCAACGCCGAGCGCGATACCGGGCCCGACAAACCATGCGGCAGCCCAGATCACGAGGTTGGGAATGAGTGCGAGCTGCGCCAGGGTGATGGTAGCGCCACCGAAGACACCGGCCTGAACCGCCTCATAGAGCCCGATAATGGTCGCGTAATTGACCGCGATGAGCACGGCGACAGCCACGGCCGACACGATCAGCACGCCCGCCGCGGCGGCTATTCCGCCGCGCAGCGCACCCTCGATGACGGTACGAGTGGTGTGCGGTATCCGCTGGTAGGCCGCGCGGATGCCGCGGCTCACCAAATCCAGGCCCTCCGCGGCCCCCGCGATCTTCCGCCGCCCCAGTTCCGCCCCCACCAGAACCCCGGCAGCATAGATGAGCGTCGGCAGCACGATCCCCTGCAGTTGGTTGGGCGCAACCGTTTCCGACACCGCGGACAGGGTCACCAGCGCGGCGAGAATCGCATACGTGCCCACGGCGACTCCGACGCCGGTCCACCGGTGCGGGGTCTCGGCGGCGCGACGGCCGGTGTGCACGCCCATCAGTACCGCGAGCATCGCGAAGCCGAGCGGCACGACCGAGATGAGAAAGGGGGTGTCTGCGCCGGTCAGGGCGAGCGCTGCGGCGACGTCAGGGCCAAGCTGCACCGTGAGGTCGACGCCATTGCCGAGCAGCCAGATATCGGCGGCAGCGCGCCAGAAGACGAACCATTCCACGGAGAGGCCAAAGTGGGCGGCCCAGAGCACGGTGAGCGGCACCATGGCGATACCGATGCCGATGGCGACGACAAGTAATGCCTCGAGAGCGGCGAGCAGGGCGGTCGTTATGCGGTTCATCCGTTGCGAGCCTATATCGCCGCACCGACAATGCTCGCCAGCACGCGCCCGATACGCCGAAGGGGCCCGCCGCGAATCGGCGAGCCCCTTACGACGTGCGTGCTGCCTACAGTGCGGCTAGTGCCTCGCGCAGCAGGTTCGCAGCCTCGCTCGGCGTCTTGCCGACCTTGACTCCGGCGGCCTCGAGGGCCTCCTTCTTGCCCTGGGCGGTTCCGGCTCCGTCGGAGACGATGGCGCCGGCGTGGCCCATGGTCTTGCCCTCTGGTGCAGTGAAACCGGCCACGTAGCCGATGACCGGCTTCGTGACATGCGCCTTGATGTACTCGGCGGCCTTCTCTTCAGCGTCGCCGCCGATTTCGCCGATCATGACGATCGCCTTGGTCTCCGGGTCGTTCTCGAAGGCCTCGAGGGCATCAATGTGCGTGGTGCCGATGATGGGGTCGCCACCGATACCGATCGCGGTGGAGAAGCCGAGGTCCCGCAGCTCGTACATCATCTGGTACGTCAGGGTGCCCGACTTGGAGACGAGACCGACCGGGCCCTTGACGGTGATGTTCGCCGGTGTGATGCCGACGAGTGCCTCACCGGGCGTGATGATGCCGGGGCAGTTCGGACCGATGATGCGGGTCTTGTTGCCCTTTTTGATGGCGTAGGCCCAGAACTCGGCCGAGTCCTGCACGGGAACACCCTCGGTGATGATGACGAGCAGCGGAATCTCGGCGTCAATCGCTTCGATGACGGCGTCCTTGGTGAACACCGGCGGCACGAAGATGATCGACACGTCGGCGCCGGTCTTGGCGACGGCCTCCGCGACCGTTCCGAAGACGGGCAACTCGACCGAGCCGTGCACGACGGTGGTGCCGGCCTTGCGGGCGTTGACGCCACCGACGACCTGGGTACCGGCCTTGAGCATGAGGGCGGTGTGCTTGGTGCCCTCACCTCCGGTGATGCCCTGAACGATGACCTTGGAGTCTTTGTTGAGGAAGATTGACATGCGTGGTTGTCCCTTACTTCGCTGCGTGGGCGAGTTCGGCGGCCTTGGCGGCGCCCTCGTCCATGGTGGCGGCCAGTGTTACGAGCGGGTGGTTCGCCTCGGCGAGGATGCGACGACCCTCCTCGACGTTGTTACCGTCGAGGCGCACCACGAGCGGCTTGTTGGCGCTCGCACCGAGCTCGGCGAGCGCGCCCACGATGCCCTTGGCGACGGCGTCACACGCGGTGATTCCACCGAAGACGTTGACGAAAACGCTCTTGACCTGCGGGTCGCCGAGAATGACGTCGAGGCCGGCGGCCATAACCTCAGCGGATGCTCCGCCCCCGATGTCGAGAAAGTTGGCCGGCTTGACGCTGCCGAAGTTCTCACCGGCGTAGGCGACGACGTCGAGCGTGCTCATGACGAGCCCCGCTCCGTTGCCGATGATGCCGACTTCACCGTCGAGCTTGACGTAGTTGAGGCCGGCAGCCTTGGCCTTGGCTTCGAGCGGGTCGGCCGCGGAGGCGTCCTCGAGGAGAGCGTGCTTGGGGTGACGGAAGTCGGCGTTCTCGTCGATCGTGACCTTGCCGTCGAGGGCGATGATGTCGCCCTCTTCGGTGAGCACGAGGGGGTTGACCTCGACCAGGGTCGCGTCTTCGCCCGTGAATACGTTGTACAGCTTGACGAAGACCGGGGCAACCTTATCGATAAGCTCGGCCGGGAACTTGGCGTCGATGGCGATCTGCTTCGCCACCGCCAGGTCGATGCCAACCGAGGGATCGACGGCCGTGTAGGCGAGCGCTTCTGGCTTCTCGACGGCGAGAACTTCAATCTCCACGCCGCCCTCATAGCTAGCGAGCGACAGGTAGGACCGGTTGGACCGGTCCAGCAGCACGGAGAAGTAGAACTCCGCCTTGATGCGGGCTCCGCCGGCCACCATGACGCGGTGAACGGTGTGACCTTTAATGTCAAGGCCCAGGATGCTCTGGCCAGCGGCCTCTGCGTCATCCGGAGTCTTGGCTACCTTGACGCCGCCGGCCTTGCCGCGGCCGCCGACCTTGACCTGTGCCTTGACGACAACAACGCCACCGAGCTTCTCGGCCGCTGCACGGACTTCGGCGGGGGTGTCCGCGATGATGCCCGGCAGAACCGGCACACCATATTCCTCAAAGAGGTCTCTCGCTTGGTATTCGTAAAGATCCACGCTGCTCTTCCAATCCGCGTCTTGGCGATCACACCGCCGGTGAAGATATATGAGGTTGTTGGTAACAGCAGTCGTTGCCGTAAATTAGCTCGACATCAAGACATACCGGCCCGAGAAAACTCTAGCGCGTGATTCGAACGGCGCGGCGCACGCGCCCAGCCGCCGAAACACCACTGTGGTGCCACGAAACACCACCGCGAAGGCTAGCCACACCTTGCTGGACGAGGCCCCCACTCAGTGCTTATCTAGGTCTATGACTGATCTTGTTCAAGCGGTGGAACCGCACGCCGCCGGCCTCGCTTCCCGGCTGAACTGGCTGCGCGCCGGTGTTCTCGGCGCGAACGACGGCATCGTCTCCGTCGCTGCCCTCGTTGTCGGTGTTGCGGCCGCGACGACCGATTCCCACGTCATTCTCATCGCCGGTGTCGCGAGCCTCCTCGCCGGCGCGATTTCGATGGCCCTCGGCGAGTACGTGTCGGTGAGCAGTCAACGTGACTCCGAACGCGCCCTCATCGCCAAGGAAACCTGGGAACTCGAGAACGAGCCCGAGGAAGAACTCGCCGAATTGGCTGGGTTCTACCAAGCCAAGGGACTCTCATCCGCGACCGCCCAGCAGGTAGCGATCGAGCTCACCAAGCATGACGCCCTCGCAGCGCACCTCGAAGTTGAGTTGCACATCACCGAGCAGGACGTATCGAATCCGTGGCATGCTGCCTACGCATCCGCTATCGCCTTCACCGTCGGCGCTGCACTCCCCCTGCTGGCCGTTCTGCTGCCCCCGGCCGAGTGGCGCATCGCAGCCACCTTTGTCGCGGTTCTCGTGGCCCTGGTCATCACCGGCTGGCTCAGCGCGCACCTCGGCAACAGTCCCAAACCGCGCGCTATTGCCCGCATCGTCATCGGCGGCATTCTCGCACTCGCCGTGACCTACGTCATCGGGGCGTTGATCGGCGGCGGTGTTTAGTAGCGGCGGTGTTTAGTGGCTGCGTCTACCGTGCTGGGCTCACAGCCAACTCCGGGTTCCATCTCGACCGGGTGGATAGGCTGAAAATATGGCATCACTGCACATCGGAGCTGGCCCTATGTCGCGATCCTCGATCGGTACGGCGGGCGCTCTCGACGCGGCCCTCGTGCTGGCTTTCGCCGCGATCGGCCGATTGAGCCATGGCGAGAGTCTGGCGGGACTGGGCGTAACCTATTGGCCGTTCCTCGGCGGTTTAATCATCGGCTGGCTTGCGCTGCGTGCCTGGCGACACCCGCGCCGCATTGTCTGGACCGGCCTCGGCATCTGGATCGCTACCGTGGCGGGCGGCCTTCTGTTGCGCCTCGCCAGTGGCCAGGGCGTTCAACTCAGTTTTGCGATCGTTACGACCATCGTGCTCGGCCTGTTTCTCCTCGGCTGGCGTGCCATCGCCGCGCTCCTGCGCCGCCGCGACCGCCAGCACATGCCCGCCGCCGCCTGATTTCAGGATCACGCTGGCCCACACGCACACTCACCTATTCGGCCCGCCTCAGACCCGGAGTCGCGAGCAACTGGCCGTCACGCAGCACCGCGAGGACGTCGATGGCGAAGTGCTCGGTCATCTTGTTCAGGGTCGTCTCTCCGCCGGCCACGATCGCCGTCGCGAGTATGTCGGCAGTGACGATATCGGCTGCGAATACACTCACCTGGCGAAACGGCGACGGTTCGCCGTTCAGGGCGGTCCAAATGTGTTCGCCGCGTTCGGCGCTACCCGACGTTGCCACGGCCCGCAGCGGATGCCCCAGCGGTACGTGCGCAATCACGTTGCCCCGATTGCCCGGATCGACGATCGCTACGACCCGTTCGGGGTGCCCGGCCTCCTCGCTGACCAAAACATCACCGCCAGCGTTGATGGACCAGTTGGCCGGGCCGCGCGCCGTCAGAGCTGCTCCGGCTTCGGCGATGGCGAGCGCCTTAACGATGCCCGAGAGGTCGACGACGCCATCGGCACGATGAGGTGTGAACACGCCCTGGGTGCGTTCCCGCCACGTCAACGCGAGGGCGTAGCAGTCGCGCAGACCCTGACTCGCCTCGGTCAAACGGATGTCCCCGCGCGCGATGCGACTCAGCTCTGAGTGCTCTCGGTACAGGCTGAACTGCTCGTCCCAGCGACGGAACACCGTCTCGACCAGCTCTATGGCATCGGCAGGGGCAGGCGAATCGGGCAGTCGCAGACTCACGACCGTCCCCATCGTTTCGAAGGTGAGCGCGGGCATCCGCTTGTAATCGCGGCGCACGGTGGGCACCTAGAACCCCGCCGTATCGAGAGCCGATTGCAGTGATTGCCGGTAGCCGTCGCTCGTGTACGTGGCGCCGCTCACGTTTTGCACGCTCGCGGACTGCGCGGCAAGCACCTCGGTGCGCAGGATTGGTGCAGCTCGGTTGCTGATCTGCACCGACCTGCCGTCGTGGTTGGTGAGCTGGAGGGCGGAGATGTCAGTGATGGCACCAGCTGCGATTGTCACGGAGACCTGCATGTTGCCAAACCGGGTGGCCACCACCGAGCCGGTGAAGGTTCCCGATTGAGCGGCGGATGCGGCCGTCGCGCTGATCGCTTCAGCAGCTGCCGGATTGGCCGCGCTCGCCGCAGCGGCGTCGGTTCCGGAGGTACTCGAGGCAAGACTGTGCGACGCGTCGATCGCCTGCGATCCAAGTTGCCAGCCGACGCCGACAATCGAGATGGAGGCCAGTGCGGACAAGGCCACTGCACGTGCTCTCACCAGTCAAACCTTTCGTAGTGGATCTGCTTCTTGGGAACTCCGCCAGCGCGGGCATCTCGCACGACGGCGTCGGTCCACGGCCGGGGGCCGCAGACGTAGATATCGGAGTCCAGTAGTTCAGGCACGACCGTGTGCAGGGTGATGCCGGCGCGGACAGCATCCGCTGGAAGCCAGGTGCTCACGCCCGTGGGTCGTTTGCCGGCGATGATGCGCAGCTCGGCGCCGCGAAGCCGGCACAGGTCGGTGAGTTCGTCAACCAGGTAGGTATCGCCGAGGCTGTGCGAGCGGAGCAGCACGGTGGCGTTGCCGGGCACGAATGACACCGTTTCCAGCAGCGACCGAATGGGGGCGACGCCGATACCGGCCGCGATCAGCACGACGCGGGGCGAGGTTCGAGCGTTCTCGGTGAAGAGCCCGTACGGGCCTTCGAAGCTGACCCGGGTGCCGCGTTTCACCCGGGGAAGCTGCTGCGAGGCATCGCCCAGGCCGCGAACCGTGATGCGCAGTCCGCGCTCACTCGGCGCTGACGACAAGGAGAACGGATGCGCCTGCCACCAGAGTCCATGGGCCCAGAACCGCCAGACGAAGAACTGTCCGGAGGTCGCCCGGAGTTTGTCCAGCTTTCGGCCGGTCAGGGTGATGGAGACGACGCCAGGGGCGACGGCGTCCACTCGGTCTACCACGAGACGGTGGCGCAGCGACCGGGTGACCGGCAGCAGGAACCGAAATACGATAATGGAGCCGGCAACGGCAACGTAGAGGGCGAGCCAGTAGTAGCGGGCGATGGCGCCCTCACTGAGTAGGTTCCCCACGCTCAGCTGGTGCGGGATGGCGACAAGCACGGACAGGTAGGCGAGCAGGTGCACGGCATGCCAGGCCTCGTAGCGAAACTTACGACGCACGACCACGAGCGAGGTGATGACGACACCGATCATGAGCGCGAGGCCGAGAAAGGCAAGCGGCATGTCAGGCAAGCCCGTGAACATGTTCCAGGTCTCGGCAACTACGTTCACGTTCTCGGCGAGCGCGTAGCCGGTGATGAGCAGAGCCGCATGGCCCAGGATGAGGTACAGGGCCGGCTTACCGAGCGACTGGTGCACGGCCATGGCCTGATCGTGCCCGAAGGCGCGGTCGATCGGGGGCAGCCGCGCGGCCAACACGAGCATTACGAGCAGAAGGTCGGTGCCGACCAGCCCGGCGACGATTCCGAGCGAGCTGAAGGCCTCGGCGGGCGTTCCGAACCTGGCAGCTCCCCCGTCAGCGAGAAAGATGGCGATCACGATGGCGACCGATGCGACGCAGAGAATCTGCAGGCTATCGGCCAAGCGCATCCGCTTGTTGTAGGCGGGGTGCAGGGTCGCAGCGCGGCTTTGGCGCGTGGGCACCGGGGCGGTTCGAGTGGTGCGCGTGTCGAGGCTCATGAGTAGAGCATCGACCGGGGTGCCATCGAATGGCTATCGATAACCTGTGAACAGTCTGTGTGTCGTCAATGCCTCTTTTTCAGCTGCCCCCTCGCCCGCACGAGCAGCACGATCGCCAGGGCGATGACGCTGCCGAGTACCGTCTCGAGCACCCGATCGACCAGTAGCGCCGGCACCGGAACCGGGCTCGTGAGGTGCACCACGGTGAGAGCGAGCGGGGTTACGAACAGCAGGGCCGCTCCGTAGTGGCGACCAATCAGAATTTCGGCGCCGAACTGGCCGAGCGCGATGACCAGAATGAGCACGGCGACCGGAGGCCCGGGCAAAAGCACGAGGGCGGTCAGGCCGACGCCCAGCGTTGTGCCGATCATACGGTGGACCGCTCGCGACACGGAGTGCTTCGCTCCCGGTGGCGGCAACACCGCAATCACGCTGACGACCGCCCAGGTTCTTGTAGAGGTCGGGCTCACGGCGTCAGGGCGAGTATGAGGGCGAAGGTGATGATGGCGAGCAGAGCGTGCCGGCAACGGTGACGGTGCGCAGCCGCACCCGGTAGGGCTCGTTGCGGCCTAACAACGCCGTCATCCCGCCGAAGGCCGCGTAGGCGGCCCAGTCCAGTTGTCCAGTGAGCACGAGCACGGTGAGCGGCAGCGCAATGGCGACTGCGGCGCGGGCGGCGACCTCGAGTTGGAAGGCACTCAGGGAAACCACCCACTGTTTTAGGGATTCAGGCTTGCCCGGTTCCCTGTCCGGGCCGGGACCAACGGCGTGCACCCTAGATTTTTTCGATCGGGGCAATCTTGATCAACAGCTTTTTGGCGCCCGCAGCGTCGAACTGCACGTGCGCGATGCGCTTGGTGCCCTCACCGGTGACCTGGTTGACCCGGCCTTCGCCGAAGTCGTGATGACGGATACGGTCGCCCGCCGTCAGTTCGAGGCTGCCGTTGTCGCGCACCGTTCCGGTGATTTTGTTGGCCCACTCGGTCTTCGGCTTGCCTGGCGGCAGGCCGGTCTGCTGCCTGCTGCGACCGCCGAAGTCATCTGAACTGCCCGATCCACTCAGCGAGTTGCCGAAACCGCCGAAGCCACCATCGCGGCGCGCGTTGAGCGCCCGCGGCTGGGTACCGCCGCGGGAGTTGGCCATGCCCGGCGACTGTTTCCAGTCGATGAGATCGGCCGGAATCTCCTGCAGGTATCGACTCGGCATGGCCACGTTAATATCGCCGAACTGGGCCCTCGTCAAAGCGAGGGAGAGGTAAAGCCGCTTGCGGGCGCGAGTGATGCCCACGTAGAACAGGCGGCGTTCTTCAGCGGGACCGCCCGGCTCGTTGGCCGACATCTGGTGCGGCAGCAGCCCCTCCTCGACGCCGGTCAGGAACACGGCCTCATATTCGAGGCCTTTCGCGGTGTGCAGCGTCATCAGCGAGACGGTGCCGGAGGCGTCGTCGAGGTCGTCGGCCGCGGCCACAAGGGAGACCTGCGTGAGAAAGTCAACGAGACCGCCGTCGGGGTTTTCTTTATTGAAGTCTTTGGTCTGGGCGACGAGCTCCTCGATGTTCTCGGCCCGCACCTCATCTTGCGGGTCACGGCTGTTTCGCAACACGGCGAGCAGCCCGCTGCCGCTCAGCAGAAACTCGAGCACCTCGCTGACGTTAGCCGCACCGACATTGGAGCCGCCGACCGGCACACCATCGTCGGTGACCGAGGTCGGCACGAGCATGAGCGCTGCGGCGTCGAGCAGCTCGGCCAATTTCAGGATGGCGCCGGTCACCTTCGGGCCGAGGCCGAGTGCGGCGGAGTTGCGCATGGCCTGGCGAAAGGTGAGTTCGTTGTCGTCGGCGAAGCTCGACAGCCCGGTTTCGGTGGCCGGGCCGATGCCGCGCTTGGGGGTGTTCAGAATGCGGCGCAGCGCGAGTTCGTCAACCGGGTTGGCGACGGCGATGAGGTAGGCCAGGGCATCCTTGATTTCGGCTCGCTCATAGAACTTGGTACCACCGACCACCCGATACGGCGTGGCCGAGCGCACCAGAATCTCTTCCAACGCTCGAGTCTGCGCGTTGGTGCGATAGAACACGGCCATGTCGCGGTACGCCATGCCGGCGGCGTGCAGCACCTGGATCTCGTCGGAGACGAACTGGGCTTCGTCGTGCCCGGAATATGCGGTGAAACCGACGATCTTCTCACCGTCGCCGCCCGCACTCCAGAGCTTCTTGTCGGTGCGGTCGAAGTTGTGGCCGATCACCGCGTTCGCTGCCGAGAGAATGTTCTGGGTCGACCGGTAGTTCTGCTCCAGCAGAATCACCTTCGCGCCCGGGTAGTCCCGCTCGAAACCGCTGATGTTGCGGGTGTCTGCGCCGCGGAAGGCGTAGATCGACTGGTCGGAGTCGCCGACAACGGTGAGCGACGCCCCGGGGATGGCGCCGGTGGCGTCACGCAGGTTACGCACGTGCACGCCGTCGTCTTCCATCTCCTGGGCGAGCTCGGCGGTGACCGGCCGGGTGAGCTCGTGCACGAGGGCATACTGGGCGTGGTTGGTGTCCTGGTATTCGTCGACCAGCAGGTGCCGAAACCGACGTCGATACAGGGCGGCGACCTTGGGGAACGCGCGGAACAGGTAGACAGTCTCGCCGATAAGATCGTCGAAGTCGAGCGCGCTCGCGGCGCGCAGCCGGGCGGAGTACTGCCGAAAAATCTCGACGAACATGACCTCCTGCGGGTCGCTCATGTTCGCATTGCGGGCGTAGGAATCGGCGTCGGCGAGCTCATTCTTGAGCTTGGAGATCTTGGCGCCGGCCGAGCCAGGAGTGAACCCGTAGGTATCGGCGTCGAGCCCCTTGATGATGCGCTTGAGGGTGACCTTGGTGTCGGCCGAGTCGTAGATGCTGAAGGTGCTCGACAAACCGATCTTCTCGGCTTCGCGGCGCAGAATGCGCACGCAGGACGAGTGGAAGGTGCTGATCCACATTCCATCGGAGCCCTGGCCGAGGATGGCGTGCACCCGCTCGCGCATTTCGGCGGCGGCTTTATTGGTGAAGGTGATGGCAAGAATCTGGCTCGGCCAGGCATCGCGGGTTTCGAGCAGGCTCGCCACCCGCCGGGTGAGCACGCTGGTCTTGCCCGAGCCGGCGCCGGCGATGATGAGCAGCGCCTGGCCGCGATATTTGACGGCCTCTTTCTGCTGCGGGTTGAGCCCGTCGAGCAGTGGGCTCTGTTCGCGTTCCCCCGTGCCCGCGTACCCGTTCGAATCGAGAATAATCGGCGTGGCCGAACGATTTGAGGTTGCGGGCGCGGATTCCGCGTTCAGAGGTGTGGTCATGTCGGTTTCCAGTGTAGGCGAGGCCCCTGACAGGCGGGCGGGCGGCATACTCAGAGCGCGTCCCGCACGTGCACGGCCAGATCGGGGTGGTCAGCGAACACACCGTCGATGCCTGTCGTAAGGATGAGGCGAAACTCCGCCTGCCATTGACCGAAGTCCGCCCTGCGGATACCGCGCCGAAACGTTTTCGCCAGAAACTTGTTCTCTGGACGCAGGGTCCAGCAGTAAATCTCCAGCCCGGCGGTCTGCGCGTCATTGACCAAAGCGGATGCCCCAGTCACCTCCCCCGCGGCATCCGTTTGGAGAATGAGGGATTTGGGCACACTGATGCCGTCGATCCCCGTAAATTCCGCGGCCAGGTTTGCGAGCCCATTAGCGGTCAGGTGATCGGTGTAGCTCACGTCGCCGGCCTCGGCGTCGGCCGGGTGGCCCTTAGCTTCGAGCAGAAAGATGCGTTTGCCGCGCACGCCCTGAGCCCGAACCGCGGCGAGCACGCTCGGTTCGAAGCTCTCCACGGTGAGTCGGTCGGTGTTCCAGCCGGCCGCGGATACTTCGGCGGCGAACAGCTCGGGCAGCGGCAGGTCGAGCGCTGCGAAATAGTTGCCGTGCTTGATCTCGGCGACGATGCTGAGCACCCGATCGGTCTTCTCAGCCGCAGCGTCGACGAGGTTGAACAGGTCCCGCAGCCGCAGAATCGGCTGCTGGTCATCAAAGGTCGTGTTGCTCTGCCGCAGCGACGGCAACCGTTCCCTGGAACGCAGGGTGCTCAACTCTGCCCAGGTGAAGTCCTCGGTGAACCAGCCGGTGACCAGCTTGCCGTCGACGTGTTTTTCGGTGCGGCGAGCGCCGAATTCAGCGCGCGTGGCGACGTCCGTTGTGCCGGAAATCTCGTTTTCGTGGCGGATCACGAGCACACCATCTCGGGTTGCCACCAGATCGGGTTCGACGGCGTCGGCGCCGAGCGCAAAGGCAAGATCGAAGGCGGCACGCGTGTGCTCTGGCCGGTGGCCGCTCGCCCCGCGGTGGCCAATGACGATAGTGTGCATGTTTTCAGGCTATCCGCGCCGAGAGGACGCATGCTGAGGGGTGCTCTCCGCTTGTAGCGAAACGTCTGCATCTGACGCCCGGAATGCTGCAAATCGGCTGATCCCCAGCACATTCGAATGCGCACTCGGGTAGCTTTGATGAAGTGCCGCACCAGGCGCTGCGTGTTGGTTCGCCCGCGCGCAACCGTTACTCCCCAGCTGATTGTGAGTACAGCAACACATGGCATCCTCCAACCCCGCTTTCTCCCGCAACGAGGCGTTCGGCCCTCGCGGCGCAGTGGCGTCGTCGCAGGCCCTCTCTGACAACGATCTGCAGTCGATGTACAACCGGCCTTCCGCCGGTGCGCAAGACACCGAACGCATGACCTACGAAGACACCATCACCAAGACCGGCCTCGGCTTCGCGCTGCTGCTCGTGGCGGCAATGATCTCCTGGGTCGCGACCCCGGTGCTCCCGTTCCTGTTCATCCTCGGCGCCATCGTCGGTTTTGTGCTCGGCCTCGTAAACACGTTCAAGAAGGAGCCGTCGGCTCCGCTCATCCTCGCCTTCGCTGCGGCACAGGGCCTGTTCGTCGGCGGCATCTCGCGCGTCTTTGACGAAAAGTACGGGGGCGTCGTAGTGCAGGCGGTCCTCGCCACCCTCGTCGTCGTCGCCGTCACCCTGGCACTGTTCAAGAGCGGCAAGATTCGCGCCTCGAAGAAGGCCACCAAGATCTTCCTGATCGCCATGATCGGCTACGCAGCGTTCTCGCTCATCAACGTGGGAATGATGATCTTCGGTGGCACCGACCAGGCCTTCGGCATGCGCAGTGCGAGCATCAACATTCTCGGCTTCGACCTCAAGCTCGGCATCATCATCGGCCTGCTAGCGGTGCTCCTGGCCGCGTACTCGCTCGTGCTCGACTTCGACTTCATCCAGAAGGGCGTCAACAACCGCCTGCCCCGCAAGTACGGCTGGACTGGCGCGTTCGGCATCATCATGACCGTCGTCTGGCTCTACGTCGAAATGCTGCGCATCTTCGTGCTCACTCGCGAGTAGCAGCATCCGCTTTCGATCAGGCGCCCTCGTTCTCGTAACGCGGGCGCTTTTTCGTACCCCGCGAACGCCACACTGTGGTTGGCTTAAGCAATGAGTTTCACTGACCTGTACGTGCTGCCCCTCGAAATCAGCGGCTCGAATGCCACGTTCGGCTATATCGGTAGCGCCATCGTGCTCCTCGGCCTCGCCTGGGTTGTCGTGCTCGCCATTCGCCGCTATCTCAAGGCCCCCAAGGACTGACTTCACATCTGCTTCGGCCTCATAACGATGTGAGGCTGCTCGATCCATTCGTGCGCTTTGTTCTTGGCCGGCCGGTACAGCGTCAGAGCCCGCTCGTGTCGGCGATCCTGCTCCGGTTGTCACTCGCCAACGTGACCTGCGCCATCACCGCAAGAAGGTACCGTAGCGAGCCATCGCGTTCACCTCGAGGGCGTACGCGTGGGCGTCTGCTTTAGACTCGGGGTCATGTCCCTCGGTCGCCCATTTCGAGCGCTGTGGGTATCGAGTGCCTCCGCTAATCTCGCTGACGGAGTCGCGTTCATCTCGATGCCACTTCTGGCGGCATCGCTCACCGACGATCCGCGACTGGTTGCCGGACTGGCGACGACCTACGCCCTGGTGCGGCTTTTGGTGGCGCTGCCTATCGGGGTGTGGGTCGATCGGATCGATCGACGCAACCTGCTGATCGCCGCTAACCTCATCCGGGGACTCGTCGTGATCGCCCTCGCGGTCTCCATACAGTTGGAACTTGGAACCTTGCCGCTGCTCTATGCAGTGTTTGCGGTGGTCGGAACGCTGGAGAGCGCGGCGGATAACGCATCCGTTTCTCTCCTGCCCGGGGTCGTGCCGGTGAAGCAGTTGGATCGCGCGAATGGCCGCATCTCGGCAGCACAGCTTGTTGCCGATGAGTTCGCGGGCCCGCCGCTTGGCGGACTGTTGTTTGCCGTCGCGGCCGCGGCTCCCATGTATCTCATGGGCGGGCTATGGGCTGCGGCCGGGCTTCTCGCACTGGCATTGCCGATCCGGCGGCTCGAGTCGAGTGCTGAGCGCACGCATCGCCAGCCCGTTTTCCGCGAGGCGCTGGACGGAGCGCGATGGCTCGCCGGCAACCGCACCGTTGGCGGGCTCGCCCTGATCGGCGCCCTCGCGAGCGTGGGCTACATGCTCCCGTTCTCGATCCTCGTGCTGTTCGGCGCGCAAAATCTCGACCTCGATGCCGTCGGCTATGGAGTGATCCTCGCCGTTTCAGCGCTCGGTGGGCTGGTCGGTTCGTTCATGACAGCACGGTTCACCAGCTGGATCGGCTACCGCCGCACGATTATTGCGAGCCTCGTCACGGGGGCGGCAGCGCTGTTCGCGCTGTCACTCACCACGAACGGGGTCCTCGCCGCGGTGCTTCTCGCGATCTACATCCTGCACGCCGTAGTGTGGGGAATCTGCGCCACCTCCCTTCGCCAACGACTCGTGCCCAATGCCCTCCGAGGCCGAGTCAACGCTGCGTCTCGCGTGCTCAGCCTCCTCGGGCTGGCGCTCGGTTCGGCGCTCGGCGGCCTGCTGGCTGTCACGAGCCTGCCGCTGCCGATCGCCGTCGGTGGCGGAGTCTTCGTGGGTTGCGCGGTACTGGCGGCCATCGTCCTCCCGCACGATCCTGCTCATAGCCGCGCCCGAAACGGGTAGCCGCTAGACCGGTTACCGTAGCGGCCACCCGTTTCGGGCGCAGTCGCGCGCAGCACGTGCAAATTTCTAGCTATCTATCGTCCAGCCGAGCCGTTCTCCCAGCCAGGACAGACCGGCCAGGCCTTCGGAGAGCTGAAAGGCGCGCAGAGTCGGCATATTCACCGGAGCGGGTTTCTGCGCTGCATCCAGAAAGTAGGCAGTCAGCCCCGACAGCACGGCGTTGATGGCGGGGTCATCCGCTTCAGCGAAGAGCGGATGCGTCGCGATGATCTCATCAGAGTCAGCGTCACTTCCGCGCAGGCGCGCGTCGAGCAGGAACGTGAGGGCGTCGAGCCACCGCACCCCGACGCCGGCCCACGGCCAGTCGACCAGCCACGCCCGGCCGGTGTCATCGAGCAGGATATTGTCACTCCGCAGGTCAAGGTGCAGCAGATAGTCTCCCTCGACTGCCCGCACAGCGCTGGCGGCAAGCTCTTCGAGTTCGTCGAGGTGCTGGTAAGCGCAGGCAGGCAGGGACACCGCACGCCCCTCAGAGTGGATGCTGCGCCAACCAGCAAACGCAGAAACCAACTCTGCCGTCGCGTCCGGTACACCGGCCCAGCCCGCGCATCCGCGAATCCTGGGAAGTGACTCCAGCGCCGACAAAACGGCGAGGATCTCTGGCAGGGACGGAGTCTCCCTCGGGTGCACGCCGTCGATGCTCTCGATGACCAGTGCGACCCACTCGCCGTCGTCGAAGGAGCCCAGGAGCCGCGGTACCGCCAGGGAGTCGGGCAACATCCGCAGCACGGCCAGCTCGCGCCGGTGAAGGTCGACGGTGTCGGAGTTTCGCTCTCGACTCGCGGCCTTCACGAAGGCACGGCGGCCGTTGTCCGCGCGCACCCGGTCGGCGCTTCCGGGCGAGAATCCGTTGGCCTGGCTGTGTGCTTCGACGACGCATCCGCCCAGAAGGTTCTCAACGGTCGTGTGAATCGAGGCCGGTAATTCCGGCCAGGTCAGTCGCAGCTGGTGATGGTCCGTCATCTGGCGAGCCTAGTGGGCGGGCGCGCCCGACGGTCCTGCGCGACGGAGGGCATGGTTGAGATCGTCATCTGCGTGCCTGTGCGGTGCTTCGGGCATGAACCCTGTGCTGTTGACTTTCGTGCTCACGCTCGTTGAGACCCGCGAGCGAGGCGATCTGCGGCTTCAGGTTCTGGCTGCTCGCGATGCTGGAGTACATCAGCTATTTCGCTACCAACTGATGTAAGACAAGGCGGTCTGCAACGGATTGAAGCGGGCACACCTGGCCCGCGACCTCGCGAGCGTGCACGGGCCGCCGGGTTCACGGGCGTCCGGTGGCCGTACCCGCGTTCCGTAATCTCGCAGTAGCGTCGCCGCCGATGGTCATCCGCACGCTGTCGCCACGGACGGCATCGGCGTCGACCCTGCCGTCTGCGGTGAAGCCGATCTTTTCGAGCACACGAAATGACGGGGCGTTCCACGAACGAACCGTGGCCCAGAACCGCGTGCGCCCCGTAGCCCGAGCCGCGTCGAGCACGGCCCGTGCGGCCTCGGTGGCGTATCCGTGGCCGTGCGCGGCCCTGAAGAGTTCAAAGGCGATTTCGGGCTCCGCCGGCGTTCCCTCCCCCACGATCAGGCCGCAATAGCCGATGAAGTCGCCCTCGACTTTGCGCTCGATCGCCAGCAGCGACAAGCCGGTACGGGTTGATTCTTCGAGCTGGCCCAGAATACGTGCGCGCATGTCGGCGACCGTGGGTCGGTCCGCCGAGTCGATCACATGCCGAGACCGAGGATCACGTTCGGCCCACAGCCCGCGCACGGAAGCGCTGTCGGAAAGCCGCCAGGGCCGCATCAGCAATCGCGGGGTTTCCAGGTGCTGGGGAAACGGCTGGTGACGGTCCGTCATCTGGCGAGCCCAGCGGGAGGCTCGAATCCGTCGTCCCCACTCGCCGAATCTTTGTAGACGTGCAGGTAACGGTAGTTCTCACTGAACCCGGCGGATGCGTACCAGGCGTTCGCGCTCTCGGTTGCTCGCGTCCACGCATCCAACGACGTCACGTTCTCCGGCAGGCGCCGAAGCGCCTCGTGCAACAGCTTCGACGCGAGCCCCTGGCGCTGGGCGCGCGGGTACCAGCAATTGAGTCGATTGTCGCGGCGTTGCCGTCAATCTCCACGTCAAGCAGTCCCAGGACTTCGTCTCCACGCCCTGCCACCAATTCCACACGACCATTCGTAAATGTGGTCTTGCAAATTTTGACATCGTCGTAGTAATCGGTGTCGAAAAAACTCAGCAACCGGCAAATGAGCCAGCTGCGTTCGTCGGCAACGCGGTAGTTGCGTATCTGAAGCATCGTGTCCTTGATCGTTGCAAGCTCGGTAGTCAATCGTGCGGAAGGCACGACAGCGCGAAACAATCAGGAGCAGAACATGTTTTGACTGTACTGCGCAGCCCTCTGCTTCGGCAAGCGGATCGCGGCGGACTCAGGCATCCGCTCGGATTGCTCGCGCCTCAATGACCAGAACGATCGCGACACCCCGCCGCAGAGCGCGAACCCGGCCAGGGTCAGAAGCGTCAGCGGCTCACCGAGCAGCATGGCACCGGTCATGGCCGTCGCGGGCGCGACCAGAAACAGAAGGGCGTTGAGGGCGGTGATGCCCACTCGATGCAGCAATGCCCGCGCCCGCTACGGGTGGCCGCTCCAACTACCACGGGTGCGCTCACCCATAGCGGGCACGCCCACGGCAGAGGGGCCGGCTCCTGCGAGCCGGCCCCTCTTGTCACGCTCCTGTTTCAACGGTGCTGCGGGATCACTCCCACTCAATGGTTCCCGGCGGCTTCGACGTAACGTCGAGCACGACACGGTTGACGCCGTCTACCTCGTTCGTGATGCGGTTTGAAATCTTCGCGAGCAGGTCGTACGGAAGGCGAGTCCAGTCGGCGGTCATGGCGTCTTCCGACGACACGGGTCGCAGCACGATGGGGTGGCCGTAGGTGCGGCCGTCGCCCTGCACGCCCACTGACCGCACATCGGCGAGCAGCACGACCGGGCACTGCCAGATCTCGCGGTCGAGGCCGGCGGCGGTCAACTCGTAGCGCACGATGGCATCCGCTTTGCGCAGCAGATCGAGGCGTTCCTGGTTGATCGAGCCGACGATGCGAATGCCGAGGCCGGGGCCGGGAAACGGCTGGCGCTGCACGATTTCGGCAGGCAGGCCGAGCTCGGCGCCGATCGCGCGCACCTCGTCTTTGAACAGGGTGCGCAGCGGTTCGACCAGTTCGAACTTGAGGTCGTCGGGCAGCCCGCCGACGTTGTGATGGCTCTTGATGTTGGCAGTACCACTACCGCCGCCGGATTCGACGACGTCGGGGTAGAGCGTGCCCTGCACGAGGAAGCGGATCGGGTCGCCATCGATTTCCTTGGCCTCCTCGATCAGTTCAGCCTGGGCCTGCTCGAAGGTACGGATGAACTCGCGGCCGATGATCTTGCGCTTGGTCTCCGGGTCGCTCACGCCCTCGAGCGCCGTGAGGAACTGCTCGCGCACGTCGACGGTGACCAGGCGAATGCCGGTGGCCTTCACGTAATCCTCTTCAACCTGGCGACGTTCGTCTTCGCGCAGCAGGCCGTGGTCGACGAAAACGCAGACCAGCTGGTCGCCGATGGCCTTGTGCACGAGGGCCGCGGCCACGGCAGAGTCGACTCCGCCGGAGAGTCCGCAGATGACCTTGCCGCTGCCGACCTGGGCGCGAATCTTCGCGACCTGCTCAGCGATGACGTTGCCGCTGTTCCAGTCGGGGTTGATTCCGGCGGCGCGGTGCAGAAAGTTCTCGAGCACGTGCTGGCCGTTTTCGGAGTGCTTGACCTCGGGGTGCCATTGCACACCGTAGAGCCGCTTTTCATCGTTGGCGAATGCCGCGACCGGAGTCGACGTCGACGAGGCGAGCACGGTGAAGCCTTCCGGCGCGGTGGCAACCGAGTCGCCATGGCTCATCCAGACCGTCTGGCTGTCGGGCTGATCGGCTAGCAGAACGTTGTCGGCGTTGCTCACAGCGACCGGGGTCGAGCCGTATTCACGAGCTCCGGTGTGGGCGACGGTGCCGCCGAGGGCGGTCGCCATCACCTGGAAGCCGTAGCAGATGCCGAGAACGGGCACGCCGAGTTCGAAGATCTCGGCGTCAAAGGTGGGCGCACCGTCGGCGTAAACGCTTGACGGTCCCCCGCTCAGCACGATTCCGCGCGGATTTTTGGCTACCACCTCGGCGGCAGTGATGGTGTGCGGCACGATCTCTGAATATACGGATGCCTCACGCACGCGCCGCGCGATCAGCTGCGCATACTGCGCGCCGAAGTCGACCACGAGAACGGGGCGATCCAGCCCCGAGTCGGCGACGGGAGCATCCGGTGCATCGGCGGCGGCATTCATGAACGTACCTCGGCGGTCTTTTTTGCTTCGAGCTGCGCGAGGGAACGTTTGACGCGGCGGGTCATGGGGCCTTCCAGGAAGAACGAGAGCGTGGGAATGACGCCGCCGAGAGCGATCAGCACGAAGCGCGGGAACGGCCAGCGCATCAGGCTCCACAAGCGAAAGTCGGCGAACAGGTACAGCACGTAGAACCAGCCGTGCACGATCAAAATGGTCGTGCTGAGGTTGATCGCGGCGACCGTGTCTCGGGGCACGAGGGCGAGAAAGCCTTCGGAGCCGTTCATCTCGAGTTCGTAGCCGAGCACGAACTTGGCGTAGACCTCGGCGCAGAGCAATAGCAGAAAAACACCGGTAATGATGGACGACACCTGGTAGAGCCGAAGCGCACCGGGGATTCGGGAAATATCGGCGGGCTTGGGATCAAGTGGCATGAGCTAATTCTACGCGCCCGCGCTGGGAGCCCCGGCAGCGGCGCTCTCGAGCGCTGCTTCTTCCTGCTCGCGTTCCACGGCATCACGCACCATCCGGTACCAGAAGAACACGGCAAACCCGGCGAAGACGACCCACTCGATCGCGTAGAAGATGTTCAGCCAGTTCAGCGACTGGTCGACCTGGGGTATCGGGGAGTCAATCAGGTCGAGGCCCGTCGGGGCCGCAGCGTCGACGATATAGGCGGAATACACCGACTGGTCGGTGAAATCGGTCCACAGATTAATCAGAGCGGATGGCGCGACCTTCGTCAGCTCCATTGAATCGCCCTCGGGGTCGGGCAGCTCGGGGGCCTCGCCCGTAAGAAAACGCCCGGTCAGGGTGACCGGAGTGTTTTCCGGCTCGGTCTGCAGTGCTTCGATGACGGCCTCGGCCGTGGCCCTGTCTGAAGCCCACCCGCGCGCGACGGCGATGCTGACGGCGGCATCCGTTCGAAAATGGCTGACGACCCAGAACCCTTCGACGCCGCCGTTGAAGCGCGTCGTGATCAGCGTCTCGTCACCGGCCACCCATCTGCCGTCGGCGGCGACCATCTGGCCGGTCGCGATCTGCGTCACCCCGCCGTCAGGTTGCGCCACTTCGGCGAGCGGCTTCACCTGCTCGGTACTGCGCTCCACAACAACGCCGGACTCGATGGCGCGCTCCAACTGCCAGTGCCCGAGCAGGGCAAAGGCTGCGGCAATGCCGAGGGCAAGCAGCAGCGCGGCCACCCAGCGGGGGCGCAGCATCATTCTGATCACGAATAGTCACCTGTGTGGGTTTCTCGCCCGGGTTTGCGTGCCGGTGTGTCGGCCGTGTCATCGGGTTCCGGGGAATGCTGACCGAGAGCGAAATCGGCCATCGAATCGAGGTCTGAATCGCCCGAATGCGAGCGTCGTACCGTATTGACAGTATCGCCCGACGCTTGGGAATTGGCCGAATCGCGCTTGGACCCCCGGCGGGTGGATGCGTCGGCATCCGCTGCCTGCGCGGCCGTCGCCGCATCGACGAGGGCGATCTCTTCGTCGAGCATCGGGTTGCGCGGCGTACGAGGTTCAACGGATGCTGGCACCCGGCGGCGCAGCGCCGACCCGATCTTCTCGGAATTCGCCGCGAACAGCGGACCCAGAATTGCCATGACCAAGACGTAGAGGCCCGCGAACGGTTGCAACCGCGGGTCGAGCCCGGCCGAAACAGAGAGCGTTGCCAGGATCAGCGTGAACTCGCCGCGGTTGACGAAGATCGCGGCGGTGTTGAGGGCCTCGCGTGGACCCATTTTGTGCAGCCAGGCCAGCAGCGCTCCCGACAGCAGGCTCAAGACGAACGTCATCACGATGGCGATCAGCACGACGAAGATCACTGATCCGAACTGGGCCACGTCGAGGGCGAGGCCGAAGTTGAGAAAGAAGAATGCTGCGAAAACATCCCGCAACGGTACCGCGACGCGCTCGATCCTGGCGCGATAGCTGCTCGCGCCAAGCACGACGCCGATCAGGAATGCGCCAATCGCATCCGTCACACCGATGATCTCACCGATGCCGGCGAACAGGACTACGAGGCCGAAGAACAAAATAGTGAACAGTTCGTCGTCTTTGGTGCGCATGACGCGTGACACGACTCGGCCGCCCCATCTGGCGAGCGAGAACATGGCCACGAGAAAGAGGAATGCGATGGAAAGCTGGATCACGATCGGCCAGATCTCGGTCTTGCCACTGAGTACAACGGAGACGATCGACAGGTAGATGGCGATGAAGATGTCGCCGACCACGGTCACGCCGAGGATCATCGGTGTCTCTTTGTTCGCGAGGCGGCGAAGTTCGATGAGCAGTTTGGTGATGATCGCGCTCGAGGAAGTACCGGTCATGCCTGCGATAACGAGAGCTTCGCGCGGTCCCCAGCCCACGAGCAGGCCGAAAATGAAGCCGGCTCCCATGTTGATGAGAATCCAGGAACCACCGGAGATGATCAGGGTTTTGGCGTTGCCGAAGAATTCCTCCTGGTCGAACTCGAGGCCGAGGCTGAACAACAATAGAATCAGGCCGAACACCGCGATGAGTTCGATGTCGCCGGACTCAAAGTCCAGGGGAAAGAAGTCGGTGTTCGGGCTCGCGAGAAGGCCCACAATCATGTAGATCGGGATGGTGGGGAGCCCGATCAGTTTGCCCAGGCGGCCAAGAACATAAGCGACGACGAGCAGTATGCCAAGAACGAGGAGATCTCCGCCCAAGTGCATCGCTTACCCCCCGGGTGGAGCGTCGACGGTCTTCGCCTTCACTTCACCGGTGCGGAAGAACGCAAAGGCCTTGACGACTTTTTCAGGCGAGCCCGCGACGACCAGCGTGTCACCGGGGAAGACCTTGAAGTCGGCAGCTGGGGCGGGGTTGGCCGATTCGCCGCGCACGACGGCAACGACGGTGAGTCCGGCGATGCCGCGGTCGGCCGGGTTACCGAGGGCCTGGCCTGCGATGTGGTCTTCGTAGTCCACGGTGAACCAGTCGATGCTGAGTCCGGGAATCTGGTCGAGGGCGCTGAGCGACTCGGTGATCTGGGTGCCGCCGAGCAACTCGGCGAGGGTGTGCGCCTCGTCCTCATTGAGCCGCAGCGAGACCTTGCTCGCGTCCGGACCTCCTTCGTCGTCGGCGAAGGTAATAAGGTCGCTGTGGCCGGAACGATGCGCGATGACGCCAACCTTGCCACCGTCATCCGTGATGAAGGTGTGCAATACACCCACGCCGGGAAGTTTGACCCGCCGAACATCAACCATTGTCATGACTCCTGAGGTCTAGGTGCAGTAGCCCTAGTCTACCGGAGCCTCTTTTACCGCTGCGCGCCGCGCGCGAAGCCGCGCCAGTTAGAGCTGGAGCGGTTACCGATAATGGGCGCGGCCACCGGCACCTGGCGCAGTGACGCGGTCGCAGCTAGTTAGTGACCACAATGTCGGGGGCCTCGAGGCGCACCCGGTCGGCGGATTCGTCGTTCGGCTCCTCCTGCGAAGCACGCTCGGCGGCAACCCGGGTGAGGTAGAAGCCGACCTCGCGGTCGATGCGCTCCTGGTCCCAGCCGAGCACTCCGGCCATCAGCGCGGCGGCGACGGGCGCGGCCGAGACCCCGCGGTCCCACGCCTCGATCGAGATGCGAGTGCGGCGCGCGAGCACATCTTCGAGGTGAAGCGCGCCCTCGTGCGAGGCCGCGTAGACGACTTCGGCGCCGATGTAGTCGTCGGCGCCGGGCAGCGGTTCGGCGAGCGCCGGGTTGGCGCGAATGAGGTCCAGCAGCTCGTCGGTGAGGGTTCCATAGCGGTTGAGCAGGTGTTCCACCCGCACGGTGTGCACGCCAAACGCCCTGGCTATCTTGCCGCGCTTATTCCACGCCGCCTGATAGCCCTCGGCACCGAGCAAGGGGATGTCCTGGGTAACCGAAGCGGGAATGCGGCCATCGAGGGCCGAGACCGCGGCATCCACTGCGTCCTTGGCCATGATGCGGTAGGTGGTCCACTTTCCGCCGGCGATCACAACGAGGCCGGGCACCGAATGCCCTACGAGGTGTTCGCGGGACAACTTGGAAGTCTGATCACTCTCACCGGCCAGCAGCGGACGAAGACCCGCATAGACACCCTCGACGTCTTCCCGGGTGAGAGGTACCGTCAAGACCTCATTGATGTGTTCGAGGATGTAGTCGATGTCGGCCGCCGTCGCGGCTGGATGCGCCTTGTCGAGATACCAGTCGGTATCGGTCGTGCCAATGAGCCAGTGCCGGCCCCACGGAATCACGAACAGAACACTCTTCTCGGTGCGCAGCAGCAATCCCATGGCACTTTGGAACCGGTCGCGCGGAACCACAAGGTGCACGCCTTTCGACGCCCGTACCTTGAAGGTGCCACGTTCGCCGACCATGCGCTGGGTGTCGTCGGTCCAGACGCCGGTCGCGTTCACGACCTGTTTGGCCCGCACCTCGAAGTGTTCGTCAGTCTGCAGGTCGTGGGCGCGCACGCCGACGACGCGCTCCCCCACCTTGATAAAGCCTTCCACGCGCACCCGGCTGGCCGCATGGGCACCATAGAACGAGGCGGTGCGCACAAGGGACGAAACGTAGCGGGCGTCGTCGACCTGGGCGTCGTAGTAGGTGATACCGCCAACCAGGGCATCGTTGGCAAGACTCGGGATGAGCTTCTGCACCTGACTCTTCGACAGGTGGCGGTGGTGCGGCACGCCGGGCGGTCGCCCGCCCGTGTAGGAGAAGATGTCGTAGAGCAGCATTCCGGCGCCGATATAGAACCGTTCGGTGAAGCGCTTCTTGAGCGGGTACAGAAACCGCACCGGCTTCACCAAGTGCGGCGCGATGCGCTGCAGCAGCAGGCCCCGCTCGGTGAGCGCCTCACGCACGAGGCGAAAGTCGAGCTGCTCCAAATAACGGATGCCACCGTGCACGAGCTTGGATGACCGGCTCGACGTGCCTGACGCCCAGTCCCGCGCCTCGAGGATGCCCACGCTCAAGCCGCGGGTGACGGCATCAAGGGCAGCTCCGGCACCGACGATGCCGCCGCCGACGACGAGAATGTCGAGTTCTTTTTCCTTGAGCTTGACCAGAGCGGCGACCCGCTCCTCAGGCCCCAATTTCGTGGACCGGGTAACCGAATTGTGGGAGGCCATTACTACTCCTGTTCAGACTCAGTGGTGAAGACGAGAGGTCAGGGGAGGTGCGACAAACAATTGCGACATCAGTGTTGCGCGTAATGCTGAAAGTACGTCTGTCCTCGACAGTTAGTTCACACCGAAGCCAGTTCATACCGAAGCCAGTTCATACCGAAGCCAGTTCATACCGAAGCCAGTTCATACCGAAGCCAGTTCATACAGACGCTAGTTCACTCGGTACGGCGCGACAACCACTTCAACCCGCTGAAATTCTTTGAGATCTGAGTAGCCAGTGGTTGCCATCGACCGACGCAGCGCACCGACGAGGTTGGCGGTGCCGTCCGCGACCGGTGCCGGGCCGTACAGAATCTCTTCTAGCGGGGCGACCGTGCCCACCTCGACCCGCTTACCGCGCGGAAGCTGGGGGTGGTGCGCCTCGGCGCCCCAGTGGAACCCGCCGCCGGGGGCATCCGTTGCCCGCGCCAGGGCGGTACCGAGCATGACGGCGTCGGCGCCGCAGGCGATGGCCTTGACGATGTCACCCGAGGTACCGAGGCCGCCATCCGCGATGACGTGCACGTATCGCCCGCCGGATTCGTCCATGTAGTCGCGACGCGCGCCAGCGACATCCGCTACGGCAGTCGCCATTGGCGCGTGGATGCCGAGGGTCGCGCGGGTGGTCGACGCCGCTCCCCCGCCGAAACCGACCAAAACGCCCGCGGCGCCCGTGCGCATGAGGTGCAGCGCCGCCGTGTAGGTGGCAGCGCCGCCGACAATGACGGGCACGTCGAGTTCATAGATGAACTTCTTGAGGTTGAGCGGTTCCTGGTTCTGCGACACGTGCTCGGCCGACACGGTGGTGCCGCGAATGACGAACAGGTCCACGCCAGCGGCGACGACGGTTTCGTACAATTCCTGGGTGCGCTGGGGCGAGAGCGCCCCAGCCACGGTGACGCCGCCCGCGCGAATCTCGGCGAGCCGGGCGGTGACCAGGGCTGGCTGAATCGGGGCGGAGTACATCTCCTGCATGCGCGCTGTCGCCTTATCGGCGGGCAGGCTGTGAATTTCGGCGAGCAGCGGCTCGGGGTTCTCGTGCCGGGTCCAGAGGCCCTCGAGGTCGAGCACGCCGACGCCGCCCAGCTGCCCCATCATGATGGCCGTGGTGGGCGAGACGACGGAGTCCATGGGCGCGGCCAGGACCGGAATGGCGAACTGGTAGGCGTCGATGGTCCAGCCGACCGACACGTCCTCCGGATCGCGGGTGCGCCGACTGGGCACCACCGCGATGTCGTCGAAGGCATATACGCGGCGTGCGCGCTTGGAACGGCCGATCTCGATTTCCATGGTTCCAGTTTAGAGGCAGCCACCGACATCCCTTTTTCAAGCGGATGCTGCTACCCCCGCCCGATTCAGAAGCGGGGGTAGCGGCCCGAGAAGCCCTACCGCCGGTAGTTCGGGGCCTCGACCACGATCTGCACGTCGTGCGGGTGCGATTCCTTGAGCCCGGCGGGCGTGATGCGCACGAACTTGCCCTTTTGCTTGAGCTCGGCGATGGTGCGGGCCCCCACATAGAACATGGACTGGCGCAGGCCGCCGACCAGCTGGTAAGCCACAGCGGCGAGGGGTCCGCGGAACGGGACCTGGCCCTCGATGCCCTCGGGAATCAGTTTCTCGTCGCTGGGAACGTCGTTCTGAAAGTAGCGGTCCTTGGAATACGACGTCTTCGTGCCGCGGGTCTGCAGCGCTCCGAGAGAGCCCATGCCGCGATAGGTCTTGAACTGCTTACCGTTGACGAACACGAGCTCGCCGGGGCTTTCGGTGCAGCCGGCCAGCAGGGAGCCAAGCATGACGGTGTCGGCGCCGGCCACGAGGGCCTTGGCGATGTCACCGGAATACTGCAGCCCGCCGTCGGCGATGACCGGAATGCCGGTTTCCCGCGCGGCAAGCGAGGCCTGGTAGACGGCAGTGATCTGGGGTACGCCCACCCCGGCCACGATGCGGGTGGTGCAGATTGAGCCGGGGCCCACTCCCACCTTGATCGCGTCCGCGCCCGCGTCGATGAGCGCCTGGGCGCCAGAGCGGGTAGCCACGTTTCCGCCGATCACGTCGACGTCGGCGAACGCCTTGTCCGATTTCAGCCGGCGGATGATGTCCAGCACGCCGGCACTGTCACCGTTGGCCGTGTCGACCACAAGCACGTCCACCCCGGATTCGAGCAGGGCGGTCGCCCGCTGCCAGGCGTCACCGAAGAAGCCGATGGCCGCGCCTACGCGGAGGCGTCCGGCATCGTCCTTGGTGGCGAGGGGATATTCCTCGCTCTTGTCGAAGTCCTTCACGGTGATCAGGCCGGTGAGCTTGCCGTTGGCATCGATCAGGGGGAGCTTTTCGATCTTGTGCTTCGCGAAGATTGCCAGTGCGTCTTCCGGGGCCATTCCAACCTTGCCGGTGATCAGCGGGGACCTCGTCATGACCTCGCTCACCCGGGTGAGCGCCTTCTTGGCGTACGGCACGAAACGCATGTCCCGGTTGGTGATGATACCGACCAGGATTCCCTCGCCGTCAATGACGGGGAGCCCGCTCACGCGGAACTGGCCGCACAGGGTGTCAACCTCGGCCACGGTGGCGTCGGGCGACGTGGTGACCGGGTTGGTGATCATTCCGGATTCGCTGCGCTTGACCAGGTCGACCTGTTCGGCCTGATCACCGATTGCGAGGTTGCGGTGCAGAATTCCGAGGCCGCCCTCGCGGGCCATGGCGATGGCCATGCGCGTTTCGGTGACCGTATCCATGGCGCTGGAGAGCAGCGGCAGCGACACGTCGATGCGCCGGGTCAAGCGGGATTTGGTGACCGCTTCGCTGGGAATGACGTCGGTGTGCCCCGGCAGGAGCAGCACGTCGTCGTAGGTGAGCCCGGTGAATCCGAACGGATCTGGCTGATCCATGTAACCCCTTACCTATAGCTAAAAACAAAAAATTATGCGGCAAAACGCGTGATCACCCCATGGGACGTGATCTGAAATAACCGCTCCTTCAATGTTAAGCATGTTTGGGGTCATCACATTCCGCTCACATTTACTGTCTGGTGCAAAGTTTCGAAACTTATAGGACATAATCGGCAAATACTCTCAACGACGACGTTGGCAGCAGTTACCCGGCGCCCGCCCGGTTACCCATCGGTCGGCACCAACATGGAGGTCCCGTGCAGCCCACACCTACGGCTCAGAGATACATACCCAGGATGCTCGCCATCCTGTTTGTCACGCTTCTGGCGGCCTTGACCATGGCCACCTTCTCGGTGAGCAGCGCTCACGCCGACGAGGTGGGCACCGAGTTCGATTTCACCATCTCGGGCAACGTACAGTTCAACGGTGATGCGCTCGACGGCGTCGCGATCGCCGTTGACGGCAACGGCTACCAGGCTGACACGGTCACAGATACTGAGGGTCGGTGGGCGATCGGGGTTCCCGAAAAGGGCACCTACGAGGTCACTCTCGACGAAGAAACCCTACCGAAGGGCGTCGTCGTCGCTAAGGGCGCCAACGTCATCAACGCGGAGTTCGGGCTGACCGACCGAAAGTCGGTCAACTTTTTTCTCGGTGAAGACACTCGCAATACGGTGAGCTTCTTCGACCAGTTCGTCAACCGTTTCGTCAACGGCCTGAATTTCGGCCTGCTGCTCGCCCTCGCCGCGATCGGGTTGTCGCTCATCTTCGGCACGACCGGGCTAAGCAACTTCGCCCACGCCGAGATGATCACCTTCGGCGCGCTGATGACTCTGGTCTTCGCGGTGCAGCTGGGCTTGCCCATCTGGCTCGCCATCCTCATTGCAATCGCGCTCAGCGGCGCGCTCGGTTGGGGCCTCGATGCGGTGATCTGGAAACCATTGCGACGCCGGGGGGTCGCGCTCATCCCACTGATGATCGTCAGCATCGGTCTCTCGCTGGCGCTGCGCTATCTCTTTCAATATTTCTTCGGCGGCAGTACGAGTCAGCTACCGGGGGCCGGGCAGACAGACCTCAAATTCGGCCCGATCTCGCTGTCTCCGATCGATCTGATCAGCATGGGCATCAGTGTGGTCGTGCTGCTCGGGGTGGCTTATTTTCTGCTGCGCACCCGCATCGGCAAAGCCACGAGAGCCGTCTCCGACAATCCCAGCCTCGCCTCGGCCAGTGGTATCGACGTCGACAACGTCATTCGCATCGTCTGGGTCACCGGTGCCGCGCTGGCCGGACTCAGCGGAGTCTTGTGGGCGTACTTCCGTCCAGGGGTCAGCTGGGATATGGGATTCCAGATGCTTCTGCTGGTCTTCGCCGCCGTCACCCTCGGTGGCCTCGGCACCGCCTTCGGAGCCCTGATCGGCTCGATCATCGTCGGCCTCTTCGTGGAGTTGTCGACGCTGTGGCTTCCGTCCGACATGAAGTACGTCGGTGCACTCGTGGTCCTGATCCTGGTTCTGCTGTTTCGGCCGCAGGGCATCATGGGTCGCAAAGAGAGAATTGGTTAGGGGTTCACGATGGACTGGGAAGCAATCTTCAACAACGCAGCCGTCGAGCTGATCAGCCCGACCACCGCAGCGTACGCACTCGCCGCGCTCGGCCTCGCCGTGCACTTCGGCTACACCGGCCTGCTGAACTTCGGTCAGGCCGGCTTCATGGCGCTCGGAGCCTACGGCTACGCGATCTCGATTCTGACCTTTGGGTTTCCGGTCTGGGGCGCGTTTCTCGTCGGTGTCGGGGCCTCCGTTGTTTTCGCTTTGATTTTGGGTATTCCTACGCTGCGACTTCGCGCTGACTATCTGGCGATCGTCACAATCGCTGCCGCAGAGATCGTGCGGCTACTGTTCACGACGAACACTTTTGCCTCGGTTACCGGGTCGGCCAACGGCCTGAGCGGGTACAAGAACGGGTTCGCGGCCCTCAACCCTCTCGCTGAAGGCAGCTACGGTTTCGGACCGTTCGAGAACAACGCCTACGACACCTGGCTGCGCATCGTAGCCTGGTCCATCGTGATCCTGGCGGCACTGTTCGTGTGGCAGGTCATGCGCAGCCCGTGGGGTCGAGTGATAAAAGGTATTCGAGAAGACGAAGACGCCGTGCGCGCCCTCGGCAAGAACGTCTACGCCTACAAAATGCAGTCGCTTATTCTAGGCGGGGTGTTCGGCACCATCGCCGGAATGATCTTCGCGCTGCCGCGCGCGGTGGTGCCCTCGAACTACCAGACAACGCTGACCTTCTTCATCTATGCCATTCTGTTGCTCGGCGGCGCAGCGACAGTGCTCGGCCCGATCATCGGCTCGATGATCTTCTGGGTGCTGTTGTCGTTCTTCTCCGGCTTCGTGTCCCGAGCCGTCGAGGCGGGCTGGCTGCCGTTCATGACGACTATTCAGGGCGGCCAGCTGCGCTTCATTCTGGTGGGAGTGGCAATCATGCTGATAGTCATTTTCAGACCGCAAGGCGTGTTTGGCAACAAGAAGGAGTTGGCTTTTGTCCGCTAACGCTGGTCTCGATCCGGTCGCTCCCCTTGAGCCGCCCGTTCCCACCCAAAAACCAATTAAAACGACCGGTTTGCACGTCGGCGACGCCGAACCGGGCTGCCGCAAGGTAGACCCGATTCTCGTCGTCGATAAGGTACGCCGTTCTTTCGGCGGACTCACCGCCGTCGACGTCGACCACCTGGAAGTTCCGCGCGGCGCGATCACTGCGCTGATCGGCCCGAACGGTGCCGGCAAGACGACCCTGTTCAACCTGCTGACCGGCTTTGACAAGCCCAACGACGGCAAGTGGATGTTTGATGGTCGTTCCCTGGCCGGAATGCCCGCCTATAGGGTCGCCCGCATGGGCCAGATTCGCACGTTCCAGCTCACCAAAGCCCTCGGACTGTTGAGCGTCATGGATAACATGCTCCTCGGCGCCAAGGGTCAGACCGGCGAGAACATGTTCCGCGCCCTGCTACCGTTTCTCTGGCGTACCCAAGAGGAGGCGAACCGCGCCAAAGCGCTCGACCTGCTCACCCGGTTCAAGCTCGATACCAAGAAAGACGACTACGCGGCAAGCCTCTCCGGTGGCCAGCGCAAACTCCTCGAAATGGCGCGGGCACTGATGAGCGACCCCACCCTGGTGATGCTCGACGAGCCAATGGCCGGGGTCAATCCGGCCCTCACCCAGTCGCTGCTCGATCACATTCTCAACCTCAAATCGCAAGGAATGACCGTTCTGTTCGTGGAGCACGACATGCACATGGTGCGCCACATCGCCGACTGGGTAATCGTGATGGCCGAGGGCAAGGTGGTCGCCGAGGGCGACCCGCACGAGGTCATGAAGAACCCGGCCGTGATCGACGCCTACCTCGGCCAGCATCACGACGAAGACATTGGGCAAGACCCGGGCGCCGAAACCGAGCACGTGTCAGCCATAAAGGAGTTGCTCGATGACGAACGCTAACCCGCTGAACACACCAATGCCGACCGAAACCCGTGAAGCCGTCGTCGAGGTCAAGAACGTCACCGCCGGCTACGTCACCGGCGTGAACATTCTCAACTCCTGCTCGCTCACCGCCTACGCCGGCGAACTGATCGGCATCATCGGCCCGAACGGTGCCGGCAAATCGACGTTGCTCAAGTCGATCTTCGGCCAGGTGAAGGTGCGCGACGGCGAGATTCTGCTCCGCGGCACAAACATCACCAACCTCAAGGCGAACAAGCTGGTCGCGCAGGGCGTGGGGTTTGTACCGCAGAACAACAACGTGTTCCCCACGCTGACCATTCGCGAGAACCTCGAAATGGGCATCTTTCTCAAGCCAAAGGGACTCGTCGAACGCCTGGCATTCGTCACTGAGATTTTCCCGGAACTCGGCAAACGGATGTCCCAGCGTGCGGGGTCACTCTCCGGCGGCGAACGGCAGATGGTCGCCATGAGCCGTGCGCTGATGATGGGACCACACGTGCTGCTGCTCGACGAACCGAGCGCCGGTCTCTCACCCGTGCGCCAGGACGAGGCGTTCCTGCGGGTGAAGGAGATCAACAATGCTGGCGTGACCACGATTATGGTCGAGCAGAACGCGCGCCGCTGCCTGCAGATCTGTGACCGCGGTTACGTGCTCGATCAGGGCCGCGACGCCTACACCGGCACCGGACGCGAGCTCTTGAACGACCCCCAGGTAATCGGCTTGTACCTGGGCACCCTAGGGCAGGACTAATCAAGCATGACTAAAGGGCCCCGGCCGAAGCCGGGGCCCTTTAGTCATGCCGGGTGACTAGTTGGTGCGAGAGTACGTGTTGTCCTCGGCGTACTTGTAAATACCGATGGTGGCCTCGGTCGGGTCACCATTCTCATCGAGGGTGATCGGACCGGAGAACCCGTCATAGTCGACCTGCTCACCGTTGGCGAGAGCCTCGGCTGCTGCACCGAAATCTTCGACCTTGGTTCCATCTCCGGAACCGCCGGAGACCTGCTGCATGTAGCTGGCAATCGACTCGCCCGATACATCGTTACCCGCATAGGCGGCCAGGGCGATCAACATGACGGCGTCGTAGGCTTCGGCCGCGTAGAGATAGTCCTTGAGCGTCGGATCGATTTCGAGCAGTCGGGACTGGAACTCGCCGAGGGTGGCCAGGTCGAGGCCGGGGGCCGTCCCCTGTGATCCGGCGATCAGACCGGCCGAAAAGTTGGTGCTGTAGTCCTTGAGGCTGCCGTCAACGAAGTACAGCTTGTCTCCGGGGAATCCCCCGGCGACCAGCGCGGGAACGATCGATATCGACTGGTCGAAGGTGACGATCGCAATCGCGTCGGGGTCTTCGGCGGTCACATCGGAGATCTGCGAAGTGAAGTTGGTTTCCCCGGTATTGAAGAGCGAGGTGGCCACGACTTTGCCTCCAGTGCCCTCAAAGGTTGACGTGATGACGTCGGCGAGACCTGTTCCATAGGCATCATTGACCACGATCAAGCCCAGGGTGCTCACACCATCCTCGGCGATCTTGGTTCCGAGAACTTCGCCCTGCAACAGGTCAGACGGCGAGGTTCGAAAGTACAGGCCGCCATCGTTGTAGGTCGTGAAGTCGAGCCCGGTATTCGATGGCGAGACCTCGACGATGCCGGCGCCGGTGATCGAATCGATCACGGTTCTGGTCACAGCGGATGCCGCCGCTCCCACAATCGCGGTGACGTCCTGGCCGATGAGGTCGATGACGGAACCGGTGGCGACGTCGGTCGTGGTGTCGCCCTCGTCGGCATTGATCGCTTCGACGGTGATTCCGAGGCCCAGAGCATTGATGTCTTGTACGGCCAGCGCAACGCCAGCGACCTGGGGCGGGCCGAGGAAGGCGAGCACGCCACTCTGCGGTGCCAATGCGCCAATCTTGAGGGTGAGATCGCGATCACCAGCCGCGACCGTCTTGACGTCTGCAGAATCCGCAGTGGGGGCTGCGGAATCGCTCGGTGCCGTTGCAGCGCCATTGCTGCAGCCGGTGAGCAAAAGGGCGCTCACGCCGATGAGGGCGACACCGGTGACGAGGGTACGAACTGAGCGGGAAGCCGAGGCCTTCGCGAAAACGCTCATGGTGCTCCTTGATTAATAAAGAGGGGCAAGACTGGTCAGCCGGTTGACTGCCGTGGTGTCAGAGTAGGCAATCAAGGGCCCGGAAACCTACCCCTTCACGGGAGAACTTTGTAAAGCGACCAAATCGTTACGAACGACGGCCGGTAATCCCTTGATAATCGACGTTCTGCTTGTCCATCAGGGCAAATACACACTCTCCCCAGGATGCGCACACGGCGGATCCTGAAACCACTTGGGGCCAGCCCGCTTTGAGCGAGGCGCCACCATCGTCCGCGGTGATGACGGCGGCCATGGCGGCCGTGATTACCCCGTCGTATGCTTCCGCGCCGCCAGCCGTGGCAGTCAGCCCCGGGTCGGCGGTCTTCAGCCGTGCAGTGAACCCCTCGTCGGCGGAGAGCGGGGTTCCCCCGTTGGCAAAGTCAATGAGGGCCACGGCGACGGCGTTGCCAACGAAGCCTTCAACATCCGCTGGCAACGCTGTCGTTGCGTCCCACAGCACCAGGTCGACGCCGCGCGCCGAGAGGTCGGCGTAGGCGGCGGCGAGGTCACCGGCGGAGTTGCGGTGAATGAGCTGCACGGGACGGGTGGGAGTGGTCTGGTCAGCAAGGATGTCCCGCACGGCAAGTTGGGTGCCGGCGACCTGGGCCGCGCCGCTCGCGGCATTTGCACCGGTCATGGGAAACAGCGTGCCGATGCTCAGCGTGCCGTCGCCGGTCGGGCTGGTGCTCGCGACCGGAGTTGGCGCCGTACTCGGCTTGGCCGCCGGCGCACCGGTACAGCCGGTCAGGGCCAGGGCCAGCAACAAGACGGCGGCGATAGTGGGGCGACGGGGCATGTGGATCCTCTGGTGCTGAACTGGGGGTGGCGCAAGCTGTTGGTCCAGCGTATCGGCTGGCCAGACCGGAGAGAGCTAGGCCGGTTCGAGGGCGCCGCGACGGGGAGCGAGACCGGAGGCCACCATATCCAGTATCAAGATGATCAGGGCCACCCAGACCAGACCGAAGCCGATCCAGCGTTCGAACGGCATTGCCTCGTCCAGAACGAACACGCCCACGAGGAACTGCAGCACCGGCGCCACGAATTGAATGAGACCGAGCACGGTCAGCGGCAGCCGCCGCGCGGCCGCGGCGAATAGCAGCAGCGGTACTGCGGTGATGACACCGGCCGCGAGCAGGCCAGCTGTATGCCAGGGCGACACCGTGCCGAAGGTGATTCCGGAGAGTCCAGAGACGACAACGAGTTGCACGACGGCGACCGGTGCCAGCCATGCGGTCTCAAGGGTGAGGCCGGTGACGGCATCCACGCTCGGACCGACGCGCTTTTTGATCAGGCCGTACAGCCCGAAGGAAAACGCGAGAATGAGCGAGATCCACGGCAGGGAGCCGTATCCGACGGCGAGAACGACGACGGCGACAAAGCTGATGGCGATAGCCACCCACTGCAGCCGCCGCAAGTGTTCCCGCAGCACGAAAACGCCGAGCAACACGGTGACGATCGGATTGATGAAGTAGCCCAGGGCCGCTTCGACGACGTGCCCTGTGGTCGCGGCGATCACGTAGGTCTGCCAGTTAATCAAAATGAAAACCCCGGCCAGGCCCATAGTCCACACCAGGCGCCACTGCCGCAGAGCTCGCCCCAACACCGCCCACGTGCGGGTAATTGTAATGATCAGAGCGCAGAAGGCGAGCGAGAACAGCACCCGCCAAGCCACGATTTCAAATGCCCCGGAGGGTGCCAGGAGCAGAAAGTAGAGCGGCAGCACACCCCAGAGGGCGTAGGAGAGGCCACCAAAGATAAGGCCGGTCCGGTGTGTGGAATGGGCCGTCGTGTGGGCCGATGCGGCAGCATCCGTCATGATCTTCTCCTGCGTAACAGAAAGCGCACAAACAAAAACTCCCGAACGGCGATGCCATTCGGGAGTTTCAGTCTAGAGACTAGGAGCGAAGAGAACTGCCTAGCGGACGACGACGGCGAGCACGTCGCGAGCGGAGAGAACCAAAAGGTCATCGCCACCGAACTTGACCTCGGTTCCGCCGTACTTGGAGTAGATCACCTTGTCGCCGACGGCGATGTCGAGGGGGACGCGGTTGCCATTGTCGTCAATGCGGCCGGGGCCGACTGCAACAACTTCACCCTCCTGGGGCTTTTCCTTCGCGGTGTCAGGAATGACCAGACCTGATGCGGTGGTCTGCTCGGCATCGACCTGCTTGATGACGATGCGATCCTCGAGCGGCTTGATGGAGACCGACACGGTTGACCTCTTTCTAAGATTTGGGTTAGCAGACTCACAGCGAGAGTGCCAAGTGAAGTTTAGGGGGGTTCTGGCACTCACGCAACGTGAGTGCCAGATGGGGGCCATTTTGGTAGCGTTGCAGCATGGATAGAACCGAACTCGTTGAGCTGCTTTCCCCCGCGAGTTTGCGACTGCTGGACTCCCTGCCGCCCTACGACAGCCATGGCGACGTGGTGAAGCTCGTGAGCGATTTACGTAAGGCAGGCCACGCCCCAGGGCTCGTGTCGGCCGTGCTCAGCCAGTCCCGGCTGCGAGTGAAAGCCACCCTCAAGTTCGGTGAATTCGCCGAACGAATGCTGTTCACCGAGGCTGGCCTGGAACAGGCGACGCGATTGCGGGTCGCCGCGCTGCACGCCGGCCGATTCGTTGGGCTTGGCACAGCTCTCGGCCACCCGCCGCGGGTCGCCGACCTCGGCTGTGGCATCGGCGGCGACGCAATGGCCCTCGCCGCCCTGGACTTGCCGGTGGTCGCCATTGACGCCGACGAGGTCACGGCGACCGTCGCGAGCTTCAACCTCGCACCGTTTCCGAACGCCTCTGCCTTGCAGGCCGATGCGGAAACGTTTGACCTCGCCGATTTCGACGCGGTCTGGCTCGACCCGGCGCGCCGCACGAGCGGGCACAGCAATACGACGCGGCTGACCCGCTCCGAGGACTACTCCCCCTCACTCGACTTCGCCTACCTGCTGGCCACCCGCTTGCCGCTCGGGATGAAGCTCGGGCCCGGTCACGACCGCGACCTGATTCCCGTCGACGCCGAGGCCCAATGGGTGTCGGTGGATGGCCAGCTGGTGGAGATGGGGCTCTGGTTTGGTGCACTCGCGCGCCCCGGCATCCGTCGATCGGCACTGCTCATAACTCCCGGCGGCACGCACGAACTAACTGCTCCCGAAGACAGTGCAGACGTCGAAGCGGGTAGCCTCGGAAATTACGTCTATGAACCCGACGGCGCGGTGATTCGGGCACGTTTGATTGGTAATCTGGCCCGGTCGCTGGACGCTCACATGGTGAGCGAGGGCATCGCCTACCTGACCAACGACAGGCTTACTCCGACACCGTTCGCGAGCGCGTTCCGAGTGCTCGAGACCCTGCCCTTCGACGAAAAGAAGCTTCGGCTGGCGCTGCTTGAGCGACGGATCGGCACCCTGGAAATCAAAAAGCGCGGTGTCGATGTGGATCCGGCGACGTTGCGCACTCGGCTCAAGCTCAAGGGACCCGAGTCTGCGACCCTGATTCTGACGCAGGCGGCCGGGCATCGCATTGCGTTGCTCGTGGAGCGCGTGCGCTAGCTGGCGAGCAGCGTATCATCCCGCAAAGCTCCGAAGCCCGACACGGGGCCACACCCTAGAGCAGGGGCAGCACGGTCTGACTGATGTAGACGATCCAGCCGGCCGCGATTAGAACCCCAAATAGACCGCTCAGGAGACCGCTAAGCCAGAGGGTGCGCGCCCGGTTCTCGGTGGTGCGCGCGATCAGTGCGAGGGTGATCGCAATGAGTGCGAGCGGCAAACCGAACACACCGAGCACTCCCAGGCCGAGCCCGGCCAAGCCACAACTCACGGCGGCGATCGAAAGCCGACGGCGGCCGGTGATGCGCTCCACCTCCGCCGCAGTGTAGATGTATGGCACGAACTCGGTGGGTGCAGTAACCGTGGACGACCAGTCGAGCTGGCTGCCAGGCGGCGCGGGAGCACGCGTGTAGCCCAGCTGCGCCGAGGTGTCATCGTGCTGGTGGGGTGTCGTCATGGCTGTCCTCTGGCCGCGAACCGCAAGCAACGGCACGTTGGGATCGACCCGGAGTCGGTCGAAACGGGCCTAGGAGCCCCCTACGGGGCCAACGCTGCGTCGCTATCTGTAGTAGCCCGCGCCCGTGGAGGCCGCGGCGATCACTAAAGCGATCGTGATAATAACGAAAATGGTGCTGACAAGCAGTCCGACGTAACCGAGAATGGTCCCCCAGAGAGCGAGCCCGCGCCCCTTTTCACCGGTTTTCTTGATCTGGCTCAGTGCGATGTGGCCGGTGATGATACCGACGACCGAGATGAGGAGGATCGAGGTGACGAGCGAGATGATCGACAGAACGTTGTACTTGTCCTGCGGGTTCTGCTGCCCGTACGGATTCTGGCCGTACGCTGGCGGCTGGTCGTACGCGGCCGGCTGACCGTAAACCGGAGCCTGACCGTATTCCGGCGCCTCCGGGCCTACCGGTGCCTGGTAGCTCGGCGCGGCCGGGTAGGCCGGGTCGTTGCTCGCCGGATTGACGGGGGGCTGGGTGGGATCAGACATCTGCTTCTCCTTTTTGCGAAGAAATTCGGGGTCGTTAGTCCAGAATATCGCGTGAGCCTACAAGTCGGTAAATTCCGGGGCAGATCAGACCTGAACCTGGTCGACCGGCAGGGTGGAATCGGCGCCAAATTCCAGCGTTGACGGTTCATGCCCGGCCATGATGAGCTGCGCGCCCAAGGCTGCGATCATGGCACCGTTGTCGGTGCATAGAGACAGAGGCGGGATACGCAGGGCGATGCCCGCGGCATCCGTTCTTTCGGTGGCTATTTGACGCAGCCGCTGGTTAGCGATGACACCGCCGCCGAGCAGCAGCCGCGGCACGCCGTAGTCGGCGCAGGCCGCAAGGGCCTTGATGAGCAAAATATCGACGACCGCCTCGCGAAAACTCGCCGCGACGTCGGCCGTGGGTACCGGTTCACCGGCATCCTGACGCTGCTCCACGAAACGGGCGACCGACGTCTTCAGGCCAGAGAACGAGAAGTCGTAGCGGTGTGCGGCTATGTCCTTGGGCTGGCTGAGCCCGCGCGGAAAGCGAATGGCCTTCGGGTTACCTTCAGCGGCGACCCGGTCGATCTGTGGGCCGCCGGGGTAGGGCAGCGAGAGAAGCCGGGCCACCTTGTCGAAGGCCTCACCAGCGGCATCATCGATGGTCTCGCCGAGCAGCTCGACGTCGCTGACCAAGTCGCGCACCAGAAGCAGCGAGGTATGTCCGCCGGAGACCAGCAGCGCGATCGTCGGGTACTCCAGCGGTTCGGTGTCGCTGCCGTCGATGTCGCTGCCCAGCAGGTCGGCCCCGACGTGGCCGACCAGGTGATTGACCGCGTAGATCGGCTTGTCGAGCGCTACGGCGAGCGCCTTCGCGGCGCCGACGCCGACCATTAAGGCGCCGGAGAGTCCGGGCCCGCAGGTGACGGCGATGGCGTCCAGATCGGCCAAACGGATGCCGGCCTCGGCGACGGCCGCGTTGATGGCCGGCACAAGTTCGTCGAGGTGCGCACGGGCCGCGATCTCGGGGACGACGCCGCCGTAGCGGGCGTGCTCGTCCATCGAGCTCGCGATGGTGTTGGAGAGCAGAACGGTTCCCCGCACAATACCGATGCCGGTTTCATCGCACGAGGTCTCGATGCCGAGCACGAGGGGATCGGAGTGATTCATGAGGGCACGGTTACTGCCGGTGTGGTGAGCATAGATTCCAGTTCGGGAATATTCAGGCGCATGACGATGGCGTCGACGTTGTCGGGTTGGTAGTAGCCGCGTCGCACCCCGACCTCAAGGAAACCGAGGCGTTCGTACAGGCGCTGGGCGCCTGGGTTGTCGGCCCGCACCTCGAGAAAGATCAGCCGGGAGCCGCGCTTGCGGGCCTCGTTGATGAGCGCCTGCATAAGCGTCCGGCCGAGCCCCCCTCCGCGCGCCGACTCGGCGACGGCGATGGTCTGAATGTCGCCCTCGGCAGCTCCCTGCGGGGCGAGCAGCCCGGCGTACGCTTCAACGTTGCTCGGGTCATCGGGCCGAAAGGCCACAAGGTAATAGCAGGCCGGGTCACCGAGGTCGCGCACCATCATGGGCGCCGACCAGGCATCGTTCTCAAAAATGGTCGTCTCGAGGTGCATGATGGCGGCCAGATCGGGTTCGTGCGCTCGGCGCAGCTGCCAGGTCATCGACTGACCCGCTTGGGGCCGGCGGAGAGCGTGACGTCGGGCGACCGCAGGTACAGCGGCTCATTCAGAGCGAACGAACGGTGGTGCGAGTGGGTCAGCTCGGCGACCATACCGAGTTCCCCAGCCGACACCGTGGCAGCGTCGAGGCGATCCCAGCCCGCATGCAGCCAGTTCGGGTCGTCGAGCTCGGCCGGCTTGGCCAGACCGGGCCGGCTCACACGCACGGGCAGACCCACGGCATCCGCGTGGGAATAGGCGCTCCAGTAGATTTCGCGGCGGCGGGCATCGGTCACGACCACGAGCGGGCCACTGTGTCCACGGCGGTAATGGCCGTAGGCGATGGCGTCGTGGCTAATTACCGGTACGAGCGGCTTGCCGGCGCCGAGGGCGAAGACGCGGGCCGAAGCGATGCCGACGCGCAGGCCGGTGAACGGCCCGGGGCCCATACCGCCAACCACGCCGGAGAGCGCCGCAGGGGCGATATCCGCTTCCCGCAGACACTCGACAATGAACGGGCCGACGATTTCAGCGTGGCGCATCGTATCGGCCTCGCCGCGTTCGGCGATCACACCACGGGTGAGGTCGACGACGGCCACGCTCGTGCCAGCAGAGGTATCAATGGCAAGTAGCACCCGTTCAGCCTAGCTTTGATGAGACAAGCGTTTCGCGCGCCGGGCGCGGAGCGATCAGGTCAGAAAGAGCACGACGGCGGCCGTCAGCGCAACGACGACGAGGATCGTGCGCAACACCGGGGCAGGGAGGCGCCGACCGATGCGGGCGCCCATCCAACCGCCGAAAGCAGACCCCACGCCGATCAACAGAGCGATTACCCAGTCCACGGTCCCGCTCGAGATGAAAATGATGGACGACACGAGGTTGGCCATGCCGGCCAAAACGTTCTTGGCTCCGTTTGCCCGGTGCATGTCGGTGGACCAGAGGATTCCCAGCAGGGCCAGGAGAACGACGCCCTGGGCAGCCCCGAAGTATCCACCGTAAACACCCGTGCCGAGAATACCGAGTACCAAACCGAACGTGACCGGACGGGTGTCGATGGTGGTGCCTTCGGGCGCTTTGCGCCGAACGTACCGTGCCACTCGAGGCTGCACCGCCGAGAGTACGGCGGCCACCAGCAAGAGGAACGGAACGACCGCCGCGAAGGCCTCCTCCGGCAGGATCAGCAGCAGCAAACCGCCGGTCACCCCACCGACAGCAGAGAACCCGGCCATCCAGGCCACCGGCCGCCATTGTGACTTAAGTTCCCGTCGGTAACCGTATGCACCCGCGACCGACCCGGGGACCAGACCAACGGTGTTCGACACGTTCGCGGTGATCGGCGGAACGCCCAGGGCCAGCAGCGTAGGAAAAGTTATCAGCGTCCCCGCGCCGGCCACCACATTGATGATACCGGCGATGATGCCGGCGACCAGAATAATCGCGCCTTCAAGAAGAGTCATTTAGTGAGAGTTTCCTGTGTTCGAGTGTTTAACGGTTACGTCGCCGACAGCGCGCACCAACGCACACGCTAGGCCACCGCCAGACGTGCCCAGCGGGGGCCGTGACCGGCCAGGGTCACGGTACGCGGCTCATCCAGGTCGTGATCCAGATCGAGAACGGAGGCCGTAGCATCCGTTTTTGACATCATCATCAGCGCCGGGCCTTGCGGCCGCTCAATCTCAATGTCCAACCAAGATTCGGTGATGCCGTCGAGCAGCCCGCGGCCCCACTCGACCACGACGATGGAGCGGACGAAGTCGATGTCAAGGTCGTCGAGTTCCATGGCGCTGCCGAGGCGGTAGGCGTCGACGTGCACGAACGGCGGCCCGCCCACGAGACTCGGGTGCGTGCGAGCGAGCACGAAGGTGGGGCTGGTCACGGCTCCACGCACTCGCAACCCCGCGCCGAGGCCGCGCGTCAGTGTGGTTTTGCCCGCCCCGAGCGGTCCGGTGAGCACGATGAGGTCACCGGCCCGTAAAATCCCCGCGAGGTTCACCCCGAACCGGTGCATCGCCGCCGCATCGGCAATCGTTCGGTGCAGCTCAGTCATTGATGTGCCGCCGCGTCACCCTGGGTCCGATTCGGGTGACGATCTCGTAGTTGATCGTTCCGGCGGCGTCGGCCCAGTCGGTGGCACTCGGCGCGCCCGTGGCCGGGTCGCCAAACAGTATGACCTCGTCGCCGACGGCCACACCCGGGTTCTCGGGACCGAGATTCACGACAAACTGGTCCATCGCCACCCGTCCGACCAGCGGGTAATTGTCGGTGTGAATTTGCACGAGCGCAGCACCCGAGGCCTGCCTTGGGATGCCGTCGGCATAGCCGAGAGGCACGAGCACGAGCGTGGAGTCCTGCGGAGCGCGCCAAAGATAGTCGTAAGAAACGCCGGCGCCAGCGCTAACCCGACGCACGAGGGCCACCCGACCGCGCAGGGTCATGGCCGGAATCAAGCCGAGATCGGCACTCGTCGCATCCTCGAACGGTGACAGCCCATAGATGGTGATGCCCAATCGCACCATGGTGAAACGAGCGGCTGGCAGCCGCAGTGCCGCTGCGGACGATGCGAGGTGCACGAGGGTGGGGGTCAGCCCGGCTGCGCGGGCAGCGGCGACGCCACGTTCGAAGCATTCGAGCGCCTGCTGGTCGTCGAACGCCGACGCGTTGGCGAGGTGGCTCATGACACCGTCGACACGCAGCAGCCCGACGCGCTCAAGCGCAGCGGCGAGCGCGAAGACCTCGGCCCAGTCGCTTTCGTGCACGCCGTTCCGGCTGAGGCCGGTTTCGAGTTTTAGGTGAACGGATGCGCTCTGGCCGAGTTCCGCCGCAGCATCCGCTACCTGTTGCAGCTGTCGCACCGAGGAGAGCCCGAGAGTGACGTCGTCGTCGATCGCGGCGCTGAAATCGGCGTCGGGGTCGTGCAGCCAAGCGAGAATCGGTGCATCGATTCCAGCGTCACGCAGGACCAGGGCTTCGTCGATGTCGGCGACGCCGAGCCAGTCGGCCCCGCCGGCGAGGGCAGCACGCGCCACCTGAACAGCACCATGCCCGTACGCGTTGGCTTTGACGACCGCCATCGCGTGCGGGGTTCCGGCGACAGCGCGCAGGTGGGCTACATTGTGGCGGATGGCGGCGAGGTCGATCACTGCCTCGCGAAAACCGGTCATGACTCCCCCTCGGCAACAACGAATGCGCAGGCCACGCCGGCATCGTGGGTCATAGTGACGTGCACGCGGCTGATCCCGCGAGCGGTCAGGGCGGCCAGGGCCGCCCCACTGAGCTTGAATTCGGGGTTACCGTGCGGGTCGTTCACGATTTCCATCTCTTGCCATGTGGCCCCAGCGCTGTCGCCGAGGGCTTTGATCAAGGCCTCCTTGGCGGCGAAGCGCGCTGCGAGGGAGTGCGCCGGCAGACCGCGTTCGTTTTCCGCGAACAACCGCGGTACAAGGCGCGGCGTGCGCTCGACCTGGCGCACGAAGCGCGCCAGGTCGACCACGTCGACCCCAATGCCCTTGATCACTGCGCCGTCTCGACCAGCACTATTCAACCGTGACGGACTTTGCGAGGTTGCGCGGCTGGTCGACGTCGAGGCCCTTGGCGATGGCGAGTTCCATGGCGAACATCTGCATCGGCACCACGGCCAGCAGCGGTTCGAACAGCGGAGCGGCTAAAGGAATGTGGATGACGGTGTCGGCAAACGGCAGCACGGCGGCGTCGCCGACCTCGGCGATGGCGATGATGCGGGCACCGCGCGCGCGGATCTCCTGAATATTGGAGACGACCTTCGGGTGCAGGTGGGCGGAGCCGCGCGGGCTCGGTACGACGACGAACACCGGCTGGCCGGGCTCGATCAGGGCGATCGGGCCGTGCTTGAGCTCACCGGCGGCAAAGCCTTCGGCGTGAATGTAGGCGAGCTCCTTGAGTTTAAGCGCACCCTCGAGCGCGATCGGAAAACCGACGTGGCGGCCGAGGAACAGTACCGCGCGGGTGTCGCTCATCCAGCGGGCCAATTGGCGCACCTCGTCTTCTACTCCAAGAACGGCCGTGATCTTCTCCGGAATGGCCTGGAGTTCGGCAACCTGCGCGGCCTGCTCGACAAAACTGAGGCTGCCACGCACCCGGGCGAGGTGCAGGGCGAACAGGTAGAGGGCGGTGATCTGGGCGACGAAGGCCTTGGTTGACGCCACGGCGACCTCGGGCCCCGCGTGGGTGTAGATTACCGCGTCACTTTCGCGCGGGATGGTCGCGCCCTGCGTGTTGCAGATGGAGATGGCCTTGGCGCCGAGCGACATGGCATATTTGACGGCCATGAGCGTGTCCATGGTCTCGCCGGACTGGCTGATCGAGATCACCAGGGTGTCGTCGCTGAGGACCGGGTCGCGATAGCGGAACTCGTGGCTCAGTTCCACGTCCACCGGCACCTGCGCCCACTTTTCAATGGCGTACTTGGCTGTCTGGCCGGCGTAGGCTGCGGTTCCGCAGGCGATGATCACGACACGACGGATGCCCGCGAGCACGTCGTCGCCAAATTCGGTCAGTTCGGGAACGATGACCTGCCCGTCGGCAATGCGCCCGCGCAGGGTGTTCGCGACGGCATCAGGCTGCTCGGAGACTTCCTTCGCCATGAAGCTGGACCAGCCGCCCTTATCACTGGCGGAGGCGTCCCAGGCAATGTCGAACTCTTCGGTTTCGACGGGGTGACCGTCGAAGTCGGTGACGGTGACGGCATCCGCTGTGATGGTGACGATCTGGTCCTGGCCGATCGCTACGGCGCGGCGCGTGTACTCGACGAACGCGGCGACGTCGGAACCGAGAAAATTCTCGCCCTCACCGAGACCGATGACGAGCGGTGAGTTGCGGCGGGCGCCCACGACAACGCCAGGCTGGTCCTGGTGCACGGCGAGCAGCGTGAACGCTCCGTCGAGGCGGGCCACGACGGTGCGGAAGGCCTCGGCCAGATCGCCGACGCGCTGGTATTCGCGGCCGAGCAACACTGCGGCGACCTCGGTGTCGGTCTCACTCAGAAAGGTGAAGCCTTCGGCGAGCAGTTCGCCCCGCAACTCGGCGAAGTTTTCGATGATGCCGTTGTGGATGAGGGCGAGCTTGTTGTTGTCACCGAGGTGCGGGTGCGCGTTTTCGTCGTTGGGGCCGCCGTGGGTGGCCCAGCGGGTGTGACCGATTCCGGTCGTGCCGTCGTTGATGGGATGAGCTTTCAGCTCACCGACCAGGGCCGACAGTTTGCCAGCCTTCTTGGCGGTGTTGAGCACCCCGAACTCGTCGATGACGGCGATACCCGCGGAATCGTATCCGCGATATTCGAGCCGTCCGAGGCCTCCCATTAGAACGTCAACGGTCTTGTTGCTTCCGACATAACCTACGATTCCACACATAGAAGTCGATTTTAGTCGGACTAAGCTTGGGGGAATGTCCGATCCGGTGCTGGCCCCTGTAATGAACGGCCACGGTACCCCTTTCGTGGAACTCGACCGAGCGGACTGGGCAGCTCTCGCTCCGACCACTCTGCTGCCGCTGAAAGAGACCGAAATCGTGCAATTGCGCGGCATCGGTGAGCCACTCGATATTAACGAGGTGACGGATGTCTACCTCCCGCTCAGTCGCCTGCTCAACCTCTACGCCGCGAATGCCCGTACCCTGCACCGTGCCACCAGCGGTTTTCTCGGCGAACGCGCTCGTCCGACTCCGTTTGTGATCGGCGTGGCCGGCTCGGTCGCGGTCGGCAAGTCGACCACCGCCCGGCTGCTCCGCGAGATGCTCGCTCGTTGGGACGACACTCCCCGGGTGGAACTTGTCACGACCGACGGTTTTCTGTTTCCCAACGCCGAACTGAACCGGCGCGGACTGATGGAACGCAAGGGATTTCCCGAGTCCTACGACCGGCGCGCGCTACTGCGGTTCGTTAGTGCGGTCAAGAGCGGCGCCCCGGAAGTGCGGTCACCGTTTTACTCGCACCTGAGCTACGACATCGTGCCCGACGCGCAGATCGTGGTGCGACAACCCGACATTCTTATCGTCGAGGGCCTCAACGTGCTGCAGCCTCCCGCCCCCGGGCACGGTCTCTCGGTGAGCGACCTGTTTGACTTCACCATTTACGTCGATGCTCGTACCCAGGACATTGCCCGCTGGTATGAGGAGCGATTTCTTAAGCTGCAGCGCGGAGCGTTTGCCAACCCCAACTCGTTTTTCCACCGCTACGCGACGCTCACCGAAGATGAAGCGCGCGGCAAGGCGCGCAGCATCTGGACCAGCATCAACCAGCCCAACCTGCTTCAGAACATCCGCCCCACCCGCTCGCGCGCGACCCTGGTACTACGCAAAGACCCCACGCACGCCGTCTCCAAGGTGTTGCTGCGCAAGGTCTGACCCCGCGCACGGACTTGTTGTCTCTGGACGGGGCCCAGGCCCCGTTCCGTAGCACTAGAGGGGCAGGCGCTCCCGCACTACGTCGGCGAGGGAGTGCGCCAGGCGGTCGGCGGTGGGCTGGTCTGCCGCTTCCACCATGACCCGAACCATTGGCTCGGTACCGGAGGGGCGCAGCAGCACACGACCGGTGTCGCCGAGTTCGGCTTCAGCAGCGAGCACGGCTTGCGCGATGACGTCGTCGGCGCCGAGACCCGTGTGGTTGACACCACGCACGTTTACCAGAATCTGCGGGTATACCGTCATAACGGATGCCAGTTCGGCCAGCGTCTTACCGGTGCGCGCCATTTCGGCCACGAGGTGAAGTCCGGTAAGAATGCCGTCGCCCGTCGTGGCGTACTTGGTCATGATGACGTGACCGGACTGTTCGCCGCCGAGGGAATACCCGTGGGCGTTGAGTTCTTCTAGTACATATCGGTCGCCCACCTTGGTCTGCACGACGGTGATGTCGTTGGCCGCCATGGCCTTGCGCAATCCGAGGTTACTCATGACGGTCGCCACGAGCGTGCGGTCTTTCAGCACTCCGCGTTCGGCCATCGACACGGCGAGAATCGCCATAATCTGGTCGCCGTCGACGATATTGCCGTCGCGGTCAACCGCGAGGCACCGGTCGGCGTCACCGTCATGGGCGATGCCAATGTCGGCACCGTGCTCGAGCACAGCCTTGGCGAGATTGTCGAGGTGGGTCGAGCCCACGCCGTCATTGATATTGAGACCGTCGGGGTCGGCCCCGATCACGGTGAGGCGAGCACCGGCATCCGTGAATACCTGCGGCGAGACGCCAGCAGCGGCGCCGTGGGCGCAGTCGAGCACGACGTGGATGCCGTCGAGGCGGTGCGGCAGCGTCGTGAGCAGGTGCACGACATAGCGGTCTTCGGCGTCGGCGAACCGACGGATGCGTCCAACGTCGCCGGCGATCGGCATCAGCGTGTCGCGACCGATGTAGGACTCGATACGGTCCTCGACGTCGTCGGGAAGTTTGGTTCCGCCATAGGCGAAGATTTTGATGCCGTTATCGGGCGCCTCGTTGTGGGAGGCAGAAATCATTACACCAAAGTCGGCACCGATGTCGTTGATCAAAAACGCTGCGGCGGGCGTGGGGATGACCCCGGCATCGAGAACGTCGACACCGCTGGAGGCCAAGCCGGCCGACACGGCAGCATTGAGAAATTCACCGGAAATTCGCGGGTCACGGGCGACCACTGCGACGGGCCGGCGGCCCGCTTCGAGGCGTGCCTCGGCACGACGACCCTTGGTCAGCACTGCTGCGCTGGCCTGGGCAAGGCTCAGGGCCAAGCCAGCCGTGAGATCACGGTTGGCCAGGCCCCGAACGCCGTCCGTGCCGAACAGACGAGTCATATCGTCGTCGGCTTTCGGGCTAGCGCTTGCTGAACTGAGGCGCCTTACGGGCCTTCTTGAGTCCAGCCTTCTTGCGCTCCTTGACTCGAGCGTCGCGGCTCAGGAAGCCGTTCTTCTTGAGGATGGCGCGGTTGTTCTCTTCGTCGATCAGGTTCAGCGAGCGTGCAATACCGAGGCGAAGCGCGCCGGCCTGGCCAGACGGGCCACCGCCGGTGATGCGGGCGATGACATCGTACGAGCCGAGCAGGTCAAGCACCTTGAACGGGTCGTTGATGAGCTGCTGGTGCAGCTTGTTCGGGAAGTAGTCGGCGAACTCGCGGCCGTTCACAACGATCGTTCCGGAGCCGGGGACAATGCGCACGCGGGCGATAGCCTGCTTGCGACGGCCTACGGCTGCGCCGGGAACGTTGAGGACGGCGCGGGGCACCTTGGTTACGGTTTCGGCCGGAGTCTCGGTGGAGTAGCTCTCCGGAGCCTGGTCAATCTGGTCTGCGATCTTCGCCACGATGATGGGAATCCTTTTTATCTAAGAGTCGAGAAGTCTGGTTGCCGGCGCTACTGCGCGACCTGGCTGAGGGTGTACGGGGTGGGCTGCTGAGCGGAGTGCGGGTGCTCAGGGCCGGCGTAAACCTTCAGCTTGGTGAGCTGGGCGCGACCGAGCGAGTTCTTCGGCAACATGCCGCGAATCGCTTTTTCAACCGCACGGGTCGGGTGCTTCTCGAGCATCTCGGAGTAGTTGGTCGCCGTGAGGCCGCCCGGGTAACCCGAGTGGCGGTACGCGATCTTCAGGTCGAGCTTTTTGCCGGTGAGGGCAACCTTCTCAGCGTTGACGATGATGACGAAGTCGCCCCCATCCATGTGCGGGGAGAAGGTGGCCTTGTGCTTGCCGCGCAGCAGAATTGCCGCGTGGCTGGCCAGGCGTCCGAGGACGATATCGGTGGCATCGATGACTATCCAGTCGTGCTGGAGTTCGCTTGCCTTGGGAGTGTAAGTGCGCGTCACTGTTGTGCTGCTTTCTTCTTTTTCGAACGGAGGTGTTCGTGAATCCCGCTCCGGGTGCGTTCTCGTGAGGAGAACACTGTCGATGGAGGGCTCACGTTCGGGTGCCGCGCTGCAACGCACAGACACCAATGGTCAACGATAGTCGGCTCCGACCGCAGGCGCAACTTGGGAAGCCGTCGGCAGTGAGCGCCGGTTGCGCGTGTCGATGGCACGCTGTGCCAAGGAAGCGTCATCGGGGTAACCAACGTCGATGAGGGTGAGGCCGTGCGCCTGCATCACCTTGAACTCGCTGATGCGGTGTTTATCGAAGTGCAGGTGGGCGAGGGTCTTACCGTCGAGGCGCCCCTCCCCCACTGCCACGCAGGCACCGACCATGGCGCGCACCATGCTGTGGCAGAAGGCATCCGCTTTGATGCTGGCAACGATCAGCCCATCGTCGTCGCGGTGCCAGCGAAAGTCCTGCACGGTTCGAATGGTTGTCGCGCCCGGGCGCGGCTTGCAGTAGGCGGCAAAGTCGTGCAGGCCCACCAGGGTCGCCGCTGCGGCATCCATCGCGGCGAGGTCCAGTTTAAACGGATGCCACGTCGTGCGCAGGCGCTGCTGCGGGTCGTGCAGGCCCAGGGGGTCGGCGATGCGGTATTCGTAGCGGCGCCACATGGCCGAGAACCGGGCGTCGAAGCCGCCGGGCACGACCGTAGCGCGGCGCAGCACGATGTCGGGCTTGGTGACGAGGATGCCACCGAGGCGACGCAGCACGGCGGTGCCGAGGTCGACCGGCGGGCGGTTTCCGGTGCCACGCTGGATGCGCACGAGGGAATGGGCCTGTTCGGCGGTGAGGTCGAAATGGGCGACCTGCCCACGGGCGTGTACCCCGGCATCCGTTCGTCCGGCAACGATGAGGGTGGGATGCGGAGGAAAGCTTTGCAGAATGCCAGCGAGCCCATTTTCGATGTCGGCCTGAACGGTGCGAAAGCCCGGCTGGCGGGCCCAACCGGTAAAATCGGTGCCATCGTAGGCGAGGTCAAGGCGGATGCGCGTGGAGCCGAGCGCTGCGTTCGCGGCGCGGGGCACGAAAAGATTCACGAGGGTAAGCCTAGGCGGCGCGCTCGGGTTATCGTTGAAACCGGCCCTTGGCCCACCCCCATAATGAGTGCCAGAGAAACCCCGTATTGTCCATGACTCGGTATTGTCCATGACTCGTTCCCCGCGCTCGTTCCCATTCACCGGGAGGACTCGGTCAACGACCCTGGCAATCGGTCCCGAGAACACACCCGTTCTAGGGCCGAAAAACGCGCCGCGCCCGGGTCGATTGGCCGGCCTCGACGGCCTGCGCGCCCTCGCCGTCATCGCCGTCGCGATCTATCACTTCTTCCCGTCGATACTGCCGGGCGGCTTTATCGGCGTCGATGTTTTCTTCGTCATCAGTGGTTTTCTGATCACCGGCCTGCTCGTCTCCGAGCACACCCGCACCGGGCGCATCTCCCTGCACCGGTTCTGGCAACGGCGTGCCCGCCGACTGGTCCCCCCACTCATTCCGGTCGTCTTGATCAGCTGCACGATCGCCTTTATCATTGGTGGCGACGTGCTCGTGGGTCTCGGCGGCCAACTGCTCGGGGCCAGCACTTTCGGCTACAACTGGGTGTCGATCGCAACCGACGCAAGCTATTTCAGCCTCAACGAACCCGAACTGCTGCGTAACCTCTGGTCGCTTGCCGTAGAGGAGCAGTTTTACCTGGTCTGGCCGCTGCTTCTGCTCGCCGTCTTGCTGGTTCGCCGCCCTCGCGTGCGATTGGCCATCGTCACCACGCTGTTCGTCGCCGCCGCCCTGTGGATGGGCCTGCTGTACCAGCCCGGCGCCGACCCTACCCGGGTGTACTACGGCTCGGACACGCACAGTTTCGGCTTGTTCGCGGGTGCCGCGCTCGCTCTGCTGCTGCGCCGCCCGAGCGGGCAGCGCAACGAACTGCCCCGGTTGCGTCCGTGGCTTGGCTGCGGCGCCATTCTGACGATCATCGCCCTCGCCCTCTGGCTGCCGGAAGACGGCACCGCAACCTATCGGGGCGGCCTTGTCGCGGTGAGCCTGGCCACGGCCGTCGTCATCTGGGCGGGAGTGCGCGGCGGCCCGTTCGGTCGGCTGCTCGACGCCGCCCCGCTGCGCTACCTCGGTGAGCGCTCCTATGGCATCTACCTGTGGCACTGGCCGGTGCTCGTGCTGGTGCAACTGCTCTGGCCGGCATCGTCCCCGGCTGGCAGTCTCCTGCCGATCGGTCTGCTCGCCACGGTCATTACCCTCGTCGTGGCCGGCGTGTCCTATCGCTGGCTGGAATTGCCGATCCGGCGGGTCGGCGTGCGCGGCAGCATCCGTCAAATCGGTGAACTGTGGACCGGGCCCACCCGCCGCCGCCGCCTGGTTGCGGCGACGGTCGCCCTATCACTGCTGCTGGTCGGCGGCACTACGGCCGCCGTCGTCGCCGCGCCGGCGCAGACCTCGGCGCAGCTGCGCATCGAACGGGGCCAGCGGGCAATGGATGCTGCGGCGCGGGCCGCCGCGCAGGCTGCGGCCACCGAGGCGGCCCGCCAGGCTGCAGCGACCCCCTCCCTGACCGAGAGCCCGATCACGGCCATCGGCGACTCGGTCATGCTGGCCTCGGCTCCAGAATTGCAGGCCACTTTTACGGGTATGACCGTTGACGCGTCGGTCTCCCGTGGAATGTATTCCGCGGATGACATATTGGTGGCCCTCAAAGCGGCGCGCCAGTTACAGCCGATTGTGGTTATCGGCCTCGGCACCAACGGGCCGATCAAGACCGATGAACTCACCGAGATTCTGCGCATTCTCGGGCCCGACCGGCAGCTCGTGCTCGTGAACGCCTACGCCGAACGCGACTGGACCGCCGCCGTCAACGCCACGCTCGCCGATTTCGCTGCGGGCAATCGTCGGGTCGAGCTCGCGAACTGGCACGACACGATCGCGGGGCGACTCGACCTGCTGGCCGGCGATCACGTGCACCCCGGGCCGACCGGCGGCCAGCTCTACGCCGACGAGGTGCATGCCGCGCTCAAGCGTCTCGCGGCTGTGCCTCCGCTGCCCGACAACAGCTGGCTGATGCGTGACCCCGACGCTCCCCGTTCGCCGCCGTACCGCTGAGAGTCAGAACTCAAGCACGAAAGCGAGATCCCGGTTGGGCGTCACGAGGCCCGTCTGGGCGAATCCATAACTTGCCAATCTGTGAATAGTGAGGCAGTGCAACTCGCGTAAGGCCCCAGACTTGAGGACAAACGCAGCCGCGAATTGGCCGGGCGCGCTCAAACTTCAGCGAGTGATGCCGCTGGTGCACGGGGCTACGAGCATTCACCGGAGAGACGCAACCGGTGGCCGTCAAACTCCTCAGTTTCCATTACCAGGCTCCTCACATACGGGGCCGGTTCAAGAGCGTGCACAAATATGATCACTCCATGATCGGATCCGGCTCTTTTGTTTCCTAATTGTGTAGATAACACTGATGACTTGACGTCCCATCGGGGTGGCGGCATTAGACACAAGGAAGTGAAGTCGCATGAGCGTAATTGCATTCATTGGGCTGGGCGCAATGGGAGGACCTATGGCGGCCAATCTCATTCGAGACGGGAATACGGTCAGGGGATTTGATCTTTCGAAAGAAGCCCGCGATGCGGGTGCCGCCAACGGCATCGAAATTCACGATACAGCCGCCGCAGCGGTTCGGGGCTCAGACGTCGTCATAACAATGTTGCCCAACGGGGCAATTTTGGACGATCTGATGCTGTCGAAGGATGGTCTACTGTCTTCCATCAAGACTGGCGCGGTGTTGATTGATTCATCCTCCATTGACGTAGCTACGTCAAAAAAATTACACGCGGCTGCGAAATCTGGCGGGTTGCACTGTCTGGACGCTCCAGTTTCCGGTGGTATCGCGGGGGCCAAAGCAGGCAGCTTGACATTCATGGTGGGAGGAAGCTCGGAAACTCTTGATCTCGCCCGCCCCGTCTTGGAGTCTATGGGGCACACCATTATTCACGTCGGTGGCCCTGGATCCGGCCAAGCTGCCAAAACGTGTAATCAGATGCTTTTCGGAACGACTCTCACCGCTGTTAGCGAGATGTTCGTTCTGGCGACAGCACTTGGACTCGACCACGAAACCCTGTGGAACATCGTCACACAATCAACGGGAGATTGCCGGGCGATTCGGAACTTCTGTCCTGTTCCTGGCGTCGTTTTGAACTCTGCGGCTGACAAGGAATTCAGTCCTGGCTTCGCCGCGCCGCTGATGCTTAAAGACCTCAACCTTGCGCTAACTGCGGCCGATGCGGTTGGACAAAGGTTGGCTCTGACGGAGGCTGCGACCAACGCCTATTCCACCCTTGTTGATGAATACGGTGCACTCGACTGCTCGGCGGTAATCAAGACGATGTCAGCACAATTGGAGACAGTCAAATGATCTCGGCCGATATCGCTAAGAACGAGCTGGGTATTTCTTTCGCAGAACACATCATCAACGGCGAGCTGACGGGATCTGCCGACGAACGCATCATCGATGTCGTGGCACCGCGGGATCGTGGTGTTATGGGAGCTGCGGCACAAGGCGGAATCGCTGACGTAGAGAGAGCGGTGAATGCTGCCAGACGAGCATTCCCTGCGTGGCGGGATATGGCTCCGCGCGCACGAGGCCGACTTTTAGCCAAGATTGCCGACGAGCTGGAAGAAAACGCGGAACGGATAGCGAGAATCCTCTCGCTCGAGAACGGCAACGCACTGCGCACCCAGTCACGGGGAGAATTGGCCTTTGCTGTAGACGTATTTCGATACTTTGGCGGGCTCGCCAGTGAGACGAAAGGCGAACAGATTCCGCTGTCCTCCAATACGCTGGACTACTCCAGACGCGAACCCTATGGTGTCGTGGGCGCGATTATTCCGTGGAACGCTCCCGTTCAGTTGGGCTCGATGAAGATCGCCCCAGCTATCGCCACGGGTAACACCGTGGTTCTTAAAACAGCTGAAGATGCCCCTTTCGCTATCCTGGAAGTCGCAAAGATCTGTCAAAAGCACTTGCCGGCCGGAGTGGTGAATGTTGTGCACGGCAAGGGCGCTGAGACCGGTGAGGCACTCATCAATAATCCCAACGTGGACAAGATTTCGTTCACCGGATCAACCGCCGTGGGGACCAGGATCCTTGAGGCAGCAGCGCCGAGGGTTGTCCCTGTCACCCTTGAACTGGGTGGCAAGAACCCACAGATCGTGTTCCCAGATGCCGACGAAGATTGGGCTGTCGACGCCGCCTTGTTGGGTATGCGGTTCTCGCGTCAAAGTCAGTCATGTACCGCCGGATCCCGGCTTTTTGTCCACAGGACAATTTTCGACTCATTCCTCGAGAAGTTTACGGCGAAGGCAGCCGAGATGAAGGTTGGCGACCCGTTAGAGGAGACAACTGATATCGGCGCCATTGTCAATCAAAAGCAGTTCGACCGAGTCTGCGGTTTCATCGACGAGGGCCTGAAAGTAGAGGGCGGACGACTCCTCGTAGGTGGACTCCCTCCGGCCGTCGGGCCGCTCGCGGCCGGATTCTTTACTCAACCAACAGTGTTTTCGCAGATCGATAACAGCTTTAACATCAACCGTCAGGAAATCTTTGGCCCCGTTGCCGTAGCAATCCCGTGGGACACCGAGGATGAGGTCATCGCAATGGCGAATGACACGCATTACGGCCTCTCAGCATACGTTTATACCAGGAATCTTGGCGCTGCCCTCCGAACGGCGCACCGCATCGATGCGGGATGGATTCAAGTAAACCAAGGCGGCGGACAAGTTCTCGGCCAGTCCTACGGCGGTTACAAAAGTTCGGGTATGGGGCGAGAATTCTCACTCGAGGGAATGATCGACGGGTATACGCAGCGCAAGCACATTTCCGTTAATCTCAACATTTGAAAGGGACGATTATGACAATTGCAAAGACGCGATCCGATGTCGATCCGATAGATACTAACTCGAGCCAGAAAGTCAGGGCGGCGACCGGCAGTACTATCGGGGCGATCATTGAGAATTACGATTTTCTGGCGTATGGCACGGCTGCGGCACTGTATTTGGGTCCAGCCTTCTTCCCTTCCAACGATCCGCTAGTTTCAACGCTGTCGGCTTTCGCAGCTCTCGGCGTAGGTTTCCTGATGCGTCCAGTTGGCGGCATCATCGCCGGTCATCTTGGTGACCGCATAGGACGTAAGCCGGTATTGGTCGGAGCCCTTATTTTGATGGGAATCGGAACCGTTCTCATCGGGATTCTCCCGACCTACGAGACGATTGGCGTTGCGGCTCCTATCCTCTTGGTGTTGCTGCGTCTAGTCCAGGGAATTGGCTACGGCGCTGAATGGGGCGGCGCCGTCTTAATGGCTTTCGAACACGCTCCGATTCGGCGCCGGGGCTTTTACGCCGCTATCCCGCAAATTGGCGTTCCCGCCGGCCTCCTATTGGCAAACGTCGCCTTCTTGTCCGTGACCGGTATCACCGACGATTGGGCGTGGCGAATTCCGTTCTTGTTCAGTGCCGTTCTCGTTTTTGTCGGATTGTGGATCCGATACGGTGTCAACGAGTCGCCCGAGTTTGAACAGGCCAAGTTGAATAAGCAACTGGTCAAGAATCCAGTCGGTGAGGTTCTCCGCCGTGATGGGAAGACCGTCTTGCAAGCAATCTGTTTGCGACTAGCCGAGACTTGTGGCTTCTACGTTGTAGTCACCTTCCTGCTCACGTACTTGGTGCAGGAGGACATCGCAACGAAGGAAACAGGCCTGTTCGGCGTCGTTCTAGCGTCGATCATCGGACTTGTCAGTCATCCGATATACGGTGCGCTCAGCGACAGATTCGGTCGCAAAACCGTCTACATTTGCGGCTCTGCTTTCACCACACTTTTCGCAATCCCTCTGTTCCTTCTCATCAATACGGGCAACGCCGTACTGATTATCACAGCGATGGTGCTGGCTCTGGTTCTCGGCCACGATTCCCTGGCAGGAGTGCAAAGTTCGTGGTTCCCGGAGCTTTTCGACACTTCCAAGAGGACATCAGGCGCGTCACTCGGATACCAAGGTGCAGCGGTGATCGCTGGATTTGTTCCCTTTATCGCGACAGGTCTGTGGGCCCTGTGGGGCTGGGTAGGGGTCAGCGTGCTCATTGTGATCGTCGGGCTGATTTCCTTGATCGCAGCTCTAATCACCCCCGAGACCGCACCAGTAAAAACCGGACTCCGCTAGACGACTGACGCAAGCCCACCATCGCCGCTCACGGAGCGACGGAGCAGTCGAACGTCGAACCGTAGACGCTGTTGTGGGCGTCGTGATGAGGCCGGTGCCGGGGGAACTGTTACCCAGGGTTAACGTCGAGCGTTCCCTCAAATCGTGCTCGTTCCTGCGCAGCTCGCCTCAGTAGTATCTCCATCACCGCCTGAACTTGCGGCAGCCTCATGGAAACTTCTCGGACGACAAGGTAGAAGGTTCGCCGCACCTCCACTTCGGTGGCTAGAACGCGAGTCAACCGATCATTGGAATCTGCTGAAAATCTTGGCAAGAGCCCAATTCCTACGCCTGCGGCGGCAGCAGCCTGCTGCCCATTAACGGTGCTGAATTCCGCAACAATTTTCGCTCGCGGAATAATTGGGCGTAGGAATTGCAGTTCAGGAAGATCGTGCAAGGACTCAACGAACCAAACAAAGTTGTGTTCCTCTAGGTCTTCTCGGGACTGGGGATCTCCGAAACGCCTAAGGTACTCCGGCGATGCGTACAGGCCAAGAGTGTAATCCGTCAATTTTCGAGCTTTAACTTTGGTCGAGTTCGGATGGTGGACTGTGATCGCGATATCGAAGTCTCGAGTCATGAAAGGCGAGACTCTGCTCGTCGTTACGATCTCCGTACGAACATTCGGTAGGGCCTCATAGATATCAGCGGTCCAGGGAGATAACACGTCGTGACCGAAACCATCAGTAGTTACTATGCGCACGGTACCCGATATGTTTTCTGGTTTATCGCTATCGGAAACATGCATCTCAAAAAGCCTCTTCGCGATGGCTTCGATGTCTTCTGCCTGCGCGAGGAAACCGACCGCATCATTTGTCATCACCCAACCGCCTGACGTCTTGTCAAACAAACGGGCGCCGATTTCCTCCTCAATTGAAGCGATGCGCCGACTGACCGTCATGCGTGAAACTCCCAAGGATTCTGCGGCCTTGACAAGACTTGCGTAACGAGCCAGGGCGAGAAAATAGCGCAAGTCATCCAAATTAGCCATGCAATTCCTCCCGTCACTCCCCTGTCAGCCAGACTTTGACGCCGGCCCCAGACAGGGGCGATGGTGCCGTTTGACGAAAAGGCTCACTATTTGTGTTTTTCCACTATGCCGTACCAGCGGCCGCGAAGCTCGCGGTTCTCGCACACCGGTCACGAAGCGCTTCAAGTTTGAGCTGACTCGGCGTTGGCCGGTTGGGTGCCAGGTGATCGCGCTCTGCTGAGGAGATCATCGCGTCGACGAGCGCCACTACGGGTGAAAATAACGCACACAGGCAGGAGGCCAGAGCCGCGTTGAGTTGGAATTCCCGCGGTCGTGCCATAGAGTCTGTGGTCAGACCACTATGCACCCCTTGTACTCGTGTAGGTATGCAGCGACATCGGTGGTACCAGCATTTCAATGGAGAAAGGCTCGACATGGACGATCCGTTCGTCATCATCCACAGTGCGATTGCGATCGTTGGAACGATTGTGCTTATAACGAAGGCCAAAGTTCACCCGATTTATGCCCTCATCGTGGCCATCCTGTATCTCGGCCTCACTGGAGGCCTGGGTTTCACCGAGACGCTGGATACGCTCACAAATGGGTTCGGTGGCATCCTCGCAAAGATCGGCTTGCTCATCGCGTTCGGAATCACGATGGGCACTGCCCTCGCCGAAATTGGCGCGATCGATCGAATCGTCCGAGCATTACTGCGGGTCTTCGGCAAACGGATGGCACCGTATGCCCTCGGCATCACGGCCGGAACCGCGCTCCAGTCGATCTTCGCGGACGTCATGCTGGTTGTGACAGCTCCCGTCGCTCGCGGCGTTGCACGCAGGATCGGCGCCAAAGGAATTCCCATCGTCGCGGCCTCGTTGGTCACAGGCATTCTTGTCGGTCTGGTCATGATGATTCCCAGCGTCGGTTCCCTGGCGCTCTCAGGAGTCATTGACGTGCCACTTTGGCGCTATCTCGTCTTTGGAACAATCGTCGGAGTGATCACAATTATCGTGACTATTGCGATAATGAAATTCTTGATCCTGCGGACGAGATTCTGGAACTCGGCTAGTGACGAGGACTGGGACGCCATGGACGTGCTGGACGGCACGCCAGTAGCCGACGAACCTGGCCTGCAACAGGAAGGTTTCGGATCAGAGTCGGTCTCCGGCACACGCGACGGCGGTGCGTTAACGCAAACTATCGACGTCGGAACCAGACAACTCCGACAAGCTCCCATTCTCCTCGCCCTGATGCCGATCGTGTTGACGCTAATGCTCGTTGCTTTCGGATCCATCAGCGATGTCTTTGAGGTAGACAGCGACTTCCTGGGCTTCATCGCGAACCCCACATTCGCCCTGTTCGTCGGTTCAGCTCTTTCATTAGTGATCGTGGCGTCGTATCGCGGGAACGAAGGCGTCAAGAACGCCCTCAACAGGTCTTTCGCCAACCTCGGTGAGGTCCTCGTCCTGACCGGACTCGGTGGAGCCCTGGCCGGAACGGTAACGGCGATCGGCCTTGGCGATATTCTGGCGTCATTTTTTCAAGAGAGTTTCGGGCCGCCAATCCTGATCGCCTGGATCATCGCGGTCGTGCTCCACATCGCAATCGGGTCCGTCAGCGTGGCGGCAATCACATCCGCGGGCATCCTGGGGCCCGTGGCTGCCGCCTCCGGTGTCGATCCCCTGCTCATCGCGCTCGCCGCGGGAGCTGGTTCGCTCTTCATGATGACCGTTCACAGCAACTTCTTTTGGATGGCGAAGAATCTGCTGGGCCAAACGACAAACGGCGCGATCAAGTTGATCGGCCTGTCGACCTCCGTGGCGTCTATTACGGGCCTCTTGGTAGTGCTCCTCCTGAGCCTCGTCCTCTGAGTCCGGAACCATCTGTACGAACTGTTGCCTGTGCGGCAACACCCATGGAACTCTCGTTCCGTATTGACCAAGGAGTTTTGTATGTACGAAGAATTAATCGCACGACCCGATAACGGAGACGGCGGCCACGGATCCGTCGAGGTCTACCTGGAAGCGAACGTCGCGCTCGTGGTCCTGTCAGACGCACCCGCCCGGAATGCGCTATCCCTGTCGATGTGGATTCGAATAGCCGAAGTGTTCGACGAGTTGAGGAGTGAGCCGGGCGTTCGAGCTGTTGTCATTCGTGGATCGGGCACGGCGGCGTTCGCAGCTGGAGCCAACATTGCTGAATTTCCCGAGAACAGGCTGACCGCATCCGCCGCCACCGCCTACAACGACCATTTAACCCGGGCCTTACGCGCCGTTGCTGCAATCGAGGTGCCGACGATCGCGATGATTCGCGGCTTCGCTGTGGGCGGCGGATGCGAGCTTTCCGCTGCGTGCGACCTCCGGATCGGCTCGGAGACGGCGCAGATCGGCATTCCCATCGGCCGATTGGGAGTGATCCTCGGACTGACCGAAACGCGATTGCTGACCAGGCACATCGGCGTTAATGGACTCAAGCGCGTGTTGTTCAGCGGTCGCCTCTTCAACGCCGCCGAATCCCTCCAGATCGGCCTCCTGGACGAGGTTGTTCCCGATATCGAACTTGCCGCGCACATTGCCGTTCTGCTTAGGACGATCACAGGGTCCTCCGCTACAACGATCACAGCAGCGAAGGTCGTCACAGACCTCGCCGGCGCACTCGACGACGCCGCCGCTGATCGAGTTCAACGGCTTCATGTCCAGGCCTACGACGGAGACGATCTGAAGGAAGGCGTAAATGCTTTTCTGACCAAGCGCCGGCCGATCTTCACGAAGGCAGGAGCCTGATGAGCACGCTAGACGGTCTCGTGGTCCTCGATCTCTCCCGTTACATCGCCGGACCCACTGCAAGCATGATGCTCGCCGATCAGGGCGCTGAAGTAATTAAGGTCGAACCAGTGCCGCTGGGAGACCCTTCACGCCAATCCGGCCCATTCGACAACGGTCATAGCGTGTACTTCATGTCGGCTAACCGGAACAAGCGGTCGTTAGCCGTCGACCTCCGCAGTTCGGAGGGACTGGACGCAGTGAAGAAGATCGCCGCGACGGCTGACGTCCTGATCGAGAACTTTAAGCCCGGCACAACCGAGAAGATGGGCATTGGCGCCGACCGCCTCCTTCAAATCAACCCGAAGCTGGTGTACTGCTCAATCAGTGGCTTCGGCGATGGCCCGGTGGGGTCGACCATGGCGGGTTTCGATCAGAACGCCCAAGGCATGAGCGGCCTGATGAGTGTCACCGGCACCTGCGAAACTGGGCCCCTGCGCGTCGGCGTCCCCGTCGCAGACTCCACGACCGGTCTCATAGCCAGCTTTGCCATTCTCGCTAAATTGCTCGAACGAGACCGCACTGGAGCTGGCGGAGTTGTCTCTACCTCGCTGATGCAAAGCACGAATTTCCTCCTTACATACCAGGCACAGAAGTACCTCAGTCTGGGCGTCGTTGCGGTCGGGGAGGGCAACGACCACCCGCTACTGTTCCCGCAGGGAACCTTTGCCACCCGCGACGGGTATGTCACAATCGCATCCGGGAACGAACGCATGTGGCGCCAGCTTTGCACAGCTCTCGGACTCGAGGAACTCGCCGAGGACCCGCTCTATGCCACGAATGAGGGACGTCTGCACAACAAGCGTGAGCTCCGCCACCTGATGGAACAGACTCTTGCCGCGCACGACTCAAGTGAATGGATGTCGATCATCAACGCAGCCGGGGTACCGTGTGGGCCAGTACTGGGTATTAACGAAGCGTTCGAGCATCCCATCGCCGACGAACTAAAGCTAGCTGAGACGGTCGAGCATGCTGAGTTGGGTGAGATTCGAGTTCTGGGTCGCCCCGCAGTAACGGGCAATGAGCCGTGGCTACGCAGTGCGCCCCCTATGCTCGGGCAGCACAGCGCCGAAATTCTAGCGGAATACGGGATATCCGACGCCGAAATCGAGGTGATGCGCGTTCGCGGATCAATCATCCAAAGCTAGTGTCCGAGCTGACCATAAGACGGACAGGGCGATTGTGCATCACCTCGCGCTTTGACGGCTGACGGCGACACCTGCTTTGCATGTGGGATTTAGGAGATCCAGCCTCGAGGCTTGACGGGGCCCGGGCTAGAACGTGAGGGTGTACGCCATCTTGCGGTGGGTGGGCACGAATCCCATGCCGGTGTAAAGGCCGAGGGCCCCGGTGGGGCTGGCCGAGTCGACCGCGAGGGTCACCCGCTCATGCCCGAGAGCCTGCCCGGCGGCCAGCTGGGCGGCCAGCAGCGACTGCGCAATGTGGCGGCCGCGCCATCCGCTTAAAACACCGACCAGATCGATGTAACTGCCGGTGAACCCCTGCGTTGCCCAGACGTTCTCGTTCACGGTGGACAGCACGAAGCCGACAACCTGCTCCGCGCCGGATGCGTTGGTACCGTAGGCCACAAACGAGAGGTCGGGGTGAAACCACTGTCCGCCGACGAAGGCGTTCCAGTTCTCGTCACTCATCGGCTGGCTGCCCCAGTGGTCCATGAAGGCGTCGTCCCGGGCGGCGTGCACGTCGGACGAAACGGCGGGGGTATAGGCAGCAACGCGGATGCCGTCAGCCGCGTCGACGACGCGCACCGGCGCATCCAGCGGTCGTTCGAGGGTGAGAAAGTAGCGCGCGAGGGTCAGGCCACCGCGCTCGAACAAGGCCGCGTTCTGCGGTGACCGTTCGTCGGCATAGGTGAGGACCCAACCAGGCAGGGTTTTGGTCGAGGAAGCTAGCTGTTGCTTCGCCCGGCCCAGCTGCCAGGCCAGCAGTTGGCGACCCACGCCCCGACCTCGAAGCGACGGGTGCACCCCGCCGATCGGCATCGAGCGCACCAGAGTCACCTGTCGCGGGGGAAACATGACCATGCCTACGGCGATGATGCGGCCAACTTGGTCGACACCAACGAGCGAGTCGAGCTCCGGATGAAAATGAGAGTAGCCGAAGTCGGCGGCGATCGCGCCCCGAGCCGTGAGGTAATTGGGGTGGTCGACTTCGCCCATCGCGCAGCGCAGCTGCCAGATACCGTCGATGTCGTCGCTGGTGGCCGCTCGCCACGTTGTAACGTCCGGGTGCACCGGAAGCACCGGAGCCGGTGCGATGCCGATGCGCTCAGCCAGCGAAGTTACGCGGTGATCCATGTTTCAACCCTAACTTCGTCAAGCGAGACGGACGGATACACAAAAAGGGAGGACCAACATGTGTTGGCCCTCCCTTGCTGGTACTGCTACTTCTTGTCGGCCTCGTCGGTTGCTGCATCCTCGGCAACAACGTCTTCGGCTACGACGCCGTCAGCAACGACGGTCTCGTCGACGACAACGTCGTCAGCAATAACGTCGTCGACAACAACGTTCTCGGACCCGACGGGGGTCGCGGCAACGGTCGCGGTCTTGGAGCGCTTGACCTTGGGAACCAGGGGCTCGAGAACGAGCTCCATCTGCACCATGGAGGCGTTGTCGCCCTTGCGGAAACCGAGCTTGGTGATGCGGGTGTAACCGCCCTGACGCTCGTTGACCTGCGGGGCGATGACCGTGAACAGCTCGTGCACGACGGTCTTGTCGGTGATCGTCGCGAGAACGCGACGACGGGCGTGCAGGTCGCCGCGCTTGGCGAACTGCACCATGCGCTCGGCGAGCGGACGCAGGCGCTTGGCACGGGTCTCGGTCGTCTTGATCGACTTGTGGGTGAACAGGGCCGCGGCCAGGTTCGCAAGCATGAGGCGCTCGTGCGCCGGGCCGCCACCGAGACGGGGGCCCTTTGTGGGCTTAGGCATTGGTAATCTCCAGTATCAAAAAATCGAAAGGCAGCGTTGAAGCGCGAGCCTTAGATGGTCTCTTCTTCGTAGCCGCTGTAGAAGTGTGCGCCGTCGAATCCGGGAACCGAATCCTTCAGGGACAGGCCGAGCTCGACGAGCTTGTCCTTCACTTCATCAACCGACTTCTGCCCGAAGTTGCGGATGTTCATCAGCTGGGTCTCCGAGAGGGCGACCAGTTCGCTGACGTTGTTGATGCCTTCGCGCTTGAGGCAGTTGTACGAGCGCACCGACAGGTCGAGGTCTTCGATCGGAACCGACAACTCGGTCGAAAGCACAGCGTCAACCGGCGCGGGGCCGATCTCGATGCCCTCTGCGGCGGTGTTGAGCTCACGAGCCAGACCGAACAGCTCGGTCAGGGTTCGGCCAGAGGATGCGATGGCGTCGCGGGGCGAGATAGCCGACTTGGTCTCCACGTCAACGACGAGGCGGTCGAAGTCAGTGCGCTCACCGGCACGAGTTGCCTCGACGCGGTAGGTCACCTTGAGCACGGGCGAGTAGATCGAGTCGACGGGAATCTGGCCGGCTTCGGAAAACTCGTTACGGTTCTGGGTGCTGGAGACGTAACCACGGCCACGCTCAATGGTCAGTTCGAGTTCGAACTTCGCCTTGTCGTTGAGGGTTGCGATAACCAGTTCCGGGTTGTGCACCTCGACGCCGGCCGGAGCCGAGATGTCAGCGGCGGTAACCTGGCCGGCTCCCTGCTTGCGCAGGTAGGCGGTGATGGGCTCGTCGTGCTCGCTCGAGACGACGAGGCCCTTGATGTTCAGGATGATCTCGGTGACATCTTCCTTCACACCGGGAACGGTGCTGAACTCGTGCAGCACACCATCGATACGGATGCTGGTTACAGCAGCGCCCGGGATCGACGAGAGCAGAGTACGGCGAAGCGAGTTGCCGAGGGTGTAGCCGAAGCCAGGTTCGAGCGGCTCAATGATAAACCGTGAACGGAACTCCGAGATGTTCTCTTCGGTGAGCGTTGGACGCTGTGCAATAAGCACTGTTGATTCCTTTCGGCTAAGTGTCCGCTATATGACACTTGCAATGACGAGAGAGTGAAAAGTGAAAGAAAAGAGTTCCGACGGGCCCGGCTACAGCCGAGCCCGTCGAGATGACAGCGTGTGCTTTAGACGCGGCGGCGCTTCGGCGGACGGCATCCGTTGTGAGCCTGGGGCGTCACGTCGTTGATCGAACCGACCTCGAGGCCAGCGGCCTGCAGTGAACGGATCGCAGTCTCGCGGCCTGAGCCGGGTCCCTTGACGAAGACGTCAACCTTCTTCATGCCGTGTTCCTGCGCCTGGCGGGCGGCCGACTCGGCGGCCAACTGTGCGGCGAAAGGGGTCGACTTGCGCGAACCCTTGAAACCAACCTGGCCCGACGAGGCCCAGCTGATGACGGCTCCGGTCGTGTCGGTGATCGACACGATCGTGTTGTTGAAGGTGCTCTTGATGTGGGCCTGGCCCACAGCAACGTTCTTCTTTTCTTTCTTACGCGGCTTCCGTACGGCCGACTTGGGTTGTGCCATGAATTTCTCCTGAATCCTAAAGGCGTTAGCGGGCTAGGCCGGGGGCCTAGCGCGCCTTCTTCTTGCCGGCTACGGTGCGCTTCGGGCCCTTACGGGTGCGAGCGTTGGTCTTGGTGCGCTGACCGCGAACGGGCAGGCCCTTGCGGTGGCGAATGCCCTCGTAGCTGCCAATTTCAACCTTGCGGCGGATGTCAGCGGCAACCTCACGGCGGAGGTCACCCTCAACCTTGAAGGTACCCTCGACGTAGTCGCGGAGAAGGACGAGCTGGTCGTCGCTCAAATCCTTGACGCGGATGTTTCCGTCGATTCCAGTGTCGGCGAGGGTCTTGAGGGCCCTCGTACGGCCAACACCGTAAATGTAAGTCAATGCAACTTCCACGCGCTTATCGCGCGGGATGTCGACGCCGGCTAGACGTGCCATTGTGTCTCCTGTTAGTGATGGAGGTCTGTAACAGCTCCTGTACATCGGCCTCCAGCCGATGGTGTCACCCCGAAGGGCTCCCGGAACTGCTATCTATATCTATTACTGCAGGTAAATCTCGAAGCGACGAGTCGCGACGCGATCTAACCCTGGCGCTGCTTGTGACGCGGGTTCTCGCAAATGACCATCACGTTGCCGTTACGGCGGATGACCTTGCACTTGTCACAGATCTTTTTGACGCTGGGCTTGACCTTCATGGTAATTCCTTGTTTTTTCGCTGTCTTCGTACCCTCGGGATGCCGAGGGCCGTTACTTACAGCAGCCGTTACTTGTAGCGGTAGACGATCCGGCCACGGGTCAGATCGTAAGGACTCAACTCAACGATCACGCGGTCCTCCGGGAGGATACGGATGTAGTGCTGACGCATCTTGCCCGAGATGTGGGCAAGAACTCGGTGGCCGTTTGACAGCTCAACGCGAAACATCGCGTTGGGCAGAGCTTCGACTACTGCGCCCTCGATTTCGATGACACCGTCTTTTTTGGCCATACCCTCACTGTCGCTCTGTATTGATTGCTGGTCATGCGGGATTGATGTACGGACACGCCCGAAAAGGGCGACACCAGACACCAAGGATCAATCTTATGGTATGAGATTGCCTTTTGGCAATTCAGTCCTATAATCCCTGCGCGCGTCTTACTTCGAGCACGACCGACGCGAAGAGTGGATGCGCCGCATCGAGCCCGCAGACCTGCAGAACCGCGTACTCCGCGCTTTCGGCCCGGAGCATCCGTTGCAGCTCGACGCTCTGCTCGTCGGCCGCAACGTCAAAGCGCAGCAGCGCACCGATGGCGCCCAAGAGCGCCTCTGGCCTGATGCCGGATTCGATCAATTCCGCGGCCGGGCCGATGAACCGCTCGTTGCGGCCAAGTTTGCGCAGGGGCTGGCGGCCCACTCGTTCGACGGTATCGAGCAGGGCTGGGTTGCTGAACCGAACGAGGATCTTTTCACGGTAGGCGCGCTGGGCGTCCTTGTCGAGTCCGTGCTTGGCAACCAGCAGCGCCGACGTCTCTTCGAGCACGGCGCGGGCGGCCGCCACGACGGCCGGCACGTCGAGCGCCTCGGCTATCGTGTTGACGCCGGCCCGGCTGCCCAGGTAGGCAATGGTGGCGTGCCCGGTGTTCACCGTGAAGAGCTTGCGCTCTATATAGGGAAGGAGGTTGTTCACGAACGTGGCTCCCGGAATGACCGGAACAGCATCGCCGAATGCGCCGCGTTCGATGACCCATTCGTAGAAGGCCTCCACCGTCACCGTGAGGCCCGCATCCGCTGCCTGGTTGGGCACGATGCGGTCGACGGCAGTATTCGCGAAGGCGGCGCGCGACGAGACGGCCGGCCAGTCGGCACCGGTCACGTGGCTGTGCACGTGCTCGGCGAGCAGGTCGGTGGCGTTGATGGCGTTCTCACACGCCATCACGGCGAGCGGCGGCAGCGACGCTTCCCGGAGCGTTAGCCCGGCCGCGATGAGCGGGGCAACGAACTTGAGGATGTTCGGTCCGACGGCCGTCGTCACGACGTCGGCGGTGGCGATCTCGTCGATCAGCGCCTCGCTGTCGGTAGCGCTGTTGATGGCGCGGAACCCCTGCACCGTGTGCTGGCGGGCCCCCTCCCCCTTCTCGTGCACCTCATAGCTGGGTGCGGCGTGCAGCGCGTCGATGAGGGTCGAATTCACGTCAGCGAAGACCACCTCGTACCCGGCTTCGTGCAGCAGGAGTCCGACGAAGCCGCGCCCGATGTTGCCCGCGCCGAAGTGAATGGCCTTCATTCTGCGTTGACCTCCTCAAGGAGGGCGAAAATTTCTTCGGCCGAGGCGGCGTCGATGAGTTTGGCCACCTCGTCTTCGTCGGAGAACACGATGGCGATCTTGGAGAGGATCTCGAGGTGCTCGTTGTTGAGCCCCGCGATACCCACGGCGAAACGCACCGGCTGGCCGTTCCAATCGATCGGCTCGGCGTAGCGCACGAGCGACAGGGCGGAGCGCAGGATCGATTCTTTCGCGTCGTTCGTGCCGTGCGGGATGGCGAGGAAGTTGCCCATGTACGTCGAAACGGATGCTTCGCGCTCAAACATGGACGCCACGTAGTCGTCGCTCACGGCGCCGGACGCCACGAGGAGGCCACCGGCCTCGCGAATCGCCTCGTCGCGCGTGCGGGCCGTTCCGCGGGCAATCAGGTTGCGGGGTTCGAGGATCTGGCTCATGAGGTGACTCCTTCGTTGGTCTGGTGTTCGAGCATGCCCACGACTTCGTCGTACTTCGGGCTGTTCATGAAATTGTCGACGGAGACATGCACGGAGTCGGGTGACTTGGCCCGCGCACGGTCGGTCAGGTCCTGGTGCGTGATGACGAGATCGGCGCTGCCGTCGAGGTTGGCGATGGCCTGGTTGGTCACGGTGATTCCCGCGATGCCGGCCTTCTTGATCTTGTTGCGCAGCACGGAGGCGCCCATCGCACTCGAGCCCATGCCGGCGTCGCACGCGAACACGATGTTGCGGAGGTCGCGGGTGGGGGCATTGTCGCCGGCCGCGGCATCCGTTGCGGTGGAGCCAACGAGGCTGCCGAGTACCGAACTGGCTTTGCCCTTGTTTGCCTCGGTCTTCGCCACGGCGGCGGTCAGGTCGAGACCGGCGCCCTCAGCGAGGTCGCGGCGACGGCTGGCGCGCAGGATGACGGCGGCGATCAGGAAGGAGACCGCTGCCGCACCGATGACCGACAAGATGACGCCGATGTAGCTCTCGGGCGACGTCTGGAAGAGCACGGCGAAGATACTGCCGGGCGAGGCGGGAGCGCGCAAGCCGGTGGCGAACGCCACGTTGATGGCCACACCGGTCATGCCGCCGCCGATGGCGGCCAGGATGAGAATCGGCTTCATGAGCACGTAGGGGAAGTAGATCTCGTGGATGCCGCCGAGGAACTGGATGATGATTGCGCCGGGCGCGCTGGCCCGGGCAATACCGGTTCCGAAGAAGGTGAACGCGAGCAGGATGCCCAGTCCGGGGCCGGGGTTGGCCTCGAGCAGGAACAAAATCGACTTGCCGGTGTCGGATACCTGCTGCACGCCGAGCGGGGTGAGCACGCCGTGGTTGATGGCGTTGTTGAGGAAGAGGATCTTGCCCGGTTCGATCAGGATGCTCGCGAGGGGCAGTAATCCGTTGGCGATCAGAAAGTCGACACCGGTTTCGAGCAGTTTGCTCAGCCCGATTACGAGCGGGGCGATACCGACGAACGCGCCGAGGGCGAGGATGGCACCGAGGATTCCAGCCGTGAAGTTGTTCACGAGCATCTCGAAGCCGGCCTTGACCTTGCCCTCCCAGATGCTGTCGACCTTCTTGAGCAGGTAGGCAGCGAGCGGGCCCACGATCATTGCTCCGATGAACATCGGAATGCTGCTGCCGACGATTACACCCATCGTGGCGATCGTGGCGACCACGCCACCGCGGGTGTCATAAATCATGCGACCACCCGTGTTGGCGATCAAAAGCGGCAGCATGTAGATGATCATCGGGTCGACGAGGGTTGCGAACGTCTCGTTGGGGGTCCATCCGGTGGGGATGAACAGCGCGGTGATCAGCCCCCATGCGATGAAGGCGGGAATGTTGGGCATGACCATTCCGCTGAGGAATGTGCCAAAGCGCTGCACGTGCACACGAGTGCCCGTTCGCTTGGTGTCGGCTGACGTCGTCGTCATTTCAGTACCTTTCTAGGGTGTGCTGCACGGGAAGGTTCGGAACGAGAAGATGAATCAAGAAATGTGGCGGCCATGGTCGTGACCGCTTCGCGAGCGGATGCCGCATCCTCGGCGTCGAGGGCAAGCTCGGCCAACAGCCGGGCCTGCTCGCTCGTGAAGTCCGCCAGGGTCGCCCGCACGTCGGCGAGGGCTGAAGCCGACATCGAGAGGCTCGTTGCGCCCAGGCCGACGAGCACCACGGCGAGCAGCGGATCCGCGGCGGCCTCACCGCACACCCCGACGGGCTTGCCGAGCTCGGCACCGGCGGCACCGACCTCGGCCACCAGGCGCAGTACCGCGGGGTTCCACGGGTCCTGGAATGCGGCCACGGAGCCGAGCAGGCGGTCGGCTGCGAGCGTGTACTGGGTGAGGTCGTTCGTGCCGATCGAGGCAAAGTCGGCGTGCCGCAGGATGCGATCGGCGAGAAGCGCGGCGGCGGGGATCTCGACCATCACCCCGGCGGTCTTGAGCCCGAGCTCGCGCGCGAGTGCCACGAAGTAGCGGGTCTCCTCCACGGTGGCGACCATCGGGGCCATTACCCACAGGTCAGCCTCGGTGGCGGCGTCCGCCTGGGCGAGCGCTTCCAGTTGGTCGCGCAGTATCTGCTCGGATGCACGCAGCGCGCGCAGCCCCCGCAGGCCGAGGGCCGGGTTTTCTTCGCGGGCGTCGTTGAGGAAGGCCAGCGGCTTGTCCGCCCCGGCATCCAATGCACGGACCACGACCTTCTTGCCGGGGAAGGCGCGCAGCATCCGCTCGTATTCGAAGCGCTGCTCGGCCACGGTCGGCGCGGTGACGGCGTCGAGAAACAGAAATTCGGTGCGGAACAGGCCAACGCCCTCCGCGCCGAGGGCGACGGCCGCGGCCGCTCCGTCGGCCGACCCGAGGTTCGACAGAAGCGGAATCGGGGTACCATCCGCGAGGCGGCCCGGTGACACCGGCGCGAGCGCGTGGGCGGCCCGAGCGGCCACACATGCGTGCGCCTGGGAGAGTTGCTCGGCACTGGGTGATGTGATCACCAGGTTGTTCGCGGCGTCCAAAATGACCTCGTCGCCATCGGTGAGGTCCGCCGCATCGACCGCGCGCACGATGGCCACAATGGACTTTTCGCGGGCCAGGATCGCGGTGTGCGAGGTGGGGCCCCCGTCGAGGGTGATCAGGCCGAGTACCTGGCCGAGGTCGAGGGTTGCAGTGTCGGCCGGAGCCAGGTCGCGAGCTACGAGGATGAACGGCTGTCCCCGGTCGGGCACCCCGGGCGCCGCGACTCCAGAGAGACGTGCGACGACGCGCTGCGAGACGTCGTCGAGGTCGCCCGCTCGCTCTGCCATGTAGCCGCCGAGCTCGGTCAGCATGTTACGGAAGGCCGCGAAGGCCTCGAAGACCGCCCGTTCTGCCGTCGCGCCAGCGGCAAGCCGCAGCGTGACGTCATCAACGAGGCTGGGGTCTTCGGCCATCATGGACTGGGCCTCGAGTACCTCGCCGGCCACTCCGCCGGCCCGCTTCGCGCGGGCGAGGAGGTCGGCTGCAACGGCGCCGAGGGCTTCGGTGACGCGGTCGCCCTCCTCCGCCGGCGTCAGAGCGCTGGGCGCGGCGACGGGGTCGGGCAGCGGGTCGGACATGCGCACGACACGGCCCACAACGACACCCTGACCGATTCCGATTCCCTGCAGTTCCATGCGCAGCCCCTAAGCGTCGTGGTCGACGAGCAGCAGCCGGGCCAGCTCGTCGAGGATTGTCTCGGCCGTGTCCCCGTCGGCTGCAAGGGTGACCTCGTCACCGTGGCCGATGCCGAGAGAGATGATGCCGAGAATGCTCGCGGCGTTGACGGTCTTGCCGCCGGTCTTGGTGAGCGTAATGGGGACACCCGCAGCCGCGGCGGCCTGGCTGAAAAGTTTCGCCGGACGAGCGTGCAGTCCGTGGGTCGATCCGATGAGAACGGTGCGTTCGAGCATTGCGGTACCTTTCGTTGCGTGTGCGTTATGCGGCAGGTGCTGGGAGTACTGGTCTGCCACAGTCATGAACGTGTGCTGGCCGTTGCGAGGGCCAGGTCGAGGGCCTCTTCGCCATCGCGAGCGCTGAAGACCGTCGCGGGCATCAAGCTGGCCAGCACGCCGGCCACTGCGGCTTGCTGCTGGATCTGGGCGAACATCCCTTGCAGATGCGGACCCACGAGAAGCACATCGATGACCGGCAGCATGCTCGCCAGATCGGATTCGCTTCCGGCGGTCACGTGAGCGGACATCCCACGGGCCGCCGCGCTCCTGCGTAGCCGCAGCGCCACGAACGTGCTGGACGCACCGGCACCACACACAATATGAATCCTCATCGATTCACCCTTTCGTCGTCGACGCACAGCAGACTTGTTACAGTCTGCCGGGCACCCCTTCCGGGGGCCACCAGACTCATTGCCGCACCCCCGGAAACCCTCGGGTTCGGCAGATAAGATCTACTCGATGGGACCGCGCACGACACAGAACAAGGCACAATGAGCGACAACCAATCGAGGATGCTCGACTACCTCTTCCGTTCCCCCGGCTGGGTCACGGCAGGTGAATTGGCCGAACACCTCGGTGTGACTCCGCGCACCGTACGCAGTTACGTCACGATTGTGAAGACGGCGGCGGACCCGCTCGAGGTGATCGAGTCGGGACCGGCCGGCTACCGCGTCAACCGTGAGGCCTACGCGGCATTCCGCACAGCACCGCCGCGGCAGCACGCGGAGTCGGACACACCGCAGCGCCGTCTGTACCAGCTGGTTCGTCGCCTCACCGACTCGGCAGAGGGCCTCGACGTCTATGAGCTCGCGGCCGAGACCTTCGTGAGCGACTCCACCGTCGAGGCCGACCTGTCTCGGGTGCGCGCACTCCTGCCCGACACGGGACTCTCCCTGGCCCGCCACGGCAGCCGAGTGACTCTTCTCGGATCCGAAACCGACCGGCGCCGCCTGATCAGCCGGATGTTCCGCGAAGAGTCCGCCCGCGGTTTGCTCGAACTTGCGGCCATCCAGAAGGAATTCCCGTCTGACAGCCTCGGTGCGTTCAAGACCGACCTGATCGCCATGCTCGACGCCCAGGGTTATTTCGTGAATGAGTACGGCACCAACAATGTTCTGCTGCACGTGGCCATCGCCGTCGACCGGGTGAGCAAGCGCGCCGCTGCCAGAGCCGACGAAGCACCAGACGTCGGCGAGCACCTCACGGTTGCGTTGGCCAGTCTCATCGACACCCATTTCGGCGTCGTGCTTGATCTCAGCGACCTTGCCTACCTCGTGCTCCTCCTGCAGACCCGGGTCGTGACGCCCGGACACGACGAGGCCACCGACGCGATCAACGCAACCGTCGCCCGTGCCGGGGACCTCGAGGTCATGCGACGCATCGTGGCTCAGGCCAGCGAGGAATATCTTGTCGACCTGGCCGACGAGGATTTCATCACCCGACTCACGCTGCACGTGCGCAACCTCATCGACCGCGCACAGGTGCGGGATTACTCACGCAATCCGCTCACCCGGTCGATCAAGACCGCCTATCCGATGATCTACGAACTCGCCGTGTACATCGCGAGCGAACTGCAGCGCCAGGAGCAGATCCACATCAACGACGACGAGATCGCCTACATCGCGATGCACGTCGGCTCATACCTGCAACAGCATTCCCAATCCGAGCAGCTCGTCACCTGCGTGATCGTCTGCCCCAATTACTACACGATGCACGTGCAGTTGCGTCAGCGCATCGAACGGGTTCTCGGCGACGACTTGACCATCGTGGACCAGATCACGCGCAGTGACGTGCCGTGGGCAGACCTTCGTGCCGACCTCGTTCTCACCACGATCGAGCCGCCTGTCCCGGCCGACTACGTGATCGTCATCCAGCCGTTCCTCACGGAGCGCGACGTGCACCGAATCCGCGAGGCGGCCATCCGTGTGCGCCGCCTTCGTCGGCGGTCGCACATTAAAAAGGATCTGCTGCAGTTTTTCGACGAGTCCCTCTACCTGCGCAACTTCGCCGCCCCCAACGAGGAAGCGATGATCCGCGAGCTCGGCGGGCGCATGGTCGCGCGCGGACTCATCGATCCCAGCTACGTCGACGGCGCCATTGAACGCGAGCGGATGTCGTCGACCGCGTTCACCGACCACCTCGCCGTGCCACACGCCATGACCATGACCGCGCAGCAGACGTCCATTGCCATTGCCGTCAACAACTCCCCCATGCCCTGGGGTGACAGCCGCGTCAACGTCGTCGCCCTGATCGCGTTCAGCGCTGACGGGCGGGCGTCGTTCCAGTCCATCTTCGACCAGTTCGTCGAGGTCTTCACCGAACGGGCCGACGTGCAGCGTCTCATCAAACGCTCGGTGGACTTCCCGTCTTTTATCGACGAGCTCGTGCACCTCATCGACCAGTAGAGCCTAGGCGATCGGAACGGGAACGATGCCGAATTGGGCGAGACCGGCGGCCCCACCATCGTCGGCGGTGAGCACCCAGATGCCGTCCTCGTGCACGGCAACGCTGTGTTCCCAGTGTGCGGCGGCCAGGCCGTCGCTCGTGGCGACGGTCCAGTTGTCTTCGCGGGTGTAGGTGTCGATCGAGCCGAGAACGACCATCGGCTCGATGGCTACGACAAGTCCCGGCTTGACAGAAGGCCCCTTCTGGCGCACGCGGTAGTTGAACACGGGCGGGTCTTCGTGCATGGACCGGCCGATGCCGTGGCCGACATAGTCCGTCAGTATGCCGTAGCTGCCCTGCGACTCCACATAGTCCTCGATGGCTTCGCCGACCTCGTTCAGGTGACGGGCGGTGTGAAGACGGGCAATACCGTGCCACAGCGACTGCTCGGTCACGTCGGAGAGCTTCTGGCGTTCGGCCACGAGCTCGGGGCGCGTCGCGTCGGGCAGCACGAAGCTGAAGGCGGCGTCGCCGTTCCAACCCTCGATGATCGCGCCGCTGTCGATCGACACGATGTCACCGGCGCCGAGGCGGCGCGCGGACGGGATGCCGTGCACGACGTCGTCGTTCACCGACGCGCACACGGTGTGGTGGTATCCCTGTTCAAGCTTGAAGTTGGGCTTGCCACCGAGCGCGACGATCGCAGCCTCGGCCGCAGCATCGATGTCGAGGGTGGTGGCGCCGACGACTATGGCCGCGCGGGCAGCCGTGAGCGACGCCGCGGTGGCCAGGCCGGGCGCGACCATGAGGCGCAGCTGGGCCGGATTCTTGTAGATGGAACGTCGAAGACTCACTGATTTTCCTACAAACTAGCTCCGAACAAGGGAGCGATATTTTATGTATTGGTTGTTCACATGCTGATGGGCCGGGCCGAAAGGCCCGGCCCGAAACGGTCAAAGCGGCTCAGAAAAACCGGTTCAGAGCGTGGTCGTGCTGGCGCGCAGGCCGCGTTCGGCCAGTGCGGCCAGGATGCGTTCGGTGACCTCTTCCACGGCGCCGAGTCCATCAATCGTGACGACGAGGCCGCGGGCACTGTAGACATCAATCAACGGAGCGGTCTGCTCGGCGTAGACGTCAAGCCGGTGACGGATGACATCGGCCGTGTCGTCCGCGCGGCCTTGCTCGGCGGCACGCTTGAGCAGCCGGGTGACCACCTCGTCGGTGTCGGCGGTGATCAGCACGACAACGTCGAGCTGGGTCCCTTCGGCGTCCAGGAGACGGTCGAGCTCAGCGACCTGATCGGTTGTGCGCGGGTAGCCGTCGAGCAGAAAGCCGCTGGCAGCATCCGCTTCTTGCAACCGGTCAGCAACGATCGCGTTGGTGAGGGTATCTGGCACGTAGGCGCCAGCATCCAGGTACGACTTGACCTCGAGTCCGAGCGGGGTCTCGTTGGTCACGTTGTATCGAAAAATGTCCCCGGTGGAGACGGCAGGAACACCGAAAGCGAGAGCGAGACGCTCGGCCTGGGTACCCTTGCCAGCACCGGGCGGGCCGATCAACAGCAAGCGCGTCATTTGAGAAGCCCCTCATAGTGTCGCTGTTGCAGTTGCGAGTCAATCTGCTTAACCGTCTCGAGCCCCACGCCGACGATGATGAGAATGCTCGCGCCGCCGAACGGGAAGTTCTGATCGGCACCGACAACGGAGAATGCGACGAGCGGAATCAGTGCGATCAGGCCCAGATAGAGCGAGCCGGGAAGGGTGATGCGCGTCAACACGAAGTCGAGGTACTCAGCGGTCGGGCGGCCGGCGCGAATGCCGGGAATGAATCCGCCGTACTTCTTCATGTTGTCGGCGACTTCTTCGGGGTTGAACGTGATGGCCACGTAGAAGTAGGTGAAGCCGATGATCAGCAGGAAATACATTGCCATGTATAGCGGCTGATCGCCACCGGTGAGGTTCTGCGAGATCCACACCACCCAGGCCGGGGCTTCAGCGCCCGCTGCCGGCTGGTTGAACTGCGCGAGCAGGGCCGGCAAATACAACAGCGAGGAGGCGAAGATCACGGGAATCACGCCGGCCATGTTGACCTTGATCGGAATGTACGTGTTGTTGCCGCCGTAGGTTCGGCGACCGACCATGCGTTTGGCGTACTGCACGGGAATTCTTCGTTGCGATTGCTCCACGAAGACAACGCCGGCGACCACCAGAATGCCAACGATCAGCACAATGATGAGGGTATCTGGTCCCTGCTGCTGGCCGATAGCGCTGAGCGAGCCGGGAAACAGTGCCGCGATCGAGATGAAGATCATGAGCGACATGCCGTTGCCGACGCCGCGCTCGGTGACGAGCTCACCCATCCACATGATGACGCCGGTGCCGGCGGTCATCGTGATGACCATGAGCATGATGGCGTACCAGGCGTCGTTGGTGATCAGCTGCGTGCATTCGGTGCTGGCGGATGTGCCGAAAAGGGCGCCGCTACGGGCCACCGTGATGAGCGTGGTCGACTGCAAAATGCCCAGGGCGATCGTCAGGTAGCGGGTGTACTGGGTCAAGGTGCTCTGGCCCGATGCACCTTCTTTATACAGGGTGTCAAAGTGCGGGATGACCACGCGCAGCAACTGCACGATGATCGAGGCCGTGATGTACGGCATAATTCCCAGTGCGAAGACGCTCAACTGGAGCAGAGCTCCACCACTGAAGAGGTTGACGAGCTCGTAGAGGCCGCTCGTGCCCTGGTTGGCTGCGAGACACAGCTGCACGTTGGCGAAGTCCACAAATGGGGTCGGAACAAACGAGCCCAAGCGGAACAGAGCAATGATGCCCAGGGTGAAGCCGATCTTCTTGCGAAGGTCGGGTGTGCGGAAGATCCGCGCAATGGCGCTAAACAAAAAGGCCTCCAGATTTTTACGCAGATCGACAGTGCAGATCGATATAGAGCGGCAACTCGACTTAAAACGATCGAGCTTGTCGAATCACACCAAACGATTTACTCGATTGACGGATTCGACAAGCTCGACTGAGCGTCTACGGACTTACTTTACAGATCCACCCGCGGCGACAATTTTCTGCTCAGCTGAAGCAGAGACCTTGTCGACCGTCACGTTCAGCTTAACGGTAATTTCACCGGTTCCGAGAACCTTGACTTTTTCGTTGTCACGAACTGCACCCTTGGCAATCAGGCTGGCGATGGTGACATCGCCGCCGTTCGGGTAGAGCAGCTCGAGCTTTTCCAGGTTGACAACCTGGTACTCGACGCGGAACGGGTTCTTGAATCCACGCAGTTTCGGGGTGCGCATGTGCAGAGGCATCTGCCCACCCTCGAAGCCGACGCGCACGCTGTAGCGTGCCTTCGTGCCCTTGGTTCCTCGACCCGCGGTCTTACCCTTGGATCCTTCACCACGGCCAACGCGCTGGCGAGCCTTCTTCGCTCCGGGCGCCGGGCGAAGGTGGTGTACCTTCAGCACGTGCTCGCGGGGCTCAGTGGGCTCAGCTGCAACAGCGACCTTCTTCGGGGCAGCGGCCTTTTTGGGGGCAGCTGCCTTTTTCGTGGCAGGCTTGTCGGCTACTTTGGTAGCTTCCTTCTCGTCAGCCATTAGTCAATCTCCTCGACCTTTACGAGGTGAGCGACGGTGTTGACGTAGCCACGGTTCTGCGAGTTGTCCTCGCGGATCGTGACGGCGCCAATGCGTCGCAGACCCAGGCTGCGAAGAGTGTCGCGCTGGTTCTGCTTCTCACTAATTTTGGACTTGATCTGTGTGATCTTCAGCTGGGCCATCAGGCACCTGCCTTCGCGGTTGCGGCCGCTGCAGCTGCAGCAGCGTCGGCACGAAGAAAACGGGCCGGAGCCACGTCTTCGTAGGCGAGGCCGCGGCGAGCCGCAACCGCACGCGGCTCTTCGAGCTGGTGCAGTGCCTCAACCGTGGCGTGCACGATGTTGATGGTGTTCGACGAGCCGAGCGACTTGCTCAGCACGTCGTGGATGCCAGCGCATTCGAGTACGGCGCGCACCGGGCCACCGGCGATAACGCCGGTACCTGCTGCTGCCGGACGAAGCAGAACGACGCCGGCTGCGGCCTCACCCTGCACGGGGTGCGGGATGGTCAGGCCGACGCGAGGAACGCGGAAGAAGTTCTTCTTCGCCTCTTCAACGCCCTTGGAGATAGCGGTAGGGACCTCGCGGGCCTTACCGTATCCAACGCCGACCAGGCCGTTACCGTCGCCGACGACAACGAGAGCGGTGAAGCTGAAGCGCCGACCACCCTTGACGACCTTCGACACGCGGTTGATGGTGACGACGCGCTCCAGGAACTGGCTCTTGTCGGCATCGCGGCTTCCGCGGTCCTTGTTCGGGTTGCGCTCACGTCCACCACGACGAGCCTCGCGAGGCTCATTCTGAGGCGGGGTGGTGGAGGCGGCGGTTTCAACCGGCGCCTCGGCAACGGCAGCAACAGGTGCTGTGGTTTCGATCTTTTCAGTGCTCACAGGTTCAATCCACCCTCTCGAGCTCCTTCAGCGATGGCTGCGACGCGTCCTGCGTACTTGCTGCCACCACGGTCAAATACAACGGCTTCGATGCCGGCGGCTTTCGCACGCTCAGCAACAAGCTCACCGACCTTGCGGGCCTTGGCGGTCTTGTCACCATCGAAGGTGCGCAAGTCCGTTTCGAGCGTGGATGCCGACGCAAGGGTGAAACCCTTGCTGTCGTCGACGACCTGCACGAATACGTGGCGAGCGGAGCGCGTGACGACGAGGCGCGGGCGAAGCGCCGTTCCCTCGATCTTCTTGCGAAGACGTGTGTGACGACGTCCGCGGGCTGCGGCCTTGCTCTTGCCTCTAGTTCCGAGTCCCATGGTTACTTACCGCTCTTTCCGGCCTTGCGGCGAACAATCTCGCCGGCGTAACGCACACCCTTGCCCTTGTAGGGCTCTGGCTTGCGAATCTTACGGATGTTGGCGGCAACCTCGCCGACGGCCTGCTTGTCGATTCCGCTGACCGTGAGCTTGTTGACACTCTCAACGGTCAAAACGATTCCAACGGGCGGCTCAACGACGACCGGGTGCGAGAAGCCGAGGGCGAACTCAACAGAGGTGCCCTTCTGCGCCGCGCGGTAACCGGTACCGACGATTTCAAGACCCTTGGTGTAACCAACGGTTACGCCGATGATCTGGTTGTTGATCAGGGTGCGGGTCAGACCGTGCAGCGAACGCGACTGGCGCTCGTCGTTCGGACGGGTGACGAGAACGTGACCGTCCTCGATCGACACCGAGATGGGGTTGGAAACAACGAGCGCGAGCTCGCCCTTCGGGCCCTTGACGGAGACGGCCTGGCCGTCAGCCACAACCGTGACCCCAGCGGGGATCGGGATGGGGAGTCTTCCAATACGTGACATTCTCGGTTACCACACGTAGGCGAGAACTTCTCCGCCTACGCCCTTCTTCTCAGCCTGGCGGTCGGTGAGCAGACCGCTGGAGGTGGACAGGATGGCAACGCCGAGGCCGCCGAGAACCGTGGGGATCTCGGTCGACTTTGCGTACACGCGCAGGCCAGGCTTGGAAACCCGCTTGATGCCTACGATGGAACGCTCGCGGTTCGGACCGAACTTGAGGTCCAGCGTGAGGGTCTTGCCTACTGTTGCATCCGTGACGGTCCAGGCGGAAATGTAACCCTGAGCCTTGAGGATGTCAGCGATGTGCGCTTTCAATTTGCTATGCGGCATGGACACGGTGTCGTGGTACGCCGAGTTCGCGTTGCGCAGTCTGGTCAGCATGTCTGCGACCGGATCTGTCATTGTCATTTTGTGGTGCCTTTCTCGCCTGGTTTCGCCCATCCGTTACACGAATGACGACCTGTGGTGGTGAGGAAACCGATCGGTTGATCGGCTTCCGGGGTGAAAATCTGTGTGCGCCCGGTGTTTACGTGCTCAGCGGGCGTTGCCAACCGGAGTTGGGAGCCTGCAAGCGCAAGCTCCCCACTCTAGTTGAAATTGTTCCTGCGTAGTGCGAACTACTTCTGTGCGTCGTCGGTCTTGAACGGGAAGCCGAGCGCCTTGAGCAGCGCGCGACCCTCGTCGTTGGTCTTCGCGGTCGTGACGACCGTGATATCCATACCGCGAACGCGGTCGATGCGGTCCTGGTCGATCTCGTGGAACATGACCTGCTCGGTCAGACCGAAGGTGTAGTTGCCCGCACCGTCGAACTGCTTGTCGGACAGACCGCGAAAGTCACGGATACGAGGAAGGGCCAGGCTGAGCAGCCGGTCCAGGAACTCCCACATGCGGTCGCCACGAAGAGTGACGTGGGCGCCGATGGGCTGTCCTTCACGCAGTTTGAACTGCGCGATGGACTTGCGAGCCTTGGTGACCTGCGGCTTCTGGCCGGTGATCTTGGTGAGGTCAGAAACCGCACCGTCCATCACCTTGCCGTCGCGTGCTGCTTCTCCAACACCCATGTTGACGACAATCTTCATCAGGGTGGGGATGCGATGCACGTTGGTGAAGCCGAGTTCCGTCGAGAGCTTGGCACTGATCTCATCGCGGTACTTCTGCTTCAGACGCGGCAGGGCCTTGACGGGCGCGGCGCCCTCAGTGCCTTCAACAACTGCGGTGTCAGTCATTAGAGGTCCTTCCCTGACTTCTTGGCGTAACGAATGCGGACCGTCTTGGTGACGCCGTCCTTCGTTACCTCTTCCTGGCGGAACCCGACGCGGGTCGGCTTCTTGGTCTCCGGGTCGACGATGGCAACGTTGGACACGTGGATGGGGGCTTCGAAGGTCTCGATGCCGCCCGTCTTGGTGCCGCGCTGGGTCTGGCCAACACGAACGTGCTTGGTCACGAAGTTGATGCCCTCAACGAGGACACGGTTCTTCTCGACATCGACGGAGATGATCTTGCCCTGCTTGCCACGGTCTCCGCCGCGAGCCTGGCTGCGGCCGCTGATGACCTGAACCAGGTCACCCTTTTTGATTCTGGCCATGATTAAATAACCTCCGGTGCCAGCGAGATGATCTTCATGAACTTCTTGTCGCGAAGCTCGCGACCGACCGGTCCGAAGATTCGGGTGCCGCGGGGGTCACCGTCTGCCTTCAAGATCACTGCAGCGTTCTCATCGAACTTGATGTAGGAGCCGTCTGGACGACGGGTCTCCTTCTTGGTGCGAACGATGACAGCTTTGACGATGTCACCCTTCTTGACGTTGCCGCCCGGGATTGCATCCTTGACCGTCGCGACGATGACGTCGCCGAGGCCGGCGTAACGACGGCCGGAGCCACCGAGAACGCGGATGGTCAAGAGTTCCTTGGCGCCGCTGTTGTCGGCAACCCTGACTCGTGATTCTTGCTGAAGCACTTTATAACTCCTTTACGTCAAGTAAGCGCGAGGCTTACTTGGCCTTCTCAAGAATCTCGACCAGGCGCCAGCGCTTGGAAGCGCTAAGCGGACGGGTCTCACTGATCAGGACCAGGTCGCCGATTCCGGCGGAGTTCGCCTCGTCGTGCGCCTTCAGCTTGGATGTACGGCGGATAACCTTGCCGTACAACGGGTGCTTTACGCGGTCTTCGACCACGACAATGATGGTTTTGTTCATCTTGTCGCTGGTCACATAACCACGCAGCGTCTTGCGGTAACCGCGTACGAGCTCGGTGGCTTCGCCCGCGACGACCGTTTCGTCAGTCTTCGCCATGACTAGGCCTCCTTCGTCTCGACGGCCTCAGCTGCAGCGTCGTCGGTGGACTCCACTTTTGCCTTAGCCTTCTTGGTCTTCTTTTCAGCCTTCTCAGCCTTGGCCGGAGCCTCCACTGCAACCGGCGTGGCACGAATGCCCAGCTCGCGCTCACGGAGAACCGTGTAGATGCGAGCGATGTCGCGCTTGACCGCGCGGAGGCGGCCGTGGCTCTCGAGCTGACCGGTGGCCGACTGGAAGCGCAGATTGAACAGCTCTTCCTTGGCCTTCTTCAGCTCATCGAACAGCTTTTCATTGTCAAAAGTATCGAGCTCGACTGGGGCGAGCTCCTTGGTTCCGATCGCCATTATGCGTCGCCCTCCTCGCGCTTGATGATGCGTGCCTTGAGGGGCAGCTTGTGAATTGCGCGGGTCAGCGCCTCTTTCGCAACGGCGTCGGTGACACCGCTGAGCTCGAACAGAACGCGACCCGGCTTGACGTTGGCAACCCACCACTCGACTGAACCCTTACCGGAACCCATGCGGGTTTCGGCCGGCTTCTTGGTCAACGGGCGGTCGGGGTAGATGTTGATCCACACCTTTCCGCCACGCTTGATGTGACGCGTCATGGCGATACGAGCGGACTCGATCTGACGGTTGGTCACATAAGCGGGGGTCAGCGCCTGGATGCCGTACTCACCGAAGGACACCGTGGTGCCACCGGTAGCGTGGCCGGTGCGACCCGGGTGGTGCTGCTTACGGTGCTTGACTCTGCGTGGAATCAACATTATTTAGCCTCCGCGACTGCTGCGACCGGTGCCGCTGCCGGAGCATCTGCACGAGGTGCACGGCGCGGTCGATCGTCACGACGCTCGGGGCGGGACGACTTAGCGTTGGCCTGCTCGCGAGCGAGTTCCTTGTTGGTGATGTCGCCCTTGTAGATCCAGACCTTCACGCCGATACGGCCGAAGGTGGTCTTGGCTTCGTAGAAGCCGTAGTCGATGTTCGCGCGCAGGGTGTGCAGGGGCACACGACCTTCGCGGTAGAACTCGCTGCGGCTCATCTCGGCGCCACCCAGACGGCCAGACACCTGGATGCGAACACCCTTGGCGCCGGCGCGCTGTGCGCCCTGCAGGCCCTTACGCATCGCGCGGCGGAAGGCCACACGTGCGGAAAGCTGCTCGGCAATACCCTGCGCGACGAGCTGGGCATCCTGCTCGGGGTTCTTGACCTCGAGGATGTTCAGCTGGATCTGCTTGGCGGTGAGCTTCTCAAGGTCAGAGCGGATGCGCTCGGCCTCCGCGCCGCGGCGACCAATCACAATGCCCGGACGGGCAGTGTGAATGTCAACGCGAACACGGTCACGAGTGCGCTCGATCTCGATGCGGCTGACGCCGGCACGGTCAAGGCTGGTGCTCAGCAGGCGACGGATCTTGACGTCTTCTGCAACAAAGTCAGCGTAACGCTGACCAGGCTTGGTCGAGTCAGAGAACCAACGCGATACGTGATCGGTGGTGATTCCCAGACGGAAGCCATAGGGATTTACTTTCTGACCCATTACTTCGTACCCTCCTCAGGAGTGGTGAGCACAACCGTGATGTGGCTGGTGCGCTTCTTGATTTCGAATGCGCGGCCCTGGGCACGAGCCTGGAAACGCTTGAGGGTCGTACCCTCGTCAACGAATGCCCGACTGATGAACAGGTCCTGCTCGTCCAGATACGTATTGGCTGCATCTGCCTTGACCCGGGCGTTGGCGATGGCCGAGGCCACCAGCTTGTACACCGGATCGCTCGCACCCTGCGGCGCGAACTTCAGAATTCCCAGCGCTTCATGCGCCTGCTTGCCGCGGATCATGTTGACAACGCGACGAGCCTTCTGGGGGGTAACGCGGATGTGACGCACGCGTGCGATCGACTCCACCATTTCTTCTCCTCCTTCACGTCACCGCGTTAGCGGCGACGGCCCTTCTTGTCGTCCTTCACGTGTCCACGGAAGGTGCGGGTAGGTGCAAACTCACCGAGCTTGTGACCGACCATGCTCTCGGTGACGAACACCGGGATGTGCTTGCGTCCGTCGTGCACTGCGATGGTGTGTCCGAGCATGTCGGGGATGATCATCGAGCGGCGCGACCAGGTCTTGATTACGTTCTTGCTCTTGGCTTCGTTCGCCGCGAACACCTTGCGAAGCAGGTGGTCGTCAACGAAGGGGCCTTTCTTAAGACTTCTTGGCATCGTCTACTCCTACTTACGCTTCTTGCCGACGGTACGGCGACGAACAATGAGCTTGTCGCTTTCCTTATTCGGGTGGCGGGTGCGCCCTTCCTTCTGGCCCCAGGGGCTGACGGGGTGACGTCCACCGGACGTCTTACCCTCACCACCACCGTGCGGGTGATCGACCGGGTTCATGGCAACACCACGAACGGTCGGGCGAACGCCTTTCCAGCGCATACGTCCGGCCTTGCCCCAGTTGATGTTCGACTGCTCGGCGTTGCCGACCTCGCCGATTGTCGCGCGGCAGCGAGCATCCACGTTGCGGATTTCACCAGACGGCAGACGAAGCTGGGCGTAGACGCCCTCCTTCGCGACGAGACGAACCGACGAACCGGCGGAGCGGGCCATCTTGGCGCCACCACCCGGACGCAGCTCGATCGCGTGAATGATGGTACCGGTGGGGATGTTCTTCAACGGCAGGTTGTTACCGGGCTTGATGTCAGCCCCGGCTCCCGATTCGATGATGTCGCCCTGGCTGAGCTTGTTCGGCGCGATGATGTAACGCTTCGTGCCGTCGATGAAGTGCAGGAGCGCGATGCGCGCCGTACGGTTCGGGTCGTATTCAATTTCAGCGACGCGGGCGTTGACGCCGTCCTTGTCGTTGCGCTTGAAGTCGATCACGCGGTACTGGCGCTTGTGGCCACCACCGATGTGACGGGTCGTGATGCGGCCCTGGTTGTTACGTCCACCGGTCTTGGAGAGCGGACGCAGAAGCGACTTCTCCGGGGTGGAACGCGTGATTTCCGCGAAGTCGGCAACGGATGAACCGCGTCGACCCGGGGTCGTGGGCTTGTACTTACGAATAGCCATTAGTTATCCCTCTGCCTGTCGCTTAGCCGACGGCCGTGAAGATGTCGATGGAGCCAGACTTGAGCGTGACAATGGCACGCTTGGTGTCCTTGCGCTTGCCCATGCCGAACTTGGTGCGGCGAGTCTTGCCCACGCGGTTCAGGGTGTTGATCGAAGCGACCTGCACCTTGAAGATCTTTTCGATCGCGAGCTTGATCTCCGTCTTGTTCGAGCGGGGGTCAACGATGAAGGTGTACTTACCCTCGTCAATCAGGCCGTAGCTCTTCTCAGAGACAACCGGAGAGATGATGATGTCGCGGGGGTCCTTGTTGGTCGCGATAGTCATTATGCAGCCACCTCTTCCTTCTTGGTCTTGCTCTCCACGAACGCGTTGAACGCGCCGGTGGTGAAGACGATGTCGTCGCTGACGAGCACGTCATAGGCGTTGAGCTGATCCCACGAGAGGATGTGCACCGTCGGGAGGTTGCGAATGCTGCGCAACGTGGTCTCGTCGGTGCGCTCGAGAACAACCAGCACGTGCTTGCTCGTGGCGATCTGCGTGAGCAGCTCCAGGGCAACCTTGGTGTTGGGGGTCTCCGCCGTGAACAGTGCCTCGACGATGTGCAGGCGGCCACCGCGGGCGCGGTCGCTCAGTGCACCCTTGAGGGCTGCGGCGATCATCTTTTTCGGGGTGCGCTGGTCGTAGCTGCGCGGGGTCGGTCCGTGGACGATTCCACCACCGGTCATCTGAGGAGCACGGATCGAGCCCTGGCGAGCGCGACCGGTTCCTTTTTGCTTGAACGGCTTGCGGCCGGCACCGGAAACTTCTCCACGGCGCTTGACCTTGCTCGTTCCCTGGCGTGCGGCAGCGAGCTGCGCAACAACGACCTGGTGGATGAGAGGAATGTTGGCGGGAACGTCGAAGAGTTCGTCGGGAAGCTCAGCTGAGCCTGCCTTCTTGCCCTTGGCGTCAATGATGTCGAGTGCTGTAGCCATGGTGACTAGGCTCCCTTCACTGCGTTGCGAACGAATACGAGGCGGCCACGAGCACCGGGAACGGCACCCTTGACGAGCATGAGGCCCTTGTCGGCGTCAATAGCGTGCACCTTGAGGTTCAGCACGGTTACGCGCTCGCCACCCATACGACCGGCCATGCGCATGCCCTTGAAGACACGGCTCGGGGTCGAGGAAGCGCCGATGGAACCGGGCTTGCGGTGGTTGCGGTGCGAACCGTGAGAGGAGGAGACACCCTTGAAGTTGTGACGCTTCATAACACCGGCGAAACCCTTACCCTTGCTGGTGCCCATGACATCAACCTTGGTGCCGGCAGCGAAGACACCGTCAACGGTGAGCTCCTGTCCCAGGTTGTAATCAGCGGCATCCGCGGTGCGGAGCTCGGTGATGTGGCGACGCGGCGTGACGCCGGCCTTGTCGAAGTGACCGGCAAGGGGCTTGTTGACCTTGCGCGGGTCGATGGGGCCGGCGGCGATCTGAACGCCGTTATAGCCATCCACTGCCTTGGTGCGAATCTGCGTGACAACGTTCGGCGCGATCTCAATGACGGTGACGGGAACAAGCTTGTTGTTCTCGTCCCAGACCTGAGTCATGCCGAGCTTTTTGCCGAGGAGACCCTTGGTGGTCTTGGTGTCGGAGTAAGACATCGCGGGCCCTAGAGCTTGATCTCGATGTTGACGTCGGCCGGAAGGTCGAGGCGCATGAGCGAGTCAACAGCCTTCGGGGTCGGGTCAATGATGTCGATCAGACGCTTGTGGGTGCGCATTTCAAAGTGCTCCCGGCTGTCCTTGTACTTGTGAGGAGAACGGATGACACACACCACGTTCTTCTCGGTCGGAAGCGGCACCGGGCCGACGACTGTAGCGCCCGCACGGGTCACTGTGTCGACGATCTTACGCGCCGAAATGTCGATGACCTCGTGGTCATACGACTTAAGTCGAATGCGGATCTTCTGTCCCGCCATGTCGAACTCTCTCTCTGTCGAGGCGTCTTACAGACAACGGCAGGATTTGCCGAGGTTGCATTGGACGCCGTAGTAGCACTGCTGCTATTAGCACCACTGTTCATATGTCAATTTCGATTCACGTCAAATAATCGACGCTCATCGTCAACGTCGACTCCCAGAAGCAGAACCTGGGGGACGGCACGGTTTTACCCAGGCCGACCAGATCGTTGATTTGTACTTCGCTCTGCTCCCTGCGGCCTAGCCTGCAATCTGCGCTCATCCGACAATGTGTTTTTCGAATGAGCGTGACGCGACTATGCACTGCCTGGCAGTGATTCCGGCGACGCATAGCGCACGCCGAAAGTGTTGAACTAGAAGAGTCTGCCACACAGTTGCCACTTCATGCAACCCGGGCGTGTCGCATTCGGCGTGTCGCACGATTTCGAGACGCAAGGCCCAACCAAGAGGCCGTGGGCGTCGGCTTTACTGCTACTTGGACGGCTAGCCTGCGGTGATGCCGGCAGCAACGCGCGGACTCTGGTCGGGGCAGCTTTTGGCAGTGGATTCGCTGAGGACGCGCTGGGCCATAATCTGTCGTGATTGGTCAGACAAACCGGTAGTTGGGTATTCAGCAAGCACCTTGTTGATGATTTCGGGAATCGTCAGGGAGGCATACTGCGTGAGGCTGTCGCAGACCAGCACGCTGTACACACTGACGGTACTCGCCACCATGCTGTCGAGAACCTGCTGTTCAGACTGAGCGGTCGGCGTTGGCGTGGCGATCGGTGATGGAGTGATAATCGGCGTGACCTGGGCGAGCAAGGGTTCAGCGACGGGGGCAGACCCGACCAGGCGTGGCACGATCACCACGGCAAGGATGGCGATGACGACAACCGCAATCCCTAACAGGATGCGCATTTCCAGTTTCGATATCTGCATGCGCAGAACATAACCGGATATCCACTATCCCGCGTCGGACAGGTGAGTATCGTCAACCACTTAAAGTATTCGACTTCGTGTGGGGTGCAAAAAAGGGGCCGGACTCGAAGGCCCGACCCCCTTTAGGAGATCGAAGTAGAAAAGACTACGTAAGTATTTACTACTTGATGATCTTGGTCACCGTGCCGGCGCCGACGGTGCGGCCACCTTCACGGATAGCGAAGCCGAGGCCCTCTTCCATGGCGATCGGCTGAATCAGCGCGACAGTCAGGTCGGTGGTGTCGCCAGGCATGACCATCTCGGTGCCCTCTGGCAGCGTGATGACGCCGGTGACGTCCGTGGTGCGGAAGTAGAACTGCGGGCGGTAGTTCGCGTAGAACGGGTTGTGACGGCCACCCTCGTTCTTGCTGAGGATGTACGCGGTGCCCTCGAAGTCGGTGTGCGGCGTAACCGAACCCGGCTTGACGACGACCTGGCCGCGCTCAACGTCTTCGCGCTTGGTGCCACGAAGAAGAAGTCCACAGTTCTCGCCGGCCCAAGCCTCGTCGAGCTGCTTGTGGAACATCTCAATACCGGTAACCGTGGTCTTCTGCGTCGGGCGGATGCCGACGATCTCGATCTCGGAGTTGATCTTGAGGGTTCCACGCTCGGCGCGGCCCGTAACAACGGTGCCACGGCCGGTGATCGTGAAGACGTCCTCGATCGGCATCAAGAACGGCTTGTCCTTGTCGCGGATCGGGTCCGGGATGAAGTCGTCAACGGCCTGCATGAGAGTCAGGATGTTGGCGGTCCACTTCTCGTCGCCCTCGAGCGCCTTGAGTGCGGACACCGGAACGACGGGGGCGTTGTCGCCATCGAAGCCCTGGCTGGAGAGAAGTTCACGAACTTCAAGCTCAACGAGCTCCATGATCTCTTCGTCGTCAACCATGTCGGCCTTGTTCAGCGCGACGAGCAGGGTCGGAACGCCGACCTGCTTGGCGAGAAGAACGTGCTCACGGGTCTGAGCCATCGGGCCGTCAGTGGCGGCAACCACGAGGATTGCGCCGTCCATCTGAGCAGCACCGGTGATCATGTTCTTGATGTAGTCAGCGTGGCCCGGAGCATCGACGTGCGCATAGTGACGCTTGTCGGTCTCGTATTCAACATGCGAAATGTTGATCGTGATGCCGCGCTGGCGTTCTTCCGGAGCCGAGTCAATCGACGCGAAGTCGCGCTGAACGTTGATCTTGGACGGGAACTTATCGGCAAGAACCTTGGAGATCGCTGCAGTCAGCGTGGTCTTTCCGTGGTCAACGTGACCGATCGTTCCGATGTTTACGTGCGGCTTTGTCCGCTCGAACTTGGCCTTGGCCACTGTGGGTCCTCCTCAGGACTCGCGTGCAAATTCACGGCCGCCGTTATGAGCGGCCGGTATGCGCTGGATGTGTCTACTTATATTACTAGGGCCAGGTGGCCGAAGCGATTCGGCCCGAAGGCCAGAACAGTGGGCTATTCGCCCTTGTTCTTGTTGATGATCTCGTCGGCAACTGCCTTCGGGACCTCCGCATAGCTCTCGAACGTCATCGAGTACACCGCCCGGCCTGAGGTCTTCGACCGCAGGTCACCGATGTATCCGAACATCTCCGACAGTGGAACGTGGGCGCGAATTACCTTCACACCCTGCGCATCCTCCATGGTCTGGATCTGCCCACGACGCGAGTTGAGGTCTCCGATTACGTCACCCATGTATTCCTCAGGGGTACGAACTTCGACGGCCATCAGCGGCTCGAGCAGAACGGGGTTCGCCTTACGAACGGCTTCCTTGAAGCCCATCGAGCCGGCAATCTTGAAGGCCATCTCCGAGGAGTCAACGTCGTGCGCAGCGCCGTCAAGCAGGCTGGCTCGAACGCCCACCATCGGGTAGCCGGCCAGGACGCCTACGCGCAGCGCATCCTGAATTCCAGCATCCACCGAGGGGATGTACTCACGCGGGATACGGCCACCGGTGACCTTGTTGAGAAACTCGTACGACTTCTCAGCAGTGATTTCCATCGGCTCGATCGCGATCTGAATCTTCGCGAACTGGCCGGATCCACCGGTCTGCTTCTTGTGCGTGTAGTCGTGACGCTCAACGGCCTTGCGGATCGTTTCGCGGTACGCCACCTGGGGCTTGCCGACGTTCGCCTCAACGTTGAATTCACGCTTCATGCGGTCGACCAGGATGTCCAGGTGAAGTTCACCCATTCCCTTGATTACCGTCTGGCCAGTTTCCTGGTTCTGCTCGGTACGGAAGGTGGGGTCTTCTTCGGCAAGCTTCTGGATGGCAAGGCCCAGCTTTTCCTGGTCCTGCTTGGTCTTGGGCTCGATGGCGACCTCGATAACCGGGTCAGGGAAGGTCATGGACTCGAGTACGACCTGCTGGTTCGGGTCGCACAGGGTGTCGCCCGTGGTGGTGTCCTTGAGGCCGATGACCGCGTAGATGTGACCGGCGGTGACGAAACCGACCGGGTTCTCCTTGTTGGCGTGCATCTGGAAGATCTTGCCGATGCGCTCCTTCTTGCCCTTGGTCGAGTTAATGACCTGGGCTCCGGAGTCGAGACGGCCCGAGTACACGCGCACGTAGGTGAGGCGACCGAAGAACGGGTGCACCGCAACCTTGAACGCGAGAGCCGTGAACGGCTCCTCGGCGTGCGGGTGACGCATGATGACCTTCTCCTCGTCGCGAACGTCGTGCGCCTCGATGGCGGCCACGTCGAGCGGGGTGGGGAGGTAGTCAACGACAGCGTCGAGCATCGGCTGAACGCCGCGGTTCTTGAACGCAGAACCACAGAGAACCGGGTAGATCTCGCTGTTGATGGTGAGCTTGCGGATGGCGCCCTTGATCTCGGCAACCGTCAACTCTTCGCCGGCGAAGTAACGCTCCATGAGGTCGTCGTCGGTTTCGGCGACGGTCTCGAGCAAAAGCTTGCGGTACTCGGCAGCCTTCTCCACGAGGTCGGCGGGGATCTCTTCGATGGCGTACTTCGAGCCCATCTCCACGTCACCCTTGGAGTCGCCACGCCAGGTCAGCGCGCGCATCTGAACGAGGTCAACGACACCCTCGAAGTTAGATTCTGCACCGATCGGCAGCTGGATGACCAGCGGCTTCGCGCCGAGGCGCTTGATGATGGTGTCGACCGTGAAGTAGAAGTCGGCGCCGAGCTTGTCCATCTTGTTGACGAAGCAGATGCGCGGCACGTCGTACTTGTCGGCCTGACGCCACACGGTTTCGGACTGGGGCTCAACGCCCTCCTTGCCGTCGAACACGGCAACGGCACCGTCGAGAACGCGAAGCGAACGCTCCACCTCCACGGTGAAGTCCACGTGTCCGGGGGTGTCGATGATGTTGATCTGGTTGTTGTCCCAGAAGCACGTCGTCGCAGCGGAGGTGATCGTGATGCCACGTTCCTGCTCCTGCGCCATCCAGTCCATCGTCGAGGCGCCGTCGTGGGTCTCGCCGATCTTGTGGTTGACACCCGTGTAGAACAGGATGCGCTCAGTTGTGGTGGTCTTGCCAGCATCAATGTGAGCCATGATGCCGATGTTGCGGACCTTACTCAGGTCGGTGAGCACGTCAAGTGCCACGGGGGTCCTCCGGAAGGGTAGGGGTGGAATTGTTGGAACAGAGTCCTGCGACCGAAGTCTTACCTCGGTCGCAGGCTCCCTCGGCGCTGGCGTCGCGCAATCGCTGGCGCGATTGCCATAGCTCCAGCGCGCTAACTACCAGCGGTAGTGAGCGAAGGCCTTGTTCGCTTCAGCCATTTTGTGAGTGTCTTCACGACGCTTGACAGCGGCACCGAGGCCGTTGCTCGCGTCGAGGATCTCGTTGGTGAGGCGCTCGGTCATGGTCTTCTCGCGACGCGCTTTGGCGTAGCTGGTCAACCAGCGAAGGGCCAGCGTGTTGGCGCGGTGCGGCTTGACTTCGACGGGCACCTGATAGGTGGAACCACCGACGCGGCGCGAACGCACCTCGAGGGTCGGACGAACGTTGTCGAGTGCCTTCTTCAGCGTGACAACGGCATCCAGCTCGTTCTTGGCGGAGACACCGGCGAGGGCATCGTAAACGATGCGCTCGGCGAGGCCCTTTTTGCCATCGAGAAGGATCTTGTTGACGAGCTGGCTGACGATGGGTGCACCGTAAACCGGGTCGGCAATGACAGGGCGCTTGGGAGCGGGTCCTTTACGGGGCATTACTTCTTCTCCATCTTTGCGCCGTAGCGGCTGCGAGCCTGCTTACGGTTCTTGACGGCCTGGGTGTCCAGTGCGCCGCGAATGATTTTGTAACGCACACCGGGGAGGTCCTTAACACGGCCTCCGCGCACAAGCACCATGGAGTGCTCCTGCAGGTTGTGGCCCTCGCCGGGAATGTAGGCGGTGACCTCTGTACCGTTGGAAAGCTTGACGCGGGCGACCTTGCGCAGAGCCGAGTTCGGCTTCTTCGGGGTGGTCGTGTACACGCGGGTGCAAACGCCGCGCTGCTGCGGGTTGGACTTCAGGGCGGGAGCCTTGGTCTTGGTGACCTTGGGGCTACGGCCCTTCCTGACCAACTGCTGAATGGTGGGCACTAATTACTCCTTGTTATTGCTGCACGGTGACAGCTTTGTGATGGTTAGCATTCGACCACTTCTTACGATTTGGTCGAGTTCATCTGGACCCGCTTGAACCCACACGATTGCTCGCGCGTGTTTTGGTGGGTATGCCGTGGGGGCTACTCGTTGAGTAAACCCTGCATGTGTGGAATCTTGCCCCGACCTGGTGCTTCCACGATGCGAACATCGTGCGGGCATAATTCAGGCGCACGACAAAGCGCACACCGGATAATACTAGCCCGGCGCGGCCGCCACGGTCAAATGGATTGCGGACACCGCCCGGCCGCCATTTTCGTGCCGTGGATGCGGACCGGGCCCGGGCCCCGTCCGCGGGCCCAGTTAATAAACTGGGCCCGGGTTCATAGGGTGGGCCCGGTCGGCATACAAGCGGATAGTGCGGCGCGACTAGGGATTGCGCGGCCACAGCGGGGAATCAAGGGTGCTCCCGAGGTCGACGAGCAGGGCCTGCACCTGGGGCTCGACGAATTGCGCGATGGCCTCGAGCAGGCGGGGCCTCTGTTGGGTGAGCTGGGCGCAGACTCGCAGGCCTACCTGGGTCGCGAACTCGTCGGCAAGTTGCATCTCGGCTTTGAGCGCTTGCTTTTCTGCGGGACTGAGCGGCGGAAGGGGGTCGGAGGACGGCGGAAGACTGTGCTCGTGCCTGGCGCTGTCGGATTCCGCGGCGGGTAGAGACGGTGATTGCACGGCGGGGAGGTGCTGGTCGGCAAGTTCACCGAAGGTGAAGAGATAGGGGGTGTCTGCTGCCGGTTGCGGGTCGAGGTCCAGGCCGCGAAACTCCGGGTCGAGACCCTCGGCGGGACGGTAGGCCTGGGCGGATTCGCGTCGCTCGCTCAGATTGAGTTCGTGCGCGAGCCGGGGCAGGTTGAGCTCGGTGTATTCGTCGACGGAGGCATCGATGACGATCTTCATGCGCATTGATAGGGCATGCTGAACGACGTGGGGGACGTCGACCGCGAGTCCGGCGGAGGCGACGATCGGCGATCCAAAGCACTGACGGCAGAGGCGCGCCCGACCGCGGTGTGTCGCGGGGCGCCACCTTGTGATCCAACGCAGCCAGTTCTCAACCTCGTGGTTGACGCGCGACTCGATGGACCTGTCCATAGTGCATAAGGGTACTCGTAACGCTTGCTGCGCGAGATGCCAAGATTGCACCCTCGTCGCGGGCTAGTTGTCGTCGTTCTTCTCCCACGGCCACTCCGGGGCGCCGGATCCTGCCGGTTTAGCCAGCAGTACCAGAAAGAACAAAAAGGCGATGAGCCAGCCGCTCACGGCGACGGCGATCGCGAATGGGCTCGTCAATTCGGCGCCAATGAAGATGACCGAGCGAAAGAGTTCGCCGGCGCCGAGGCTGTAGACGACTCCCCCGGAGATGCAATAGCCGAGATAGGCGGCGACGCCCGCGATGAAGATCGGTAGCGGAGGAATTTGTGTCAGTCGCTCTGGGGACCGCAACACGGCATTGAGGATGACCCAGACCAGTGCAAGCACCGCGATGGTGACCATGATGGGGCCAAGGAGGGCGCCGGCATCCGTTTCGTTGATGACATCGCGATCGAGCAACAGGCTCAGTATGCCGAACGCCGCCACGATGAACGCGACATAGAGCGCGACCGAAAAGGCCGCCATGGTGATCGCGTACTTTCGGTATTCCCGCATGGCTCCAGCGTAGGCCCGCTGGGTGTATCGCGCTGCCGGGGGACGGCGCCCCGTCCCCCGGCCCAGGTTATAACATGGGCCCACGTTCCGGGCCCGGGCCCCGTCCGCGAGAGGGGGCCGCGCCGGAATTCGGGTTAGGCGCGGGTGACGTGTGGGCCGTCGGCGAGGAGGCGCTCGTACTCGGTGCGGGCCTCAAGGTTCCTGGCGGTGACACGGCGCCCGCGGCGGGCGATCCAGGCTCCGGCCCAGATCGGTACCTCGCGGGCGATCAGCCCGGCAGCGATCGCACCGGGATTTAGCCACAGGGTGCCAACGAAGCGGTTAAGTTCAGCCGAACTGATGCCGTCCAGGCTGCCATCAAGCATGAGGCCGAGCAGCGCACCGCCGATATAGGAGAAATAGACCACTACGGCCACGAGGAACCCGAACAGCACGTAGGCCCACCAGCCGCCCCGATTGACCAGGGAGATCAGCCCGATGAAGGCGAGGAAGAAGAAAATGATGGGAATGTAGAAGAGTGGAAGAAGGGCGACGGTGCTGAACCCGTCTACGGTCGCCGCCATGGTCGTGCTCGTCAGGCCGATGATAACGAAGGCCGCAATGGCATAGAGCACGGCAAACACGACTGTGGCGAGCAGGGCGATCAGAATGCCGCCGCCGCGGTTGCTGCGGTCTTTAGGTTTCGTGGGTGCCTGCACGTAGATCGGCGACTGGTCCGGAGGTGTATACGACGACGGGGTCGAGGCCGGCACGTCACGCGGGGCATCGACGATGGCGTAGTCAATAGGTGACTCCGCGGCGGTGGTTCCCACAACGAGCGCGACGGGCACAACTGGCGACGTCGGCTCGGAGTCAACGCCGGCACTTTTCGCCGGAACAGTTTCGGCGGGCGTATAGGAGTCGGCGTAGTCGTCGGCGAGGCTCGGCGCGACGGCATCCGTCGACGCGACCGGAGCGGCCGTCGACATGCGCGCCAGGTTGTGGGCTGCGGTCGAAGCGGTCACCGCGTCGGCGCGCTCGGCCGCACTCAGGTTGGCGTTGATGGCGTCATAGTCGATGACGATGGGCTCCTGCACGGCTTCCGGCGTAACCGCAGATCGCTCCGAGGTCGACTCCGCTTCGGCGTGCTCGGGGGCACCGACCTGGTCGCTGGAACCCTGCTCTGACGGGGTCAGATCGGGCGCTGCGGCAGCATCCGTTTCAGGATTCTTCTTGCCGTCGGTTGGCGTGTTGTCGCTCATGCTGAACTCCTCGTGGCCTTCGCCGTGACTGACTTATATTGTACCAAGGGCACGGCAAATGCCACGGAGACTCGGCGCGCCACCCGTATTATCCCGCGGATGCCGGCGCCGCTGCCACGAGCGAATACACCAGCCCCGAGATCGTCGCGTTCACCGTGCCCGGCAGTCCAGGCGCCGCTGCAGTGCTCAGCCCGTCGACGAGAAACAACCGGCTCCCGGATTGCAGGCGCGAGACGAAATTGAGCACCTGGTCATAGCTGCCCGTGACCGTGACCTGCAGCGGGAAGGCGGCGAAGTTGGTGTTGTTGATGTCTGTGGCACTGGCCGCCGGAGCAACGGCCGGAACGACTGCTGGAGCTTCGGCCACCACCGGTGCCACCGGCGCGATTGGCGCGACCGGCGCGTACGCCACCGCCTCGCTCACCGTCATCCCGGTCAGGGTAAGGCCGGTGGCCAGAGCCTGGGCGTCGAGCTGGTCGACCAGATCCGGCATAGCCGAGCCACTGGGCACCGATTCGGCGAGCGCCTCTGCGTTCGTGGTGAGCGCGTCGAGGTTCTTGAAGTCATGCTTGAGGCGGGCAAGCAGCGCGACGTGTTCGGCATTCGTCGCCTGCATGATGGTGCGGCTCGCCTGGGCGGAGTTCATGCTCGCAAGCTGCGGCTGAATCCCCAGCACGACGCCGAGAACGACGATGACGCTCGTCACCAACACAGAGCCGATGAGCCAGAGTTTGTTGCTGTCCATGGCTACTTCTTTTCGGTCGGGTCGAAACGATGCGCGAACGCGGAGTCGTTGATGTGCATGGTGATGGTGACCGTGTAGGTGCCCGTGGTTTGCTCGAGGGTGACCGATCCGGGCAATGCGTCGGCGAACCCGTCGAGGGTGCCGAGCGCGGTGAGCCAGGCCGGGATGTCCGGCAGTACGGTGCTGCTGGCGGTGAAGGAGACCGTCGCTACTCGTGAGCCCTGCAACGGAGCAGTCGCCTGGGTGTAGGCGACTAGCGGTGTGGCCGAATCAACCTGAACGGTGGCGATCGCTACGCTGCGCGGCAGGGTGTTCTGCACGGCATCGAGGTAGGTCTTCCAGTCGATTTCGGTGGAGGCTCCGACCCTCTGCGCCGCCTCGGCCAGCGTGACCTGATTTTGCAATGCGCGCACGGCAAAATATTGACCCTGGTCGGTCAGAAGGGTTGCAGTTCGGTCCTGCTCGCTGGCCAGATTCATCTGGGCCCTGTGCGAAAGGGCGCTCGCCGACGCGACGAGCAGCGCGACGACCGCTGCGACCCCGGCGACACCGAGGCTCAGGCGCCGTCGTTGCTGCTGGCCACGACGTTCAGCGCGTACCTCGGGCGGGAGCAGGTCCAGCCGATGGTCGCCGCCGATGACCAGAACGTCTTCTTTCGCTCTGCGCCTCATGCTGCACGCCCGAGCGCAAGTCCGAGTGCCACGGTGTAGGCGGCACCGCTGTGGCGCAGCTTTTCCGCATCGATAGCGGATGCCAGCGCCACCGTCGACAACGGTTCTCCCGCCGACACCCCCAGGCGGGTCAGTTTCGACACGGCCTCCGGCAGCCCCGGCATCTGGGCTCCCCCACCGCTGAGCACGATCGAGGTCACCGGATCGCTGGGCCGAGTGTTTGCGTAGTAGTTGAGGGTGTTGAGCACACTGCCGAGCTGATCATTCATGACCTCCGCGATGATATCGGCGCCGACCGTATTGATCGGGCCCGATTCACCAGCGATGACTGCGTGGAACGGAACCGCGCTGCGGGAGGACCCCGGTCGGGCATCGGCTGCAGCACGCGCCAGCAGGCCGACGCGACGTTTGAGGAGGTCGGCGGTGCCGACATCCGTTTTCACGCCGGTAGCGATGGCCCGGGTGACGTCGTCGCCGCCGGTGGGGATGATGCGCACGAACTGGGGCACACCCTGCCGGGTGACGACCACGCTCGTGGTCGAGGCACCGAGGTCGATCACCGCGATGACACCATCGATACCGGGCCGGGTGACCAGCAGTCGGCTGACTGCGAACGGAATCAGGTCGACGTCGATCGTGGTGAGTCCGGCCAGCCGAACCGCAGAAACGTTGGCGACGACCGCTGCCTTGACCGCCGCAATGAGAAGACCGTTCACGATGGGGCCGTGCTCTGTGGTGGATTCCGAAATGGGATAGAAGTCGAGCAGGGCATCAGCGACGGGCACCGGCAGAAGGTCCTGTACCTCGAATGGAAGCGACTGGCGGATGCGCGCGAGCGACATTTTGGGCACGCTCAGGTCGCGGGCGAGCACCCGCTGACTGCCCATGCCGAGCACGACCTGGCGAGAGCGGAACCCGCCACTTGACCACAACGTTTTCAGTGCGGCTGCGACGGTATGCGGCTCGAGTACCTCGCCGCTGACAACGGCGCCGACGGGCAGCGGAACCTCGTGATAGCGCAGCACCAGTGGCCGAGTTTTGCCGGGATTGCGCACCTCGACGGCACGCAGGTGCGCCGTGCCGATGTCAATTCCTACGATGTTTGAGGACACGCGACATGCTCCTTTATATAGGGGTCGAGAATGATGCTCATGGAACCAACGCTCCCGCGGCGGTGAACGCCGAGCTGACTTCCACCAGCAGGCTCACGCCGTAGGTCGCCGCCACCGGCGAAAGATACTTGGGCGGTGCGATGTAGCGAAAGCGTGGATCGTAGGTGTAGTTCTTGCTGTACCCGTTGACGCCGCTGCTGTTGGTCACCCGCACGATGCCGCGGTATTTCTGGGCGAGCGATCCGTTGACGGTCAGCACGCCTTGGCTGCCGCCGCGATCGTTGTTCTGCACCTGCACGGTGTGGTCGAGCGAGAGCATGGCCGCATCGATGCGGCGGTTGTCGGGTAGAAGGGCTCCGCCGCCGCCAGGGCAGCCGCTGCCGGCACAGACCGGGTTCCAGATCCACAGTGCGTTTTGCGCGACCAGACCGAGCACATCGACTGCGGTATCGGCATAAATGATGTCGCCGGTGACGTAGAGAAAATTGTCGGTGGCGACGGTCATGGTGCCGGCGAGGGTGCCCTTGATGAAGGCGTCACCGTGGCGGCAGCCGTACGAGGTGGGAATGGAAGCCACGTTCTCGTTCGACCGGGGAAAGCCGATACCGTTGCCGGCAGCGCAGGTCGCGGCGCTCTGGCCGGTCGGCCAGGTGGTATCGCTCCTGAAATTGGGGTCGGCCGTCAGCAGGGGCACGCTCTGCACGAACAACAGGTTGGCCTCCAATACCGGCACGGTGGCACCGCCAGACGATCCGAGTGCGCCAGTGCCGGTGCCGGGCATACCGCAGGCGGCGGGACTGCTGCCCGACGTAGCCGGTTCGCCGACAACCCGGGTGGCCCTACTCCACGGTGAGCGGATGGTCATGGTGCCACCGGAGTTCAGCACGATACTGGTGGGTCCGGTGTAGAGGCAGCCGGGTTCGGCGACGCCGGCGTCGGTACGGGTTTCACCGCGCAACGACGCGTTCGTGGCGGGCATCGCGATGACCGGGCTGTTGGTAGGCAGGCCGCCGTTGAACACCTGCCCGCCGCAGTTCGATCCGGCGGAGGTCCGGCGCAGGTAGTTGGCCCCGACCGCGCCAGGATTGCCCGTGGTGACTTTTCCATTGAACGTCGCGTCGCACACTCGAATGGTGTCGTTGGAGTGCACCGGGCCGTTCACCACGTCGCCACCACCGAACGCGACATCGCTGCACACGCTCCAGCCGCCGCTTGGCGCTGGCCGTCCCGCCCAAGCGTAGGTGTCGGCGCAGGAGAGGTTGGTCACGCCGCTTTGTACCGGATCCTGAATCTCATACATGGTGAAATACAGAAAATCGATGAAGCCTGCTTGTTTGAGGTTGGCGACGACGCTGCGGGTTTTGGTTCCAACCCGACCCGTCGAGCGGATGCGCAGCACCCCCGACGACGAGTAGGCCGAGTTATCGACCTCGTAGCGAAACGACGCGGTGCCATCGCTACCGGCAACGCTCGCCCAGCCGCCGGTGGCGCCCGTCCCGAAGGCTGGATTGGCCGCGGCGGGCGTGATCAGCGTGCTGCCGGAGCTGAACGCGGCAGCGGGGTTGCCGAACCGATAGTACGTGTTGTCGTTGGCGAGCCGGCTCTCGTATTCGTCGATCCCGGCGTAGGCGGCGGCCATCGCACCGTTCCAGTTCTGGTCGCCGGTGGCTTTGAGGCTGCCGCTGACCGAGAATGTCATGGCCGTCGCGACGAGGGTGAGCAGCACGAGGCCGATGCCGATCACGACGAGCAGGGCTGCTCCGCGTTCAGGTTTCTCCGCTAATCGTGCGGTGCGCGAGAGCCACGCGCGACGAACTGCGCCGCCCATCACGGCCCGCCCACGGCGAGGCGCACGTTGGGCATACCGACCGTATTGCTCAGGGTGACCGCGTTGTGGGCATCCGTTGTGCTGGGCTGCACCGTGAGGGTAACCGTGACCGTGACGATGCTGCGCAGCTGCACCGGCGTGGGCGCCACATCGACCGGCACACTAACGCCCGCCGAGTCGGCAAAGCTGAACAGCGGCAGACCACTGCCGGAAGGCGACACGGTCTGGGCCAGGATGCGGGAGGACAGCGCAGTGGTCTCAAAGGTGAAGAGGCCGCCGGAGTGCGGAATCGACGCCCAGCGCGTCTCGACCAAACGTCGCTCGGCGTCGACCGCGAGGCGAATTTTCACCGGTTGCTGGGTGGACAAACCGAGGTTGACGTAGGCATACAGGGTGAGGGATTCGTTGCTCGCCTCGGAGATGGCCGGGTCGGCGAGAGCGGGGCTCGCGACGGGGTTTGCCGTGGCGGCGCGAATCGACCGCGCTATCGCATTCATGCCGTTGGACGCTTCACGGGTGCTGGTGCCCAGCGCCGTGGCCGCACCGAGCGCCCGGGTCGCGCTCACATAGAGACCCGAAATCATGACCAGGCACACGCCGAGCAGCACCACCGACACGAGCAGTTCCACGAGAGACAGGCCGGTCTGATCGGTTCGAATTCTGCGCCAGCGCATCACGGGATCACCACGCGTGGATCGAGGGTGAGAACGGCGCCCGCACTCCCCCGGGTTTGCACGGTCACGCTCGCAGCGATGACCGGAATGATTTGGGTGCTGCTCGTCACTCCGGAGAACAGGGTGAACGAGCCAAACGGCAGTCCGAGCTGCGCCGTGGCCCCGACCGGAAGCGGCCCGAAGGTGTAGGTAGTGCCGAGCGCGCAGCCGGGGTCATCTGGCGCTGCCCCTGCGGGCTGGGACACGGCCCGGATGTACTGCCCGGCCAGGCCAGTGACGGTGAAGACACCGAGCGGCACGTTCACGGTCTTGGCACCGCCGGGCAAGGTAGCTACCTGCGCCGCAGCCGTGCCGATCGCGCCGTCAGCGGCCGGAGTGGTCCAGGCTGCAGGATCGACCGAGACACAGCCCTGGGTTGCCGGCGTGGCGGGAATGGTCGGAGTGGGCGCTACATAGGTGCCGGCGAACACCTGATAGCCGGAGCCGAACGGGTGCAGTCGAAAGGTCTGGGTGGTCGCAACGCTGGCGTTCAGCGGCGTGTACGCGGCATAGGTGCTGCGCCAGGTGGTGTGCAGGTCGCTTGGCAGCATCGTCGTTCCGGTGGTGACGTTGGTGGCGTAGTTGGCCGTGAGGGTGCCGGCAAGGTCATAGGCGAACGAAACGGATGCCGCGACTCCGGCCGCGACACCCACCGTCTTCACCGAGGTGGTCGCCTGGTTCTTGTCGACGTAGTTGGGGCGGGAAACGCTGACGTCGTAGGTGCCGGGCTTGACCTTGAGCAGGTAGCTGCAGCCCTGGGCATCCGTTGCCGGCGGAGCGACTGACAGGGTTTGGGCACCGTTTGGTATCGCGTTCGGCACGGCCGAGATGGCTACCCCGGCGGCCCCGGTACCGGCGGCGGTGAGCACCGACACGAGGATGGTACCGAGGGTGGGATCGTTGATGCGGCTGCCGGGGGCGAGCGCACTGTCGGCGCGCACGAGCGGGGTCGAAGCGCGCATGCTGTTCCAGCCCACAGTGACGTTGATGTGGCGGTAGCGCAGCTGACCACCCCCGGAACCACAGTTACCATCGGCCCCGGTGGAGGTCTCCCAGGCTGTAGCGCGGTGCACGGAAAAGATGGTGCCGTTCTGCACGACCGTGCTGTCGCGGTCGAGCACGCTGAACACGTCGCCGGCCGAGCGGGCCAGGTCAATCTCCTGGGCGGCCAAGTTGGTGGCGACTTCGCGCGACCGGGCGTCGCTGCTGAGGTAGAGCGACGTGACGATGCCGTAACCCGCGCCGACGGCGATGACGGCAAAGATCAGCATGGCCACGAGAACTTCGATGAGGCTGACGCCGGCTTCGGCGTTGGCTCGGACGTCGGAGTGCCCCAGACGTCGTAGTAGAGCACGCACGGGGCCTCCTTCGCGGGATTTAAGGTTGGGGGTTGAAACAGAACCGTGCGGCCGGGGCGACCCGAAGGCCCACCCCGGCTCAAGCCGATGGAGTAACGAAGTACTGCTGCCAGCGCATGCCGCGGCTGAGCCGGCGCATCCGCTTGCGCGGCTTAGAAAGTGCAGCCAGTGGGTGCAGTGACCGTGGCGTTGTTGGTGATGCCGAGCGAATCGGTCACGTAGTACTTGACCAAGGTCTCACTCGTCGCGCCGATGCAGAAGGTCGACGTCGTGAGGTTCTTGTACGTAATCGTCGTGGTGTTCGGGCCCTTGGTGAAGCCGAAACCGGTGATCCCAGGAATGAGAGCCTCGGACATCACCCCGCCCGTCGGGGTGGCTGGCATGACACCACTCTCGGTCTGCACGGCGATGATCGCGGTCTTGGCGTTGGCGAGGTCGCTCTTGACGTTCGCGTCTTTGGCCTTGTTCTGCACTCCCATGTACACGGGAATGGCGATGGCGGCGAGAATTCCGATGATGATCACGACGACGAGCAGCTCGATCAGCGTGAACCCTCGCTGGTTCTCGGTGAAGCGTGCGCGGCGAAGGTTGAGGGAAGCGAGCAGGCGAGTAAGCATGATGTATCCATTCGGGTTGGAAGTGGGTCGTGCGAAAGCGAGCCGGGTAAGGACTCGTCGTGATGTGATTGCGTGTTGCGGTGAAATGTGCGATCGAGGGTGCGATCGGAGCTTCAGATTAGAGGCGAGATTTTCTCGCGCACGACCCACATTTGCGGGTGATTTGGGTATTACCCACCCCCACAAGGAATGCCACCCGAAGCGGGCTTGCCGAATTATGCGCGGGCGCGCCACAAACCCCCGCCGCGGCGGGGGATCACGGCAGACAGGGCCTAGTTGATCATGCTGGCAATGCTGAAGATGGGCAGGTAGAGGGCGACGACCATGCCGCCAATGACGACGCCGAGAAAAGCGATCAGCAGCGGCTCAATCATGGCGGTGAGCTGCTCGGTGGTCGTGTGTACCTCCTGGTCGTAGAAGTCGGCGATCTTGTCGAGCATCAGCTCGAGCGTGCCGACATCCTCTCCCACTGCGATCATCTGGGTCACCATGCCCGGAAAGATCGAATGCTCCTGCAGCAGCTCCGATACCGACTGACCGCGTCGCACCCCCTCAGCTACCTGGGTGAGGGCGTTCTCGATGGCCCAGTTGCCGCTGGTCTCCCCCACGATCGCGAGGGCAGGCAGAATGGGCACGCCGGCGCCGAGCATGTTGGCGAAGTTGCGGCTGAAGCGCGCCACGGAGATCTTCGTCTGCAGCGCACCGAACACCGGCAGCCGCAGCCGCAGCGGGTCGAGCACCCGGCGCACCCGGTCGGTGTGTTTGTTACGGCGCCACCACACGGCAAACGCGATACCGGCAACGAGGCCGATCGGCACGACGTAGATCATCGATTCCGACAGGGTGACGAGCAGCTGGGTGGGTAGCGGCAACGAGCCGCCGAGACCGGCGAACATATCCTGAAAGATGGGCACGATGAAGATCAGCATGATCATCACGGCGGCCACCGACATGGACAGCACAATCACCGGGTAGGTCATCGCCGACTTGATGGTGTCGCGCAGCTTGACCTCCTTCTCAAAGTTCTCGGCGATCGAGTTCAAGGCCTGGTCGAGAAAACCGCCGGTCTCGCCGGCCCGCACCATGTTGACCATGATGGGCGGGAAGGCTAGCGGATGCTTCGCGAGCGACTCCGAGATCGACTGCCCGGCTTCGACGTCGTCCCGCACCACGGCGAGCACCGCCGTGAGCGGTTTGCTCTCGGTCTGCTCGGTGAGAATGCGCAGAGCCCGAAGCAACGACAGGCCGGCCGCGATCATGGTCGCGAACTGCCGACTCAAAATGGCAAGATCTTTCAGTCGTACCCCGCGAGAGAAGCCCGGCAGCGCAATGGACCGCGCCATACCGGTGGCGGGCGGAGCCTCCACGATCGAGAGCGGAGCGATGCCCTGGGAGTTCAGTCGCGCGGCCACCTGACCCGAGTTCTGCGCATCGACTCGTCCCTTGACGTTCCTGCCCCTCGTGTCGCGACCGGTGTAACTGAAAACCAGTGCGTCCGGCATCAGCTCACCGCGCGGGAGAACCCGACGTTGTAGTCGGCGTCGTGGCCGGAGTCGTACCCGGTGCCTGCACCTGCGAAGGCAAAGGCCCCGGCCGCCGGTTCGGTGCGGTGAATGAGCAGTTCAAGCCCGGCAATATCGTGAGCCTTGGCGTGCGCGGCCGTGCGGGTGATCTGCCCCGTGTTGACTAGTTCGGCGAGGTGCTGGTCCATGGTGTGCATGCCGCGTTCCCGACCGGTCTGCATCATCGATTCGATCTGGTGCGTTTTGCCCTCGCGAATGAGGTTGGCGATGGCCGGGGTGGTAACGAGAACCTCGGTCGCGGCGACCCGGCCGGCCCCGTTCGCCCACTTCACCAGGGTCTGACAGACCACGCCCTGCAGGGTCTGGGCGAGCTGCGCCCGCACCTGGTTCTGCTGGTGCGGCGGAAAAACGTCGATGATGCGGTCGATGGTTTGCGCCGCGCTCTGCGTGTGCAGCGTCGCGAACACGAGGTGCCCGGTCTCTGCGGCGGTCAGTGCCACCTGGATCGTCTCGAGATCGCGCAATTCACCGATGAGAATGACGTCGGGGTCCTGCCGCAGCACGTGCTTCAAAGCGGATGCGAAACTCGCCGTGTCGTGCCCCACCTCGCGCTGGGTCACCAGGGACTTCTTGTGGGCGTGCAAGAACTCGATCGGGTCTTCGACGGTGACGATATGGTCGGCCCTGGTGCTGTTCACGAGGTCGACGAGGGCCGCCAGCGTCGTGGATTTGCCCGAGCTGGTCGGCCCGGCAACGAGCACCAGCCCGCGAGGCAGCCCGGCGAATGTGGACACCGATTGCGGGATACCCAGGGCTTTAAGGTCTTTAATCTCGTGTGGAATGAGCCGAAAGACCGCGCCAACGGCGCCACGCTGCTGGTGCACGTTGACCCGAAATCGGCTGGACGCGCCGGTGACCGCGGCATCCTGCAGCGTGTAAGCGAAATCCAGTTCATGATCACGATCAAAGATGACCTGCTGGGCCCGGGTGAGAATGCTGCGGATGGCCCGGTCTGCTTTCTGGCTCGACCAGGCCGGGCCGACGCCCACCGGACCGAGATCGCCGTCGCGGCGAATGCTCGGCGGAGCGGCGACAGACACATGCAGGTCGGATGCCTGCCGCAGCACGACCTCATACAGGGCCTCAATCAGGTCGACGTCGGGGGTGCCGAGCACATCGGGCGCCGCCGGGTCGACACTGCGCAGAATGCCGTCGCCGGGAACGCTGCGGAGCGCCACCCGCGTGCGCCGACGATTCGTAGGCAGCACGTGAATTTCGTCGTAATGGGTGGCGTTCACTGCGGCGCTTGCCGAAACCGGGGCGAAGCCCGCCAGGTCGCCGGCTATGAGGGTGTCGTTTCGTGACAGAGAGATTTTCGGGTCGTCCATGAGCAATTCCTTTTCGGAGCAAGCGTGTCGGGTACTGATTGCCGCGAACAGGTACGGCCGTTCCGGAGCACGACCACTCGCCGAGGGTGCGGCGAACGGTCGTTGCAGGCCTCGCGAAAATGGAGCCAGGGTAAGTCTTATTCGCAAGGGGCCTACGTCAGGCGCAACGCTATTGAAGCTCCCTACGCGGCGGTAGCCCGCGATCTGGGGGTGTGCCGTTTACCGGCCGAGCGTCACGCCGGTTGGATCCAGCAGAACGTAGATCGTGCCGAGAACGGTCATTTTGTTCACGATCGCTCCCTCACCGGTATCGGTCGCCACCGTGGAAATCGCGATGCTCCGCTCGCCGTGCTGAAGGCCGGCCACGAAGTCGAAGAGATTGCTGTGAGCACCGGCGATTGTCAGGGTAACGGTTACCGCCAGATAGTTTTCCGGGTTGAGCACCGATGATGCCGCGGGAACAGCGGATGCGACGGCTGCGGAATCCGTGCCCGTTCCTGCCTCCGCCGCAGCGCTGTCGGCGGCGACTTCCGCGGCGGGCTGAAAAGCAACCGCGTCGCTGATGACCAGCGAATTCAGTGTCACGCTGTTCTGGCGGGCAATGATTTCGAGCTCATCCAAAAAGTCGGGAATTCCGGCATCGACTGGTACCCCGCTCTGCAGGGTGGCGAGGTAGGTGCGAAGTTCCGCGATTCCGGCAAAGTCCCGTTTGAGAACGATCAGATCGGCTGCGTGTTGAGTATTCTGCGTCAGTATGACCTCGCGCTGTGCCTTTGCGGACTGAATCTCGTCCAGTTTTGGAGCGGTCCCGAGCATGCCGCCGAGAACCACCGAAGCGCCGACGATCAAGATCAGCACGGCGCCGAATAACCTGTTGCGAGTCATAGTGTCACTGTCCCCCGATGCGATTTGATCGCGCATTTTCATTGATATTGATGACCATTTCGACGACGTATTGACCGGTTTGGGTGCGGGTCACCGAACCGGGGTGGGCATCGGCGTAGCCGGGCAGCGTGCGCAGGTTCGTCAACCACATGGGAACGGCTGGTAACGTCGGGCTGGTTAAGCTCAGCGTCAGACTGGCAACACGCGGGTTATATAAGGGAACGCTGCTTTGCTCGTATTCCGCCCACGGCGTACCGGAACCGACCGCAATGGCCTCAATGGTGACGTCGGACGGCAGACTTGCTCGTACGGCCACCATGTAAGCACGCCAATCAACCTCGGTTTCAGCAGCCAGCTGCCGCGCAGCCGTTGTCATTTCTATTTGGTTTTGAACGTTGCGAACCTCCGAGTATTTTGCGGACTCCTGCAACAATTCTGTGGTGCGCGCCTCGGCGGCGGCAAGCCGGTTTTGTGCCCGCCCGGCTTGAAGGGACACGGTCGCGACAGCGGCAATAACGACCAGCACGATGCCGGCTGCAACGATTGACATGATTCGGCGCAGCACCCGGCCCTGACGGGCGGCCTTGAGTTCGGGGGGAAGCAGGTCTGCGCGTGGCTCCCCGCCGAGGACCAGCTCATGGCCATCCGTTGTGCGTCTCATGCCTTGCTCCCTAGTGCGAGGCCAAGCGCAGCAACGAACGTGCCCTGGGAGTTGTCGAGATCTTGCTGATTGACATCGGGTCCGAGTTCGAGTGCGCCGGACGGTTTCGCTGCAACCACCGGAAAACTGGTCAGCGCGCTGAGCGCAGTACCGAAGCCTTCGAGCCGCGCGCCCCCGCCCATGAGCACGATGCGTCCGATGGGTAGTTCCGGACGGCTGTTCGTGAAGTAGGCAACGGTGTTGCGCAGGCTTTCGAGCAGTTCCGAGGTGATCTCCCGAATGATCGTGGCGGCTATTTCATCTTCTGGTGCAGCCTCATCCACTAGGCCCACCCGCCTCTTAAGCAACTCCGCCGCCTCTTCATCGAGGTCGAGACGCACGCGCAGCGCCTTGGTGAGCTGATTGCCGCCGGAAGGAATCACGCGCACGAATTGCGGCACGGCGTTCGACGAGATCAGCACGCTCGACGAGCCGCCACCGATATCAATCTGCACGATCACCTCGGGGGCGGTCACTGCACGGTGAATCGCACGACTGCGTGCGAACGACATGATGTCAACGTTGATCGTGCGCAGTCCGGCAAGCCGGGCGGCCTTGATGTGCGACTGCACGACGCCTTTCATGGCTGCGATCAGCAGCCCGGCAATTTGCGGGTCAGCCTCCCCCTCGCCGTCGACCTCGGCAATGGGGTAGAAGTCGAGCAGCGCCTCGGCGGTGGGAAACGACAGCAGGTCCTGCACCTGAAATGGCAGCGACTCGCGAATGCGGCGCAGCGACATCTTGGGCACGGTCAGGTTGCGCACGACCATGCGGTGATAGCCCATGCCGAGCACGACGTCTTTGGTCGTGAATCCGCCGCTCGACCACATCCGTTTCAGCGCCGCGGCGACGACAGTCGGTTCCAGTACCTCACCGCGGCTGACCGCGCCAAAGGGCAGCGGCTCTTCGTAGCAGCGCACGAGCACGGGATGGTCCGTTTCGGCATCCCGCATCTCTACGGCGCGCACGGCGGTGGTGCCGATGTCGAGTCCGACCACACGTGTCGTCATTTGTTTCCCCCAGTAAGAATTCGGTTCATAAGCGGTGGTCGAAGAGCGGGCCGGGTCGTGACACCCGCCGATTAGGCGAGGCCGTAAAGCGTGAGGTAGCCGATGGCTATCTGGTCGCCGAAGAAGACGCCAAGCCAGGCGGCCAGCAGCATCCACGGGCCGAACGGAATGCCACTGCGGCGTTTAGCCTTACGAGTAGCGAGCAGAAGGAGCCCGAACACGCCGCCGAGCAGAAAGGCTCCGAACGCCCCCACGATCAAGGGCCCCCACCCCAGATAGCCGAGGTAAAGGCCGAGCAGCCCGGCAAGTTTCACGTCACCGAGCCCCATGCCGCCGGGGCTGATCAGCGCCAGGGCCAGGTAGAGGCCGAACAGCGCCCCCGCTCCAATAAGGGTGGTCAGCAGGCGACCCGGTTCGCCCGCCACAAGGGCGGCCGCAGTGAGCAACACGGCAGCCACCGGGTAGGCCGGCAGCAGAATCTTGTTTGGCAGGGTGTGCGTGTCGAGGTCGATCATGGCCAGGGCAACGCTGATCGCCGCCAAATAGAGGAACGCCACGAGCACGATGAGCTGAGTGGCGAGGGTGTTGTCGTTGGCAGTGACGGCCGCCCAGCCAGAACCGGCGGTCGAGAACACCCAGAGAGCCACGATCGCGAAGAAGACTCCGGTGCCAAGTTCCACCGCGGGGTAACGGGGCGAAATCGGCGCCCGGCAATCACGACATTCGCCGCGCAGCACGAACCAACTCAATACCGGAATGTTGTCGTACGGCCGAATGCGCGCGCCGCAGCTGCTACACGAACTCGGCGGAGAGACGATGGAGCGGCCGGCCGGTATGCGGTAGATCACCACGTTGAGGAAGGAACCGATGATGGCGCCCAGGATGCCGAATAGCCCGGCAATGGTGCTAGCCATTCAGGTCTCGAACATTCACGTCTCGAATCGAAATGCGGTCGCCGAGCTTGGCTTCGGCCGCGGCACTGCCGGGAGTTTCGCCGCTGGTCAGGGCGGTACCGGGAATGCCGATCGCCGCAAAGTTGAGTTGGCTGGAACCAGTGAAGGACACCTCACCCCCATAAAACTGTCCATGCCATTGCGCAGAGTGACCATCGCCGGTTCCCACCTTTATGTGACACGGCGAGTACAGCATAGCCGTGACTGTGGTGTTCACAATGAACGATTGACTCACGCTTGAGTTATAGCTCGCGTTCTTGCATGTGGGTAGTTTGTTTGGAGTGTCGTCTGGCGTTATGAGCCACAATTTTCGATCGCTGCCGACTCCATCAACCTGCGCGTTCAGACCGATGTCAAAGCTGGAGGCAAAAATTGCCAAATCATTTGGAAGCACAAGATGGGTCGTGTTTTCTTTGATCTTGATTCCGGCGGAACATTCGATGGCGTTGATGACCACTGGCCCCACGGGCGCGGCCCCACTCGGCGGTGTCAAGACTTCTTGAATTGCCTGCATATTGCAGCCCTTAGACACTTCAATAATCGTGAATCCCTGCTTAGTCCAATCCGAAGGAACATAGTCGATATCGACCCAGTCCGGAACTTCTGTTGCCATTCGAATGGGTGGATCGATTCCATCGCCATCGATTGTCAATATCTTCTTAACTCGGGTTGACTTACCGGCAAACGCTTTTGTGGTCAAATCATTGTGAATCCACGAGTCCGCTCCGACCGTGGAAAGACCGGTCGCCCACGCGCTACCGAAAATCTGCGCCGTACCCGAAAGACTTAAGTCACCATCCGCTCGAACGTTTCCGGAGATTATGCACGAGCCACCACCAAGAAAAGAGCCCTCTTCAACAACAATGTCGGCTTCGATAATGGCTGACGAAGCAGCCGGAGATCCACAGGATGCATTTCCGGTCTTTATGTGCACGACGGGTCGAGCGGCGTTCGGGACAACACTGACGTCGGTCGCGACGTCAGTGTCCTTCCAGTGCAGTTGGCTTGACCCTCCAAAACCGCCGTTTTTGTAAGAATACATCGCTGTATCCAGACCCGTCGCGGGAGTTTCAGTGGTCGCCGCGTCGAAGTCATAGATGGCCTCGACCTTGCGCTCATTGCCACTTTTGTTTCCGGCCTGACCGAGTTGGCTGGCATGGCCGGTAGATACGATTTTGAGTCGCTTCGTGCTGTCGTCGGGACAGCTGGGTGTGTCGTCCTCGAAATCGGTACCGTTAGAGGACAGGGTAATGAACGCTTCAAACACCGGATCGGTGGTGGATGATATTTTCCCGTCCACACACGTTTTTTTGGTCAGATTGAGCAGGGCCGCATCGATGCCAGCTTCGGCCGCGGCCTGGGCCTGGACCCCGGCGCGGGCGGCACTGCTGACTCCGAGAGAATTCATGGTCGAGCCGGCAATGGCGAGGGTGGCAATCGCCGCCACTCCCATGAGACCAATGACAGCAAGCAAGCTGCTGCCACGCTCATAATTAGAGCGTGCGCGTGCAGAATATCTCAGAAACATGTTTGCGTCTCCGTTGCATCGCCCTGACGGGACTTGAACGAGGTTGAGATTAACGCTGGGCTACTGTCGCCGTCGGCGTTGATTGCAAAGTTGAGGGTAATCGCCGGGTTGTCTTCGACTGCGTTCGAGAAAATTGGCTGACCAGTCGCCGACAAGCCGGATCCGAGCAGGGTCCAGCCTTCTGTGTCGTCAGCACTTGGAGCCACGATTGCCTGCGGTGGCGCCCCACGGTGGTAGTACATCGCTCCGCCGTTGGCTTCTGTGTAGAACCACGCCTGACAGACACGGTCTGCGGCGGTGTCGGCCGGGTCGCTGCTCGTGCTCACCGTGGTGAGTATAAGCAGTTGATCATTGGGGCCGTCGGTGCTGCCTGGCAGGTCGAGCTGGGTGGCATTGCGCATCCCGGACGATATCGAAGTAGCAATGAGTTGGCTAGCGCCATTGGCTTCAGCGCTGAAGAGAACCTTTTGTTCGGACTCCATGGCGTTGAGTAAAATACCGCCGGCGAGCGTAAGAATGAGCACCATCAAGCTGGAGTAGATCAGAACCTCGACCAGGGTGTAGCCGGCCTCATGAGAGCGCCGCTCGCGTAGTCGAGTGTGTAGCCGAGAAATGCCACGTCGCTTGTTGTGTTGCATCGTTGGCATAGGTTGCTCTAACCCGTGACGAAAATGAGTGTGGTGGCTTCAGCGAGCGTAGGTACCGGGTCACCTGCAGATACGGACACTGTCACGGGCACTTTCGCTGGGTAGTCGCTGGCCAAACAGTCAATCTCAATGGTCTGCGAGAATCGACGGGCTCCCGCATCGACCTCGGACGGAAGATTATTGCCGTAGGTCTCAAGTGCAGCGCACGTCGTGCCCAGGGCACGGAGCTCAGACATCTGCGTAGACAGAAGCTGCGTCGCCGTGGTTAGGGTCGCGTTCGAGATAGATACTCTTAAAGACGTGACGAGCATGGGTAGAAACGCAATCGCCAGGAGCGAGAGCAACATCATCGAGACGACAATCTCGATCATGCCGAATCCAGCGTTGTAGGGAGGGCGAATAATGGGATGACTGCTGGCTGTCACCATCATGCCCTCCTTGCGGTGTAGATAACGAACGACGGACTCAGATGTCGATGCACAATCCGCTCGAGTCGAATCGTCAATCCTGACTATTCAGCAGCTTTCCAAGGCTTGGCAGCTCCATCTTCAGTGATTGTCTGCGCGTGGTTGCTCGCGCTGGCCGTTTCGGTAGTCGTCGTAGCGTCGCCCGCCTTTACCCAGAAACCCGTTATAACAAAGGTGTCACCCGTAACGCTCATAGATACAGCGACATCGTCACTTTCGCTATACGCCGTCACCTCGGATGGGAAGTTCGCCGCTAGCGTGGCGAGACTCTTCTTCCCGGTAACGAGTTCGGCCACAACGGCGGTCTTCGCGTTGGTGATCGATGCAGCCACGGCCTGCTCCTTCGCGCCGTCCTGCTGGCCGAGGTAGATCGGGATGGCGATCGCGGCGAGAACACCGAGGATGAGTACCACGACGAGGAGCTCGATGAGCGTGAAGCCCTTCTCCTTCTCGCCGAGGGCCTTGCGCTTGTTGACCAGGGCTGTCGTGAAGAAGCGGTTCATATGTCTGTGTCCTTTGCGTGGTTCAGCAGGGAGAAATGTGGTGGGCTTGACCGCTTTTAAGCCTAGGTTGGCCCCCGCTGCGAACCGTTGTTTTTTAGGGGGACCGCCTACCCCCAGTGGGAGTGCAGCCCAAACGGGGGCGGTGCCTCCTGACAACTAATTGACGTAGTCGAAAACGCTGAACATGGGCAGATAGAGCGCCACGACCATGCCCCCGATAATCACGCCAATCACGGCGATCATGAGTGGCTCGATGAGCGCGGTGAGCTGCTCGGTGGTCGACTGCACTTCCTGGTCGTAAAAATCGGCGATCTTGGTGAGCATCTGCTCGAGCGCACCGGCATCCTCTCCCACGGCAATCATCTGCGTGACCATGGCCGGAAAGACCGGCTCGAGTGCGAGGGGCGCCGCAATGGAGCGGCCCTGACTCACTGATTCCTGCACCTTGGCCAGTGCTGACTCGATGACCCAGTTGCCCGATGTTTCGCCGACAATCTTGAGCGAGTGCAACATGGGCACACCGGCGCCGATCATGGTCGCGAAGTTGCGGCTGAACCGTGCGATGGCAAGCTTGGTGAGCAGCAGGCCGAACACGGGCAGTTTGAGCTTGAACGGGTCGACCACGCGGCGCACGGCCAGGGTGTGCTTGTTTTTGCGCCACCACAACGAGAAAACGATGACGGCAATGAGCAGCACCGGGCCCACCCAAATCATGCCGTTGGAGAGCACAACGAGCACCTTGGTGGCCGCGGGCAGTTCGCCACCGAGACCCTGGAACATCTTCTCGAACACGGGAACGATGAAGATGAGCATACCCACCACGGCGAGAAGTGCCATGACCAGCACGATCACCGGGTAGGCGAGTGCGCTCTTGATCGTGTCGCGCAGCTTCATCTCTGACTCGAAGTTGTCGGCGATGGAGTTGAGGGCGTCTTCGAGAAAACCACCGGTCTCCCCCGCGCGCACCAGGTTGATCATAATCGGGGGAAACACCACGTCGTGCTTATCGAAGGCCTCGGAGAGCGACACGCCGGTCTCGACGTCGCTGCGAATGCCTGCGAGCACCTGCGCGAGCTGCTTATTCTCGGTCTGCTCCGACAGAATATTCAGTGTGCGCAGCAGCGACAGCCCGGCCGCGGTCATGGTCGCCATCTGGCGGCTCATCACGGCGAGGTCGGTCAGGCCGATGTGCTTCTGAAACCCGGGGATGCTCAGATCCGCGTGAAGCCCCGTGAGCTTGCGGGCCGGCGCAATCGAAATGGGCGAGAGCCCCATGGTGCGCAGTTGTAGAAGCGCTGCCCGCTCCGACGCCGCGTCCATACGACCTTTGACTACGCGGTCGCGGGAATCCCGGCTGGTGTAGCTAAACGAGGTTTCGGAAGACATCTAGCGCCTCCCGGGCGAAAATGAATCGTTGAAGTCAATTTCGCCATGGCTCAGATCGCTTGCCGGGGCGCTCGTCGGATCAACCCGGTGCACGAGTTGCTTGAGCACGTCGACGTCCATTGCCTTCTCCTCGGCGGCCTCACGGGTGATCTGGCCGGCATTGACGAGTTCGGCCAGGTGCTGGTCCATGGTGTGCATGCCGAGCGATCGACCCGACTGCATCGCCGAAGCAATCTGGTGCGTCTTGCCCTCCCGCACGAGGTTCGCGATGGCTGCCGTGGTCACCAGAATTTCGGTCGCGACCACGCGTCCGCCGCCGATCTTGCGCACGAGGGTCTGGCAGACCACCCCGCGCAGGGTCGCCGCGAGCTGCGTGCGCACTTGCGCCTGCTGATGCGGCGAAAAAACGTCGATCATACGCTCGATACTCTGCGCCGCATCCTGGGTATGCAGGGTGGAAAAAACGAGGTGACCGGTCTCAGCGGCGGTCAATGCGACCGAGATCGTCTCAAGGTCACGCAGCTCGCCGATCAGAATAACGTTGGGGTCCTGGCGCAGCACGTGCTTGAGAGCGGATGCGAAACTGTGCGTGTCCTGCCCGACTTCACGCTGGCTGATCATCGCTTTCTTGCCCTCGTGAATGAACTCGATCGGGTCCTCCACCGTCACGATGTGGTCGTCCCTGGTGCGATTCACCAGGTCAACCATTGCGGCCAGGGTGGTGGTCTTACCGGAGCCCGTCGGGCCGGTGACCAGCACGAGGCCTCGCGGCAGGTGTGCAAACCGCGCAACAGATTCCGGAATGCCCAGCTCGGCCAACGATTTGATCTCATTCGGAATGAGGCGAAAGGCGCCACCGACCGTGTTGCGCTGCTGGTAGAAGTTGACCCGAAAACGGGTGCCCTCCACTGTGTGGGCGAAGTCGAGCTCAAGCTCCTGATCAAATTCGTTCCGCTGCACGGGCGACAGGATGCTGCTGAGAGCAGCGACGACCTTCTCGGGCGACCAACGATCCCACCCGGGAATCGGCCGCAGGGAACCGTCAACGCGCATGCTCGGCGGTGCACCGCCAGAAATGTGCAGGTCGCTCGCTCCCTCGTCCAACACGAGCCGGAGTGCCTTGAGCAGGTCGGGATCGGGCGTCGGTGCGCTGAATTGTGTCGATGATTCGGAACGCATAAGCCTCCTGGAACGGATATCAACGGTAGAGGCGGGCACGTCAGCGACCGGCTTCCCATATTCGGTGTCATCGGATTCCTGGACGGCATAACCGAAGTCGGACGACGTCACTGCGATACCTGCGGGGTCTGACGGTGACGAACCGGGGCATCCCAGAAACTAGGAAACCACACGGAGCACCTCGTCGATCGAGGTCAGCCCGAGGGCGACCTTGGCCCAGCCGTCTTCACGCATGGTGACCATTCCCTGCTTGCGTGCCGCGGCTCCGATCTGCGCGCTCGAGGCGCGAGCCACGGTAAGCCGCTCGATTTCTTCGGACACCGTCATGACCTCGTGAATGCCGAGTCGGCCGCGGTAACCCGTTTGCGAGCAGCTCGCGCACCCGGCGGGCTTGTAGATGATGGTGCCCGTTGTGGTGGGGTCAACGGCCGGACCGATCTCGGGCATGATCGTGGAACGGTTCGAGACGTAGCCCACCGTGGGATTGACCACAAAACCCAGATAGGCCAGGTCGGTGCGATCATCGGGTACCTTGCAGCGGTCGCACAGGCGCCGGGCGAGCCGCTGTGCCACAACGCAGTCCAATGCCGAACCCACCAGAAACGGCTCGATGCCCATCTCGGTCAGCCGGGTCATGGCGCTTGGAGCGTCATTGGTGTGCAGGGTCGACAGTACGAGGTGACCGGTGAGCGAGGCCTCGATGGCGATCTTCGCGGTCTCCGGGTCGCGAATCTCACCGAGCAGCACTACGTCGGGGTCTGCACGCAGAATGGAACGCAGCGCCACGGCGAAGGTGAGGCCCGCCTTGCGGTTCACCTGCACCTGGTTGACACCGTGCATGCGGTATTCGACCGGGTCCTCGACCGTGATCACGTTGATCTCTGGCCGGTTGATAGCGTGCAGGGTTGTGTAGAGGGTGGTCGACTTACCCGAGCCTGTCGGCCCGGTGACCAGGATCATGCCGTAGGGCTTGGTGTACGCCATCTCGTACTCGTTGAAGTTATCGGTGAGCAGGTTGAGGCCGTCCATTCTCATCGACGAGGTCGCGTTGTCGAGAATTCGCAGAACGACCTTTTCACCCCAGACCGTGGGCAGAATGGCAACACGCAGGTCGACCGTGCGACCGTTGTGGTGCACGGACATGCGGCCGTCCTGCGGTTTACGACGCTCGGCAATATCGAGATCACTCATGATCTTGATGCGCGAGGTGACGCCGCCGGCAATGGTTGACGGCGCCTTCTGCATCTCGTGCAGCACGCCGTCGATGCGGTAACGCACGCGCACGTCGTTCTCGCCGGGTTCAATGTGAATATCCGACGCTTTGTCCTGAATCGCTTGGCTGACCAACAGGTTGACGAAGCGCACGATCGGTGCCGCGTCATCCGTTTCAGCCGGCGTCGGGGTGTCGTCGGGCTCATCACTGTCGGCAGTGAGTGTGGTGCTGAGATCGATCAGCTCGTTATCGGCACGATGGTAGCGTGCAATGGCCGCGTGCAGATCGGACGACTCGACGACGACCGGGCTGACCCGCATGCGGGCAGCCTCGCGCACGTCGTCCACGGCGAATACGTCGCCGGGGTTGACCATAGCCACCACGAGACGACCGTCTTCGAAGCCGATGGGCAGCACGTTGGCCCGACGGCAGACAGCGGCGGGAACTTTGGCCACGGCCAGCCGGTCTACTGGATAATCCAACAGCTCGACAAACGGGAGGTTTTTCTGCTCGGCGCGCGCTTTGGCGAACTGCAGCTCGGTGATCGTGCCCACCTCGACCAGGTTGCGCACCATAGCTTCGTCAGCGCGGTCGTTCAAACGTACGGTGTCGAGTTGCTCGGTCGGGAGCAGTCCGTGCACGATTAAAATTTCGGTCAGGCTGGTCACGTATGCGCGGCTCCCCCGGTTCTCAGTCATCTCAACGTGCCCTTGTGGAGGCACACCGCAGTCGCGGCACGAGACTGACTCTTTACGTTATCGCGGTGGGGAAAGGCGCGACCCGCTCCCACCGCTGGCGACCCTTCAAATAGCGGCCCCAGTTCAGGGGCAACTTTGCCCATAATGGGTCCATTGGGGAGATTGGTCGTCTACCCCCTTGCCCTACAGCTCGCTATTTCGGGTATACGGCTGCTTCAGGAGGGCCGAAGTGGCCGTTACCCGCTCTCGCGGATCAGAACAAAATTTGAATGTACGTCACCATTTTACTGAGATTGTATCGTGTTTGTGGTCGATTCAGGCTATAATTGGGGGTGAAGGAGGCACCGACGCCATGACCCTCACCGCCCCGCCCGCCGCAGCCGGCTCTGTGCCGCAACCCGAGGGTTCTCGGGTTGCGGCAGTTGCGCAGGCTGCTGCGATGCTGGCTCTGGCGTTCGACGGCGTGCGCTTTGGGTACCTCGACGACAGCGAAGCTGTCGCGGTGTTGGCAGCGCTTGAGGGTTTGGGCCGCAGGGTCGATGGTGTCAGGCTACGGGCCACCACCGACATTGGTGTGCGCGCCGAAACCGACCTCGGCAACGGCTCGCTCGCCTACAAAAACGGATGCCGCAACCGGGTCGAGTTCATCACCCAACTCGCCGGCATCTCCGGCCGCGAAGCCAAACGCCGCCTGAAACTCGGCGAGACCGTCGTGGAACGCACCCCGATGGGCCTGCCCGTGCCAGCGCGGTACCCGGTCATCGCCGACGCACTGGAGAGCGGGGAGCTCGGGATGGAGTCGGCCGAAATTATCGCCACCACCCTCACCGCACTGCACGGCAAAGTCCTGCAGGACGACCTCGACCACGTCGAACGCGCCCTCGTCGCCACCGCCACCGGTGCGATCACCCCGGAAACGGCCGGACTGCCCGGCGCGGGCATCCGCTTCGCGCCCGACCTGCTGCGGGCGCAAGCTTTGGAATGGCAAGCCCGCCTTGACCCCGACGGCACTGCCCCCACCGACGACGTGACCGAGGCCGCAAGCACGTTGACGTTCGGACTGCTGCGCAACGGCCTCTATCCGCTGCGCGCCGACGTCACTCCCGAACTACGCGGCATCATGGACACCCTTTTCGACACCTACCTGTCGGCCCGGTCTCGCACACCGCGGTTCGAACCCACCGAATCCGGCGACGACCCCAGCGAGATGGACGGCGTCGACGTTAGTGATCCGAACGCAGATGGTGAACGGTTCAGCGCCGACCCCTTCAGCGGCGACATCCGCTACGACGGCGATCGCCGCACCGCCGGCGAAAAACGCGCCGACATCCTCCGCTCGGTGTTCGAAGCGGCCGCCCGCGACCCGAAAACCCCCACCATGGGCGGCGCCGCCCCCACCGTCATGATCCACGTCAACGCCACCGACCTCGACCAGGAGCGCGGGGTTGGCTGGATCGACGGCATCGAAGCGCCCATCTCGATGCGCCGAGTCACAGAAACCATCTGCTCCGGCGGCGCCCAAAAGGTCATCATCGGCACCAACGGCGACATCCTCCGCCTCAGCGACAAAGTGCGCTGCTTCAGCCCCAAACAACGAGCCGCGATCAGTGCCCGCGACGAAGGCTGCATCATCCCCGGCTGCACCACCCCCGCCCACTGGTGCGAAACCCACCACGTCATCCCCTGGCGCAAACACGGCCCCACCACCATCGACAACGGCACCCTCCTCTGCTGGTTCCACCACCACACCATCGACNGGTACCACCACCACACCATCGACACCAACGGCTGGAACATCCGCATCATCAACGGCCGACCCCAAATACGCGGACCCCTACTCTGGGACCCCACCCAAACCTGGCGGCCCGCCCACACCCACCGCGCCAACACCCCCAGCCCCGAACCACCCTGGCGCACCTGAGCCAGTGCGCACCTGAACGACCCGGTTCTACAATCTGAATATGGCGGAGCCTTGAGGCGCCGAGATTTCTCGCACTAGATTCCGCGTGCACGCAACGGGACTCTAGCGGGCGCGGCGACGCGAGGCACCCCTGGCCAGGCTGCGGGCGAACAGCGCCAAACCGATCGCGGCCAGCAGCAACAACAGGCCGCCGAACACGGTGGCCACGATCCAAACCGGCACGAGAGCGCCGATCCGCAGATCGCGAACCAGCTCCAGTTCCAGCCCGGTCGCTGAAGCACCGTTCATGGTCAGGGTCGCTGTGCCGAGATCCGTCTGCTGCGGAACGATGGCGGTCAGCTCGGCGCGGCCGGCGGCATCCGCTGTGGCGGTGCCGAGAATGCTCGGGTCGCCGAAGAGGGTCACGACCACCGGCGAGCCGGGCAGGTAGCCGGAACCGGTGACGTGCACCTGTTGCCCTGGCGACACGTGCACAGCCGGGCCATTCACACCAAGTTCGGCCAACTTCGTGGGATTGGCGAGGCCAGCGACTGCACGGCCAATGGACTTACTGAAGCTGGGCGCAGGCACCGCGTAGCGCTCGGCGCTAGCCAAAGCGGATGCCGTGGGTTCGACACGCGCACGGTTCTGGCTCCAGAGCAGCAGGGCATCACCGATCGCGGCGAAGCCGTCGGCGTTTGGCACAAGCTGCCCCTCGCCAGTCACCGTCACGAAGCTGTCGTCATCGCACAGGGTGTGGTTGGGCTGCAGGGCATCTTCGGGCCCGGCGACGTAGTAGACCTCATAGCCGTCAGCGGCCACGCGTAGGGCCGCGGTTTCAAGGGACGCGTTCAGGTAGGCGATGACCGTGTGTCCAACACGGGCTTCGGCGCGGCCCCACTCTGAGGTGCAATCGATGCCGCGGTCACTCGAAAACAGCTGCGGGTAGGCCGTCACGATAACCGGCGCGTGGGCGCCACCGCGAGCTTCACGGGCCTGGGCCGTGTTCACCGTCGCCCAAATGCTGCGGTAAACCGGGCCCAGGTCAAGCGCCTGAGCCTTGCCGATCACGGTGCGCACGGCCTGATCGTCGAGCGCGCAGCCGGAGCTGGCACATAGGGCAAGCAGGGCATCGAGCCCCACGTCGGCGGCGCCAACCGAAACGACCACCTCACTCACGGCCGGCTCGGCTGCGAGGCGTTCAAGTTGGTTGTCCGCGCCGCTTCGCACTTGCGAACCGAGCAAGTTATTGCCCGACGTTGCTGCGCAGGCGAGCACGACCGGGTCGGTCGATGCGGCCACAGCGACGGCGTATCCGGCGGCTCCGCTATCACCGTCACCGCCACCGTCAGAACGGCAGGCGGCGCCGGGGTCTGCTGACGCCAGGCCGTCGCCGACGAGAGCTGCCGGATAGTCGCTCGTCGCGGCATCCGCCAGAATAGGCCCGGGTTTGATCGGTTCGGTGCGCTGCTGCAGGGTCACGTAGCTGCCTTCGACGATGACGGCATCGACCTCTGGACCCCAGGCAATCACCCGATAGTCGGTGGCGCCAATCGCGTTCTGCACCGTACTGTACAGTTGCACGCTTTGCGTGCTGCTGGCCCCTGGCGGCAGGTTGCCGAACAGCAGTTGCGGTGACGGGCTGACCAGCGGCACCAGATCACCGCTCGGAAAGGTGAGCGCGACGGTAATGTCTGCCGCGTCCCGACCAGAGGGGTTCGTGACCGTGACGTCAACGTTTTGGGCCTGATTGGCCAAAATAGTATCGCCGGCGGCGACCGTTAGATCGATGCTGGCTCGACCGAGTTCGGAGAGCTTGTCGGCGAGCGCATCAACGTCGTCGACGGAGGTGTAGGTGCCGTCGGTCTCATCGGCGATGCACTTGAGCTCAGTTTCGCCCAGGCCGGAGGTTTGAAAGCCAACGGTCTGCACCTGCAGGTCGAAACCCTGCGCGCGAATCTGGGCCGCGGCATCGCAGGGATCGCCACACCCGCTTTCCCCGTCGGATACCAGAGCCACGGTGGCGCCGGTATGGCCGTCTTCTTGCAACTGCGCGGTCGCAGCGAGCAGCGCTTCGGCGGTCGGGGTACCGCCACCGGCGGTGAAGCCGTGAATTTCCGACACCAGATCGCCTGTGCCCATGACGGGTTCGACCTCGATGGCGTAGTCACCAGGTTCGTCACAGCCGCCACCGTAGGTCCAGATGCCGACCTCGGCTCCCAGCGGCTGGCTCATCACCAGCTCGGTGAGGGCGTCCTGTGCCTTCTCTATACGTTCACCCATCATCGATCCAGAAATGTCTACGACGACGAGCAGTGCGCGGTTGCCGGTTCCGGTGGCAGTGTCGGGGTTCGTCACCGCGTCTACATCCGCTTGATCGCCGGTCGTTGCCGGGTCATTGAGTTGGTATTTTTTGTCCCAAAGTACTTTCTTGTAGAACTCGTAGGGTGAAGCCTCCCAACTCAATAGCGTCTTGTCGAAGACTTCAAGTTTCACGCCGAAGACAAGTTCGAGGGCGATCTCGCCGGTCGTCGTGCGCACGACGTCGTTCTTGTCATCGCCCGCCGTGCTCGACTCGATGCCCAAAGTGAATTTCGGTTTGATGTTGAGGCCGGCATAGAAACCGACCATGTCGTAGACCATGGCGTCGATTCGAACACCGAATTTGGCTCCAAGCTCAAGTTCGATGTCGCTCTTCCACACCGCGGGTGCAACCTCGGTGACACTGTCATCGAACGTTTTGAGCTTTCCATTGATCAGCTGCACGCCGAACTCGCGGGTCGTGCGCTCGACGCTGGTGTGAGTGAAGGTGCCTGTGAGCGCCAACGAAAAATTAAATTCAGTGCTCAGATCGAAGGTCAAGACCCAAGGAATTGGTACGGGCGTGGGGATCACTCCCAGGAGTTGTCCGAGCGAGATATTGGGCATCTGGTTAGGCGTCACCTGCAAAGGCGGTTTGGGTAGGCGATGCTCCTTCTTGATGCCAAAGGCCACTTCGAATTTGCCGTATGAACTTACCTCGATAGTTTGCGTCTGTTGCTGTTTGACGCTCGCCTCGAATTCAGCCAGAACGGTTCGCACATCGCTTCTCCACTCCCATACCGGGGCGATCTCGATGGTCAGGGTGGCATAGCTCACGAGTTCAAATGCAACATCGAACTCCACGCCGGCTTCACCGGTGAATTCGGCGGTCTTGGTTGTTTTTGTGGACGGTGGAGTTGAAGTCGGGGTCGGATTTGATGCAGTCGGTGTCGCGCTCGGCGTCGCGCTCGGCGTCGCGCTCGGCGTCGCGCTCGGCGTCGCGCTCGGCGTCGCGCTCGGCGTCGCGCTCGGCGTCGATGAGCTGGCGGCGTCGCTTTCAACAACCGCCGTGATGTTGCTGCTGATGTTCGCGCTCTTGCTCTCGAACTTCACGGACGCCTCGGGTTTGGTGGTCAGCTTGATATTGGCGCTCACGTCGACGACGCCGATGCGCGTCTCCTTTGCTGAATCGGTGGCGGGTGTCCGATCGGTGTCGGGTGTCCGATCGGTGGCTGTGCTGACGGCGGGGTAAGACGCGGGCACGATCACCGGATCATGGCTGCTCCCACGGGCGTTATCGGCCGCAGTGGTTGTGCCTTCGGCGCCCGGGGGCAGCACTGCCTGATCCACGATTCGATGATTGACCTGTAGCACGATGTCGCCGAACGCTGCCGGCCGGGTCGTCAGGACCACGAGCCCGTCGATGAGTTCAACCGCGGTGACCTCACGCATGATGCCGTCCGGCGTTGCCGTCGACACCCCGGCGACGATGAACTCGCCGACGACGGCCGGAGACAGCCCGGCAAAGGAAATCGATGAGGCTGTCAGGTTGGATGCTACGTTGAGGCTCGCCGCATCGAGCACGACGGTGCGGTTGTTGGCGATGGCCGCACTCTCGGCCGGTACGTCTACGCTGAACGCGACATCGTCTTGGCCGGTCTGGCCGGCCCAGTCGGTCACCGTGACGCTCACCTCGTGCTCGCCGGGGGTCGCAGAAGTCTCGATGCTCCAGCTCACCGGAGTCGTGGTCGTGTTGACGTGGGCACTTCCGATGGAACGATTGCCCAGACGCACCTCTACAAGCTGCACACCGGCATCCGCTTGCTCGATCGTGCCGCGAATGGAGAAGGTTCCACCAGCGTCGCCGAGGTTGACCGTGCCGTTGGCGGCCGGTTGGGTGATAGTGAGCGTCGGCGCGTTATCGTTGGCCGGCAGTACGGTGGGAAAGTAGCCGAGCAGGGTGAGCGACTCCGCAATTGCTCCGTCTGGCAGGCTGATGGTGCCGCCAGGGCCCGCGATGACGAGAGAGGATGCCGCTCCACGCACCGGCAGGGTCGTCTCACGTCGTTCATCGGCCCGGCTGTCACCGTCGTCAGCGCTCACAGTGCCGGGTGCGGCGCTCGTGATTTCGACGCTGTACAGCGCGGATCCGACGGCCGCGCTGTCAATCGCTGTCGGCAGGGTCGGCGCCGGGTCTGCCGGGTCCAGGGCGGTGGTAGCGACGGGAACGAGCCCGCCGACGATGGTGGCAGCGTCGAGCGACCGGATCTGGCCGGCTACCCAGCCGGTCACGCTCGCATGCACAGCGTCGACTGTGCCGCTAAAGCTCCACTGGAACAGGCCGCGATCATCGAGCGGGACCAGTATGAGTGCATTCGTCCAGGCTCCGCTGCTGTGCACAACCGCCGGGCTGTCATCGGCGCCCTCGGTGGGCAGGCTGAGCCTCGCGTCGGAACCGAGCAGGGCAACCTGCAGCCAGACTGCCGCCACGTCTTCGGTCGGCACGTCGCCGAGACCCTGGGGGCTGAGCGTGATCGGCGTGTCGATGGCGGCGAGCGTGCCGCCGAGGCCTGCCTCCGTGTCGATCACGAGGCGGGGTGCAATGGCCACGCTGCCGCCGGGGCCGACCGCCGGCTCACCCTTTTCGGCGACCTGCAGGTAGGCGAACAGGGTCAAGGTGACGGTAACCGTCTGGTCGGCGGTCAGGGTGAACGATCCCGTGTCGTCGAGCAGTACGAGTTGCGAGGTCGTGCCAGGCACGTTAGCGCTGAAGCTCACGGACGGGCTGTCGCTCGGCTCTGCACCAACCACGATTGCACCGGTCTGGTCGCCGGGTACGATCTCGAACTGCAGCAAAACGGAGGTGGTATTTTTGGGGAGCGCGGCATCCGCTCTGTCGATGGAAAACTCGGTCACGGCATTTGCGACGAGGTCTTCTGACCCGACCGCGAACGGTTCGACCGCGTGCCAGCTTCCGGCCAGGCCTGCGTCGTCGAGACCATCGAGCGTGCCGGCGGAGGCGCTGCTGCGGCCGTCGATGAGAAACCAGACGACCCCGATCGCCAGTACCAGGGTTACGACGAGCCCGGCGGCGATCATGATGAGTGCTGCGCGACGACGCGGTGTCGGAGCGGCCCCCGAGGCACTCACTTAGAACTTTCCGAGTTCGTCGATGCTGCCCAGAACTTCGGGCACAATCAGCACGACCCGCGAACCGCGATTTGATTCGGTGTTCGTGACCTGCACTGTGAGGTCGGTCACGCCGGCGACGAGCCAGCTGTACGCTACCGATGGGCCTTTGACCACCGTATAACGGGCAATTTCGGCGCCGTCGGCGAGCACGACGACCGTAACCGGATCGTCGGACGAGGAATCGTCGTCGAGGCCGAGCGCACCGGTAATCTCGGCGGCATAACCATCGAGCGACCAGTTGAATGTTTCGGTGTCGGTGCTGGAAGACAGCGCCAGCACGGTGTCGTAATCTTGGCCTCCCACGGACCGTGTACTCGTGTTTGGAGACCCCTCGCTCATCTCAACATCGTCGAGCGGAATGCGGGAGGCACTGTCGGCGATGATGATCGCGACCGATTCGGGCAGCGCCGAACCGGGCGCCGGAATGACGCTGGTGACCATCCCGATGACGGCACCGGGGACGTACTGGCGCGTCTGTTCAACGCGGGCCCCCATACCCTGCAGCTCGTCGATAATCTCAGCGGCGGAACGGTCGGCTAAGGCAGGCACGACGGCGGGCGTGGATTCCAGGATCGTGACGCTCGTAGGGTTCTCGGCACCGAAGACCGGCGTTTGCTGCACGATGACGCCGACCACGCCGGCTGCCGGACGGGTGGCGACCTCGATGAGTTCGGCCGGGACACCCGCATCGACGATAGCCTGCAGTGCCCGATCGGTAGCGAGTCCGCGCACATCGGGCATGATGGCCACGTCGCCCGGTTGATATTCGGGCAATGCCACGGTGATGACCTCTGGACTCGTGCGCGTAACCTCAGCCACGACCAAGTGATTAGCCACGGCCCAACCGGCGAAGACTCCGCCGGCACCGCTCGCCAGCATGAGGGCGAGAATGGACGCCGCAGCCACGGCCATCCACCAGCGCGCCTTGCGCTCCCGCGGCTCCGGCGCGGCCGAACCACTACTCCCGAGGCCGACTGGCAGATCGGCTGCAACCAGCTCCACGTTCGCCAACTCTGCCGCTGCCAGATCCGCCGCTGTGACCTCGGCGATCCACTGCAGGAGCCCGGGATAGCTCGCGGGGTTCTGCGCGATAGTCTCCCGCAATTCCGGATGCTGTTGGGCAAGCTCGGCGAGGCGCTCCGGGCTGCTCTGGGGGTCAGCGGCAAGGTTCTGCAAGGCGATGAGCGTGGGATTCACGGGCTGGCTCCAGTACTGAGTGTGAGAGAGGTGTGGTCGACCGTCCGGCCCAGCGACTGCTGAAGCGCTGGGCCGGTGCTCGGTGGACTAAAGCGCGTGGGCTAAAGTCCGCGGGCGCGCAGCGCCTGCTGTACGAGAGGGTCGGGCGACTGTGCCAACCAGGTGAGCAGGTCGGGGTAAGTGCTCGGATTGCCCGCCAGTTGCGGCCAGACCTCCGGGTGCTTTTGCGCAAGGTCATACAGCTCGGCGGCCGAAGTGGCCGGGTCGCCGGCCGCCAGGCTCGCCGCGCTGGGAGCTGGGGCCGGCGCTTGGACCGGCGCTGGGATGGCTTCCGTGACGGGCGTTTGAACCGCTGCAGGAGGAGCTGGCGGTGCTACCACGGGCACGGGGGGCACGGGGGGCGCGGGGGGCGCGGTGGCTGGAACGACGGGCGCCGTGGCATCCGCTTGAGTGGTCGGCGCGGCTGCCGGCGCCGCCGCATAGCCGGTGTAGGTTGCCTGGGCCTGGGCCCGAACCGGTCCGTACTGGGTGAAATAACTGCGAACGGGTGCCGGCATGGTCAGCGCGTAGAACACCAGCGCGGGCAGTCCAAAGGCCAGGGCGAGGCTCAGCGTCGCCGCTGTGCTGAGGATAACCAGGGAGAAGGAGGCGAATCCCGCGCCCTCGAACAGCCAGGAATAGAGCTCATTCAGGTTGTCGTCGGTGAGGGTTTGTCCGCGCAGCACGACGAAAACGATTCCGAGCACGGTGATGAGGCCGGTGAGGCCGAGCACGAGCCACTGGCTGCCAGCCGGATTTGACCGCAGGGTCGTGCGGGCGATAACCGCGACAACGATGATGATCGAGAGCACGATCGTGGCGCCGATGTTCAGTCCGGTAGACCCGGTACTAGCACCGCTGCCGATGAGGTTCGCAATAACCATCAGCACGCTCAGCCCGGCGGTGCCGATGATGAGCACGAGCGTGAGCGACGCGACACCGAACCATTTGGCAATCGGCTCAATCGGTACCATCGCCAGCCGCAGCGCTGGCGTCGAGGTCAGGCCGAACAGCCCGGCAAGCAGAATGAGCGGGTAGCCGCCCCAGCCCAGCGATTCGATCCCGCCAACGGACAGACCAAAATCGGTGAGCGCGTCGATCGTGATGACTCCGAGGGCGATGCCCCCGAGCGTGCGCCCGATGGTGAGCCAGATCGCGTTGCCGCGCAATATTCCGTAGATGGGCAGCAGCACAGCGGCCGCACCGGCGAGCACGGCCACGACCGCGGTGAGCAGCACCACTGCGCTGACCGGAGCGGCTGATCCTACGACTCCGAGAATGATCGCACCCAGCACGGTCAGGCTCATGACCGCGCCATAGCCGATCACTATGCGGTACCAGAGGCGGGCGACCGGGTGGTAGCCGACGATTCCGACCAGTTCTGCGGAGCGAGGCTGCGCAGCGAGGAAGGCCCCGGCCAGTCCGAAGGCTGCCGCGTAACCGAGCCCGGTCGTCTCATCCTTCGAGAAAGCGTCGACGAGCATGAACCCCAGAACGAGGAGCACGTACGGAACGTTGACCAGCAGCCGGATCAACCAGATCTGGGCCAGGCCGACGCCGGGACCGAAGACGCCCGCCCTCAGCAGGTAGGTGAGGCTGAGCGAGGACAGCGACAGCAGAGTGATCAGGATGACTTCGATGCGGCCGGTCGCTCCGATCGTTTCGCTCATGCCGAAGTCAGTGCTGAACATCCACGGTAGGGCCAGGGAGATCAGGAGCAACAGCAGCGCTCCGCCGTCGCGCGCCCAGTCTGACGCGGGGATGCCCGCGAACGGATTCGGTCGGGCCGGCGCGGGCGCGTACTGCGGCGGCGCGACGGGCGCGGCGTACTGCGGGGCGGCCGGCGGCGTGACGTACTGCGGGGCGGCCGGCGGCGCGACGTACTGCGGAGGTGCGGGCTGCGCCGCGGGCGACTGCTGGGGGGCGTTCGGGTCGTAAGTCATCTGAGTCCTTTGTGTTCGTTCTGCACTCGTGTTGCTGCCGTGCGTGGTTGTCATTGGCTTGCGTGGTTGTTACTGGTAAAGCCGGTCGAGCTCGCCGTCCTGGCTGAGTCGCACCAGGTTCTTTACGGCGATGCCGGTCACGTCGGCCGCGGAGCGCATAGGGCTGACGAACCATCCGCTCTTGTCCTGCGCGGCGAGAACCCGCCAGCTATCGGCACCGAGCTCCTTCATCCAGACAGCATCGTCGAGGCATCCGTCGAACGACGAGTAACCCGACTCCGTGGTGACACAGACCCCGGAGAATTCGGTGCGATACGGCCAGCTGTAGCCGTCACCATCGATCACGATGCTGTCGATGTCGAGATGGGCGGTGTCGCCGGCGCCCTGCGGGGTCACCCCAAAGTCGGTGATCTGAAGGTTGTCGTAGTCCCCGTCACCATCGGTGGGCATGAGCGCGTCACCGTACAGGCTGAGAAATCGACGTTCCGCTTCGGGTAAGACGGCGGCGAGGTCGTCGTAGTCGCCGTTCTCCCCGAATGCGATCACGGCCTCGGCAAATCCTTCGGCGGCGGCGTCAGCGGTGTCGAAGGTGGCCACGTCGTCGGCGGCGAGCAGGCTGCCTCGCGTGAAATTGTCCGATCCGCTCTGCAGTATGTTCTCGCCGGTAGTGAGCAGGGGGCTGACATACCAGGAGCCGCCCTCACGAACGGTGACGATGGTCGCATCGTGTCCGAGAGTGTCGGCAAGGTCGGCGGCGGTCTGCGTGAACGGCAGTAGGTCGTTCAGGTCGTCGATCGACGACTCGCGCAGGTCGGCGATCATCGAGTCGATGTCACTGTCGTCCGAGCCCCACGCCTCCTGCTGCAGGCGCAGCTGCGGCGCCAGGACCTCAAGGTAGGCGTCGGTGATCGTTTCGGCATCACCGTTCATCGTCAATTCACCCGCCGTGATGGTGACGATCGCGATACCGTCTTCAATGTCTTCTGCCTCGAGTTCAAGCCCGGTCAGGGTGATATTCAAGTTGTCGACGACCGTATTGATGAGCTCCGGTAGGTCGATCGGGTCGCCGTTCTCGTCGTCCATGGCGATGGTGCCGAGCTGATCGATTGGAGCCTTGAACGATTCAGCCTCAGCGGGAGACAACGAGCCGTACAGGCTGATCAGGTCTATCTTGGCTGTGCCGTCGAGCAGTTTCTCGACCGCGGCCGTCGGAGAGGATGCCCCGCTCAGCTTCGAATAGACGGCCCCGTAGGCCCACACGCCGCCACCGGCGACGAGCAACACGACGACGCCGATTAAGCCCCAGATCAGGAGTTTCTTGCGCGGTCGCTTGGAGGTCTGGCCTGGTTTTGCATAGGGGTTTGCCAGAGCGGATACCGCAGCGTCTGCTGCCTGGACCGGAGCGGCGGCAAATGGGGCCGCTGCGGTGGGTGTGACTTGGGCGGGGGCTGGCGTCACGGGCGCGATAGTGCCGAGCTGGAGCATCCACTCAATCAGGGCTGGGTAGCACGACGGGTTTCCGGCGATGACGGGGTGCAACTCGTGGTGGGCGGCGGCGATCTCCGCGAGCCGAGCCTGCGGGGTGGCCGGATCGGCGGCTTCCCGGTGCAGGGGGAAGGTGGAATCTGTCACGAAAGTAAAGCTCCTAGCTGGTCGGTGCGTGCGGAAGCAGGCACAGTATGGGGGTGACGGTCGGACGAGGCGCGATTACCACGTGAGAATCGTGAAAACGGTGAACGCGGCGGCTGCCAGCACGACCAGAACGGTGTTGGAGATGATCGCCATCAGGGTGAATCGGCGACGGCGGCGTTTCGTGACTTCGGCACGCTCGCGAATTACGGCGGCCGCGTCGGCGAGACGGAGACGGGCCAGGTCGGGCGGCACGTCGGGCCTTGGCACCGGGGCCTTCGGCGAAATAATCGCCGGAGTCGGCCGCGCCGCGTAGCGCACACTCGCGCCGCTCTGCACCTGCGGCGGCTGATATCGACGTTGCAGGGAATCAACGACCGGAGTATGGACGGGGGCGGCCGCCCGCCGCTCGCTCAAGAGCGTGTCGGTGGCCGTGCTGCCCCTAATGGATTGCACGGTGGCCTCGTCGGCCTGGTCGGCCTGGTCGGCAGTTGCGTCATCCTCGTGCGGCGTGGCCGCAGAAGCTCCGACTTCGGTGGGGGGCTGCCGCACCACACGGCGGGTGTGGTCATCATTCGCTCGCCGCACGATACGCGTGTGTTCGTCGGCAGTTCGCTCAACGATGATGGTGTCATCAATGTCGGGCCCAGCTACTCCTGTTGGTTCAGCGGGCTGCATTGCGGGCCACTCGTTGCACCGGTCGGGTGTCTTCGGTGCGGGTGTCGGACTGGTCTTCGCCGATCGCGACGCCGTGCCACGAGCTGACCCCGCCGGCGATCACATCGATCACAATCACGGAAACGTTGTCGCGTCCGCCGTGCTCCAGAGCGCCGGCGAGCAGCGCATCCGCCGTCTGTTGGGTGCTGCCGCCCAAGGTCAGGCCGGCCTTGATGGCCTCGTCGGAAAGCTCGCCGCTGAGCCCGTCGGAACACACCAGCAGACGTTCGCCGGTCACGACCGGGCGCAGCCAGTAGTCTGCCTTGCTGTTGTCGGCGCCCATCGCGCGAGTGATGACGTTTTTTCGCGCGAAGTTGGCGACATCCGCTTTCAGAAGCGAACCCTCATCGATGAGTTCCTGGGCGAGGGAATGGTCGACGGTGAGCTGCTGAAACTCGCCGCCGTGCAGGCGGTAGACACGCGAGTCGCCGACGTTCACGATGAGCCACTGCGGGAAATCCTCGTGGTCGATGAGCACCAGACCGGTGAGGGTGCTGCCCGCGCCCCGCCCGGTCGAATCCGACACGGCGCGAACCCGGGTGTGGGCGCGCTCAACCGCAGCTACCACGTCTCCGGCCACAACATCGATGCGGTCGACGCAGGCCCGAAATTCAGCGATTACGGCGGAGCTGGCTCGCTGGCCGGCTTCGAGCCCGCCCATGCCATCGGCGACGATGAACACCGGTTGGGACGCCAGCAGGGAATCTTCATTTTCGTGACGTTTGCGGCCGACATCTGTGCGCGAGCCGCACTGCAGCGATACCCCGGCGCTGGTCGCTCGCGGGTCAGCGAGGTCTGTCATGGCTCAAGCCTCCAGGTAGATGCGCGCCGCGAGCTCCCCCAACAGGAACCGATCGGTCAGCGGCGCACTCGCACCCGCATCGAGCTCATTTTCAAGGCCTCCGCCATCAATGAGCACGACACCGTTGGTCGAGTGCAGGTCGCTGATGCCCCACGCTCCATCGACAAAATCCAGGCGGGCGTGGGTCTTCGACACCGTCTTACCGGGGTCATGCAGGGGGACCAACTGTGCGTCTGAATGTGTTCCGCCTCGCGCGGGGTTACGGCCGAGCAGCACGACGGGCTTGGTGAGCGAGACTTTCAGCCCGTGTTCGGTTTCGAGCGTCCACGGCTTCATCCGACGCACCACGATCATGGTCTCGTCAAGGTCGTCTTCGGAGGCGTCTTCGGAGGCGTCTTCGGAGGCGTCTAAGGATGCCTCGCTGGCGTGTGCTGCGCGCGCTGCGAGGGGAACGACCGCAGAAACGTGCGCGGCAACCGCGACCGGAAGCACTGCGGGCACCGGTGTCGGGACGGCTGCGGGAAGTGCCGCGGGGACTGCCGCGGGGACTACCCTGGCAGCGATCTCCGCGGCGGCAAGGGCGAGCTCACCAGGCAAAGCAATCGGGAGTTCGGCGGCCAGTGACTCGCGGGGAGCAGCAGCGAACGGTGCAGCAACCGCCTGAACGACCGGCGCCGGCGGAGCCCATGGATTCACCAGTGCGGCGACCGGTGCACTTTCAACGGGAGGCGCGGGCGGCGCGACGATGACCGGCGGCGCCGGTAAGGCCGGCGGGGCCGGCGGCGCAGACATGACCGGCGGTGCGGGCACAGCGGCCGGGGCCGACAACACTGGCGGAGCCGGGGTTGGAGTTGGTGCCGGCGGGGCCGGGGGTGCCGGAGGTGCGCTCACGTAGAACGGCGGCGGACCGGTGGGCAGACCGTGCGGAACCTGAGGTGCGAGCGGGGCGGGTGCTGCGGTCGCTTGAAACGCTGCCGGCGGGGCCGGGGGAAGTAGCGCAACGGCCAGCTGAGCAGGCACCTCCGGTGGTGCAGGCGGTACGGGCGGTACGGGCGGCACCGGTGTCAGCACCTGTTGGCCGGCCGGTTCAGGAGCTGCCGGAGGTGCTGGCGTCATCGATAGCGGCGTTACCGGAGCAAATGGAACATACCCGGTCGCGGGGATCCCGGGCATCCAGCCGGTGTCGACGGACTTTCCAAACCCGAGCAGGCCAGCCCAGATGGGAATGGTGACCAGGTAGAGCAGGGTGAAGCCGCCGCCGTGGCCGAGGCGCCGGTTGACGTTGTTGACCGCCATTACGAGCACGACGACAGCCACCACGTTCGCGATGGGGATAAAGAGGCCAATCACCCACAGGGCCGAGTAGCGGCCGAGTTCATATAGGGTGATGCTGTTGACGATCGGCACCCAGGCCTTCCAGGCCTGTTCTCCGAGTTTCACAAAGACTTTACCGAGACCGATCGACGAGAAGACGTACACGCCGAGACTGAGCAGCACAGTGACCACGACGATTGCGATCATCGCTCCAGATGATTCATTCATTTATACTTCGCGGCCGCTGACGGGCGGCCGCTCCCCCATTCTGCTGGTGTCGCGCCGGTTCGGGCGCACGGTGGTGACGTCGTAACGAGACGTGCGTCGGCGAACAGTAAACAGTCGGCGGGCATCCGCCAGTCGAGAAAAGGAGCGCAGCGAGATGGCAGCGCGCAGGCGCTGGCGCCGGGTTCCGCTCGCCGCAAGGCCCGCTCGTTCGGCCGTGACGAGTGCCCAGAAGGCATCGCTCTCGGCGGCCAGCGGCGAGGTTTCGCCAAAGACGGCCCGGTCGGCCATGGTCGCGAGCTGTGCGCCACCGACCGACTGATAGTGCGAGGCGGTCTCGACCCGGGTCATGCTTCCCTGATCAGCCAGGCCGCGGTCGACGGCGGCGTCGATGTATTCGTCCCAGCCGCCGGCAAACCGCGCCGACACGTCGGTAGCCCGCGCTCGGTCACGGCGGCGTTTGAGTTTGGCGCCGAGAATGACCAGGAAGGGCGTACTGATGGCGAGCAGTGTGGCCAGGCTGATGCCGCCAATCTTCAGGGCCGCGAACAGCCAGGCCAGGTCGGGGCCGGTGACCGAATCCTGCTCCTGCTGATCTTCGCCGCTGGTGGGGTTGGCCTCTGGCGCGCGCTGCTCGGTGGCTCCCTCGACGATGACCTCGGTGTTGTACTGCGGATCGCGCGTCGTGTCGTCGATGGGTGAGAGTGGGTTCTGAAATTGCGGGGTCGCGTCGACGGTGACCCAGGTGCTGTCGCCGCTACCGACCTCGACCCAGGCCGCTAGATTCTGCCCCGAACAGATACCCGCGAGGCAATCGCCGGGTACGCCCGAATCAGCAGCATCGGCCCCTCCGAGGGTGAATCCCAGCACCACCCGAGACTCAAATCCGAGGTGACGGGCGAGCAGAGCGGTAGCCACGGCGAACTGTTCGTCGTCACCGATTCCGGCCACGAGCTGAGAATTCTCGGTGGCAGTCGTGCTGTTCTGCTTCTCGAGCAGCGCGGTGAAGAGCGCGTCGATGCGGGCGACCGAGTGCCCGGACAAGCTCGGTGCGAACTGGTAGTCGCCGAGGTCGGCGGTCCAGGAGGCCGCCGCCGGTACGGTCAGGGCGTGGCTGAGGTAGCCGCGCTCGCGCAGGCGGGTGACCAGTTCGGCCAAACCGGCGCCGTCTTGCGTAAGCGCCTGGGCGTCGACCCAGTCGACCAGGCTTTGCGGAATGAGCGTTTCATCGATCGTGCTGCCGGCCGGCCGGGTGAGGCCGGCCAGGTCCGTCGTATCCGCTTGCTGCTCGGAGACGATCGTGTAGCGGTCACCGCTGTCGAGGGCTTTGAGTTGAATTCCAGATGCCGTACCCGCGTTGTAGAAGAATCCGTCGCTCAAGTCAGCAGCGCGATCACCGGCAAAGCGGATGCTCGACAGCGCGCCGGCCCCCGGCATCCAAACGCCGGAGTACCCGGCAATGTCGAACTGGGTCGTGGCGCTCTCGGCGCTTACGCCGCGCGAGTGCGGCACCCGAGCAAAGGCGGTGGTCTGGTCGGTCTCGCCGTCGGCCGGGTTCACGACCCGAAAGACTTCACCGTCGTAATAGCTGAGTACGGCCAGACGCACGCGCGAGTCGGTGCCGTCGTCGACCGCGGTGCCGGTTACCGTGAACAGCTCGGCATCATACTGCTCGGCACTGAAGTAGCTGCGGTATTGGCTGAGCGGGCTGACGTACTCACGCAGTTCGACGGCCGGGTCGATGCTGCTGCGCAGCACCTCACGGGTCGGCGTGGCTGCGACGGCCGAGAGTCCGCCGAGGGTGATGCCGATGGCGAGCACGAGTACCCCGCCGGCAAGAATGGCCCGACGGACGCGACCGCCCAGACCGCCAGCGGTGCGCTGTACACCGGTCGTGCGGGCAGCCAGGTCGAGCGCCGCGCTTCGGGCCAGGTGGGTACGCCAGGCCAGAAAACCGAAGGCTAGCAGCAGAGCGGCCAGGCCGATCAGGCTTTCGCGCGGAGCCGGCACGCTCACCCCGGCCACGGTCAACGGAACGCTCACGGCACTCGACCCGAAAACCAGGCCGAACAGTTGCACGCCAAAGATCAGCGGCACAGCGAGGGCCACGAGCCGGCCGGCGCGCCAGGCCAGCGAGAGCGCGACCGTCGTGCCGCCGAGAAACAGCAGAAAGGCCGGGGCCAGCAATGACTGATACGAGCCGACCGGGAGTTGGATGGTAACAAGCTCTTTCCAGCTGAACACCGTGGCAGTCACCAGGTCGAGCAGCCCACCGAGCACGCCGTCAATACCCGTGAGGGCGGTCGGCACGGCGAGCGGAACTCCGAGCACAAGGTACGCACCGAGAACGGCGAGCAGCACGGTGAACCACGACCAGCCCCGGCGGGCACCGAGCCAGGCGAGGGCCACCCCGGTCAGAATCGCTCCGGCGGCCATGATCAGGTAGCTGGTGGCCTGGTAGATCGGCCAGGCGGCCCACGCAGCAACGAGCAGCATCGCCACGATGAACAGGGCGTTGATCACGTGGGCACGATATTGTACGGGCGCGCTCATGCGGCCCTTCGGCTCAGCAGGGAGCGAAAGTCGTCGAGCACGCCGATGGTCAGCACGCTCGTGCCGGCCAGGTCGCGAAAGCTCGGCTGTTCGTTAGGGTTGCACAGCACAGCGACGACCTGCACGTTGCCAGAAAATTTGAGGGTGAGGGCCTGTAGGCGCCGCGCGGTCATGACGGAGCCGCAGACCACGAACGCGATGGAAATATCGGGCACCACCTGCGCGGCGAGCACGCAGACGTCTTCGACGTGCATCGCGTGCGGACTGGTTTCGATCGCGGTGAGGTCATCGAGCAGGGTGCGGGTGGACACAACGCTCAGGCTGCGCACAGAACGGATGCTGCTGCGCACGATATCGGGGATCTCCTCGCTCGCCACGACGGCCAGGTCCCGCCCGTCGCGAATGGCGCGCACACCGAGCGAGCCGGCGGCACTGACCGCCATCTCGAACTCCTCCTCGGAGGCGTACTCCGCGGCGTTCCGGCTAAGCACAATGGCCAGGCGTGAGCGGCGGCTCTCTTCGAACTGGCGCACCATGAGTTTGCCGGTCTTCGCGGTGGACTTCCAGTGGATGTGCCGCTGCCCGTCGCCGGGGGCATACTCACGAATGGCGTGGAAGGAGATGTCGGAGTCGACGATATCGCTCGTGGGGTTGCCCTCGAGGTCGCGCACGAAACCGGCGCTCGTACTCGGAATCGACACGGTCACCGGGTGCACAAACAGGCGGTTGACGTCGGCCCAGGCAACTTCGCGGCCGAGCACGCCGAGCGGGTCGCTGCGCACGGTTGTGACCGGGCCCACGTCGATGACGCCGCGGCGGTAGGCGGGCACGCGAACGTGCTCTTCGTGAACCTGGCCGGCGCGTAGGAGCGGAACGTAGACATCCGCCAGCCCTTTGCCAATGGGAACGTCGACGCGCCCCGGCAGCTCGAGCCGTTTAGAGACGTTGGTCACGGTGAGGGTGCCGAGCACCTCGGAACCGGCCACGACCCGATCGACCGGCAGCACGAAATCCACGCTATAAGCGCGGCCGCCGGCCAGAAAAGGCAACGAGATGAGAATGAGCGCGACCGCCACACAGCCGGTGACGATCAGTTCGGTCCAGCCGAAGACCAGGCCGAGCGGCAGCAGCACGATCGCGGCCGCGACCACCACCCAGCCGGCCGGCGTCACCGTTTCGCCGACCCATTCGACGGATGCTTTCACACCGGTTCGCACCGTTCGCAACACGCGCATCCAGAGCACGACAGCGCCCACGAGGGTCAACGTCGTTGACTTGGCTCTGCGCGTGGTGCTGTACCGGGTATGCGTGGCAGACCGGGTCTGGGTGGAAGTGCGCGTTAGCGTCGATGTCAGTGCGCGACGCGATTCGGTGTGGAAGCTCACGCCAGGTCGGTCCGACTGGGCGGAACGACGTCAAGCAAAATCTGGCCGATGACAGCGCTCGCAGTGACGCCGTCGAACTCCGCCTCGGGGTCGAGCACCATTCGGTGCGCCAGCACCTGGTCGGCGAGGGCCTTGACATCGTCGGGCGTGACGAAGGTGCGGCCGTGGGCGACTGCCCAGGTTTTGGCAGCCTTGGTGAGGGCACGGGCGCCGCGCACGCTGACGCCCATGCGCACCTGGCGGGCGTCACGGGTGGCCTCGACCAGGCGGCCGATGTAGTCATACACGAGCGGGTTCACGAACACTGAGCGTGCAATGTCGCTCATGCTCACGAGCGCCTGCGGGGTGATGACGGGGGCGAGTTCATGGCGCACGTCAGCGGTACCCTCGAGAATGCGAATGGTCGAGGCGAGATCGGGATAGCCGAGCGACGCCTTCATCATGAACCGGTCGAGCTGAGCTTCTGGCAGCCGGTAGGTCCCGGCCTGCTCGATCGGATTCTGGGTGGCGATGACCAGGAACGGCACTCCCGTGGAACGGGTGACGCCGTCGATGGTGACGTTGCCCTCTTCCATCGCTTCGAGCAGTGCCGACTGGGTCTTCGGGCTGGCCCGGTTGATCTCGTCGGCGAGTACGACGTTGGCGAAGATGGGTCCGCTGTGAAACTCGAACTCGCCGGTCTTCTGGTCGTAGACGGTGATGCCGGTCACGTCGCCGGGCAACAGGTCGGGGGTGAACTGAATTCGGGTGGAGACGCCCTGCACGGTTTGCGACATGGCGCGGGCGAGCGAGGTTTTGCCGGTGCCCGGGTAATCCTCGAGCAGCAGATGGCCCTCACTGACCATCGCGGTGAAGGCAAGTTCGATCACGTGGCGCTTGCCGAGGACGACCTGCTCAACGTTGTCGACCATCATCGTGAAGGTCGCGGTGAACCAGTCTGCCTGTTCCGGGGTGATTGTCATGTGGGGAGCTCTTTCAGTGAGGCGGGGTCGTTAAGAAGCGGGGGCTGCGCCGCAGCCGATGGGACCGGCCAGGCTTCCGGAGACGGCCTTGAGGTTTATGGTCTGCGGGGCGGTCCAGCTGATGGTCCATTTGACCTGTCGTGTCTGCGCAGCGTTGGCGGGTACTTTCTCGTTCCCGTCTGCCCAAACGCGGGTGCTGTTCTCGCCGGGTACGTCGTATTGCGCTGCGTCAACAGTGCTCTCGGCAAGACCGCTGTCGGTAGCCGTGACGGCTACCTCCAGGGTTCCGCCGACAACGCAACCCGGCGTGGCTAAAGCGGTCACGTTGTATTCGACCTGCCAGGCTCGACCGGTATCCGCTGGCTTCACCGTCGACCAGTCGCTGCAGTGAGCGGTGTCGTCTTCGATGCAGTACCGCACGCTAATACCGGGATCGGCACCGAAAACGGTCGAGCCGGTCACAACGTCGTAGTTCTTCCAGTCGACTACGAAGTCGGCGGGAACGGTGGCCGACGACGTGGGCGCCGTGAGCAGGTACTGTCCACTCGGCAGTCCACTGGGCGGCGCCGTCATGCCGTAGGTGTACGAACCGTCGCCCGGAGCGGAGGGCTGCACCCAGGTCGTGATGGGGCCGCGGCTGTCAGCCGCCTTCCCATATCCGTTGGAATAGCAAACCGTCACGTAGTAGTCGGTGTGCTTGGTCAGGCCACCGATCGTGGAATCCTTCGAGGTGAGATTGCCAGCCGAAGTGAATCCCGCCGGAGTGAGCGTGCAGACGGCACCGGGCGTGGTTGATGCCACATAGAGAATATGTTCGGTCTCAGCGCTGAAGTTCTTGTCGGCCACGGTGCCCGACACCGTGATCGAGGTGTTCTCGGAGGCCAGGGTCCCCACCGTGACCGAGGGAGCTCCGGCCACGGTCACCGGCTGGTTGAACGACAGGTCGGTGGGTCCGCTGCCGGCCGGCTGGTCGTACTTACTCAACGGGGTGACGGTGATCGTCTGCTCGCCGACGGGCAGCACGCGGCTGAATTCCGTCGTTCCAACACCGGGAGTTGCAACGGCTTCTTCCGTGCCGTCGACGCTGTACCGGTTGGTTGATGGGTCGTCGTTTTTGATCTTCACGGTAACAACACCCTGCGCCGTGTTCGTACGTTCGGTGAAGACCGGCTCCGCAGTCAGTTCGCCCATGCCCGGAGTGGCATAGGACCAGGCCGTTACGCTGACGGCGCTGCGGGATTCACCGACCGCGTTGACGGCTTTGGCCTCGTAGAGCGCCTTGTCACCGTTGTCAGCGGTGCGAATAACCCCGCAGTCACCCGACGTATCGCAGCGGGCCACCGAGGCGCCATTGCGGTACAGGTTGAAGCCTTCCAAGGCCGGGTAGGCCGCATTCGCACCGCCCGGGCTGACCGAGAGCGTGATTGCCCGGTCGTTATAAGCGATCTGAGCCACGGCGTTCGGGGCTTTCGGGTAGCCCTGCAGGTCCACCGTGATCGACCCGTTTCGGCTTCCGGCGCTGAGTTTTCCCTGCGCGTCGCGCACGACAAAACTTGCCTCGCACACCCCGCCGGCGGTGTCGCCCGACCAGGTTGCTCGTACGTTCTTGGAGTTCTCAACCGCGAACGACACGCCGTCGCAGGTGCTCGGCTCGGTGACCGAGACCAGTTCAAGTGGGGTACCGCGGTAGAGGTTGACCTCGCCGGCAGTGCCAACGACCGCGATCGAGCAGCTCGATCCCGACGACTGGGTGCAGGTCGTCGCCACGGTGCCGCCCTTGGGCAGTTCGCTCGGAGCCGGGCCGACCTTGAGCGCGAGCGCCGCCGGAATCGCCTCGCGGTGGCTCGACAGGCTCACCGTGACCGCTACCTCGCGGCCGGCCACGGCGTTGTCCGCAACACCGATCGTGACAATGGAGCCGTCCTGCGTCATGGTGAACTGGTCAGACGAGTAGTCGATCGCAAAGGTCAGTGCCGGCACGTCGCCCTTGCCCTGCCACTCGACCATGTGGCTGAGGTCGTACCGAATCGATTCAGAGCCGGGGCTTGCGGTGAGCGCCGCCGGCCGCAGTTCCGGCTGGGGGTCGAGCGGCTCGACCACGATCGGCACAACCAGCTGCGTGTAGTCCTCCTGCCCGTCAATGCGTGCCGGCACCGTGCAGGAGTCGGTCCACGGCGCGTCGGAACCAGCCGTGTAGGTGACCGTCGTGCCGGAGTCGAACGTGCACGTCGCGTTGCCCCGCTCCCCCGACGAACGGACGCCGGTGCGCTGCAGTTCCAGCGTGGAATCAGCGGGAATCGACACGAGGCTCTTCAGATCAAAGCTGACAGAGGCGTCTTCCCGCACGTTTTGGTCGACGTTTCCTTTTCTGAGCGCGATGATGACCGCATCCTTGGCTGGAATGCGGAGGAACCCATAGGTGGTCAACTCGATACCTTGAAAGTTCAGTCCGGTTAGAGCGAACGGTGCGAGCAGGCCCTCGTCAGGAACGTCGCCGCTGATCTTCCACCCCGACACGTCGAGGCCCGGGTGGTTACCCCACAGGGTCAGGGTGAGGTCAGACACATCTCCAGAGTTCCAGGACACCTTGTCGGTGACCACGTCGATCCCCATGGGAAACGCGTCTCGTTCGTCGAGGGTCAGGGTCGTATCGATCACGACCGGATAGTCGGGCACCGAGGTGCGCACAACCTTGACCACGATGAGTCCCTGGCCGACGTCGTCGTTGGCGTTCGTCACCGAGTACACGAAGGTCAGCAGGCCCGGCTCGTCGCCGGCTGTAAACACCACTCGCTCGTCGGTAACGGAGCCGATGCGCTGCGCCAAAGCGTCATACTCCTCGGTGCCGACCGCTGCGTCAGGGATGACCGCACTCAGGGTCAGGCTGCCCCCGCCGGGTTCGACGTCGTTGGCGGCGGGAAAAACGACGACCTGGTTGCCCGTGCCTGCCTGCACCTCGACGTAGTCGCTGAAGGTGATCGGGCTCGGGTTGGAGCGCTGGTCGAGCACGCCGATGCGCACGAGAGCGACGCCGACGGAACCTTCAGTGTCGCTCACGCGGTACTGAAATTCGATGGCACCGTGATAGTCGCGGGAGCTGGAGTAAACGATGGCATCCCCGGTGGCATTGAGCGAGGCCGTGCCACGGGCCGGCTGGGTGAGCACCCGATCAAGCACAACGGTATCGCCGTCGGGGTCGGTACCGAAGCTGTCAAACGGAATCTCAATGGTCTCGCCCGACAGCACCCGACCATAGAGGGTGTGCGGCTGCGGAGCCGTGTTCTCGCCGTTGGCGAGCACCTCCACCGACACCACGGCCGAGTCGATGAGTTCGGGAGCGCCAGCGGTATACACGCTGTAGGCGAGCTCATAGCTGCCAGGTTCCTCGGGGGCGAGGTAGCGCAGTTCGGCGCCGGCCGCGAAGGCGAGGCCGCGGTCACTGCGGTTCTGCACCGATTCGGCGTTGAGCATCACGATATTGCCGTCGGGCGCCACATCGTTGTTGAGCACCGGGATGTCGATCTGGGCGCCGACCCGCACCGAGACGCTGTCGTTTCTGGCGATCGGTGTCTGCGGAACGGATGCCGGAAGCAGGTAGACGGTGGCCTCGCCGCGCACGGTGTAAAGCGGGTTTTCGGTGCCGTCCGACACGGTGTAGCGCACGGTACCGAGCTTGCCCGGCCGTTCGTCGACAGTCGAGCCGCGCACCCGCAAAATGTTCTGCCCGACGACGTCGACGCTGAGCGAGGCGCCGACTACGGTCTCGGGAATCGCTTCGCCCAGCAACAGCACTCGTCCGGCCGGGTTGGAAACGGCGGTGAAGACGTCGACACTGGTGTCGGCCTTGGGGCGCACGAAAACCGTCACCGGTGACGTGGTGAGAGCCTGGGCATCCGCTGACACCACCGAAATGCGCACGAGCGATACGACCTCGGCCACATCGTCGGCGATGGTGAGGCTGACCGTGTAGTTGCCGATCGTGGTCGCGGCGAAGTCGATGGCGGTGCCATTCGCGGTAATGCTCACGGTCGCCCCGTCGGCGCTCGACGGGGTCGTCGCCGACGTGATGCGGTACAGGCCGGCGGCTCCCGAGATGTACTCGGCCGGGTTCACCGTGAGCCGCTCGTTCACCGACGCGAGCAGCGCGAAGGGCTCGACCGTGAGCCGCGGCGTCGGCGTGACCACGATGGTGAGTACCTTCTCGGTCGAAGCGCCGTGAATGTCGGAAACGCGCACCAGAATCGTAGCCGACTGCGCGGTTTGTTCGGCCGCGTTCGGGTGCTTGTAGACCAGCACGCCGGCCGGCGTCACACTGACCGAGCCGATGTCGGTGGTGTTTACAGCGGATGCGACGAAAATGGGATCACCGTCGGGATCGACCCAGCCGGGCAGCACCGGCACGGTCACTGTTCCGCCCGGTTGCACCTCGGGGCTCGGCCAGTCCTGCAGACAACCGTCGGTACCGCACCAGACCGGCGCCGCGTTCATGTCGTCGCCGTGCACGGTAAGCGTGACCGTGGTCGACGGCGAATTGAGGCCGTCCGTACGGGAGCCGTCGGTGATGGCGTAGTTGAATGTCGCCGAGCCGCTGGCGCCGGGGGCTACCTGCACGGCGAGTGCCTGGTTTTGATCCGTGACTGTGACGGTGCCGAAATCGGGATCGAGGCCGGTGACCGAGGCTGGAACGACGCTGAGCACGTCGTCGTTGGCGTCGTGGTCGTTGAGCAACGCCGGCAGCGGAACGAGCTGGTCGACGCGCACGCCGAAGGAATCCGGCACGGCCACGGGAGCCTTCGGGTCAATGACTTCGGAGGCTTCCTCCACGTCGTCCTGACGCTGGGGCTCTTCGGCGGCGGCCAGGGTCCAGTCCTGGGAACTCGCAACCAATGCTCCGTCAGGAATGGTCCACACCCATCCGCTCTGGGTGTCATTGAGAATCAGGAGTGACTCGTTGGCGCGAAACGCGGGCGCGGCGTCGCCGTTCGGAGTGAGAGCGCCGTAGCTGAGTACGGATTCGCCGCCGCTCTCGCTAAACAGAGTGCCGCCGGCACCGGAAGCGGGCAGCCAGGCGGCGTATCGTTCCCCTTTAAAAGGGGTCGGCGCGGCGGGAGTACCGAGCACCGCTTCGGAGTTGCCGACCAGTTCGGTTCGGGCGCCGTCGGTAAGCGCAAAAGCGACGAGGCCGGTCTGGTCGGCGATGAGCACGTCGTCGTCGGTAGTGCTCGGGCGTTGCAGCACGGCCAGTTCGCTCAGATTGGTCTCGACCGGTGCGTTTTGACCTGCCAGCCACAGTTCGTCACCGGCCACGCTGAGCAACGCCCAGCTGTCACCGACGACGCTCAGCTGACTTCCGGGTTCGCCCGGGCCGTCGGTGACAGCGTCCTCACCGAGAATTTTGTCGTCGACGATGGAGTAGCGCAGCATGCTTTCTGCCTCGCTGGAGTAGCTGTAGAGCACCCCGTCAGGCGTGATCGCGATGGCGTCGGAGCGGTACGCGCGCGGCGCCTCGCCCGGGGTGGCCTCGTCGTCGGCGAAGGGGTTCACTGCGCGGGGCTCTTCCACAGCGCCGACCGCCCCGGCCAAGACCGTTCCCGCGCTCGTGAGGTACCCGACCCAGGAACCCGACGACGCGATGGTGCGGGTTCCGGCCGGCGTGCTGTCGTAATCGCCCGCGTCGTCGCCGAGGTTGATCGGTGCCGCGAGGCTCACATCGATGACTTTTTCGTTGTTCTGGGCGAAGAGCAGCACGGTGGAATCGGTTTGTACCAGTTCGCTGGGCGCTGGCACCGTCTTTACTGTGTCAAGTTCCCCCAGGTCGGTGTTGACGCGGGCGTACCGGTTGCCGTCGCCGCTTTGCAAGGCCCAGATCGAACTCGCGTTCACCGGCGTCTGCTTCACATCGAAACCATCGGCGACGATCGCCACCGTGGCCAGCAACGCGCCGATCGCGGCGACGGCGACAATGCGAATCACACCGAGGCGAGCCTTCGAGAGCACGGGCCGGCGACGGCGAGCCCGTTTGCCGGCCATTAAAAGACCCTGCCCATCAGATCACACCGGCGATCATGAGGACACCGATGGTGGCGCAGACGCCCGCGACGACGGCGCCCGACAGAACCAGACCCAACGTGAGCGGCGTAAATCGCGTGCGCCCGGTGTCGTGATCGCCGAGCAGGGTGCCCTCGCGGGTCTGGGATGCCGGGCGGCGAGGGTTGCGCCTGGCGCCAGGGCGCAGGGTGGGGATAATGACATCGGAGATGACAGCGCCGCGAGCTTCGTGGTTGTCAAAGTCCACCGGTGCACCAGCGGATGCCCAGGCTTCGTCGGCTACCTCCAGCGCGGTGAGGGGCAGCCCGAGGTCCCGCTCCACGCGCTGCAGGTCGTGGGCACATTCGAGCATGCTCGTTTGGCGGGCCGCGGGGTCACGACTCATCATGCGGGCGAGGGCACTATCGAGGGAGGCGGGAGCATCCGCTCGCCCGATGCTGGTGTATTTCGCTCGGCCAATGCGCTGTTTCAGTTGCACGCGCGACCCGTTGGAACCCGCGGGCAGTTCGAACGGCGCCCTGTCGGCCAGAAGCGAGTAGATGGTGGCGCCGAATGACCAGACCTCGGTCGCTACCGTGCCGGTGGTGCGTTCGTCGACGACCTCGGGTGCGCTCCAGGGCAGCGACATGGCGAACAACTCGTCACGAGCGCCGCCGGCCAGGGAGGCGGCGATGCCGAAGTCGCCGAGCACCGGGCCTCCGAAGGTGGTGGTGAGAATGTTGGACGGCTTGATGTCGCGGTGCAGCACCTTGGAGCGATGCGCCGTCTCAAGGGCACAGGCGATACGCACGGCGACGCTCAGCACGGTCGTTATCGGAAGCGGTTCCGCACGTTCGCGAGAGGAATAGGAGCCGGGGCAGAATTCCATGACCAGGTACGGGCGGCCATCGGCAGAGATGCTGGCGTTATACACGGTGAGAATGGACGGATGCGAGCTGAGCCGCGCCATGACATCGGCTTCGGCGTTGAATGAGCGCAACACGTCGTCGTCGACGACGTCCTGCAGCAGCACTTTGACCGCAACGGAACGGCGGGGCATGTTCTGTTCGAATAAAAAAACGTCGGCAAATCCGCCGGTACCGAGGGGGCGCACGTAGGTGTAGCCCGACAAAACGGGCGGAGCAGAGGGAAGCCGCCTACCCATCGTTCCCCCGACCTGCATTGTTTCTATGGTGCGTCTTTGTGTTGGCTCGCAAAGACTCAGCTGGTCTCGAGATCAAGCTTAACGATGCCGCCCGACCCCCTGGCCGATCGGGGCATGTGGTACACCCCCAAAATGGGGGTGTACCCGCTCTGGTTGAGACTTCGTCTCTGCGTAGTTGGCCCGCAAATGAACGGTGCTCCGTTCCCGGTGGCGCCCTGGCAACCATCATCGGTGCGCTGACACTCCTTGACGCACTGCTCGTCACGGAACGAACGGCCGAATTGGCTGAGACCGCGATGCGGCCGAATGCACTTGTGCGGCTCGCCCCAACTGGGTGCACCGCCGAGCACGAAGCATCCACCTCCCGTGCCCGGTTCGAGGCAGCTTTCGAGTCCTCTCCCCTGAAAACGGCCATCATCACCCTCGACGGTTACGTTGTCGAAGGCAATAAGCGCCTGTTTGACATTGCCGGTCCCTCCGAGCGCGTGCCCAACAAACTCATCGAAAGCATTTTCCTCCCCCTCGAAACCGACGGTGCGAGCACGACCTACCTGCCCACAGCTGGACCCGACGGACATCGGCCGAACACCGGCATCGTCATGCCCTGCGACTTCGGCGCCATCGTTCGCCTTGCGTTGCAAGTGTCCGGGCTTCCCCGCACCGGCTCTGCCTCGAGTCAACCGAAAGCGAGGTGGTCGAGGCGATAGATTCTGCCGCCGCGACTCTTCAGGAACTCAGCGAGCTAGGGGTGCGCTGGGCTATCGATGATTTCGGTACCGGGTATTCATCCTTCACTCAATTGCGCACATTTACCTTCGACTGGCTCAAGATCGGTATGACATTCATCCGCGGCATCGAAAAGTCCAGCCGTGAGCGCGGCATGGTGGAAGGAATCTTCAGGCTGGCCGAAGGTATCGAACGGAGGGTCAGCACGATCTATTGCGCGAGATGGGATGCCGGTACGGCCAGGGTTATTACTTCTCCCGGCCATCACCCGCTGCCCAGCCCACCCTCGTCTCGCACACGTGACGGCCGCTGCAACCTCAGCCCGCGTTGAGAAGCACGTAGACGATCCCCGCGATTTGGCCCGTCACCAGGTCGGGAGTATCAGCACTGGGCATACCCGAGCTGAACGAGGTAACCGTCATCAGGCGCTGTGCGTTTTGCACGCCGTCAAGAAATTCCAGCACGGCATCGAAACTGCCGGCGACGGAGATCGTGACCGGCACGGCAATGAAATTCTCGGCGGTCACCAGCTGGCTCGGCGCCGCTGAACCAGCCCCGTCGGTGCCCGGCGCGGTCGAGTCCGGTGCGGTCGAGTCCGGTGCGGTCGAGTCCGGCGCGGTAGTGTCGGGCACGGTCGTGTCGGGCACGACCGGCAGGTAAGGCATCGCGTCGGCCGACGAGAACTCAGTCACAGTGACCGACGTGCGACCGGCGATAGCATCGAGCTGGCCGATAAAAGCGGGAAGGGCCGCGCCCCCCGGGATTGCTGCCCGCAATACTGCAAGTTCGTCCTGCACTGTTTCCAGGCCGTCGAATTGACGCTGCAGGGCCGCGAGTTGCAGCTCGTAGACCTCGTTCTGGGCGAGGGCTGCGGTTCGGGTCGCGCGGGTGGCGCTCACCTCTTCCAGCTTGGGCGATATCCCGAGGGTGAACCCGGCCAGCACGACGAGCGCGATGACGAGCATCGCCCCGACCAGCCACCACTTGGTCGTCGTCACTGACTGACCTCCGCTTCTGCGAATCGGTTGGAGAACGCCTCGGCATTGACGTGCAGGGTGAGACTGACCTCATACGCACCGGAGTCGAGCATCGCCACCCGGGTCGGGGCGCTGTCGGCGTACCCGGGCAGGGTCGCCATCGCCTCGAGCCAAACGGGAACACTGGGCAAGGTCGGACTGGTCAGGGTGAGGCTGATCGTCGCCACCCGGAACGGCTGAAGCGGCACGGTCGCCTGCACGTACGGCACCCACGGCGAACCTGCGTCGAGAACCACGGCGCCGATCACGACGTCGCCGGGCAGCCGAGCGCGAATCTGCTGCAGATAATCGGCCCAGTCGATATCAACGGATGTCGCCAGCCGGCGGGCAGTGACGGTCGCGTCGGCCTCCTCCTGCGCCCGACGCACCTCGATGTATTCGCCCTGCGCCGCCAAAAGTTCGGTCGTGCGCGCCTGCACGACGGCGAGGCTGGCCTGGCTGCGCTCGGCTTCCCAGGTGGCGGCCGCGATGCCGGCGCCCGTGACGAGCACGACTGCGACGACCGCGACGGCAAGGCCTCGCCGCAGCCGGCGCTCTTTGTGTTCCGCCGTGATTTCGGGCGGCAGCAGGTCGACCCGGGGGTCACCGCCGATGACCGGGTCGTGAACTGTCTTCGGCGCACTCATGGTGTGCGTCCCAGAGCGAGGCCAAGGGCAACGAGATAGTCGCCGCCCGAATTCGCCAGCCGCTCGGCGTCGACTCCCCGACCAACGGCGAGGCCACCGGTCGGGTTCGGCGGTGCGACCGGCAATCGGGTGAGTTCGGCGAGTTGCGCGGCAAACCCGCCCAGCCGTGCTCCACCCCCGGTGAGAACGATACGGGTCACGGGCAGGTCGCTCCGGGTGTGGATGAAGTAGTTCACGGTGTTACGCAGGCTGGCGAGCAGTTCACTCACGCCCTCGTGAATGACGAGCGCGGCAGTCGCCGCGATATCGGCCGGCTCAGCGGCATCCGCTGACCTGCCCGGGAGCGACCCACTTGAGCCGATGCTGGAGGCGCGTTTAAGGGCCTCCGCTTGATCGACGGGCAGGTCGAGCCGCGCCGTGAGCGCCTGGGTGAGGTCGTCACCGCCTGCTGGAATGAGCCGCACGAACTGGGGCACTCCGCACGCGGTGATCACGATGCTGGTTGTACCGGCTCCGACGTCGATCTGCGCCACCACATCGTCGGCGGGGCGGCCCCGACGAATGGCACGGCTGAGCGCGAACGGAATCAAATCGACCGCGACCGGGTTGAGCCCGGCCAACTGCACCGCCCGAACGTTTCGCAAAACCACTTCCTTGACCGCGGCGATCAGCAGTCCGTTGAGCTGCGGCCCCGACGGGCCATCGCCGGGAACGGCCTTGATCGGGTAAAAGTCCAGCAGGGCCTCAGACACCGGAACGGAAAGCAGATCCTGCACCTGAAACGGCAACGACTCACGGATGCCGCGAATCGACTGCGCCGGAACGGTCAGATCTCGAGCAACCACCCGATGGTTTCCCATGCCGATGACGACATTCTTGCTGGTGAATTTGCCACCCGCCCACAACCGTTTCAGCTGCGAGGCGACCGTGTTGGGCTCGAGTACCTCGCCGCGTCCCACGGCGCCGTCGGGCAACGCCTCCTCATGGAATCGCACAATGGTCGGCTGCTCCCGGTCAGCATCGGCCAGTTCGACCGCCCGCAGCGAAGCCCGGCCAATGTCGATGCCGACGACGTGGCGCGTCATGGTGTTCTATCCATTGCTCAGGTCCCTCAGTGACGTCATGTTTCCCAGCCGGGGAACAGCGCCAGCCGAGCCGCCTCCGGTCACCGTGCCCGTGTCGAGGTCGATTCCCGGCAGGCCGAGCGGCGCAGATTCGAACCGGGTGTTGTTTTTGAAGTCGTTGGCCCCGTTCGCATAGAGCTGGCCGCGCCACTCGAAATTATTCATGGCGTTGAACCGGCAGGGTGTGTAGGTCATGGCGTCGAGTGTGGGCGCTACCGTGAAACTGTTCTTCATCAAGAAGTCGCCCTGCGACGCGTTGCAGGTGGGCAGACTGTCGGCCACCAGGTCGGGCGTGATGAACCAGACTTTGTGTCGAGACGTCGATGAGGACTGAAAATGCACGTTGTTGACGAAGGTGTATTTATTGGCGAATATCACGACATCGGAGGTGAGCTTGACCGTGCCGACGGCCGTGACACCGGAGGCACACGCAGCCAGAGCGTTGATAATGACGGGTTTGCCACCGTTCGCGGCCGCAGCTAGAGTGCTCGCGTCGATGGTGCAGCCAGCACCGATTGACGAAACCTGATAGGGCACTCCGCTGGCGTCGATCCAGTCGCCCGGTGTGTAATTGAGATCGACCCAGGGCGGCACCGTGGGAATCGGTGTTCCGACGGTATAGCGCGTGTAAACGCCGCCGATCCTGCTGGCCCGTTGGGCCGCCGTCAGGTTCACGCTCGCCGCGGTGAGGTTGCCCGTTACGGCGCCGAGTGTCGCGGCGCCGGTGGCCCACGCGTTACCCTCGATGGAGCATCCGCCGATATTGAGGCTGCCGGCCGAAACGACTACATCACCCTCGATCACCGTGTTATTGGAGCACGATACGTTTCCATTCTTTACCTGGATGGCCGCCCGACCCGACTCGGCCACCAGCAGGTCGGCATTGTTCATGAACACGACCCCGCCATAGAGGTACATGGCAGCGCCGCTCGGCTGCACGCCCGGGGGCACGGCTGACTCGTACTCGAAGATCGCCTCGACCCGGGCTCTATCCGACGCCGCCCCGGTCAGCGAGCTGCCGGTCGACTCAACGCGCAAGCGCACAGCCGCGACGCCGGCGGCGGGGCAGCCCGCCACCCAGACGTCGTCGGTCGAGCTCAGGGAATATGCCACCTCGGCTGTGAATTGCGGCGAGGATCGCGAGTAGCTCGGCAGGCAAGTGCCTTGGGTCAAACTAAGCTCGGCCGCGCTGACACCGCTTTCTGCGGCCGCCACCGATTGCACCGAGGCGCGGGTGCTTTCAGTGAAATCAAGCGCATTTAGAGTAGCCGCGGTCAGTGTGAGAGTGATCACGATCATCACGCCCATGACGCCGATCACCGCCATGAGTGCGCTGCCGTCCTCACCGCTGGCACCGTCGCGTCTCACAAGCATGGCTCACCAATCGTCGCGAGTGTGCGCGGCGTCACCGTTGTGTTGACGACCACGGGTTTTTGCGCGCCGGCGTCGAGGGTGAGGGCTACGGTGATGCGGTCGTTTACCCCGCCGAAGACCACCACACCGGTCGTGCTAATGCCGTCGCCCAACTTGATCCAGCTTCCCCGATCACCAGAGACGGGTGCGGTGATGAGACTCGCCGGTGAAGTGCGCTTCGTGTACAGCGAGCCGCCGTCAGCCGGAGTGTAGAACCATGCCTGGCACGACCAGACCACGGGGGTGGCGCCGCCCGCGGTTCGCGCCACCAGAAACTGGGTGTCGTCGATGCTCTGCAGCGAGACCTGCGACGCGTTACGCACCCCGACCTGCACCGAGCGGCTGATCAGCTGTCCGAGGTTGGTCGCCTCGGTCGTGCTGCGCACGTCCCGTTCTGTTCCCACCGAGCTGATCAGCATGCCGCCGATGATCGTGAGTACCACCACGGTAAAACTCATGTAGACAAGAAGTTCGATCAAGGTGTATCCCGAGTCCAGGGGGCGCGAAGCTGACGTCGCGCAGCAAGTCATGGCGCATCCAACAGAATGAGGGTTTCCGCGGCAGCCAGTTCGTCGTTCGACCCGACGGCCGACGCCCACACCCTCATCTGCACGACGCGTAGGTAAGGCTCGGCGCAGACGTCGGTGGACGGCAGGTTGAGCCTCAAGTGCGGTTGCAGGAAACCACGTTTCGTTTCCACCGCCGCCGGAACACTCGCGGTGACGGCCTTGACCGCTGAGCAGCTCGACCCGGCCGCCCCGACCCGCTCCAGTTGCTGGGCAACAACCTGGGTCGCCTCGGCGATGGTCACGTTCGTGTCGGAGACGCGCACACTCTGCACGAGAATCGGTAGAAAGGCGACGGCTAAGAGTCCGATGAGGAACATGCCCACGACAATTTCGACCACCCCGAATCCACCCTCATTGCACGAATTCGAGCGACGCGGCAAATCGGGCATGCTCGCCCCCTTCGGCGGATCGTAGCGTTGCAACGAGAATGGATGGATTGGGCGGGTTCACAAGACGAATGCAGGGTGGGGAGCCACTTCTGACACCCCACCTTGCACCGACTACGGGGTCGCGACGCCTGAGACGCAGGTCCCTTGCAGGGCAGCACCGTTGTCGTCAATGGCGAAGATACGGGCAGAGCCATCGAACTGGCCAAAGATGCAGAACGCTGTCGCTGAACCAGTGAGCTTTACGGTGACTTCGTCGCTCTTGGTATAGGCGCTCGCCGTGAAGCTGCCATCAGCGCCGGGCGTCGGGAAGGTGCTGGTGACCATCTCGGCGACCACGGCGGTCTTCGCCTGGGTGATCTGGGCCTTGACGGCGCTGTCCTTAGCGCCCTCCTGCTGGTTGAGGAAGATCGGAATCGCCACGGCGGCGAGCACGCCGATGATGAGCACGACCACGAGCAGCTCGATGAGGGTGAAGCCCTGTTGCCGTTCTCGAATCGCCGTGCGGGTGCGGGAGAGTGCGTGCAGGGTACGGTGGATCAGGGGTCGGATCATGAGCGTGGTTTCCTTATGCTGTGGAACTGCTGCGGGCTGGGAAAAGTGGGAATATGGGAAATGTGACATTCTCACTTGCTCTGATCTTACGGTTTTCCACCCTTAATTGGGGGGTATCTCGAAAACTTATGCCAGCAATCTCAGACCGGCTATTTCACGTATTCAAAGATGCTGAACATGGGCAGATAGAGGGCGACGATCATGCCGCCGATCACCACTCCGATGAACGCGATCATCAGCGGCTCGATGAGTGCCGTGAGCTGCTCGGTGGTGGCCTGCACCTCCTGGTCGTAGAAGTCAGCAACCTTGGCGAGCATCTGCTCGAGGGCGCCCGCGTCTTCGCCGACGGCGATCATCTGCACGACCATAGGGGGAAAGATCGGCGCCTGCGCCAGCGGCCCGGCGATCGACCCGCCTTGGCGCACCGACCCGGCCACCTTGCGTAGCGCGGATTCAATCACCCAGTTTCCGCTCGTCTCGCCGACAATGGCCAGCGACTGCAAGATGGGTACGCCGGCGGCGATCATGGTCGAGAAGTTTCGGCTGAACCGCGCAATGGCGAGCTTCATGAGCAAGGGCCCGAACACCGGCAACTTGAGCTTGAACGGGTCGACCCGGCGACGAACCGCTTCGGTGTTCTTGTTGGTGCGCCACCAGAACGCAAAGGCGGCGCCGAGCACGAGCAGGAGCGGCCCGAGCCACACCATCATGCTCGACAGCACCACGAGAAACTGGGTCGGCAGCGGCAACTCCCCGCCGAGGCCCACGAACATTTTCTCGAACACCGGCACGATGAAGATCAGCATGCCGATTACGGCAAGCACGGCCATGATGAGCACCACGACCGGATAGGCGAGCGCTGATTTGATCGTGTCGCGCAGCTTCACCTCCGACTCGAAGTTGGCAGCCACCGAGGTGAGGGAGCTTTCGAGAAAACCGCCGGTCTCCCCGGCCCGCACGAGGTTGATCATGATCGGAGGGAACACCGTGGCGTGTTTCATCATCGCCTCGGAAAGCGACGACCCGGTCTCCACTTCGGTGCGAATGGTCGCCAGAATGCGGGCGAGTTGGGCGTTCTCGGTCTGCTCCGACAGGATGCTCAGGGTACGCAGCAGGGACAGACCGGCACTGGTCATGGTTGCCATCTGTCGACTCATGACGGCGAGGTCCTTCAGCCCGACACCTTTGCTGAGACCGGGTATGCGCACCTCGCGTTTCAGCCCGGTACCCACGTTGACCTCGGCCACCGAGATCGGCGCGAGCCCCATACCGCGCAGGCGCTGCATGGCGGCGTTCTCCGAGGCCGCATCCAATCGGCCGGTTACAATCTTGCCCACCGCGGTGCGGCCCTTGTAGGCGAAAACGCCACTGGCAGTCATTACTGCTCCCGGTTCGAGTACGAGTCACCGAAGTCGATGCCGTCATACCCCGACGGCCCGGCGGCGACGTCAGTGCTGTCCGATTTGCGAATCAACTGGGCGAGGCTGACCTGGTCCTGCGCCTTATCCGCGGCGGCCTTGCGGGTGATCGACCCGGCGTTGACGAGATCGGCGAGGTGCTGGTCCATTGTGTGCATGCCCAGGGCTCGTCCGGCCTGCATGGCAGAAGCGATCTGGTAGGTCTTGCCCTCGCGAATGAGATTGGCGACGGCCGACGTGACGATGAGTATTTCGGTCGCGACGACCCGGCCGCCACCGACCTTCTTCACCAGGGTCTGGCACACGACGCCCTGCAGGGTCGCGGCCAGCTGCGCCCGCACCTGCCCCTGCTGGTACGGCGGGAACACGTCGATAACCCGGTCGATGGTCTGGGCGGCATCCTGGGTATGCAGGGTCGCGAACACCAGGTGACCCGTCTCGGCTGCGGTCAAGGCCACCGAAACCGTCTCGAGGTCGCGCAGCTCGCCGATAAGAATCACGTCGGGGTCCTGCCGCAGCACGTGCTTGAGAGCGGATGCGAAACTGTGCGTGTCGTGGCCGACCTCACGCTGGTTGATCAGGGATTTCTGGTGCTGGTGCAGAAACTCGATCGGGTCTTCCACCGTGACGATATGGTCGGCACGGGTGCGGTTGACCAGATCGATGAGCGAGGCCAGGGTCGTTGATTTGCCCGATCCGGTGGGACCGGTCACGAGCACCAGGCCTCGGGCCAGCTGGGCGAACTGGGCCACCGCATCGGGCACACCGAGCTCGCTGAGCTGTTTGATCTCCCCCGGAATAAGACGAAACGCGCCGCCCACGCTTCCCCGTTGCTGAAAGTAATTCACCCGAAACCGGGCTCCCGCGGTCGTGTACGCGAAGTCGAGCTCGAGTTCCTCTTCGAACTGGCGCCGCTGTTCGGTGGTCAGCAGGCTGAACAACGCCGTGGCGACCTTGTCACGCTTCCACACCGCGGCTCCCGCAATCGGCCGCAGCCCGCCGTCGAGGCGGATGCACGGCGGCGCACCCACCGTCACGTGCAGGTCGGAGGCGCTCTGAACGACGACCTCGCGCAGCGCCGCGACCAGCGCGGGGTCCGGCCCGACGTCGAGATCCGGGTCGTCGATCGGCCAGCTTTTCGCAGCGACGCCCGGCAGCGTGACCGGAATCTCGTAAATTTCCTGACTCATCGTGACTGTCCTTTCGACCTAAGCGACCACTCGCAGAATTTCGTCCACCGAGGTAAACCCGAGTCCGACTTTGGCCCAGCCATCGTCCCGGAGACTGACCATTCCCTGCTCCTGGGCGGTGTGCGCGATCTCAGCGCTCGACGCACGCGCCACGCACAGCCGTTCGATCTCCTCGGTCACCGTCATCACCTCGTGCACGGCAAGCCGCCCGCGGTAGCCGGTATTGGAGCAGCTGGCGCATCCGTTTGCTTGGTAGATGACGGGCAGCGCCAGCCCCGACTCGAGCGGAAATCGCAGGTGTGCAAGCTGCTCCCGGCTCCGAAGGTCCGGCAGTTTGCAGCGTTCGCACAGGCGGCGGGCCAGGCGCTGGGCGACGACGCAGTCGAGCGCGCTGCCCACCAGAAAGGGTTCGATTCCCATTTCGGTGAGGCGCGTGATCGCGCTCGGCGCATTGTTGGTGTGCAGGGTGGAGAGCACGAGGTGCCCGGTGAGCGCTGCCTCGATAGCGATCTGGGCGGTCTCGTGGTCGCGAATCTCGCCGAGCAGAACGACATCGGGATCGCACCGCAGAATGCTGCGCAGGGCACTCGCGAAGGTGAGTCCCGCCTTCGGATTCACCTGCACCTGATTGATGCCGACCATGCGGTACTCCACCGGATCTTCGACGGTGATCACGTTGATCTCCGGGCGAGCCACCGAATACAGGGTCGTGTACAGGGTCGTCGACTTGCCAGACCCGGTGGGCCCGGTCACCAGAATCATTCCGTACGGCTTCGAGTAGGCCGTCTTGAAGGCGTCAAAGTTGTGGTCGAGCAGGGAGAGGTCGCGCAGGTCCATGCTCGTGGTCGCATTGTCGAGGATACGCATGACGACTTTCTCGCCCCAGACCGTCGGCAGGGTAGCCACGCGCAGGTCGATCTTGCGGCCACCGTGGCTGACCGACATGCGGCCATCCTGCGGTTTGCGGCGCTCGGCGATGTCGACGTCGGCCATGATTTTCAGGCGGCTGATGACGCCGTTTTGAATGCTCTTCGGGGCGCTCGGCATCTCGTGTAGAACACCGTCGATGCGGTATCGCACTCGCAGGCTGGCTTCACCGGGTTCGATGTGGATATCGCTAGCCTTGTCCTGAATGGCCTGGCTCACCAGCAAATTAACGAAGCGCACAATGGGTGCGGCATCGTCGCTCGCCTCATCGGACGCCTCAGACGCCGACTTACTCGAATCGTTCTCCTCCTCGAGTGCGGTGGTGAGGTTACTGAGTTCATCATCGGCGCGATGAAAGCGCGCGATCGCAGAGAGCAGGTCGCTGCGTTCGGCCACCACCGGGGACACTCGCAGTCGAGAGGCTTCACCGACATCGTCGAGCGCGAACACATTGCCGGGGTCGACCATAGCGAGTACGAGCCGCCCGCCGTCAATTCCGATCGGCAGCACTTCGTGTCGTCGACAGACCAGCGGCGACACGAGGGCGAGGGCGCTCGCCTCGACCGCATACTCGAGCAGTTCGACAAAGGGGAGGTTGGCCTGGGCGGCTCGCGCCTTCGCGAACTGCAGCTCGGTGATCACTCCGCTGTCGACAAGCCGCCGAACAGCGCCTTCATCGGCTGGATCCCCCGCTAACAGGGTGTCGAGAGCTTCGATCGGAAGCAGACCGTGCAGAATAAGAATCTCGGTCAGGGTTGCCACGCGGTCCTCCCCCGAACTGGTTACATGTACTCTAAAACTCGAGTATACGTCCCCCGCGCCCTCTCCCCGACCGACCCTTTTGCGGACGGGGCCCGGGCGGCCCAGGGCGGCGCACGGGCGGGCCTGCGGCATCCGCTCACCAGCCCGCAAAGGTCACTTAAACGACGGATGGCCCCTGCCGAAGCAGGGGCCATCCGTGTAGAACTGCCGATCAGTTATTCGAGCTGCTAGTTGTACGTACCCGGACTCAGGTCGTCCGACGAGAAGCTGTCGAAGTCGACGAAGCTCAGGTCACCCTCATTGAACGTGGCATCTTCGGTGAAGATGCGGTTCGGGTAACGCTCAGCCTTGGCTTCCTCCGTTGCCTCGACGCTAACGTCGCGGTAGCGGGGAAGGCCGGTACCGGCCGGGATCAACTTACCGATGATGACGTTCTCCTTGAGGCCCATCAGCGGGTCGCTCTTGCCCTCCATGGCCGCCTGGGTCAGAACCCGGGTGGTCTCCTGGAAGGAAGCGGCCGACAGCCAGGACTCGGTCGCCAGCGATGCCTTGGTGATACCCATGACCTCCTGGCGAGCGGATGCCGTCTTCTTGCCCTCGGTGAGCGCGGTGCGGTTGAGGTCGTTGTACTTCAACCGGTCAACGAGCTCGCCCGGAAGCAGCCCGGTGTCTCCGTGTTCAACGACGGTCACCTTGCGAAGCATCTGACGAACGATGACCTCGATGTGCTTGTCGTGAATCGGTACGCCCTGCGAACGGTAGACCTCCTGCACACCGGAGACGAGGTGCTTCTGCACCGCGCGAACACCCTTGACGCGAAGAACTTCCTTCGGGTCGACGGCGCCGATGATGATCTGCTGTCCGAGGTCGACGTGCTGGCCATCCTCGACCAGGAGGGTCGAACGCTTCAGCACCGGGTAGGCGATTGCTTCGTCGCCATTGTCGGGAGTCAGGATGACCTTGCGGCCCTTGTCCGAATCCTCGATGGTAATGCGTCCGGCGGAGTCGACGATGGGTGACGCACCCTTGGGGGTACGCGCCTCGAACAGCTCCTGGACACGCGGCAGACCCTGGGTGATGTCGTCAGCGGATGCCGACCCACCCGTGTGGAAGGTACGCATGGTCAGCTGGGTTCCGGGCTCACCGATGGACTGCGCGGCGATGATACCGACGGCCTCACCGATGTCGACAAGCTGTCCCGTGGCGAGCGAACGGCCGTAGCAGACCGCACACACACCGACGGCCGACTCACAGGTGAGTACCGAGCGCACCTTGATGGTTTCGACACCACCGGCGATGAGCTTGGCGATGAGCACGTCTCCGACGTCGTCTCCGGCGTCGGCGATGACCTCACCGACAGCGTTGACCGCAGCTGCGGCCAGGCTGCGGGCGTAGACCGCGTTCTCGACGTTGAAGTCGACCAGAAGGCCGCCGTCTTCGTCGCGCAGGAGCGCACCGGTCGTTGCATCGGTTCCGGCGATGGGCAGTTCGAGACCCTTCGTCGTTCCGCAGTCGTCTTCGCGGATGATGACATCCTGCGAGACGTCCACGAGACGACGGGTGAGGTATCCCGAGTCGGCGGTACGCAGAGCCGTGTCGGCCAGTCCCTTACGAGCACCGTGAGTAGCAATGAAGTACTCGGCGACGGACAGGCCTTCGCGGTAGCTCGAGATGATCGGGCGAGGGATGATCTCACCCTTCGGGTTGTTCACGAGGCCTCGCATGCCGGCGATGTTTCGCACCTGCAGCCAGTTACCACGAGCACCAGAGGTGACCATGCGGTTGATGGTGTTGTCGGCCGGGAAGTTCGCCTGCATTGCTGCGGCGACGTCTTCCGTGGCACGAGTCCAGATCTGGATCAGCTCCTGGCGACGCTCGAGGTCGGTCGTGAGACCCTTCTCGAACTGCGCCTGAACCTTGGCAGCCTGCTTCTCGTAACCGGCGACGATCTCCTTCTTGTTCGGAGGCGTCAGGATGTCGCTGAGCGCAACGGTCACGCCGGAACGGGTTGCCCAGTAGAAACCGGCATCCTTGATCCGGTCGAGGGTTGCAGCGACCTCCACCTTGACGTACCGCTCCGCGAGGTCGTTGACAATGGTCGACATGGTGACCTTGTTGGCAACGTCTTCGAAGTACGGGTAGTCAGCCGGAAGCGCCTCGTTGAAGATGGCGCGACCAAGGCTCGTGGTGACCAGAACGGTTCCGACAGCCTGGCCGTTGACCAGTTCGACGCCCTCGGGCTGGGTGCCCTCGGTGAAGAACTTGTCGGTCAAACGGATGCGCACCTTGGCGTTCAGGTCAAGCGTCTTCTGGTCGAACGCGAGGATGGCCTCTGACACGGTGGAGAATGCGCGGCCTTCTCCGACCACACCTTCCTTCATCGTGGTGAGGTGGTGCAGACCGATGATCATGTCCTGGGTGGGCAGGGTCACCGGGCGGCCGTCGGAGGGCTTGAGGATGTTGTTCGAGGCGAGCATCAGGATGCGTGCCTCGGCCTGGGCCTCAACAGAAAGCGGAAGGTGGACGGCCATCTGGTCACCGTCGAAGTCGGCGTTGAACGCCGCGCAGACGAGCGGGTGCAGCTGGATTGCCTTACCTTCAACGAGCTGAGGCTCGAAGGCCTGGATGCCCAGGCGGTGCAGGGTGGGTGCACGGTTGAGCATGACGGGGCGCTCGCGGATGATCTCCTCGAGCACGTCCCAGACCTGCGGGCGGCTCCTCTCGACCATGCGCTTGGCGGCCTTGATGTTCTGAGCGTGGCTCAGATCGATCAGGCGCTTGATCACGAACGGCTTGAACAGCTCGAGTGCCATCTGCTTGGGCAGACCACACTGGTGCAGCTTGAGCTGCGGGCCGACCACGATGACCGAACGGCCCGAGTAGTCCACGCGCTTGCCGAGCAGGTTCTGACGGAACCGACCCTGCTTTCCCTTGAGCATGTCGCTCAGGGACTTCAAGGCACGGTTACCGGTACCGGTGACCGGGCGACCGCGACGACCGTTGTCGAACAGTGCGTCGACGGCCTCCTGCAGCATCCGCTTTTCGTTGTTCACGATGATCTCGGGAGCACCGAGGTCAAGCAGACGACGCAGGCGGTTGTTGCGGTTGATCACACGACGGTAGAGGTCGTTCAGGTCGCTTGTGGCGAAACGGCCACCGTCGAGCTGCACCATCGGGCGCAGTTCCGGCGGGAGCACAGGTACGACGTCGAGCACCATTCCGGCCGGCGAGTTGCCGGTCATGATGAACGCGTTCACCACGCGCAAGCGCTTGATGGCACGGATCTTCTTCTGACCCTTGCCCTCGGCGATCTGCAGGTGCAGGTTCTCGCTCTCGGTGACCAGGTCGAAGGCCTCGAGGCGCTTCTTGATGGCTTCGGCGCCCATGTAGGCCTCGAAGTACATGCCGAAACGGTCCTGGAGCTCATGGAAGACGGAATCTTCCGGCTTCAGGTCGCCGACCTTGAGGGTGCGGAAGTCTTCCCACACGCGCTCGAGGTGAGCGATCTGCTCATCCAGGGACTTGCGAACCTGGCCCATTTCCTTTTCAGCGGCGTCTTTCGTGCGCTTCTTCTGATCGCTCTTGGCGCCTTCGGCCTCCAGTGCTGCGAGGTCGGTTTCGAGGCGCTGCAGGCGATCAGCGATGCGCGAGTCGCGGCTGGACTCAATGGTCTTGAGTTCGAGACGCAGCTCGTTCTCGAGGCCAGGCATGTCCTGGTGGCGACCGTCTTCGTCAACCGTGATGACCATGTATGCGGCGAAGTAGATGACCTTTTCGAGGTCCTTCGGAGCCATGTCCAGCAGGTAACCGAGACGCGAGGGCACACCCTTGAAGTACCAGATGTGCGTGACCGGGGCAGCAAGTTCGATGTGGCCCATGCGCTCACGGCGCACCGACGACTTCGTGACCTCTACACCGCAACGCTCGCAGACGATGCCTTTGAAGCGAACACGCTTGTACTTGCCGCACGAGCACTCCCAGTCCCGTGAGGGTCCGAAGATCTGTTCACCGAACAAGCCGTCTTTTTCCGGCTTGAGCGTGCGGTAGTTGATGGTTTCGGGCTTCTTGACCTCACCGTGCGACCAACGACGGATGTCGTCAGCGGTAGCCAGGCCAATACGAAGCTCGTCAAATGTTGTTACGTCGAGCAATTTCTCTCCTTGGAAAGTTTTCGAAGTTTCTTTGGTCCGGGCTTAGATGTCGTCGATGGACGACGACTCAAACCGGGTGGAAATGTTGATGCCGAGCTCTTCCGCAGCACGGAACACCTCGTCATCCGTGTCGCGCAGGCTCACTGCGGTGCCATCGGCCGAGAGCACCTCGACGTTCAAGCACAGCGACTGCATTTCCTTGATAAGAACCTTGAAGCTCTCGGGAATACCGGGTTCCTGGATGTTCTCACCCTTGACGATGGCTTCGTACACCTTGACGCGGCCGAGGATATCGTCAGACTTAATGGTCAGGAGTTCCTGCAGGGCGTAAGCGGCTCCGTATGCTTCGAGCGCCCACACCTCCATCTCACCGAAACGCTGTCCACCGAACTGCGCCTTACCACCCAGCGGCTGCTGCGTGATCATGGAGTACGGGCCGGTCGAACGTGCGTGGATCTTGTCGTCGACGAGGTGGTGGAGCTTCAGGATGTACATGTATCCAACGGACACCGGCATCGGGAACGGCTCGCCGGAGCGGCCGTCGAAGAGCTGGGTCTTTCCGGTGGAACCGATGAGGCGTTCACCGTCGCGGGTCAGAGTCGTGGAGTCCAGAAGACCCTCGATCTCGATCTCGAGCGCACCGTCGAATACCGGGGTGGCGACCTTCGTGCCGGGGGCGGCGCTGAAGGCGTGCTCCGGAAGACGGGCAGCCCATTTCGGCTTACCCTCGACGTTCCAGCCCTGCTTCGCAATCCAGCCGAGGTGTGTTTCGAGCACCTGGCCGAAGTTCATGCGACCGGGGATACCGAGCGGGTTGAGGATGATGTCGACCGGGGTTCCGTCGGCGAGGAACGGCATGTCCTCGATCGGCAGAATGCGGGAGATGACACCCTTGTTGCCGTGACGGCCGGCGAGCTTGTCACCCTCAGTGATCTTGCGCTTCTGGGCGATGAACACGACCACGCGCTGGTTGACGCCCGAGCCGAGCTCGTCGTCGCCGTCCTGCGAGTCGAACACCTTGACACCGATGATGGTGCCGCGCTCACCGTGGGGAACCTTCAAGCTCGTGTCGCGAACTTCGCGACTCTTCTCGTTGAAGATGGCGCGCAGCAGACGCTCCTCGGCAGAAAGCTCGGTCTCGCCCTTGGGCGTGACCTTGCCGACGAGGATGTCACCGGGGCGAACCTCGGCTCCGATGCGAATGATGCCACGCTCGTCGAGGTCGGCGAGGAAGTCCGGAGACACGTTGGGAAGGTCGCGAGTGATCTCTTCCTTACCCAGCTTGGTGTCGCGGGCATCCACTTCGTACTCTTCGATGTGAATCGAGGAGAGGGTGTCGTCTTTCACCAGGTTCTGGCTCAGGATGATCGCGTCCTCGAAGTTGTAGCCTTCCCACGGCATGAATGCCACGAGCAGGTTTTTTCCGAGGGCAAGCTCGCCCTGGTCGGTGGCGGGTCCGTCGGCGATGACCTCGCCGGCTTCGATGCGCTCACCGGCGTTGACGATCACGCGGTGGTTGAAGCTCGTGCCCTGGTTGGAGCGCGAGAACTTGCGCAGGTAGTAGTCCTGCGTGCCGCCCTCATCGAGCTGAATGGTGACGACGTCGGCCGACACCTCGGAGACCACACCGGGCTTGGCTGCGGTGAGCACGTCGCCGGCGTCGATGGCCGTGTAGACCTCCATGCCGGTTCCGACGAGCGGGCTGTCGGAAAGTAGCAGCGGCACCGCCTGACGCTGCATGTTGGCGCCCATGAGCGCGCGGTTTGCATCGTCGTGCTCGAGGAACGGGATGAGGCTGGTCGCGACCGACACCATCTGGCGCGGCGAGACATCCATGTAGCCGATGTCTTCAGCGGGAACGAGGTCGACCTCGCCACCCTTCTTACGAGCGAGCACGCGGGCCTCGGCAAAGTGCGAGTCCTTCGTGAGCGGCGCGTTGGCCTGGGCGACGATGAAGTCGTCCTCTTCGCTCGCGGTGAGGTAGTCGATCGTCTCGGTGACCTTGTTATTGAGCACACGGCGGTACGGCGTCTCGATGAAGCCAAACGCATTAATCTGCGCGAACGAGGCGAGCGAACCGATCAGGCCGATGTTCGGGCCTTCCGGGGTCTCAATGGGGCACATGCGGCCGTAGTGCGAGGGGTGAACGTCTCGCACCTCGACGCCGGCGCGGTCACGGGACAGACCACCCGGGCCCAGCGCGCTGAGGCGACGCTTGTGCGTGAGGCCTGCGAGTGGGTTGTTCTGGTCCATGAACTGCGAGAGCTGCGACGTACCGAAGAACTCCTTGATCGCGGCGACGACGGGGCGCACGTTGATCAGGGTCTGCGGAGTGATCGCTTCGATGTCCTGCGTGGTCATCCGCTCGCGAACAACGCGCTCCATCCGGGACAGGCCGGTGCGCACCTGGTTCTGGATGAGCTCGCCAACGGCACGGATCCGACGGTTACCGAAGTGGTCGATGTCGTCGATGTCGATGTTGATGTCGGTCATCTTGCCGTCGCGCAGGCCCGGAAGGGTGGTCTGGTTGTCGTGCAGGGCGACGAGGTACTTGATGGTGGCCAGGATGTCCTGGAGCGTCAGTACGGAGTCACTCAGCGGGGCTTCGAGGCCGAGCTTGCGGTTGATCTTGTAACGACCAACCTTGGCCAGGTCGTAGCGCTTGGAGTTGAAGAAGAAGTTGTCGAGCAGCGCACGCGCAGCCTCGGCGGCAACCTGCTCGCCGGGACGAAGCTTGCGGTAGATGTCCTTGAGGGCTTCTTCCTTGGTGAGGATGTTGTCCTTCTCGAGGGTGAGCTCGATGGACGCGTAGCCCTTGAACTCCTCGAGGATCTCTTCGGAAGTGAGGCCGAGAGCTTTCAAGAACACGGTCACGGACTGCTTGCGCTTGCGGTCGATGCGCACGCCAACCTGGTCGCGCTTGTCGATCTCGAATTCAAGCCAGGCACCACGGCTCGGAATGACACGGGCGGAGTAAATGTCCTTGTCAGACGTTTTCTCCTGCTCGCGGTTGAAATACACTCCCGGGGAGCGCACCAGCTGCGACACGACGACACGCTCGGTGCCGTTGATCACGAAGGTACCCTTGGGGGTCATCAACGGGAAGTCGCCCATGAACACGGTCTGAGTCTTGATCTCACCGGTGAGGTGGTTCATGAACTCAGCGTTCACGTAGAGGGGTGCGGAGTAGGTCTTACCCTTTTCCTTGCACTCATCGATGGTGTACTTCTCCGGCTCGAGCTCCGGGTTGGTGAACGACAGCTGCATCGTTTCGCCGAGGTCTTCGATGGGAGAGATCTCCTCGAAGATCTCATCGAGCCCGGTGCGATTCGGCAGGTCCTGGCGTCCGGCTTTCTGGGCCTCGGCGACGCGAGCCTTCCAGATGTCGTTGCCGACGAGCCAGTCGAAGCTCTCGGTCTGCAAAGCAAGCAGATCCGGAACGTTCAAGTGGTCGCTGATCTTTGCGAACGACAGACGCTCAGCTGAGCGGCCGTTCTTGGGTGAATTGGTGGTTGCGTTGCGCGCAGCAGCCAAGGAAATAACCTCCGTGGACCCCGTCAGGTCTAGTTACTGTTATTGGTGATGACTCCGCAGACCCTCGTAAGAGGTGTGCCTCAAGGTGGCTTGAACACGCAAAGCCGACCGCAATATGAAGGCATAGTTTGTCTGGGAGCGCAAGGATCAACTATATGCCCCCTTTTGCGACATGTCCACCCCAATCTTGCGAATGTGCAAATTCTCAGGTATAACCCGTCGCACTACTCACCGTGACAGCGCAAGAAGTATCCGCTTGGCAACCGCAAAGCGGTACTTTGTACGCTCTCGGAACGGATGGTGGGCGCAGATCGAGCGCAGCGAGGGCGCAGACTGGAACTATGAGTACTGGGCGTAAGGGTGAGGCAACGGACGGGCATCCGTCTGTCGTCTTGAAGTTAAGCGGACACACGGCGGTGATCGAACCGGATCGGTTCACCCCCGGCAGCTTTCAGCTCGTCGTCGACGGCACGCCGCAGTCGCATGTGAACATCGACCACCCCGATGAGTTGTTCTTCGAGTACATCCAGCGCATCGGGCACGTGATCGACCTGCTCGGCGACCCGCACGAGCCAATCACCGCCGTGCACCTCGGTGCGGGTGCACTGACCCTGCCGCGCTATGTGGAGGCGACCCGGCCGGGCTCCCGCCAGCAGGTCGTCGAGATCGAGAGCGACCTGATCGACCTCGTGCGGCAGGTTTTGCCGTGGGACAAACGGGCCCAGCTGCGTGTGCGCCACGGCGATGCCCGCGAGGTGCTCGGCAAGCTGCCCGCCGGGCTGCACGGCGCGGTCGACCTCGTCGTGGTCGACATCTTCTCGGGGGCGCGCACCCCGAAACACGTCACAAGTCGCGAATTCTTTGCTCTTGCCGCTCCCCTGCTGTCGCCGCGCGGCGTGCTCGCCGTCAACGTAGCGGATGGCCCCGGCCTCGCGTTCGCGCGTGGCCAGGCCGCAACCCTCTCGGCCGTGTTTCCGCACGTGATCGGATTTGCCGAGACACAGGTGCTCAAGGGCCGCCGCTTCGGCAACATCGTCTTCGTCGCAGCGCATACCCCGATTGACCTCAACTGGATCCCTCGGCTGCTCGCGAACGGACCGCATCCGGCAAAGGTGATCGAGGGTGCGGAACTGAAAGCGTTCATGGCCGGTTCACTCGTGGCGACGGATGAGACCTCCACGCAGTCGCCCCTGCCCGGTCGCACCGTCTTTCAGATCGGGCACTAGCCTGCGACCGGTTTCGCGGTCGCGGCAGTACTCTGGGGATACCCCTCCTATCCCGCGCGGCCTCGGCCGCCTTCGTCATTACAGGAACACTCCCTGAGTTTCATCATTGGTTACGATCCCATCACGCTGCGCGAAAAAGTCGACCTGCTGGCCGCCGGCGAGCGGCTCGTCGAACTCGGTAACCTGCGCAGCCTGGCCGCCCTCAATGAAAAGGTCGCACTGCTGCGCCTGGTCGGTCGGCTCGACGAAGCCTGGGAGATCGCGAATGAGGCGCTGCGCCAGTCCCGCTTCACCGGCAACCGGGAACAGGCGGTGGCCAGCCGCATCCGTCGCGCCCAGGTTTTGCAGTTTCAAGGCAAACTCGACGAGGCCGCGAGCGAACTGACCCACTGCATCCTCGATTCTGAGGTACACGAGTGGACCCGACTAGCCGCCTATGCCCGGCAGCACCGCGGCAAGGTGTACTTCGACCAGGGCAACCTCGAAGGTGCGCTTGCGGACTTCACCGCGGCCGTGTTTCTGCGCGAGAAAGACGGCGCCGATGCCGACGAACTCGACAGCTCACTGCTCGCCGTTGCGGTAGTCGAGTCGCACATCGCGGCCCGTGGGACCAGTCCCCTTCGCGCATAACTCCTGCAATTCGATGCCGGCACGTCAACCACCCGCGCAATCTCGCGGCCCCCGTCGAACGGCGCCGCAAATTGCAGGAGTTATGGTGCGTCGTGGCCGGGTGCTGGCCGTCGGGCGCGTTCTACGGCATGCTGTGTTCACCACGAAGGCGAGGTGAACGGTGACTTTTCAGGCATTTGGGCGCGCGGCTGCCACCGCGTCGGCCGCCTTGCTGGTTCTGGCGCTGGCCGCGTGCAGCGCGGACGCTCCGCGCGCCACACCGATGACGTCGACACCGGCCCAACCCGCACCCAGCGCAACCGGGACCGTGCCGGGAGACCTGACGCCGGTGCATCCGGTCGGGGAACCTGTCGTGATCGCCTCGGGACTTCAGGCTCCGTGGTCGATTCTGCGGCTGCCAGACGGCGCCACCCTCATCAGCGAACGCGACACGACCCGCGTTCGCGAATTACTTGCCGACGGCAGCCTGCGCGAGGCGGGCACGATCGAGGCAGCAGAGCCCAATGGTGAGGGCGGGCTGCTCGGCCTGGCCTTTCTGGCCGACGAAGCAGCACCCGGCGGCGCCGGCTGGGTCTATGCCTATTTCTCGACCGCAACCGACAACCGCATCGAGCGGATGCCGCTGGCCGGCGGCCCGGGCAGCCACACCCTCGGGGCGTCCACCCTCGTGCTCGATTCGATCCCGCGGGCCGGCAATCACAACGGTGGACGCATCGCCTTCGGACCGGACGGCCTACTCTACGCGACCGCCGGGGATGCCGGAGACACCGCCAACGCCCAGAACCCCAATTCGCTCGGCGGTAAGATTCTGCGCCTAACACCGACCGGCGGCGTGCCGAACGACAACCCCTTCAACACCTTGGTGTACTCGTTCGGGCATCGGAATCCGCAGGGGCTCGCCTGGGACTCACGCGGACAGCTCTGGGCAAGCGAGTTCGGTCAGAACACCTGGGACGAGCTGAACCGCATCGTTCCCGGCGCAAATTACGGCTGGCCGCACGTTGAAGGCCAAGCCGGTGACGCGGCGTATATCGATCCCCAACAGCAGTGGCCAACCGACCAGGCCAGCCCGAGCGGTATCACCATCGTGAACGACACCATCTTCATGGCGAGTCTGCGCGGTCAACGGCTGTGGAGCATCCCCGTCACCGGCCCGTCCTCCACAGCCGCACCCACCGAGTGGTTTGTGCACGACTATGGCCGATTGCGCGACGTGGTGTCAGGCCCTGCTGGCACACTGTGGTTTGTGAGTAATAACACGGATGGCCGGGGCTTCCCGGCGGCCGGCGACGACCGGCTCTTTCAGGTAGTGATCGGTCCCTCATGATCCACACGACACATCTCGCCGGAATGCTGGCAGCCTGATGGCCGATCTCACCCAGGTGCGCCGGTGGGCCGATGCGCTCATCACGATGCACCTCGACCCCGGTTGGACCTTCGGCTTCGACAACGCCAAGAAGCGGGCCGGCCTGTGCAATTTCAGCTCGAAGCACATCACCGTCTCGCGCTACCTCGCCTCCCGCTATGCCGACGACGACGTCCACCAGATTTTGTTGCACGAGGTCGCGCATGCCTTGGCCGGGCCGCGCGCCGGGCACGGGCCACGCTGGAAGAAAATGGCGTTCGACCTCGGCTACGACGGCAAGCGCACCCACGACGGCGAGATCGCCAACGAACTCGCCCCGTGGGTGGGCACGTGCCCCGCTGGCCATACTCACTTTCGGTACCGGCAGCCCACCCGGCCCCTGGCTTGTGGCCTGTGCGCCCGCCGCTTCGACCAGGCCCACGCCATCAGCTGGTTGCGGCGCGAAATCACCCCAGCCATCCGACGTCGGGCTGCGGCTTCCGCTGGGCCACGGCTGCCGCCGCAGCGCTGAGCGACGGTCAGCGACTGCCGATCAGCGACGGTCAGCGACTGCCGGACAGCGACTGCCGGTCAGTGACCACGGTTCAGTGCACGTCGTAGCGGGCGAGGGCATCGGCATCCGTTGCATGCGTCATCGCTCGACGCGCGGTGTCGAGCGCCGTCACCGGGTCGCTCTCGGCCACGGCGAGCGCGAGCTGCCGTTCGGCTTCGGCGAGGCGGGTGCGCGCGGGGGCTTGTACCCGACCCCGATTGGCAGCCACAAAGTTGCGGGTGAGCGTGATCTGGCTGCGCGCGGTGAGCAGCGCGCCGGCCAGGGCGGTGCGGGCATTGTCGAGGCGCAGCTGGCGGTTGCGCGCCTCCGAGCGGATGCTGTCCAGCCCGTTCATCGCCGCCTCAAGGGTCACGAGATCCACAGCCGGGTCGCTGAGCCGCTTGGGCTCGCGGAGCGACGCCTGAACCGCTGCGGCATCGGTAATGACGTGATTGAGCGACGCGCTCGTGTCGGATTCCTCGTGATTATCGCGCAGGGCGCGGGCTTCGGCGAGTTCCGAGCTGGCAGCATCCAGTGCCTTTTGCAGGTTGGCGAAGCCGCGATGAAGCTGGTCTTCGCCGGTTTCGATCGCATCGAGCAGTTGCGTCGCCTGGAACAGGGCGTGCTCTGCGCTCTGCAACTGCTCCCCCACCGGTTCGGACGATGCTGCTTCGAGGCGGGTGGCCGCGGCAACGGCACTGGTCCGTGCCGCTCTGAGGGCGGCGCTGGCCCGACCGACGTTTCCGCTGATCGGCGCGAGCGCCGCCGCGGAATAACTTAAGCCCAGTCGGGCGAGGGTGTTCGCGCCGCCGGCAACCCGATCGGACACCCGGTCGAGGCGTCGATGCAGTTCATCGATCTGCTGTGGGGCATTGCGTTCAACGCCGCGTTTAGCGGTGAAATTTCGGGCCTGGTTGCCCAGTCGGGTGGTCGCCTCATCGGCGAGTTGAACAATCTGCTGGTTCCAGCGGGTGCGTTCTTGAGCGGAATCCGGCACAGCGTCGTCGAGTTTCTGCTGCAGCGCGAAGGCATCGCTGAGCTGGAGCTTCGACGTCGTGAGCGCCGCAGCGAACTCCCGCGTCGCCGATTCGCCGAACTGGGCGATCGCGAAACTGAGTTCGTCGGTGGCGTCCTGCACCAGGTCGTCGGCGCGCACCAGGCTACTGGATGCGCTCCGCTCCAGTTCGGTGGCGGCCGCGCTCACCTGCCCGAGCCTGGTTCGCGTGCGCCGGCGCGAGGCGCCCACCAGCGCCCAGACTCCGGCCGCGACGAGGCCGATAACGATGACCGAGGGTACCCACCAGAGATCGCCATTCATGCGCTTGAGTCTAATAAGGGATTACTGACCAAACGCCCTACCGGTCGTCGGCGGAGGGCCGCCGCATCTGCTGCCGGATCATCTCGAAGTCGTGCCGCGAGATTTCGAGCACTCCGCGGCGCAGTTGGAAACCCCAGTTGGCATTATCGCGGGTCAATTGCAGCACCGATAACAGCGGGCGGATGCTCGTGGGCCAGGCATCCAGGTCGTAATCGGCTCGTCGGCGCCAGGGTCGCCACTCGTTCCCTGGGTCTCCTACCCGGTAGGCGTGGGCATCCGCTATGCGGCCGATCGCGGTGAACTCCTTCAGCGGATCACCCTCGATCGCGGTCTTGGGCGAGTAGTAAACGATGCCGTCGGCCTCGCCCATCTGCGCGATCACGTCTCCGGCCCCGCGATTGGCGCGGGCGATGCCCAGATCGACCCCGCGCAGCACATGCTCGCGGTGCACAACGCCGAGCCAGAACCGAATTGCCACCTTTCATTTGTACTGCATTTAGTTGTGTCGCATGCCACGCTCAGACCAAACTAGAGCCATGCGCGTACTGCTCAAAGAGATCCTCGACTGCACACCGGATGCCGCCTGGCACGCCATCCACAGCCCGGCCGTCTTCCGTGAGGTGAGCAGCCCGTTCATGGCGGTAGAGTCGCTCGAAGCCGACGGGTTTCCCACCCGCTGGGAGCCGGGCGAACACCCGGCCGAATTCTCCATGCTCGGCCTGGTGCCGATGGGCACCCAGGTTATTCGGCTGGCCAATTCGACGCACCGTGCCGATGGGGTGCGAATTCTGCGCGATACCGGTCGTGGTGTGTCGGGCGCGCTGAGTGCGGTCACGCTTTGGGACCACCGCATGGCTATCGCGCCCGACCCGGCCGGTACCGGCAAAACGCTCTACCGCGACCAGCTCATTTTTCGCGGGCGCCCGGCCACTATCGCACTCTGGCCGACCTTCTGGGCGTTCTGGCAGTGGCGGATGCTGCGCCTGAAGCATCTCGCGCCCCACTGGCAGTACGACATCGGCATCGACGAGGCGGGCTTCGTACCTTCGTCGCAACGGGTGACACCCACCGAGAACGCCGAAAGCTAACGGATCGCCTCGTGTGGATCATGCCCTCGGCGGTAGCGTAGCCACCATGAGCTCTTCCCTCGCTGCCCTGCAGATCGCCGACTGGCGCCGCCTGGTGACCGGACTATATGCGGGGGTGCGCCAGTTGAGCGCGAGCAGCCCGGCGAGCGGGCACGAACTGTGGCATTCCGGACGCGACGAACTGTTCGCCGGGCATCCGTCGTCACCCTTGCTGCCCGACGACCGTTCGGCCTTCACCGGGCTGCCGATCGCCGCCTACGACCCGGACTGGCGGTTCGAGGTTGAGGTGCACCGGGCCGAAGAGCCGCATCGCATGAACGTGGAAACGGGAACTGACGGGACGGTGCCATTCGACCTGGTCGGCACCGTGCGACTGCCGTACCTCGGTTCGCTCGACGTATGGCGACTGGTGAGTTATGGCGGCGGACTGTTCCTGCCGCTGAAAGACGCCCTCGCCGGTAAGAGCGACGGTACCTACGGCGGTGGACGTTACCTGCTCGACACCATCAAGGGCGCCGACCTCGGCCCGGGTCTGGGCGACGACAGCCTCATCCTCGATTTTAACTTTGCCTACAACCCCTCCTGTGCGTACGACCCGATGTGGGCCTGTCCACTGCCGCAGAGCGGCAACATTATCGACGTTGAGGTGCCCGTTGGCGAGCTGTACCACGGCGATCACTCCTGACGGCCAGTAGCCGATTTGACAGCATCCGCTAGAGTAGGAGTACTTGCGAGTGCGTAGTTGCGCTCGCTGCGTCGTAGAACGCCCTCTTCTCTATCCGGCGGCCCACCAGGGCCGACCTGATTTTTCGAATGAAACATTCTTACGGCGAACGGATGTGCCCTTCGGCACCTTCGCCATGTGAATCCTCCTGGTTTGCTTATCGCTGCGCGGTAATTCGAACGGGCGAGGAGACTGATGCCCTGAAAGGCACCACTTTGTCTACAACCACGACTGTGTCCACAACTTTTGGCACACTTGGCGTACCAGCTCCCCTGGTTAAGGTTCTCTCCTCCCAGGGAATCGACACCGCCTTCCCGATTCAGGTCGATACTCTTCCTGACACTCTCAACGGCCGTGACGTGCTCGGCCGCGGCAAGACCGGCTCGGGCAAGACCCTGGCCTTCTCCATTCCGATGGTCTCGCGTCTCGGCGGCAACCTCGCCGGCGGCAAGCGTCGCCCAGGCCGCCCGCTCGGCCTGATCCTCGCTCCAACCCGCGAGCTTGCCACGCAGATCACCAACGCGATCACCCCGCTCGCTGAGGCTTACGGCCTCAACACAACCACCATCTTCGGTGGCGTCTCGCAGGGCCGCCAGGTTGCTGCACTCAAGGCCGGCGTCGATATCGTCGTAGCCTGCCCCGGGCGGCTCGAAGACCTCATGAAACAGGGCTTTGTCAACCTCGACACCATCGAGATCACCGTGCTCGACGAGGCCGACCACATGGCCGACCTCGGCTTCCTACCCGTCGTCACCCGCATTCTCGACAAGACGCCCGGCAACGGCCAGCGCATGCTGTTCTCCGCGACGCTCGACAACGGCGTGGACAAGATCGTCAAGCGTTTTCTGCACGACCCGGTGATGCACTCCGTCGACGAGGCCAACAGCCACGTTTCGGCGATGACCCACCACGTGTTCGAGGTCTCCGGCGTCGACGCCAAGAAGGATCTCGTGCAGAAGCTGGCGAGCGGCTCGGGCCGTCGCATCCTCTTCATGCGCACCAAGCACCAGGCCAAGAAGCTTGCCAAGAGCCTCACCGACGCGGGCATTCCCTCCGTCGACCTGCACGGAAACCTGTCGCAGGTGGCCCGTGACCGCAACCTCGCCGCGTTCAGCGCCGGCACCGTCAAGGTTCTCGTCGCAACGGATGTCGCCGCCCGCGGCGTGCACGTCGACGACATCGAACTGGTGATCCACGTCGACCCGCCGGCCGAGCACAAGGCCTACCTGCACCGCTCTGGCCGCACCGCCCGCGCTGGCAGCGCCGGTGACGTCGTTACCGTCGTGCTCCCTGAGCAGAAGCGCGACACCGACGCCCTGCTGCGTAAGGCCGCCATCAAGGTGACCCCGCAGCGCGTGGATTCTTCCTCCCCGGCCGTCGACGCCCTCGTCGGCGACGTCGCTGCCTACGTCAAGCCGGCTCCCCGCGTCGAGGCACCGCAGCAGCAGCGCCAGTCGCAGGGTGGTCGCTCACAGGGTGGCCGTTCACAGGGTGGCCGTGCTCAGGGTGGTCGTGCCCAGGGCGAGCGCGTTGGTCGCCCGAGCCGCGACGGTGACTCCAGCCGCGGTGGCCGCGATGCCGGCGCCAGCCGAGACGGTGCCCGCACGGATCGTAACGACGGCGGCCGCGGCCGGAGCAGCGACTCGGCTGCGAACGGTGGCGCCCGCCGCGAGCGCACCGGTCGTCCGGCCGGCGCGTCTACGAGCGCGCCCCGCTCCGGTTCGGCCGCTGGCCGTTCCGGCGGAGCCCGCGTCGGCAGCCTCCAGGTCGGCGGACTCGTTCGCGGACCGGGCTCGGGTGGGGCTGGTCGTTCGGCTCCGCGCCGCTCGCAAGGCTAAGCCGGCAGCATCCGCTCGCGGAAACGGGCCGGTCTCTTCGGGGGCCGGTCCGTTTTTTGTACCAGAGCGTAAAGGGGCACCCGCAAACACGGTTAGGGTCGAATCATGAACACCACAGTTGTCGTTCGACCCGTAAGTGAAACGGATGCCGAAAGCCTGGGCCGCGTACACGCCGCCTGCTGGCATGAAACCTACGATCACCTGCTCAGCCAGGCCGCCCTGTCCCAGTTGCGACCGCATCGTCTGGCTGCCCTGTGGGGCCGCTTCACTGCCCAGGGCACGCAATATCGCCAGAATGTCGTGCTCGTCGATGGCGAGATCGTGGGCTTCGCCGGCAGCGGACCGACGCGCGACGGTGACCAGCCCACCCCGAACGAGTTGTTCTTCATGTACCTGCTCGAGGCTAACCACGGTTCCGGCGTCGGCCAGCAGCTCTTCGATTCCGTCGTCGACCCGGGCCCGTCGTCGTTGTGGGTAGCCGCAGACAACCCTCGGGCGCACGCCTTCTACGCCCGAAATGGCTACGTCGCGGATGGTCTCGAGCGCAACGAAGAGGTGCTCGGCGAGACGCTGCACGAGGTGCGCCTGGTTCGGTAGTGGCCTGCTCACAAGTGCAAATTTTGCCGTTCGACGCTGGATTGCGGTCCCAAACGTCCCCACGGGGTTTTTGGGCAGACCTGAAGCAATAGGGTGAGCGGATGACTCATTTCGCGGCCCCCGAGGCGATCCCCGTCATCCTCGATGTTGACACCGGGGTCGACGACGCCCTGGCCCTTTTGTTCGCGTTCGCTCACCCGGGTATCAACGTGCTCGGCATTAGTTGCGTGGCCGGCAATGCCTCGCTTGAGCGCGTTGTCGAGAACACCCTGCGCATTCTCGATGTCGCGGATGCCCCGTATATTCCGGTGGCCGCCGGGGCAAGACGCCCTCTGCTCGAGCCGGCCCGATCGGCCGCGCACGTGCACGGCGAAGGCGGCCTCGGGACCCTGCAGCTTCCGCCGAGCGACCGCCACGCAGAGCCGATCAGTTCGATCGAGCTCATGCACAAGCTGATCCAGGCCAGCCCGCACCCAGTCACCCTGGTTGCACTCGCCCCGCAAACCAACCTCGCGCTGTTGCTGCGCCAGTACCCCGATGTGGTCGACAACATCGAACGCATCGTCTTCATGGGCGGATCCACCACGGTCGGAAACGCCACCGCCGTCGCCGAATTCAACGTTTGGCACGACCCGGAAGCCGCGGCCATCGTGCTCGACTCCGGCGTGCCCACCTTCATGTACGGCCTCGATGTGTTTAATCAGGTTGCGATTCCGGAGCACGTCGCCAGTGCACTCATGCACAGCGACTCCGACCTCGCCTACGTTGTCGGTCAGTTACTCGGCAACAGGATCGCGCTCGGTTCGGGCCGCAATGCCGACTACACCGGACTGATCGGCGACGCCGGTGCCCTGTGCGCCCTGGTCGACCCTGGCGCATTGCAGACGGCCATGCTGCCGCTGCGCGTGCAGCTCTCCGGCTACGGCCGGGGCCAGACACTCGTCGACAAGCGCACGCATCCCGGTGAGGACATCATGCACGGCCTGGCGGGCGAGTGGGAGGCAGCCGAGGTCGCGCTCGACGTCGACGTCGACCGCTACGTTCGCCTGTTCCTCGACACGCTTGGCCTCGGTTCGGCGCTGCCGCTGTCCAAATAACGGCCGGGCCGTCAAAGCGGATGCCGTGGTCCGGCTATTCCCCTCGCGGCACGCGTTAGAGAAGTCGGCACGGCTTCCAACCAGGACCGGCTTCTTGAAGAAGTGCCGCGAGGCCGTGACACACCGACGCGTCAGTACAGCTGGCCGACCGAGGCAAGGGCTGCACGCAGCAGGGTGCCGCGGCCTCCTTCCATTTCCGCCGATACGCCGGGGGATGCGGCCTCGGCCGGGGTCATCCAGGTAATTTCGAGCGCGTCCTGGCGGGGATCGCAGGTACCGCTGACGGGAACGACGTAGGCCAGCGAGACGGCGTGCTGACGGTCATCCGTGTAGGCGGTGATGCCGGGCATGGGAAAGTACTCAGCGACCGTGAATGGCACGGGACTGGTCGGCAGTTGCGGAAAAGCCATCGGACCGAGGTCTTTTTCGAGGTGACGAAACAGTGCGTCCCTCAGGGTTTCTCCGTACAGCACGCGGCCAGAGACCAGGGTTCGGGTCATTTCGCCGGTCGGTCGGGCGCGCAGCAGCACGCCGACCTCGACGACCTGGCCGAGACCGTCGACCCGCACGGGTACGGCCTCGATGTAGAGAATGGGCAGCCGCCGGCGAATCTCGGCGAGCTCGACGTCTTTCAGCCAGCCCGGATTCGTATTCGGGGCTCCCGCGGGGGGCTTCGGCGTCCAGTCCGGGTCTGGGTCAGGGGTTCGCACGCTCATAATGCCATTCTGTCTTACGTGGCCACCGCGCGCGCACCCGGTCCGGATCCGCCCGGTTACCCAACGTCGGTTTCCCCGATGCTGCGCGCATAACTCCTGCAATTCGTGCGGTGTCTGTTTTCCTCGGGAGTATTTTGGGCCCATCTGGCGGCTCGCACCAGTTTTCTGCAGGAGTTATGTTCCACTGCGATCGGCAGAGTTGCCGAGGATCGCCGGCCAGGCGCAAATCGCGGACACGGAGATGAAAGTATGGACAAGCGCGGCGCCAACACGTCGCGAACCCCGGGAGGACTTCATGACCGTCAGCACCCCCATCGATGCCGCCGCCGTACTCTGGTCAGCGACCGGCGCCGACCAGGCTGGCCGACCGTTGCTAATTATCATGCATGGCTACGGCTCGCACGAGGGCGACCTGTTCTCGCTGGCCCCGCACCTGCCGCTCGCGCCGGTGATCTCGGCCCTGCGTGCGCCGCTTCCAGTTGGTGACGGCTGGGCCTGGTTTCCGATCAGTGAACCGGGCAGCCCCGACCCGGCCGCCGTCACCGCCGCGGTCAGCGCCGTGCTCGCCTGGCTCGATGCCCTGCCGGAGCATCATCCGGCTGTCGGGTTGCTCGGATTCTCGCAGGGCGGCGCCATGGCGCTCGAGCTGATGCGCGCCGCGCCCGACCGGTTCCGTTTCGCGGTGAACCTTTCCGGATTCGTCGCGAACGGCCCGCAATCCAGCGACGCCGCGTTGGCGAAGCAGCCGCTTCCGGTGTTCTGGGGCCGCGGCACCGCTGACACCGTGATCCCGCCTAGCGCGATCGGACGGACCCAGGCGTGGCTGCCAGCACACAGCAGCCTGACCGAGCGCATTTACGAGGGACTTCCCCACTCGATCTCGCAGGCTGAACTCGGCGACGTCGTCAACTTTCTGCGCGCCCAGTACGGTGAAAGTGCGCCGGTGCCGAACGCCTAGGCCCGCTCCGGAACGGGCGGGGTTTTCATCGGACCCCGTGACGACGTGCTAGCGGTCGCGCTTGGCCTGCTCCTGGGCGGCCTGGCGCTCGACGTGCGCCTTCTTGGCCGCGCGCTGGGCGTCGCGGTCTTTCACCGCGATCTGGTCGGCGCGCACGCCGGCCTGGGTAGAACGTTCAAGCACGAGCCAGGCCGGCGGCTGCTGGAGCAGGGCGGCGATCTCTGCGGTGCCGAGCGGGTCGGTGATCTCGCTGCGGGCCAGGCCGGAGATCGAGACGCCGAGCTTGGCGGCGACGACCTGACGCGGGTGCGGACCGTTGGCTCGCAATTCGACCAGCCATTCCGGCGGGTTCGCCATGAGCTCGGCCAACTCGGTGCGGCTGACAAATTCGGTCTGGAACTCGGCCGGTGCCGCGTCAAGCAGAATCCCGAGTTTCTGGGCCGCCGTGGCGGGCTTCATGGTCTGGGGCTTCTTCTCGGAACTCATTGTTCAAGCGTATAGCCTGAGAGGGCCCCTGTTTGGGCAAAGCGCACGCTGTACTGCCGTCAACTACCCGAGAAAGGATGCCGGTGAGCTTTTCCATCGCCTTCGTCGCCGGTGTCACCCCCACCAAATGGACTCGCATCTGGGGCGACCGCCGCCCCGACGTTCCCCTCACCGTGTTTCGCATCGAGGCCGCTGAGCAGATTTCAGTGCTGCACGACGGTCGCGCCGAAGTCAGCCTCGTGCGCCTGCCGATCGACGACACCAACCTGAGCGTCATCAACCTGTACAACGAGATTCCGGTCGTGGTGGCGGCGAAGGATCACGTCATCGCGCAGGCCGAGACCGTGCTGCTGGCCGACCTGGCCGACGAACACCTGTTGCAAAACCCCGATGATGTGCCCGAGTGGCGCGACATTGCCACGGAGGTGCGCGACGGCAGCGGTCGGCCCCTGCCGTCGATGAGAGACCTCGACGAGACTATGGAGCAGGTCGCCGCCGGCGTCGGCATCATCATTGTGCCGCACGGGGTCGCCCGGCTGTACAGCCGCAAAGACGTCGTGTCTCGCCCGGTCACCGACGTGGCCGACACCCAGATCGCCCTCGCCTGGATCACGCGGGAGACCACCGACGACATCGAAGAGTTCATCGGAATCGTGCGTGGGCGCTCCACGGCGAGTTCGCGAACGGATGCCGGCCCGTCCGCTGCCGCCGACGCCGCCGCGACCGCAGATGGAGAGCCCGAAGTTCCACGCGATGGCCGCCCGCAAAAGCCACCGCGCAAACCGAAGAAGACTGACAAAGCGAAGGCCGCGGCAAAGGCCATTCGGGTTGCCGCCGCAAAAGCGAAACCTGCTGTACGCAAGAGAACCGAGAGCGCCCCTGGCCGCACCCGGCCGACCAAGAACCCAAATAAGGGCAAGGGCCGCGGGCGCTAAGAACTTACGGGTTTTTGAGCACCGACAGAATATTGCCGGCGGGATCGGTGAACCAGGCAATATCGGGGCCCGCTCCGCCGCCGGGCGCGATGCCTTTGTCATTCTGCTCGAAACCGTCGTAGTGCAAAAACTCCACGCCGCGCTCGGTGAGCTCGTCGACCGTCGCATCGAGATTGGTGACCGCGAAATTGAGAATCGTATAGGTGGCCGGCACGAAGTCGGGCTTCGGGTAGACGATGACAGTTGCTCCGCCGGGCAGGGCGATGCGCAGCACACCCATCTCCCCCACCGTGACGTCGAGTCCGAGGGTCTCGTCGTAGAAAGTGCGGGCAGCGTCGAGGTCGGAAACGGCGAATCCGCTGAAGCCGGCAACGATTCCAACATTGTGCTCGGTCTGGGGCATGGGTGACTCCTTCAGTCGGAATAGTGATCGGTCAGCGGGAACTGATCGAGGCGAACTTGCGAATACACAGCGGCACGAAGACCAGCAACATCACGGTGATACCAATGAGTACGGTCAGAATGGGATTTTGCATTGTCCAGATATCCGGCACCGGGGCGGTGCCAAGGTTGCCGAAGAGCTGCCGCACGGCCTGCACGAGCGACGACACCGGGTTCCACTCGGCAAAGACGCGAAGCGCTGTCGGCAGGGTCTCGCTCGGCACAAAAGCGTTCGAGACGAAGGTCAGCGGAAAAAGAATCAAAAACGACGCATTGTTGATGACCTCTGGGCTTTTTACGCTCATACCGAGTAGCGCCATCACCCAGCTGAATGCGTAACCAAACAGCAACAGCAAGCCGACTCCGGCGAGGAATTCAGCCGGCGAGGTGTTCACCCGCCAGCCAACCGCGAGGCCGGTCGCCATCATGATGATCATGGAGATTGTGTTCAGCACGAGGTCGCCATTCGTTCGACCGACGAGCACCGCGGATGCGTTCATGGGCAAGCTTCGAAAGCGGTCGATGATCCCTTCCTTGAGATCGAGCGCCATGGCCGCGCCGGAGAACGTCGCCCCGAACACGACCGTCTGCGCGAAAATACCAGCCATGAGAAACTGCGTGTAGTCGCTGCCCTGAACGGCGATCGCTCCGCCGTACACCTGGCTGAACAACAGCACGAACATGATCGGCTGGATCACAGCGAACACGAGCATGTCGGGCGAACGCTTGATCTTGATGAGGTTGCGCTTAGTGACGGTCCAGCCGTCGGAATACCAGAGCGAGAACGGATTCCACGTGGGAAGTGGGGGCAGGGTGCCCACCCGAGATTCGCCCGGGGCGGGACTCGCCTGAGTTCCAGCGGGCTTGGGCGTGGTGGACACGGGCGTGGTGGACTCGAGCGGTGCACCAGAGTGCCGGGGGCTCATTTGGCTTTCTCCAGATCTGCCGGGGAGGCATGGGCCGCGCGTGCCTGGTCTTGTTTGGCCTGTGCCCGTTTCGAGAGTGTGGGCCCGCCGGCATCGTCTTCGTTGGTCGCGTTCAGGTCGGCCTTGTGACCGGTGAGCTTGAGGAACACATCGTCGAGGGTGGGGCGACGCATGCCAGCATCGTGCAAATTGACCTGCGCCGCACGTAGGTCAGAGAGCATGTTTTGCAGCGCGGTCGGGCCGTCCGTGACGGCAACCTCGACACCGCGGCCATCGGTCGATACCGAGGGCTCACCCGAGCCGTGGCGGGCCAGGATCTCGCGGGCAGTCCCGCCATCGGCGGCATCGACGAGGGCCACCACCACGCGGTGCCCGCCGATCTGGGCCTTGAGTTGATCGGAGGTGCCCTCGGCGATGACGCGGCCGTCATCGATAACGACAATGTCATCGGCGAGCTGATCGGCTTCTTCGAGGTATTGCGTGGTCAGCAGTACAGTGGTGCCGTCGGCGACGAGATGCTTGATGACATCCCACAGGGCGATACGGCTGCGCGGGTCGAGCCCGGTCGTCGGTTCGTCAAGAAAGAGCACCTTGGGATTGATGACCAGGGCGCCGGCGAGGTCGATGCGCCGCCGCATACCGCCGGAGAAACCTTTGACCGGCCGGTTCCCGGCGGCGGTCAGCTCGAAGAGATCGATGAGCTCCTTCGCCCGCTGGCGAGCGGCCGGGCCGCCCAAATGATAAAGACGACCGACCATCTCGAGGTTTTCCAAGCCGGTGAGGTTCTCGTCGACCGCGGCGTACTGGCCGGAGACGCCGATGATCCGGCGTACCGCCTTGGGGTGGAGCACGACGTCGATTCCGTCGATGACAGCGGTGCCGGCATCCGGTCGAATCAGGGTCGTGAGCATTTTCACGACGGTGGTTTTTCCGGCCCCATTTGGGCCGAGAAGGGCTTTCACTGTGCCGCGCGGAACCTGCAGGTCGAGCCCGGCGAGCGCGTGTACCGGCCCGCTCTTTGATTGGTAGGTCTTGGTCAGGCCCTGAGCCTCAATAATCACTAAATCAGTTCCTTGCCTGGATATAGAGAAATTGGCCGGATGTAAATCGTCCTACCCTGCGATGTTAACCGGGCCTGATTCCTTTGACAACCGATTCTCCGCTCCGGCTGATCCGATTAGCGCTCCCTGTGAGAATCTCAGAAACGGGGTCTATTTCTGGCACCCACCACGGAGGACGCTATGCACTGCCAATGATTCGCCTCGGGCAGCTGAACTCCTGTCACTATGCATTCAGGGAAACACCCATGGAGAGGTACTCATGACCACGACTACTACGCAATCAACTGACGAACACATGCAGTCCACCGCGCTGCACCGGGAGAACACGGGCGAGCGCCTGATCAATCAGGGCCTACTGATGCGCCGCATCACTGTCGGGCTCTCGCTTGCCGTCGTGGGGGCAATCCACATCCTTGATCTCCCGGGTAAATTCGCCGAAACCCCGTATCTGGCGTTCGCCTATATCGGGCTCATCCTCGTCGCCGCCGTCCTCGTCGAGCGGGTACTGGTTGTCGGTTCGAGAATTGACTTCCTTGCCGCAGCTGCCCTGTCAGCAGCCGTCATCATCGGCTTCATCGTCAATCGCACCGTTGGTATGCCGATGGCAGCGGGGGACATTGGAAACTGGCTGGAGCCGCTCGGTCTGCTCTCACTCGCCGTCGAGGGCTTCGTTATCTGGCAGGCGCTGGTCGCCGTTGCGCTGCACCGCACCAAGCGCTAGCTTTACGCCCAGACTCTCGCTCCGGAAGATCCGCTCCTAGAGCCGGGCGAGCCGCTCGATGTCTTCGAGAAACTCGGCCGCGACCTCGTCGGACACGGTTCGGCGGGTTTCGGAGATCGCGACCTCATAGTCTTTGGTGCTGGGGCCGTTGATGAGCGGTCCGTCACCGGCCTTGTACAGCGCTTTCTCAAGCGCGTGTTGGGATGCTCGGTGAGCGGCGTATTCGACGTCGGCCGGCGAGAACCCGTCGCTCTGCTCGACCAGAACGCCGAGATCGACTTCGCCCGACACCGCTTCTGGAATGTAGCGCTCCCAGATGGCGTGGCGGGCGGCAACATCCGGCAGCCCGATCGGCACAACGTAGTCGAAGCGGCCGTGGCGGAGGAAGGCGGAGTCGAGCGCGCGAATGAAGTTCGTCGCACAGACGAGCAGGCGACCGGGTTGTTCGCGGAATGCCGGGATGATCTTGAGCAACTCGTTGGTGACACCCTGCATGGCCGATGGCGGTTCGCCCGAGCGCTGGGCGGCGATCTCCTCGACCTCGTCGATAAACACGACAGCGTGTTCGAGCTCGGCGATCTTCAAAAAGGTTTCCCGCAGTGCGCCGGCCAAGCCCAACGGGTCGGCGGCGAGGCGGGACGGAAAAACCTCGACGAACGACCACTCCAGGCGCGAGGCGATGGCCTTGGCAAAGGTGGTCTTTCCGGTGCCCGGAGGGCCGAACAGAACGACGGCTTTGGGCGGCGATACACCGTATTGCTCAGCGAGTTCGGGTTTAGCCAAGGGCATGACCAACCGGCGCTCAAGCAGTTCCTTCTCCCGTTCCATACCGCCGACCTTCTGCCACAGGTCGCGCGGCAGTACGCGACCGCCCAGCTCACCGAGCAATTTAAGCTCCTCCCGCTGCACGGGAATGTGCCGCTCGAAGTAGCGCAGGTTCTTCTTCACCTCGAAGCCGCGGTTGAGAAAGGGATCGACGTTCGTCTCTGATTCGGGCATAAGCGCCGACAGTTTGGTCATGCCGTGCGGGGCCATACGGGTTTCTAGGGCAGCAAGCAGGGCCGTGCCGATGCCCTGGCTCTGCCAGCTTTGCGCGGTCGCCAAAAATACGATCCAGCCTTGCGCGTGAGCCGCGCGGCCGACTGCGGCACCGACGACCTCGTCGCCGTGCACCGCAACGACGGCGTGATCCTTCTGGCAGGAGGCGAGCACCTCGGAAAGGCCGTAGACCGGCTCTGTGTCTGAGGCCTTGATCTCTTCCCACAGGCGCAGAATGCCGTCCAGATCGTCGGAGTGAAAGTCGCGCAGTCGCCAGCCAGTCATCGTAAACCTCGCATCGTTGGTGTGCAGCCAATCTATTGCACCCGCTATCCGCCCTCGACCAGACCACCACCGTTCCCTGCCCCGGTGCGGGTCATAACTCCTGCAATTTGGCGGGCCAGTTCTGGTGAGCCCCGAAAACACGCTCAACTATTCGACCCCGTAACTGATTTGCAGGAGTTATGCGGGATGAGTCAGCCGTACAAGCACCGAGACACGGCTGGCGCAGCCCGCTCAGGCCCGAAATGCGGCGGCGAGGATGCGCGGCAACTTGCGCGCCGCTGGATGCGCGGCGAAGCCGGTCAGCAGGCGGGCGGTCAGCGTGCCACTTCGAGACGATACGAACCACGGCGGCTTCGGCAACAGCGCCCATTCACCATGCATGACCGAGCGCGGAAACGGCCGAAAAGGTCCCCGCACGACGGTGCGCTCGACGTCGTCAAGCAGCAGGGCGTTGTGCACCACGCCGATTCCACTCTGCACGTTGTCGAGCGTATGCCCGGGAAACGCGCCCCACGGCGCCGCCGCTGACAGAAAGCCCACGCCGGTCCAGGCATTGATCGCGATCGTTCCGTAGCGCAGGCGCGCCACGGCCTGCTCAAACCCCGGCCCGAGCCGCCGGATGGTGGCCGGCACTCCGAGAATATTAGCGCCAAGAGTGCCCAGAAAGTCGCGGTTGACGGTCTCCACCGCCGAGTCGAGAAAGACCTGACCGAAGCCGGGTAGTTCGACCACACCCAGAACCGGCGCAAAATATTCCGTCGTGAGCATATCTTCGGTTGAAGCGGATGCCGCGCCCGTCAGGCCGTGCCCAACTCCAGCTCCAGCCGATCGGCCGAACGCGGCCGAGGTCACCAGCGCCGCAGTCATCGGCGGCGCGGAGGCCGCTACGAGCAGGCGCCCGCCGGGAATCGACTGCGCGGCCGGGTAGGCGGCGCTGGCTGCTCGCATCCGGTCGTCGCTGCCGGGGTACCAGGCCGGTCGTGTCGGCGCGGCAGCGAGGGCAGCGGCGACCGCCTCGAGAAATGCGCGCTTCTGCGGCCAGGCGGCGCTGAGCACGAGCACCTGCCCGGCGATGCAGTTATAGCCGCCGTTGTGCAGCCGCATGGTGGCGACGTGTTGGGCCTGGTAGCGCAGGTCCCTGCGGCTCCATCGGCCCGGCAACACGATGATCGGGGACACTCCGCCGAGTTCGCTGCTGATCGGTTTACCGAGGCGCAAAGTTGTGGACCCACCGAACACGATCGCGTCGTGGGTGGCCGCGCTGCCGGTGATATGCACGTGCCTGATACCAAGGTGGTGGGCAAGGTAGCCGCCCACGTCGGCGCCGCCGGTGACGATGCGCAGCAGGCCCTGCTCGATGAGCGGGGCGAGGGCCGCCCGATAGATCGGCAGCAGTTTGTCGAAGGTGGGATTGAGCTTGAGTATCGAGGCCCGATTGTGTGCCACGAGCTCGTAGAGTACATCGAGCGGGGCGATCGAGCTGATATTGCCGGCACCGAGCACGAGACCGACCCCGCCGGCCACTGTCGGAGTGAGTTGGCCCAAACCGGCCGATACCCGGGCACGCTCCATGGTGACGCCCGGCCGCAGCCAGGCCTGGGCGCTGAATCCGTGGAGAAGCAGCCCGTCCCACGCGTTGTGCGGCAAGACGGAAACCGTGACGCGACCGCCCGGCGCGCGCCCGAATCTCTGGCCGGCGAGCGGGCTGCGCCCGGAAGCGAGCGCCCGCAGGGTACGGCCGAGTGCGTTCAGCGAGGTGAGCACTGCGTACGGTCCGGTTAGCCATTCTTCGCCGATCAGCAGCGACGACGGGTCTAGACCTTTGGCGCGGGCCGCAGCAGCCACCCAGCGCTCGGCTTCCTCAGAAACGGATGCCCTGGTGCGCGCCAGCAAATCGCCGCGCGCCCCGAGCGGAGTCGCCCCCCACCGCTCGCTTCCTTCGGCCAGCTCAGCGATTGCGAGGTCGAGCTGTGAACTGTGCAGGTCGGTGCGGTCTGCCGTCGTAGACATTAATCTCCCGTGATTGGCGCCCAGACTAGCCCATCGACTAATAACTGTTGCCTGTGCGGGCGTCTGCGCCCGGTGTGCTGGGCGCAATCGTCGGAAGTTAGAACAGTCCGGGTATCCGCCCGAAGCGGCAGGCTAGGGCAGGGTCACCGGGCAATGGAGCTGGGTACGCTCGCCACTGCGATCGATGTCGTGCTGGTCCATGGGCTGGGCACAGACCGGACAGCTACGCACGGGCGCCGGCTGTGCGGGAAGCAGATCGGACCCGCTCAAGCCTACCGGAGGCGGCCCGAGAATGGGAAACAGCCGGCCGTTCAGCCAGGCCGTCAGGCCGCCGGGTCCCGTTCCAGGCGAAGAGGATTTCCTGCCGAATGTCATATTTGTTAGTGTACTAACTAAAGTGCACAATGAACAATAGGTTGGAACGGGACACCCATGACGTCGTCAACGCTTGACAACCCCCTCGCCCTCGACAACCAGGTCTGCTTCGCCCTGGCCATCGCCTCGCGCAGTGTCATCGCCCTGTATCGACCCATTCTGGAGCCACTCGGGCTAACTCATCCGCAATATCTGGTTATGCTCGCCCTGTGGGACGAGAGCCCGCGGACGCTCACGGACCTCGGCCGGACCCTCCGCCTCGAGCCGGCGACTCTCTCCCCCTTGCTCAAGCGACTCGAAGCCATCGGCTACGTGCGGCGGCAACGCCGGGAGGCCGATGAGCGCACGCTCGATATCACCCTGACCGACCGCGGACTGGACCTGCGCGCGGCGGCCGAAACCATCCCGACGCGGGTCATCGAAGCGCTCAGCCTGCCGCTGGACGACCTGCTCCGCCTGCGCGATGCGCTGCACCGGGTCATCGTCGCAACGTCCTGACCCACCGGAGCTGGCACTTAGTTGAAAAATACCGACCCGGGATCGGCTCAGGCGATCGCGTCGGCGACCGTCAGGAGCTCAGCGTGGAAGGCAGCTGCCACGTGCGCGTTGGTGATGCGGCCGTTGTGCACGTTGAGGCCCAAAGCGAGGGCGGCGTCTTCGGCGATGGCCTTCTTCCAGCCCTTCTGCGCCAGCGCGATGACGTAGGGCAGGGTGGCGTTGGTGAGGGCGCGGGTCGAGGTGGCCGGCACTGCGCCGGGCATGTTGGCGACGCAGTAGTAGACACTGTCGTGCACGGCGAAGGTGGGATTGTCGTGCGTGGTGGCGTGCGATCCCTCGAAGCAACCGCCCTGGTCGATCGCGATGTCCACGAGCACGGAGCCGGGCTTCATCGAGGCGACCATGGCGTCGGTGACGAGCTTGGGGGCCTGCGCACCCGGAATGAGCACGGAGCCGATGACAAGGTCAGCCTCCCGCACCTGCTCGGCAATCTCGTACTGGGTCGACGCGCGCGTCTGAATCTCGCCATTGAAGCGGGCCTCGAGCTGGCGCAGGCGAGCGAGCGACAGATCGATGATGGTCACGTCGGCGCCCATGCCGAGCGCGTTAGCCGCCGCGTGCTCGCCGGCCACGCCGCCGCCGATCACGACGACTTTGGCCTTGGGAGTTCCGGGAACGCCGCCGAGCAGAATTCCGCTGCCGCCGTTGGCGCTCATCAGATGGTAGGCACCAACCTGAGCCGAAAGGCGGCCAGCAACCTCGCTCATGGGCGAAAGCAGCGGCAGGCTACGGTCGGGAAGCTGCACGGTCTCATAGGCGATCGCGGTCGTACCAGATTTGATCAGAGCCCCCGTGCAGTCAGCGGATGCCGCGAGGTGCAGATAGGTGAACAGCACCTGCCCCGCGCGCATCAACGGGTATTCGCTGGCAATGGGCTCCTTGACCTTCAGGAGCAGGTCGGCCGCGGCCCAGACTTCGACGGCGGTGTCGACAATGGACGCCCCGGCGAGCCGAAAAGCATCATCGGTGATGCTGGAGCCCAGCCCGGCGCCTTTCTCAATGACGACGTCGTGGCCGCGACGAGTGAGCTCGTGAACACCGGCCGGAGTGATAGCCACACGGTTCTCATTATTTTTAATCTCGGTGGGAATGCCGACCAACATGTCTGCTCCGTTTCGGGTTGCCAGTGCCGAACGCATCGGCAGTGATAAGGGTAAGACTGCTATTGATTCGTTTCGGCTAGGTAAAATCCGTAGAATCTGCCAGACTCCAAACATATTCCACTAAATATGCGGTTGTCAGGAGATGTGAGATGGCAGAAACGAAGAGGATTCGGGTGGTCGAAACCCTTGACGAAATCGATCGCATCCTGGTCGCAGCGCTGCAGGCCGACTCCCGCACCACCAACAGCCGGCTGGCCAGCGCGGCCGGTATCGCCGAATCGACGTGCGTCTCCCGGGTGCGCTCGCTGGTCAGTCGCGGCATCGTCACGGGCTTTACGGCCATGGTCGACCCGAAAGCGATCGGCCTGGGCCTGCAGGCGCTGATCAGCGTGAGCATTCGCGCAGGCGCCCGCACGCACATCCCGGCCTTTCGCGATTCGATCCGGGTGATGCCGCGCGTCGTGCAGCTATATTTTCTCGGCGGGTCCGAGGACTTCATCATTCATCTGTCGGCCCGGGATACCGACGATGTGCGCGATTTCGTGCTGGACAATCTTTCAGCCGATCCCGCGGTCGCTTCAACCCGTACGAGCATGGTGTTCGAGCATTTCTACAACGGCGTCGCCCCCGAATAGCGCGCCCCTAAACTATCCACGAGATGAACCTCGCCGACACGATCCTGCCCGCCATGTTCGGTTTCGGCACCGGTCTCGCGCTCATCATCGCGATCGGCGCCCAGAACGCGTATCTCCTGCGGCTCGGCATTGAGGGGCGCAACCGCACCGTGCTCACTGCGGTGCTGATCTGTTCGGTCTCCGATGCCGTGCTCATTCTGGCCGGCATCGTCGGAATCGGCGCCCTCATTCGAGCCGCTCCGGTCGTTCTGATCATCGTGCAGGTGCTCGGCGTCGGCTTCCTGCTGACCTACGGTGTGTTCGCCGCCGTGCGCGCCCTCCGCCCCGGCGTGCTCATCGCGGCGGCGAGTACCGAGATCAGCACCAAGGCCGCCGTCATGACGACCATCGCGCTCACCTGGCTCAACCCGCACGTCTACCTCGACACCCTGATTTTTCTCGGATCGGTGGCTAACCAGCAGGGTGTGAACGAACGCTGGTGGTGGGGCGCGGGGGCAGTCACGGCGAGTTTCGTCTGGTTTTTCGCGCTCGGTTTCGGTGCACGGAAGCTTCGCCCCTTGTTCGCAAAACGCACCTCCTGGCGAGTGCTCGACGGCTTCATCGCCGTTGTCATGATCGCTCTCGGCGTTCGAATGGCGCTCGGCGTTTAGCGTTGTTACTCGCGCCAATATCCGGCCTTGCCAAGCAGCGCGACCTCACGATTCGCGTTTTCCGGCACCGGAACTTCGGGCGGAAACACCCCAAAGCCTCGCCACATTTCAATATCGGGCGCAATCTGCTCCCCCAGGTTTTCCACCAGGGTCTTCGGCGTGTGAGGCGAGAATGTCACGCAGGGTCGGGTCTTTTTTACGCGACCACCCGGCCGGCGCCGGCAGCGCGAGCTGCGCGGAAGTGAGCCGGTCGATGACAAAGCGTAACGCGGCATCCGCTTGAAGGAACATCTCTCTGTTTCAGAGGTGCAAGCTAGCACGGCTGCCCGCCATCGCCTAGACGCTCAGCCGCACGCTGGCCACGATCACGACGATCTGCACGACCGGCGGGTAGTCGCCCTGCTCGAGATGCGCGGCGATTGCGTCGTGTACCCGACCGCTCACGTGACCCGAGGACTCCGCCGCACCGATGCCGATCTTGGCCGTGACCCGAACGCCGTCGCCCTGCTCTCCGACATACACCAGGGGCGCGGCTGGCGCGCGATGAGCCACCGCGTCGAGCGCGGCGGTGAGCATGGCGGTCACGAGCGGCCCGGCCGGGTACAGCGACTCGACGCCGGGCACCTGGCGCACCAACGCATCAAGCTGGTCGGTCGAGGGAAGAACCGAGGTCATCAGCGCTCCATTTCTCGAACGGATACATCGGGCAGGGCGTGCAGATCGCTCACCGTGATGTCGATGGCCGCCACGACGAGTTCCGTGTACCTACTCAGTGCGGCATACATTGCCTGTCTGAGCCGCTCGGCCAGCAACGGTATGTTCTCCCCCGGAAATACGGTCACGTCGACCCGAATCAAAATTGGCGTTCCGGGCACGCTAACGTCGCCGACCAGCACACACCGGCCCACGAACATGTTCTGCATACTGTCGCCGGTCTCGCGCAGAATGCCACGAAGCGCTCCCTCCGTCACGACCAGGCGCGCTGTCGGCGACGGGTGAGTCAGCGGAATGTCCCGCCCGGCGTGGGCTTCCAGCGTGATGTTGTCGAGAATCGACGCCACCCAGTCGTCGGCGCGCAGGGATTCCCGTTCCAGGTCTCTGGCGAGCAGCGCCTGCCGGGCCCGGCGCAGGCGTTCGAGACCCCGCAAGGCGATCTCGCATTCGGGTGAATCATCAATGCGGGGGTCGGCGGGAACCCGTCCACGGTCGAGGTAGTCGCTGAGCTGTTCAACCGTATGCCCGTCCAGCTCGGCCTGTTCTCGAACGGTGTCATCCAGATCGAAAGCAACGAAGCGCTCGTCTGCCGGCGTCAATTCAGTCATCGCCAGTCCTCCATCTCTCGAAGCAGGGTCTTGCGGGCCCGTGCCAGCAATCCACGCACGGTCGATAACGGCAGGTGCAACTCAAATGCAATGTCATGGTAGCTGTACTCGGCCAGTTCGCGCAGAGTCCAGCAGCGTCGTTGGTCCTCAGGGAGATCAGCGAGCACCCGGGCGAGGGCTTCGGTCTGGGACTCAACCTCCGCGACGACGTGCGGGGCGGTACTCTCCGGCGCCGGGGCGTCCGTGTCTTCGATGTTGACGTGGGCGCGCCTGGCACGCAGCCGATCGATGCTTTTACGACTGACGATGCGCATCAGCCAGCTTTTGACAGCCCTGCCATCGTCGAGGGTGCCCAGCTGCTGCCAGGCCGTAATGAAGGACTCCTGCACGACATCATCGGTCTCGTCGTTGAAACCGAGGACCCTGGTCGCGTAGACCCGCATAAGCGGTCCATAGCGCCGCACGAGCACCTCAAAGGCACGCAGGTCGCCATCGGCGGCGCGCTCGGCCAACACCTGGTCGGCGGCCGCATCGAGCGGCGACGCAACCTGATCCCGCACTGTGCCGGACACATCCCCTCCTCCAGCGAACGCTTTGAGAGAATTTCTCAACTTCGTGTGACGAATATGGCACAGGTTTCGTCCTACAGGTAACAATCCACTTCGGCTTGACCGTCCGGCCGCACGCAAAGGAGCTATTCCCATGGACCTTATCGACACCAACGGCGCCGCATCCCCGAACAAGTCCCCGCGCAGTCGCACCCCGATCAACACACCATTGGCCGGTGAGTCGGCTACCGGAACCGGCAAGACAGTCATTAACGACAGCGTCGTCGCGAAGGTGGCCGGCATGGCCGTCCGGGAAGTCTCCGGCGTGCACGCCCTCGGGGGAGGTGCGGCCCGCGCCCTCGGAGCCATTCGTGAAGCCATGAACAACACGGATGTGAGCCAGGGCATCTCGGTTGAAGTCGGTGAAACGCAAGTGGCAGTCGATGTGACCATCGTCGCGGAGTACCCCGTTCAGCTGCAGCAGGTAGCCGATGACATCCGCTCGAGTGTTATTCGTGCCATTGAAGACCTTGTCGGTCTCGAGGTCACCGAGGTCAATGTGACAATCGTCGACATCCACCTGCCGAGCGATGACGCTCCCGAGACCGAGCCGAGCAAAGCCGCACTCCGATGACCACCGCGACCCGTACCGGAATGCTGGTCGGAGCGGTTCTCGCATTGACCTGGGTGATTTTGGGCTTTTGGGCATTCTTGTTCGTGGGCCTGGCCATGCTGGTTGGTGCCCTGGTGGGCCGTGTCGTTGATGGCCGTCTCGACCTGAGCTCACTGATCGGAGCGTTCCAAGGAAAGCGTTCATCATCGTGAGCGTGGCGGCCGATACCGCGCACGGCTGGTTTCTCGGCGGGGCAGAACAGGACGCAGCAGCCAACGGCATTTCGGCCGCGACCGTGACTTCTGCCCCGCCGCGCGGCCGTACCCGCATCGTGCCTCGAGCTCTTCGCCAGGTCGTCTCGATGGTCACGGCGGAATCGCTAGGCGTTCCCTCCGGTCAAGTCCGCGTGGAACTCGGCGACGACCACGGCCAGCTCGCGCTCACGATCAGCACCACCATCCGCGTCGTTCCCCTCTCCCGCATCACCCGCGAACCAGCCATTATCGCTCGCACTGGCGGCACGATCCTGGCCCGGTCGGCCCGGTCGCAAGTTGAGATTCGACGCCGTGTCGGAGAACTGACCGGTGCCGATGTCGGCCGGGTCATTGTGCGGCTGACCGGCATTGACGTGCAACAGGAACGGAGGGTGCGATGACATCCACGCAGATTGTTCGGTCCTCGGAGCCGATGACACCAATCTACCGGCGCATCGGGCGGCGTGAACTGCACTCGCCGCGGTCAGCGGCGGCCATCAGCGTGGCCATCGTCGTCATTACGCTCTGCGGATGGTTGGGCACCGAAATTGTGCTTCTCCTGATCGGCCAGCCGCCCCTGTTCGTGACACCAGCGGGACTGGCTGCCGCTATTGCATCCGTTTCGACCGTTCCGGCATCGCTACTTGCCGTTAGCGCTCTCGTCTGCGCCATCCTCGCCATCACGCTCTTGGTCATCGCCGTCACGCCCGGGCAGCGGGCGCGGCATTTGATCGATTCGGAACGCACGGTGACCGTCGTTGATGACGAAGTCATCGCGTCCGCTCTGGCCGGGCACGCCGCTCGTGTGGGCCGCATCGACCCCGACAGTACCCGGGTCAGCATTTCTCGTCGCCTCGCCACTGTGCATCTAGTACCGACATCGGGGCAGCCGGTGCAGCGCGACTCCGTGCAGCAGGCCGTGCGCGACCAGCTCGATGGCCTGCACCTGCGACCGACGCTGCAGGCCCATGTCGTCGTGGCCCTGGGCGGAAAGGTCGGAACGTGAATAACACCAACCGCGCGCTTAACCGCAGCGTCATTCTGTTGACCGGGCTGGTGCTGCTCGCCGCGGCCACCCTGCTGGGCCTGCTCGCAATACAGGTCACGCTGCGGGATGCCTGGACGTCGGTTACTGAAAGAGTTGGCGGCACGGTCGCCGGCTGGCTCGAAACCACGCCGCTCGGCGGCACGCAGAAGAGCTGGATCTGGATTGTCCTCCTCGCCCTGTTGCTGGCCATCGTCGTCCTTTTGCTCAGCTTCATTTTGCGGCAGGGGCGCGGCCATTCCGGCCACCTGATCAGTGAACACACCACGGATTGGGGCACCACACAGGTTGATTCCGCGGTCGCCGAGCAAGCGCTGCACAACGCACTCAGCGAGCACCCGGAATTTCTATCGACCCGCGTCTCGACCTACCGCGTGGCCAGCGACGCCGTACTCAAGGTCTCGGTCACCTGTCGACGAGGAACCTCTCCGACCGACGTCGTGCGCGTCGTCGAACAGGCCCTGCATGCCCTCGATGAACTCCTCGGCCTGCGCATCCCTGCCGTTTTGCAGATCAGCGGCGGCTTCCGGGTGCGTACCAGTCGCACCACGCGCACTACCTAAATCTTTGCCGATACTTGCGTTCAGCGCTTCCGCGCCGAACACTCCCCCAGAACCACCTCACGAAAGAGAGAACACCATGAGTGCAGCCGACAAGATCAAGAACGCCGCGCAGGACCTCAAGGGCAAAGCCACTGAGGCCGTGGGCAAGGCCACCAACGACGACTCCAAGGTTGCCGAAGGACGCGCCGACCAGACCGCGGCGAGCGCCAAGAAGGTCGGCGAAGACGTCAAAGACGTCTTCAAGAAGTAGTTCCACCTCGGACCAGGGCTGGCCCAGCGTCCGCCGCGCTCCATAACATCCCTGGCCCGGTGGCCGATTATTGCGCGATGAAAGGAAGCACGATATCCAACCTGTATGCAACTTCGCCAAGCTCAAACACCGACGACTCCGACTTCGACGCGAGTATGACCTCCCCCACCGGGGCAGCCGCGACCCACACGGTGAAAGTAGCCGCCGATGAAGCCTCGAATGCGGGTGATCCCGCTGCGCACGCCGCGGGCGAGGTCGCCGACGTCACCACGAACGAAGCGGGGAAGGTCGTCGCTGAGACCAAGAAGCAGGCGAAGGACCCGCTCACCGATGCCCGCACCCAGCTCACCGAACAGGCCGGCGAACAGCAGGCCTGCATTGCCGAGGGGCTGCGCTCGATCAGCGACGAACTGACCCAGATGGCCAGCGCGTCCGACGCCGATGGTGTCGCGACCACCGCTGCAGCGGTGAAAGACAGTGCGACGGATGCCGTGGAAGAGGTCAAGTCGGCCGCACAGGACGGGGCTGGCGATGTGAAAGACGAGGCGCAGTCGGCGAAGGACACAGTCACCGACACGGCGCGGCGCGGCGCGGGATGATGCCGCATCGGCTAAGCACAAGAGCGCGACCATCCCGTATTGATTCGCCTCCGTGCATGCCGCCGGATAGCTCCAAACGCAGTACATTCTTAGCGCCGGGGATCACGGTCGCCCTGACCGATCGTGACCCGGGCTCTCATTCCACCTGAGCAGGAGACACATGGTTGACAATGGTCAGAGCCAGGAACTCGCCAACGCGCCGGCCCCCGATGATGCCCGGAAGCCCGATTCCCCGGCTGAGGTCACGAAGGCCTCCTGGAAATATGTCTTCAAACGCACGTTCAGTGAATTCGGAACCGACCAGTGCACGGACATTGCTGCGACGCTCACGTACTACGCCGTCCTGTCGCTGTTTCCCATGCTCATCGCCTTGGTGTCACTGCTTGGCGTGTTCGGGCAGGGGAGGCAGTCCGCCGACACCCTGCTGACCATTCTCGCCTCGGTCGCCCCCGGCGACGCCCTCGACGTTATTCGGGGGCCGATCGAACAGTTCAGCACCGCACCGTCCGCCGGGTTCGCGCTGGTGGCGGGGATCGCAGTCGCGATCTGGTCGGCATCCGGTTATGTCGGAGCGTTCAGCCGCGCCATGAACCGCATCTACGAGATCGACGAGGGCCGGTCATTTCTCAAACTTAAGCCCACTCAGTTGCTCGTCACCGTCATCGGCATCGCTTTGCTGCTCGTCGTCGTGTTGATTCTGGCCGTTTCCGGTCCCATAACGGATGCCGTCGGCGCGGCCCTCGGCCTCGGCCAGACCGTTCAGCTGGCGTGGTCCATTGCCAAGTGGCCAGTGCTGGCGGCCACCGTCGTGTTGCTGATCGCGGTGCTGTACTACTTTACGCCGAACGTGCGCCAGCCGAAGTTTCGCTGGCTGAGCCTCGGGGCAATGGTCGCTCTCGTTGCGATCGTCGTCGCGTCCCTGGGGTTCGGCTTTTACGTCACGACGTTCTCGAGCTACGCCAAGACCTACGGTTCACTCGCTGGAATCGTCATCTTTTTACTCTGGTTGTGGCTGACCAACCTGGCTCTGCTGTTCGGTGCGGAGTTCGACGCCGAACTCGAACGTGCCCGCCAGCTGCAGGCGGGCATCGCCGCCGAGCAGAACATACAGCTTCCGCCCCGGGGAACCAAGAAGAGCCGGAAAGCCGCCCTGAAGGAGATGCAGACCGTCGCTGACGGCCGGCGAATCCGCAAGGCGAACGCTGGCCCGCGCGAGTAAGAGGTACGCGCGCCCGGTTCTGACCTCGATGGCTCCGGCGGAGTCGACAGTGTCCAAAGCGACAATAAAGCTCCTCTAGCGCCCCACCCGAGCCTGGACCGGAGACTTCTCGATGACCGTTCTGGACGTTGTCGTGTTTTCCTCCTCCGACTGCGTCTGAAACGCCGGTGTACCCAAGGTCGAGCCGAGCGCGAGTACGGTCACCAGCACCGTGCGGCCCATCACCGGGGCGGCCCGGCGCAGCAAGTCCGCGTAGCGCGGGCGCTGGCCGGCGGGGCGGGCGTCGGTATCCGCTTGGCCGGTCATGGTTGGAGGACTGAGCACAGCGATGGTTGCGCCGATAAAACTGATGAGCAGCGCGATGCTGCCGGGAAGGAACTGCGGGCTTCGCGCACGCGTTTTGTCGTCGGGCCGGACACGCTCATATGGAACCTTTTTCAGGGAGAGCACGTCGACCATGGTCGGATGCTGCTTGGGCTCTGTGACGGCGAATGCCGGTGCAGAGAAGGCGACAATTCAACTGTGTGCGCGACTGGCCAGGGGCGAACAGCGTCGCTGGTCTGTACATTAGCCAGCCTGTGTGCCACAGGATATACCCCTGTTATGGGTAGTATATTAAACTGCTTTCACCGTTATATTGCGGGAGGTTAGGCGGCACACGGGAGCTACGGCCTGGCCTGGGCTCCCGCGGATCATAAATAAGTGCAGACACTGGTTGGATAGGAGGACGTGTCCGACCGGACGCACGGTCGACGGTTCGGGGGTACGAGTGAGACTGCTCTATGCGCTACTCCTGAGCGGGATCATCCTCGCCGTGGGCCTGTCTGTCCTGCTGCCCGATGCGACACTCGCCGCGGGCGGGCTCACTGTCGCTGCGGCCGCGGTCGGCCTGTCGCTGGTCAACCGCACCCAGCGCATCATTGCGGGGGTGCTGATCGGTGTGGGCATTGCATCCGTTGTGGTCGGTGTGGTGCTGGGCGGGCAGATCGTGGGCCGCAACCTGTTCCTAGTCAACCAGGACCTTATCGGCATGCTGGCCGCGGTCTCGTTTCTACGACTCGTCACACCGACCCCGTCGAGCACTCGAACCCGGCTGCACGGTCGCCTCGCCATCGTGCGCACCGCGCTGGCCACGCACGCGCTCGGCGCGGTCATCAACATCGGTGCGGTCGGTATCGTCGGTGATCACCTGCGCGGCCGGTTCGCCCTACGGCTCGCCGATGCGGCCCTGATCTCCCGTGCGTATTCGACCGCCGCGTACTGGTCGCCATTCTGGGCGGCCGCTGCGGCTGCGACCTCACTGGTTCCCGGCGCCAACTCCCTCGTGGTGATGCTCGTGGGATTGGGCCTCGCGCTCGTCACCATCGGGTTGAGCGTCTGGGACATCTTTCAGCTGTGGGGTCGCGAGCTGCCGGCGTATACCGGCTACACGCTGACCTGGGCGCTCTTTCGCGTGCCACTGGCCCTGGTCGCCCTTGTCGTCATCGCGCACCAGCTCGTTCCCGCCGTTCCGGTGCCGCGCGTCGTGCTGCTCGCCGGCCTCGGCGTTACCCTGATCGGCCTGCTAATCATGAACGGTCGTGGCGCCCTGCAAGCGTTCGCCCGGCATGCCCGTCACGACCTGCCGCAGCTGCGCGGCGAGGTCACTCTCTTCGCCTCCGCCGGGGTGCTCGCGGTCGGCCTGCGGATGCTGTTTCCCCTGTTCGACCTTCAGCTGCCGGTGACCGAGTTCAGCGTTCCCGCTGCCTGGGCGATGATGTTCGCAATGATTCTGTGCGCGCTCATCGGGGTGCACCCGGTCGTGTCGATCGCGATCGTCGCCGCGATCGTGCAGCCACTATCTCCCGACCCCACCCTGTTTGTGCTTGCCGCGTGCATCGGCTGGGGAGTCTCGACTGCGGTCGGCCCGCTCACCGGCCTGACGATGCTGCTCAGTGCGCGGTATGGCATAGACAGCATCGTTTTGACCCGCCGCAACCTGATCTACCTGGCCGCTGCGCTCGTGGCCTCATGGCCGGCGCTGCTTCTCTGCGCCGCACTGGTGTAGAAGTGGGGCAGGAGCCCTCAGCCATTCACGCTGCGCGGGAGTTCGGGCCTGGCCAGAACTCCCGCGCAGCGCGATGCGCGGGAGGTGCGCCAGTACGCGGGAATTCCGCCTCCCGCGCAGCGGCGCAGGTCGCGCGCAGCAGGAAAACGTACGCGGACGAGGCCGATCGCAGAGTTGGGTTAGACGGTTACCTCGACCGGCTCGTCACTGACGACGTAGTTCTGAATTTCAATGAGCAGCAAGTCGCCGGCTTCCTGGTCGGTCAGGCCCTGGGCCAGAGCGAGTTCGGAGACGAGGATCTGGCGGGCCTTTTCGAGCATCCGCTTTTCGCCGGCGGAAACGCCCTTGTCCTGGTCGCGACGCCACAGGTCGCGCACGACCTCGCTGACCCGATAGACGCTGCCGCTGGCCATTTTCTCCTGATTGGCCTTGTAACGGCGTGACCAGTTGCCCGGTTCCTCCGTGAAGGCGTTCTGCAGAATTTCGTACACAGCGCTGACACCCGCGGCGTCGATGACGTCGCGCACGCCGACGAGCTCAACGTTGTCAACGGGAAGCTGAATGGTCAGCGCGCTCGTGTGCACGTTGAGGGTCATGAACTGCTTCTCGACGCCCTTGATGTTACGGGTCGCGAGGGCCGTGATGGTGACCGCTCCGTGGTGGGGATAGACCAGGGTTTCGCCGATTTCGATCTTCATAGAATGCGCCTTCAGTTTTGTGTGGGTGATGCAACGCGAACAGGCGTTGCGCGTGAGGTAACAGGTTCGAGCAGCCAACCCGGCAGCAGCGCCACGAGCTGGTCGACGAGTTCGTCGTCGGAGACATCGAGGTGACCGCGCATCCATGCACCGATCAGGGTGAGCGCGCCGCCGGCGACGTAAGTGGTGACCAGCTTGGCATTCACGGTGTCATCAAAGACGAGCACCGACTGCAGCATGCGGGTGGCGTAGGCCTCGATGATCTGGTCGTGCGCGCTGCGGGTCAGCGGCAGCTCAAGCACGCTCGCATACAGGGGAAAGTTCTCAACCAGATGGGCGACGAGGCGGGCATAGCCGAGCCGTGAGGCATTCTCGCCGGTGCGCGGCCGCGGCAGGTCCAGCCCGGCCGAGCCGATATCGACGAACTGCGCCCGCAGCAGTTCGGCGGCAAGCACGTCAAGGCTGGCAAAGTGCGCATAGAACGAGCTGCGGCTAATGCCGGCCAGGCGCACGATCTCGGCCACCGAAACAGATGCCGCCGGCTGGGCGATCAGCGTGCGTATCGCCGTGAGAATGAGCTGTCTGGTGCGTTCAGCCCGGGGATCGTGTGTGACCTTCGACTCAGGCTGGACGTCTGACTGCACCTGACCCGCCTGCAGGCGGGGGTCAGTCAACGAAGTCATTCATGAATAGTAACACTTTTCGGACATGTGTCCGAGATGATGCAATCTTTCACGGCTGACTCGCGGAAAGGGACGCCCTTTCGCGACTCAGCAGCACTCCCCTAGCGCCCGCGGTACTCGTCGAGCAGCTGCGCGCAGCGAATGAAACCGAGGTGCGAGTATGCCTGCGGGTGGTTGCCGAGGTGCTTCTCGGTGGCGGGGTCGAATTCCTCCGACAGCAGCCCGGTCGGACCGAAGAGACTGACCAGCTGGTTGAACAGTGCCTCGGCCTCGTCGAGGCGACCGGTGAGCACATAGGCCTCGATCAGCCACGTCGTGCAGATGTGAAAGCCACCCTCGAGCCCGGGCAGGCCGTCGTCGTAGCGGTAGCGGAACACCGTCGGGCCCACACGAAGTTCGCGCTCTACCGCGCTCACGGTCAGCTGAAAGCGCTCGTCGGTCACGTCGAGCAGGCCCGACAAACCAATGTGCAGCACGGCGGCATCCAGGTCGGGGCTGTCGTAGGCGACGGTGTACGACTGGGCTTCCTCACTCCAACCTTCGCGCAATACCTCCTCGCGAATTGTGGCGGCGAGCTGTCCCCAGCCCTCACCCACTTCGCGCCCATGCCGCTCGGCGGTGCGAATGGCCCGGTCCACGGTCACCCAGCACATCGTCTTCGTATAGGTGTGGTGCCGCGGCGAGCGCCGGGCCTCCCAGATACCGTGGTCCGGTTCCTGCCAGCGACTCGTGACGGCGTCGACCATCTCAACGAGCAGGTGCCACTGAAAATCCGAGAGCGTTCCCTGCCGGGCGCTGAGCGTGTCGATGAGTTCGGCGACCGGCCCGAACACGTCGATCTGCACCTGGTTATCGGCGGCGTTTCCGATGCGCACCGGGCGTGATCCGGCGTAGCCGGGCAGCGACTCGAGGCTCGCCTCGGTCGACAGCGACGAGCCCGTGACCGAATAGAGCGGATGCAGCCACTGCGCGCCGGGACTGTCCGCCACGACCCCGGCCAACCAGCGCAGAAACGACTCCGCCTCACCGGTGGACCCGAGATCGACGAGCGCCTTGACGGTCATCGACCCGTCGCGCAGCCAGCAGTACCGGTAGTCCCAGTTGCGGGTGCCACCGATCCCTTCGGGCAGCGAGGTCGTCGAGGCAGCGAGCACCGCTCCGGTTGGTTCGTAGCAGAGGGCACGCAAGACGAGGGCTGACCGGCCAACGAGCGACGGCTTGACGCTCGGCATCGACAGTGCGTTCACCCAGGAGCGCGAGTCATTCATGACCGCACCGCGCCTGGTAGCCTCGCCAGCAGCATCCGGAATGTACGGCTCGGTATCGCCGCAACGCAGGTTGAGCACGACCGCACCCTGGGAGAGGTCGACGACCGCGGTGGCCGTTTCGTTGCGGCCGTCGCTGGTGACGGTGAAGTCGACGCCCGCCGCCGAGAGCACGATCGGGTCGGGCGTACCGGTGATGGTGACCATGCCATCGGTCGCGTGCATATTGAAATAGGCGACGGCGTAGTCGGGCCGCGGTGCGAACACGATGCGGGCGCGCCCGGTGCCGGTAAGTTTGCGCACCAGGTTGGTAATGCCGAGCGGCGAGGGTTCGATGTAGTCGGTGACGGTGACGTCGGCCCAGCGGGTTTCAACGATCATCGTGTTGTCGACATAACGCTGGCCGAGCACGCGACTCTTCTTGACCGGTTCGATCGAGAAGTGTCCGGCTTCTTCGCTGCCGAGGATACTCGCGAACAGCGAGCCGGAATCGGGCAACGGATGCGTCATCCAACAGATGCGCGCTTCCGGCGTCACGAGAGCCGTCGAGGTGCCGTCGCCGAGCATCGAGTGGCGTTCGATGGCCACGACGTGCTGGCCAAACAGCCAGTCTTTGCGCAGCTCAAACAGCAGGGCGAGGATCTGAGCGAGCTTTTCGGGGCCGCTAATGCGATGAGCGGCGACAGATTCGTCGTCGCCGATGCGAATGCCGAGGTCGGGGCCATGCAGGGTGTTCATGGCCATTTCGTCGCTGGCGGCATCGCCGGCGAAGAACGCGGCGCTGACGCCGAGTCGGGTGCGCAGCCGGTCGAGCGCGATGCCGGAATCTTGGGACTCGTCGGAGCGCTCGTGAGCGGCAAAGAATTCCGAGTCGAATTCAGCTCCGTTCGACCCGACCAGGTGCACCTCCCGGGGCAGCCGGGAATCCGCGGCCAGATCGCGGAGCGGGCGGCCCGACATGACGGCCGTGTGGGTGTTGGGCAGGGCGGCGAGGGCCCGCAGGGCGGTCGCAGACTCGGCCAGCAACACGGACGGCACGTCCGAGGCCACGTGATGGGACAGGGTGCCGCCGTAGTTGCAGGCCACTAACAGCGATGGGGTGCGGGCTAGCTGTTGCAGATCCTGCAGGATCTCGCTGGACAGGCCCGTCAATGTGCGTGGCAGGTTCTTGGAAAGATTCATGCGATGGGGCATATGGAGGTTCCTTGCAGAAGTGCGTCGACCGTCAAACCAGTGGCTAGACCTACGCGACGTTACCATTTGCAGAAGGCCGGTCTGCAGGCCACCCGCCTTCTAGTGGGGTGTTGTCAGAATCAGCCCCCCGACCCGGTATTGGCTCGCGGCACTCATTAGCGCTCGCGGCACGCCTGCAAGGGAGTGCTGCGAACCCCAAAGCGTGCCGCGACGACCGCGAGGCGCGAACCTGCCCAGAGTAACCCGTAGCCTGTTCTCATGAAGACGAGGCCTGACCCGAGCGAGCGGGTCGTCGGCATCGACATCGCCAGAGGCCTGGCGATCGTCGGCATGTTCGTGGCGCATGCCATCCCGCGTCTGGGCGACGCCGAGCTGCTCGCCGACGGGCGTTCGTCGATTTTGTTCGCGACCCTGGCCGGGGTGTCGCTGGGAATCATGACCGGGTCACAGCATCCGCTCGTGCGCGGCCAGCGCTCCGACCGCGTAACAGGCATCGTGGTACGTGCGCTAGTCCTGTTTCTGCTCGGCGTCGTGCTGGCCAGTTTGCACAGCGGCGTTGCGGTCATTCTGCACTTCTACGCCCTCATGTTTCTGCTGCTGATTCCGATGCTGTTTTTGCGCCGCTGGCTGCTGGCCCTGATCGGCGTCGTCTTCCTGTTCGGCGCTCCGTGGCTCGGAGCCGCTCAGGGTGAGGTGGATGTCGGGGCGCCGCCGGTCAGCTACTTCGTCGACTACTTCTTTCTGAACGGCACCTACCCCGTGCTCATCTGGATGCCGTTCCTGATCGCGGGTCTCATCATCACGCGCTCCGATCTGCTCAGGGCGAAAAACCAGGTAGCCCTCGTCGGTGTCGGAACAACAGCGGCGGTCGCCGGCTACGGCGCCGCCATCGTGATCCCCGGGGTCAATGCCGTGGCCCATTCCGGATCGATCGCCGAGGTGACCGGCTCCGGCGGGATCGCGGTCGCGGTCATTGGAGCTTTGCTCTGGCTCACCGCCGTTCAGCGGCGGTCTGTGGGGCGTGCCCTGCGCGTGATCCTCTGGCCGGTCGGGGCGACCGGCTCGATGGCACTGACCGTCTACACCGTGCAGATTCTCGCCCTGACCGTCATCGGAGGCGGCGCCGAAATCGACTATCCGGGCTGGCCGCTGCTGATCGGTATGCTGCTGCTCACCTTCATCGGCGCCAGCCTGTGGCGGTATTTTCTGGGCAAGGGCCCCCTTGAACGCCTGCTCGCCACGTTGGCCCGGGCGCCGAGCTCCAGCTAGCGGCCCGGCTGCGTGTGACACGGTGCCCTCCGTTCGCCCGACGTCAGCGCGCGGGTCAGCCCGACCAGCCGCAAAATATCAAAGCCTGCTTAGCGGATGCCGCCGAGGCGTTCCAGCGCCGCTCGCATGATTTGCGCCTCGGGTGTCGGAGCCACGTGATGGTTCGTGTAGATGCCGACAAGCCACTCCAGAACCTCGTCTTCGCTCATGGCTACGGCGTTCCAGTCCACCCCCGGCTCGGCGGCCGTTCTCGGCTCGCCGGTGTCGAGGTCGAGCCAGGCGCGAGCGATCGGCGTGTCGGGGTCGTCATTGTTCATATTCCAGAGCAGGGCGATCGGATGGTTGTCCCCTTCGACATGCTCGTGGTCGACGCGCCCGGAGCCAAGCCACGGCAGTGTCAGCAGCTCGCCGATAATGCCGACTTCGATCAGTTCGAGCTGGGTCGGTTCAGTCTCGGGAACGTAAAGTGTGAGTCCCTGCTCGAACCACTCGGCGGCCTCAAAGATCGAGTCAAGCAGGTCATCGAGGGCGTCGATTTCCTGCACCAGAATGAGCGCCCACTCGAGTAATTTTTCGGTCTGATCGTCCGGCCACGGGCTCTCGAACGGGTCGCTTGTGCCGTGGTAGTGAAAACTGGGGCCGGCCTCGTCGAGCAGCACGTGCAGCTGGCCGCTGTCGAAGTCGATCGACAGGTTGAGCGCTCCGCCTTCATCGTCGCGGTCGGCGAACAGGTCCGGGTGCGCCAGTTCCGCCGGCAGGGTGACGGCCGCGGCGAGCCGGGGGCCCAGATCGAGAACGACGCGAAACTGAATGGTCGGCAGGCGCAGGGTTTCATCCTGCTCGAAGTGCTGGTCTGACATATCCAAAGTTTATCGACCGCGGAATGGTCTTCCAGCAGGTTGCGCTCTGGACGCACATCCGTCGTCATAAAACATGCGTCAAACAATACGGCGTCTACCTGTCCGACGACGACATCGACTGGATTGAGACGGTCGCCAACGAGGAAGAGCCCACCTGACCCTCAGGAGCAGACCGATCCAGCGTTCTACGTGGGGATGGCGCTCGAAGAAGCCGGACTCTCGATCACCGATGTGGAATATGCCCGTTGAAGACGGAACCGCGGTGAGCTTTGGACCACGCCAACGGGGACATCCGGTACCGGGTCCGTCTACGGCTTCATCGCCGATCACTTCTCCTGATAACGCAGGCCGCGTTGTTTTCAAGCATGAGTACGGGTGTTCCAGCAGGGTTGCCGCTGGTCTCCCAATAGATGTGATGGCCTACAAGGACGCTGGCGCATCGACGGCTGCACGGTTATTTTCGCATTACCCCGCTCGTACTGGCGCCTCTAACTGCATGGATATTTGATATCGGTCTGCGCGGTAGGTGGAAATTGAATATTCAATGGGCGTGCCGGATCCAGTAAAGGAGCGGCGACGGAAGAGGAGAACAGGGGCGCCCGCTCCGATGTCCAGTAGCGCAGCGATTGTTTCCGATGCTGGAGCAGCTTCGACTGTTTGTTCCACCCGTTGAACAGGGTGGCCGCTGACGGAAAGGATTCGGTATAACGATCCGTCGAGGTTTTCTGACAGCAAATTGGGGAGGAGCCGGATAGGCAGCCACGATTCGTCCACGCTGACCGGTGCGCCGTTGCCCAGGCGCAATCTGCAGATGTGGTGGGCTGCGCTTTCTGGAGTCAAACCCAGATGTTCGGCGGCTGCCTCTGGCGGGATAGCCGTGGTGGCGAAAATAACGCGGGTGCTGGGCTCAAAACCAGCGGCCCTCATATCTTCGTTGAACGAGGCGAGGTGCAAAGTGGAGCGCACCATTCCATGGGAAACAAACGTTCCTTTTCCTCTGACTCGCACCAGGACTCCGTCGTGCACGAGGTCGGAAATTGCGCGACGAACCGTGATGCGCGAGACTGCGAATTGTTCCTCAAGTTGCCGTTCGCCGACTAGAGCGTCTCCTGGGCGCAGGCCGGCGGCCACCAATTCCTGTAGTTGCCGGCGCACCCAGACATGTTTGAGCTCGTTGTGTGTGTCCATCGATTCAACTCTCCACCAGTTCGAAGAGAAGTTCACCTGCTTCAACCCGCGAACCGATGCTGTCAATGAGTACAGCGCCCGGTTTGGTGTCCAGGGCCACGACAGGGCAGCACGGACTGAGGTTCTTCGCGCGTATCAATGCGACATCGACGCTGATCATGCGGTCGCCGGCTTCCACCTGGTCACCCTTTTGGACGTGCACGATGAAGCCTTCGCCTTTGAGGTGGACCGTATCGATCCCGACATGGACCAGGACAGCTGGCCCGGAGACGTGCTGCACGATGTAGGCGTGCGGCATGACTTTGACCACCCGACCGGTCATCGGCGCGACAGCGGTGAGCATGTCGGCATCGCTGTCCGGCACGACAGCAACTCCATAGCCGACCAATCCGTTAGCGAAAACCGGGTCGGGAATGTCTGCTGCCGCGATCACCCGACCAGACAACGGCGAGACCACGTGGATGGCACTGTGCTGTAGCACCGAGGTCACATCAGGTCCTGAATGTCCTCAGCCAGGTTTTCAGCCTCGGGGCCGACTACTACTTGCACGATAGTACCCACCACCATCACGCCGTGGGCACCGGCGGCTTTCAGGGCGGCTTGATCAACCCGCGCGGCATCCACTACTTCGGTGCGCAAACGCGTGATACACCCTTCGATTTCTTCCACGTTACCCGCGCCGCCCAGCGCTGCCAGGATGATTTCTGCTTTGGACATGTTCTGCTCCTCACTTTCGTTTGACGTGGTGTTTCGCTGCGCCGCACTTTTTCTGTACGAGCTCGGGAAGCCTGTCTGGTTGACAACAACCCCGCTTAGCCCCCACAGTGATTACAGCCACTGGTTATAACCAGCTAGTTCGACCGTACAGAGTCCGCCCGATCCACACAAGCACTGCACCTTTCGAGATGGGAAACACCGTGTCAACGGATAACACCGCCAGGCCTCAGAATGCCGGCGCAGCAGTCGCACCCGACTCCGGCAAGGGCACCGGCAAAGCGCTGCAGAACCTGCAGCGCTTCGGGCGCAGTCTCATGCTGCCCATCGCCGCGCTTCCGGCCGCAGCCCTTTTACTTCGGCTCGGCCAAGATGACCTGCTGGGTCGGTTTGAGTCCCTGACCACGGCTGCCCAGGTCATCGGCGCAGCGGGTGGAGCGTTATTCGAGAACCTTCCATTGCTTTTCGCCATCGGCATTGCCTTCGGGTTTGCCCGCAAGGGCGACGGCTCGACCGCGCTTGCCGCCGCCGTCGGGTATTTGGTCATGATCAACGTGTTCGAGGTCATGGCACCGCTTGTCCTCGGTGCCGCTCCAGAAGGTGGCGAAGAGCCCGTCATCAACTACGGCGTCTTAGCGGGCATCATCATCGGCCTCACCACAGCGTTGTTGTGGCAGCGCTTCCACCGCACCAAACTGCCCGACTGGCTGGGCTTCTTCGCTGGCCGGCGTCTGGTCCCGATTCTGACGGCCCTCGCCGGCATCGTCATCGGCGTCGTCATGGCACTGATTTACCCGGTCTTCGATCGCGGCCTGACCAGCGTCGGAAACGCCGTTGCGGAGAACACAGTGATCGGCAGTGGTGTCTACGGTACCCTCAACCGGCTGCTCATTCCCCTGGGACTGCACCATATTCTGAACTCGATCGTCTGGTTTATCATCGGTGACTACGAAGGCACCAATGGAGACCTGAACCGGTTCTTCGCGGGAGATCCCTCCGCGGGCGTCTTCATGACCGGATTCTTCCCCATCATGATGTTCGCCCTGCCCGCAGCCGCCCTGGCGATCTGGCAGGAGGCAAGGCCCGCGCAGCGAAAGATCGTGGGTGGTGTCATGCTCTCTACCGGTCTGACGGCCTTCCTCACCGGCATCACCGAACCACTCGAGTTTTCCTTCATGTTCGTCGCCTGGCCGCTATACGTCATCCACGCCATTTTGACCGGCACGTCGTTTTTGGTGGTAAACCTCCTCGGCATCCATCACGGTTTCGGCTTTTCGGCGGGAGCGATCGATTACCTGCTGAACTTCGGAATTGCCGAGAAACCGTTGTGGCTAATACCGATCGGGCTCATCTACGCGGCTATTTATTACGTTCTCTTCCGCTTCGTCATCCGCCGCTGGAACCTCCGCACCCTCGGCCGCGAGGACGAGACCGAAGGAACCCCGTCCATGGCCACGCCTGATGCAAGCTGATTCAGCAGCGGTGTTCTCCGAATCACCCGTCCGCGCCTTGAGGGGCCGCCTCATCACCGGGCGGCTTGGGGAAGACGCTATCGAGGATGGCGCGGTCTGGCTAGAGGGCGGACGTATCCGCTGGTGCGGTCCGGCCGTTGACATACCTGCCGGAATCAGTAGTCCTATCGAGCGGGTACCCCTGATATTGCCCGGTCTGGTGGACGTACACTGCCACGGTGGAAGGGGCCACACCTTCGCCTCGGATCTTGACGGCGCATATGTTGCCGCAAATTATCATGCTGCCCACGGAACCACGTCAATACTCGCCTCACTCGTCGCGGCGCCGTCACCCGTACTACTGAAACAAATTACGGTACTGCGCGAACTGGTGCGGGACGGCACCCTGGCCGGGTTGCACCTGGAAGGACCGTTCCTCGCAGAGAGCATGTGCGGTGCGCAGGACCCAGCCGCGATCATCGACGGCAACCCAGCGCTGCTGGAGCAATGGCTTCAAGCCGGCCAAGGCACGGTGACATCCATCACCATCGCCCCGGAGACCCCCCACTTCGCGGAGTTAGTGTCCCTGTGCCGACACTACGACGTCGTTCCCTCTTTGGGGCATACTGCTGCCACAGCAGCCCAGACGCGCAACGCCCTGGCAAGCATGCCTCCTGAAGACACCCAGGCTTGGTCGGCCACGCACTTGTTCAATCGCATGCCACCGCTAGGTCATCGCGTGCCCGGGCCGGTCGCGGTCCTGCTGCAGGCCGCTCAGCGCACGCCTGACCGAATGATTCTGGAGTTGATCGCCGACGGTGTGCATCTCGATCCAGAAATCGTTCGCATGGTCTTTGCTTTGGTCGGTCCGCAATCAATCGCCCTAATTTCCGACGCGATGGCGGCCACAGGCATGAACGATGGGGCATACTCCCTCGGAAGTCTGGACGTGATCGTTCAAGGCGGCATTGCCCGGCTGGCTCCGGCGGACCCAAATACACGCGGGGCGATCGCTGGCGGGACCAGCACGCTGCTGGACAATGTGCGCCGCTGCGTCGAGTGGGGAATACCGCTGATCGACGCCGTCGCGGCTGCATCATCCACTCCCGCGCGCCTGATGGGTTTTACCGGGCGGGGCACCATCACCGCGGGCTATCGCGCCGACCTGCTGGCAACTACGGAAAACCTCGAAGTGCTGCAGGTTTACCGCGCAGGCATTCCCTTAAAGATTGAAAGGACGGATCGTGCAGATTATCTTGTGTGACTCACCCGAACAGGTCGGAGCCCGGGCCGCTGATGTTGTAGAAGCGCGACTCCGGCAAGGCCCGACAGTTCTGGGATTGGCAACCGGCAGCTCCCCCGCCGGCACCTATCGGGAACTCATCCGGCGTCACCGTGACGAGTCGTTGAGCTTCAACCAGGTCACGGCGTTCACCCTGGACGAATACGCCGGGTTGAAACCCGGCCATGAGCAGTCGTACTACTCGACCATCCGGCGTGAATTCGTGGATCACATCGACCTGCCCTTGGAGCAGTTGCTGACACCCCGCGGGGACGCAGCGGATCTAGTCGACGAAGCTAACTGGTACGACGCGGCGATCGTATCTGCCGGTGGAATCGATATTCAGATCCTCGGTATCGGAGCCAACGGGCACATCGGGTTCAACGAGCCGACCTCATCCCTGGCATCACGTACCCGGGTGAAAACCCTGTCCGGGGTGACACGGGCGGACAACGCCGGATTCTTTCCTAAAGGTGAGGTTCCTAGGCTGTGCCTGACCCAAGGGTTGGGAACAATTCGAGACGCCAAACAAGCTGTACTGGTAGCACTGGGCGAAAATAAGGCAGACGCTGTCCGCTCGATGGTCGAAGGACCCGTGAGCGCCTACTGCCCGGCATCGGTACTGCAACTGCACCGCAGGGCCGTCGTCATCCTGGATCCGGGAGCCGCTTCGAAACTAACGCTCCTAGATTATTATCGAGAAGCCCAAGAACTCAGCGATCAACTGTGACCTGCGCAGGAAAGCTGTCTCACCCATCCGCCGTCCGGATCCAACGCGAGTTCTGATCGATTGCGAGGGTGCTCGTCAAGCCCACCTCGCCAGGTCGATCTCGGTCGTGTTTATGGCACTGACCTAGGGTGGACGTATGGACGCCGACATCAACTTTTACTTCGACCCGGTCTGCCCCTTCGCCTGGATGACCAGCAAGTGGGTGCGACAGGTGCAAAAGCGGCGCGACTACACCGTGGACTGGCGGTTCATCTCCTTGCGCCTGATCAATGCCAACGTCGACTACGACGCGCACTTCCCTCCCGAGTACGAAGCGGGCCATACCGCCGGGCTTCGGCTTTTGCGGGTAGCCGCCCGGGCGCGAGCGGAGCACGGCCGCGAGGCAGTGGCGCCGCTGTACGCTGCATTCGGGACCCACATCTTCGACACCGCCCCGGACGACCATCGAACCGAGGGCGAGGTGCGTGAACTCCGCGGGACGCGCAAGTTCGTGGAGCCGATCCTCGCCGAGGCTGGCTTGCCGCTCGAGCTGGCCGAAGCTCTCGACGACGAGTCCTGGGACATCGAGATCCAGCAGGAGACAGACGAGGCGCTCTCACTGACGGGAAAAGACGTGGGCACGCCCATCATCCACTTCGAGCCGCCCGCCGGTGTGGCCTTCTTCGGGCCGGTGATCAGCCGGTTGCCACACGAAGACTCGGCGGTCGAGTTGTGGGACCACGTAGTCGCCCTGGCACGCTTCCCGGGTTTTGCCGAGCTCAAACGCAGCCTGCGCGAGCAGCCACAGCTGGCCGCGTTCGGAATCGACGTGGACGCGGTCGGAAAGCAGGAGGACTGGCATGGCGGCAGTCGACGGCAGAAGAAGTGACTACCTCCGTTAGGGTAAACGCATGAGTGAGACAGGCATCCTTAGCCACCAAGAGTCCGTTATCGTCGCGGCGTCGGCCGCGTTTCTCTACGACCTGCTCTCCGACATCACCCGCACCGGTGAGTGGAGCCCGGTCTGTACGTCATGCTGGTGGGACGACGAGGCCGAGGCCGGCCGGGTCGGTGCCTGGTTTACCGGGCACAACGAGCTCCCACACCGGACCTGGGAAACCCGGTCTGAGGTAGTGACGGCAGAGCGCGGTCGCGAGTTTGCCTGGGTGGTGGGCGGCAGCTTCGTGCGCTGGGGCTTCAGCTTCGACGCCGCAGAGACCGGGACGAGGCTCACAGAGTCTTGGGATTTCCTGCCGGACGGGATCGCCATGTTCGAGGAGAAATTCGGCGAAGACGCGCACGCTCAGATCACCGACCGTACCCAGCAAGCCCTCGACGGCATCCCGAAAACCCTCGCCGCGATCAAGCGGCTCGCCGAGGTCACCATCGACTCAGGGGCGCAGGCACACGCCTGACCTGGTCGTTCATCCCCGGTCAGGCGGGGTGTGCTGCCAGCACAGGTTCTGAAGATGACGGTGTAGGTCAGAACGGCACCACGAGGCAATCTCCCTGTCTAGGGTGGATCTATGAGCCATTCGATAGTGCCGAGCACCACGTATCTGCAGAAGCTTCAGGCCGAAACGGCCCGCAGGGTACTGACCTCTGAGTCGGTGCCGTCGCCGTTCTCCGGGGCCCCGGAGGAACTCGCAACCGCCGTTGAAGCCCAGGTGGAGGCGCTCGCCCGGGACCTGAACGACGTCGTTCACACCCTGCACGCCGACCCGGAGATCGCCTTCGCCGAGCGTCGGAGCGCCGCCTATCTGGTGGAGCTGCTCGGTCGCCATGGGATAGCCGCGCAGCTCGGCGTTCACGGACTCGACACCGCGATCCGCGCCGAGATCGGCTCGGACGACGGCCCGGCCATCGCAATTCTCAGCGAGTACGACGCCTTGCCCGACGTTGGGCATGGTTGCGGGCACAACGTGATTGCCGCCACCGGAGTCGGCGCTTTCCTCGCGCTGGCCAACACGCTCAAAGAGAACCCCGACGCATTCAGCGGCCGGGTGGTTTTGCTCGGCACTCCCGCCGAGGAAGGCTTCTCCGGCAAAGAAGTGATGGCCAGGCACGGTGCCTTCGATGGCGTCGACGCCGCGATTATGGTGCACCCCTACGGGTACGACCTCGCCGACCAGGTGTGGCTTGGCCGCCGCGTTCTCACCGTAACGTTTACGGGCGTCGCGGCGCACGCATCCGCTCAACCCTTTATGGGTCGTAACGCCCTCGATGCTGCAACCCTGGCGTACCAGGCCGTTGGACTGCTGCGCCAACAGCTACCGCCGGTTGACCGCGTGCACGCTGTCATCAGCGAGGGGGGAACGCGTCCAAGCATCATTCCCGAGCGCGCAGTACTCAAGCTTTACGCCCGTTCCAAATTCGCGGACACGCTCAAAGACCTCAGCGCGCGACTGGACGACATCGCGCGCGGCGCGGCCTTGATGACGGGAACGAGTGTTGAGATCGACTGGGACGAGCACGCCCCCTCACTGCCCGTGCGCACGAACAGCGCGCTCACCGGTCGCTGGGTCGCCGCCCAGCAGCGCCGTGGGCGCCAGCCGCTCCCGCTTGGCGTGGTGTCAGAAACCATCGCAGCGTCCACCGACTTCGGCAATGTAAGCCATCGCATCCCAGGCATCCACCCCCTGATCAAAATTGCGGCGCCCGACGTTGCCCTGCACACCCGCGAATTTGCGGCAGCCGCCGCAACGGATGCCGCAGAATCGGGCGCCCTCGACGGTGCCTGCGGTCTCGCCTTGACCGCCCTAGATTTTCTCTGCGACGCCGAATTGCGCCGCAGCGTGGCGAATGAGTTCGCGGAGCAGGGCGGCGCCATCGATGTGCCGCACTTCTTCGACTGACTTGCAAAACTTCGGTCACACCGATCGTTCTATTCCATCCGACGCAAGGTAGTCCCCATGTCTTCAGCACAGACCCTCACTCGGCGCACCGTCGTGATCGACCGTGTCCTCGGCGGAATCGAACGCGTCGGCAACAAGCTGCCTGACCCCTTCATGCTCTTCCTCCTGCTGTTCGCAATCACGGCGGTGGCGTCGACTGCTATGGCCTGGGCCAACGTCACGGTGCAGTTGCCCGGGACCGACGAGACCACCGTGATCAAGGGCTTCTTCACCGCCGAGGGACTCACCTGGTTCACCCAAAACATTGGGGTCAACTACCTGGGCTTCCCGCCGCTGGCGACGGTGCTACCCATCCTGCTCGCGGTCGGTGTGGCCGAGAAGTCCGGCCTGCTCTCCGCGCTGATTCGTAAGGCTTTCGGCTCGGCGCCGCGCTGGTCACTGCCTTACGCCGTGGCGTTCGTGGGGGTTGTGGGGTCGATCATGTCGGATGCCGCATTCGTGGTCATCCCGCCGCTTGCCGCCCTGGTATTCAAGGCCGCCGGCCGGCATCCGGTCGCCGGACTGCTCGGCGGGTTTGCCGCCGTGGGTGCCGGCTACTCGACCTCGCTTTTCGTGACAAGTCTCGACGCCCTTTTCGCCGGGATCACCACGTCGGTCACACAGAACCTACCCAACGCCGGTTCCGTTGTGACCCCGGTATCGAACTACTTCTTCAATGTGGTCTCCGCGCTCGTACTCATCGCCCTGGCCGGCTTCATCATCGACAAAATCCTGGAACCGCGTCTGGGCCGGCAGGGAATCGCGCGCGAGGAAATCATCGACGACGGCGACGTGTCGGGTGCCGCAGTGATGCACACACGGCTCACGGACACCGAGAATCGCGGCCTGTTCTGGGCGTTCGTGGCCGGCGTCGTCGTCGCCGGAGTGATCCTCGTCGGCGTGCTCCTGCCGGACTCCCCCTGGCGAAACGAAGACGACGGGTTCTTGCCGCGCTCGCCCCTGTTGAGTTCGATCGTGTTCATCGTTTTCGCCACATTCGTGATTCCGGGGCTGGTGTACGGCAAGATCACCGGAACCATCGCCACGGGCAGCGACGTACCGCGCGTCATGGGCCACGCTATCAAGGACATGAGCGGATTCCTCGTGCTCGCGTTCATCCTCGGCCAGTTCGTCGCCCTGTTCAATTTCTCCGGAATCGGAAGCTGGCTGGCCGTTGCAGGAGCCGGGGGCCTGGAGTCCATCGGCCTCACCGGATTTTCGGCCGTCATTGCCTTCGTATTGCTCGCCTCGCTGCTGAACCTTTTCATCATTTCCGGTTCGGCCATGTGGACGCTGATGGCCGCCGTGTTCGTGCCGCTATTCGTGTTGCTTGGCTATGAACCCGCGTTCATCCAGGGTGCTTTCCGGGTCGGGGATTCGGCCACCCAGGTACTCACCCCCCTCAACCCGTACATGATCGTGCTCCTCACGATGCTGCGCAAATACGAGCCACAAGCGGGGCTCGGCACCGTCATCGCCCGCATGCTTCCCTTCGCTGTCACGTTCTGGCTTGCCTGGGTAGCAGTGCTGAGCGTCTTCTTCTTTTTCGACCTGCCGATGGGCCCGGGCAACGGCATCATGATCCCGCAGTAGTAACCATGTAAGACCCAAGGAATACCCGGCGCCGGAGCCTCCTTGAGTGCAGTGCAAACCGAAAGGATTTCTATGACTTCCACCCATCCCACGATCTACGCCCTGCACGAGAACCCTGAATGGTTCCCGCCGTTCGCCCGGGCCTTTGAAGCAGAGGGTATGGAGGTGCAGGAATGGCTGCTCACCGACGGCGTTCTCGACCTGGACTCGGTACCACCGGAGGGAATTTTTTGGTCGCGCATCAGCGCATCCGCTCACACCCGTGACCATGGAAAGTCGAAGGACTACGCGCGCGCCGTATTGGCCTGGCTCGAGGCTCACGGCCGCCGCACGGTGAATGGCCGGCGCGTGCTCGAGCTCGAGATGAGCAAGGTCGAGCAGCTGGTCGCGCTCAAGGCCGCTGGCATCGACACCCCGCGCACAGTGGCTGCGGTGGGCCGCGAGCAAATCCTCGCCGCCGCACGCGATTTTCCCACCCCGTTCATGACCAAGCACAATCAGGGCGGCAAGGGTCTGGGCGTGCGCAAGTTTACGAGCCACGAAGAGCTCGCCGAGTACGTAGCCTCTGACGAGTTCGAGGAGCCGCAAGATGGCATCACCCTGATTCAGGAATACATCCAGGCTGCGGAACCGTTCATCACCCGGGCCGAGATCGTGGGGGGCGAGTTCATCTACGCCGTCAAGGCCGACACCGCGCGCGGCGGCTTCCAGCTGTGCCCAGCGGATGCCTGCGCCATCGACCCGATCACCCGCGAGCTGATCATGCCTCCCGGCGCCACCATCGCACCCGTAGCCGGTCAGCAGTTATTCAGCCTGCGCGAAGACTTCGACCACTCGATCATCGAGAAATACCTCGAGTTCGCGCGCCGCAACGGGTTGGAAGTGTGCGGCATCGAGTTCATCGAAGCCGAAGACGGCCGAGTGCTCACCTACGACGTGAACACCAACACGAATTACAACGCGGTTGTTGAGGCTGAAGCCCCCCGCTCAGCTCCACGTGCCCTGGCTCGGTACCTCAAAAAGCTCGCGGCCTGAATTACTGGGCGGCGGCTTTAGGGGGACCAGCTTACGAAACGGATATCGGGGAGAGTGGGTCACTCACCGCAGCACGTCGGCGGTTGCGGCTCTGGAAGTGATGGCGGCGCAAATTGAACCGAGAACGATGACGATCCCGGCTATCTGCATTGGAACGAGGTCCTCGCCGGCAATTATCCAGCCGAGGAGGATGGCTACGACGGGGCTGAGTAAGCCAAGGAAAGCCGTGGTGCTCGCGGCAAGCCGTGCGATTCCACGAAACCACATGACGTACGCGAACGCGGTGCCGATGACCGAGAGGTAGGTGTATCCAATGATGTTCGGCGGTGTCAGTGGAGCTACGGGAGGGCCCTCGATTACGAGCATAAGGATCAGGAGGGAGAGGCCGCCTGCGATGAGCTGCCATGCGGTGGTCGTTAGCGGGGACTCGGGCTGCCCCCATTTTTTGGTGAGCACGATCCCGGATGCCATAGAGAGTGTTCCGCCGATAGCGGCCATGAGCCCAACGGCGTCGAGGCGCGCTTGGGCCTGGAGCACAATGAGGCACACGCCGAATAAGCCGGTAGCGCCGGCGGCGACGACCCGGCCTGTCAATCGCTCGTGCAGGACACGGCTGGCAAGAAGCGCGATGATGAGCGGCTGAATCCCGCCCATGATTGCGGCCACACCACCAGGGAGCCGATAGGCCGCGATGAAGAGCAACGCAAAGAACGCTCCGATGTTGAGGATGCCCAGGACCCAGGATTTCCACCACCAGGCGCCGCGTGGCAAACTTCGGCAGAGCATGAGCAAAAGGATTCCCGCAGGAAGTGCGCGCAACGTAGCCGCCAGCAGCGGCCGATCCTCCGGCAACAGCATGGTGGTTGTCAGGTATGTCGTGCCCCAAATCGCCGGGGCCAAAGCTGTCGTCACCAACAAGAAAGTTCGATTGCTAAGCACTTAGTCATTATACCTAAGCGCTTAGTAATTGATAGTATGGCTACATGCCGGACCAAGTCGATCGAATCATCGAACAGTGGAATACAGAAAAGCCCAACCTTGATGTCTCACCCATGGCTGTCATTGGTCGATTAAGTCGCACCACCCTCGTCGTGGAATCGCGACTTGCCAAAACGTTCGCCGAGCACGGTTTGGATGCTGCCTCCTTCGACGTGCTCGCAACACTTCTGAGAAGCGGCGCCCCCTATCGGATCACTCCGCTGAAGTTGGCTCATGAGGCCATGATTTCAACGAGCGCAGTGGCTCAGCGACTGAACAAGCTGGAGAGCCGGGGGTTTGTCGTGCGCCGCGCAAACCCCGACGACGGTCGCGGCACGCTCGTCGCGCTCACCGATCGTGGAAGGGATCTTATCGAGACGGCATTGCCAGATCACCTCGAAACCGAGCGCGCCATCACCGCCGCGCTCAGCAGCGGGGAGCAGGCAGCGCTCGCGGAGCTCCTTCAACGACTCAGCACCGCCGCCAGTGAGTGCTGATGTCCCTATCCGAATATGCATTCTACGACCAGCGCGTCGAGAACTGTCGATCGAATGATTAGGGAGTCCAATCGCTGAGCGGATACCGCGCGCGGTGGTTCGGTTAGGCAAAGCTCTCTGGCGCGTTCGGCCCTTGACTTGGTGAGGGCAAGCCTGGCCCAGTGTGCCCTGCCCCTAGGCTGTGACTGGGGAGCGCGAGCATCCGTTCTTGAAGAATTTCTACGGGCCAGAATACGGAGCGAGTGATGGAATACATCGAAAGTCGCGTCATCAACGCATCGAGGGCGACGATTGCAAACATTCTCGTCGATATTCGCCGCCTGCCGGAGTGGAATCCCGCGATTCTTTCTGTCACAGCGATCGATCCCCGTGCGCTGGTTGGCAAGCCGTACTCGATTCGAGCCAAACTACCTGGTTCCCCCACGATCATCTACGAACAGGTGTCCACGGATTACGTTGTCTGGCGCCTGGACGGATTACAGGCGCATGAAACAGGCGCTTGGAAACTCGTTGCGCTTGCCGACCAAGAGACAGAGGTTACCCACACCATCACTCACAGCGGAGCCATCTTTCGCATGCTTGCCGACGCCTTTCGGACTGTGCCAGGTCTGAGGCTCGATCGTTTGCAGCGCCGAGCAGAATTCGGTCAGGAGCGCATCAGGCCGCGAGAATTGAACGATCATCCCGGAGTCGCTGGTTGATTGCTTCACCGGCCTTGATGAGAGCACGCACATTATGCATGTAAGTGAATTCGGCCCCTCAGATGGCCCTCCAGGGTCATGTCCCATTGAGTGGTGTTGTGTCCCGGATTTGAGTGTTGCTTCGTCAACGTGAGGAGCCACCGTGGGATGGTCAGTGAGTACCGTTCAAAGTTCCACAGAAGGCACATCACACGACCCTTCTATAGTTGAAGTCAAGCAGTAAGGGTCGCCAGTGAGCGATAGATGCTGCGGGCGATGAATCGTTTGAGGCAGCGGTGTCTCAACCCGCAAGGTCGACGACTTGGTCAAAGCGCTCGGCGCTGACACCGGCATCTCCAAGTCGGAGGTATTCCGGATCTGCGCCGGCCTCGATGCGGAAGTGGCCGAGTTCCGCGACCGGACCCGGGCCGCGCAGGATTTCCCGTATGTGTTCCTCGACGCCAGGTACTGCAAGGCGCGCGTTGGGCACCGTATCGTGTCCCAAGCAGTCGTCGTCGCGATCGGCGTGGCCGCCGACGGGCGCCGGGAAGTCCTCGGGTTTGACGTGGGCGACAGCGAGAATGAAGGCTTCTGGACGAGCTTCCTGCGGTCTCTGAAGACTTGAGGTCTGGACGGGGTGAAGCTTGTCATGTCTGACGCTCACACTGGGCTGAAGAAGGCCATCGGGACGGTCTTTCAGGGCGCCGGCTGGCAGAGGTGTCGGGTGCACTTCATGCGAAACGTCCTCGCGGTCGTGCCGAAGGGATCCCAGGAGATGGTGGCGTCGATCATCCGCACCATCTTCGCCCAGCCCGATCGCGAGCACATCGAGAAGCAGTTTCGTGCGGCCACCACCATGCTTGCAAGGTCCCACCCGAAGGTCGCCGCGATGCTCACCGATGCCCAACCCGACTTGCTCGCGTTCGCTGCTTTTCCGCGGCGTCACTGGCGACAGATTTGGTCGACTAACCCGTTGGAACGGGTCAACAAAGAGATCAAACGCCGTACCGACACCGAAACGGGCTCTCACCGCTGATGCAGTGAGAGCCCGTTCCGGTGTCATCTCGTGGCCGTTACCCCGCGGTCACGGTCACCGGACCCACGACGCCACCCAGAGTGGAATCGAGCCAGACCGTGCCAGGGTTGCTGACCCCAGTCCTGAGCCGGTAGGTAAACACTCCACCGGTCTGCGGCGCCGCCGCTGCGGTGATTGGCGCTCGTCCAATGACAGGACCGGTCGGTCCATCACGATGGATCGTCACGGTGCCGCCGACCGACGAACTGATACCGTCGATTCTAAAGTCGCGCGCCTTCCACCTCGCCCCGGTGACACTGATCTGGCTGGCGATCGGCGTGATTCGCACCTCATCGGTGCGCACGGCAGAACCCGAAGTAACAGTCAGTCGGAAGGTCAGCGGATTGTTCGTCATCGGTGTCGCGAAGAGCGGCAAGGCGAACGTTGGCTTGACCGTCGTTGGCCCTGAAAGGGTGACGCGGTCGGGATCCGTTGGCCCATTGAGCACCTGCTCCCACAGGTAGGTCGTTTCCGTGCTGGTCGAGCGGCTACCATCGAGCACCACCGTGGTTGCGGTGACTGCCCGAGTGATCGCCTGATCGGCTCCCGCGTTAGCGACGAGAGCGCCGAGTGCTTGGACCGGGTCGGACTTCGCCGATGCGACACTGGAGCCGTTAGCATTGCTCGCAGTGACCGTAAACTGATAGGCCGTATCTGGAGTCAGACCGTCGAAGACGAGTGTCGTCACATCTCCCGCAGTGGTGCGTGCGGGGCCCGCCGCAGCTCCATCAGCGGTGTACGCCTGCACGGAATAGCCTGTCACCGTGAGTTCCGGTGCCCCAGGGTTTGCAGCAGCCCAGTTCAGCGTCACGCTTCCCGTGCCGGCGAGCGGTGGCGAGGAGAAGGTTGGCGTGGAGGGGAGAGGATCATTCGTGACGGTCAACACCACCTGGCCCTGCGTCGAGATGTTGCCGGATGGGTCGACCGCGGCAAAGTTCACGGTCGTCGTTGCGGCAATGTTGATGGGCTGCGTGTAGAGCACAGCGACCGCGGACAAAGTGCCGCCGGATAGAAAAATATCCGACCCATCGGTCGTGTAATACAGCTCAGCTGCCGCCTCATTGGAGCTCAGGGTGAGCTGTTGGGCGGTGCGGAATGACCCGCTCTGGGGGGAGGCCGTAACCAGGGGCGCCACGATGTCGGTGACCGGGATGGCATGCACGGCGGGGAAGGTTTCGCCCGCGCTGCTTACTGAAACGAGAAAAACGTCATACGTCTCGGCTGGATTAAGCCCCGAAATCGTGGTGGCCTTCGCCGTAGGGGAGTCGATGCGCTTGCCAAATTCCGCGCGCTCTCCGTTGATGACCGTTTGCGCCACCGCGTGAACCCGGTAGCCGGTGATCGCCGGGGTGCCGGGGATCGCTTGTGCTGGCGTCCACGTGATCTTGAGGGAATCTGCCACCGTGGCGGCGATCACATCGGTCGCTCCGGCGGGTCCTGATTGCAACGGACCGTTCGGGCATCCGCCCATTCCAGGACCGCCCAATTCGCCAAACTCGGCGATGGTGAGGCCTTGGCGGTTAGCGGCGGCATCTTCGAGCTGCCAGGACATCGCGCGCACACCGCTTCCGGCGGCAGCAGCAATGCTGGCAGCATCCTGGCTGTCGAACACGTAGGTGGCCGTGAAAGTGTTAGGGCCCGCAATGCCGAACGCGAGCGATGAGCTGTAGCCCACGTTGGCTGTAAGCGGTCCAGGCACAGCGCGCACGTCCCGACGGCCGATAGCTGTGTTCTTGAACGCTGGTTCGACGATTCGTTGCTCTACCTGAGCTTGATTTGCACCGTCGCCAATGAAACCGTTGATGGTGACGGTGACGCCGTCGGCGGCAAGCACCGGCGTTGCTGTCACATATACGTCTTGGGTTGTGGTGTCACCGGCTGCAGTTGCACCGAACTTCATCGACACGAGATCTCCGGACCGGATGTCGGGGGTAACTTTCAGGGTTGTGCCGGCGCCCCAGCAGACCCCGCCCGGGTGGTTGATCTCGAACGCGACATCGCCCGCGCCCACAACCGACTCCGCTGAGCCAATCACACCTACCCCGGGACGCGTCACCTCCACGGTTGCGACCTGGCCAATGTGTTCCTGGTAACCCTCGATGGTGATGAAGTCGCGGTCAGGGAAGACGACGATGTTGTTGGGAAAGGTCGGGACAGCCGCCGAAGCGGCCGGTACAGCGATGATGAACGGTGCAATCAGCACTGCTGCTGAGACTCCAAACACGGTCGCGCGCCTTACGGAAGAAGTCCTGTTTCCAGGACCCGCCGCAGATGGGCTGGTTTTCACGGTCATCCACTCCTTCATAAAAGTGCGCGAATAATTCACGCATAATTGCACTCTCGTCCCGGGGCCTTGGAAAAACCATGTCCCTCCAGCCGCGACATTGGTGACCAGGAGTGGCGCCTTGTGTTGTCCAGCGTCGGAGTCGGTAGAGGCTTCTGACTACGTGAAAAATGGAAAGTCACCTAGAACGGTCAAACTCACCACCTCGAATCCAGCGGATAAATCGATTCTGCAACCCGATCAGTCGATATTCATCCGCGGATTGTATTCCCGTAATCCGTCCCGGACTGCTCCAACGCCTTACGTACCCCGATCGCCTTTTGGGCGGTCGTGTCCGTGAGTTTCGGCGGGCTCGCTTCGGGCGTCTCGATCGCGGTTCCAATGCCGCCGCCGGCCCCTCCGGTGCGGCACGTTTCCGGATCGCGTAAAACGTCTCCCGCGCGATGTTGTGCTCGGCCAGAACGTGCTCACCGCTCCATGCGGAGCCGCGGGAGGCCACTGGACGATGGCAAGACGGACACGGGAATCGACAGGTTCAATTCGGCTCATCCCTCAAACATCGACGGAGAACTGTCAGGACCCAACACCACAAAATGGTCAGAGATTAACTGACCCAGAACCGTCAGAGATGTCCTGACAGATAACAGGTAAAACGAAACCCCCTACTCCCCAGTGAAACACTGGGATGTAGGGGGTTTTTCGTGGCGGTACCGGTGGGATTTGAACCCACGGTGGAGTCTCCCCCACACGACTTTTCGAGAGTCGCACCTTCGGCCGCTCGGACACGGTACCGCGGACGATTCTAGTAGAGACTGGGGTCAGGCGCGAATCGGCGAACATGCAGCCGACACTCGGATGCCGCGGAGTAGCCTCAGCGGGTGACCTCACCAACTCCACGCATCCGTTCTGCCATCGCTACCGGAGCAGCCGTTGTCGCGACAGGCCTCGTGCTCGTCAGCACCTGGTGGCGGCACGACCTCGACCAGCAGAAGGCCATTCTCAACGAAACGCTTCCGGTGCACTCGGCGTGGTGGCGCGAAAACGCCAAACACCCGGGCGAACTGCTCTACGTCGCTATTGGCGACAGTGCCGCCCAGGGCATCGGGGCCTCAAGCCCAAACAAAAGCTATGTCGGCGTTCTCGCTGATCACGTACGGCTGGCGACCGGACGGACGGTTCGCGTCGTGAATCTCAGCGTGTCGGGTGCCACGGTTGCATTGGCTGTGCGCGACCAGCTTCCGCGCTTTGACAAGCTCGAGCCCGACCTCATCACGGTCGCGATCGGCGCCAACGACATCGCCCAATGGAACCCTGAGGCCTTTGAAACTGGTATCCGCTCTGTGTTCGACGCGCTGCCACCGCACGCCTTCGTCGCCGACCTCCCGTGCTTTCACCTGCCGCACAACGAAATCAAGGTGGCGGTGGCCAACGAGATCATTCGCCGGATCGCCGCCGCTAACAAGCTGACGGTGGTTCCGCTGCACGCGACGACCAAACGGGCTGGCTTCCGCAGCATCTTGACGCACGTCGCCAAGGATCTTTTTCACCCCAACGACCGTGGATACCGGTCCTGGGCGGAAGCGTTTCTGCCGGCCATGAGTGCCGATGTCGCGCACCGTTTCTCGGCGGTCAGCCATACGCCAACCGAGGCCAGCTAGAGGCTGCGCCGCGCGCACGGCCGACTGTCGGTGGCCCCGGCTAGGCTCGGGATATGGCAAAACCCGTCTCCTCTTTTCGCTGCTCCGAGTGCGGCTGGACCACCCTGAAATGGGCGGGCCGCTGCGGCGAATGCCAGCAGTGGGGCACCGTCGTCGACGCCGGCCAGGCAGCAGGCATTACCCGCAAGCTCAAGGCCGTCACACTCGTCGGGGATGGTATCGCGCGCCCCATCACCCACGTTGAAACGGACGCCGCCGCCCACTGGCCGACCGGCATCAACGAGTTCGACCGGGTGCTTGGCGGGGGCATCGTGCCCGGGTCGGTGATTCTGCTCAGCGGCGAGCCGGGCGTTGGCAAGTCCACGCTGCTGCTCGAAGTCGCGTCCAAAGCGGCGGCGGCAAAGAGCCGCGTGCTCTACGTCAGCGCAGAAGAGTCCGTGAGCCAGGTACGATTGCGCGCCGAACGCACCAACGCGCTCGAACCCGAACTGTACATCGCCGCCGAAACCGACCTCGGGGTCATTCTCGGTCAGATCGACGCGGTCAAGCCCGACCTCATTATCATCGACTCCGTGCAGACCGTGTCGAGTGCACTCTCCGACGGTTCGCCGGGCATGCCCAGCCAAGTGCGGGAGGTCGCATCCACTCTTATCCGGGTCGCCAAAGACCGCAATCTGCCGGTGCTGCTGGTCGGTCACGTCACCAAAGACGGCTCGATTGCCGGGCCGCGGGTGCTTGAGCACCTGGTCGACGTGGTCTGCCAGTTCGAAGGCGATCGCCAGACGTCGCTGCGATTCATTCGGGCGCTCAAGAATCGATTCGGACCGACCGACGAGGTTGGCTGCTTCGAGATGACCGGTGATGGCATCGTCGAGGTGCCCGACCCGAGCGGGTTGTTTCTGAGCCGAGCCACCGAGCCGGTCGATGGCACCTGTGTCACGGTCGCTCTGGAGGGTCGCCGCGCGATGCCGGTCGAGGTGCAGGCGCTCGTCACCGACACCCAGGCTCCGAACCCGCGCCGCGTCACGAGCGGCGTCGACTCAGCCCGCGTGGCCATGCTCCTCGCCGTGTTGCAGGAGCGTGCGGGCATGAATCTGTCGACCAAAGACGTCTACGTGTCAACGGTCGGCGGTATCCGTCTAAATGAACCGGCCGCCGACTTGGCAATCGCGCTCGCCATCGCCTCCGCGTTCACAGGGCTCGCAGTGGCACACAACGTGGTCGCGTTCGGTGAGATCAGCCTGGCCGGCGAGGTGCGCGGCGCGCTCATGTCCAAGCAGCGCGTGAACGAGGCGGTGCGCCTGGGCTTCACGACCCAGATTGACGCCGCCTGCGGGTCGATCCACGCGGCGGTTGCCCTGGCGCTTGGCACCACCCGTAAGCCGCGCGACGCTGAACTGGATCGAGCGTGGGGATAGGCCAGGGTGGTTCAGGGGGTCGGTGACCCGCTGAACGCGCGATACAGACGCTCGATCGTTATTCGGTGTCGCCCTCGCCGAGCTGCGGGCTCAGCGCCTTCAGCAGGTCGGCCGGAGCCGCCTGCATTACATTTGGCCCGGCAATATCGAAGAAGACCATTTCCAATGTCGAGGCGTGCACGGTGAGAAACTCCCGCAACCACTGGCCATCGCAGACCATAACCTGCGGGTTGATGTCATCGGGAACCACACGCACGTAGTTCTCCGCCGCGGAGAAGAGCAGCAGCATCCGCTTGTCGGAGCCTTCGCGGCCAAAGACACGCACCTGTGCTGCCTCGCCGTTGACAACGAGTTGAGGCACGATCATGTAATCGTTGCGCAGCGCATAGGCGACGGCGACGACGTCTTGGGCCGCCAGTGCGGCGGCGAGCGCCTCGGAACGGGTGTTGGCAGTCGTATCGGTCACTCACTCATTCAATCAGCCGCGGCCGTGCACGCCCAGCTGGCAGCACACGCCACGAGCGAACGGATACCTCAGCGCAAACCCTAGTTGAGAATCATCAGCGCCGGGTCGGCCGCTTCGATGCCGTCCACGGTCACGTGCAGGTAGTACGACGCTCCGCCAGCCGGAACCGCAGTACGGGCTTCCGCTGCGCAGGTGTCAACGGTCGAGCGCGTGCGATCCCAGGTAATCGCGGCAGCGAGGGGCATGACGACCCCGGGCTTGAGGGTTACCTGGGCGTCGATCGGGTTGGTCTGGCAGTCCGTCGAGGTCCAGTAAACGTCCGTGCCACTCATCACGGTGAACACCTGCCTGGCGTTTCCGGCGTTGATGACACAGTCGGTGGTTCCGATGTTATTCAGGCTCAGCGATAGCTGCGGCAGCGCGTCCGCCGCGTAGTTGGTCGCGTCGGTAACGGCCGCGACCTCTACGGCCGATGGGTCGCAGGCAGCGCCGGCGACGGCGGTGGCCGTCTCGGGAATCGTGGTGGCGGTATCCGTCGGTGCGGCCGAATTGGCCCCGGCGGCGGCAGGTGATTTCGGGGCGTCTGCGTCGCCCTTGCTTGCTCCCGGTTGCACGATGATGAGGAAGAGAATGACGAGCACGGCCAGAAGCCCGAGCCCCACTAGGAAACGCCGGCGCCGGTACACCTTGCTGGACTGGCGGCCGACCGATTGCTTGATCGTCGACATGCCCCAAGGTTATTGAAGACGGTGCCAGAACCCGGTAATGGTGTGCGTGTCGGCAGCAATTGATGCCGGAAGAATCCAAGGCCCGCCCGCAATCGAAGGCGTGCGGACGGACCCTGACAACCACGGGGCTAGCGAAGTCCGTTCTTCAGCGGCTTCCTGGGGTGGTCGATTTTGACGTCGGTCCAACCGATCACGTCACCGCTCGCATTCTGCACGGAAACGCTGTATCGGCCGTGCTTGACGTCGTCGGCGAGAGTGACGCTCACAGTGCCCTCGGCGTTCACGAGCAACCAGCCACCGAGGTCGTCGGCCTTCTTCTTGGAGTAGGCCCACACCGACACATATTGCCCGGCGTGCTTCATTCCGACCTCGACCACAACCCTGTCGCCGGCGCGATACGAATTCTGGTCGGTGTCGATCGCGGCCTTGAGTTTCTTCGTCAGCTCCTTCGCCGAGGCAGCCGTGGGCGCCTCGCCCGGCTCGGCAGTTACAGCCACCGCGACGGCCAGCCGCACAGTGGTACCCGAATCGACGGCTGTCATCTCCAGCAGGCTGTTCTCGACCGCGTCGGCCGGGACTGTAACGGTCACGGTGGCCGTACCCGTCGAATCAACGGATGCCGTACCCACGTCAGTCCCCGACCACTTCAGCGCGAGTTGCGTGTTCTTCGGAGCGCCGAGCGAGGTGAGGTTGAGACTTCCGACCGTGAGGGTGAGAGTGTCACCCGGATTGACCGGTGCCGTTGGGCCCCCGGTGATCGAGGCCTGGTTTGCCTTAAACGACGGCGACAGCGGGCTGTTGTGCTGAATGTAGGAAATCCAGGCGTCCCGGTCGACGAGGCCGGAGTCGCGCGTGTCCGTTCCATTCTTGAACTCGCGAAAATTGTCGCCGCCGGTGAGTAGAAAGTTGAACGAACCGATGCGATATGACTGTGCCGGATCGAGCTGCGTCCCGTCGATCCAGATGCCCGTCACACGGTCCCCCGCGGCACGAGCGGCATCGAAGGTGTAATTCACGTTGTCGCTCAGGCCGAGTTGCAGGAACGGACGGCTCGGAATCGTGCCGTCTGCGTTGGTCTGCCACTGCTGTTCGAGAACGGTCTTGAACTGTGCGCCGGTAAGACTTGTCGTCCACAGGTTGTTCAGGAACGGCAGCACAGCGTTCGCCTCGGCATACGTCACGACACCGTCGGGAGCGCGTGAGAGGTCGGCACGCATACCACCGGGGTTGACGATGCCGATCTCGGCACCACCGATAGCGGGGTCAGCCAAGGATTCGCGCAGCGAGTTTGCGACGAGGGTGCCCATAGAAGAGGGCGCCATGCGGTTTTCGGCGCACGGGGCGACTCCGCCGATGCAGGCTCGGGTGATATCGGCGGTGATCGACCCCACCGGTACGTTGCCCTGGATCGCAGCCTCCGCCAGCGCGGCGTTCGTTATTGCTTGAACTTCAGCAGCGCGCGGGTAGGCGGCCACGAGGTCGGCATCGGGCACGGTGGAGCGGGCTACGTTGCGGTTGGTCACGGTGGTCGTGTCACCCGAGGCGATGTCGTAGCTGAGCACAACCTGTCCGATGTTCTCACCGTAGTTGCCGGTCTGCAGCACGGGACGCGTCACGCCATCAGCCGCACCGGGGACCTGCGCGTCCCACGCGTACTGCTTGTGCGTGTGGCCGGTGAAGATCGCGTCGACCGCAGGCGTTGTGTCATTCACGATGCTCGCAAAGGCTCCGCCGGCGGCGAGCTCCTGCTCGAGCGTTGCGCCGTCAGGGATTCCCGCGCCCGCGCCCTCGTGGTACTCGGCGATCAGCACATCCGCTTCACCGTTAGACGGGTCGCCGTCGGTCAGTTGAGATGCCACTCGGTTGACAGCTGCGACCGGGTCGCCGAAGCTCAGGGTCGCGATTCCGTTGGGTGATACGAGTGCGGGGGTCTCTTCGGTGACCGCCCCGATTACACCCACGGTGATGCCGGCCACATCGAGCAGTGCGTATTCCTGCATCGCGGGCGTTTCCGTGCCGGAGTTGTAGACGTTCGCTCCGAGATAGTCGAAGTCGGCCGCGTCGGCCACCCGGCCGGTGAGGTCAGCGAAGCCTTGGTCGAACTCGTGGTTGCCCACGCCGGAGGCAGCGAGGTCGAGGGCGTTGAGAACGTCAATGGTGGGCCGGTCATTTTGCGACGCCGACGCGAACAACGAGGCGCCGATATTGTCGCCGTCGGAAAGGAACAGTGAGTTCGCGTCGCCGTACTCGGCCCGCAGCTGCTCAATGGTTCCGGCGAACTTGACGGTGTTCGCATCAATGCGTCCGTGGAAATCGTTGATGTTGAGCAGATTGAGCTCGATCGCGGTGGGGGCCGCGAGGTTGAGCCCGAGGATAACCGGGTCGTGGTCTGAGGACCGGAAGGCATCGGCGACGTAGAAGTCGGTCACATTGTTGTTGTAGCGGCTGTACTCGAGGGCGACCGATTCGACGGAGTTGATGTTCCAGACGTCGACGGCGTTCACCGTGGCATCCGCTTCGGGCGAAGCGAACACGTGGTCGAGTGAGCCGACCGTGCCGCCGAAGGCGTAGGTGTACTCGCCGCTCTTGTTGCCCTGGTTGATGTAGCCGGCCTTGAGCAGCACCTGCATGGGATCTTCACGGTCGTAGGCGTTGAAGTCACCGGTGAGAAAAACCCGGTCAATGCCGGAATCGGCCTTCATCTGATCGGCGAAGGCTACGAGCGCCGTGGCCTGCTCGACCCGCGTCGGGTTGGAGGCGCCCTGCCCGTCGCCCTGGTCGGCGTTGTCCCCGGTGCCGGACCCCTTCGATTTGAAGTGGTTGACGATGGCGAGGAAGCTGCTCTCCTCATCGCCGACCAACGCAAATGCCTGTGCGAGCGGTTCGCGTGCGCGACCGTTGAACGCGATGGATTCGGTCAGAATGACCGACTCCCCCACCGTTTCAACGAGGGCCGGCTTGTAGATGAACGCGGTGCGAATGACGTCTTCACTAGCTGGACGCGCCGCCGGCGAGGCCACAAACGCCCAGACGTCACTGCCCGCAGCTGTGTTGAGCGCCGCGGTCAGGTTGCCGAGGGCGTCGTCGCGGTCCTTGCCGAATGCGGCTGAGTTTTCGATCTCTTCGAGCGACACCACGTCGGCGTCGAGTGTGTTGATGGCCGAGACGATCTTGGCCTGCTGGCGTTCGAAACTGAGCTGGGTCGCGGCGCCGCGGGCGTCGCATCCGCCCCTCACCGTGGTCGGCACGCCGGCCCGGTCGTTGTAATACCGGCAGCCGTCGAGCGTGTCCCCGGTGGTGGAAAAATAGTTCAGAACGTTGAAACTCGCCAGGCGGATGTCCCCGCCCACGTCTTCCGGCGCGCTCGTGCGGGTGTCGGCAAAGGTCACCGGCTGCACGGTCGCGGCGTTGCCCGCGACGAGGGCCGTGGTCGGCTGCATTTTCCAGGCGTCGTTGCGAAAGTCGAAGACGACCGGTGACAGGAACGACACCGCGGCGCCGATGCGCACCGGAGCGGTCGTCGACAAGTACGGAACCGGGCTGCCCTGGTTGGCTGCGGCGAGGTAGTTGGTCGTGGCCCCATCGTCGAGGGTGACCGCGCGGCCGGCATTCTCGGCGAGGGCGGCCTGGTATTCGGCCGAGCCCGGCAGTGCCGTGACCGTCGGGTTCACAAGCGGTGTCGTTCCGGCGGCGAGGCCGATCTCGGCGTACTGGTTAGTCGTGTAGTTATTGGTGACGGTGTAGTCACCCCGCGGGGCGAGCAGCATGCCCTCGAGGGTTTCCCGCTGTCCCTCGCTGGTCGGCAACAGGACTGTAGCCGGTGCTACCGCGACAGCAGGGTTAGTGAGTTGGATGACGTCGCTAGCGGTCCCGAAGGTCACCTCCGTCATTCCGAAGAATTCCACGACGGTGCCCACGACCTGCACGTGGTCGCCGATTTGTACGTCGGCCTGTGCCGAGTTGGAGTATGCGAAAACGCCGTGCGAAGCAGTGTGGCTGGCGAGATCCAGTTGGCCACCGGTACCAGCGGTCTGCAGGTAGAACCCGTCGAAGCCACCCGTCGGGTAGGCGGCCGTGACCACGCCGGAGGTCTTGACGACGGTTCCGGCGAGCGGGCTCGCATCGGTCGTGCCCTGGATCGCATTGATCGCTGTCAGGGCGTCGGGCACCGGCGTCGGGTCGGGATCTGGGTCCGGACCAACCGGGGTTCCCGTGTCACCGGCTGTATTCGTTGGCGTGGGCGCCTTCGAACTGAAGTCGGCGAAGTTGACATCAGTGTCAGCAGAGGCCGTGCGATTCACCGAGGTGGTGACGGATGCAGCGGCTGCGGCCGTCCCCTCAAAAGTGTTCGACGTTCCGTAGCCGATCAGGTCGAGGATTTGGGTCTGCCCGGTGAGCGACCCGGTTGCGGGGGCGGTGAGCGCGGTGGACTGGTTGGCGAAGAAGATCGTGCCGGCTGCGGCGGCGAAAGAGGTTCCAAAGGAGGCATCTGCCGTGGGCAGGGTGGCCCCGTTGGCCGCGTTCGAGCTGCCCTGCACGAGGTAGTGTCCCCCGGCGGCAATCGTGCCGGTCAGGGCGACGACCCCGGTCGGGTTCGACGATCCGTTGGCCGAGCGATATTGAATCGAGGTGCCGTCGAGCGACACGTCGTCGGCAGTCGGATTGTAAAGCTCGACGAACTTGTTCAGGTAGGTCGCGCCCGAGCTTCCCCCGTTCAGGTACGCCTCATTGATGAGGACTCCGGTGCCGGCGGTGTTAGCGCTGGCCGGTAGGGCAATGATCGGAGCGGCCGCGAGGCTCACCCCGAGAAGTGTGGCGAAAACCAGCCTGGAGCGGCGGCGAACGGCGGATGACATGGATCTCCTCATTCCTAGGTCGTGTCACTACACCTGGGGCCGTGCTAGCGATAGATCTCCCGGCCCACGGATTGGCGGGTGCAATTGATCGCAGCCTAGCGACGGCCCATGTCCGGGGGGTAAACACCGCGTACTTTGCTCGTCTGAGCACTGTTTAATACCCGATCCGGCCGATCCGAGCGAAATTCGTTAGTTCAGGCGCTTCACCATCCGGGTGTTTCCGAGGGTGTTCGGCTTCACCCGAGCCAGGTCGAGAAACTCGGCCACACCCTCATCGGGCGAGCGCACGAGTTCGGCGTAGACGGCCGGGTCGACGGTTTCGGTGCCCATGTCGCTGAAACCGTTGCGAGCAAAGAAGCCCACCTCGAAGGTGAGGCAGAACAGTCGGCTGAGGCCGAGGTCTTGGGCATCCGTTTCGAGGCGTTGCATCATCGTGTAGCCGACGCCGCGGCCGAGCCAGTTCGCATCCACGGCAAGGGTGCGCACCTCGCCGAGGTCCTCCCACATGACGTGGAGGGCGCCGCAGCCGATCAGCTTCCCTGAAGAGTCAACGGCCACCCGAAATTCCTGCACCGCCTCGTAGAACACGACACGGTCCTTGCCGAGCAGGATGCGCTGCTGCACGAGCGGTTCGACGAGCGCTTCGATGCCGGGCACGTCACTCGTGCGGGCGCGGCGTACCGTGTATCCCGTTTCTAAATTCACTCCTCCAGTCTATTGATCCCCCTACCGCCGACTCTCCCCGCGCATAACTCCTGCAATTCGTGTTCGCTTCAACCGGCAACTCCTGGAAAGACGCGGAACTTGACCCGATGCTTCAGAATTTGCAGGAGTTGTGCGAACGCACGGCCGCCCCGGGCACAGAAAAGGCCCGACAGACGAATCTGCCGGGCCTCTTTCTTCGAAACTTCTAGTCGCTGGTGATGGCCAGGTCGGGGGTGGCCGGACCGGTTCCGATCGCGGCGGACGTGTTCACTCCCACGCCGACCGGGTCAACCCTGGTCGTTGTGGTGAAGATGTACTCGCCGTCGACGTAGTCCACGTGCACGTGGTCACCGGCGTTGAGCTCGCCCTGCAGGATCTTCTCCGACAGCCGGTCCTCTACCTCGCGCTGGATCGCACGACGCAGCGGCCGAGCACCGAGCGTTGGGTCGAAGCCGACCTCGATCAGGTGTTCCTTCGCCGGGACGGTGACCTCGACGGTCATGTCACGGTCGAGCAGACGCACACCGAGACGCTTGATGAACAGGTCGACGATCTGCAGCAACTCGGGCTTGGTCAGCTGCGGGAACACGATGATCTCGTCCACGCGGTTGAGGAACTCGGGCTTGAAGTGCTTCTTGAGCTCGTCCTTCACCTTGCCGGCCATGCGCTCGTACCCGGTGGTGCTGTCGCCTTCCAGCTGGAAGCCGACGGGTCCACCCGAGATGTCCTTGGTGCCGAGGTTGGTGGTCATGATGATGACGGTGTTCTTGAAGTCGACCACGCGACCCTGGCCATCCGTCAACCGTCCCTCTTCCAGAATCTGCAGCAGGGAGTTGAAGATGTCGGGGTGAGCCTTCTCGATCTCATCGAACAGCACCACGGAGAACGGCTTACGACGCACCTTCTCGGTGAGCTGGCCGCCCTCTTCGAAGCCGACGAACCCGGGAGGCGCACCGAACAGTCGCGACACGGTGTGCTTCTCGCCGTACTCACTCATGTCGAGCGAGATCATGGCGGCCTCGTCATCGAAGAGGAACTCGGCGAGCGCCTTGGCGAGCTCGGTCTTGCCAACGCCGGTGGGGCCGGCGAAGACGAACGAACCGGAGGGACGCTTCGGGTCCTTCAGGCCAGCACGGGTGCGACGGATGGTCTTGGCGAGCGCCGAGATGGCCTCTTCCTGACCGATGACGCGCTGGTGCAGTGCCTTCTCCATGAAGACCAGCCGCGAAGATTCTTCCTCGGTGAGCTTGAACACCGGAATACCGGTGGCCTGGGCCAGGACTTCGGCGATCAGGCCTTCGTCGACGACCGCGGTGGTCTTGACGTCGCCGGACTTCCACTTCTTCTCAAGGCGCAGACGCTCGCCGAGGAGGTTCTTCTCCTCGTCGCGCAGGCCGGCGGCCTTCTCGAAGTCCTGCTCTTCGATGGCGAGTTCCTTGGCGGCACGCACCACGGCGATTTTCTCGTCGAATTCACGCAGCTCGGGCGGGCTTGAGAGGATCGAGAGGCGCAGGCGGGCACCGGCTTCGTCGATCAGGTCGATGGCCTTGTCGGGCAGGAACCGGTCGGAGACGTAACGGTCGGCGAGGTTTGCCGCGGCCACGAGTGCACCGTCGGTGATGGACACCTTGTGGTGCGCCTCGTACCGGTCGCGCAGTCCCTTGAGAATGTTGATGGTGTGCGGCAGCGACGGCTCGTCGACCTGGATCGACTGGAAGCGGCGCTCGAGGGCGGCATCCTTCTCGAAGTGCTTGCGGTACTCGTCAAGGGTGGTCGCACCAATAGTCTGCAGCTCACCACGGGCGAGGAGCGGCTTCAAGATCGACGCGGCGTCGATTGCGCCCTCGGCGGCACCGGCACCCACGAGGGTGTGGATTTCGTCGATGAAGACGATGATGTCGCCGCGGGTGCGGATCTCCTTGGTGACCTTTTTCAGGCGCTCTTCGAAGTCACCGCGGTAGCGGCTGCCGGCGATGAGCGAGCCGAGATCGAGCGAGTAGAGCTGCTTGTCCTTGAGCGTCTCGGGCACATCGCCCTTGACGATGGCCTGGGCGAGGCCCTCGACGACGGCGGTCTTGCCAACTCCGGGCTCACCGATCAGGACGGGGTTGTTCTTGGTGCGACGCGAGAGGATCTGCATGACCCGCTCGATTTCTTTCTCACGCCCGATGACCGGGTCGAGTTTGTTGTCGCGGGCCATCTGGGTGAGGTTGCGACCGAACTGGTCGAGCACCTGGCTGCCGGCCGTGTTGGCCGCCTGCTCGTTGGCGCCGACCTGCACCTGCTCCTTGCCCTGGTAACCGGAGAGGAGCTGGATGACCTGCTGGCGCACGCGGTTGAGGTCGGCGCCGAGCTTGACGAGAACCTGCGCGGCGACGCCCTCACCCTCGCGAATGAGTCCGAGCAGAATGTGCTCGGTTCCAATGTAGTTGTGGCCGAGCTGCAGCGCTTCGCGCAGGCTCAGCTCGAGAACCTTCTTCGCACGCGGCGTGAAGGGGATGTGGCCGGTGGGCTGCTGCTGCCCCTGGCCGATGATGTCCTGAACCTGCTCGCGTACGGCGTCCAGCGAGATGCCGAGGCTCTCTAAAGCCTTCGCGGCGACGCCTTCACCCTCGTGAATCAGCCCGAGCAGAATGTGCTCGGTACCGATGTAGTTGTGGTTGAGCATCTTGGCCTCTTCCTGGGCCAAAACGACGACGCGACGAGCTCGGTCGGTAAATCTTTCAAACATGTGATCGCTCCCTTGGCGCCAGGGCAGTTGGTGCCGTTACATTGAGAGTAGCCAGCCTGCGCCGCTTCCGGGCGTTTGTTCGCCGTAGGCGTGACGGATGCTATGCCTCGCCCCCATCCGCGGCCCCCGCAAGCCGGTTGTCACTGAACCGCGGAGGTCAGCCGGGCAAGGTTGTCGAGGATCGTGGAGCGCAGCGGCTGCTTGCGCCACTCCTCAAGGGTCAGCTCGCGGCTGTTCAAGCGGTTCTCGTCTTCCATGACGCGCAGTTTGCGCACGAAGGATCGCCCGCGCACCATGAGCGAGACCTCCATGTTGAGGCTGAACGAGCGCTGGTCCATATTGCTCGACCCGACGACAGCGACCTCATCGTCGATGGTGAAGTGCTTTGCGTGCAGAATGTAGGGCGCCTTGTACATGTAGATGCGCACTCCAGCGGTCAACAACTCCTCGTAATACGAACGCTGAGCGTGATAGACGACGGCCTGGTCGCCGATCTCCGACACGAAAAGCTCCACCTGCAGCCCACGCTGCACGGCCGTCGTGATGGCGTACATGATCGATTCGTCCGGCACAAAGTACGGACTCGTAATGACGATTCGGTCCTGCGCGTAGTAGAGCAACGCGAGAAACAACCGCAGATTGTTCTCACCCTTGAACCCGGGGCCACTCGGTACCACCTGGCAGTCGAGGGCATCGGTCACCGGCCGTGGATGCACCGGCTCAATGTCACGCGTGAGCAGCTCGTTGGTTTCGCTATACCAGTCGGTGATGAAGATCGCGCCCAGCCCGGACACGATTGGCCCTTCCAGCCGGGTCATGAAGTCTTTCCACATCAGACCCCGCCGAATGTTGCGCCGCATGTTGTAGGTGCGGTCGATGATGTTCTGCGATCCCATGAAGCCGACCGAGCCGTCGATGATCAGCAGCTTGCGGTGGTTGCGCAGGTCTGGTCGTTGCCATTTACCCCGGAACGGCTGCACCGGGAGCATGAGTCGCCACGGAATGCCAGCATCCGTCAAATATTTCTTGGTCTGGTGAAAGCCGGGCTTGCGCATCGATTGAATGTGATCCATCAGCACGCGCACGTTCACGCCGCGCTGGTGTGCACGCTCCAGCGCGTCAAAAAACGGCGCGGTCGTGGGGTCGAGCGAGAGAATGTAGAACTCGACGTGCACGTATTTCTTGGCCAGATCGATGTCGGCGATCATGGTGTCGAAGGCGCCCTGATAGTCGTTGATCAGGCTCGCGGTATTGTCACCGACCAGCGGCATCGCTCCCAGGTTGCGGTTGAGTTCAACGACCGATTCGAGCCAGCCCGGCCACGGATGGTCGCGCCGCACCAGGTCCATTCCCTCGGTGCTTTCGAGAATGAACCTGTTAATTTCATCTTGCATCAGTCGGCGCTTCTTCGGAAAGGTACGGTAGCCGATCAGCAAAAAAAGCAGCACTCCGAGATACGGAATGAAAAAAATGGTCAGCAGCCAGGCCATGCCTGACATTGGACGACGGTTGCGCGGGACCACGATAATGGCCACCACGCGAATGGAAAAGTCAACAATCAAAGCCAGCAGAACGGTGATGGACAGGCCGTCGATGCCGAACATCGAACTTAGGTGACCGGTTTGTCGAGACCGAGTCGGGCTCGTTCTTCCGCTTCGATTTGGGCGTACACCTTACGTTCAGTGCGATCAGCGCGCAGGATTGAGCGCAGCATCAACCAGAACATCAGGCCAAGCGCAATGGTAGGCACAACCGAAAAAATCGCGTTACCCCAAAAGTCCTCAATCACCGTGCCAGCTTACGCGCAAAGGCTGGGAGAGCTGCTACTTGCTGAGGAGCCCAACGATGCCGCTTCCGAGGTAGTAGACGCCGACGCCGCTGATGATCACCCAAATGGCGATTCGGTTCATGGATGGCGGCTTGCGCCCACCCTTGTTTGGTTTCAACTCATCGTCGGGCAGATAGCTCATTATTTCACCAGGGGGAAGAGAATCGTCTCACGAATACCCAGGCCGGTCAGTGCCATCAACATGCGGTCAATGCCCATACCCATTCCGCCGGTCGGCGGCATACCGTATTCGAGTGCGCGCAGAAATTCTTCGTCGAGGCGCATGGCCTCCGGGTCTCCCCCAGCGGCGAGGCTCGCCTGTTCGACGAAACGTTCGCGCTGCACGACCGGGTCCACCAGCTCGGAGTAGCCGGTAGCCAGTTCGAAGCCGCGCACGTAGAGGTCCCACTTTTCGACGACGCCTGCCACCGATCGATGCCCGCGCACGAGCGGGCTGGTGTCGATGGGAAAGTCCATGACGAACGTCGGGCGCACCAGGTCGCCCTTGACGAAGTGCTCCCACAGCTCTTCGACGTACTTGCCGTGTATAGGGTGGTCGATCTCGATGCCCTCACGGGCGGCGAGCGCTACAAGGTCGGCGAGGGGCGTCTCGGCGGTGATCGTGACGCCGGCGGCGGCCGACAGGCTGTCGTACATGCCGATGCGATCCCAGTCGCCGCCAAGGTCGAACAGGGTGCCGTCGGCCCAGGTCACCACGTGTGATCCGGCGATCGCGAACGCGGCATCCTGAATCAGCTTCTGGGTGAGATCAGCGATGGAGTTGTAATCGCCGTAAGCCTCATAGGCTTCGAGCATCGCGAACTCGGGCGAGTGCGTGGAGTCGGCGCCCTCGTTGCGAAAGTTGCGGTTGATCTCGTAGACGCGGTCGATGCCGCCGACCACGGCCCGCTTCAAAAACAGTTCGGGTGCGATGCGCAGGAACAGCTCGGTGTCGAAGGCGTTGCTGTGGGTCTGGAACGGCCGGGCGGATGCCCCGCCGTGCATCGTTTGCAGCATCGGAGTCTCGATTTCGATGAAATCAAGGCTGGTGAACGTCTGGCGCAGGCTCGCCACCGCCTTGGATCGGGACAGCACGTTGGTGCGGGCCTGTTCCCGGCTGATCAGGTCGAGATAGCGGCTGCGCACCCGGGTCTCTTCGCTCAGTTCGGAGTGCAGGTTGGGCAGGGGAAGCAGGGCCTTCGCGGCGACCTTCCAGTCGGTGACCATGATCGACAGCTCACCGCGGCGGCTCGAGATCACCTCGCCGGCCACGAACATGTGGTCACCGAGGTCGACGAGGTCTTTCCATGCGGCGAGGGATTCATTGCCGACCGCGGCGAGGGAGACCATGGCCTGGATGCGGGTGCCATCGCCGCTCTGCAGGCTCGCGAAGCACAGTTTACCGGTGTTGCGCAGGTGCACGATGCGGCCGGCCAGTCCCACGGTAACGCCGCTGGTGGCATCCGCTTCGAGCTGGCCGAATTCGGCGCGCACGGCCGGAATGGTGTGCGTGACCGGAACCGATACCGGGTACGCGCCGCCGGCCGGGCTCGCAGCGGCCGCGTTCAGGCGGTCCCGCTTGCCGAGGCGCACAGCCTTCTGCTCGTTCATCTCCGCGTCGGACAAGCCTTCGTCGTTCGAGGCTGGCGTGGGGTTCTGGCTCATGGGGTTCTCCGTTGGTGCTGTCGTTTCAAAAAAGCGGATGCTGCGACTCACCCCAGGCAAAGCGACACGTTGTCGATCAGCCGGGTTTTGCCGACGCGCGCGGCCACGAGCAACCGGGCTGGCCCGCGATAATCGTCGTGCACGGTCAGCAGGGTTTCCGGGTGCACGATCACGAGATAGTCCAGTTTAACCAACGGCTGGGCGGCGATGCGCGCGTGCGCGGCGACGAGGGCGGCGGCCGGGCCGGTCTCTGCCGCTTCCACGGCCGCGGTGAGCCCCGCGAACAGGGTCTGGGCTGCCGTGTGCTGCTCATGGTCGAGGTAGCGGTTACGACTGGACAGTGCCAGCCCGCCCGGTTCCCGCACGGTCTCGACGACCTCGATGGTGCTGCGCACGTTGAGATCGTCGACCATGCGGCGCACGAGAAAAGCCTGCTGGCCGTCTTTCTGGCCGAACACTGCGACATCCGGGGTCACGATTCCCAGCAATTTCGCCACAACGGTGAGCATGCCGTCGAAGTGCCCTGGTCGCGCGGCGCCCTCGTAGAGTGAGCCGACCAGGCCGGCGGTGACCCGGGTGTCGCTCTCCCCGCCGGGAAACATCTCGCGGGCATTCGGCGCGAACACGAACGAGACGTTCTCGGCTCCGAGGGCGGCGACGTCAGCGTCGAGCGTTCGCGGGTAGTTGTCAAGGTCTTCACCGGCGCCGAACTGCAGCGGGTTGACGAAAATCGACACCACCACGATTCCGCCGAGTGTGTGCGCGCGTCGCACCAGCGCGAGATGGCCGGCGTGCAGGGCGCCCATGGTCGGCACGAGCACGATGCGCGTATCGCCACCGGTCAGCGCAGCACTGTCGCGGGCCTGCCCCAGACGGTCGTGCAGCTCGGCAATGGTGCTCACTACCTGGATGGTGCTCATTCGATCTCCCGGTCGTCGTCAAGCGGATGCTGCCGCTGCTCTATTTCGTCAAACCCGGTGAGATCCAGCCGTTCGGGGCTCGTGCGTGCGAGGGCGTTTTCCATCGCGGAACGCAGCAGCGGACCGAGAATAGCCCCCGGATGCTCCAGACCGATCCCGGCGAGCAGGCGCGTGGCCTGCTCGACGATCGAGGTGGAGAAGGCGGTAGCGATCTGGATGGCTTCGGCATAGCTGGCCCGGTCGGCTTCGGCGACGATGAGCGGTTCGCCGCCCATCTCCACGGCCAACGCCTGCCCGATCGGCAGCACCGGGCCGGGGGCGGTCACGGCGAAGTAGCTGTCGGCGAGTCGGGCCAGGTCGAGGCTGGTACCGGTGAAAGCCATGGCCGGGTGGATGGCCAATGGGATAGCGCCGGCGGCCTGCGCTGGCGCTAGCACCGTGGTGCCATAACGAGCGGAGGTGTGCAGCACGAGCTGGCCTGGCTGCCAGGTGTGTGTTGCCGCGAGCCCTTTGATGAGGTTGTCCAGCTGGGCGTCGGGCACCGCGATAATGACCAGCTCGCTGCGTTCGACGACCTCGGGCACCGTCAGAACCGGCACGAGTGGCAAAATGGCTTCCGCCCGATCAAGGCTGGCCTGCGAGATCGCGGAGATGCCGACGATCGCGTGGCCTGCACCCGCAAGCGCGGCGCCGAGGATGGGGCCGACGTGACCGGCCCCGATAATACCGACGCCGAGGCGTCCCGGTTTGGCGTTCATTGCGTTGCTTCCTGGGTTGGTGGGGTGGTGCGGCTCCACTGGTGGCTGGTGTCGGCGAGCGCCGACCGTACTGCCCCGGTGGACATCCACTCGAACAGCACGAGAGCTTCGTCGACGTCGATGACGCTGAGTGAGGCGGTGACCGGTCCAGCGACCGTGTGCAGGGCGGCCGACGCGAGGCGCAGGCGACGGCGAATCGCGCCCTGGCTGATGCGCACCCCTTGCATTCGGGCCAGGGGCACCAGAATCAGGTCACGAGAGAGTACGCCGCGCCGAATCAGGGCGACGCTGCCCGAGACCGCCCAGCCGGTGCGCCACCAGGAGAACGGGCGCAGCCAGACGGCGCGGGCGGGCGCGTTGCTGTAGAAATCGGCGATGCCGGCGTCACGCTTGCGGCCGCCGAGCATGCCGTTTTCGATCAGGGCACGATGGGTGACCGTGTCAAAGTCGGGCAGCGCCAGTTGCAATACCTTTTCCACGTCGGCGAGGGTGCCGACCGGCAGTAGTGTCGTTCCCGTCACCGGGGTCGAGCTGCGACCGGAGGTCTGCCCGGCCGTGTTGATGCTGATCTGCCACCAGCCGAACCGACGCCAGAGAATAGGCTGCGACACCTCGATAGCGTGGATCCGCCCCGGAGGCAGGGTCTGGCTGCTGGTCGAGAGCAGACCATAGCCGACCCGTACGCCATCAGGGGTGCCCGCAATGCTGAATCGCAGCGTCTTGGTGATACGGGAGAAATAGTAACCGACACTGCCGATGAGGCCGGGCAAAACGGCCACGAGCACCCAGCCGCTGCTTCCGGCGATGACGCTGATAAGGAGGCCGACGCCGGCCAACAGGAGAAAAACGGTGAAGCCGCTGAGTACGACCGACCCGATCAGGCGCCGCAAGGGAATACGCACCACCGACTGCGGCGGCGCGGCATCCGGATCAAGTTCCGGTGCCCGAAATTCGTTGAATCGCGCGGTCGCGAAGTCGCCGAGGGCGGAATGAGCAGTGGGCGCTCCGTCTACGGCGGGCGCTGAGGCGACCGGCGCATCGGGTGCTGCGGCAGGCTGCTTGGCTTGCCGCAGGCCGGAGGCCAGATGCAGGATGTCGCGGCGCAGGTCATCGGCAAGTTTCGAGCCGAGGTAGGCGAGCTCCACGTTACCGTCCTGCCCCGCGACGGTGATTTGCAGCCGGGCAGCGCCAAACAGACGCGGAATCAGCGGCCGGGTCAGGTCAACGCCCTGCACTCGGTCGAGGCGGGCTTTGCGGTTACTGCGAAAAACAAGGCCGCTGCGCACTTCAACGATCTCTCCGGTCACGCGAAAGGTGTGCATGCGCCAGGACAGGTAGAAGACCACGAGAATGACCACCAACACGCCACCGATGATGAGCAAAGCCCAGCCGGTTGCTCCGCGCTCGTAGATGGCGTCGATCGGATCGCCGCCGTAATTCTCTTCGCCGATGAACAGGTCGATGAGGCGTTCACGCAGGTTGGCGATGATGAAACCGATGATGGCCACCATGAAAATACCGCCGCGCAGCAGCGGTGTCGCCGGGTGCAGTCGGTGCCATTCACCGTCGGTGAGGTCGGTGCGCGATGCGGTGAGGGGCGGCCGTGCGCGAGCAACCGGCTCCTCGTTCACAGCCCCGCCCGGCGGCTCTCGGCCAGCTCCACCAACCGGTCGCGCAGGCTCTCGGCATCGGCCTCGGCCAGCCCGGGAATAGAGACGACGGCACTCGCAGCGGCAGTCACAAACTTGAGATCAGCCAAACCGAGCCAGCGGGCGACCGGGCCGCGAGTGATATCGATGAGTTGCATGCGCCCGTAGGGCACCGCCACGAAGCGTTGAAAAAGGATGCCCCGGCGAAAGAGCAGGTCATCCGTGCGCAGCACGTAGCCGATGGCGCGCACCCGGCGCGGCTCAAACACGAGGTTGATGATTGACAGGGCGAGGACCACGATTCCGACCCACAACGCCCAGGTCTGGTCGAGCAGGAGCCACAGCAGGGCTGCTCCGCCGCAGACCACGACGGCGTTGACGATGGTGCCGACGATCTCGACCACCACGTACTTCGGGGAAACGCGCTTCCATTCGCCGGTCTCGACCAGTTCGAGCCGATTGGACGGTTCAGGTGCCGGTTTAGGCTGCTGCCCGGCGGAGGGATTGGGTTCGCGATCAGGCACGGGTACCTCCCGAGTCGTCGGTTTCGTCGTCGGGAGGGAGGGTGCAGAAGTGTTCGGCGACCAGGCCGGCCGTGAGCATCAGGGCCGCCCCAATGGCCGTGCCGATCGTGAGCCACAGGGACGTGACCGCGGGAACCACCGATCGGGTGAGGATGTACAGCACGATGCCGAGAGCAGCGCCAAAAAGCAGCGACGCCGACAGTGAGGTCGCCTTCGATAGCACAGCGACCCGCATGGCCCAGAACGGGTCGATGCGGCGCAGCGCCTTACGATGACTGCCCTGGCGCACCTGCCACGCCAGGCTGACGATCACGATGCCCAGCAGGATCAGAGTGACCGGCAGGGTCACCGGCGGGACAACGATCGGTGCCCCGGAGGCCGCGAAGGCGATCTCGACGAGAAAGCCGACGACGAGACCGCTGAGCAGAACGGCGAGCAGCCCGGTCGCCTGTGAGCGCTTCATTGCCGTGGTTCCAGCGTCGGTGCGCCGAATGCGGTATCCGCTGCTCGGCGCACCGCGTTGCCGGTTGCGGCCAGAAGGTCACGCACTAGCCCGCGGCCGGGGATGGCCGCCGCTGGGTCGAGATCGAGCCAGGGTGCCAGTACGAAGTCGCGTTCCGCTGCCCGCGGATGCGGCAGGGTCAGGCGGTCATCGTCGATGCTCCGCTGTCCGAACACGATGAGGTCGATGTCGAGGGTGCGGTCGCCCCAGCGTTCGGCGCGCACCCGGCCGTGCCCCGCCTCGATGGCGTTGACGGCGTCGAGGAGGTCGTACGGGTCGCCACTGTAGTCGATGGTGAGCACCGCGTTGAGGTACTGCGGAGCGTTCTCGTCGGCGCCGTCGAGTTTCACGGCGGTAGATTCATAGACGGGCGAAACGGCAACCAGCGTGAGACCGGCCAGGTCGGCGAGATCGTGCACGGCGCCGGCCAGCGTGGCCGTCCGGTCACCGAGATTGCTGCCGAGGGCGAGTACGACGCGTTCGCTGCGATCGGTCATGGCCGCGACCGGGTGATCTGCACGGCGACGTCGGTGAATGGAACTGAAATGGGAGCCTGTGGTTTGTGCACCGTGACCTGCACGCGCAGCGCCGGCGGGTGGGCCAATACGACCTTCGCGATGCGTTCGGCAACGGTTTCGATGAGATCGACCGGGTTGTGCGCAGCCGCTCGAGTGACCTCCTCGGCGAGGACGCCATAGTGGATGGTCTGGGTGACGTCATCGCTCGCGGTCGCCTGGAGCAGATCGAGCCAGACGGTCACGTCGATGACGAAGTCCTGACCGTTTTCTTTCTCGAAGTCGTAAACGCCGTGGTGGGCGTTCACCCGCAGGCCGGTGAGGGTGATCGAATCAGTCATGGGTCCATTGTGACGGACGCGAAGCGGCGCCCGGCACCTGCCCGGTACTCGGGGGCGTCGATTGGCGCACGCTGGCGAGCACGTTGAGGGCGGTGCGCGTCGCGGCCACGTCGTGCACGCGTACTGCCCAGGCTCCGGCCTGGGCTGCCAGCACGCTGACCACCGCCGTTGGCAGGTCACGATCCAGCACGGGCGCGTCGACCGGCAGCACGCCGGCGAGGAAGCGTTTGCGTGATGCCCCGACCATGACCGGGAGGCCGAGTTCGGCGAAGGCGTCCAGCCGGTTGATGAGCTGCCAGTTGTGTTCGGCCCTCTTGGAAAACCCGAGACCGGGGTCGAGCACGATGTGCTCCCAAGCCACGCCAGCGGCGGTCAGGGCGTCGACGCGGGCGCGCAGTTCGGCGATGACGTCGGTGACGACGTCGCCGTAGTCGGAACGAGCGTCCATCTGCTGGGCATGAGCGCGCCAGTGCATGGCCACATAGGTCAGGCCGGTATCGGCGGCGACGGCGGCCATGCCGGGGTCCGCGAGCCCGCCTGACACATCGTTGATGATGCTCGCGCCCGCTTTCGCGGCGGCGAGGGCCGTCGCGGCATTGAGCGTGTCGATACTCAGGCGCAGCCCGTGACTGGCGAGCTCGGTGACCACCGGAAGGATTCGGCGCTGCTCGTGTTCCGGCGCGACGCGCGTGGCACCAGGCCGCGTGGACTCGCCGCCCACATCGATCAGGTCGGCGCCCTGGGCGTGCAGCAGCAGTCCATGCTCGATGGCGGCATCCGTCGACGCCCACTGGCCGCCATCGCTGAAGGAGTCGGGGGTGACATTGAGCACACCCATGATGAGCGTCACCCGCCAGCCGAAATCAGCGCAATGATTTCGGCACGGGTCGTCGGTTCCGTCAGGGCACCGCGGGACGCCATGGTCACGGTAGAACTCGCGGTCTGGCGCGGGCCGCGGGTGCCGACGCAGCCGTGCACGGCGTCGAGCACGACGAGCACACCGAGCGGGTCGAGCCCCTCCTGCAGTGCGTCAGCGATCTCCTCGGTGAGACGTTCCTGCAGCTGTGGCCGGGCGGCGATGGTCTCCACCACGGCGGGCAGCCGTCCGAGGCCGACGACGCGATCCCGTGGCAGGTACGCGACGTGGGCGGTGCCAAGAAACGGCAGCAGGTGGTGTTCACAGATCGAGCGAAAGGCGATATCGCGCAGCAGCACAAGTTCGCCGGTACGGCCTTCGACCGGGACGAAATCCTGGAGCAGGTCTTGCGGGTCTTGGTCGAGCCCCGCGAAAAACTCGCCGTAGGCATCCGCTACCCGTCGTGGGGTGCTTTGCAGGCCGGCGCGATCGGGGTCCTCACCGATTGCGGCGAGAATCTCCGAAACGGCCGCCCGGATTCGCGCCCTGTCCACTGCCACGAGCGCCTAGGCGGTCGCGGGACGTGGATTGCGGGCCGGCGCGCGTTTTGGTTTGGTGTGGATTGCGTCGCCGCTGGAGATGCCACCGTCAACGGCGTCGCCATCGATGGGGGCTTTCGGGGCGGGCATTGCAATAGGCGGCACGTCCGAGACGGGGCGTTTGTCGCTGGAAAGCCACTGCGGGCGCGCCGGCAGCTGCTCGACGTTGGCGAAGATCGCGGCGAGGGCGGTCTGGTCGAGTGTTTCGTGCTCGAGCAGGGCCGTGGCGAGCTCGTCAAGAATCACGCGGTTCTTGATGAGTACCTCGTAAGCCTCGTCGTGGGCGTCTTCGAGCAGTTGGCGCACCTCGCGGTCGACGCTCTCGGCGACCCGCTCGGAGTAGTCGCGTTGGTGACCCATGTCGCGGCCGAGAAAGACCTCGCCAGAGCCTTGGCCGAGCTTGAGTGGACCGACGACACTGCTCATGCCGAACTCGGTCACCATCTTGCGGGCGGTGGCCGTGGCTTTTTCGATGTCGTTGGAGGCACCACTGGTCGGGTCATGAAAGATGATCTCTTCGGCGACACGGCCGCCCATGGCATAGGCGAGCTGGTCGAGCAGCTCGTTACGCGTGACCGAATAACGGTCTTCGAGCGGCATGACCATCGTGTAACCAAGGGCCCGGCCGCGCGGAAGAATGGTGATCTTGGTGACCGGGTCGGTGAAGTTCATCGCGGTGGCCACGAGTGCGTGACCGCCCTCGTGGTACGCGGTGATGAGCTTTTCCTTGTCGCGCATGACCCGCGTGCGGCGCTGCGGTCCAGCCATAACCCGATCAACGGCCTCGTCGAGAGCACGGTTGTCGATGAGCTGGGCGTTGGACCGAGCAGTGAGCAGCGCGGCTTCGTTGAGTACGTTGGCGAGGTCGGCTCCGGTGAAGCCGGGCGTCTTGCGGGCGAGCACTTCGAGGTCGACGCCCTCGGCCATGGGCTTGCCCTTGGAGTGCACTTCGAGGATGCGCTTGCGGCCGAGCATGTCGGGTGCGTCGACACCGATCTGGCGGTCGAACCGGCCCGGGCGCAGCAGCGCAGGGTCGAGGATATCGGGGCGGTTGGTGGCGGCGATGAGAATGACGTTGGCCTTTACGTCGAAGCCGTCCATCTCGACCAACAGCTGATTGAGGGTCTGCTCGCGTTCGTCGTGTCCGCCGCCCATGCCGGCGCCACGGTGCCGGCCAACGGCGTCAATCTCATCGATGAAGATAATGGCGGGCGCGTTTTCCTTGGCCTGGCTGAACAGGTCGCGCACCCGGCTGGCGCCGACACCGACGAACATTTCGACGAAGTCCGAGCCGCTGATGGCGTAGAACGGCACGTTGGCCTCGCCGGCCACCGCGCGGGCAAGCAAGGTTTTACCGGTTCCGGGAGGGCCGTAGAGCAGCACACCCTTCGGAATGCGCGCGCCGACCGCCTGAAACTTGGCGGGCTCCTTGAGAAAGTCTTTGATCTCTTCGAGCTCTTCGATGGCTTCGTCGGCACCGGCGACATCGGCGAAGGTGACCTGCGGGCTTTCCTTGGAGACGAGCTTGGCCTTGGACTTGCCGAACTTCATTACCTTGCTGCCACCACCCTGCATCGAGATCATGAGCCAGAAGAAGGCACCGATCAGCAGTACGGGCAGCAGAAAGCTGAGCACTCCCAGAACCCAGTTGGGCTGCGGCACCTCGTCGGTGAAGCCGTCCTTCGGGTTCGCCGCAGTGACGGCGGTGATGATCTCTTCGCCGCGCGGGGCGACGTAATAGAACTGAACCTGTGTTCCGAGGTCGCCGCTGGCCTTGGTCAGCGTGAGGTCGACGCGCTGTTCGCCGTCGACGATCGTGGCCTCGGCGACGTTGCCCGACTTGAGGTAACCGAGGCCTTCCTGCGTACTAACCTCACGGAATCCGCTCATGGTGATGAGGCTTGACCCCACCCAGACGGCGATGACGGCGAGCACGATGTAGAGAATCGGGCCGCGGAGTAGCTTCTTGACGTTCATGGTGACCTCAGGCTAGCGCTCGATTACAGGGGAAAGCCGTGTGTTCGCTTAAAGGGAAACTCCGACGTGGTGCGCCGGCCGTGATTAGAGCGCGGGCGCGGCGACGGTGGAGTAAACGTGCGGGGCGAGAATACCCACCGAACGCAGGTTGCGGTACTTCTCGCCGTAGTCGAGACCGTACCCGACCACAAACTTGTTCGGAATGTTAAAACCGACGTATTTCACGTCGATATCGACGCGCGCGGCATCCGGCTTGCGCAGCAGCGCGCAGATCTCAATGGATGCCGGACCGCGAGTTTTCAGGTTCGCCAACAGCCACGACAGGGTCAGACCACTGTCGATGATGTCCTCGACGATGAGCACGTTACGACCGGAGAGGTCGGTGTCGAGGTCCTTCAGAATGCGCACGACGCCGCTGGACTGCGTGCCGGAGCCGTAGGAACTGACCGCCATCCAGTCCATGGTCACCGGGTGATGAAGCTCACGGGCCAGATCGGCCATGACCATGACCGCACCCTTGAGCACTCCGACCAGCAGCAGGTCGGTGCCGGCGTAGTCGACTTCGATCTGGCGTGACATTTCGGCCAGGCGAGCCCGAATCTGCTCCTCGCTGATCAGGATCTCGGTGAGGTCGCCGTCAATGTCGCGAGGTTCCATGTGGAAAAAACATTCCTTTGTGTTAGATGAGTCCAGTGGCGGAAAAAACTAAAATTCCACCCTGCCGTACAACTCTAATACCTGGCAGGCTGAGCGCCCCCTGTCCGTGCCACTGCGTCACGAGCGCCGCCACGGCCAGGGTCTGCACTCGATTCAGCCACACCCCGCACATTGCCTCGACTCCGAACCGAATCACTCTCTGCCGTACCGCCGCCGGCACCGACGCCAGCACGGTTGTCGCAATCCTGCCGTTGGCAAAATGTTCCTGCAGCATCGTGCGCGCCAGTTCGTCGAGGGCGTCTGAGTCTTCCCGCAGCGCATCAGCAGTTCGGGCAAGCGCCACCCCGACGCCAGGGCCGAGCTCCTTCTCGAGCAACGGCAGCACCGTCTCGCGCGCCCGCACCCGCGCGTAGCGCGGGTCGAAATTCTGCGGATCGCTCCACGGCTCGAGGCCCGCATCGACGCAGAATTGGCGGGTTTGGGCCCGACGAATGCCGAGCAACGGTCGCAGAAGCGGTCCGGTATGCGTAGCCATGCCCCGCAGGCTGGTCGGTCCGGAACCACGGGCGAGCCCGAGCAGCACGGTTTCGGCCTGATCGTCGAGGGTGTGGCCGAGCAGCACACTGCTCGCCCCGGTGAGTTCGAGAGCCATATCGAAAGCCGCGTAGCGAGCGGTGCGGGCGGCCGCCTCCGGGCCCGTGCCGTCGCTGTCGACCGTGACGCTCAATACCAGCACCGGGTCGAGGCCCAGCTGTCGGGCGGCCGCGGCGGCCCGCGCCGCGACATTCGCTGACCCGGTTTGCAGATTGTGATCCACGATGACCGCTCCGGCACGGATGCCCGCCCGCCCGGCTTCAAAAGCGGTCGCAGCGGCCAGCGCGAGCGAATCGGCGCCGCCGCTCAGGCCGACCAGAACGAGCCCCTCCGACGGCAGCAGCTCGCGCACGGCCCGGCGAATATCGGCCAGGGCCGGGGTCAGGCGCAGGCGGTGGACAGATTCCATCCAGTAACGTTAGCGGCAGACTTTGATCAAGGGAGAAACCAGCCATGGCCGAATACGACGCAGTCATCGAAATCCCTCGCGGGAGCCGCAATAAGTACGAGGTAGACCACGAAACCGGTCGCGTCTACCTCGACCGCGTGCTTTACACGAGCTTCATGTACCCCACCGACTACGGCTACTTCGAAAACACGCTCGGCCTCGACGGCGACCCCGTTGACGTTCTCGTACTGCTCGATTACCCGCTGTTCCCGGGCGTAGGTGTCTCCGTGCGTCCGGTGGGCGTCTTCAACATGACCGATGACGGCGGTTCCGACGCCAAGGTCATCGCCGTTCCGGCAGGTGACCCCCGCTGGGATCACATTCAAGATGTCCTCGACATTCCGGAGTATACCCGCAAGGAAATCGAGCACTTCTTCGAGCACTACAAGGACCTCGAACCCAATAAGTGGGTCAAGACGGAAGGCTGGGGCGACGCCGCCGAAGCCAACCAGATCGTGGTCGACGGCATTGCAAAGCTGGCCGACGAGGGACACTAACCCTCACCTTCAACGAAGGCCCCCGTGTTGCTCGGGGGCCTTCGTCGTACCTACGGCCAGACCGGCGGTACGAAACCGGAGCTAGGCTGCGGGGCGGCCGACGTACGGTGCAACGGCCCACGACGACCAAATACTGTGCACACGCACGCGCGCCGAGGGGTTGGGGGCTTCGAGGACCTGGCCGTTACCGACATAGATCGCCACGTGGTAGTAGTTGCCCGGGCTGCCCCAGAACACCAGGTCGCCCACCTGAACCTGGGCGAAAGAGACGAGATTGCCCTGCCTGGCCATGGTGTTGTACTGGTTCGTGGCTGAATGGGTGCCGATGTACACGCCGGCGGCTGCATAGGCGGCCTTGGTCAGGCCGGAGCAGTCCCACGAGTCGGGGCCAGAACCCCCGAAGACGTAGCGGTCGCCGAGCTGGCCGCGGGCGAACGCGAGGGCTGCGTCGACGATGCTCGCGTTGGGTACCGCAGCTGGCGCGGCCGATGCAGCGGGCTTCACTGGCGTGGCGGGCGTGGCGGGCGTGGACGGCGTGGACGGCGTGGACGGTACAGCGGGCGTCACCGGCCTGGCCGACCCGGAACCAGATCCTGATCCCGAACCGGCCGTTGCCCCGGCATCGCGAGCGGGTTGCGCGGGTGCGGCATCCGCTATTGCAGCAGCGGATGCTTGCGCTTGTGCGAACGCTTGAGCCGCAGCGGCCTCGTCCTCGCCGACGTGAAAGCTGCGCTCGGCCTCGGCCGTGGTGTCTTTGAGCAGGGCGAGTTGTTCGAAGAGTTCAGTCGACTTGCGCTGCTGGGAGTCGTAGGCGACCTCGGCAGCGTTCGAACTCGCCGTGGCCGCATCGAACGTGGTCTTGGACTCTTCGGTGAGCCGTTCGCGTTGCTCGGTCGCTGATGCCGCCTGCTCGCCGAGAGACTCCGCCGCATTCTTGTCCTGCACGGCCTCGGTGTAGATCTGCTCCGACTGTTCGCTCAGCTTGCTGGCCGTTCCCAGCTGGCCGAGCAGGTCATCCGCGGTGCTGCCGTTTAAGAACAGGTTGAGTGACAGACCGCTGGCGCCTGACTTGGCGAGGTGAGCGGCGATGAGGCCGGCACGCATCTTCGATGTTGCAGCGGTGGCTTCGGCGGTTGCAGCCTGCTCGCTGAGGCTGGTTTCGCGCAGGGTGGCGGCGTTCAGGGCGTCCTGCGTCACACGGTAAGCCTCGGCCGCAATCTGCGCGGTCGTGACGGCCTTCGCGGCCTGGCTCGCCAGACCGTCGAGCAGCTCGCCGAGAGTCGCAATCTCGGCTTGCTTGGTCGACTCGTTCTGTTTAGCCTTCTCGACGTCGTTCCAGCTCGGATAATCCGGGGCGGCGAAGGCGGCCCCGCCGGCTGCGGCAACGGATGCTGTGACAGCCGAGACCGCGCCGATCGCCATGGCGGAAAGTAGCCGCTTCGACTTGGTGCGAACCTGTGCGCGTGCAGCGTTGGTGGTCTGTGCGGTGGTGCTCTTAGCCAAGTGATGCTCCCCGGTCGGCCATGAATGGAACGGGATTGATGCGGTTTCCACCAATCCACACTTCGAAGTGCAGGTGGCAGCCGTTGGCTGCGCCAGTGTCGCCGGAACTGGCGATGACCTGCCCAGCCGACACTGACTGTCCGACGCTCACGTTGTACCCACCATCACGAATGTGGGCGTAGCCGGTTGAGACGTTGTCGCCGTGGCTGATCTTCACAAAGTTTCCGTACGTGCCGAGGCGGCCAGCCCAGGTGACGACGCCATCATGGGCGGCGTAGAGAGGCGCACCGCAGCCGGTGCCGAGGTCGGTGGCGTAATGAAAGCTTCCGCTGCAGTCACCACCCTTACAGATGACCGATCGAGGGCCGTAGCCACCGGTGATGCGGCCGCTGGCCGGAACCCCCCACCCGGTCATGCTCACCGAGCCACCAGAACCACCGCTACCGGCACGCGCCGCTGCCGCTGCCCGTGTCGCAGCCTCAACCTCAGCCGCAACACGAGCCGCTTCAATCCGGGCGCGTTCGGCGACTCCAGCTTCATACCCCGCTGTTGTGGTGGCCTGGGCGTCGCGCATGAACTGCAGTTGCTGTTCGAGTTCCACGCTTTTGACTTCGGACTCGGCGAGCGCGTTCGCCGCTGCTTCGGCCGCAGCCTGGGCCACGGCGAGCGCAGCCTCGGCGGCGACGCGCAGCGTCTCACGTTCGGCTTGCGCGACTTTGGCCTGGTCACCGAGCGATTGCGCGTTATTCGTGGCCGATTGCGCTGATTCATAGACGTCGGAGCTGCGCTCGACGAGCTTGCTCATGTTGCCGAGTTTCGCCAGCAGCAGGTCGGCATCGGCGCCATTCCCTTCGCCCTCTAGGAATAGGTTCACGCTGAGATCGGTGCCGCCGGTGCGGTAGAGCTGGGCGGCGAGCTGACCGGCCTGTCTGGTGGCGGCATCCGCTGCGGATTTGCTCGCATCAGCCTGGGTCTGGATATCTTCGGCACGGCGGGTGGCGTCGTCAAACTCCTGCTGCGCGACCTCGAGCTCGCTGGCGCTTTTTTCGGCAGCGGCTTGGGTTTCTTGCACCTGCACCTGTAGACCGGCAATGAGATTCTCGATGGCGGTCACCTGCGCCGCGGCCGAAGCCGTGTTCGCCTTGGCATTTTGCAGGTCCTGCCAGGACGGATATTCAACGGCGCTCGCTGGAGCTACGGGGCTTATCAGGGTGACCAAGAGGGTCATGGCGGCCATGATGTTGGTCAACGCCAGGGTGTGCCTGGGCCACGGATTGGTCGCACGCAAGCGACGGGTGGGCAGGTCAGTCTTGCGGCCGGCCACGGTTCTCATGCGAATCATTGTTTCCCAACAGGCTTATAGCAGTCGCCACGTGCGCCGAGGCAGACTCTTGAGCGTAACAAGGCGAACAGGATTCACCCAGTCTTACCGGCGAATCTAACCCGCGAAGTAGCAGCTGGCCCGCCCATTCGCGGGCGCGCTGCAAATTAGCATCGAAAAATACTTGCCATTCACCCAAATGCTGCGCGTGCCGATTTGGCCTTCGCCCCACAAGACCGTATGCTTACTCTTCGGCAGCCATGAACATTGTGGCTCACGGCCCCATCGTTTAGCGGCCTAGGACGGCGCCCTTTCACGGCGTTAACACGGGTTCGAATCCCGTTGGGGCTACGCAAACTGCACGTGCACGAAGTAGCAAAATAAATAGAATAGTCTTACCAAGTGCCTCGCACACAGATTCACATTTTCACATCGAGGCCCTGTAGCGCAGTTGGTTAGCGCGCCGCCCTGTCACGGCGGAGGTCGCCGGTTCAAGTCCGGTCAGGGTCGCAAAGAAAATAGCCCTTTCGAAAGGAAGGGCTTTTTTCTTAGAAGAGGCGTTTATTGCGCAGCTTCGGGGCCCTGTAGCTCAGTTGGTAGAGCGTTCGACTGAAAATTGAAAGGTCACCGGATCGACGCCGGTCGGGGCCACCACCGCCACTCCCTAGGAAACACTGGGGAGTGGCTTTTTTTATGCCTATTTTTGGCTCCGATTCGGCCTCATTTTCGTCCAGTGAACACATGTTGAACACAAAATGGAACACTCCTATTGAGGGCACCCGCAACGGCGTCTAAGTCGTCGTCAAAGAAGTCGGCGTAGACGTCATAGGCCAGCAGAATGATGACGACTGGACCACGGATTGCCCCGTCACTCTCGGTCATGTCGGGGTGGCCTGAACCTACCTGTCAATAAGACCAACGGTGCTCTGAGTAGACTCGGGCGCATGGCAAGCTCACAGCTTCGTGATCGCGCAATGTTCCCGGCTTCCCTCGCGCTGTTGATCGGAGGTGGGCTACTGCTGACCTCGGTCGTCATCACGGTAATTGCGCAGCCCACGCTCTTTCCATACGCCGAGATAGTGGGCCCTGCTCTGTTTTCCGCCGCTCTGTTAGTGTTCGCCTTCGGCGTGCGTGGGGTCGGCAGTGTCACGGCGCGCCGCCCTGTCGGCACTATCGCTCTCGCTGTCTTGGCTGCCTGGCTTCTTCTTGGGTCCGTCCTGTACCGCCTTATTGGTGACGTCTTCTCTAACGACCCTGCTCCGACCGCGCTCATGGCCTTTGCCTACGCGGATTCGTTCGTGCAATTCGCTCTCGCAGTGGTCGCAGTCATGCAGATCGCCCGGCTCGGCGCCGTGCCTGCTCCGTGGAACTGGGTGCCAATCGGGATCGTCGCGGCGGTGACCGTGACCTGGCTGCTACTGCAGGTGCTGGGCGGAGGCTCGGCCACCATATACGGGCCCAATCTTCTGACCTGGCTCCTGACGGGGCTGGACGGCCTTGCCCGGATCGGCGGCACAGTACTGCTCGGTGTAATCGCCATCGTTCTCGCCGACCGCGTCAATCGTCGGGCGACCGCTGATGTACCTTCGGTGTCCGAAACGCAGATCTGAATTCGTCCCGTTCCGAGCCCCGCAGGCGTCAATCTTTTCACGAGCGCGCGTCCATGTCCGTGGCCCGTCAGTGACGGCCCGCCTGACAGCTGCTCGAGATGATCGCCGCCAGGTATTCCGAGGAGGTGGGCGAACCCGAGCGGAGCCGAACCTATTGGGGGACCAGATCGTTTCGACTGCATGTCCCGCATTGCCTAAGCCAGAGCGGCCATGGGTCGTCCGGGGCTACGTTTAGCGACCTGGTTCAACTGCCTTAAGCCACGAAGGCGCGGTAGGCGGGGTCGTTGGCGCGAAGTACGCGCAGCACGTTCTGGGAGCCCAGCTTGGCGAGATCGGCGTCGCTCCAGCCGCGGCGCTCGAGCTCGGCGAACAGGTTGGGATACTCCGCCACATTGGCCAGTCCGACCGGCATATCGGGGCAGCCGTCAAAGTCGCCGCCGAGACCGATGTGATCGACGCCTGCCACACTGCGGGCATGCTCCACGTGGTCAGCGACGTGCGCCACGGTCACCACCGGCTTCTCCCCCACCGAACCGTTGTCCTCCCATCTGCGGTAGTCGGCCGAGAGGAAGGCCGGTACAAAGGTGAGCATCTGCACACCATCGTTGGCGGCGAGCTGGGTAAGAATCGCGTCGGGCACGTTGCGCGGGTGAGGATTGAGGGCGAAGCATGAGGAGTGGCTGAATAGAACGGGAAGCGTTGTGGCATCGAGGGTGTCCTGCATAGTGGCAGCAGAGACGTGCGAGAGATCGACCATCATTCCGATGCGGTTCATCTCCGCGATAACGGCCCGGCCACGATCGTTGATGCCATCGTGTGTTGCCTCGCCGACGGCCGCATCGGCCCACTCCGTTGACGAATTCCAGGTCAGTGTCATGTAGCGCACGCCCAATCGGGCGTATTCACGCAGCACCGCGAGCGAGTTATTCATCTGATTGCCGCCCTCTACCCCGAGGAGCGACGCGATTCTTCCGCCGCGCTGGGCGCGGTCGACGTCATCAGCGGTGACGGCTCGCACAAAGTCGTTGGGGTACGCGGCAATCAAGCGGTGAATAAAATCAATCTGCTCGAGCGTGGCCTGCACCGAATCGGTGCCCGCAAGGTCGGTGTGCACCCATACTGACCAAAACTGCCCCTGCACCCCTCCGCGACGCAGTTTGGGAATATCCGTCTGCAAGCGACTGCGGGCAGAATCATGCTCAGAGTCCAGCCCGGAAACGGAATAATCGCGGTGTTCCCGGCACGACCAAGCCAGGTCGTTGTGTCCGTCGACAACGGCGAATTCCGGATTTCTTACGCTCATGTGGACTCTTCCCGGCAATCGAGGCGAAATACCAGCCTAAGACCCGCAACCTCGGTCACTTGATGCGCCCCGGCCGATCGAGTCGGCCGTGCCAGAAACCTGCTTTGTGCCCCTTACACCGGGTCGATACACGGGAGTAGCCGAGCGGCGGATGCATCCGGTTTCGCTTGCTCGCCAAGCAGGGAATTTTGACCCCTGTTGAGGTTACAGCGCCGACGACTTGAATCGGGGTAGTCTCTGCCAGTAAGTTGCTGAGAAAGAATCATTTTCATACGCCGCACTTCACCGACCGACAGGTGCCAGCATCGCCACCTCGTCACTATGACCACCTGTTCCTGTAAACCCGACTGCAGGGAATGAAACCGTGACATCCACCCCAACCCGCCGAACAGCTCCAAGAAGCCGCTCCACGAATCTCCGGTACCGCCGCACCACAACGACCATACCCGGCACCACATGCACGTTTGACCGCAGGGGGATAACGCATGAGTGAATCAGATTCGCCCGCGTCGTTTCCTCAATCTCTGCCGCCTCGCCGCACCCCGAAACTTCGGCTCGTCGATCGGGCGATGACTTCGCAGGCTGATATTGCGGTCGATACCCCCTCGTTGGGGCTGATGTGGGCTCGGCGTTACCGCACCAAGCTGCGGCTGACCGATGTTGTGGTCATTGTTCTCGCAGTTGGTGTTGCACTGGTCTTTCGGTTTGGCGTGGACGGCATTCCAGCCGCGACTGGATCGTTCAGTGCCAACTACTGGCTCGTGTCGCTTCTCATCGTGGCGACCTGGCTCACGACCCTCGAGCTTTTCCATACTCGGGACTCCCGCGTCGTAGGTGTCGGGGCGAGCGAGTATAAGCAGGTCATCAATGCCAGCGCTGTGACCTTCGGCATGCTAGCCATCGCCTTCCTAATCCTTCACATCGACATCGCCCGCCTCTATTTCGTCCTGGCGCTTCCGCTTGGAATTGTCGCGCTCGTTCTCGAGCGGTGGCTGTGGCGCAAATGGCTGCTGCACCAACGCAAGTTCGGCCACTATCTCTCTCGCGTGATCGTTGTCGGAAATCGCGACGACGTGGAATACGTGATCAGCCAGATCGATACCAAGTCCGGAGCCGCGTACTACATCGTCGGCGCGGCTTTGGAAGACGGTGTTGGTGACGAGATCTCAGCCGGCGAGCGTCTGGTGCCGATCGTGTCGGATTTCGAGCATGTCGCAGCGGCGGCGGCCTCTATGGGCGTCGACACGGTCATCGTGGCCGGGCAACCCAGCGGCGGCAGTTCTTACATTCGCAACCTGGGGTGGGACCTCGAGGGCACTTCCGCGGAGCTTGTTCTTTCCAGCCGGCTGACGGATGTCGCGGGTCCCCGCATTCATTTCCGGCCGGTTGACGGCCTTCCGCTGATCCATGTCGAAATCCCCCGGTTCGAAGGGGGCCGACATGCCCTCAAGCGCACCCTGGACATCGTCACAACAGCTTTCGCCATGCTGTTCCTACTGCCTCTGCTCGCCGTGATCGCCCTGTTCATCAAACTGGACAGTCCCGGTCCGGTGCTGTTTCGGCAGGAGCGATGCGGCCGCAATGGGCAGACGTTCCGCATAGTGAAGTTCCGCTCGATGGTTCAAACAGCGGAAGACGACCTGGCCGGCCTCCTCGACCAGAACGAAGCCTCCGGGGTGCTGTTTAAGATTCGTAACGACCCGCGAATCACCAAGATCGGTCGCGTGCTGCGCAAATATTCGCTCGACGAGCTGCCGCAGCTATGGAACATTTTTGTCGGAGAGATGAGCCTCGTGGGCCCGCGTCCGCCACTGCCCGAAGAAGTCCAGGTCTACGAAACCCACGTGCACCGCCGCCTATACATCAAGCCAGGTCTAACCGGCATGTGGCAGGTCAACGGACGGTCCAATCTCAGCTGGGAAGACAGTGTTCGTCTCGACCTGTATTACGTCGAGAACTGGTCGCTCGCGGGCGACCTGATGATCATCTGGCGCACCCTCAAGACCGTCATTCAACCAGTAGGGGCGTATTGACATGACCGCGGGCATCGAACACACTGCGCCCACCAGCCACCGGCGTCTGAGCATCGCAATGATCGGTACCCGCGGAGTTCCCGCAGCCTACGGCGGCTTTGAAACCGCCGTCGAGGAAATTGGCCGCCGGCTCGTCGATCGTGGTCACGACGTGACCGTCTATTGTCGCCGCACCGCCCAGCCGGTGCCAAAAGAGTACCTCGGCATGAAACTCGTCGAGCTGCCGGCACTGCGCCACAAAATTCTTGAGACCTTGAGTCACACGGGGCTGTCGGTCTTGCACGCCACCCTGCACCGTCCGGCCGACGTCGCATTCGTATTCAACGCTGCCAACGCCCCGTTCGTGCCGCTGTTGCGCCTACGCGGAATCCCCAGCGTCGTGCACGTCGACGGTCTGGAGTGGAAGCGCGACAAGTGGGGCGGCGCCGGTCGACGCTACTACCGCTGGGCCGAGCAAGTATCGGTGCGCGAAGCTGACGCCCTCATCGCCGACGCGCAGGGAATCGTTGACTACTACCGGGACGAGTTTTCCATCCCGACAGAACTAATCTCGTACGGCACCCGAATTTTGCACGATACCCCGGCAGATCGGCTCGCTGAACTCGGCCTTCGCCCGGGCGGCTACCACCTGGTCGTTGCCCGGTTCGAACCAGAAAACCATGTCGACATCATCGTCGAGGGATACCGAGCCAGCGAAGCGCGACTCCCGCTCGTGGTCGTCGGCTCTGCGCCCTATGCGGCCGACCACACCAACCGCATCAGTGACCTCGCCGCCTCCGATTCCCGCATTCGCATGCTCGGCAGTGTGTGGGACCAAAATCAGCTCGACCAGCTCTACAAACACGCCAGCACCTACCTGCATGGCCACTCGGTCGGCGGCACAAACCCGTCGCTGCTGCGGGCGATGGGTGCCGGCACCATGGTCATCGCCTGGGACGTCGTCTTCAATCGTGAGGTCCTCGCCCTAGATGGCGCCTACTTCTCTGGGGCGGATTCCCTCAGCGCCCTGATCGAAGACGCGGAAGTGAATCCCGATCGAGTCGCCGAGGTCGCGGCGGCACTACAACAGCGCGCTGAGCAGCTCTACAACTGGGACAGCGTCACGACCAGCTACGAAAAACTCGCTGGGCGGGTGGCCGTTGGCTACAGCACCCACCGCCAAAGCAGCGGCAGGGCCGGAGTGTCGATGTGGAGCCTTTCCGACAACCTGAGCAAGCAACCGACAACCGCGCCATCCAGGGGGATCACCTTATGACCAGCACCTCAGCCCAAATCGCTCGTTCGACCGAATCGTACTGTGACACCGTGCGCCGTCTGTCGTCCGCCCAGAAAACGGCGGGCCGCGGCGCTCCGGCCTATTCGGTCTACGTGAACCGCCGCGTGGGGCGCTACCTCGCGGCGGGCGCGTTTCGGTTAGGCCTGACCCCCAACAACGTCACGGCCGTCAGTGCGGGCTTCACGTTCTGTGCGATCGGACTCTTGGCTATCGGTGAGCCGAGCTGGTGGCTCGGACTTGTCGTGTGGCTGCTGCTCGCCATCGGGTATGCCTTCGACTCGGCCGACGGCCAGGTCGCCAGGTTGCGCGGCGGTGGCTCCCCTTCGGGGGAATGGCTCGACCACGTCGTTGACTCCATCAAGATTTCAACCCTGCATCTAGCGGTGCTCATCACGATGTTTACACACTTTCCACTTTCCAATTCGATCTGGCTGCTCGTACCCATCGGGTTTGCGGTCGTGGCCGCCGTGTCGTTCTTCGCAATGATTCTGAACGACCTACTTAAGGCCAAGCACGCGCCGACGGCGCCGCTCTCCACCGCTCCCCGCTCCGCGCTGCGGTCATTTCTTGGTCTGCCGACCGACTACGGCATACTCTGTCTCGCCTTCGTGCTGCTGGGCGCTCCGTTAGCTTTTTTTGGCCTGTACAGCCTGCTTTTTGTGGCCAATGCGCTTTATCTCGCCTTGGCGCTCGGCAAATGGTTTCGCGATATGACCGCGCTGGGACGCGCGGAAGTCGCCCGACCGTAGTTCGACATCCGCTGTAACAACGAAGCGACTCTGCCGTGTGCCCCGTTCTGGGGCTGCTTCATCCCACGTTCCGACGTGAGTTTTGATCACCTTGATTGTAGTGTGGGCGCAACCGGACGGAGAAAGCTGTGGAACCAATCGACTATCTGAGAACCATCACGAGACGGTGGCTGCTCATCGCTATTGTGGGCCTTCTCGGAGGCGCGGTGGCGTGGGGCTATGCGACCACCCAGCCGGCGCAGTACCAGGCAACCAACAGCGTCTTCGTGACGAGCGACCGCGGTGAGACCACAGGCGAGCTGTTGCAATCGTCAACCTTCACTCAAAACCTTGTGCAGTCCTACGCTCAACTCGCCACAACACCAACCGTTCTGGCCCCGGTGATCAGCAAGCTCGGATTGAATACTTCCACGCAGGCCCTGGCCTCCCGGGTCACCGCGGAGATTCCCATCAACACTGTTTTCATTAACATCACCGTTACCAGCCGGTCGTCGACGCAGGCCGTGGCTCTCGCTGATGCTGTCTCCGATTCCCTCGCCACCGCGGTCGAAAACTTGGCGCCGAAAGGGCCCGACAATTTGCCATCGATCACGGTGGAGACGGTTTCTCCTGCTCAGCTGCCGGGCAGCCCGTTTGCACCGAATACGCAGCTGATCGTCGTCACCGGATTGCTGCTCGGGCTCGTTCTCGGTGTGCTCTACGCCCTGGCCCGCGAGGTGTTCGATACCCGGGTGAGCACGGAGAAGGACCTCGACCGGGTCTCCTCTGATCCCCTGCTCGGAATGATCGGTCGCAAGAAGCGCACCGACCCAGCAGGTCTGGTCATGCGAGTGATGCCACACAGTGCCCTGGCTGAGGCGTACCGGCGAGTGCGGGCCAACCTGGAATTCATCGACGTGGACAGCCCGCCACGCAGCGCCGTGGTTACGTCCGCAGTGACCCGCGATGGCAAGTCCACGACCGCGATCAACCTTGCCCTCGCCATGGCGGAACGGTCGTCGCGAGTACTCCTAATTGATGCCGACCTACGCCGCCCGTCGATCGCCGAGCTGTGCGACCTCGAAGGCGACGTGGGACTGACGACTGTTCTGCTCGGCGATGTCGGACCCGACGACGCCATCGTGCGCTGGTCGAACGGTATCGACGTGTTGCCCTCCGGCGCTGTGCCGCCCAACCCCGGACAGTTGCTCGGTTCGGCCGCAATGAAAACCCTGATGCAACGCCTACTGCTTGATTACGACTTTATCGTCGTCGATTCCCCGCCGCTGCTGCCGGCCACCGATGCCCTCGGTCTGTCACATCTCACCGATGGCGCCATTGTTGTCGCCCGCTACAGGGCGACCACCCGCCAACAGCTGGCCACTACGCTGGAGTCGCTCGAAGCCGTCAACGCGCGCATTCTCGGCATCGTGCTCAACCAAGTGCGGGAACGTCGCGCTGAGGTGTACTACGGGCCGCTCACCCCAACGGCTGGTGCTGCCGCGCCGACCCCAGGAACGAGCAACCGGGTCACGGCCACCCGAGCACCTCGCACCACCTTTGATGAGACGGGCCGTCGCAGCGCCCGCACGTCGGAACCTACTCGGTCGTCATAGTGCGGGTCCTCCAGTCATTTCCGGAGGGTCGCACGACGACGAATCCCTACCTGCTGCAACTGAGCCGGTCGCTCAGCCCACACGTCGAGGTGCTTGGCTTCACTTGGCGGCGGGCCCTCACCAGCCGTTACGATGTGTTCCACGTGCACTGGCCGGAATTACTATTGCAGGGTCGAACACCGGTGCGGGCGCTGGCCAGACGGATGTTGTTCCGCCTGTTCCTGCTGCGTCTGCGCCTGTGTCGTACGGCGGTGGTGCGAACGCTGCACAACCTGCGCAGCCACGACCTCTCACCGCGGCATGACCAACGCTTACTCAAGCGTTTCGACCTGCGCACAACCCTGTGGATCAGGCTCAACCCATTCACACCGGTGCCCGCTGACGCGCTCGAACACACCATCCCGCACGGCGACTACCGAGACTGGTACTTCGACGTGACGTCAGGCACGCCCGTACCTGGTCGGCTGCTCTACTTCGGACTCATTCGCCCATACAAGGGTGTGGACACCCTCGTGCACGCCTTTCAGCAGCTGGGCACCGGGCTCCTGGCCGATCCCCTGCCGACGCTGCGTATCGTCGGGGCTCCCCAATCCAGCGACCTGGCCAAGCAGCTGCGGCTGACCGCGGCTGACGACCCACGCATCGAACTTGTGCTGCGCCATGCGAGTGATGCCGAGCTGGCCGGCGCCATCCACGCAGCCGAACTGGTCGTGTTGCCGTACGCCGAGATGCATAACTCCGGCGCAGCACTGCTGGCCCTCTCTCTCGACCGGGCAGTATTGGTACCAGAAAACGCGGTAACGACCGCACTGGCCGACGAGGTCGGCACTGATTGGGTACTCACCTACACCGGGCCGCTGTGCGCTGAGGTTCTGGCCGATGCGCTCGTGCGCGTGCGGTGGCCGCGGAGCGCCCCTGCGCCCGATCTCTCGCACCGCCGATGGTCGGTCGGAGCGGCCGCTCACGTCGAAGCCTATGGCAGGGCCGTGCAGTCTGTCCGCTCGCACTAAACCGAGTGATCGGCGGTATACCGCTCAGGCGCCAACGAATAACCAGGCGTCGGCGGCGAGCCGGCCATCGATGGCCGGCAGATCCTCGACTGCAGGGCGAGGGTCCTGTACGGCGCGCACCATGGCATCCGCTAGCAGCTGCGGGGTGCATCCCGGCGCGACCACCTCGTGGCCGTGCGCGTTGAGCCAGGACGCGAGCCCGGTTTCGGTCGTGGTCACAATCGAACAGCCGTGCGCGAGACCCTCGACGATCGGCAGGCCGACCTGTTCACGCCAAGTGGCGGTCGGTTGACTGGGCAGGGCCAGCACGCTGGCGCGGCGCAACTGTCGGTGAATCTCGCTGCGTGGCGGGTCGATGACAAGCTCGATCGTTGGGTCGTTGGCGACGGCCTGCCGCGCCTGATTCTCCAGTGCGCCCTTGCCAATCACGGTGAGGCGGGCCTCGGGCAGCGCTTTGGTCACCAGCGGCCACGCCGCGAGAAGGCTGGGCAACCCTTTGCGCTGGGCGAACGCACCAAGAAAAACCACCCGGTTCATCTCAGGGTCGCCGTCAGCGATGCAGGCGCATGCGGCCGGCAAGGCCGGAATAACGACCGAAGCGGCATCCCGAGCGGGTTCGGGCAGGGCCGTGCGGTACGTGACGCGTGCCGCATCCGTTCCAAAAACGATGCGGTCGGTCTGACGCCAGACGAAGCGGGCGGCGATGCCGTTGAGACCGCGACGCAGTCGCGCCCGGATATCGAGTTGGCGTTCGAACGGGTCAGCGTTTTCCAGGGCGTAACACACGATGCTCGCTCGACTACCACCGATCAGCGCCCGCAGGCGGAGGGCGCTGATCGCTAGCGTGCTGGCCCAGACACTCGAAAGCATGAGCGGTTCGCCAATTTCCAGTGTCGTGATCGAGGAGCGAGCCAGCAACCACGCTGCGCGCACGGGGTGAGCCTGCACGAGCACGAGGCCTGTGGCCAGTTCCTCGTGAAAGTCGTACCTCTTAATACGGAACAAAATGGCAGCCGGCGGCAGCTCATGTGCCCGTTCGAGGTGGGCGCTACGCAGCGTGCGGTACAGCCGTGCCCGGTCGGTCAGAATTCGAACGTTAGCCACGCTTGTACTCGTGGTAGACCGAGCCCACCGAACCGGCCAGCATCCCGGCACCGCGGGCGGCTGTGCGCAGGCCTCGGGCGCGCAACGGGACCTGCCCGACGAGGGATCCGGCGAGGTACCGCACGATCCCGCCGCAAACCCGCGCGGCGCCGCGCGCTTGCAGGTTCATACGCACCAGCACGCGTTTGGCATGTTCAGTGTCGTCAAGGTTGATACGACTCCAGGTGTTTCCCATGCGAAACGCGCGTTGCAGCACCCACTCCCGGGTGAGACGATCCGCCGGAACGATATCGATGACGATGGCTTCATCGCACCAGATCATCTGCCCGCCGCGTTGGTGCAACTGCCGGGTAAACAAAGAGTCCGATCCGCCCGACAGCCCGAACCGTTCGTCAAAGCTGAGCCCTAATCGACGCACCTGGGCTAGATCGAGAAGCAGATTATTGGTTGCCGCGAGCGATACCGGCGTGCCCGTAGTGAACCGGCGGCGCTCGAAGAAGCCACCGGCCCGAATCCACTGGTCCGGTTCGATATCGTACTGCGACAGTACCGGGCCGACGACGGCCGCGGGCCGATAGGTCGAGTAGGTATCGAGCAGTTGCACGAGCCAGTGGCTGCTTGGTCGTTCGTCATCGTCGATGAAGATGAGCAGGTCGGCACCCTGACCTTCGTGCAGCGCTCGATTGCGCGCCGAGGCGATACCCGGGGTGGGTTCGTGCACGTATCGAATGGGAGTCGCCCCGGTCGATGCGGGCTCCCCGGCTTCTACCCACCGGGTATCGGTCACGAGGGTGCGAGCTCCGGCGTCAGGATCGTTGTCTATGACGATGATCTCCACCGGTGCCAGCACCATGCCGGCCTGGTCGAGCAGTTCCGGCAGGAGTTCCTCGAGATCGGCCGGGCGTCGATAGGTCAGCACCGCAATCACTACGCGCGGGTCACGTGTGGATCGATGGACGGATGACATACCCAAACCCCTCTGTAGCGATGAAAACGATGCTGGTGGTGCTGTGTGAAAACGAGAAGGTCGGGATTGGGGCGCGGTTCAATTGGCTCGCTTCACGATCAGGTCATCGAATGTCGCGGTGACGGGCGTCACGGTAGCAGTCGACCCCAGATAGAAGGCCAGACCAACGGCACCGGGTGTCTGCATCGCAGCGGTCGAATCGGTCACCGTGGTCTGCCACGCCGACGGTTCCGGTGTGCCGAGGGCCCAGACTTTGGCACGAATTGTCGTCGGGGCCGAGCCGATGACCTGAACGCGCAGTTGCACCTCGGTTCCGGTTGTGTAGGTGAGGCCGGAGATGTTCTGGGCCTTCAGGGTGGTAGCCCCGCGCATGAGCTGCAGTTGCACAACTCCGGTCGACAGATTCTTCATGCGCACCCGGTAGTCGTCCGTGCCGACCCGGCGGCCGATCAGCGAGGTGAACGCGCCGGAACCGGTCGCATCCTGCTGGAGGGTCGTGGTGACGAGCATGTCAGTGTCGAGCAGGGACACGCCAGACAGGTACGCATTGACGGTGCCTCCGGCAGCGGCCTTAAGGCGGCCGACTCCGCCACTGACCGAGTAATTCGATGCCGTACCGGTCGTCGTCCAGGCTCCTCCGGTGTCGGCGGTGCCCAGGCCGGTTGCCACGGTGCGGGAGAATGCGTCGGTGGCCAGCGGGGTGTTCGGGTCGACTGCCGGAACGACAACCGCCTGCCTGGTTTGCGCGCTGGCGGAGGAATTATCGGTCACCGTCAGGGTCACGTCGTAGGTGCCCGCAACGGCGTAGCTGTGTGAGGCGGTCACACCGCTGCCGGTGCTCCCGTCGCCGAAGTCCCAGCTGTAGCCGGTGATGGTGCCGTCGCTGTCGGCGGAAGTGGAAGCATCCGTCGCCACGGCGAGCGGCGTGGCCTGATAGCTGAAGGCTGCTGTCGGCAGCGCGTTGGCCGGCGGGTCGGTGGCATCAATCGTACGGGTGGTAACCGTGCTCGCCCCGGAGTTGTCGGAGACGGTGAGGGTGACCGGGTAGCTGCCGGACGCCGCGTAGGAATGCGTTGCAATGGCTCCGATTGCGGTGCTGCCGTCGCCGAAGTTCCAGGCATAGCTCGTGATGGCGCCGTCGGAATCGGTCGACCCGGTGGCATCAACGCTCAGGTCACGGTAGGTGATCGCACTGCTGAATGATGCCGTCGGCGCAACGTTGGCGGGCGGCCCTGACCGGCCGATCGAGTTGTGCCGGGCGATGGCACTGGCACTGAGGGCTGTGCCGTAGACGGCGACCTCGTCGATGTCGGCGGCAATGTAATCACTCGCCGGCCGGCTGGTCCACCCGCTGAGATTGTCGCCTCCGATGCGCCAGAAGCCCTGGATCGGTGCCGCCGATGTCGTGTCGGTGCGCTGTGCCACGAGAGCACCGTCTACGTACAGCGACATGCCTGCGGCCCCAACCGACGCCACTACGTGGTGCCACTGGCCGTCGTTGTACGACGCGGTTGTGTTCACCGTTCGCAGGATTCCGGGCTTCACTCCGAACCAGAGACGTCCGGCGTTGTCCATGTAAACGTGACGGTCATAGGCCGTCGATGCACCGCTCGCCGCACTTCCGAGCCCGATGATCTTTCCACCACGGGTCGTGGTGGTCTTCATCCAGGCTTCCACGGTGAAGGCGCCTCGAGGAGTCTCGAATGCGGATGATGCTGCCGTACCTACGCTCGTACCGCTGAAGCGGGACGCTGTGCCCGAGTCTGCAGCAAGCGCGCCCGGCACGTTGCGGATGACGCCGGTGCCTGCGGTCTCGTTTGAGGCCGCAGCCCAGTCGTAGGCTGTCGTACCGCTGGATTCGCCGAGAGGCCAGTACGACGAGGGCGAATCGCTCTGCACGGTCTTGGCGTAGGCGTTGTACTCGCCGGATCCAGAGACGGTCACGCTGGTGGGGTTGCCGGTTTTCACATTACCGAAGGGGTCCTGCACCCGCACGCGGTAGACGTAGGTCTGGCCCGGCGTGAGTCCGGTGTCAGTGAAGCCCATGGCCGGTCTGGACCAGTCGGTCGAGAGACCCTTCACCGTGCCGACAGAGACACCGTCACGCAGCACCTCGTAGCTGAGCTGTTCATTGTCCCGGTCGAAGGCTGCCTTCCATCCGATGCGAGCGGTACCGGTCGAGAGCGAATCGGCGGTCGGCACGAAAGCGGATGCGGCAAACGCCGCGTTCGCGACGCGCGGTCCTTCCTTATTGGGTGCAATCGCCTTGTTCGCAAAGCGCACCAGGCCCTGCTGACCTTTATTGTTGACGTTGGTGAACTCACCACCGTAGAGCAAATATTCATTATTGGCTGTGATGGTCCACGGGCCCTGACCCTGGCCGGTGAATTTGCCGGAGTTGATCTCGGGGTAGAACGTGAGCAGGCTGGGGCTCGGTTTTGCGGTGAAGCTGGCGTAGCTGCCGACTGCATTCGGGGTGAGCGTGCTGGTGGCTGCCATGGAGAAGGTCAGGGTGCGGTGGTAGGAGCGGGGGCTGGTCTCAACCGGGCCGCCGAGATTACCGAGATTGCCGCAGTAGTGGGGGTGGCCCGTCGTGTAGACGGCACCGGCGATTGGAACGACGGAGTAGGTGTCTCCGTGACAGTCCTCCAGCCAGACGAGCGAACCATCACTCCAGTTTGCCCGGAAGGTGCCTTCGAAGTTCGCTCCAATGCCGTAATCGTAGCCGGTGCCAAAAGCGCCGTCGGCCGAGGAGGACAAGCTGGTGATAGCTCCATTCACACCACCGTTACGAACCACGGCGTTCACGGCCCAGGGCAGCGACGCACCGGTGACCGAGTCCGTCGCGGCCATGCCGTAGCCGGGAGCAGCGCCGCCGTTATACGCGGTGAAGGAGCCTCCGATGAGAACTTTAGTGCCGTCCGGCGAGATCGCCATGGCGTTGACCGACCCGCCAGTCGGGTCGCCGGTCCAGTCGCGGATGGCACCGTTGGAGGCGGCGAACGCCGCCATCTGGTTGCGCGAGACCCCGCTCGCCGAGGTGAACACGCCGCCCACGTAGACGGTGTCGCCAAAGATTGCCAAGGCCTTTACCGAGGCGTTGGCGGTCGGCGCCCAAGATGAGACGAGCGACCCAGTGGCGGTGTCGAACGCCGCTAGGCGGTATCGGGCCACACCGCCGACGGCGGTGAAGAATCCGCCAGCATAGAGCCGGGTGCCGTCGGCGGAAGCAGCGAGCGATCGGACCGCACCGTTGAGGTCGGGATTGAAGCTCGCTACCAGGACGCCGGTCGTGAGGTTGTAGGCGAGCAGGTTGTTACGCACCACCTCGTTTACACCGGCGGCCGAACCGGCCGGTCTGGCCCTGGTGAACTCGCCGCCGGCGTAGACGGTGTTGCCCACGATGACCTGGGACCAGACGACGCCGTTGATCTGGGCCGTGGGCAGCGCGTCGGCCGCGAAAGTCGCGGGAGTGCCGGAATCCACTGGAGCAGTGTCGGCCTGAGCGGCGAACGGCGCGGTCAGGATTCCGGCGAGCACGGCAAGGATGGTGACCAGGCTGAGCCAGCCGGCGCGCAGCGTGTGAGCAACCCGCGATCGGGGCTCGTCGCGCATCGCGACCGTGGACGGGTTTACGTGCAGGCGAGACGCAGGGAGAAGTCGCACGATGATTCCTTACTCGGGACGAGGTGCCGGGCCGTCGGGTAGCCACCGCATTATTTGGAGTATAGTGAGAATCTTTCATGGATGGCTGCCCCCTATCCGGGGCACAGTCGCAGGGATACTCAGCGCGGGGCGGCACCCTCAAACAGCACGATCGGCACGCCTGCGGAGTAATCCACGGCGATGCGCACCTGGTCGCGCTGGTCATTCGGCACCGCGAAAACGAAGACCCCTTGCTGGGTCGCCCCCGCTGCGACCGATTCCGGGAACGGCGCCCCACCCGACGCCGTCAATTCAGTCGCCGGACTCTGCTCCGCACCGAAAAACAGGTTGACCACCGTTGAGGTCAATGACACGGCATCGGCCGTGTCATTGCGCACGGTCACGGCGAAACGCAGGGAAGGCCCACCCACCTCGCCCGGTCCGCGCGCGACCCCGTCGACGGCTTCGAGGGCGCCGATGCTGAACACCACACCCGGAACGGCCGCAGCGGAGTCGGTCAGCGGTACCGGCGCCTGCTCGGCGGGCGGAGCAGGAACGGCCGCGGCAGCCTCGGTCGGCTCGGGCGGTGCGGGCGGTGCGGGCGTTGTGGCAGTCGGAACCGCTGTAGGTGATGGGTCGGGCGATGGCACCGCTGTCGGCGTTGCCATCGTCCCCGAGCTCGGCGCAGGGCCGTTGTCACTTGCGACTGTATTCGGGCCGCCGCTGTTCGATGCGGCGACACTAGCGACCACGAGTACGACGATGAGTACTGCCAGCGCAGCGGCTGCAACGATCCACCAGAAGCGCCGCCGAGGAATCGAATTCCCACCCACGGTGGGACCTGTGTTGTTATCAACGGGGTGGCGCACTGCCATGGTAAAACTCCAGGTTGCTGGTCACACGATCGGGTCAAGTTCTTGGTGTAGCTATTAATACGGTGCAGTCATTAATACACGGGACGCGCCCGCATTCCTAGGGGGCAGCTGGACCCCATACGGGGGCACCCGCTCAGGCTGTACAGTGTGGAACTCCGGCATCCCCGGCAACACACCAAACACTCGACCGAGGCGACAGACATGAAATTTGCCATTTTGCACGGCAGCAATGATGCCTACGGTGCCAGCAAGGTGCTCTGCCAGGAAGTCGAGTGCTTGGTCCGCCTGGGGCATGAGGTGCTCATCGTTGTTCCGCACACCGGTCCGTTGTCCACGGACCTTGCCCGGTTCGGCGCATCAGTTTCGGTCGTAATTGATTCGTCACTGGTAGTGCTTCGTCGAAGCAAATTGACCGACCTACTGCACCCGCTCACCTTACGACACGACGTGGCACTCGCAGACGTCGTTGTTTTGTGGACCCTGGCCCTGAGCGCCTACATCCCACTGCTACGTCTGCGTCGCCGACGCTTCTATGTCTCGGTGCATGAACTCCTCTTAGGGCGAGTCGGCGGCCTGCTCGTGCGCACAGTGCTGGCACCCGGCACCTTTCCGGTGTGCGCGTGCAGTGGGGCCACTGCCGAGTGGTTGCACACTCAAGGCGTTGGGTGGGACCGTCTGACTGTCACATCTCCGGTCTTCAGCGCCGTCGAAACCGTACCGATGCGTGCCGTGCACGACCCGCTGACGTTCGCTGTCGTCGGACGCGTTAACGGGCACAAGGGACATCTGGAGGTGGCCACGGCATTTCAATCGACGACGTTGTCCGGCCGGGACTGGCGGCTCCTGCTCTTCGGCGCGCCGTATCCCGGACAGGATGAGGCTCTTCAGGACGTGATGACGCTGGTCAATCGTGACCCGCGCATCGAGTACCGCGGAGAAGCTGCCTCGGTGGCGGCCATCGCGGATGAGATCGATGCCGTGGCCTGTTTTCCGTCTACACCCGAACCGTTCGGGTTGGTACCGATCGAAGCCTGGCGCGTCGGCCTGAGATCGGTTGGCTTCGCGGACGGCGGCGCTGGAGAAGTCCTTCCGGTAGTCGGCGGCATTGGGGTACCGCGCACAGATTCCCCGAACCGGGACATCACCGGCGCACTCCTTGATTTGGCCGTGACGTTGAAAGAGCACCCCGCTTTGCCAGAACCTGCCGCGGTCAACGCACTTTTTTCGCAGGAGCGTCGCCGTGACCTTATTGCCCAGGTCGTCACCAGAAGCTAGAAACAACACGGCACGGTCTTCCACAGCGCAAACCGGAAGGGACCGCCCTGTTAGCGGGCGGCCCCTTCAGGTTTGATGCACGACTAACCACCGCGCTAGGCGGCTGGCACCTCGGGCAGCGGCGCGGGCGCGTCATCCGGCACCGGTTTGGTTCCTGGTTCCTGCTGCACCCCCGGTTCCGGCACGACATCCGGCACGACATCCGGCAGGGGAGCTACGTCGGGCACCGGAGCGACATCCGGCGTCAGCGTTGCGTCGGGGGCCTGCGCCGGCGCATCCGGTGTGATGGTCTGGTCGGGAGCCGTCTTGATTGCCGCGCCGGTCGCCCTGATGCTTGCCGACGATCCGGTCACAGTATTACCGAACGGATCGGTCGCCCGCACTTGGTAGGTGTAGGTGGTGCCACCCGATCGCCCGGTGTCGGTCCAACTTAGGGTCGGCCGCCTCCAGTCCACGGAGAGGCCCGTCTGCGTGCGCACGACGACTCCGTTTCGCAACACCTGATAGGTGAGCTGCTCGTTGTCACGGTCATAGTTGGACTTCCAGGTGACCTTCACAGAGTTGGCACTCGGGATGCTGAGCGTGGGCCGAAAACTCGTGCCCGTGGCCTTGGGGCCTTCCTTGTCGGGCGCGATGGACGACACGGCAAAACGCGTGAGACCCTGTTGACGTTTGTTGTTCACGATGGTGAATTCGCCACCATAGAGAACGTACTGGGAGTTCGCCGCGAGGTTCCACGGGCCCTGGCCCTGCCCGGTATACGTACCGGTGTTGATGTCGGGGTAGAACGCCAGCAGGGTGGGGCACGGCCGGCCCCCGAAGTTAAAGTAACTGCCCGTTACATTTCGAGTGATAGTGCAGGTGGCTGCTTTGCTGAAGGTCAGTGTGCGGTGATAGCTACGCGGCTTCGTCTCCGGAAACCCTCCGATATTTCCACAGAAGTGGGCGTGGGCGGTGGTGTACACGACGTCGCCGACTGGTACAGCCGAATAAGTATCGCCGTGGCAGTCTTCGATCCAGACGATATTCCCGCTGCTCCAACTGGCCCGGAACGTTCCCTCGAACATTGCTCCCGCCCCAAAATCGTAGCCGGTGCCATAGACACCGTCGGCATCGGAGGTGAGGGAGAGGATAGCCCCGTTGGGGCCGGCATTCTTGATCAGCTTGCCAATATTCCACGCGACGGCGGCTCCGGTGCTCGAGTTCGTGGCGGCCATACCGTAGCCGGGTGCCCTAGCTCCGTTGTAGGAGGTGAATGAACCGCCGATGACGACGCGGTCGCCGTTCGGTGAGATTGTCAGCGCATTGACGGCACCATCGGGAATGGTTCCCTTCCAGGTTCCCAATGCACCCGTGGAAGCACTGAAGGATGCTGCCTTCTGACGACTCTGCCCGCTGGCCGACGTGAAACTCCCGCCGGCATACACCGTACTGCCGAAGGCACCGAGGGCACGGACGGTGCCGTTCGCCGTCGGCGTCCAGTCGGACAGGAGCGCCCCGCTCGCCGTGCTGAATGCCGCGAGCCGCGAGCGGGAGACTCCGCCGACGGTACTGAAGCCACCACCAACGTAGATGCGGGATCCGTCGGGGGAGGCGGTAATCGCCCGCACGACACCATTCACGCTGGGATTAAAGGATGTCATCACTCCGGTCGACAAGTTGTAGGCCATGAGATTATTGCGGGACACCTCGCTCGTTCCGGCTGCGGCTCCGGCGGGACGCGCCCGGGTGAATTCACCGCCGACGTAGACCGTATTTCCCACAATTACCTGCGACCACACGACGCCGTTGATTTGCGCTGTGGGCAGGGCATCCGCTGCGACGGTCTTAGGGGTGGAGGCACTGGGGGGCGCGGTGTCGGCCTGGGCCACTCCCGCTCCGGTAAATATCGCACTGGCCATTACGGCGAAGGCGACAACGGCTGTCACGGGGGAACGGAAACGCCACGACATAAAGGAGCCTCATCTTCTCGTTTTAGGGGGCTCGGGTCGACCCCAGCAATTTTCGAAGTATACTCAGTTTTCCGCTTTCTCCTACCGCAAAATAGCAGTTGCATCCCCAAGATGAACGAGCCGCACAGCACCCTAGTCAGGCCAGCCAATAAACGTTAGGATTTCTCATTGCCTCCCCTGACCCTCCTCTACTCGACTGCTGCCGCCCTCGCTGGGTGGCCTGAAAGAAATCTGAGTACTTTATGGCTGCAGGACAGTCCTTTTCCCCGGATTCAGACATCAATTCAACGAGACCTCTCCGCATCGGCTATGCCGCAGGCGCTTTCGATCTTTTTCACGTGGGCCACCTCAATATTCTTAAGCACGCCAAAAGCCAGTGCGACTACCTGATCGCTGGCGTCGTGTCCGACGAAATGCTGGAGCTGACCAAGGGCGTCACCCCGGTCGTTCCACTGTTCGAGCGCCTTGAGATTGTGCGGCATATTTCATTCGTCGATGAGGCCGTCGCCGAAGTCGTGCAAGACAAGATGGAGACGTGGCGTCAGCTGCGTTTCGATGTCTTCTTTAAAGGCGACGACTGGCGAGGAACCCCACGTGGCATGCACCTCGAGCGCCAGTTCGCCGCTGTCGGCGTTGATGTGGTCTATTTTCCATACACAGTGAACACCTCGAGCACGATGTTGCGTCGAGCCCTGGACGCGCTGACGCGACCGGATGCCGCTTCCCGCTGGCAGGCCCGAGCGATTGAAGGCACTTCCTAGCATCGAACAAGCTCCCCGGAATGGCGGGAGGGCGGGTTCCTCGTGCAGCGCACAAGGAACCCGCCCTTTTTAGTGATTCCTGGTCGCCCCGGTCACCCGGCGTGAACCACGACCAGGGTGTCATCGGGCGTGTAATAGTTGCGCGCCATCTTCACCTTCGTGGACGAACGCGCAATCACCGCACAATCGTCGACCCGAGTATTGCGACCAAAAGTATTATCCGTGATGACCACGCCACGCAGGGGGCCGTGACTTTTCTCAGCGAGGTTGATCGAGCATCCGCCACCGTCGACGACATTGTCCGTGATGGTGAGGTTCTCTACGTCACCGCGGTCCTGGGTGACCTGCACGGACGCGTTCCAGGCGTCGGTCAACCGATTGCCTTCGATGAGGATGTTGGACCCTTCCTGGATTTGGATGGCATCGTCATGACTCGGCGTGCCGCCCTGGTTCGGGTCCCTCTCGTAGTGCAGGTTGTCATGAAGCCATGAGTCCGTGATGGCAACGTTTCCGCCCGTGATGTGAATACCGTCAATGACACCGTGAATGTTGAGGCGCGTTGCCTCAAAGTTGTAGCCGTAGATTCCCTGAACATCGGGTGATGGCGTGGATGGGAACAGCTCGGTGTCGATGATGCGCAGATTTTCGTAGCCGCCGAGATTGCCGATGAGGGCCATCGGCCCGTTCAGATCTCGTCCGCGCACGATCGAGTTCCTGATCGTGACATTGGGCGCTTCGACTTTAACCATGCCGCGAATGTCGAGGCCATCAATGACGGTTCCGGCCCGCGTGATGGTCAGGTCGCCGTTGTGCACCGTCAAATCGGTGCCGGCCGGTACACCGGTGTTGCGCTCGTTGGGTGTGCCGCCGGTTGACGGCGGCGAGGGTGCCGGAACGGGTGCCGGCACCGGCGCGGGCCGCGGGACAGGCACCGGTGCGGGGGTAGGGGACGGAACCGGAACGGGAGCCGGGGCCGGCACCGGCACCGGCGCGGGCACGGGCACGGGCACGGGAGCGGGAGCGGGCTGGGGGTCCGGGCCCACAATCGGATCCGGAGCCGGCGAGACCGGCGGAAACAACTTCGCCATGAGCCAGCGCAATTGGGCCGGGGTCAGGCCCAATCCCGGAGTGGTTTCGGCCACGGGGGGGGCCGCGGGCTCGGCACCCCACGGCGTGATCGCATACTCCTCTCCTGGCTGTTGTGCGGCCTGGGCCGGACCGATGCCAACGAGGGCGTAGATCAGCCCCAGCGCAACAGCGGCGACAGCCGTCGCGCGCGCGCGACGGAAGGGAGAACGAGCTTCCTTGAGGGCGGGCAAGCCAGTAAACATATTCGGGTTGAGTTTCATAGAGGCAATTTCGTGTCCTGCACACGTTTCGGGGCGTGTTGGGCGGGGCAGCTGAAGGGAGCCGCCGGTCGTGGGTACAGCATTCCGTATCGACAAGAGCGGGTCAAACGGAAGGTTATGAATACCTTGAGGCGCGCGTGGACGCTTGGAGTGCCAGCCCGGCTGGGGTTCACCGAGGGCCGCGCCGCGACGACGCGCCATAGCGGCGCGCCATCGCGAATCGTGGGGCAGGCGAAGGGCGGTTTAGCCGCCGTGCACCGTTACGGTCTGGCTGTCGGGCGTGTAATAGTTGCGCGCCGTGCTGATCTTGGTCGTACTGGGCGAGATGATGGCGCAGTTGGCCACCCTGGTATTGCGCCCGAATTTGTTGTCGGTAACGACGGTGCCGTAGATCGGACCATACGACTTCTGGGCCACGTTAATGGTGCAGGCGCCACCGTCTGCGAAATTGTTCGTAAAAGAGAAGTTCGAGACATCACCGGTGTCCTGCGTGATCTGCACCCCAGCGTTATGGGAACCACTCAGGGTGCTTCCGTACACCTTGATATTGCTGCCCTTTTGAATCTGGATAGAGTCATCGTGGCTGGGCTTTCCGCCCTGATTCGGGTCACTGGAGTAGTGCAGGTTGCCGTGCAGCCATGAATTTGCGATCGTGACATTACTGCCGGTCACGTGAACACCATCAATGACGCCGTGGATATCAACGCGGGTCAGCGTAAAGTTGTAGCCGTAGATTCCATTGATGTCGGGCGACGGCTTCGACGGATACAACTCCGAATCGATGATCTTCAGGCCCGAGCGCCCGCCGAGGTTATTGACCAGCGCAGCGGGAGCGCTGACGCTTCGTCCGCGAATGATGGAGTTTTTGATCGTCACGTTGATCGCGTTGATCTTGACCAGGCCACGAATATCCAGCCCGCTGATGACCGTGCCGGCCTTGGTGATATTGAGATCGCCGTTGTGCACCCTCAAGGTCGTACCGGAAGGGACTCCGGTCGTACCGGCACTCGCGGCGGCCATCCGAATGACGCCTCCGGTTGCGGCCTGGGCCGGAGCCGCCAAGCCCGCCAGCGGAATGAGAACGGCAAGGGTCGCTGCGGCCACAAAAGCTGGGGTTCGTGCGCTGGAATTGCGTCGCGTCCGAGTGCGTTCCAGACGAACTGCATTCGGTAGATCGGCACGGGTGAGGTCTGGACGAGGTGGGTCATAACGATGCACGGCGGGGTGGTGCTGGTGTACGCCGCGAGAATGCTGCGGGGTCAGGGTAAGCGGTCGGCGATGAGAGCGGGAGATATGGTCGGTCATGAATTCATTTCGGGTGGTGCACGTTCGGGTATGCGGGTGAGACAACTGCAGGGAGTCGCCGATAGATACTAGAGTGTTACCGAAAAATGAAATTACGTCAAATTAGCGTCGCGTATTTGTTGAGATCACTGCCCGCTGTGAAACGATGACCCAGCCTTTGACCGGCACAGTGAAGATGCCTGGAACGGTATGAAACCGCCAGTTGAGCGCCAGGGCGACCGCGATCGAACCAGCGCACAGCAGCGGCGGGAACAACGTCGCGACCAACACCGGATCGTGGACGTCGAAGGCAACCAGAATGGCAGCGAGCGCCGTCATGGGAAAAGTGTGCACGAGGTAGATCGGCAGGGTGCGAGAGCCCAGGGCGCGCACGAAATCGAAGGCGGGCAGCTTGGCAAGCAATACGGCGACGGTGACGCCGACAACGACGGCGAGCGTGCTTACGACCAGCAACACGAATGGAATCTTGTTGAGCGTCAATTTCGTGGTGATCACGACCAGCGCAGCGTACCCGAGGCACAAGAAAGCAACATGCCACCAGCGCACGAGGGGAACGAGGCGACGCACCAGCGGCCCAAGATAAATGGCGGCGATGAAAAACACGACGTACTTGCCCATTTTGTCCCACGGTGAGCCGGTGTGCAGCACCCCCGCACCGAACAGCACCGCTATGACCGCGGTCAGAGCGATCTGCAGCACCGGAGCCCATCGCCGCATCAGCCAGGCCAGCGTGAAAAACAACGGCAAGGCGTAGATAAACCACAGGTTGGAACTGGGCCGAACGAATAGGGTGACGAGGCTGGCCCAGGAGGCGTTAGGCGCTCCCGACGGGCTGATCGGCGGCAGAGCGAGCAAGAACAGCGTCTGTAGGGTTACCCAGGCTACGTAGAGATACAGGAGCAACGACATCCGCTTGCGAAACAACTGCCAGTAGGGCAAGCGGATGGCCGACGCGGCCAGAATTCCCGACATGAAAAAGAACAGGGGCATGCGAAACGTGTCGAACAGCGGGTTGAGCGGAGCGAGCGCGCCGGCCAGCCCGACCTCATCGAGGTACATGATCGCGTGGTAGAGCACGACCAGGGTGATCGCGATCCCCTTCGCGACGTCGATCCAGGCTTCCCTGGGTGCCACGGGCGCGGGTGCCGGCGCCCCGGTCATGTCGACTCCTCGGTCGATCGGGACGGGCGAATCGAGCGATAGAGACGCTGGTCGAACTCGGTGACAATCGGCGGCGGCTCATAGGCGTAGCGCAGGGCACTTCGGGATGCGAAGCGGTTGAGGGAGAGGGCGAGGAGTACGGCCGTGACCGCGAGAATGGGCGGCAGGATGGGCGCGATGACGGCGACAGCAGGGAAGGAGAGCGGCAGGGAGAGCACGAAGGAGATCAGGATGACGATGGGTGTGTGCGCCAGGTAAATAGGCAGGGTGATGCGCCCGATCGTGCCGAACCAGCGCACGCCGCGGAGGGTGCGACTGAACGCAATCCCGCCGACGACACCGACCAGACAATTCAGAAAGTACAAACCGAAGACATCGCGCAGCCCGAGCAGCGCGACGGTGGCGGTGACGGCTACCCAGACGAACATGGCTGTACCCACGAGCAGCCGGTTATCGACCGTGCCGATGCGCATGATCCAGTTGCGCAGGTAGATGCCGGCCAGAAAGAAGAAGTAGTACTTGAGCGACCCGGACCAGCCCACGTTGGCCGTCTCCAGCCCGCTCAGGGCCACGATTGATACGGCGCCGGCGATGACGAGTTGCAGTCGGGGATTTACTTTTCGACTGAGCTTGGCCACGACGAAGAAGATCGACAAAGCCCAGATGAACCAGAGTTCGAACCGGGGCAGCACCGGGGACACGACAAGGCCCAGCACGGCTTCGCGGAGGCCGAAGCCCTCGCCCTTCATGGTCTGACCGAGCAAGAAGACAATCGAACCGACCACCTCCCAGAGCAGGAAGACCCAGAGGTATAGGCGCACCTTGACCGTCCACAGATCGCGCCACGGTTTGAGGAGCCATTTGGGCGCGAACAGGCCCGACAGAACAAAGAACAAGGGCATGCGCATCGACGACAGTGAGTCGTTGATCTCCCGCCAATACGGAATATCAAAACCGGCGCCGAGCAGCCAGTTCGCCGAGTGGAACAGGGCGACGAGCAGGATCGCGATGCCCCGGCCGGTATCTACCCAGCCAACGCGTTCGGCCGCGGGGTTGGTGGCGCTCATCGCCGGCGTCGAACCATCGTAGGTCGAAGGGGCGCGGGGCTCTGCAGCGCGGCATCCTTTTCGGTCGGCACCCTGCGGGTGATGAGGAGTCCGAGAACAAGCACGAGCAGCACGGATGAGCTGAAAAACGGGCCGAAGAACATGAACCAGACGGCTTTGATACCGAGGTACAGCAGCACGGCACTGGCGGTGTTGGCTGCCACGTGTATGCCAATACTGCGCACGATGAGCACGAGAATGAAGAGGGCGAGCACAAGCCCGGGAATGCCGAAGGCCGCCCAGAAGTCTCCGATGACCGAGTGCAGTTCGATATGGCCACCGAACATGTAGTTGTCGACATAGCCGTTGTTCGGCGCGTAGTTGATCGCAGCCATACCGGTTTTGGCGGCCAGTATGTCTTCTGGATTGGGCACGGTGCCAACGCCGAACCCCCACGGCTGATGCTGCATGAGCGCGATCGTCGCCGCGAGTTCGGGGCGCCCGCCGAGGATGAGCGAACCGGCCTCGTTGAGCTGGGCGACGGTACGCTGCTGGGTGGCTTCACCGAGCGCGCCGTCGAGGATGAGCGCCTGAATCACGTTGAAGACGATGAGACCCAGAACGCCGAGTCCGAGGAGGGCGCGCAGCGCCGACTTGCCGCGCGTGGTTCGGGTCGGGCGCATTTGCCAGGCGACCAACAGCACAGTCAGCAGCATGAATGCGAACGCGGAACGGGCATCCGTCACGGTAGCCACGACGGTGAGTGCGAGCGCGACGGCCAGCTCCAGCCAGCGGCGGCGCAGCTGCATTGTGATCCCGAGCAGCAGAATCGTCAGGGCCACCGAATAGCCGAAGCGCCATGGATTTTCCGCGTACAGTTCACTCGACGGCGAAACACCGAGCAGGATTCCGGCACCGTACCAGATGGCGATTTGGGAGGCGGGCAGAACGGTGCGCGCCCAGAGCACGAATCCGACGCCGGCGATCAACCCGATGAGACCGGCGATCGACCCGAACGCCTGGCCGAGACTCGTATCGTGCGTGGGCGCGGATAGGACGGTGAGCCAGACACCCGAGCCGATCGCCACCAGGCCGCCGATCAAGAACAGCCGAGCGCCCCAAAATTGGCGCAGAATCGGGAACCAGACGGGGAACAGGGCCACACAGACCACGGCGCCCACAGTGACGCCTCGGTCGATGTCGATTCGCAACGCGACTACGACCAGAACAACAACGGCAATGAACTTATTGGCGAGGGACGTGGCCTGGTGCACGGAACGGCCCGCGCGGGTGCGACGGAGTGCCGCAGCAGGTCGCACCGCGATGATATTGGAGCGCACCTGAGAGAACAATAGCTACCACCACCCGGGCCACACAGGGATGATTCGGGTACCAGCCCCTGTTGCACAGCCGCATCGTGCATAACAATAGACGGCCCAGTAGAGAAGGGACAAGGGCGATCCCTCTCAAACTGAGAGAAAATCATCCCCCGAGAAGGGGGTCGGGGATGGGTGGCACGGCCTGTATAGTGGCGATTTCGTGAGAGATATTCATCGTGCAACCGGAAGTAGCGTGTGGTCATCAATAACGTGGTCATCAACACCGTCCATCGGCTTGTCACCGATCTGCGTCGAGACCCGGCCGCCCTAGCCCAGCGGGCCAGTATCAAGTTGCGCCTCGCGGGCCTGCGCTTGACCAACCGGCTCAGCCGTCGTTCAGTGACGGGATCGGGCACCGTGGTGGTCAACCTCACCTCGTTCGGCCATCGGATCAACCTTGTGCACTATGCCCTCGAGACCATCGCCGCCGGCCGAATTCGCCCACGGCGCCTCATTCTCTGGCTCGATGACGTCGCGGTGCTCGCGCACCCACCGGCCACACTACTTCGATTGCAGCGGCGCGGCCTGGAAATCCTCTTTTGCCCCGACTTCGGGCCGCACAAAAAACAGTTCCCGTATGCCTCTTCTACGCCGATCCTCCCCCTGGTCGCCGCCGACGACGATGTGCTGTACCCGCGCACCTGGCTGGCCGAACTTCTCGAGGCGGCCGCCCGGCATCCACTGGAGATCATTGGGCAGCGCGCCCACACCATCACCTTCGACGGCGATCGGGTCGCGCTCTACTCCCACTGGGTCGCCGCCCGCGGCACCGCCGCGAGTTACCGGACACTCTGCACCGGTGTCTCCGGGATCTACTACCCGCTCGAACTGCTTGCTGCCCTGCGGGCCGAAGGCGAGGCCTTTCTGCGGGTCGCTCCGCGGGCGGATGACCTGTGGGTCTATTCGGTCGCCGTGCGGCACGGTATTCGCGCCCAGCAGGTGGGTGAGCGGCAGGCCGAGTATCCGGCCATCCCGGGTTCGCAGCGTGGCACCCTGTATCGGCAGAATGTGACGGAGGGCGGCAATGATGCCCAGTTCGCGGCGTGCGTGGGTGAGCAGGAACGAGCGCGGATACTGCGCGATGACACTCTCGATTCGGGTGTGTTGCCAGCCATTCCGCTGCGGGTAGTGATCAGCGATGGCACCTAGGCGACCCCGGGGACAGCTACCCGCCCAGCCGGGCATCGACCGTACAATCACGTCTCCAGTCGGTCCGACCAGGCGCCGGGCAGCCGCTGCGAATTCAGTGTCACGCAACATGACGATTGCGCTGATCGGAAACGCTTTTCCTCCCCTCGTCGCGCTGTTTTCCGGTCCAATCCTGGCCCAGGCACTCGGGGTCGACGGTCGTGGCGCTGTGGCCGCCGCGACCGCGCCGCTCGCGCTCGTGGTCACCGTGGCAACCTTTGGTGTACCCGAAGCCGTCACCTGGGCTATCGCCCGCAACCCCACCCTGGCCCGCAACGCTTCCAACCGGGGCATGCTTATTCTGGTTGTCGCCGGATTGCTCGCCATGGGCGCCGTCGCGTTGTCAGCGGCCTGGCTCAGCGGTGGCGACCCGACGGTGCAGCAGCTCATTCTCGTGGCCTGCCTGGCCATAGTGCCCAACTTGCTGGTCGGCGTGTTTCGGGGGGTGGCATCCGCTACCCAAAGCTGGCGGCTGGTCGCCATAGAACGCATCGTAACCTCGTCGCTGCGGCTCGGCGTGCTCATTCCGTTCTGGCTCACCGGCACCCTGACGCCTCTCGTGGCGACCATCGCCGTTGCAGCGATGCCGGTGACCGGGTTGTTCGTCTATATCGGGCGTATGCGCAGCCTCGACCCGCGAGCCTTCGACGTTCCGCGTGAGGCGCGCACGGCCGGGCTGCTGAACTATGGACTGCGCATCTGGGTCGGCTCGCTGTCGGGAATTTTGTTGTCGCGGCTCGACCAGGTGCTCATGACGCCGTTCGCCGGCACCTATCAGCTCGGTTTGTATGTGGTGGCGGTGAGCGTGAGTGAACTGCCGCTGATCATCAACCAGGCGGTGCGGGACGTGACTTTTGTGACGGATGCTGCTGATTCCGTCGACGCCCGTCTTGCCTCCTCGGCTCGTATCAGCACCATGCTGTGCGGCCTGGCCGCCGTGTTTCTCGGTATCAGTATGTTGTGGTGGCTGCCTTTTCTGTTCGGCGAGGATTTTCGCCCCGCACTCCCGGTGGCCGGTGTGCTGCTCGCCGCAGTGGTGCTCGGTACTCCTGGGTCGATCGCCGGCTCTGGCCTGAGCGCCCGCGGACGCCCCGGCCTGCGCAGCGTGTCGCTGCTGATTGCCTGCCTGGTGAACGTCGGCATGCTGATCGTCCTGGCGCCGCCGCTCGGCGCGATGGGGGCCGCGCTGGCGACCCTGGCCGGCAACGTCATCTCGAGCAACCTGAATTTGTTGTTCATGTATCGCAAATTCGGCATCAACCCGCTGCAGTTCTACGGCGTGCGGCGCACAGACTTCGTGACCCTGCGCGAGTACGCCAAGCGGTTCACCCGGCGGCGCAACCGCTAGATCGTGCTGGTGCCGACAGTCGTGGGCAGTGCAGCGGACGCCGGCCGATAGGCGAGGCCGTCGCGCAACCCCCTCGCCGCGGCGACGAGTGGCTGCCGCGAGGTCAACAGCTGGCGCCGGCCCCCGCGGGAGATGACCTCCCAGGCCGCGGGCACGCTGCGTCGACGCCATCTCCGGCGGTCATCGTCGGCGAGGTTGCGCGCCGCGTAGACCAGGCGGTTGCGCACGTTGTAGTAATAGTAGGAGTAAGACTTGGCCTGGCCGGCGCTGTGCTGGCCGACGCCCTGGGTGCCGCCCTGCGCGTGAGTGGCGTACGCGTCGACGCAGACCGTGACCTCTCCCCCGGCCAAGAGCACCCGGTGCGAGAGTTCGACGTCTTCCCAGTACAGAAAATAGTCGTCGCTGAACCCGCCGACCCGGCACCACAGATCATCACTGATCATCAGACACGCGCCGCTCAACCACGGCGTGGTGCGTTCGCCCGGGCGGTCCCCGCGCTTGCGGGTTGCGCGCACCCGACCGTCCTCGAGGTACAGATCGCTACCGTCAAACCACACCGTACCGTCCGGCCGCAGGATGCGGGGCGAGACCAGGGTGAGCGGATGCAGGGCGACCGCCTCGAGCAGGCGGGTGACCTGGTCGGCGGGGATGGCGGCATCCGGATTCAAGAGGAGAAAATGGGTGCGCCCATTCTGCTGCGCCCGCGCAACGCCGAGGTTCATGCCGCCGCCGAAACCGAGGTTGGTCGGCGACAGCACGAGCTGCCAGCCCTCACACTCGGCGAGCGCGCTCACCCTGGCCTGCTCCGCGGCGTCGGTGAAATTGTCGACGACGACGATGTGCAGGCCCGGTGCCGATCGGGACAGCGGTTGGAGGTTCTCTTCGAGCAGTGCTGTCGACCCGAAGTTCACCACCACCACGGCGAGGGAAGCGAAGTTCGAGTCGGTCATGCGGTCAGTATTGCAGATCCGAGAAGATCGCTTGACAAATTCTCAGTGGTTCAGGTTGCAAAGCGGTCAGTCGCCACAATAATGGCGTCGAGAATGCCGGGCTGGTCGAACGCATGGCCAGCATCGGGAATGAGGCGGAATTCGGCTTCCGGCCAGTTCTTGTGCAGGTCCCACGCGGTAAACGCTGGGGTGCACATGTCATAGCGACCCTGCACGATGACGCCGGGGATATCAGCGAGACGGGAGGCATTGTCGATGAGCTGGTTGGGTGTGAACCAGCCTTTGTTGGCGAAGAAATGGTTCTCGATGCGGGCGAAGGCCACCGCGAAGGAAGGATCGGAAAAGTGGGCGATCTTGTCCGGTTCCTGCAACAGGGTGATTGTCGATGATTCCCAGGTAGCCCACGCCACGCCAGCACGTTCGCGCACGAACTGGTCGGGGTCGTGCAGCAGCCGGCCGTAGGCCTCGATCAGGTGGCCGCGTTCGTTTTCGGGAACGGGCGCGAGGAAGGATTCCCATAGGTCGGGGTAGATTGCGGCAGCACCGCCCTCGTAGAACCAATCGAGCTCAACCGGGCGCAGGGTGAAGATGCCGCGTACGACGAGTTCGGTGACCTTCTCCGGGTGCGTCTCGGCGTAGGCCAGCGCGAGAGTACTCCCCCACGATCCGCCGCACACCAGCCACCGGTCAATGCCAAGGTGCTCGCGCAGTTTCTCCAGGTCGGCCACGAGGGTCCACGTGGTGTTGACGTCGAGATCAACGTCGGGCTCGCTCGCGTGCGGTGTGCTGAGACCGCAACCGCGCTGGTCGAACAGGATGATGCGGTACTTTGCCGGGTCAAAAACCCGCCGCTGGTCCGGGCTGGACGCGCCGCCGGGGCCCCCGTGCAGATAGACCGCCGGCTTGCCGTCTGGGTTACCAGAGGCTTCCCAGTAGATGGTCTGGTTCTCACCGACATCGAGCATGCCGGTGTCGTATGGTTCGAGCTCGGGGTAGAAGGTACGCATGCGTCGAGCCTATTCCTCGGATCGGAGGTTGATGAATTTCACCTCTCCAGCGTTGGCCGAAGCGATCGCGGAGTGCGAGCATAGATCATGGCGAGTACCTCTCTTACGGATGCCGAGCTCCGGCGCTTCGACAAGGCCCTCAGGGATCAGCGCGCCATAATAGCGACCGAGCTGAACCGGCTGGCGGAATCGCTTACGAGTGTGCGTGAGGCGCGGAGCGACGGATCGGCCGACGACGAGCACGATCCGGAAGGTCCAACCCTCTCCGGTGAGTGGTCACGAATTGTTGGTGTCCACGGCGAGTTCAACGAGAAAGTCGCCGCAATCGATCGTTCGCTGGCCCGAATTTCTGACGGGAGTTATGGCACCTGTCTCCGATGCGGTAAACCCATCGGGGCCGCCCGATTGTCCGCCTTGATGACGGCCGAGCTGTGCATCGACTGCGCCCGAAAAGTCGAAGGCCGCAGCCGATGACGGGCCGGGTCGACGGTCACTGTCCGACGAGGCCCTGTTCATAGGCCAGAATGACCGCTTGCACCCGGTCACGAAGGCCGAGTTTGTGCAGGATTCGGCCCACGTGGGTCTTCACGGTCGAATCGGTGAGAAAGAAACGCTCGGCCAGTTCGGGGTTGGACAGCCCTTCGGCGATGGCGAGGAAGACTTCGGTTTCCCGCTCGGTGAGGGCTGCGAGAGCCTTGGCCGCGCATCCGTTCTTGGCGTCGGCCTGTGGCAGCTGGGTGCCGAACAGGTCGAGCAGGCGCCGGGTCACCCGCGGTGAAACGGATGCCTCCCCCGAGACGACCGTGCGAATGGCACTGATCAGCTCCCCCGGTTGGGAGTTTTTCAGCAGGAAGCCGCTCGCGCCGGCACGCAGGCCGCCGAAAGCGTACTCATCGAGGTCGAAGGTGGTGAGAATGATGATGCGAGTGTTCGGGAGGGCGGCCATGATCTGCCGAGTCGCTTCGATGCCGTCGAGCCCCGGCATGCGCACATCCATCAGAATGACCTGCGGGAGCACACTCGCGGCGAGCGCAATCGCCTGGGCACCAGTGCCGGCTTCGGCGACGACGGTGAAGTCGTCTTCGGCCTCAAGCACCATGCGAAAACCCACGCGCAGGAGTGCCTGGTCGTCGACGAGCATGATGCGGATGGGACCGGGCGTCGGGGTTGGTTCCGGCACGGTCATCTGTGCTCCTCGACTCGTGGTGATTCGTCCTCAAAAGCCATCGCGGCGTGCACGCGCCATCCGTCGTGGATTCCTGCGCCGGCTTCAAAGTCGCCGCCATAAATGGACACCCGTTCCTGCATGCCAATTAGGCCTCGGCCGAACGCACGCGCTCCAGACTCCCTGCGCTTCCGACCGTTGTCACTGATGGTGACCTCGGCAGTTCCGGGGGCCGAGTGCAGCTGGACCACGACGTGGGTGGGCGTATCGGCGTATCGCAGCACGTTGGTCAGCGACTCTTGCACCAGTCGAAAAATTGTCAGCTGCACGCTTGGATTGGCCGGTTCGCGGCCGCTGCGTTCCAGCACGACGGGCAGTCCGGTCGACCGGAAGGATTCGACGAGGTCGGCCAGTTGGTCGATTCCCGGCTGCGGCGAGCGCGGGGCCGGCTCGGTACCGATATCGAGCACGCCGAGCAGGCGTCGCATCTCGGTCATCGATCGGCGCCCGGTGCCCGCAACGTCGAGCATCGCGGCACGGGATCGCTCGATATCTTTGGGAGCGATGGCATAGGCACCATCGGCGAGGGCTACCATGACAGATAGGCTGTGGGCGACGACATCGTGCATTTCTCCGGCGATCCGCGCCCGCTCAGAAATGCGTGAGAGCTGCGCCTGTTGGTCACGTTCCCTGGTTAGTTGCGCGGCCAGGTCGAGCAACGAAGCAACGTACCGCTTGCTGTTGCCCATGTTGACGCCGACCAGGGTCGCGGCGAGCAGCATGATTGCCACCTGGCTAGCCACCGGAATCCAGGGCACCTCGGCCGGATTATCGGTCAGCCACGCGGCCAGACTCGCCAGAAGCGTCGATGTACCGAACCCGATCCAGGCGCTGCGCACGTCGGAGTAGGCCGCGACTGCGTAGAGCGCGAGCAGCTGGGCGATCAGGTGCACCTCGCCGTAGTCGGCAAAGGTCAGGAGGCCGATCCAGGTCACGACCAGGACCAGCCGCGGTATCCGTCGGCGAAAGAACAGCGCCGTGGCCAGGAGCAGGACGATAGCCGCGTTGAGGACAACATCGCGCAGCGAAGCCTGGTCGGTATCGAGCAGGTTGGTGACGAAGGTCAGCGTTACAGGCACGACATAGATCGCCGCGACGAGCGCGTCGGCCAGGTGCGGATGCCTGGTCCAGAATCGCCGCACGACGCCGGGAGGAGTCGGCAGACGCACGTCTCCCCCCGGCGACAGCGCACGCCTGGGGGGAGAAATGTTACGGCTCATTCTTCGATGGTACGGGTCAGGCGTCGCGTCGTTTGAGCAGCAGCGCGGCCGCACCGAGGCTCACAACGACCCAGGCCATGACGACCAGGAACGCCTGCCAGGACTCCATCGTGTTCGGGTAGACCATTTCCGAGCCTGCCACGGTGAACAGGTACGGCACGATGTCATTGACCCATTCCACCGCCAGCGAAAACAGACCGACAACGGTCGGTAGCAGCAGAACGATGCCGAGCACCGTGGCAATGCCGCCGGCGCTGCTGCGGACGATTGCGCCGATTCCGACGGCGAACACCGCGATCAGGGCGAGAAACAACACGTTGCCGAGTAGAGGTAGAAGCACATCAACGTCAAACAGGCTCGCGGTAATGTCTTCGACGGCCAGTCTGGGAACCGCCACCAAAAAAGATCCCACGACGCTGACCAATCCGATCAGCACAGTGAACGCGAACAAGACGATGACTTTGGCCCACAGAGCGGGCAGCCGATTAGGAACCGCCGTGAGCGTGGACTTGATCATGCCACTTGAATACTCGCCACTGATCGAGAGAACGCCCAGAACGGCGACGATGAGTTGGCCGAGAACCAAGCCAGAGGTGGAAGCGATCACGAAGATCTGAGCGTTGTCGATCGGCATGGGGGCGCCGGTCGCCGGATCGAATCCGGCCGTAGCCGACAGCGCAAATGACATGAGAACGCCAATGCCGAGCGCGGCGACGACGACGAGGGAATAGGTCCAGTAAGTGGAGCGCAGGCTCCACAACTTGATGGATTCAGATTTCAACAGGCCGGTGAAGCTGAGGCCGGAGCCCGCCGACATGAACGTCGCGCGGGCCGCGGACGGCTGGGTGAGGTTTATAGTGCTCATCGAGCGACCTCCGCTTCGGCGTGGGTATCGCCGGTGCGATACTCCACTTCGTTCTGGGTGAGTTTCATGTAGGCGTCCTCGAGGGAGGCGCTCACCGCCGAGAGTTCGTGCAGTGAAATCTGGGCAGCCGCGGCGCGATCGCCGATCTCGTTCACGGTTAGTCCGCTGATCTCGAGCACGTCCTGCTCGGCGTTGGTGATGGTGACATCTTCCTGCGCCAGCAGGGCGGCGAGGGCCGCCGTGTGCGGGGTGCGCACGCGCACCGTGTTCTGCGCGGCCGAGGCGATGAGGTCGGCGACCGAGGCATCCGCTATCACTCGACCGCGGCCGAGCACGATGATGTGGTCGGCCGTGAGTGCCATCTCACTCATGAGGTGCGAGGAAAGCAACACAGTGCGGCCCTGGGCCGCGAGCTGCTTGGTGAGCTTGCGTACCCACTGCACACCCTCTGGGTCGAGGCCGTTCACAGGCTCGTCGAGAATGAGGGTGGCCGGGTCGCCGAGCAACGCCGCGGCAATGCCGAGACGCTGGCCCATGCCGAGCGAGAAACCGCCGACGCGCTTGCGGGCGACGGACTCCAGGCCGGTGAGGTTGATGACCTCGTGCACCCGGCTGGTGGGGATGTTGTGGGTGGCAGCCATGGCGCGCAGGTGGTTGTAGGCGCTGCGGCCGGTGTGCACGGCCTTGGCATCGAGCAGAACGCCGACCTCACGCAGCGGTGCCTTGTGCTCGTGGTACGGCTTGCCGTTGACGATCACCGATCCGGCGCTGGGCTGGTCAAGGCCCACGATCATGCGCATGGTGGTGGACTTGCCGGCGCCGTTCGGACCGAGAAAACCGGTAACCTTGCCCGGCTGCACCGTGAAGTCGACCGCGTCGACCGCGGTCTTGCTTCCGTAGTGTTTGGTCAGGGACTGTGCCTGGATCACGACTGCCTCATTCCGTTGGTGGGTGAGGCCCCGTTTCACTGCACTGAAGCCCCCATACCAAACGGTATGGTTTGACCCCTATGTGGCGCATCAACCGTAAGGATGGTTGTGCGCCACTGCTGTCGTACCTGAGTACGACGCGTATTGCCTTACCGCTTGACCGGTTTTTCGGGTGAAGGAGCGGTTCCGGATGCCCGCTGGTCGGCATAGTAGTCACGCGCCTCGATCTGGCGTTCGCGTTCGATGCCGCTCGCGATCGTGGCGCGCAGGTGGTCGGGCGAGTAGCCGAACGCGTCGACGAGATCGAGGGCATGCGGGCGGATGCGCGCAATCAGCCGGTCGATGTAGGCCGTGACCGCCTGGGCCCGCTGGGCGGACAGCCGACCGTGGATGAGGTACCAGGCAAGATTCTTCTCCACCAGGCCGAGGCCGAACAGGTCACGCAGCCAGGTGAGCACCTGTTTGGTGCCGGCATCCGTCGTAGCGTCCAGCGCCCGGGTGAACGATTCCCACTGCAGGAGTTCGCCGTGGGCGCGTGCTGCTTCAATGAGCTCGTTCTGGTGCGCATTGAACAGGTCGGCGGCCTGCTTCTTAGGCAACTTGGTGGCGCCGCGCAGTTTGCCGGCGACCTCGCCGATCATGCTCTCGACCCGATCGGTGAGCAGTTCGCGCTGCACATCGGCTTCGCGGAGGGCACCGACCGAGCGGGCCGTGGATCCACGGTCGGCAACGGACTGGCCCAGGGTGCGGAGGCCTGTGCCGTGGTAGGCGCGACCAGCGGCGTGCTGAACCACGTAGCGGGCGAGGGCGCCGGCATCCGCTGTGGCGAATTTGCGGCTGTAATCGGTGAGCAGGCGTTTGGCGACGAGCTGCAGCAGCACGTTGTTGTCGCCCTCGAAGGTCACAAAGACGTCGAGGTCGGCGCGCAGCCCCACGAGGCGGTTCTCGGCCATGAAGCCGGCGCCGCCGCAGGCTTCACGCGCCTCCTGCAGGGTATCGAGTGCGTGCCAGGTGGAAAGCGGCTTGAGCGCGGCAGCGAGGGTCTCGAGGTCCTGCCGGTCATCGTCGGTGTCGGCTTTGCCGCTAAACACGTCGTCGAACTTCACCAGAAACTCGTCGTGCGCGAAGGTCTGCGCGTAGGTCGTGGCAAGGCGCGGAAGCAACCGGCGCTGGTGCCTCTGATAGTCGAGGATGACCTCCTCGTCACTGTCGCTTCCTGCGGTGAACTGACGACGCTGGCTGCCATAGGTGATTGCGATGGTCAGGGCGAGAGCGGATGCCGCGGTGGCTGCCCCGTCGAGCGACACGCGACCCTGCACCAGCGTGCCGAGCATCGTGAAGAAGCGCCGGCCCGGGCTTGATATGGGGCTGGAGTACGTGCCGTCCTCGGCGACGTCACCATAGCGGTTAAGCAGGTTCTCGCGCGGGATGCGCACGTCGGTGAAGTGTAGTCGGCCGTTGTCGATGCCGTTGAGGCCGCCCTTCAAGCCGTCGTCCTCGCCGCCGACACCGGGGAGGAATGCGCCATCGGCGCTCCGAATGGGCAGGTAGAAGGCGTGCACACCGTGGTTGGTTCCCCGGGTGATGAGCTGGGCGAACAGCACGGCGGCGATGCCGTCTTTCGCGGCGTTGCCAAGGTAGTCCTTCCAGGCAGCGCGAAACGGGGTATTGATGATGAACTCGCCGGTCGCGGCGTCGAAGGTGGCAGTGGTCGCGATGCTCGCCACGTCTGAGCCATGACCGATTTCGGTCATGGCGAACGCGCCGGGAACGGAGAGGTTCATAATGCCGGGAAGGTACTTGTCGTGGTGCGGCTGGGTACCGAGGTGAAGCACAGCGGCGCCGAAGAGGCCCCACTGCACGCCACCCTTGATCTGCAGGCTCGGGTCGGCGATGACGAGTTCTTCGAAGCCGGCAATGTTTCCGCCGTGGTCATCCTGACCGCCAAGATGCTTGGGGAAGGCACGGAGTACGTGTCCCTTGGCTGCGAGCACCTTGAGCTGCTCGAATACGCGCAGCCGATGGTCAGCCATGGAGAGGCCCTCAATGCGCTGCATATCGGGGCGCGCGGTGACTTCTCGGGCGGCAAGGCGCACGTCGGCCCAGGTGCCGAGCAACTGGCGCCCAAGTTGTTCGACGTTGACCGTGGGGGCAGTCGGATCACCGATGGACTTAATGGGTCCAGTGTCGACGCTGGGGTCGATCGTCGATCGGGTGCTGGAGCGCTGGGCTGTGTCAACCATCGGTGGTCCTAACTGTTCGCGCGAAGTTGTGATCGCAACGTTAGGGCCGCGTAGTCGCGGTCGTGAAACGCGCGGTGCGGGGGCGACAATGATAGATGCCGCACCCGGCATCCGTTTTGTAGGTTCACCACAACTTCGGGTCGTTCGCACCTGCGCTGTTGCACAAATAGCGCGCTGTTGCGATCAGGCGGAGGCCGCGACAACCTCGAGCAAGGCTGCGCCGTAGGCCTCGAGCTTCTTAGCACCGATACCGGTGATGCCGTCGAGCGCGGCGAGCGTGGCGGGGCCGGCCGCGGCCACAGCAATGAGGGTCGCGTCGCCGAAGACGATGTAGGCGGGAACGCCCTGCTCCTTTGACTCGGCCGAACGCCACACCCGCAGCGCCTCGAACAGGGTCTCCTGAGATGTGCTGAGGTCGGCGGCCGCGACTTTCGCTGCGCTCGGGCGGCGGGCGGCGCTGGAACGTGCGGGGCGGTCGGGTTCGCGCCGCAGTTGCACGTCGCGACTGCCGCCAAGAACCCCGGCGGCGGCATCCGTCAGCACGAGGGTTCCGTATTCTCCGGAGGTAGCCAGCAGGCCCTGGGCCAGCATTTGGCGCACGACGCCACGCCAGGCCTGATCGCTGAGGTCGGCGCCAAGGCCCCAGGTACTCAGTTCGGTATGCCGGTATTGGGTGGCACGGGGGGTTTCTTTGCCGCGGAGGATGTCGATGAGGTGGCCGGCGCCGAACTTCTGGTTGCGTTCGCGGTGCAGGCGCACGATAGTGGAAAGCAGTTTCTGGGCGGGAATGGTGCCGTCCCAGGCTTCGGGGGGTTCGAGGCAGGTGTCGCAGTTGCCGCAGGGTTCGCTGGTCTGGCCGAAGTAGCGCAGCAGGTTGACCCGGCGGCAGTGCACGGTTTCGCAGAGGGCGAGCATGGCGTCGAGGTGGGCGGAGAGTTTGCGCCGATGGCCGAGGTCGCCGGGCGACTCGTCGATCATGCGCCGCTGTTGCACCACGTCTTGCAGGCCATAAGCCAGCCAGGCCGTGGCCGGGGCCCCGTCGCGGCCGGCTCGACCGGTTTCCTGGTAGTAGCCCTCGACCGATTTGGGCAGGTCGATGTGGGCGACGAAGCGCACGTCGGGCTTGTCGATTCCCATGCCGAAGGCGATCGTGGCGACGATGACGACGCCCTCCTCGCGCAGGAAGCGAGACTGGGTGCGAGCGCGCAGGCCCGCGTCGAGCCCGGCGTGATACGGCAGTGCATTGACGCCGTTCTGACGCAGAAAATCAGCCGTCTGGTCGACCGTCTTACGGCTGAGGGCGTAGACGATTCCGGCGTCGCCCGGGTGCTCCGTCTTCAAGAAGGACAGCAGCTGCTTGCGTACCTCGGACTTGCCGACAATGCGGTACTGGATGTTGGGTCGGTCGAAACTCGCCACGAAGTGTTTGGCGTCGCCCATCTGCAGGCGGGTCGTGATCTCCTGGTGCGTGGCATCCGTCGCGGTGGCAGTGAGGGCGATGCGCGGCACATCGGGCCATCGGTCGGCGAGTTCGCTGAGCGCGAGGTAGTCGGGCCGAAAATCGTGTCCCCACTGCGACACGCAGTGGGCCTCGTCGATGGCGAACAGCGCGATCGTTCCGCGCTCGAGCAGCCGCTTGGTGGCCTCATTGGAGAGGCGCTCCGGGGCGACGTAGAGCAGGTCGAGGTCACCGTTCAGGTAGTCGCGTTCGACCTGGCTGCGGGTCTGCGAATCCTGGCTGGAGTTGAGAAACTCAGCTCGCACACCGACGGCGGTGAGCGCATCCACCTGGTCTTGCATCAGTGCAATGAGGGGTGAGACGACGATGCCGGTGCCGGCTCGCACGAGCGCGGGAATTTGGTAGCACAGGCTCTTGCCGCCGCCGGTGGGCATAAGCACGACGGCGTCCTTGCCATCGACGACCTGTGCGATGATCTCGGCCTGGTCGCCGCGGAACGAGTCGTAACCGAACACGGTGTGCAGGGCTTCGGCGGCGGTGTCGAATTTGCGGGTCGCCGCACGAATCGGCGTAGCGGGCCGGGCGACTGCCGCCTCGCTGCGGTGGCTCGAAGCGAATGCCGCGGCCGGGTCGGCGGGCTGCCGCCCGAACTGGCGGTCGGCAAACTCCCGGTCCGACTCGGGTGGTGGAGCGTCGTAGTCGTCGGGGGCATCGAAGTCGTCGGGGGCATCGAAGTCGCTCGGGCCATCGAAGGCACTGGATGGTTCAACGTTGTCGGGGTTCCCGGGCAGCTCAGCGTTCCAACTCACGTGGACAACTTTACCCGGGCCCCCTGACACGTTCCCCGCAGCTGGTCAGCGTCGGGAGGCAAGAACGGCGGTTAGGCTCGGGACTTACGGCGGAGGGCGAACAGGGTGGCACCCACAGCGAGGAGCACGGCGCCGAGGCTGCCACCGATCCAGGCGACCGTGGAGAGCGTGCCGTTGGAGCCGGAATCTGCGGAGGGCGAGGTGCCGGAATCCGTTGTTGCTGCATCCGTTTCGGTAGCGCAGGCGGGAGCCGTGGCAGCCCCGTCGGCGAGTACCTGATCGGCGTTTGGCTGCCAGTCGAAGGTGAATTCGTCGGAAATGGCGTGGCCGTCGGTGGAGATCGTCTGCCAGATCACCGTGTACTCGCCGGCCGCGCCGAGCTGCGCCGAGGTCTCGACCGTAGCGCCGGAGACACTCCCGCAGCCATCGCCGTAAAACAACGGAGCGCTGGTTGGCCCCGTGACGATCATCGCCCCGCCCGAGCCTGTTCCACCGAGGTCGAGCAACAGGTCGCTGGTCGTGACCGAAAATACACCGGGTTGCTCGGTCACGACGGAATCAGCTGCCGGTGAAGACCCGACGACGTTGTTGTGAGCGAATGCCGGGGCCGCGCCCCAGCCCAGGGCCGCTGCAGCGACGACGACCGCGAACAGGGCTCGGGCCGTGCGGCGAGTGGCCGAAGCCGTCAGCTGGCAGGTCGGTCGCTGGCGCGCAGTTCTAACGAGGGGGGCTATCGCTCCGTGGGTCGCTGTGTTGGCGCGCACGGTGCTCGACCGACGGCTTGCGACGGGCGCATTGGCAGCCAGTGCTGTAGCGGTACCGATGGGGGTCGTGAACTTCATGACTGTCCTTAGATGTGGGTGCCCGGCGCAAACCGAACGAGGCCGGCGAAGCCTCTGCTACTCGTTCGGTGCGATGGGAAAATTAGTCTGGTTGGTCTATTCGTCAGGCGGCGAGGGCGAAGGCGGGCGGCCCGCGATGGCGCAGGGCCGAGAGCACCAGGATCAGATCGCGCGGGGTAAACACCGGTGCCACGTGTCCGATACGGTGAGGCGCCGCAATCGGCACGACTCGCTGGGCCCGCGCGAAAAGGGTGCGGATGCCCAGGCGAACGTTCTCAACCAGGCTCCAGAATGCGCGTTCCGCGTACCGTAGCGCAAGAATCGTGACGATTGCGGCGCCGAAATGGGCGAGCCACATTGCCGCGCCATCATGTGGGACATGCGTGGTCGAGCCCAGAACGGCCGGGTCGATCAAATTGGGCAGCGTCGCGTGCTGGTGGGTGGCCGAGGCGGCGAGAGCGTCGGCCCCGAGCGCACCGCCCGGCGCTCCGAGTGAAAAAAGTCCGTGAAAGATGACCTGGCTGATCAAAACGGATGCGGCACCGCGCCAGAACGAGAGCGTGCGGCCGGCGAGCGCGACGCAGACCATGCCGGCGAAGGCAAGCGAAACGACGACGGCCAAAAGGCCAGGTGCGGAACCGCCACTCAGGGTGTGCGACAGTGCGGCAACAAAAGTCGAGAACACGGCGACGATCCAGCCGCGGGCAAAGCGGGCCCAGCGTGTGTGCATCTCGGCCCCTCTCCGGTTTCCTCCAGAGTAGCTGACCGACCCTGTAAAAAAGGTTGGCGTGGTCGGTGTGAGCGTCGCCAGCTGGGGCGACGCCCACAGGTGGGACGGAGCTAGTACACCACCACGCGAATCGGGCGGGAGACAGACTCCTGAAAATGATCGCTTCCGCTGTACTGCACGGTGAGCTTGTGCACACCACGGCTCAGCCCGGTGATGCCCGTGGTCACGACGCCATCCTTCTGCGACGTGAGCAGCCGGGTCTTGATGAGCTCACCCCGGTCAAACACCCGAATCGTTCCGATCGGCGTAGCTTTGTCAGCCGCAGCCACCTCGACCCGCAGCTGCACGGCCCTCTTCTGGCTCACGAAGTGGCGCTGTACTGCGGCCGTCGTCGTCGTGTGCACGGCGACGGGTCCGACGTCTTTAATGACGATCGGGATGGTGATCGCGGTCCCCGTCCCCACCACCTCGAAGGTCAGCTGGTGCAGGCCTCTGGATGCGTCAGACGGAATCGGGAACAGCACGTCAGCGCGACCGACCTCGTCGGTGTTATCGACAATGGCGGGGTCGATCAGATACGTGGCACCGGCACCGTCGAATTGCACGAAAACGATGTCGGATCCGCCCTCGCCTGCACTCATCAGCAGCGAGGACAGACCGATCTCGAGGTTCTGGCCGGGCAGGTACCCGTCCTCGGCCGGAGGCGTCAGAGTGACACCGATCGCGCGCTGCGACTGGTCGGGGTTGGCGACGCGGGTGTCGACGAAGTAGTCGATCATGGCCTGTAAATCGGTTTGACCGGAGTCGGCCTGGTTCGTGCCGGAGGCGAGCGTGAGAAAATTGTCGCCGCCGGCAGCGAGGAACGAATTGACGGTGATGCGATGCACCGCACTGTCCGCAATCTCGACACCATTGAAGAACATGTGGGTGATGTGCCCGCCGGCTGCTGCGGTGGGGTCGTAGGTATAGGCGAGGCTCTTCGAGAGGCCGAGTTTGAGGAAGGGCCGGCTGGACCCGGTGGGCTGCCACTGCTCCTCGAGCACTTGGCGCAGCTGGGTGCCGGTCAGGTCCATGGTCACGAGCGTGTTGGCGAAGGGTTGAACGGATGCTGCCTCGCGATAGCTAACATCGCCGACGAGGTCATCCGGCCCACTGCTGGCCATGACGAGATCTGCACGGAGCCCACCCGGATTCATCAGCGCAATCTGGGCACCCGACTCGATTGTCGCGCTCAGCTGTACGTCGGCGACGAAGTTGCCGAGAATCGACTCTCCCCCACGATTCTCGGTTCCGTCGCTCTGCCTGGCTCGATTGAAGTCATTGGTGATCACACCGATGATGACAGCTCCCAGGGGAGCGGCAGCCTCGGTCGCGGCAGTGACGACCGACGCAACTGCCGGGTCGGCCGGGTACAAAGCGACCCCGTCAGCATCGACGGTAGGCAGGGTCTCGCCAGCGATACTCACCAGCTCATGACTCTCTGGGTCGACGGCGAGGGACAAGTGGCCCAGATCCTGGCCATAACTCGCGGCCTGAATCACGGGTCGTGGCAGGGAATTGCCGGCCACCGAAATTGAATGGCTGTAGAGCTGGTGAGTGTGCGCCGACACGATCGCGGCGACCGAGGGATCGGTGTCCGTGACGATGCGCCCAAACGCGGAGTCGTCGGTGGAGTCGGCCAGGTCGGGCCCGGCGGCGCCCTCGTGCACGAGCAGGATGGTGACATCCGCTTCGCCGTTGGCGGCGTCGCCGTCGTCCAGGTTGGCTGCGACCCGGTTGACCTCGGTCACCACGTCACGCACCTCAAGGGTGCTGATGCCGGCTGGACTCACCAGGCTCGGCAGCTGATTGGTGACGGCACCGATAAAACCGACGGAAATTCCATCGACCTCCGTCACGACGTACTGCTCGAATGCTGGTTGCCCGGTGCCCAGGTCATAAACATTGGCGGACAGGTAGGGAAAGTCTGCTGCGGGAATCACGCGGTCGTCGAGGTCGGCTCGACCCTGGTCGAACTCGTGGTTGCCGAGCGCAGAGGCGTCGAGGCCGATCGCGTTGAGAGCGTCGATCGTGGGGGTGTCCTGCTGGATGAAGGAGGTGAAGGTGGAGGCGCCGATGTTGTCGCCGGCCGACACGACCAGCGTGTTGCCAGCGTCGCGGAATTGGTTGACGGCACCGGCGAGCACGGCGGCACCCGCCGCAGCACCGGCTGCCTCGATCCGACCGTGAAAGTCGTTGATCGTGAGCACGTCGATGATGACCGGCGGCTCGGCGGCGCTGACGGGTGCGGTGGCGGGCGTCGAGAAGCCGAATGCCAGCACGATGACCGCCGCGAGCGTTGACCGTGCCCGCCGCCGGGTTCGATGTGTCGAAGAATCAGGGCTGAGAACGGCACCTGCGGTGATCACAATCGCGCTCCTTGTTTAGAATGACTCTGCTACGGCCATCGACAACATAGGGGCAAGCGCAGACCTTGCCTAGGGCTCAGGACAATCTCACGCGGAGGCGTCGAGAGATCAGCGCGGGCGCGACTCAGGCGCGACCGGTGAAGGAGGGCTTGCGCTTCTCCTGGAATGCGGCGAAACCCTCACGGTAGTCGCCCGTGGCGCATAGCGCGGCCTGGGCGGCGGTCTCGTCGCTCATGCTCTGCCAAAGTCCAAGCCGCTCGTCACGCAGAGATTGGACGAGCACCTTGCTCGCGAGAAAAGCCTGGGTGGCACCGGATGCCGCGCGCGCGGCTGCCTGCGCGGTCGCCTCGGACAGCTCCGCAGCCGGAAACACCTGGCTGAACAGTCCACCAGCGACGGCTTCGGCCCCCGACATGAGCCGCCCGCTGTAGATCAGGTCGAGGGTACGGTGCGCACCGAGGCGTTCCACGAACAGGGCATGCCCGCCAGAGTCGAGGGTGGCGCCGAGGTTCGCAAACGGTGAACCGATCTTGGCGGTATCGGCGACGTAGACAACGTCGGTGGCGATGAGCAGGCCGAGGCCCACGCCCAGGCACGCGCCGTGGGCGGCCGCGAAGGTCGGTGCCGGAAACCGGCTCATGCGCTCCAGCAGCGGCGTCACCAGATTGCCGAGGTAACCGATCACGTCGTCGGTACGCGGGTCGACCGCCGAAATGTCGCGGCCGGCGCAGAAGGCCCGGCCCGCCCCGCTTAGCACGAGCGCGCGCACGCCGGTCCGCTCGGCAGTCTGATACGCCGCGTCGAGTTCGACGATCGCGGCCTCATCGAGGGCGTTGAGTTTGTCGGGCGCGTTCAGCATCACGTGGGCGACGTCGTTGTCTATCGAGAGCTCAATCACGGCATCCGCTTTTCTCATGGGTTAGACGTCGTAGTCGACGACGACGGTGTCGGTGGTCGGGTGTGACTGGCAGGTCAGCACGTAACCGCGAGCGAGTTCTTCCGGCTCGAGCGCGTAGTTCTCGGTCATGGTGACGTCGCCGCTGACCAGCTTGGCGCGGCAGGTTCCGCAGACACCGCCGGCGCAGGCGAAGGGAACGTCGGGGCGCACCCGCAGGGCAGCATTCAGAATGCTCTCGTTCGCGTTGACCGGGGTGGTGACCGTGTTGCTCTGGCCGTCGAGGGTGAACTCGATCTGGAAGGTCTTGTCGCCGGTGCCGATGATGACCGGCCGACCGCGGTCACCACGGGCGGCCGAGGGCTCGCCGGCGGTGAACAGCTCGAAGCGTACGTGCGACCGGTCAACGCCGGTACTCTCGAGCGTGTCGCGGCAAAGCTGCACCAATTCGAACGGACCACACAGAAACCATTCATCGACCGTAGCCGGGCGCAGGATCGTGTCGAGCATGCGCCGAAACTTCTCTTCGTCGATGCGGCCGGAGAGTAACGAGGATGAGCGCTGCTCGCGAGAGAGCACGTGGTAGAGCGCGAGGCGGGCCGGGTAACGGTCCTTGAGCTCGGCGAGTTCGTCGAGGAACATCACGTCGAGCGCGGTGCGGTTCGTGTAGACGAGGGTGAACATCGACGTCGGCGAGGCAGCGAGCACGGTGTGCGCGAGCGCCATGAGCGGGGTGATTCCCGAACCGGCAGCCACTCCAACGACGTGCTTCTGGTCGAGGTCCTGCAGAGTCGAGGTGAAGCTGCCCTGCGGGCTCATCACGTCGATTTCATCGCCCGGGTGAAGCTCGCTGTTGGCCCAGGTGGAGAAGACGCCACCGAGGTCGCGTTTGATGGCGACACTGATCGAACCGCCTGCACTGGTTTTAGCACCGGCCGGACGGCAGATCGAGTAGCTGCGACGCAGCTCCTTGCCGTCGATCATGGCGCGCAGGGCGAGGTGCTGGCCGGGCAGGTAGTCGAAAGCGCCTTGCAGTTTGGGCGGAACGATGAAGGTGACCTCGACGCTGTCGGCCGTGAGCGGGCGCACTTCGGCCACCGTGAGGGTGTGGAAGCGTGCGCGGTGCTTGACCGGCGCCAGCGTGGTGGCGCCCTGGTTGGTGGATTCAAGACGTGTTGCAGCCATTAGAGCACCTTGAAGTAGTCGAACGGCTCGAGGCAGTCTCGGCATTCGTAGAGGGACTTACAGGAGGTGGAGCCGAAGTGCGCGAGCTCGCGGGTATTAAGCGAGGAGCAGCGCGGGCATTTCACTGCCATTTTCAGGCGGATCGGGCCGGCCGGGCCGGAGCTCCGCACGGTGGCATGGCCGGTGGGAGCGGCAATACCGTACTCACGCAGCTTGGCCTTGCCGATCTCGCTCATCCAGTCGGTGGTCCAGGCCGGGCTGAGTACCAGCCGCACCGACACATTTTCGTAGCCAGCGCTCGCGAGTACCGCCAGAACGTCGTCGCGCATGGCGTCCATGGCGGGGCATCCGCTATAGGTCGGCGTCAGGGTCACCGCGACAGCATCGCTGGTGACCCTGACGGACCGCAGCACACCGAGGTCTTCGATGGTGAGCACCGGAATCTCGGGGTCGACGACCTGCGCGGCGATTATCCAGGCCGCGAGCGACGCGGCGTCAGCGGGACGCGGGCGCGAGATTGCCTCGTGCGCTGCGGTGGTCACCATGATGCGCCGGGGTGAGCGCGGGTGAGCACCTGCATTTCGGCGAGGAGAAAAGCGAGGTGCTCGGAGTGCTTGCCGGTGCGGCCGCCACCGGAAGCGACAAATCCGCGGGGGACCTCGAGTTCGGCTTCGGCGAGCACCGGTGCGATGGCGGCGTCGAACGCCGGGAGCAGGCTCGACGGGCGAACCGCGATCCCTTCGAGACGGTCGATGAGCGGGTCGTCGCGAAAGATCTCTTCGACGTAGGGCCACAGGTCACTCAGCGCGGTGATCATCCGGTGACGCGACTCGTCGGTTCCCTGCGCGAGGCGCAGCACCCACTGGGTGGAGTGGTCGCGGTGATAGTCGACCTCTTTCACCGCTTTGGCGGCGATCGCGGCGATCGTTTCATCAGCGGATGCCCGCAGCCGGCTGTACAGCTCGAACAGGTAATGGGACACGATGAACTGGCGTGCGATGGTGTGCGCGAAGTCACCATTGGGCTGTTCGACGATGTGCAGCGAGCGAAAATCTGGCTCGGTGCGCCAGTACGCGAGGTCATCCTCGGTGCGGTTCGTGGCGGTTCCGGCGTAGTGCAGCAGCGACCGGGCGTGGCCGATCAGGTCGAGGGCGACGTTGCCCAGGGCGACGTCTTCCTCGAGCTCGGGAGCGCGGGAAATCCAGGCACCGAGCTGCTGGGCCAGGATAAGTGAGTCGTCGCCGAGCCACAGCGCGTACTCCGCCACGTCGGGTGTGGCGAGGGACGGGCCTTCGATGAGTTCGGCGTCGAGCGTGGTGACATCGACGGCGACGTGGCCGTGCTCGTCTTCGTGACCGGAGGCAGGGACATCCGCTTCGAAGTGGTTGCTCATAGGTGCTTAACGCCTTCGCTTTTGGAGTAGTAGCTCGCGTGGCGGTAGTTCTTTCCGGCGGGCGATTCGAAGAAGGCGCCCTTGGCGTCGGGGTCACTCGTGGTGATGGCGGCGGCGGGAACGACCCAGACCGAGACGCCCTCACTGCGGCGGGTGTACAGGTCGCGGGCATTGCGTACGGCGAGGGTCTCGTCGGGAGCGTGCAGGGAGCCGACGTGCACGTGACTCAGGCCGCGGTTGGAGCGCACGAACACTTCCCAGAGGGGCCAGATTTCAGCTGCGGAATCGCCGGGAGTGGTCATGAGGCTGCCATTTCTTTAGTTCCTGCGGACTGTTTGAGTGCAATCTGCTTGACGGCATAGGCCGCGGCGGCTTCGCGCACCCACGCGCCGTCCTCGTGCGCGTCCCGCCGACGCTGCAGGCGCTGAGCGTTGTTCGGGCCACGGCCGGCGAGCACCTCGTGGAACTCGGTCCAGTCGATCGTGCCGAGGTCCCACTGCTGGGTTTCTTCGTTGAAGTGCAGGTCAGGGTCTGGCAGGGTAACGCCGAGCACGGCCGCCTGGGGCACGAGCATGTTCACGAAGCGCTGGCGCAGTTCGTCATTGGAGTGACGCTTAATCTTCCACGCCATGGACTGCGCCGAGTTGGGCGAGTCGTCATCGGGCGGACCGAACATCATGAGCGCGGGCCAGTACCAACGGTTGACCGAGTCCTGGGCCATCTGGCGCTGTTCGTCGGTGCCCTGCATAAGCTCGAGCAGAATCTCGAAACCCTGGCGCTGGTGGAAGGATTCTTCCTTGCAGATGCGCACCATCGCACGGCCGTAGGGGCCATAGGAGGCACGGCAGAGGGGCACCTGGTTGCAGATAGCGGCGCCGTCGACGAGCCAGCCGATCGAGCCCATGTCCGCCCAGCTCGGGGTCGGGTAGTTGAAGATCGACGAGTAACGGGCCTTGCCGGCGATGAGGGCATCCGTCATGTCGTCGCGGGTAGCGCCGAGGGTCTGCGCGGCGGAGTAGAGGTAGAGACCGTGGCCGGCTTCGTCCTGCACCTTGGCCATGAGAATCGCCTTGCGCTTCAGGCTCGGGGCGCGCGTGATCCAGTTCGATTCGGGCTGCATGCCGATGATTTCCGAGTGCGCGTGCTGTGAAATCTGGCGCACGAGCGACTTGCGGTAGGCCTCTGGCATCCAGTCACGCGGCTCGATGCGCGAGTCGGCCTCGATCAAGTCGTTGAACTGCTGTTCCTCGACGCTGATAACGGCGGTTGCGCTCGTATCGGGCGTGATGGTGCGTGTCATCATCGGCTCCTGGTCTGCGTTGACTGCGGTGGTCGTGGTTGGTTTTGTGCACAAGCGGGCGGCGCTAGGGTGATGTTCGTCGGCAATTGCGCTCATGAATTTGCGATCTATTACCGACCGATCGTTCAGTTAGTATATAGTCACATTATCGGACGGGCAACCCCGACCGGTACGGCAACTCAATGAGGAGAACCGAATGACCGAAGCTCTGCATGTCGGCAGCCAGGCCATGATGCAGCGCGACCGGGCATCCGCTTCTCTCGGTATGGTCGTCCATCGCAACGAGCCAGGCCACTCCGTGGTTTCCATGGTCGTGCGCGACGATATGCTCAATGGTTTTGATGTGACCCACGGCGGTTTTATCTTCGCCCTCGCCGACACGGCTTTCGCCATTGCCTGCAATGATTCGCACCATGTCACGCTCGCGGCCGGCGCCGACATCAGCTTTCTGAAGCCGACCACCAGCGGCCAGAATCTCACCGCCACCGCTCTGCTGCGTGTGAAGAGCGGCAGAAGTGGCCTCTATGACGTACGGATCACCGTCGACAACGACGTGACCGTTGCTGAATTTCGCGGTCGCAGCCGCACCACCAATTTGCCTGTTCCCGACCGCACCCACCCTTAACCCTTCCGGAAGGCACCATGTCAACGCTGACCAAGACCCGTCTGCACGCACCGGCACTCGACGAGCTCGACGCGGCCGAGCGCCTGGACCAGGGCGAAATCCGCGCGCTGCAACTGATTCGACTACAGCACACCGTGCGACACGCCTACGAGAATGTACCCCTCTACACGCGCAAATTTGATGCGGTTGGAGTGCACCCCGATGACATTCGCACCCTCGAAGACATCAGGCTGCTGCCGTTCACGACGAAGGATGACCTGCGAGTTTCGTATCCCTTCGGCATGTTCGCCGTTCCGATGGATCAGATCGCTCGCATTCACACGTCATCGGGCACTACCGGCCTGCCGACCGTGGTCGGGTACACCAAGAACGACCTCGCTATGTGGTCTGGTCTCGTTGCCCGCAGCCTGCGCGCCTCTGGCGTGCGCCCCGGCATGAAGGTACACAACGCCTACGGTTATGGCCTGTTCACTGGCGGGCTCGGTGCCCATGCGGGCATCGAAGCGCTCGGGGCTTGCGCTATCCCCATGTCGGGTGGCCAGACCAACAAACAGGTCCAAATGATCACCGACTTCGAGCCCGACGTCATTCTGTCAACGCCCAGCTACCTGCTCACGATCACCGATGCCATGGTTGCTGCCGGCCTTGATCCGCGCCGCTCAAGCCTGAAGGCCGGCGTGCTCGGTGCCGAGCCGTGGACCAATCAAATGCGCCTCGAGCTTGAAGACCGCCTCGACTTCGATGCGCTCGACATCTACGGCCTGAGCGAGGTCATGGGTCCTGGTGTCGGCAATGAGTGCATCGAGTCCAAGGACGGCCCACACCTGTGGGAAGATCATTTTCTGCCTGAGATCATCAATGGGGACACGGGACACAGCCTGCCCGACGGCGAAACCGGAGAGCTCGTCTTCACGTCGCTGACCAAGGAGGCGTTCCCGGTCATCCGCTATCGCACCCGCGACCTGACCCGATTGCTGCCAGGCACCGCGCGGCCGGGAATGCGACGAATGGAGAAGATCACCGGGCGCAATGACGACATGATCATTCTGCGCGGGGTCAACCTGTTCCCGACCCAGATCGAAGAGATCGTGCTCGGAATCGACCACCTCTCCCCACATTTCGTGATCGAGCTGACCCGACCGTCGCGCATGGACGAGCTCACCGTGCGCATCGAGCGACACGAGCACGCCAATGATGAGGCCTCTGCCATTGCCCGTGCGTTGCTCATCACCCTGATCAAGGATCGGATCGGATCAAGCGTGAACGTGCTCGTAGTCGAACCGGGCACCCTGGAGCGCAGTACGGGAAAGCACAAACGCGTCTACGACCTGCGCTAACCGGTCTCGGCCGGCACGTCTGCGTGAGAGACTCAAGTCCTATGCCTGACGTACACCCACCCAAACGCGGCCGTCCCGGCTACGACCAGCGCGCCATTCTTGAGATCGCCGTCACCGCGTTCAACGAATTCGGCTACGACGCGACCTCGATGGGAGTACTCGCGACACGTTTGGCCTTGTCGAAGGCTGCTATTTACCATCACTTCACCTCCAAGGATGAAGTGCTCCAGCTCGCCCTCGATGAAGCTCTCAACGGCCTCGAGGGCGTGCTGCTCGAATCTGGTGCGCTGACCGGAAATGCGATCGACCGCCTGGCCTACGTGCTGCGCGGCGCCGTACATATATTGACGTCTCGGCTTCCGTATGTGACCTTGCTGCTGCGTGTACGCGGCAATACGGAGGTCGAGCGCCTGGCGCTCACCCGTCGCAGGGCTTTCGACCGAGCGGTTTCTGCTCTGGTCGTTGAAGCCCGTGATGAGGGATCATTGCGCAGCGACATCGACCCGCGCGTCGTCACACGACTGCTCTTCGGCATGGTTAATTCGATCGCCGAGTGGTACCGCCCCGAGGGCCCGGAGGACGCCAGCCACCTCGCGGACGACGTGCTCGCCGTAGCTTTGGATGGCCTCCGCCGCCATTAGCGCGTTAACGACGAAGGGCCACGCACAGTGTGCGTGGCCCTTCGTCGTGTTTGATCGGGTTAACGCAGAAAGGCCACCCGAAGGTGGCCTTTCTGTTTGTTTCTAAGTTAAGTCCGGCGGTGTCCTACTCTCCCACAGGGTCCCCCCTGCAGTACCATCGGCGCTGAGAGTCTTAGCT
>NZ_PJJJ01000031.1 GCF_002929495.1 Cryobacterium sp. Y82
CCCCGAAAATCAAATCTGACCAGCACCATTACAACCAACATCGGCATAGCCCCAAGGTCGGCATAGGACATCACCTATCTGGGGATCTGGAGGGACGGGTGTACTGGCGACCGTGATCGGCGCGCACAGCTGTGAGGAAGTGTCTAGCGCAGCCATCGTCGGCGATCGACGTCTCATGGGAAACATTTTTTTGGGTATTTTTTGGCGGGCGTTGATGTTTTAGTGCTTGTAAGCATGATTTTTCCTCGGGAATGTCGGTGGTCGGGTGTTGAGTTGAATCATGACCAACAGGGCAGTGGATCTCACCCGGGCGGCGGCCGCGGTGGCTGCGCTCGGTGGTTCCAGCGCCGAGTTCAGCAGCCTCTCTGATGCGCAGGTGCTCGCCGCTCGTGGCCCGATCGCGGAGCTGCTGCGACTGAGCACCCTGGCGGCGGCATTACTGGCAGGCACGATCGCACGGCGGTCCCGGCCCGAGCTGGGCCAGTCGGGGCTGGCAATGCGGCACGGGTTCGGCAACCCGACCATGATGGTGCAAGACGCCACCGGCCTCAGCCGCATCGAGGCTGGTCGGCTGCTGGTCGTCGGGGTGCTCATGGCCGACACGGAAACTGCCGAACTTCGCGCTGTCGACGCCGCTCGCGAAGCCGTGCTGGCTGCCCAGATCGCCGCCGACGTTGCCGTGGAAGCCGAACAGGAAGCGGCGCGTGAAGCTGCTCGGGCAGCGGAACGAGCAGCGGCATGGGCCACGCTGCACCCACATCTGCCACCGCTGCCCATCGCCGTGCCCCCGGCGGCAGTGCCGGTCGCAGCGGTGATGCCAGTGCCGCCGGTCGCGCCGGTGGTAGTGCCGTGGCAGGCACCGATCATGCACGCCATCGCCGCCGGCACCATCTCCCCCGGCATCGGCGACGCGCTGCTGCGCGGCCTGGGCACCCTCGATCAAGCGATCACCGCCGAGAAACTCACCACCGCCCTGCGCGTGTTGCTCATCGAGGCGCCGGGGATCAACACCGAACAAGCCTACAAACGCGCCCGGCGCCTCCGTGACGACCTCGACGCTGCCGGCATCCTCGCGCGCGAGAAGCAAGCCCGCGACGACACCACCTGGTCGCTCTGGCGGCGCGCCGACGGCATGGTGACCCTCCACGCCCTGATGGCACCCGAGCAGGGCGAAACGTGGATAGCCACCTACGACGCCCTCACCAGTCCGCGACGCGGCGGCGTGCGATTCGTCGACCCCCAGCGCGCCGCGTGGGCGCAGAGCGTCAAGGACGACCCGCGCACCCTCGACCAGATCGCCGCAGACTCCTTCACCCAACTGCTCAAACTCGGCGCCGACGCCGACCCGAACACCCTCTTCGGCGGCCGCCGCCCCGTCGTGCAGGTCATCATCACCGACCCCGACCGCCCCGCCACCATCCCCGCCCCAACAGCTGGTCGTGCGCGCACAACTGGCCCGAACCCCGCGGTTGGCCCGGCCCCCGCGGCTGCTATCACAAAGAGCGGAAGCGCCAAATCAGGTTTCGGCTACCTCGAAGGCAACCCCGCACCGATTTCGCCGGAAACGATCGACCGGCACCTGTGCGACACCGGCTACCTCGGCATCCTCTTCAACCAGACCGGGCAACCCCTCAACGTCGGACGCGACCAACGCCTCTTCACCCGAGATCAACGCCACGCCCTCGCAGCGCGCGACGGCGGATGCCGCTGGCCCGGCTGCGAACAACCACCATCGTGGACCGAAACCCACCACATCGAAAACTGGGCCGAACAAGGACTCACCAACATCGATCACGCCATCTTGCTCTGTGCACTGCATCACCTGCTGCTGCACAACCGACATTGGACAATACTGCTTCAGGGCGGCCGGTATTGGCTGCACCCCCCGGTCGAAATCGACCCCGAGCAAATCCTGATCGCCCTCCCCAGCAAGAACCCGCTCATGCAGGAACCGTTCTGGCTCGACCCGCTGCTGCCGACTATCCCACTGGCTGGAATCGCAAACAGCGGTACGTCACGAGATGCGGTTTCGACACGCGGGACGGGGAAGAGCCAAGACCGAGTCACCCGCGCGACGCCTACCGAAACTAGGCGTTCGCCCCGACGAGACGGCTGACGTTCGCATCGTAGAAACGTTCGCCCGCACCGCTCGCCCATGACCGGAACCCGACACAGCGGTGCGTCACGAGATGGCGGTCTCGACCAGCTCTACCAGCGAGACGAGGACGAGGCGAGGCCGAGGCAAGACCGGGTCACCCGCGCGTCGCTTTACGAACGGTGTAATCAGCGATATGGGCGAGTTGACGGTTTCGGGCGGACACCCGAGGCGCCTGCCCGACAGGTTAGAAGCCGAGGCGACCGAGCTGCTTCGGGTCGCGCTGCCATTCCTTGGCGATCTTCACACGTAGCGAGAGAAAGACGCGCTTACCGACGAGGGGCTCGATCTGCTTGCGCGCGCGGGTACCGACATCCTTCAGACGGCTGCCCGACTTGCCAATGATGATGCCCTTCTGGCTGTCTCGTTCCACGAACAAATTGGCGTAGATTTCGACCAGTTCCTGGTCGTCGCGCTCGATGATGTCATCGATGGTCACGGCGATCGAGTGCGGCAGCTCGTCGGTGACGCCCTCGAGGGCGGCCTCCCGAATGAACTCCGAGATGCGCGATTCGAGGGTCTCGTCCGTGACGGCGTCGGCCGGGTAGAGCGGGGCATCCGCGTGCGGCAGCAGACGCAGCAGTTCGGCCGCGAGGGTGTCCAGCTGGATACGGCTGGTCGAGGAGATCGGCACGATCGCCTCCCAATCCCGCAACTGCGAAACAGCCAGCAACTGGTTGGCAACGTTGGTTTTGGAGGACGCGTCGATCTTGGTGACGATAGCGACCTTTTTTGCGCGGGGGAAGGCATCCAGTTGCTCGTTGATGAACTTGTCGCCCGGGCCGATCGGCTCGTTGGCCGGGATGCAGAGGCCGATCACGTCGACGCCGGCCAGGGTCGCGGTGACCAGGCTATTGAGTCGCTCACCGAGGAGGGTGCGTGGACGGTGGATGCCGGGGGTGTCCACCAGAATGAGCTGGCCGTTCTTCTGGTGCACGATACCGCGAATGGCGCGGCGGGTGGTTTGCGGCTTCGACGAGGTGATCGCCACTTTCTCGCCCACCAGCGCGTTCGTCAGGGTGGACTTGCCCACGTTGGGGCGTCCCACGAACGAGACGAATCCCGCTCGATAGTCGGCGGGGAGTGCCTCGGTTGCTCCGGTCATGACCGTTCTCCTTCATCATCTGACACTGTTCTTGGGGTACTCGTCGGTACCGGGAGGAATGCGGTCTGCGCATCGATCAAAGCCGCATCGCGTTCCACCAGCACGGTGCTGATGCGCTTGCGGCGTCCCTCGGTGCGTTCGGCGGTGAGGTTGAGCCCACTAACCGAGGCTACCGACCCGGCAACGGGCAATCGACCGAGGGCCTTGGCCAGCAGGCCACCCACCGAGTCGACATCGTCATCGTCGAGTTCGAGATCGAACAGCTCACCCAGTTCATCGACCGGAAGTCGCGCACTCACCCGAAAATGCCCGTCGCCGAGGTCTTCGACCTCGACCACGTCACGGTCGTACTCGTCGGAAATGTCACCGACGAGCTCCTCGATTAGGTCTTCGAGGGTAAGCAGTCCGGCGATCCCGCCGTACTCGTCGACGACCATGGCCAGGTGGTTGGACTCCAACTGCATCTGCCGCAGCATCTCGTCGGCCTTCTTCGACTCCGGTACAAACACGGCCGGCCTGGCCAGGTCGGCCACGGTGAGCTGGAGCGCGCTGATGGGCCGCTCGAAAACCAGTCGGGCCACATCACGCAGGTAGAGAATGCCGGCGACGTCGTCCACCTCACCGTCCAACACGGGCAGGCGCGACGTGCCGCTGCTCAGGAACAGGCCCATTGCCGCGTCGATACTGGCGTCGGCGTCGATGGTAATCATGTCGGTGCGCGGAATCATCACCTCACGCACGACCGTCTCACTGAACTCGAAGATGGAGTGAATGAGCTCGCGGTCATCTTCCTCAATCACATCAAGCTCGGTCGCCTCGTCCACCATGCTGAGCAACTGGACTTCGGAGGTGAACGTCGCGAGTTTGGTGCGCCCGGGAGTGACCCGGTTACCGAGGGCGACGAGGGCATTCGCGATGGGTCCGAGCAGAACGCGTCCGATGTGGACGAGCAACGCAGTCGCGGCCAGCAAGCCGACCGGGTGGGCTCGGCCGACGCTGCGCGGGCTGGCACCGACGAGCACAAACGACACCGAGGTCATGATGAGCGCCGACAGCAGCAAAGCGAGCCAGACGGCCTCGATCGTGGTCGCGAAGACCAGCGTGACCAGGACGGCGGCCGTGGTCTCGGCGGTGATACGAATGAAATTGATCGCGTTAAGGTGCGCGCCGGCATCGTCGGCGATGGCCTGCAACGACCGTTTGGCGCGATGATTCGCCACCATGCTCGCGATGTCGGCCCGGGACTGAGTCGTGATCGCGGCGTCGACGGCGGCCATCAGTCCGGCAAAGACGACCAGGACTACAGCCGCGTAAATGAACCAGACGATGTGCATCAGTGGCGTTGTCGTTCCTGCATGGCGAAACCGATGAGGATATCGCGCTGGATACCGAACATCTCCTTCTCTTCCGCCGGTTCCGCGTGATCAAAGCCGAGCAGGTGCAGCACGCCGTGGGTGGTGAGCAGCAGCAGTTCGTCGAGGGTACTGTGGCCAGCGGTTTCTGCCTGCTCCTTGGCGACCTGCGGGCAGAGCACAATGTCCCCGAGCAGGCCCGGCGGGGTCTCCTGCTCTTCGGTACCGGGGCGCAGTTCATCCATCGGAAAGCTCAGCACGTCGGTGGGGCCGGGTTCGTCCATCCACTGCACGTGCAGCTGCTCCATGGCACCCTCATCGACGAGCACGATGGCGAGCTCGGCGTCGGCGTGTACATGCATGGTGTCGAGCGCGAAGGCAGCGAGCCGCAAAATGGCAGCCTCATCGACCGGGATAGCCGACTCGTTGTTAATTTCGATGCTCAACTGGAACTCCGTTTCGGGTTGCGGCCCGAAGCGCTCGTGCGCTGGGGGCCACGCGTGGCAAATTCTCGGGCCTCAGCACTCTCCTGGCGTAGGGCCTGCTTGTGTGCGTCGTACTCGGTGTAAGCGTCGACGATGCGCCCCACCAGTGAGTGCCGCACGACATCGGCGCTGGTTAAATACGCAAAGTGGATGTCGTCGATCCCGTCGAGCACGCGCGTGACCAGTTTCAGGCCGCTCGTGCCGGCCGGCAGGTCGATCTGGGTGACGTCCCCGGTGATGACCATCTTTGAGCCGAATCCCAGGCGAGTCAGGAACATCTTCATCTGCTCCGGGGTGGTGTTCTGGGCTTCGTCGAGCACGACAAAGCTTGCGTTGAGGGTGCGCCCACGCATGTAGGCCAGCGGTGCCACCTCGATCGTGCCAGCAGCAAGTAATTTGGGAATGAGCTCCGGGTCGAGCATTTCGCCGAGCGCATCGTAGAGCGGGCGCAGGTACGGGTCGATCTTGTCGGTGAGGGTGCCAGGCAGAAAACCCAGCCGTTCCCCAGCCTCGACGGCCGGGCGAGTCAGGATGATGCGCTCGACCTCTTTGTTCTGCAGCGCCCGCACCGCTTTAGCCATGGCCAGGTAGGTCTTGCCGGTTCCGGCCGGGCCGATGCCGAACACGATCGTGTTGTCGTCGATCGCGTCAACATAGTCCTTCTGCCCGATCGACTTGGCCCGAATGCTTTTGTTCCGCGCCGTGAGGATGGGGGCGCCGAGTTGCGCGGATGGGCTCAAGGAACTGTCGGCGGCGAGCATCCGCGCTGAGGTGGCGATTTCGATCTCGCCGAGATCGTGGCCAGCACCCAGTGCCAATTGCAGTTCCTCGATCAGCCGACGCACTGCCGCCACCTCGTCGGCCGAGCCGCTTAGGGTCACGTCATTGCCGCGCACGTGCACGTCAACCTTGGGGTAGGCAGCCTCAATGGTGCTCAGGTAGCGATCTTCGGGACCGAGCAGGCGTACCATGGCGACGCCGTCGACGGTGAAGCGCAACTCGGTGTTGACGCTGGCGCTGGCGCTGCCGGATTTGGCGTTGCGGGGCTCAGAGGGCGCCAAGTGAGTCCTCCCCCAGCGAGTCGGTCGGTTCCGGACTGCCCAGCAGGTGGGCGTGCACGTGGAAGACGGTCTGGCCAGCTGCCGCTCCGGTGTTGAAGACGAGGCGAAACTGCTCGTTGGTTCGTTCGGCAGCAATGCGCTCGGCTACCGCGACGAGTTCGGCCAGGAGGGCCGGGTTGCCCGCGGCCAGTTCGACCACGTTCTGGTACTGCGGGTCTTTGGTGGTGATGACGACGTGCACCGGGGCTTTCGGGGCAATGTCGACAAACGCGATGATCTGTTCGGTCTCGGCGACGATCGTCGCCGGAATCTCACGCGCGATAATGCGGCTGAAAATGGTCGGTTCAAAACCGGTAGAAGACATACCCCTATCTTAAGCGGCGCTACCAGCGGCACGCACTACCAACGACCCAGGGTCGCATTGAGGATTGCGAGGGCGGCGGGACCGGCGGTCGACGTACGCAGCACGGTGTCACCGAGGCGCACCTGGGTCGCGCCGGCTTGTTCCAGCAGGAGCAGTTCGGCCGGGGAAATTCCACCCTCCGGCCCGACGACGAGCAGAATGTCGCGGTCGTCGGTGGGCGCGGCCACCTCGGTGAGGCGACCGCTTGCGGTCGGGTCGAGCAGCAGCATCCGTGTGGTGGCGGCGAGTACGGCCAGTTGTTTGGTGCTGGCAAGCGGGGCGACGCCTGGCAGCCAGGCCCGAATGGACTGCTTGCTCGCCTCGCGCACAATGCTGATCCAGCGTTCGTGGCCCTTGGCTATCTTCGGGCCCTCCCACTTCGTGATGGAACGGGCTGCGGCCCAGGGAATCACGCCGTCAACGCCGAGTTCGGTAGCAGCCTGAATGGCCAGTTCATCGCGATCCCCCTTGGCGAGAGCCTGCACCAAGCGGATGCGCGGCGTCACCGCCGCGGTCTCGCTCGCGTCATCGACGCGCAGGGTCAACACCAGAGCCTCCGCCGTCAGCACCGTTCCCTGCAGCAGCAACCCGGCTCCATTGCCTACGCGGAGCCGGTCTCCGGGACGCACCCGGCTGACCGTGACCGCGTGGCGCGCCTCAGCGCCATCAACAGAAACGACCACCCCCGGGCGACACTGCGCCGCCCGGAGCGTCTCCTGCAGATAGAAATGTGCCACGTCAGCCGAGGAACCGGTCGCGCAGCTTCGCAAACAAGCCCTGCTGGTACTGGCTCAGGGATGGCGCCGGCGCTGCATAACGGGCAGCGAACTGCTCGATCAGGTCGCGTTCCTTGTGGTCGAGCTTGGTCGGCGTCAGCACGTGGATGCCGATCTTCAGGTCGCCTCGGCCGCTGCCACGCAGCTTGGTGATGCCACGGTCCTTGATCGTGAGCACCTCTGAGCTTTGCGAACCAGGGCGAATCTCCACCTCGATGTCGCCGTCGAGGGCCTTCACGGTGACGTTGGTGCCAAGGATTGCACTCGTCATCGACACGTCGAGCGAGCACATGAGGTCGTCGCCGTCGCGACTGAACACGTCGTGGTGGCGCACCTTCATCTCGAGATAGAGGTCGCCATTCGGGCCAGAAGCCGGACCGGCCTCTCCGCTGCCGGGCATCTGCAGGCGCAGGCCGGTGTCGACTCCGGCCGGAATGTCTACCGGAACCGTGCGGCGGGCGCGCACGCGGCCCTGACCGGAGCAGGTCATGCACGGCGTTGCGATGATGGTGCCGTAGCCGCGGCAGGTGCCGCACGGGCTCGACGTCATCACGTTGCCGAGCAGGGACCGAACGGCGCGCTGGATGCTGCCGGTACCGTGGCAGATGTCACAGGTGATCGGTGATGTTCCGGGGGCGCAACAGGAGCCCTTGCAGGTGTCGCACACGATCGCGGTGTCGACCTCGAGGTCGCGGTGCGTGCCGAAGATGACCTCATCGAGGTCGAGTTCAACCCGGATGAGGGCGTCCTGGCCGCGTTCGCGGCGGGAGCGCGGACCGCGGCTGCTGCCGCCGCCCCCGCCGAAAAAGGTCTCAAAGATGTCGCCGAAGTTGCCGAAGTTCTGCCCGTCGAAGCCGCCGTTCTGACCGCCGCCCTGATCGTATTTCTGACGTTGTTTCGCGTCGCTCAACACGTCGTAGGCATGGGTGATGCTTTTAAAGCGTTCCGACGCTTCAGCGCCGGGATTGACGTCGGGGTGCAGTTCACGGGCGAGGCGGCGATAGGCCTTCTTGATTTGATCGGTCGTTGCGTCGCGGTCAACGCCAAGCGCTTCGTAGTGGTCAGCCAAAGGTGGCTCTCCTTGAGTTGTGATGGTTGTTCGAAATAATGATGAAGCCGCCGAGGCAGCAACAGTCTTAGGTCTCGCCGAGCAGGCGGGAGAGGTAGCGAGCGACGGCGCGCACCGCCACCATGTTGTTGGAATAATCCATGCGCGTGGGACCGAGCACGCCCAGGCGGGCAAGGTTGCCGTTCGCGGTATAGCCGCTGGTCAGCACGCTGGCCTCGGGCAGGCCGAACGCCGCGTTCTCCCGGCCGATGCTCACCGAAACTCCATGCTGGTCGGTCTCCATCTCGCCGAACAGGCGCAGCAACACCACCTGCTCTTCGATAGCTTCGAGCACCGGGTAGATGCTGCCGGAGAAATCTTCCTCGGTGCGCACGAGGTTCGCTGCCCCCGCCATGACGAGTTTATCCTGGCGGTTGGTGCCGATCTGGTCGGCGAGGGTGCTCGTGATGAGGTCGATAAGCGGTTGCAGCGTCGGCGTGCCCGGCCAGACACTCGCGGCGAGGGCTGCTCTGGCCTCGGCCATGCCGAGTCCAACGACGGCGGCATTAAGTCGGGCTCGTACTTCGACGAGCGTCTGCTCGTCGAGCGCACGCGGCAGGTCGATCACGCGCTGTTCCACCCCACCGGAATCTGTGATCAGCACCGACAGAATGCGTGTCTCGGTCAGCGGCACGAACTCGACGTGCCGCACCCTGGCGCGGGAAACAGAGGGATACTGCACGAGCGCGACCTGATGAGTGAGCTGGGAAAGCAGTCGCACACTGCGCACGAGCACCTCGTCAAGGTCGGCGGGGTGACCGAGAAAGGTTTCAATGGCTTGACGCTGCGCCGGAGTGAGTGGTCGCAGATCAGCGAGGTGGTCGACGAAAACTCGGTAGCCCTTATCAGTGGGGATGCGACCCGACGAGGTGTGCGGCGCTGCGATCAGGTCTTCTTCTTCGAGCAGGGCCATGTCGTTGCGGATGGTGGCGGCGGAGACACCGAAGGCGTGCCGATCAACGATGGATTTGGAGCCAACGGGTTCACGAGAGGCAACGTAGTCCTGCACGATGACGCGCAACACATCGAGGCCACGGTCGGAAACCATTGCGCCCACCTTCCTGATTCGTGGAGTCCAGCTTCAGTTGAGCGGATGCCGTTTGCCGCGCACTCCGGTAGTCACGCTGGAACGCAGGTTTGCCCGCACATCACTGGCACTCGCATCCACTGACTGCTAATCATATCGCGACTGCCTGAGCAGACCCATTGCCAGCAGCCAGAAGGGAGGGTTTAATTATCGTTATACCCGCCCAGCGCGTTAAGTAAAGGGGACAATCATGAGCGATCCACAGTCACAACCTCCGAACGATCCAAACTATCGTGAACCGAACGTCGGACAGCCACAGGGCGGGCAGCAGTCCGGCTACGGCCAGCAGCCGGGAGGGAGCCCCTACAGCACCCCACTCACGGCAGCCCCCCTCTCCGAAGCCGACGACCGACAGTGGGCCTCGCTCGCGCACCTTGGCGGCATCCTCGGCCTGCTGCCCTCCCTGATCATCTGGCTGGTGTTCAAGGAACGCGGACGATTCACCAACACCGAAGCAAAAGAGGCGCTCAACTTTCAGATCACCCTCCTGATCGTCTCTGTCGCCATCATCGTCGTCTCCACGTTCCTTGCCCTCGTGACCTTTGGGATCGGCGGAATTCTCGCAAGTTTGGGCTGGCTCGTCTGGCTGGCCGGGGTGATCTTTTCGATCCTCGGGTTCATGCAGGCCAAGGATGGCCGAAACTACCGATATCCGTTGTCAATTCGCCTGATCAAGTAGCCGACCGGTCAGTTCACCACTCGGACGGTTAGTCTGGTTGCGGCAGGCGTAGCCCGTGCACAACTGTTCAAATGGTTCCGGTGAGTACGAGCCGAAACCGCCACGACCAGACCGAATTGTTCGAACAGGAGACCACATGTCCGAGAACGATCCGCGCACAAACCCGTATGAATCCACCCCACCGCAAAATCCCTATTCGCAGAGTGTCCCCCACCAGCCGATGAGCCCCGCTGACGAGAAAATGTGGGCGACTTTAATTCATGTCGGGGGCATTCTGCTCGCTTTTATACCCGGCCTCATCGGTTACATCGTGCTGCGCGATCGTGGTCCGTTCATTCGCGCTCACAGCGCGACGGCGCTGAACTTTCAGATCACCCTGGCGATCGTCTATGTGGTGGCAGGCGCGTTGACAGCTATCCTGATCGGATACCTGATTTTGCCGGTGGCCTTCGTCCTCGGCATCATCTTCTCGATCCTGGCCGCGCTGGCGGCCAACCGCGGGCAGGGATACGCCTACCCGCTCAGCATCAAATTCTTCAGCTAATCGCTGAGGCGCCGCACCACGGCGTCGGCCAGAAGCCGCCCGCGCAGGGTCAATTCGATTGTCCCGGCGAGGGCGGCTTTGGCGTTGATGAGCTCGTCGGCAATGAGTCCGGCGACCTCGATGCGGCCCGCTGGCGACAACGATGCGACCGGGATTCCGGCGCGGATCCGGCTCTGCAAGAGGATACGTTCGAGCTCACGAGTGGGCGCATCGAGCGTCTCGCGGCCGGCGGCCGGAGAGAGGCCCGCCAGCATCCGTTCGGCATAAGCTGCCGGATGCTTGACGTTCCACCATCGCACGCCTCCGACGTGGCTGTGTGCGCCGGGGCCAACGCCCCACCAGTCCTGGCCAGTCCAGTAGGCGAGGTTGTGACGGGAACGGTGGGCGTCGCTCGTGGCCCAGTTGCTGACCTCATACCAGTCGTACCCGGCGGCGGCGAGCAGTTCGTCGGCCAGCTCGTAGAAGTCAGCCTGCTGGTCGTCGTCGGTCGGAGCGACCTCACCGCGGCGAATCTGCCGGGCGAGCTTGGTACCGTCTTCGACAATGAGCGAATAGGCGCTCAGATGGTCGGGGTGCAAACTAAGCGCCTGTTCGAGACTCGTGCGCCAGTTCGCGAGGGACTCCCCCGGCGTGCCGTAGATCAGGTCGAGGCTCACGTCGAGGCCCGCGGCGCGGGCCCATTCCACGACGAGCGGTACCCGCTCGGGGTCGTGGGTGCGTTCAAGCGTCGCGAGCACGTGCGGCACCGCGGACTGCATGCCGAACGACACGCGGGTGAAGCCGGCATCGGCGAGGGCGCCGAGGTAGGCGGCATCGACCGAGTCGGGGTTGGCCTCGGTGGTGACCTCGGCGCCGTCCTGTAGGCCCCACCGGTCACGCACGGCACTGAGCATCTTCACGAGGTCGGTCACCGGCAGCAGCGTTGGCGTGCCTCCGCCGAAGAACACCGTGGCGACTTCGCGGGCCGGCACGCCCGACGCTGTGAGGATGCGGGCGGCAGCCTCCACCTCGAGCACGGCCTGGCTGGCGTAGTCCCTTTGTTTGGCGCCGCGCAGTTCGGTCGCGGTGTACGTGTTGAAGTCGCAGTAACCGCAGCGCACCCGGCAGAACGGCACGTGCAGGTAGACGCCGAAATCGCGTTCGGCCGCACTAACGGCCGCTGATGCGGGAAGAAGTCCGTCGTCGGGTGCGGGGTCGCCGACGGGGTGGGGTCCGGCCATGGGAGTGCTCCAGTACGTTTTATTTGATGCGCGTTATTTGATCGCGCCGACGGGATGCAGGGCCCGCAGGTACAGCTTGGTGAATTTCGCCTGCTGAAAGCGCAGCACCGGCCAGGCCAGGCGGTAGTACCAGGTGCTGGCCCGCGAGAAGGAGCGGATGGTCAGCCAGACCGAGTCGTCGTCCCGGTGTTCGACGATAAAGGATTCTTCGCCGCTCTCGGGGTGGCCGGTCATAGTTCCGTAGGCAAACCCGATGCGAGCGGCCTCGTCGATGACGTAGACCACGCGCACCGGCGCGGTCACGGCAAAGAGCCAGACCTTTATTTTCAACGTCGCGGTCATACCGTTGGCGATATACGGGGTGCCGTCGTCGTCGAAGGTCGCTTCGTTCACCGGATGCTGCTGGCTGGCCGCCGGCGTACCGTCGGGCTGAAAGGTCACCGGGGTGTACTGCACGCCGGTGCTGTTTTCAAGATCGGTCACCTCCATGCCGCTGCCCCGCTGGATTCCCCACGTCATCAGCAGCTTCGTCGCCGCTTCGAAACGTTCCTTTGAGCTGCCAAGCCGGACGCTCTGCTCCATTGGGCGGTACCCTTTGGGCGGATAGCTCATCAGGTCGGGCGCCAGCGTGCCGCCGATGGCAGCGTAGCTGACAGCGGCGTCAGTGAAAGTAGCCCTGCGCATCCGCTTTACTTCTTGTCTTTCGTCTCGATGTCCCCCGACAGCGCGGCGATGAACGCTTCCTGGGGAACTTCGACCCGGCCGACCATTTTCATGCGCTTCTTTCCCTCTTTCTGCTTCTCCAGCAGTTTGCGCTTGCGCGAGATGTCACCGCCGTAGCACTTGGCGAGCACGTCCTTACGCATCGCCGAAATGCTCTCGCGGGCGATGATGTGCGCGCCGATCGCGGCCTGAATGGGAACCTCGAACTGCTGGCGCGGGATAAGTTTGCGCAAGCGACCGGTCATGAGCGCGCCGTAGGCATAGGCCTTGTCGCGGTGCACGATGGCAGAAAACGCGTCGACCTGCTCGCCCTGCAACAGGATGTCGACCTTGACCAGGTCCGCCTCCTGCTCGCCGGAGGGCTCGTAGTCGAGCGAGGCGTACCCGGCGGTGCGGCCCTTGAGCATGTCGAAGAAGTCGAACACAATCTCGCCGAGCGGCATCGTGTAGCGAATCTCGACCCGGTCTTCGCCGAGGTATTCCATGCCGAGCAGCGTGCCGCGGCGACTCTGGCACAGCTCCATAATGACGCCGACGTAGTCCTTCGGCGCAAGGATGGCGGCCTTGACCATGGGTTCGAGAACCTTGGCGATTTTACCGGTGGGGTATTCGCTCGGGTTGGTCACCGTGATGGTGCGTTTATCGTCGGTGGTGACCTCGTACGGCACGCTCGGCGCGGTCGTGATGAGGTCGATGTTGAATTCGCGTTCGAGGCGTTCGGTGATGATCTCGAGGTGGAGCAGGCCGAGAAAGCCGCAGCGAAAGCCGAAACCGAGAGCGACGGAGGTCTCCGGCTCGTACCCGAGACTGGCGTCGGAGAGCTTGAGTTTGTCGAGTGCTTCGCGCAGCGCCGGGTAGTCGCTGCCGTCGATGGGGTACAGCCCGGAAAACACCATGGGCTGCGGTTCGTTGTAGCCGGGGAGCGCGTCGGTCGCCGGGCGCAGGGCGGTCGTGATGGTGTCGCCGACCTTGGACTGACGCACGTCTTTCACGCCGGTGATCAGGTAGCCGACCTCGCCGACCTTGAGCCCCTTGCTCTCGATCGGTTCGGGTGAGATGACGCCGATCTCGAGGATCTCGTGGGTCGCCTTGGTCGACATCATCTGGATTTTTTCGTGGGCCTTCAAATGCCCATCGATCATGCGCACGTAAGTGACGACGCCGCGGTAGCTGTCGTAGACCGAGTCGAAGATCATGGCGCGAGCGGCGGCATCCGGGTTGCCCTGGGGCGCGGGAATCATGGTCGTGGCGAGGTCGAGCAGTTCCTGGACCCCCGCGCCGGTCTTGCCGGAGACGCGCAGCACATCTTCGGGGCGTCCGCCGATGAGGCTCGCGAGTTCACGGGCGTACTTGTCGGGGTCGGCCGCGGGCAGGTCGATCTTGTTGAGCACCGGAATGATCGTGAGATCGTTCTCAAGGGCGAGGTAGAGGTTGGCGAGGGTCTGGGCTTCGATGCCCTGAGCCGCGTCGACCAGCAAGATGGCGCCTTCGCAGGCGGCGAGGCTGCGCGAGACCTCGTAGGTGAAGTCGACGTGGCCGGGGGTGTCAATCATGTTCAGCGCATAGGTGACGCCGTCCAGCTCCCACGGCATGCGCACGGCCTGGCTCTTGATGGTGATGCCACGTTCCCGCTCGATATCCATGCGGTCCAGGTACTGGGCCCGCATGGAGCGCTCGTCGACGACGCCGGTGATCTGCAGCATCCGGTCGGCGAGCGTCGACTTGCCATGGTCGATGTGGGCGATGATGCAAAAGTTGCGAATGAACTCGGGGGCCGTGGCGGCCGGTTCCAGCGCGTGAAGGGCTCTCGGTGACATAGTCCGTCTATTCTTCCATGCTCGGCCGGGTTGTACCGTCTACCCGAGCCGCAAAGCGCTGGCCGACTCTGGTCAGGCGCGGTGTGCGCGCTCCACGACCCGGCCGAAACCGTCACTGTGGCGGTAAACCTCGACGCCGTCGATGAGCACCAGCTCGGCGCGCGAGCCGAGGTCGAGCGGGTCGCCAGACCAGACGACGACATCGGCGTCGAGTCCCACGGTGAGTGACCCGACCCGGGAGTCGAGGCCGAGGATCACAGCCGGGTTGACGGTGAGGGCCTCGAGCGCGGTCTGCACCGGTAGCCCCTCCTTCACGGCCAGGGAGGCCTGGTGCACGAGAAAGTTCACCGGGACGACGGGGTGGTCGGTCGTGATGGCGACGCGCACACCGGCCGCGGCGAGCACGGCCAGGTTGCCGATGGCGCGGTCGCGCAGTTCGACCTTGGTGCGCGCGGTGAGCATCGGACCGAAGATGACCGGAATGTTCTTCTCGGCCAGCACATCGGCGATCTTGTGGCCTTCTGTGCCGTGGTTGATCACGAGACGATAACCGAATTCTTCGGCCAGGCGGATGGCCGTGGCAATGTCGTCGTGGCGGTGCACGTGCTGGTCCCAGGCCAGTTCGCCGGAGAGCACCCTGGCCAGGGCTTCCTTGCCGAGGTCGCGGGTGAACGCGTCGCCCTTCTCGGCGGCAGCATCACGCGCCTCGACGTAGTTCTGCGCGTCGACGAAAGCCTGGCGGATAATTAGGCTGACGCCAAGGCGGGTGCTCGGGGTTTGCGACTTCTCCCCATAGACCCGCTTGGGGTTCTCGCCGAGGGCGCTCTTGATGCTCACCGAGTCGCTGATCACCTGTTCGTCGATGGTGCGGCCGCCCCAGCTCTTGATCGCAACCGACTGGCCGCCGATCGGATTGCCGGAGCCCGGCTTGACCACGATCGTGGTGACTCCACCGGAGAGCGCATCGCGAAAGCCCTCGTCGTCAATGTTGATGGCGTCGATGGCTCGAACCGCGGCCATGTTTGGACCGGTCATTTCGTTGGTGTCGTTGCCGGCCCATCCGTTTGCCTCTTCGTGGATGCCCACGTGCCCGTGCGCTTCGATGAAACCGGGAAGCACCCATTTGCCGCTCGCATCGATGATCTGTGCGCCAGGGGGAACACTCAGATCGGCACCAATGGCTCGAATGCGACCGTTCTCGATCAGCACAGTGCCGTTCGGGATGGTGTCGCCGAGAACCGGAACGACGCGAGCATTGATGATGGCGGTCAAAGTGGGCGTGGGCGCAGTTGTCATAACTTCAGCCTAGGCATGTTGCGCACCAACGAAGTAGACCGCGCGTCTTGTGGGTCCCCGCGCGCTGCCGGCTGGGCCGCTGATCAGAACGGTTTGGCGCAGCCAGGGCCGGACGCCCAGCTGACTGGCCCTGCGGCTGACTAGGCTCACGGGCATGGCGACTTCCGAGGCCCCTGTGCCGGTTCTGCTCGTGCACGGCATCCGTGCCTCGGCCACGATGTGGCGTTATCAGGAGCAGGCACTCCGAGCGGCCGGCTACCCGGTGCTCGCGATCGATCTGCCCGGCCACGGGCAGCGGATGAGCGAGCCGTTCACAGTGCCGGCAGCGCTCGCCGCCATCGACGACGGAGTGGCGGCACTCGGCGGCCGGGTGCTGCTCGTCGGTCTCTCTCTCGGCGGCTATTACGCCGTCGCCTACGCCGCCGAGCACCCCGATCGCGTGGCCGGGCTGGTTGCAGCCGGTTGTAGCGCCGTACCCCTGGGCGTCTTTCTCGAGGGCTATCGGTTGTTGGCCCGGGCCATTCATCGACTGCCCGATCGAGGCTTGTGGCTGCACGAGAACCTGGCGCGTCTCCTGCTACCCGCCGCCGGCGCCCGCGATGTGCTTGCGGGCGGCGCTGCGCTCGACGTGATGGATTCCGGGCTGCAGGCGACTTCGACGCTGACTCCGCTAACCAGCCTCGCCGCGTATCCCGGTCCGGTCTGGCTGGTCAACGGTGCACTGGATCATTTTCGGCTGAACGAGCGGCGTTTTCTGGCTGCCTGCCGCACCGGGGAGGTCGTCCTGGTGCCACGGGCGACGCACCTGTCGAGCCTCGCCCAACCGGAGCTCTTCACGGCCATACTGCTGCGGATCGCCGGACTGGTGTCGCGCACGGCCTGAGGCCAGGGCATCCGCTTGCGGGGGGCGCGGGGGCGACCGGCGGCAGCGGGGACTGCCCGCGGCCAAGCGAGCGCGGTCATCCGCTTGGCCTGCGCAGCCGCCTGGACGCGTGGCCGCGACCCGACTTCGCGATCCAGAGTCTGGAAGATCGCGGGTTCCAGGTTGAGGTCGGGGAGTGCATGAACCTCGGCGTGCCCATCATCGCAAAACGTCGAGTGCGGGCATGTTCCGCCGCAACTTCCCATCGTCAACGGGGCGATCGGCCGCCTGGTCTGCACGGACTTCGAGCAGTACCTGGAGCAGACCCTGCAGTAGCTCGTCGCCAACCCCTTTTCACGATGCGTGGAAGCTGCGTGATCTGGCATCCGGTCTCCGCGTGAGTGGGCTCGGGCGGTTTGGGTGTCGGGCCGATTACTGGTAGCGTTACTGGTTGGCTTGCGTGTTGGGTCCCACCCCGCACGATCTTCGCCGCTCAAGCGCCCTCTACCCGCTGAACGGCTGTCCGTACTAGAACCTAACGAAAGCGTAAAAAACGTGGCAAATATCAAGTCGCAGATCAAGCGAATTGGCACCAACAAGAAGTCCCAAGAGCGCAACAAGGCCGTCAAGAGCGAGTTCAAGTCCGCGATTCGCGCGACTCGTACCGCGATTGCCGCTGGCGACAAGGACAAGGCCGTCGTCGGTCTCGCCTTTGCCTCCAAGAAGCTCGACAAGGCCGTCAGCAAGGGTGTCATCCACCAGAACCAGGCTGCGAACAAGAAGTCGGCCATCGCGAAGGCCGTTTCCGCACTCGTCTAGTCAACACCCGCACGTGAGGTGATTGTCCCGGCTCCCAACGAGCGGATAATGCCCTCGTTGCACAGAAACCCCCGCCACATCGGCGGGGGTTTTCTTGTTGTTGACAGCGTGCCCGGCACGAATTGAGAAGCGGCAGTGCTGGGCCAGTGGCCCCACTAGACTGACGCGGTGAAGAGCACCCCGCCGGCGAGTTTTAGCACCGCCGAAAGCGTCCTGCATCAGCGTGCGCACGCTCGTTTTGTCGCCACGTTGCTCAGCGCCGTAGGCTTCGTCGTCGCGGTGTGGCTGGCTGTCCTCGCGAACGATGCGGTGTCCGGCAGTCCGCGTCACCAGCTGCTCATCTTGCTGGTCTCGATCGTGCTTCTAATCATTGGAATCTTGTTCTACCTTGGTGCAGCCGCGGCGGGGCAGCGCGACCCCGGGGACCTCGAACCTGCACGGTCTGCGCGCATTGCTCGCCGCATCCGCTTGCGCTCGAGGCTCGGTGCAGTGTTCGCGGTCTCCGCCCTGCTGGCCGTCGCCGCCGTCGGAGCACTACGCATTTTGACGCCGCCCGCCGAACGGCCGGTGTCGGTGCAGTTCACCGAGATCACCGGGCGAGTGCAACTCGAATACTGCCCGAGCCTGCCGTCATCGTTCGAAGCCCTGGCTACGCCGACCGATCTGGCCAGTTCGTCGACTCTGCTGCCGGTTTGGGTGGCCAGCCGGGTCTGCGGAAATCCGAGTTTTCAGCACGGAGTTTGGCTCTACCTGAACCGCTCAAGCATCACGGTCGCGGACGCCGGAGACCGCTGAGCTCTGCCGCCACGATGCACCGGCGACCGCTAATGCTCGCCGCGACGGGAGATGACGCCGATCAGGCGTTCCAGCGCAAAAACCGGGTCGCGCCCGGCGCCCTTGACCGCGGCATCCGTTTCGGCCAGCGCGAGGATACAGCGGGCCAGGCCCTCATCACTCCAGCCGCGTAGGTCTTTTTGCGCGCGTTCCACCTGCCACGGTGCCAGGCCGAACTGTGCGCCAAGCTGCGCTGACCCGCCACGGGCACCGAACACCTTGGCCATAGTGCGAATCTTCATGGCGAACGCCGCGACGATGGGCACCGGATCGGCCCCCGAAGACAGAGCGTGCCGCAGAGTCACCAACGCCTCACCGTTGCGGCCAGCGATGGCCCAGTCGGCTACTTTAAACGCGTTCGTTTCGACCCGACCGCCGTAGTAACGATCGACCGTGGTTTCGGTGACCTCGCTCGTCGCGTCAGAAATGAGCTGCTGGCAAGCGGCGGAGAGTTCGGCCAGGTCGTCAGAGAACGCTGCCACGAGCTGGCGCAGGGCACTGACCGTGACCCGTTTGCCAGCGGCTTTGAACTCGTTCGACGCAAACTCGTATTTCTCGGTGTCCTTCTTGAGTTCGCTGCAGACAATTTCGATCGCGCCGCCGAGTCCACCGCGGATGGTGTCGAGGAGCTTCTTGCCGCGCACTCCCCCGCCGTGCCGCAGCACGACATAGGTATCGTCGGCCGGGTTCTCCAGGTAGTCCAACGCCTCAGCCAAAAAAGTGTCGCTGCATTTTTCAACGTTGCTGACCCGAATCAGGCGCGGCTCACCAAACAACGAGGGACTCGCGAGGGTGAGCAGCTCACCCGGCGCGTAGCTGTCGGCCTGCACGTCGCTGATTTCAAGGCTGGGGTCTTCAAGCTTGAGAAAATCGCGCAGCTGGCGAATGGCCCGCTCGGCGAGAAATGTTTCGGTGCCGGAGACGAGCACGATCGGGGCCGGACGCACCTCATGCCAGCCCAACTGAGGAATGACCGTGCCCTTATTCGGTCGGGCGGTGGCTGCCTTGCCGGCCCGAGAGCCGGTTGTGGCGGGTCGTGCGGCCAAAGCGATCTCCTTGATTTGATGCGGGTGTCAAATTAGCCTATCCCGCACCACTGACGGCTGCGCTCGAGTTTCCTGCTCGGCGGCGCCTTCCTCAGGCCGCGAAAAGAGCTTCGCGTACCGCGTGCTCGAAGCCACTGACGTGGATCCGCGCGAGGTTAGCGGCTTCTGCCTCATCTCCGCCGATAACGGCACGGAGCAGGTCCAAATGCTCACGGACGTGTCGGGACAGGTCACCGTCTAAGGGGCGGCAGTCCAAGGTGAGCCTGTAGCGAACCGTTTCCGGCGCTTGCCTGGCAGAAGGGGTACTTATCTCAGCACTCGATCACATTCACGGCGAGGCCACCCCGAGACGTCTCTTTGTACTTGGTCATCATGTCGGCGCCGGTGTCGCGCATGGTCTTGATGGCTTTGTCCAGTGACACTTTGTGGCTGCCGTCCCCATAGAGGGCCAGCCGTGCGGCGTTGATGGCTTTGACGCTGGCAATTGCGTTTCGCTCGATGCACGGAATCTGCACGAGTCCACCCACGGGATCGCAGGTCAGACCCAGGTTGTGCTCAATTCCGATTTCCGCGGCGTTTTCCGCCTGGATGGGCGTTCCTCCCAGCGCTTCACAGAGGGCGCCGGCGGCCATAGAGCAGGCCGATCCCACCTCACCCTGGCATCCGACCTCAGCGCCGGAGATAGACGCGTTGAGCTTGAACAGGATTCCGATCGCCCCGGCTGTCAGCAAGAAACGCACGACGCCGTCGTCGTCGGCCCCGGGGACGAACTTCAAGTAATAGTGCAGCACGGCCGGGATAATGCCGGCCGCCCCGTTGGTGGGCGCCGTTACGATCCGGCCGCCTGCCGCGTTTTCTTCGTTGACCGCAAGAGCGAAGAGGTTGACCCATTCCATCGCCCGCAGAGGGTCAGCGGGGTCCTCCGGCGCCTGCAGAGCTCGGAACAGCGCCGGTGCCCGGCGCGGAACCTGAAGGCCGCCGGGTAAAATTCCGTCTGCAGCGCATCCGTTCGCCACGCATGCCTGCATAACGGACCAGATGTTCAGCAGCTTCGCTCGCACCTCGACCTCCGTGTGCCACGTGAGCTCGTTGGCCAGCATCACGTTGGAGATACCCAGTCCCTCCCGGGCACAGATAGCCAGAAGCTCATCGGCCGTGGTGAACGGGTACGGCAGAACGGTTTCGTCCACGACCACCCGGTTCACCCCCACGGCCTCCTCATCCACGACAAACCCTCCACCGACGGAATAATACGTGCGCTCCCGCACAACGGCCCCGTCGCGGCTCATGGCCCGAAAGATTATGCCGTTCGGGTGTGCGGGCAATGACTTTCGCCGGTGCAGGAGCACATCCTCGGTGAAGTTGAAGTCGATGCCGTGCCGGCCAGCCAGCATCAACCGTGCGTCCAGCGCGGCCGCCGCCACCTGATCGTCCGCTGTTGCAATGTCCACGGTTTCCGGTGTCTGGCCCTGGAGCCCCAGCACCACGGCCTTGTCCGAGCCGTGGCCGCGGCCGGTCGCACCCAACGAGCCGAGCAACTCCACCCGCACCCGCAGGACGCCGTCCAGGAGTCCGTCGCGGACCAGCCCATCGGCAAAGCGCTTGGCCGCGCGCATCGGGCCCACCGTGTGCGAGGAGGAAGGCCCGATGCCCACCGAAAAAAGGTCCAACACGCTTAACGCCATGATTTACCCTCCGCCGACGTAAACTCACGCATGCCAGCCTTGCTTTCAATCGTGTCAACCATCTCGGCGCTTCCCTTCGACATCAAAAAATAGTGTATTCCCCACGACAACGTCCACCCGCTCTGTTCCGAGGACAGCCACCAGTCGTTCGCCGATCCGATTTCGACCGTTCTTGATTAGCGCGAGTCCGAAGGACCGGCCCAGAGCCGCACTGTGATAGCTCGACATGACGAAACCTTGCATTGGAACGGGGCCGGCACTGGGAGTGATGGGCACGTCTGCATCGACGAGCTGAGTCCGCTCCGGCAACCGGATGGTGCCGTCTACGGGCATCACGCTCACCAGGTGTTTCCGACCCTCCGAACGCGCATCGGCACGTGCATACGAGCGCTTGCTGATGAACTCCTTGACCTTGGAGACCACCCATTCCATTCCCGCGTCCTGCGGGGTTACGGTGCCGTCTGTGTCCTGGCGGACGATCGGGAAGCCCTTTTCCGCGCGCAGCACGTGCATGGTTTGCGTACCGTACGGAGTGATGTCAAACTCCGCTCCGGCTATGGTCACGTCTTCCCAGGTCTGGAGCCCATACCAGGCCGGCACATTGATCTCGTAGGCCAGTTCGCCGGAGAACGAGATGCGGCAGATTCGGGCCGCGACGCCGGAGACGAGCACGGTTCCCTGGAACGTCATGAACGGGAAGGCCTCGGTGGAAAGGTCCAGCACCGGCGCCAGACTGCTCAGCACCGCGCGGGATTTCGGCCCGACGACGGCAATGGTGGTCCACTGCTCTGTCACCGACGTGCAGCTCACGTCCAACTCCGGCCACTCGGTTTGTAGCCATTCCTCAAGCCAATCCAGCACTTTCGCCGCGCCGCCGGTGGTCGTGGTCATGAAGTAGCGGTCGTCATCCAGTCGCAGCGTCACCCCATCGTCGAAGATCATGCCGTCGGGGGTGCACATGACGCCGTAGCGGGCCGAGCCGGGTGCCAGCTTTTTAAACGCGTTGGTGTGAATGCAGTTTAAAACTCCCCCCGCTCCGGTGCCACGTATTTCAATCTTGCCCAGGGTCGTGGCGTCCATATAGCCCACGGAACCGCGCACGGCCGCGCATTCACGCAGCACGGCGGCGTCCATGTCCTCGCCCGGCAGGGGGTAATACCTCGGCCGTTTCCACTGGTCAACGTCCTCGAATACGGCACCGCGTTGTTCGTGCCAGGTGTGTATAGAGGTGCGGCGGGCGGGGTCGAACAGGTCCCCGCTGTCGTCCGGCGAGGGCCGCGAACGACACCGGTGTAAACGGGGCACGGTACGTCGTGGTACCGATCGAGCCGAGGTCGAGGTCGACAGCAGAGCCCTGCTGGCGAAAGGCCGCAGCAATGACGCCGATCGCATTCACGCCGGAGGTCTTGCCCTGGTCGTTGGCGGTGCTTATGGAGGTATAGCGCTTGGTCAGCTCTCCGCTGCGGAGCCCCGCCTTCGTAGACCGCCAGACGTCGGCCATACTCTGGTCGCGTTGGAAGTCGATGAAGTGATGATGCCAGTCGGGTGCCGTCCCTTCAGCCCCGCCGACCAGGCAGAGGGCGCGGGTCGGTGCGGTGGGCTGCGCCGGGCGGGGCTGGGCGGGCTAGTGCAGCGCTGACGGCCACCAGTGACCAAAACCAGGCGCGCTAAACCCCATCCTCAACGCGGCCGGCGTTCCGGTCGGTGGCCCTGGCGAACCTCGGGCGGCGACCTTCTCCGTCCAGAGTACGAGAGTGCCGTCGGCTCCCGGCGCCACGACCGACATCCCCTCCCGATCGGTGCACACTGACAGAGTGCCGACCGACGCGAGAATATTGAGCAGCTTGTCGGTGGGGTGACCGTAGGTGTTTTTCAGTCCGACCGAGATCAATCCGACACGAGCACGAAGTTGCGCGTACAACTCCGGGCTCTGGTCGGCCGAACCGTGATGGGCCACCTTCACGACGTCGACCCGCCCCGGCGGTGACACGCGTCGCAGGGCATCCTGTGCCTCTTGCCCCAGGTCGCCGAGAAAGATAGAACGGATGCCCCGCCCGTCGAAAGTGATGGTGATACTTCCCGGGTTGCCGACCTGCATGGTCGTCGCTCCACGAACAGGCCAGAGGATGTTCCAGTGCAGGCCGCCCAGGGTGCCGGAATCGCCGCGCGCGGCCTGCCGCACGGTAGCCCCGCCCGTGGTGAGGCGCGCGTGCAGGCTCTCATCCTGAGCGTTCTCGGGCATGCCGACGAGGGCAGTGTCGACCCGGCCGATGACGGCATCGACCCCGCCGATGTGGTCGAGGTCGTAGTGGGTGAGAACGAGCAGATTGATGCGAGTTATGCCCAGGGTAGTAAGGCAGGTACTGAGCAGCTTGGGGTCTGGTCCAACGTCAACGAGACCATAGGCGTCGCCGTCACGCACGACCACGGCGTCACCCTGGCCAATGTCACACGCCGCGACCTGCCAGTTCGGTGGAAAGGAAACCACCCGGCCGATTCCGGCGCCAATCAGCGACCCGGCATAGCCGCCCAGCCCGACCAAAAGCACGGCAAACACTGCCGCCGGTTATCGCGCAGGTCGCGCGCCCGGCCCGCGCAGCGCGACGACGAGGGTGAGCACGGTCCCGACGGCGAGCAGCAGCACCCCCCACGCGCCGCCCGGCCAGGGCAGCCGGTTACCCGGCAGGGTCGAAACCGCTTGCGCGACGGCGGCAATCCAGGCCGAGGGAATCCACGCCAGTGCGAGCAGCCCGGACGCCACCCCGGGCAGCACCGGCAAGGCCAGGCACGCGACCAGCCCGACCACTGTCGCCACGGGCGCGGCCGGGCCAGCCAGAATATTTGCCGGAACGCCATAGAGCGGCAGGCTGGGACTCAGCAGAATCAGTACCGGCTGGCACGCCAGCTGGGCCGCGAGCGGAATGGCGATGATGGCGGCGAGGGCTGACGGCATCCACTGACCGAGCACCCGGCTCAGCGGACCGGCGATCACGAGTAGTCCGGCAGTGGCGAGTACCGAGAGCGCAAACCCATAATTGCGAGCCAGCCACGGATCGCTCACCAGCAGGCCGATCACAACGAACAGCAGGGTTGGCACGCCCCGTCCCGGTCGTCCGGCCCCGATCGAGGCGAGGGTCAGCGTGGCCATGACTGCCGAGCGCAGCACGCTCGGCTCCGGTGTGACCAAAATAGTAAAGCCGAGCAATGTCAGGACCGAGAGCACGATGCGCCAGGAGCGGCGCATCCTGAGATAGCCGCCGAGCAACATGATCGCGGCTATGACGATCGCGCAATTGGCGCCGGACACCGCCGTTAGGTGGCTGAGTGAGCTGGTCTTCATTGCAGCATCAAGGGTGGGGCTGACAGCGCTCGTATCGCCAATGGCCAGGCCCGGCAGCAGGTCTCCCCCGTCGCCGGCGAGGCTCGTCGCGGCCGCCCTGAACCCGCCTCGCAGCTCGTTGGCCCACTGCAACCACCACGGGAGCGCCGCGACACGACGCGCTGTTTCGGTGGTGAATAACAGGGCGACCGTGGCATCACCGGGCTCAGTCATGCGCAGCGTGCCGCGCACTTCGAGGATTGACCCGATCTCAGGTTCGGTTCCGCCCCTGGCGGCTTCGGCGAACACCACGACCGGGCTCGAGACGTGCGCCGTTGTGCCGCGGCTCTCGATCTGGGTCAGGGTGGCCTTGTACCGCACCCGTCCCGACGTTCCGCTGCCGATGAAGGCCTTGGCCGCAACCGGAACCGACCAGATAGTGAGTGTGGCGGTGACCGGCGCGTGCGACCCGGCCGCGTCGCGCACCTCCGGCGGCAGCCGAACCGGCGACCACACGCCGACGGCGGTGGCCACGAGCGCTGCGCCGGCGCAGCAGAGCACCACGCTGGCGCTCGCTGTCTGCCAGCGCGTGTACCTCGGCGCTGTCGGCCACTCGATGCGCCGTGGCATTTTGCTGATCACCAGTATGCCGATACAGCCACCCGCCACCAGCCACAGCGTCACAGCGACGGCGACGGCCCCGTCGGGCGCGCCGATCAGCAGGCCGGCGGTCAGCCACACAGCAAGTGCCGGCGCCGCAAGCCGAAGATCGAGGCTCATATCGTGATGAAGTCTTTGAGAGCCTCGAAGGTTTTGTCGCCGATCCCAGCGACGTCACGCAGCCCGTCGATGCTCGTAAACCGGCCGGTCTTCGCGCGATAGTCCAGGATTCGCTGGGCCATGGTCGGGCCGATCCGAGGCAGAGAGTCCAGGTCGGCCACCGTTGCCGTGTTGAGGTTCACCTTGGGCGCTTTCGCGTTGGCTCCCCCCGAACCGCCGTTCGCCGAACCGCCGTTCGCCGAACCGCCGGCCGTTGCGGGGAGCTCCGGTGGGACCTCGCCCTGTCGGGGAACATAGAACTGCTCGCCGTCACTGAGAAGACGCGCCAGGTTCACGCCCGCTGGATCGGCCTCCGCTGTCCTGCCACCGGCAGCAGCAATCGCGTCCATGACTCGGTCGCCATCGTGCAGTTGAAACAGGCCGGGACGGGCCACAGCTCCCAGAACGTGCACAAAGATGATGACGCCGGCGTCTGTCGCTGTCGCCTGGCCGGGCGCGCCCCCCTCGCCCGCTCCCGCGTCGAACGGTTCAAATGTCGCGCTGCTGCCGGGGGAGATCGATACCGCTCTGGACCCGACCGTGCGCTGCCCGGCCTGCTGGCCGACGGCGGACACGATGACGGCGACGACGAGGGCGAGCAGCAGCAGCACGACTGCCGCTCCGACGCCGACCCGCATGCGGGGCCGACCGCGGGCTGCGGGAGCGAGGCGCTCCAGATCGAGGGGGGAACGGTCGGGCTGCATGCTGGCAGGCTAGGCCGCGCGGAGCATCCGCTTGCCGCCGGTCGACCGATCTGTGCACAGCCGAGCGGGAAGCAGGGCTGGGGAGAAGGCCCCGACCGATCACGTACGATCGATCGGGGCCTTCACTGCGTTACGGTCGTGTGACGAAGGAGACGAGCTTGGGCACGCGAACGATTACCTTGATGATCTCGCGATCACCGATCGAACGGATGACCGCAGCGGCGTCCCGCGCCATTTTCTCCAGGTCGTCGCTGGAGATTTTCGGCGAAACTTCGAGCAGGGTACGCATTTTTCCGTCGACCTGCACGACCGCCGTCACCGACTCCTGCACGAGCAGGGTCTGCTCGGCCTTACGCCACGGCACGAGAGCAATGCACGGCTCATAGCCGAGGTGCTCCCACATATCTTCGGCGGCGTAGGGTGCGAACAGGTTCAGCGCCATGGCGGTGGCCTCGGCGGCTTCACGCACTGCGGCATCCCCTGGGCCGGCACCGGTGTCGATGACCTTGCGGGTGGCGTTGACCAGTTCCATCAGGCGTGCCACGACGACATTGAACTTGAACGACTCCACCAGGCCGGGCGCATCCGCGAGGAACCGGTGGGTGACACGGCGCAGGGTGACGTCGCCGGTCTTCCACTCCACATCGGGCGCGCTGGTTACGTCGCGCGCGACGCGCCAGGCGCGGGCGAGGAACTTGGCCGAGCCGACCGGGGACACATCAGCCCAGTCGATGTCATCTTCGGGCGGGCCGGCGAAGGCCATTGTGAGGCGTACGGCATCGACACCGTGGCGTTCGATTTCCTCGGTGAAGTAGACAAGGTTGCCGCGGCTCTTGCTCATCTTGGCACCGTCGAGGATGACCATTCCCTGGTTGAGCAGCGCGGTGAAGGGCTCGGTGAAGCTCACATAGCCTTCGTCGAACAGAAACTTCGTGATGAAGCGCGCGTAGAGCAGGTGCAGGATGGCGTGCTCGACTCCGCCGACGTACTGGTCGACGGGGGCCCACTTCTCGGCCTCCTTCGGGTCGAAGGCTTTGGTGTCATCACTCGGGTTCAAGAACCGCAGAAAGTACCAGGAGCTGTCGACGAAGGTGTCCAGGGTGTCGGCGTCGCGTGTCGCCGCAGTGCCGTCGATCGGGTTTGGCACATTGACCCAGTCGGTCGCTCCGCCCAGCGGCGACGTTCCCCGTGGCTTCAGATCAAGACCCTCTGCGGGCGGCAGCAACACCGGCAGTTGGTCTTCGGGCACCGGGATCTCGGTGCCGTCGGCGCCGTGGATGATCGGGATCGGTGCGCCCCAGTAGCGCTGGCGGGAGACGAGCCAGTCGCGCAGACGATAGTTCTTGGCGGAGCGGCCGAGCCCGTCGGCGGCCAGTTGCTCGATGATGCGCTTGATGGCGGTGATCTTGCTCAGGCCGTTGAGGGGGCCCGAATTAATCAGGCGGCCCTCACCAGCCAGGGCGATGCCGGTGCTGAGCGGGTCGAGTTCTGGCAGTTCTTCGGTGCCGTCGAGCATACCCTGGGTGATCACCGGGATCATTCCGGTGGCCGGGGAGTTGGTGTCGACGACGACCCGCACGGGCAGGTCGAACGCGCGGGCGAAGTCGAGGTCGCGCTGGTCGTGGGCTGGCACGGCCATGATCGCGCCGGTGCCGTAGTCGGCGAGCACATAATCGGCGGCCCAGACGGGCAGACGTTCGCCGTTGACCGGGTTGATCGCGTAGCGACCGAGGAACACGCCCGTCTTCGGCCGGTCGGTGGACTGACGCTCGATCTCGGTGCTGCGTTGTACCTGCACGAGGTAGTCCTGGAACGCCTCCTGCACGTCAAGCGTGGCCTCGGCGACGAGTTCGGCGGCAAGGTCAGAATCTGGCGCCACGACCATGAAGGTAGCTCCGAAAAGCGTGTCTGGACGAGTCGTGAACACGGTAACGGGCTCCGTGCGGCCCTCAATAGCGAAGTCGACATCCGCTCCGATGGAGCGCCCGATCCAGTTGCGCTGCATGTTGAGCACCTTGGCCGGCCAGGTGCCCTCGAGCTGGTTCAAGTCATCCAGCAGGCGGTCGGCGTAGTCGGTGATCCTGAAGTACCACTGGGTGAGCTTCTTCTTCACGACCACGGCGCCGCTGCGGTCGCTCGTGCCGTCGGGCAGTACCTGCTCGTTGGCGAGCACGGTCTGGTCGATCGGGTCCCAGTTGACCCAGCTGTCCTTACGGTAGGCGAGCCCTTTCTTGTACAGCTGTAGGAACAGCCACTGGGTCCACTTGTAATATTCGGGGTCGCTCGTGTGCAGTTCGCGGTCCCAGTCAAAGCTGGTCGCGTAGAGCTTCATGCTCTTCTTCTGCTGGGCGATGTTGTCGTAGGTCCAGCCGCGCGGGTCGATGCCCCGCTTGATGGCGGCGTTTTCGGCGGGCAGCCCGAAGGAGTCCCAGCCGATCGGGTGCAGCACGTTGAAGCCCTGGTGGCGCCAGTAGCGGGCGACGACGTCGCCGAGCGCGTACACCTCGGCATGGCCCATGTGCAGGTCGCCGGAGGGATAAGGGAACATGTCGAGCACGTACTTGCGGGGGCGGGTGTCACCCTCGGCGCTCGTCTTGAACGGTGCCAGCTCTTCCCAGATGGGTTGCCACTTCGCCTGGATCGCCGCGAAGTCATACACTTCTTCGTCGCTCTCGTCGCGCGCGTCAATGCGTACGCTTTCGTGCTCGTGTGCCACGTGACTCTCATTCATTGCAGGGGATATACATGATCGATGCGGGAGCATTTGCTCGGGCGCACGCGCGATGAAGCGCACGTGTACGCGTTCTAGATTACTAGGGCGCGGCGATGCCGAGGCTCGCCAGCAGCGCGGCCGCCTTGATTTCGGTCTCTTTGATCTCTTCGGCGGCGATCGACAGAGCGGTGATTCCGCCACCGGTGCCGATACTGGCTCCCGTGCAATCGAGCACGATGCTGCGGATGACGATGGCCAGGTCGGCAACGCCATCCGCTCCGATGTAGCCGAACGCCCCAGAATAGATACCGCGCGGACCCCCCTCGAGCGAGTGCAGAATGGTCATCGCGCTCTGTTTCGGGGCACCCGTCATGGAACCGGCCGGAAAGCACGCTTCGATGGCGTCGACAACGGTGACGCCCCGTGCCAGTTTCGCCTCGATGGTACTGACCAGCTGGTGGACATGCGGGTAGCTTTCCACGGCGAGCAGAGTCGAGACAGCAACGGTGCCGAGCTGGGCGATGCGACCCAGATCGTTGCGCATGAGATCGACGATCATCAGGTTCTCAGCGCGTTCCTTGTCGCTGCGCGCAAGTTCGACTTTCAGCCGTTCGTCTTCGACCGCCTCGTTCGAGCGTGGGCGGGTGCCCTTGATCGGTTTGGTTCGGATGCGTCGATCCCGGTCCACATGCAGAAACTGCTCAGGGCTCGCGCTCAACAGCGCCACGTCACCAAAGCGCAGCAAACCGCCGTGATGGCTCGGGCTGCCGGTTCGCAGCCGGCCGTAGGTCTCGACCGGGTGCCACTCGCCCGGCACCCGAATCTCATTGGTCAGGCACAGTTGGTAGGCGTCGCCGTCGCCGATGAAAGCCAGGCAGGTCTCGATCAGAGCGGAATAGTCGGTGGGACTGTGACGCCACTTTGGGCCAGCGGATGCCCGCGGGGAGGCATTGCGGGTCGGTGCGGGTGGTACGTGGTTCATCGTCTCGGTCGCCGTGAGCGCGGCAATGACCTGGTCGAACCAGTCGGCGACAGACGCTTCGGTCTCGGATGCACTCGCGCGGGCCACCAGCGTCACCGTACGGTTACCGTGGTCAAACCGGATCATGCGGTCTATCTCCAGCAGGGCGGCATCCGGGTACTGCGACTCGTGCGTGGGCGTACCCACGGTGTTCGCGCCCAGCTCGTAGCCGAGCCAGCCAACCCAACCGAGCTCAAACCCGTCCCGGTGCGCAGGCGCGTTTGCCGGTCGGCTCGCGCCGGTGAAGTCGCGACGCAGAAACTTGAAGACGGTCTCGTGCGTGCTGACCGGGGGCGGAGCATCCTCGGGATACACGTATGTGCTGGTGACCGTTCCCTCTATCACCGAAGCCGTGACGAAGCGGGATCCGGGCGACGCCGCTCCGAGGTAGCTGACGCCGGTGCGCACGCCCGGGCCGGCATCGAGCCAGAAAGAATACCGGTCGGAAGCATAGAGCGTCGTAAAAACCACGGCAGGGTCGAACCAGCCAGCCAGGAGCTTGCTCTGCACGGTGCCAGTCACCACAACAGCCTAGCTTTTCGGCAGCGGTGCCGACCGGGACGACCTTGATGAATCGCGCGCGGCACGTAGGCTGGGCACAATGAATGACATCCTCACGTGGATCCTCGACACTGTCTCCGGCGTCGACCCGGTCATTCGAACGCTCCTGGCCGGCGTGGGCATGCTGTTGGAGACCTCGGTACTGGTGGGGCTGGTCATACCGGGCGACACCATTGTGATCGTTGCCAGCACCGGGGTAGCCAGCCCGGTGGAATTCGTCAGCCTCGTTCTGGCCGTGATCGTTGGAGCACTAGCCGGGGAGAGCATCGGTTTTGCCCTCGGGCACCATTTCGGCCCGTTCATCAGAAGCAGCCGGCTGGGCCGGCGCATCGGCGAGCACAACTGGGCGCGCGCTGAGACCTACCTCGACCGGCGCGGAGGGTTGGCCGTTTTCATCTCTCGGTTTCTGCCGGTTCTGCACTCGCTGATCCCGCTCACCGTGGGAATGAGCCGTATGCGGTACGGCACCTTCATGGCCTGGACCGTTCCCGCCTGCATCATCTGGTCCCTCGCCTACGTGAGCGTCGGATCGGCTGCGGCGGAAGGTTACCGCGAGCTGAGTGGCCGCCTGCACTTCGCCGGCTACCTCTTCGTCGGGGTGATCGCCCTGTTCGTGCTCGCGGTCTTCTTCATCAAGAAATGGCTGCACCGCCGCGAACTGCGTCACATGGACTGATCTTGCGGGTTTCCTCCGGTACGGGCCGGCAGCGTGACCCTGGCGGTCACGAGCTCGTCGGGCACCGGGGTATGCGAGATGAGCAACACTGCGCGGTGTGCATCGGCCGCGGCCGTCAGGATGTCGCGCACGAGGGCATCCGCCCCGGCACTGTCGACATTGGCAGTGGGCTCGTCGACGATCAGCACCGGAAAATTGGCGAGCAGGGCCCGCGCCAGGGCGATGCGCTGCGCCTGGCCGCCGGAGACCAGCGAGCCACGCTCGCCCACCCGGGCGTCGAGGCCGCCGCGTGCGCGAGACCACTCCGTGAGTCCGACGCGGGCCAGCACCGCGTCGAGCTCGGCATCGGTGGCGGTATCGCGGGCGAACAACAAATTCTGGCGGATGCTGTCATCAAACAACCAGGGGCGCTGCTCGCACAGTCCGACCATGCGTCTTACCTCGGACTGGGCGAGCAGCCGCGTCTCAACCCCATTCAATCGATAGGAACCGGTGTAGTCGAGAAAGCGCACGAGGGTTTGGGCGAGGGTGGTCTTGCCCGCGCCGCTCGGCCCGGCCAGGTGCACGCGGTCGCCCGGCGCCAACCGCAGGGTGACGCCGGCCACGCCGGGTTGGTGCTGCCCTGGCCAGCGCGCACCGAGGTCGGTCAGTTCCAGAACGACCGGGCCTATGGCCCGATCGGGGGCAAAAAGAGTCTGCGGGTCGACCCCGTCGACGGGGATCTCCCCCGGTACCGCCGTCGGAACCACGTCGGCGACCCGGCTGGCACCCACCCGTACCTGCCGCCAGGCCGAGCCGGCTAGGGGAATCATGCCGAAGACCTCGAACACAGCCATCGGTACGAGCACGGCCACGATCACGGTGGGGCCAAGTAGCACGGGGCTGAGCAGACCACCGCCGCTATCAAGGGCCGGGACACCAAAATACAGAGCCCCGAGCGTTGCCGCGCCGGCGAACAGCGATACCACCGCCGACTGAACGCCGATCCCGACCGATCGGCGCAGGGCGGCCTTGCGGAGACGAGCATCAGTTTGCGCGAGCTGTTCGAGACGCGGGTTGAGGGCGTCGAAAGCGGTGAGCACATCGAGGTTTTCCACGATTTCGAGCACCTCGTCGGCGAGGGATCCGCGCAGTGGCGCGAGTTCACGATCGGCACGTGCGGAAAGTGTGCCGGAGAAAAACGTTCCGAGTATTGCGGCCAGCAGCAGGCAGACCAGCAGCGTGAGTCCGGCAGCCGGCACGATCAGCCAGATACCGACCACGCTGAGCAGGGCGGTTATTGCCGCCACCAGGAGCGGTTGCACGACGCGCAACGGCAGGTCCTGAAGATCGTCGACATCCCGCACGAGCCGAGTGAGCAGGTCGCCGCGCCCGGTGCTGGTGAGCCCGGCCGGGGCGATGGGCACGATGCGTCGAAACATGCCGAGGCGCAGCTCGGCGAGCTGCCGGAACGCGGAGTCGTGGCTGGATACCCGTTCCAGATAGCGAAACACGGAACGGAAGATGGCGAAGGCGCGAACCCCGACGACGGCCAGGCCTAAAACCGCAAGGGACGGCATCCCTGCCGCGACGGTGATCAGCCAGGCTGAGCAGGCCAGGAGTGCTACCGCCAGGACGGCGCTGCCGATACCCGCCAGCAGCCCGGGAACAAACCAGCGCGGGCGAGGCTGGGCGAGGCGCAATACGTCGCGGGTAGGAGTACTGAGCGTGACCTCAGGCATGAGTCAACTCCTGCAGCTCGATCACGTTGTCTGCGGCGGCCACGACGGCCGCGCGGTGGCTGACGACGATCACCACGCGCCCTTGGTCGGCCAGGTGTCGGAGCCCGACGAGCAGACCGGCCTCGGCGTCAGAGTCGAGCGCCGAACTCGGTTCGTCCAGGATCAGCACGTGGCAATCGGTCGCGAGGGCCCGATAGATGGCTCGCGCTGCGGCGACGCGTTGCGCCTGACCGCCCGAGAGACCCTCACCGTTCACCCCGAGAACCGTGGCCGGTGACACCTCGGCAACGCCGGCCCAGCGCAGTGACTGCACGACCAGGCTCTGGTTGCGGCCGGTGTGATCAGCGGATGCCGTCCCGAGGGCCACATTCTCGGCCACCGTCCCCCGGAACAGGCCCGGCCGCTGGCCGGCCCAAGCCAGCCAGTCGCGCGTCGCGCCGGCCGGCACTGTCACACCATCGAGGGTGAGGGTACCGGTGAACGGTATGAAACCGAGCAGGGCTGCGACGAGGGTCGACTTGCCGACCCCGCTCACTCCCCGCACCACGCTGACTTGCCCGGGGAAAAATTTCGCGTGCACATGATCGATTACGAGGGTGTCGCCGCGCCGAACGGAGACTCCATCCAGCAGCAAGGCGCCCGAGCCGAACTGCACCGTGTGCGCGGCGGAATCCGCTCGCGAGATTTCGGACGTCGTCTCGTCGTCGAGGATAGCGAATAGTTCTTCGGCGGCGGCGAGCCCGTCGGATGCGGCATGGAATTGTGCGCCGACCTGGCGCACGGGCAGAAAAACCTCCGGTGCGAGCAGCAGAACGAACAGGCCGACGCCGAGCAGCAGGGCTCCGTCGATGAGCCGCAGGCCGATCGACACGGCGATGAGCGCGACTGAGAGGCTGGCGGCGAGTTCGAGCACGAAACCGCTGAGGAACGAGACGCGCAGCACCTTCATGGTGCGGGTGCGGTATTCCTCGGTGATCGACCTGATTCGATCGAACTGGCGTCGTTCCCGGCCGTAAATCTTGAGGGTTCCAAGGCCCCCGACCACATCGAGAAACCCGGTCGACAGACGCTGCAATGCCTGCCATTGCTCCTGCTGCACCGATTGGGTGACCCGGCCGATGAGAATCATGAAGAGGGGAATCAGCGGAATCACGACAATGACGATGAACCCGCTGATGAGGTCCTGCGAGAGGATGACGGCGATCAGGATGGGTGTGGCGATCATGGTCAGCAACAGTTGTGGCAGGTAACGGGCGAAGTAGTTGTCGAGCGCGTCCAGTCCGGTCGTCACGACCGTCGAGAGCCGCGCGCTCTGCCGGGATGCGACCCAGTCGGGGCCGCGCTCGGCGATCTTGGCGATGACCTTGGCGCGCAGCTGGCTCTTGACCTGGGCGGCGCCGCGGTTGGCCGCGATTTCGAGCAGCCAGATAAGCACGGAGCGCAGCACGACGACTCCGGCGAGAGCGGTGAGGGTCGGCGCGATAGTGCGGAGGGGCTCCCCCGCGACGGTGAACGTGATCGCCCGGGTCAGCAGCCACGCGAACACGATGACGACGAGCGTTTGCGCCAGGCCCAGCAGCGCGCCGACCAGAAGAAACCGACGCGCGGCGTGGGCGTAGCGAAGGAGGCGAGGATCCAGGGGACGCACTGGTTTAGTGTGCGGCGAGGTCAATGTGGGCCCGGCCGATGCGTTTGCGGAACACCCAGTAGGTCCAGCCCTGATAGAGCAGAATGACGGGCATACCGATCAAGGCGGTCCAGCTGATCACACCGAGGGTGTACGTCGACGAGGAGGCGTTGGCGATCGTCAGGCTGTTGGCCGGGTCGTTGCTGGCCGGCATGACGTCGGGAAACAATGACGCGAACAGGGTCAGCACGACGAGACCGATCGTGCCGGCCATCAGGGCGAACGCGAGCCGTTCGGCACCGCGCAGGTTGGCCAGGAACGATGCGATCAGCAGGGCAGCGGCCAGGGCGGCGAGCAGAGCGGATGCCACGGTGCCGTAGGCGAGCGTCGTCCAGGCCAGGAAGGTGGCCGCGGCGACGATCGTCACGATTCCGGCTTTCGTCGCCAGCTTGCGGGCCCGCATTCGAATGTCTCCCTCGGTTTTGAGCGACACGAACACCACCCCGTGCACGAAGAACAGCAGCAGCGTCGTGATGCCGCCGAGCAGGGCATAGGGGTTCAGCAGGTCGAAGAGGGTACCGATGTAGTCGTGGTTGGCGTTGAGCTTCACGCCGCGCACGATGTTGGCAAAGGCCACGCCCCACAGAAACGCCGGAACGGCCGAACCGACGATGATCAGGCCGTCGAACCATTTCTTCCACGAGGATTCCGGGCGCTGGTGCCGATATTCGAACGACACACCACGCAGGATCAGAGCCACCAGGATGAGCAGCAGAGGCAGGTAGAAGCCGCTGAACATTGTTGCGTACCACTCCGGGAACGCCGCGAAGAGGGACGCCCCGGCCACAATGACCCAGGTTTCGTTGAGGTCCCAAACCGGACCGATGGTGTTGATGAGAACGCGGCGATCGGTGTCGTCCCGGCCGAGGAAGGGCAGGGACATACCGACCCCGAAGTCGAAACCATCGAGTACGAAGTACCCGATGAACATGAAAGCGATGATCCAGAACCAAAGAATTGTCAGATCCATTGTGTGTTTTCCAAACCCCGTTCTAGTAGACCGTGACTGCGTGCTGGTGTGCGCCGGATTCGGCGTCTTGAACCGGCGCATCGTCCGGGCCCTTCTGGACGGCCTTCAGGATGAGCTTGAACTCGACCACTGCGAGGATTCCGTAGAGCAGGGTGAAGACGATCAACGAGATCAGAATCTCCACACCGGTCACGCCGGGCGAGACACCGTCCGCGGTGCGCATGAGTCCGAATACGAGCCAGGGCTGACGACCCATCTCCGTGAAGACCCAACCGACGCTCATAGCCAGGAGCGACATCGGGAAGCTCAAGATGGCGATCTTCCACACCCAGGTGCGCTGCGGGCTCCGCCCCCCACGCGTCAGCCACAGGCCGACGACGGCGACGAGCATGTGCGCGAGGCCGAGGCCGATCATCCAGCGGAAAGCCCAGTAGGTGATCCAGATCGTCGGGGTGTAGTCGCCCGGACCGTAGAGGGTGACGTACTGCGCCTGCAGGTTGTTGATGCCCTCGACCGTGCCGTCAAAGGTATGGGTCGACAGAAAGGAGAGCAGGTACGGAATGCGTACGGAGAACAGCTCGTGGACGCCGTCCGGCGTACCCAGAGTGAAAACTGAGAAGCTTGCGTTGGCACCGGTCGCGGTGTGATAAAGCGCCTCCGCCGCCGCCATCTTCATCGGCTGGGCGTCGACCATGGCCAGGCCGAGCTGGTCACCGGCGAGCGTGGTGAGAACTCCGGCGATGACCATCATCCAGAGACCGAACTTGAGGGCTGGACGCATCGTTTCGAGGTGCTGGTTGCGATAGAGGTGCCAGGCAGCGACCGAGATGATAAGTCCGGCAGACACCATGAAGCAGGCAAAAATCGTGTGCGGGAACGCGGCGAGAGCAATGGGGTTCGTGAGCAGTTCCCAGATGCTCGTGAGTTCGGCGCGTCCCTTCTCCTCATTGATCGTGTAAGCGATCGGGTTTTGCATGAATGCGTTCGCGGCAAGAATGAAATAGGCCGAGGCGATCGAGCCGACCACGGTCATCCAGATCGTGCCCAGGTGAATCTTTTTGGGCAGTTTGTCCCAGCCGAAGATCCACAATCCGATGAACGTCGCCTCAAGAAAGAACGCGACAATGCCCTCGAAGGCGAGCGGAGCGCCGAAGACGTCACCGACGAAACGCGAGTAGTCCGACCAGTTCATGCCGAACTGAAATTCCTGAACGATTCCGGTCACCACGCCCATGGCGACGTTGATGAGAAAGATCTTGCCGAAGAAGTGCGTCAGCTGCAGGTATTTCGCTTTATCCGTGCGCACCCACGCCGTCTGGAAGATCGCGACCGTGAGCGCCATACCGATCGTGAGTGGGACGAAAATAAAATGGTACATGGTCGTAAGACCGAACTGCCATCGTGAGAGGAGTAAAGGATCCAACCACTCGTTCATATGCCCTCCAGCATTGTTACTACCCGCGCACACTTTTCTACGCTGTGTAGAAGAATACGCTTCTACGCTGTGTAGAACCTTGACTTCTACGACTCGTAGAAATATCAGTTTCGCGGCGTAGCATGGTGGTCATGGGATCTTTAGGTGTACTCGAGAGGCTGATGATGGATGTCCTGTGGGATGCTTCGGCCCCGCTGACGGCCAATGAACTCAAAGAATCCCTGATGCGGCCAGATCTGTCGGCTACCCCAACGAAGCAAGTGGCGACAACGACAGTTTTGACCGTGCTGTCCCGCCTGGAAACAAAGGGCTTTGTCGCTCGTGACCGTGGCGTTCGCCCGCACGCTTACACCGCGGTCATGACTCGCGCCGCACACACCGCGGGTCTGATGCACGAGGTTCTCGGCCAGGTACCCGACCGCGAGGCGGCGCTGGCCCGGTTTATCGGCGGTGTCACCCCGCAGGAGGCCGAGACCCTGCGGCAACTACTCGGCGTCGCGCCCAGTCACAACGCCTGACCCGTTTGCCGAACCACCGATTCTTGTGATTACCGCTGCCGTACTACTCGGCGCCATCGCCGCGCTGCTCGCCTGGCCCGTACCGCTCGTACTCGCCCGCTCAGCATGGTCGGCTCGTTCCCCGGCCGTGGCACTCGTGCTCTGGCAAGCCATTGCCCTGTCCGGCGGCATGTCCATGATTGGATCGCTGCTCGTCTATGGCCTGGTTCCGTTCGGCGATGCACTGCCGCAGGGCATCGCCGCCCTGAGCAATGACCTGCGCGCAGGCACCCTTCCCGTCGGCACGACCTTTACCCACGTGCTCGCGCTGGGCGCAGCCATTCTGCTTGGCACGCACCTCCTGTTGAACCTGCTCGCGACCTTCGTGCGGGCCGAGCGGCAGCGCCGGCGCCACGACGCCCTTATCACCCTGCTCAGCGATCCCCTGCACGGTCAGCCGGGAATGCGGGTCATCGACCATCCCGCCCCGGTCGCCTATTGCCTGCCCCGAGTCGGGCACTCGGCGACGGTACTTTCGAACGGGTTGCTCCGGCTGCTCGATGCCGATCAGGTACGTGCCGTGATCGCCCATGAGCAGGCGCACCTCATGCAGCAGCACCACCTGGTGCTGCTCGCCTTCAAAAGCTGGCACAGCGCATTGCCGTGGTTTCCTATCGCCAACCGCGCCGAGAACGCCGTCGCCCTGCTGGTCGAGATGCTCGCCGACGATCACGCCCGCCGAGTCGTGGACGACTACACTCTGGCGCGCGCGATCGCCCTCGTCGCCTTCGCCCTCGTCGGGTCTAATCCTCCGCCAGAGCGTGAAGCGGATGCGACGGCGAGAGCCGCCGCATCCGCTTCGTTGTCTGTACGATCGCACGCTGCAGACCCCGAACATCCGGCATACCAGGTCGCACCGCGGGTGGCGCGGCTGGTGAACCCGACCCAGCCGCTGGGCTACTTGGCTACGGCCGGAGCACTCACCGTGTCGGCGGTGCTCCTGGCCGGGCCGGTTCTCATTCTGTTCGCTGCCTAGAGCAGCGCCTTACTACAGAAAACCGTTGGTGGTGAGCCACTCGGTTGCAAGCTTCTCGGGCGACGGCTTGGCGTCGGCGTTGCTTTTTTCGTTCAGGTCGAGCACCCCCGCCGTCGTCAATTTGGCCGACACCGGGTTCAGCAGCGCGGCCAGCTCATCTGAATAGACCGAGGTATTCAGCAGCGGCACCACGTTTTGGGCTGCAATAAGATTCTCCGGGTCTTCGAGGATGACGAGGTTGTTCTGCTTGATCGATGGGGTTGTTGTATAAATGTCGGCTACCTGAATTGTTCCGTCCAGCAGGTCTTTGAGCGTGCCCGGTCCACCGCCATCGTCGATGGCCTTGAAGGTGAAGCCGGTCACGCCGTAGACGGACTCAAGTCCGCTCGGGCCGTACGGACGAATCTTAAACTCGGTGTTGGCCCCGAGGGTAATCGTTGAAGCAATCGGAGCCAGATCGGCGATGGTGACGAGATCGTTCGCCGCGGCAAATTCGGGTGTCACAACGAGTGAGTCTGCGTTTTCGGCCGGTGCGGCGTCGAGCACGGTGAGACCTTCAGGTTCAAGGATTGCCGGCAGGGCTGCACTGATGACTTCCGACGTGGACGCCGCTGCTGTGGGGTCGAAAGACTGCAGGAGGTTACCCGAGTAGTCCGGGATCATGTCAATGGAGCCATCTTTCAAGCCGGGGATAAACGCTTCCCGCGAACCGATTCCCGGACTGTAGTCGACCGTGTAACCGTTAGCGGCGAGGACCTGGCCATAGATCTGCGCGAGAATTTCACTCTCCGCAAACGCCTGCGAACCGATCGTGATGGTCGTGGGATCGGCGGGGGCTGCGGGATCGGCGCCGAGAGGGTCGCCCGAGCTGCATCCAGCGAGGGCTGCCGTGACGGACAATGCGAGCGCTGCGCCCAGAACGAGGCGACCACGACGCGGGGTAAATGTTCGGTGCTGTGTAAACATGCGACATATCCTTAAGGGTTGGATGGTGCTGTTGAGACGCGCCCGTGCTGCCTTGGAGTTGGCGCGGCGGATTCATCGGGGTGTCGCGTCAGTCCGCGGGCAACCCCGTGCGGAACGACGAGTCGTTGGGCGAGTGCGAGAATCGCATCGACGCAAAGCGCCAGGGCAATGACGAGTATTGCACCGGCGAGGGCGAGCTTGTAATCGCGCAGCGCGAGACCCTCGATGAGGAAACGGCCGAGGCCGGTCAGGCCCACGTAGCCGGCGATTGTGGCGGTCGCAATCACCTGAAGTGTCGCTGAGCGAATGCCGCCGAAAATGAGCGGCATGGCCAGGGGTATCTCGACCTTGAGCAGAATCTGCCACTCGGTCATGCCGATCGCTCGAGCCGCGTCGATTGTCGGGCGATTTACGGCTTCGAGCCCGGAATAGGCACCGGCCAGAAGCGGCGGAACGGCAAGAATGACGAGCACGACGATGAGCGGCCCGACCCCAAGACCGGTGTAGAGAATAATAAGAAAGATCAGTCCGAGCGTGGGAAGAGCACGAGCTGCGCTGCTGAGCGCGACGACCGCGTTGCGCCCGCGCCCGGTGTGTCCGACCAGCAGCCCGAGTGGGATGCCGATGACGATGGCCACGGCCATGCTCAGGCCGGTGTACCACACGTGGTCGACGAGGCGGGGCACTATGCCATTGGCACCGGTCAGGTTGGCCGGATCAAACAGAAAATTGAGGGCGTCCAGAAAAAGGTTCATGCGGTCACCGGAGCCGCGGCCGAAGTCACCGAGCGGCGGCGTGGCGTCGCGCGCGTCCAGGGCATCAACAAACGGCCGACCAGTACCAGAATCGTGTCAAAAAGCACGGCGACAATAACGGTAAATACAATACCGATCAGGATTTCTTCAGGAAAGTCACGCTGATAGCCGTTGATGAATAGATAGCCCAGGCTCTGGACGCCGATCAGAGATCCGACGCTGAGCAGGCTGACCGTGCTGACCGAGACAACACGGAGACTCGCAAGCAACACCGGACCAGCGAGCGGGAACTCGACGGTCCAGAACCGTGACACGGCCGAGAACCCGACGGCGGTGGACGAGGAGATGACGTCTCTCGACACCGAGGAGAACGCATCCGCTGCCCCGCGTACCATCACCGCAATCGCGTAGATACTGAGCGCCACAACAACGTTGGCCTCGTCGAGGATGCGAGTGCCAAGAAGAGCCGGGAGGGTCACGAACAAGGCCAGCGATGGAATACTGAAGAGGACTCCGCCCAGGGTCAGCAGGATAGTACGCGCAACCGTATAGCGGTTCGCGAGCCAACCGAACGGGATACAGACGATGAAACCAACCACAATCGGAATGATGCTCAGACGGACATGATCAGCGGTCAGCCTGAGTACCAGATCGAGGTTGTCCCACAGCCAGAGCATCAGGCATCGCCCGCCTGGTCCGTCTTGTTCGATACGCTGCGTGCCCGGGAATTTGTGCCCACTCCAACACCGGAGCCGGGCAGAACACCCCCCGGTGCCTCGATTACACCGGCAACGTAGCCGGCGCCGTCTACGAGCACGACATCGTCGCCGGAACGAGCGACAGTCGAATCAACAGCCAGTCGTCGCTTTCCGCGGTCTGCTCCGATGAACGATGCGACAAAGTCGCTTGCCGGGTTGGCCAGGATCTCTTTCGGGGTTCCGACCTGGGCGATCTGTGCGCCCTTCTCCAGGATCACGACCTGATCGCCAAGCAGGAACGCCTCGTCAATATCGTGCGTCACGAACACGACTGTCTTGTCCAGGTCGTGTTGCAGGCGAAGCAGCTCCTGCTGGAGATCGTCGCGCACGATCGGATCCACCGCACCGAACGGTTCATCCATGAGGAGTATGTTCGGGTTCACCGCGAGGCCGCGGGCGACGCCTACGCGCTGCTGTTGCCCGCCGGACAATTGGCTGGGATAACGGTAGGCCAGTGCACGATCGAGCCCGACGGTGTCGAGCAATTCCATGGCTTGCGTGTGGGCATCCGCTTTCTTGACGCCCTTGAGTAACGGCACGGTCGCTATGTTGTCGATCACGCGACGGTGCGGCAGAAGTCCGGAATTCTGCATGACATAACCGATACTGCGTCGCAGGGCGACGGCCGAGCCACTGGCGATATCGACTCCGTCGATCTCGATCGAGCCGCTCGAGGGATCGATCATGCGGTTGATCATGCGCAGCAGTGTGGTCTTGCCACAGCCTGACGAGCCGACGAAGACGGTCGTCTTGCGGGAAGGCAGCACGAGGCTGAAATCTTCAACGGCGAGGGTGCCGTCGGGGAACCGTTTGGTCACCGAGTGGAATTCAATCATCCTGGCGGCTCGCTCCTCGCATCTTTCGGGTCAATACAAACCAGATGCTAACCCAATCACTATTTAGAGCGACAGGCAAAACACACCGTAAACAAAGATTTATCTATGAGCGAACAGGTGCGGCCCCCGGGTACGAAAAAACCGGGCACCCCAGTGGGGCGCCCGGCGGTTCAGCGGGTATCAGGGTGCGGTGGCGAGGAGATTCAGCGCCTGCGGGCTGTAGAACCGGTCGAGGTAGTCGCGCATCACCAAGCGGCACTCGGCGATGAACCGCTCGTCACCGACCGGATCGCTGTGGAAGGCGCGGGCGAGCAGCGCGTCTGCCATCTCGACGGCGACTCCGAGTCGGAAGATCAAATCATCGCCGGCTGGCAGATCGAACTCGTTCACGAGAACGTCGGCGAGGCGGCGGGCGAAGAAGTCAGCGTCCGCAGCGGCGTCGGCGGAGGGAGCGCCATCGCGGTCGTCGAAGTTCACAATGCGAAAGCCGGGCTCCGTGCGGTACAGGCCGACAAAAGCGGTGACGACGCAGTCCACGGCGTCCCACCAGGAGGTGAGGGTGCTGGCACTGAGTTCGTCGACGACCCGCTGCCGAAAGCGCACAACGGCACGCTCGTGCAGGGCGTGTAAAACAGCCACCCTGTCGGGGTAGTAGCGGTACACGGTGCCGATGGAGGCACCGGCGCGTTCCGCGACCATCGCGGTCGTGATGCGGTCAAAACCGACCTCGTCCACGACGGCGGCGGCCGCATCGAGCAAACCGGACAGACGTGCAGCACTGCGCTGCTGAATCGGCTCGGTGCGCACCTGTTGTAGTGCTGCACCGGCTCCTTCACCTAATAGGCCACCAAGCGACATTTATCCCCCTTGAAGATAAGTCACCATCCTACGGGGTAAAACCCCTTTTTCACAGGCCTGATCGGGGGATGCACAGCAAACATGGCAGAATGAAGGAGTGTCAGAGTCCCCAGACGCCACTCCGCGTGCGCCCAGTCCCGAGCGAATGATGCACCGTGCAGCGCGCATGGAAGACTGGCTCCACGAACATCGTGAGCATTCCGCCCGCCGCCGCGGCTACCAACCCACCGTCATCCCGTATACCGGTTATGGCTCGACCGCGTGGGTACGCATCCTCTGCCGCGTGCTCCTGACCAAAACGGAAAAGCCCGCGAAACGTCAAAAACGCCCCCGGGCAGATGGCCGCGACGCCGGCATTCGCGGCTGGCGGAGCTTCACGAGTGTGCCCGTCAACGATGTCACCGTCACGATTGAGATCGACGGGCAGACGCATCGCGTTCAGGCGGATCGCGGCGGGGTCGTCGATACCGTGGTTCCGGTGTCACTGCCCGCCGGCTGGCACACTGCGCGACTGCACACCGAGGTCTCGAACGTGGTGGAAGCCCCGATCTTCATTGTGGCACCCACGGTCGGCTTCGGCATCGTCTCCGACGTCGACGACACCGTGATGGTCACCACACTCCCTCGCCCCCTGCTGGCCGCCTGGAACACGTTTGTGCTCGACGAGCACGCCCGGGTGCCGACCCCCGGCATGGCGGTGTTTCTGGAGCGTCTGGCGTCGTTCACCCCCGGTGCCCCGGTCATCTACCTCTCTACCGGCGCCTGGAATGTGGCACCCACACTGTCACGTTTTCTTTCCCGTAACCTGTACCCCGCCGGGGCGCTGCTATTGACCGACTGGGGACCAACGCACGACCGCTGGTTCCGCAGCGGCAGTGCCCACAAGCGCGACAACCTCCGCCGACTCGCCGAGCAGTTTCCGCAGATGCGCTGGATTTTGATCGGCGACGACGGCCAGCACGACGAGGCCATCTACAGCGACTTTCAACGCGACTATCCGGGCAGCGTAGCGGCCGTGGCCATCCGTCAACTCTCCCCGAGCGAAGCAGTACTCGCCGGAGGTCGCTCGCGCGATGCCGTGCTCATCGAGGGCGGCCCTGAGGGCCCCTGGGTCTACGGCCCGGACGGCTCCAGCCTCTCCAATCAGCTCGCCGAGCACGGGCTGCTGTAGCCACGCTAAAAAACCTTCGACAGTACAGCGAGTCAGTTTGCTGTGCTCACCTCCATGCTCATACGACGCAGTACCAGGTTCTCGACGACCTGGGCCAGGCCGTAGAGAACGAGGGACACAATGGTGATCACCACGACGGATGCCCACACCTCGGAATTCTGCACCTTGGCGACCGCAGCGACAATCGAGTTGCCGAGCCCCTGACCGGTCGTGAGCCATTCGGCCAGCAGCGCGCCGGTGATAGCTCCGGGTACCGAGATCTTCACCGCCGCAAAGAAGGCCGGCAATGAGCTGGGCAGCGCCACCATGCGCAGACTCGTGAATGCGCTGCCGCCGTAGACGGTGATCACGTCGCTGATCTGCGGTGACGATGAGCGCAGCCCGAAAGCAATGTTGACCAGCGCCGGAAACAGCACCACGATGGCGCCCATCACCACGGCGGTGGTCAGCCCGCGACCGGTAATGAGACTGATGATCGGAGCGAGAGCCACGAGCGGCACCGAGCGCAGCAGCAGAGCTATGGGCATGAGGGCATGCTCGATCCCCCGCGACAGGGTGAAGACCACAGCGAGCAGCAGGGCGCAGGTGAGGCCAGCGACGAAGCCGAGAAAGGCGTCGCCGAGGGTGACCACAAGGTTGCCGAGAATCAAAGCGCGATTGTCGGCGGCATCGGGTGCGATCACGAGCCAGGTCCACACGTCGAAGGGCCCCTTGGCCAGGAACGGCGAAATGTTTAGCAGCAGCAGCAGTCCCTGCCAGGCGAGCAGAACCAAAACCAGCGTAATGAGTCCGGTCAGAAGACCACGCCACACCGTCGAGAGCGCTATCCGGGCAAAGCTCATCGGCTGCTCCGTCCGGTCGCCCACGGCGTCGCGAAACGCAGGACCAACGCGAAAATCGCGTAGCCAAGCCCGGCGGTAACGCCGGCGACGAGCGCGAGGCTCCACACCCGGTCGACGTTGGCGGTTGAACCGGCCACGAGCATGGCGATTCCCAGCCCGCGACTGACGCCACCGAGGTACTCCCCCAGAATGGCCCCGATGAACGCGGCCGGCGCGGCGATCTGCAGCGCAGTCAGCACGCCGGGCAGTCCGGCGATCAGTCGCACTTTGAGGAGTTGGGTGAACTTGCCGCCGCCGTAGACAGTGATGAGATCGAGGCTCGCGGCATCCGCTGCCCTGAGGCCGACGAGCGAACCGATCACCGTGGTAAAAAACACCGACATCGCGGCCAGAAAGACCGCCGTGCCCGCTGGCTCGCCCGTGCCGGGTGCCCCGATCACGATGTACGCGATCGGGCCGATCGCGACGATTGGAACGCAGTATGTGATGACCGCGATCTGGAGCGCGATTTTCTCGATGCGCGGCAGGAGCAGAACGAGAGCCGCCAGGGCCAGGGCCAGTCCGTTTCCCCAGGCGAAGCCGAGGAGTGCTTCAAGAACGGTGACGCTCACGTGGGGCAGATAGAACCCTGGACCATCGCGTACGAGTTGCACGAGCACATCGAGCGGGGTCGGCACGGCCCCACCGGGCAGGGAGCCGACCCCAGCGAAAACAGTGACGGCACTGATCCACCACAGGGCGATGATGATCCCTCCGCCAACCAGGCCGGTCGCCCAGGTGGGCAGCGCGCGCAGTGAAGCTCGGATCATTGGTCGTCGCCCGCCACGGCGGCATCGCTGAAGAGCAGGTCGGAAGCGCGGTCGTGCAGAGCGTGAAATTCGGGCGATCGCATCATCTCGGGCAACCGGGGCCGCGGAAGGTCCACGTCGATGACTTCCTTCACCCGGCCGGGACGTGCGCTCATGACCGCGACGTGGTCAGAGAGGAAGATAGCTTCGGCGATACCGTGGGTGACCATGAGGGTCGTGGCCGGCTTCTGGGTCCAGATGCGCAGCAGTTCGAGGTTGAGCCGTTGCCGGGTCATGTCATCGAGAGCGCCAAAGGGTTCATCGAGCAGCAGCACCGAGGGCTTGAGCACGAGCGACCGGGCGATCGACACGCGCTGCTTCATGCCGCCGGAAAGCTGCGCCGGCTTGGCATTCTCAAACCCCTTCAGGCCGACGAGTGCAACCAGTTCGTCAATGTACGCATCGTCGACGGGAATGCGGGCCACCTCGAACGGTAGCCGAATGTTCGAACGTACGCTGCGCCAAGGCAGCAGGGCGGAGTCCTGGAAGGCAATCCCGAGTTGGTGCCCCTTCCGGAGTTGCTGTGGGCTCTTGCCGTCGACCCTCGTAGTGCCGCTCGTGGGTTGTTCCAGGCCGGCCAGGATGCGCAGAATGGTGGATTTTCCACAACCGGACGGCCCGAGCAGCGAGAGAAAACTGCCCTTGTCGGTGTGCAGGTTGGCGTTGTCCAGGGCAACGACTTCTTTGCGACCGACCGCGAAGACCTTGTGCAGCTGGGAGATGTGCAGGCCGGTGCCCGCGGTTTCGTTCCGGGAACTCGGGCGGGTCACCGAATCACGAACTCCAGCATCAGTACTGTTCACGTGATTCGCTCCTTGGTGATGGCAAGACTGGGGTGGTGTGGAGTGCGGGGTCAGATGCCTAGCGCACGTTCTGGCGCGGCACCATTGGAACGCTGACGCGCTCCATTGGTGTGCGTCAGGCTGCTGCGTACTACGGCTGGTTGCCGTAGGCGAGCAGGTCCGGGTTCTCGGCGTAGACCTCTGCCAGCAGGCTCAGGTCGAACAGCTGATTCGCCGTGATCGTCAGGCCGGTCGCAGTGAGCGTGTCGATGCTCTGCTCCTGCAAATCTGTGCTGATCGAGAACAGGCCGTTGGCGAGGGTCTCCGAGCTCACAACGAGGTCGCTGGACTGAATTTCAGCCTGCCGGGTTTCCTTCTCGATGGAGAGGTCGAAGGTCGGCCCGTAGGTGTCGACTGTCAGTTTCGCAGCGGCAGCGGGGTCGTTGATCGCGTCGGTCCAGCCGCGAATCTCGGCGACGAGGAGGGCCTTGAGCTTTTCGCGGTCGTTCCTGATCGCGTCGTCGGTGACCGTGAAGGTTTCGGAGACGAACGGCAGGCCGAAGTCGGCCAGCGGCAGGTTTACCGGGTTGAGTCCGTTGAGTTCCGCGTCAATGGATTCATTGGTGAGGTAGGAAAACCAGCCGTCGACCTCGCCGGTGAACAGCGCGGTCGGGTCGTACTGCACCGGCAGGGTCGTCAATGAGCTCTCGTCGATGTTGTTGACCTTGAGGAAGGCTTCCCACAGGCTCAGGTTGCTCGCCTGCACGCCGATGGTTTTGCCTTTCAGATCGTCGAGGGTGACAATGTTCCCCTTGTCGGCGAGGGACAAAATCGTGTAGGGGTTCTTTTGGTACGTGGCGCCGATGATCTTGAGCGGTGCGCCCTCGTTGGCGACGATGGTGCCGGTAGAGATCGCGTTTCCGATGCCCATGTCGGCATTTCCGGAGAGGACGGCAGCTTCGATGGACGCGGGGCCTTCGATCATGTCGACCGTGTCGAACCCGGCGTCGGTGAAGTAGCCATTTTCGTCGGCGAGATACTCGCCCATAAACTCAGCGTTCTTGATCCAGCTGAACTGAATACTCGCGTCGCCGAAGGATGTTGTCGCGCCGTCTGCCCCTGCTACGTTCGCGTCGCCGCCTGCGCACGCAGAGAGGGAGAGCGCGAGTAGAGCAACGACCGCGACTCCGCGCGCCACCCGGGTTGCCGATCGATGAATAAACGTGCCTCTGGATGCTGTCATTGCGGGGTTCCTGTCGGGTGCAAGGGCGGTGTGGAGATACAGCCGCTGTGGTTTTGTCGAACAAGTTTGATGCGCGGCCGGTGCGAGTGCCTGCGCTTAATGGTTGGTTCCGGCCAGGATACGGTCAAGCCCGCGATTGATCTGGCGCGCCCAGAGCGGACCGCGGTACAAAAACGCCGTGTAGCCCTGCACCAGGGTGGCTCCCGCAGCGAGTCGCTCGGCGACCTGAGCGGCCGTGTCCACCCCGCCAACGGAGATGACGCACCAAGAGGCGGGTACGACAGCACGGATCTGTTTCAGAACGGCGAGCGACCGAGTATGCAACGGAGCGCCGGACAGGCCGCCGGCTCCGGCAGCGACGATGGTGGCGGCATCCGTTTTCAGGCCGGCGCGCGAGATTGTGGTGTTGGTGGCGATAATGCCGTCGAGGCCGAGTTCGACGGCGAGGGTCGCGATGCGCGCGACCTCGGCATCCGCCAGGTCTGGCGCGATCTTGACGAGCAGCGGGGTGGCACCGGCAGCTCGCTTGACCGCGGTGAGCAACGGGGCGAGCTGGTCCAGCTCCTGAAGTCCGCGCAGCCCGGGGGTGTTGGGGGAGCTCACGTTGACCACGAGGTAGTCGGCGAGGGCGGCGAGGGTTTCGGCGCTCTGCAGGTAGTCGGCCGTGGCGTTCTCGACGGCGGTCACGCGGCTCTTGCCAATGTTGACGCCGAGCACCGGGCGCCCGGCACGTGCCCGCACCCGGGTCAGTCGAGCAACGGCCGCGGCGGCGCCGTGGTTATTGAAACCCATACGGTTGATCACCGCGCGGTCAGACACGAGTCGAAACAGGCGCGGTTTCGGGTTTCCGGGCTGGGCTACGGCGGTCAGAGTTCCGACCTCGACGTGACCGAACCCGAGCTGGCCGAGGCCGATCACGGCCTCGCCGTCTTTGTCGAAGCCAGCCGCGACGCCGAACGGTGACGCAAAGTGCAGGCCAAGGGTATTCACGCTGAGGTCGGTGCGCGGACGCGTCCATCGGTGCACAAGACGGCCGATGCCCAGCACCGGCAGCAGCCGAATGACGGTGAAAGCGAGGTGGTGAGCGCGCTCGGGGTCCATCCGGGTGAGCACGAGCTTGAATAACAGCGGATACATCGGGTCCTACCGTTTGGTGACAGCGTCGACCACGGGCGTGCCAGCGGACGATGCCCTCGCGATTTTCGATGGTCCTGAGTGCTCGGTGCGCAGCGCGGCGATGGCGCTCTCGAAGTCATCGAGCGAGTCGAAGCCTTGGTAGACGCTCGCGAATCGCAGATACGCGACCTCGTCGAGGTCGCGAAGCGGCGGCAGAATAGCCAAGCCTATGTCGTTGGCATCGACCTGGGAGACGCCCGTCTGGCGGATGGCTTCTTCAACTTTCTGGGCCAGCATTGCCAAATCGGAGTCGGTGACCGGTCGTCCCTGACACGCTTTGCGCACCCCGGAGACAATCTTCTCGCGGCTGAACGGCTCGACCACGCCGCTGCGTTTGATGATGTTCAGACTCGCTGTCTCGGTGGTGCTGAAGCGGCGGCCGCATTCCGGGCACTGCCGGCGGCGGCGAATCGATAGTCCGTCGTCGCTCGTGCGCGAGTCGACGACTCGGGAGTCGGGGTGGCGACAGAACGGGCAGAACATAGTTCTATCAGCCTAGCGGTCGGCCGAAAACCGGGCGGCCACGGCGTCGCCGTGTGCCGGCAGCGCTTCGGCGCTGGACAACGCCGCAATGTGATCAGCGACTGCTTCGAGGGCCTCGCGGCTGTATCGCACGACCTGCTGTGGTCGAAGGAAGGTGTACGCGCCGAGTCCCGACGAGAACCGCGCTTGTCCTCCGGTTGGCAACACGTGGTTGGAACCCGCAACGTAGTCTCCGAGGCTCACGGGCGAATAGGGGCCGAGAAAAATGGCGCCGGCGTTTTCGATGTCGGCCAGCACAGCATCGGGGTCGCTCGTCTGAATCTCGAGGTGCTCCGGTCCAAAGGCGTTGCTGAACCCTGCGGCGACCTGCAGGTTGTCGACGAGCACGATCGCCGACTGGCGACCGTCGAGCGCTGCGGTCACCCGTTGGCTGTGGGTCGTTGATGCCGCCAGCTCGGTGAGGCGCGCCGCCACCGCGTCGGCGAGTTCGGGCGAATCGGTCACAAGCACGGCGGCTGCGAGTTCATCGTGCTCGGCCTGGCTGACCAGGTCGGCGGCGACGAGCAGTGGGTCGGCAGCGGCATCCGCTATCACCAGGATGTCGGTGGGGCCGGCCTCGGAGTCGATGCCGGCCTGCCCACGAATGAGCCGCTTGGCGGCGGCGACGTAGACGTTGCCGGGGCCGGTGACGATCTGCACGGGCTCGAGACCGATGTCAGCCACCCCATAGGCGAGGGCACCGATCGCGCCGGCGCCGCCCATGGCGTAGATCTCATCGACACCGAGCAATCCTGCAACGGCGAGGATGGTCGGGTGCACCCGGCCGTCGAAGTGGCTCTGCGCCGGCGAAGCGAGGGCGATCGACCGCACACCCGATACCTGCGCGGGGACTACGTTCATCACAACGCTTGAGGGGTAGACGGCCTTGCCGCCCGGTACGTAGAGGCCGACCCGGTTCACCGGCTGCCAGCGCTGGGTGACGGTGGCTCCAGCCTCGATCGTGGTCGTCAGGCGCGGCGGTACCTGCGCGGCACTGGCCAGGCGCACCCGGCGGATGGTCTCGGTAATGGCGGTGCGCACGGCCGGGTCGAGTCCGACGACGGCGTCGGCGATATGGCTGACGGGAACCCGAACCTGGCCCGGGCGCACCCGGTCAAGGCGTTCGGCCTGGTCGAGCAGGGCGACCTCGCCACGCTCGCGCACATCGGCGATGAGCTCGGCTGCAATGTCGGAGGCGACGGCGACGCTCGTGGCGGCGCGCGGTACAGCAGCCAGGAGGGAGGCCGGTGTCGGCTCGGTCCCGCGAAGGTCAATAGTCTGAATCATCATGTCCCAGCCTATCCGGCACGAGGGGTGACCATCAGCGCACGGGAATAGGCTGGGGGTGAAACAGATTGTTGGTTGAGTATGCAAAACAACGTTAAACCCTCAGTGACTCTGCCAGTCGCCCCCCCGCTCGCCGCCGATCCCAATGCCCCCGACGACCTTGCCGCGTTCAAACACGCGTTCCGCCGTCATGCTGCCGGGGTAGCCGCCATCACGACCCTCGCCCCCGACGGAAGCCCGGTCGGCTTCACCGCCACCTCTCTCGCGTCGTTGTCCGCGGTGCCACCGCTCGCGACGTTCAACATGGCCCGGTCGGCCAGCTCATGGACCGCGATCGCCGCCGCCGAACGCGTCGTCATTCACATGCTCGGCGCGCACAACCGAGGCGTCGCCGAGAAACTGGCCGGGCCGCACGGCGATCGCTTCATCGGTGAGCACTGGCAGCCCGGTCCCTACGGGCTACCGGTGTTGGAGGGCGTGACCAGCTGGATGGTCGGTCGCATTGTGGAACGGGTGTCGGTGCACAACAATGCCGTCGTAGTCGTACAGATCGAGGGTGGCGGCATGGGCCCAGACGATGAGGCCCTGCTCTACCACGAGCGCTCCTACCGGGTTCCGGGCGCGGCTGTCTAGAGCCGTCTCCCCTCCGTGCAGGTCGTGCCAGAGCCTCTTGGCGCGAGGTGGCACCTTTGGCCCCTTGGCAGGTGTTCAAGGGGCCAAAGATGGTACCTCGCATCGAACGGCAGCATCCAAGGGGCCGAAGATGGCGCCTCGCGAACGGTCGGGCGCCTCAGGGGGGTCCGGGCCTGGTCGAGCCGCGCGGCTATTTGCGACCGGTGAGCTTTTCGGCAGTCTTCCGACGACGGCGTTCGGCTTCGACGACCGCCGCCTGCTCCGGGGTCGGCGCGGTCCCGCCGAGATGCGCGGGCTGCCACCACGCTCCAGCGCCAGGCACCGGGTACTCCGCCTGCACCGCGTCGACGAGGGACTGCAAGGTGTCGTGCAGTCGCACCGTGTCTACCGCAACGTTTCTGTCGGCGCCAACTGCAGCATCCGTTGCAATCGGCTGGCCGAAGCGGATGCTGACCGGCACGCCGACCCGCTCCCGGAGTGTCGACCGGCGATTCTTGGTCATCAGCCGATGCCCACCCCACACAGCGACCGGAATGATCGGCACGTTCGCTGCCTGGGCCATGCGCACCGCGCCGGTTTTGAGCTCCCGCACCGTAAATGAGGCATTCACGCCGCCCTCGGGGAAAACACCGAGCAGTTCGCCGTCACGGAGGGCGTCGACAGCCTGCGCGTAGGCTTCCCCGCCGCTCTCCATGTCGACCGAAATGTGCTTCATGCCGCGCAGCAGCGGTCCGACCAGTGGCTGGTCGAAGGCGCCCTTCTTGACCATAAAGCGAATGTGGCGATGATTGTGCCGCCAGGTGATCCACTCGACCAGAGCGAAGTCGAGGTAGCCGAAATGGGTGATCGCGAGCACCGCGCCGCCGGTGGCCGGCAGATGTTCGAGGCCGGTCACGGTCGGGCGCACCCGGAGCAGTCCAAACAGGGCGCGTCCGGCGCCAATGGCGGTCGAATAAATCGGCTCTGGTTTGTGCATGTAACCAGCCTAGGCTGGCGAGCTGTCAATCTTTCGCAGCGCGCGCGCCGGTAATCAGGTCAGACAGTTCGGACCGAGGATACTCTTGAGCTCGCCAAACAGATCCGCGCTCACCTTCACGCGGTGCGGCAGCTCGAACACCCGCGCCAAATCACCCTTGACCAGTTTTAGTCGCACCTCGGCGTCTCCGGCGTGGCGCTGGAGAATCTCGCCAAGCGCACCGACCGTGTCCGTGGTCGCGCGGGCCTCCCCCACCGTGATCGAGACCATGCTCTGGTCTGAGCCCTGGCCGAGCTCCGGCTGGAACACGCTGAACGCGTGCAGGTTCATTCCGTCATCACGCAGGCTGACCCGGCCGCGCACGACGACGACAGAGTCGCTGATCAACTCGGGTGCGAACTCGAGGTAAGCCTTACCCATGAACATCGCGGTGATCTCACCGCCGAAGTCTTCGACCTGGATCATGCCGTACTGGTTGCCCGACTTCTTGGCAATGCGATGTTGCACGCTCGTGATCAGACCCGCCACGGTTACCGTGTCACCGTCTTCGGTTGATTCCGAGGCGATCAGGTCGGCAATGGTGGTGCTGGCGTGCTTGGCGAGCGGAATCTCGAGCCCGGCGAGCGGATGGTCAGACACGTAGAGTCCGAGCATGTCCCGTTCGTAGGCGAGCTTCTCTTTCTTGCTCCACTCGGGGCGGTCAGGCACCTGCTCGGTGTCCTGCGGTTCGTCGAACAGGCTGTCGAAGTCGAACCCGATATTGCCGTTGCTCTCTTCACGCTTGATCTTGACGGCCGATTCAACGGCCGACTCGTGAATTTCGACCATGCCGCGCCGGGTGGCGCCCAGCGAATCGAATGCCCCGGCCTTGACCAGCGACTCAACGGTGCGCTTGTTCGCCACCGGCAGCGGCACCTTGCGCAGAAAGTCGTGGAACGATTCGAACCGTCCCTTTTCTTCGCGAGCGCCGCGAATAGCTTCGACCACGTTAAAGCCGACGTTGCGCACAGCGCCGAGGCCGAATCGGATGTCCGTACCCACGGCCGCAAAAAACCCGATCGACTCGTTCACGTCGGGCGCTAGCACCTGAATGCCCATGCGGCGGCACTCGTTAAGGTAAAGCGCCAGCTTGTCGCGGGAGTCGCCGACGCTCGTGAGCAGGGCGGCCATGTACTCCGCCGGGTAGACCGCCTTGAGGTAGGCGGTCCAATAGGAGAGCACCCCGTACGCGGCGGAGTGCGCCTTATTGAAGGCGTAGTCGGAGAACGGGAGCAGAATGTTCCATACCGTGGTGACGGCATCCATGGAGTAGCCGCGGTCCTGCATGCCCTTTGAGAAGCCTTCGAACTGCTTGTCCAACTCGGACTTCTTCTTCTTACCCATGGCGCGGCGCAGCAGATCGGCTTCACCGAGCGTGAAGCCGGCGAGCACCTGGGCGATCGACATGACCTGCTCCTGATAAACGATCAGGCCGTAGGTGTTGCCGATAACCTCTTTGAGGGGCTCTTCGAGCTCCTTGTGGATAGGGATGATCTCCTGCTGCCCGGTCTTACGCAGCGCATAGTTGGTGTGCGAGTTGGCGCCCATGGGGCCCGGGCGGTAGAGGGCGATCACGGCCGAGATGTCTTCGAAGTTGTCGGGCTTCATGAGCCGCAGAAGCGCTCGCATGGGGCCGCCGTCGAGCTGGAACACGCCGAGGGTGTCTCCGCGCGCCAGCAGTTCGTAGGCGGCGGGGTCTTCGAGGCCGAGGTCTTCGAGTACGGGCCGGTGGCCGCGGTTCACCGCGATGTTATCGAGGGTGTCGTCGATGATGGTGAGGTTGCGCAGCCCCAGGAAGTCCATCTTGATCAGCCCGAGGGCTTCGGAAGCCGGGTAGTCGAATTGCGTGACGATCTGGCCATCCGCTTCACGCTTCATGATCGGAATAATGTCGATCAGGGGGTCGCTCGACATGATCACGCCGGCAGCGTGCACGCCCCACTGACGCTTGAGGTTTTCCAGGCCGAGGGCGGTGTCGAAGACCGTGCGTGCTTCGGGGTCGCTTTCGATCACCGCGCGAAAGTCGGCCGCTTCGCGGTAGCGCGGGTGGTCCTTATCGAACATGCCGGTGAGGGGCACGTCCTTGCCCATGATCGCCGGCGGCATGGCTTTGGTGAGTTTGTCACCCATTCCGAAGGGGAAGCCCAGCACACGGGAGGCATCTTTCAGTGCCTGTTTGGCCTTGATCGTGCCGTAGGTAACGATCTGCGCGACGCGTTCCGCACCGTATTTTTCGGTGACGTATTTGATGACCTCTCCGCGGCGACGCTCGTCGAAGTCGACGTCGAAGTCGGGCATGGAGACGCGGTCGGGGTTGAGGAACCGCTCGAAGATGAGTCCGTGCACGAGCGGGTCGAGGTCGGTGATGCCCATGGCGTAAGCGACCATGGAGCCGGCGCCCGAGCCACGGCCAGGGCCCACGCGGATGCCCTGCTGCTTGGACCACATAATGAAGTCGGCGACGACGAGAAAATAGCCCGGAAACCCCATCTGCACGATGATGCCGACTTCGTAGTCGGCGCGCTTCCGCACGTCGTCCGGAATGCCTTTCGGGTAGCGTTTGGCCAGCCCGATCTCGTTCTCCTTGATGAACCAGCTTTCCTCGTTCTCGCCCTCCGGGCAGGGAAAGCGGGGCATGTAGTTGGCTTTGGTGTTAAATTCCACCTCACACCGCTCGGCGATGAGCAGTGTGTTGTCGCAGGCTTCCGGGTGGTCGCGAAACAGGTGGCGCATCTGCGCGGCCGTTTTGAGATAGAACTCACTGGAGTCGAACTTGAACCGATTGGGGTCGTCGAGGGTGGACGCCGACTGTACGCAGAGCAGAGCGGCGTGGGCGGTGGCGTCGTGGGCGTGCGTGTAGTGCAGGTCATTGCTGGCCAGCAGGGGCAGATCAAGCTCTTTGGCGAGCTTGAGCAGGTCAGTCATGGTGCGGCGCTCGATATCGATGCCGTGATCCATGATTTCGCAGAAAAAGTTCTCCTTGCCGAAGATGTCCTGAAAATCTCCGGCAGCCTTCTTGGCTTCCTCATACTGGCCGAGCCGAAGACGGGTCTGTACTTCCCCACCGACGCAGCCGGTCGTGCCAATCAGACCCGTCGAATACTGGCTGAGCAGCTCGCGGTCCATGCGCGGTTTGAAGTAGTAACCCTCGAGGCTCGCCTTCGAGGACAGCCGGAACAGGTTGTGCATGCCCGCAGTGTTCTCGGAGAGCAGCGTCATGTGGGTGTATGAGCCGGCGCCACCGACGTCATCCCGGTTTTGACCGCTCGTGCCCCAGCGCACCCTGGTCTTGTCGCGGCGATCGGTGCCGGGGGTGATGTACGCCTCGGTGCCGATGATCGGCTTGATGCCGGCGTCGGTCGCGCTTTTCCAGAAATCAAAGGCACCGAACACGTTGCCGTGGTCGGTGATGGCCACCGCCGGCATACCCTGCTCCACGGCGGCTTTGATCAGGGGTTTCACCCGGGCCGCTCCGTCGAGCATGGAATATTCGCTGTGCACGTGCAGGTGCACGAACGAATCGGTGGCGGTTTCCGGGTTACTCACAATGACTCCGACGAGTTGATGAAACGGTTATAAAAGAGCCGGCCGCGATCAGTCTCCGCGCAGCACCGCAAGGGCGTGGATGAGATCGGCCGGGTAATCGGCGTTGTAGGTGACCCACTCGTGACTGTCCGGGTGAGTAAAAGCCAGTTGCTTGGCGTGCAGCCACTGGCGTTTAAGTCCGAGCCGCGCGGTGATCGATGAATCGGCGCCGTACATGGCGTCGCCAACACACGGATGCCGCTGGGCGCTCATGTGCACGCGGATCTGGTGGGTACGCCCTGTCTCCAGGTGCACCTCGAGCAGCGAGGCCGACGGGAAGGCTTCGAGGGTCTCGTAGTGGGTGATCGAGTGCTTACCGTCGGCCCGTACCGCGAACTTCCAGTCCGACCGCGGGTGGCGACCGATGGGCGCGTCGATGGTGCCGGCGAGCGGGTCGGGGTGGCCCTGCACGACCGTGTGGTAGATCTTCTCCACCTCGCGGTCGTGGAACGCTTTTTTAAGCGCGACGTAGGCTGTCTCCGACTTGGCAACGACCATGAGCCCGCTGGTACCAACGTCGAGGCGGTGCACGATGCCCGCCCGTTCAGCAGCGCCGGACGTCGCGATGCGATACCCCGCCGCCGCCAGGGCGCCCGGAACGGTTGGACCGGTCCAGCCAACGCTTGGATGGGCGGCGACGCCGGCCGGCTTATTGATGACGACGATGCTCTCATCGTCGTGCACTACCGTGAGATCGGGAACAGCGATGGGGATGATGCGCACCGGCTGCTTGGGCTGCCAGGTGACTTCGATCCAACTGCCCGCCCGCAGGCGATCCGATTTACCGACGACGGTGCCGTCAAGCACGACGCCGCCTGCCTCGGACACCTCGGCGGCGAAGCTGCGGGAGAACCCGAACAGCTTGGCCAGACCGGCGTCAACGCGCACGCCTTCCAACCCGTCCGGGAGGGGCAGCGATCGCCGCTCCGGAGGACTGGACAGCTCCGGGGAACCGATCACGGCCGGGCCTCGGCCCCGGGGGTTGGACGGTCACTGGTCGATGAATCGGGAGTAACGGAGTCGCTGGTAGAGGAATCGGGAGTCACAGCATCCGCTTGTTTCAGTGTTGGGGTGGTGGTGGTCTTGCTTTCGGCCAGGACCTTACGTCCGTCGAGGCCGATGCCGCGGATGGTCAAAATCATGAAGATGACCATGCTGCTCACGATGCCCATGTCGGCGACGTTGTAGATCGCCGGCATCAGCCAGGGTGTGGAAATGAAATCGACGACGTGCCCGACCCCGAAGCCGGGTTCGCGCAGCAGCCGGTCGGTCAGGTTGCCGAGCACTCCGCCGAGCAGAAGCCCGAAGACGAGCCCCCAGGCGAATGAGTGGATTCGGCGGGCGAACCACAGGATGAATACCACAACGGCGGCAGCGATGATGGAGAAGATCCAGGTGGACCCGCTCGCGAGGGAGAACGCCGCCCCCGGGTTCCGAACGAAGTGCAATTGCAGCAGATCGTTTAGAACCCGGATCACGGAACCCTCGGGCATCGAGGCCACGACGAGGTACTTACTGAATTGATCGAGCGCGTAAACGCCCAGCGCGACGAGGGCTAGAACGATAAGCGCTCGCGAACGCTTCTTCGTTCCGGCGCTAGGCTCCAAAGCCCTGGAAGCTGGGCTTCGGCGCGTTGCCGGCGTCAGCCGCAGAGCCGACCGAGCTCGCGTCGAGGTCGTGCAGCTGACCCTCGATGTAGCTCTTGAGCTTCAGACGGTATTCGCGCTCGAACGTGCGCAGCTCGTCGATCTTGCCTTCGAGCGTCGAACGCTCCTGATCGAGCTTCTGCAGCTGAACGCGCTGCTGGGTCTCGGCCTCGGCGATGACGCGTGCCGCGGTGGCGTGGCCTTCAGCGATTAGGGCATCGCGCTTCTCAGCACCTTCCTTGACGTGCTCTTCGTGTAGGCGGCGAGCCAACTGCAGCAGATTGGTCGTGCCGGCCGTCTCGTCGATCGGCGTCGCGGCGACAGCGGCAACCGGAGCGGCTGCGGGTTCGACGACAACTTGTTCGACGACAGCGGGTTCGACGACAGCGGGTTCGGACGACACGGTAGGCACTGGAGCCGACTCGGCTGCGGAAGCAGCACCGGAGCCGACCTGGCTGCGCAGTTCCTCGTTTTCCTTGGTCAGGCGACGCAGTTCGACAACGACCTCATCGAGGAAGTCATCGACTTCGTCCTGGTCGTATCCCTCACGAAACTTGGTCGACTGAAACCTTTTGTTGACTACATCTTCCGGAGTTAGCGCCATGGCTTTCCACCCTCAAAACTTGTATTTATTGTGAACATTTGACTGACTCGAGGCGATGAGTGCCTCAAGTGTTGGCTTGACTACGGGCTACCGACGAGCGAGTACAGGCTCGGGGCGAACCAGTCATCCGACAAGGATACATGCCTCCCTAGGCCCGTTGTATTATTCCTGCCACGGTCATGCCGACGATGCAGCAAAGCATCGTCAGCGTGAAGCCGAAATCCAGCGCGATTGGCCCGATGCGAAGTGGGGGGACCAAGCGACGGAAGAAGCGTACCGGCGGGTCCGTCAGCGTGTAGACGAGTTCGATCAGAACAAGCAGGAATCCCTGAGGACGCCAGGCCCGATTAACACCGCGCACGAGGTCGATGATGAATCGACCCCAGAGTACGAGGAAGTACATGAAGAAGAGGAAATAGAGAAGATTCCCCAGAATTGATAAACCAGCCACGCTGAAGTCTAGCCTTGCGCGAAGAAGGAGCTGTCCTCAGCGCCCTCTTCGGTGGTGCTGTCGCCGGAGACGACGACGTGGGACGGCGAGAGCAAGAAGACCTTGGCCGTGACGCGCTCGATCTTGCCATAGAGGCCCTGCGACAGGCCGCTGGCGAAGTCGATGAGGCGGCGAGCGTCACCATCGCTCATCTGTGACAGGTTGATGATGACGGGAATGCCTTCACGGAAGGATTCAGCGATGACCTGGGCGTCTTTGTAGGCGCGCGGGTGAACCGTGAGAATTTCATTCATTTCAGACGCAGCCACATTCTGGGGGGTCGAAGTTTTGCGCAGGGGGGTGACCGGTGCACGACCGGCAGAGTTCTGGCTCGCGTTGGAGGGTGCGCCGTTGCCGTGCGGCGCGTTGTCGTGACCGCGGGATGGAACGGCGCTCACGTGGTTGGAAGCGGCAGCACTCTGGGCGCTGGCGGGCGCCTGGTACTCCAGCTCTTCGTCTGCCAGACCCAGGTAGACCATGGTTTTCTTGAGCGGGTTGGACATGTCGACCTCCGTGTTGGTTTGCTACTTCGAGATTATTAGAGCACCGGGCGATTGCCGGTGATTGCCGTGCCAATTCTTAGGTGTGTCGCCCCTTCGAGCACGGCAGCCGCGTAGTCCTGGCTCATTCCCATCGACAGCGCGGTGGCCGACGGGGCCTGCTTACGGATCTGTTCGCTGAGTTCGCGAACATAGGCGAAAGCACGCCGCGGCTCTTCGCCCAACGGAGCGACGGCCATGAGCCCGAGCAGACGCACGCCGGGGGCGGCGAGAGCGCTGTCTACCAGGGCCGACAGGTTCGTGGGAGGAACGCCTCCGCGCGCCGCGTCATCCGTCAAATTCACCTGGATGAAGCAATCAATCGTCGATTCTTCAGAGGCAAGTGCGGTCACGAGAGACTCGCGATCGACCGAGTGGATGACGTTGGCGTACGCCCGCACCTGGCGCGCCTTCTTACCCTGTACCTGCCCGACAAAATGCCAGACCAGGTCGAGATCGGAAAGCGACGCGGCCTTGGACTGCGCTTCCTGGTGCCGGTTCTCCCCCATGTTGCGCACACCGAGCGCATAAAGCTCTTCAAGCAGTGAGACCGGGTGGAATTTGGTGACAACGATCGTGGTGATGTCCGCCGGCTCGCGGCCCGCTGTTCGGGCAGCATCGACGACACCAACGCGCACTGTGTCCAAACGGGTTGCCAGATCGCGCGGTGCTGACGTGTTCGATGCCGGTTCCAAGGGTGCTCCGTTAGGAAATTCCAGGCTCATGCTGCTCTGTCCGTTGCGTGCGGCCGATGCGTGTGGTTCGAGTGGTGAAGAAAAAGGTGTATCCCGGAGCCGACGTGCTCGGCTCCGGGAGTACCTGACATCGACTTATTTGAGGAAGTCGGGGATGTCCAGGTCGTCGGCCTCTTCTTCAAAGGCCGGGTCGGCAACGGTCACGCCGTTACCAGCGTCAGACCCTCCCCAGACGGAGGCTGCGAGCTCGCCGTCGCTGTAGCTGCCAGAGTCGGTCGCCGGGGCTCCCGTGGCGCTGAGCGCGGATGCTGCCGCGCCGGCCGTTGCGGACCCGGCGCCGGCTGCAATTCCAGCGGCCACCAGGTCGGCACGACGCACCTCGACCGCTTTGGCGCCGGGCTCACCACCGTCGAAGCCGGCAGCGATAACGGTGACCCGTACCTCGTCGCCCAGGGTGTCGTCGATGACAGCACCGAAAATGATATTGGCTTCGGGGTGCACGGCTTCCTGCACGAGGCGGGCCGCATCGTTGATCTCGAAGATTCCCAGGTTGGATCCGCCCTGGATCGACAGGAGTACGCCGTGTGCGCCGTCGATCGAGGCTTCAAGCAGGGGCGACGCGACGGCGAGTTCGGCTGCCTTGATCGCACGGTCGGCTCCGCGAGCCGAGCCGATGCCCATGAGGGCCGAGCCAGCGCCCTGCATGACCGACTTGACGTCGGCGAAGTCGAGGTTGATCAGGCCGGGAGTGGTGATCAGGTCGGTGATGCCCTGCACACCGGCGAGGAGCACCTGGTCAGCGGTCGCAAAGGCCTCGAGCATACTGATGCCGCGGTCGCTGATTTCAAGCAGGCGATCGTTGGGCACGACGATAAGGGTGTCGACCTCGTTCTTGAGCGAGGCCACACCGGTTTCGGCCTGGGCCTGGCGGCGCTTGCCCTCAAAGCCGAACGGCTTGGTGACAACACCGATGGTGAGCGCGCCGATCGACTTGGCGATACGGGCGACGACGGGGGCGCCACCGGTTCCGGTGCCACCACCCTCGCCGGCGGTGACGAAGACCATGTCGGCCCCGGCGAGGGCTTCCTCGATCTCCTCGGCGTGATCCTCGGCGGCGCGCCGACCCACCTCAGGGTCTGCGCCGGCACCGAGGCCGCGGGTGAGGTCACGACCGACGTCGAGTTTGACGTCGGCGTCGCTCATGAGCAGGGCCTGGGCATCCGTATTGATGGCGATGAACTCGACACCGCGGAGGCCCAATTCGATCATGCGGTTGACGGCGTTGACACCGCCACCGCCGATACCGACAACCTTGATGACGGCTAGATAATTTTGATTGTTTGACACGTCCGGCCTCCGGGTGGAACTCTAAACCTCTAGTCGAGGTTTAAAGTTATGCTGAGTATGCAATTCCTGATTACGAAAGTATGCGGGCGCGGCTTGTCGCTGGGGAGGTGCGCCCGCGTGTCGCGAAGAACGCGCAGAATCCGTGGCGAACTAGCGCAACACCGCGCTGTCGGGCGATGACACGTCGTACTCATTGACCGTGCCGGCGGGGTGCCCGACCAGCAGGGCGGCGAGCACGATGGCTTTGTACTCGGATTTTTCCGGGCTGCCCCAGACCACCCGCTCACCACCGAGCAGGCTCAGTGTGACATCGTCGGTGGTAACGGCAGTCACCGCGTCCAACTGGGTACGGATGCTTTCGGGCAGCACTGCGAGAACCGCGGCGGCCGCCTTGAATCCGGCGCTCGAGCTTCCGTCCGGCGCGTCGATGAGAGGGTAGCCCGCCGTGCGCTCCGGCGTCGTTTCAATGATCACCCCGGCGGCGTCGACGAGGTCGAATCCGGTCGGACCGGCGAGCACACCCACGGGTACCCGTTCGACGATGCGCACCACGAGTGTGCCCGGCGGACGACTCTCGGTGACGTAGCTCTGAATCAACGTGAACTGAGACAGTTCACGCTTGACCAGGTTGCTGTCGATCAGGGGCAGCGGGGTTCCGAGCTCCTCGGAAAGCGCTGCCACCACATCCGCCGCCGCAATGCGGCTCGTGCCGACAACCTCTATGGTACGCAGAGCCATCAGGGGTGAATAGGCCGCCCCGATGATGAGCGCGAAAGCGAGAAGAATTGAACCGACACCGAGAATCCACGCGGTGCGCCGACGACGCGCGCGCCCGGTAAACCGCCGCACTTCGGCCCGTTCGAACCGTTTCCGAGCGCGCTGGGCCGCCCGCAGTAACGACCGGGCCGCGCGGGCACCTGCACTGCCGCCGGAGGGCTCCTGGGGCCCGCCTGCCTGCATCGAAACAGCAGGCACCGCGTGAGGCAAAACCGACACGGGCGCAGCGGATGCGTCTCCCCCAAAGAGAACGATCGGCTCCGTCGTCGTGTCGGACGCGTTGAACGGCTTCGGCGCGCGCTTCGCTGGAGCGGCGCCCCCTCCGCGCGCAGCCTTCGGCGCTCTCGACGAGAAAAGCTGCTTCCGTGGCGGCCCCGCTGGCGCCCGCGCCGCGTCAGTATCCGTCGGCGGCGTGGACGTCGGTTTAACTCGCGGCGAGTCCGCAGCCCGTTTCGGGGCAGGAGCGGCCGGGCGAGCCGACTCGGTAGGCGGCTGGCCCGGCCGATCGAAGCTGGCCGGTCGCCTCACCGCCGCCTCATCCGCGTACTTTTTCGAGCGAGGCGAGCAGCTGGGGCACGATACGGTTCACGTCGCCGCAGCCGAGGGTCACGACGAAGTCACCGTCGCGGGCGATACTGGCGAGGTAGTCGGCGGCATCCTGCCAGTCGGGCACGTAGGCCACGTGGGACGGGTCGCGGAACCGTTCGGAGACAAGCGCGCCGGTGACACCGGGTTCTGGGTCTTCGCGGGCGCCGTAAACGCCGAGCACGATGGTCTGGTCGGCGAAGGTCTCGAGGGTCTCGGCGAATTCCTGGGCGAACAGGCGGGTGCGGCTGTACAGGTGCGGCTGGTGCACGGCGATGATGCGGCCAGCACCGACGACGGTGCGGGCTGCGGCGAGAGCGGCGGCGACCTCGGTCGGGTGGTGGGCGTAGTCGTCATAGACGCTGACGCCGCCGACCGTACCGTGTAGTTCGAACCGACGCTGGGTGCCACCGAAGCCGGCGATCGCGTCGAGGCTGGCGGCGGGATCGAAGCCGAGGCCGACCAGCACAGCGAAGGCGCCGGCCGCATTGATCGCGTTGTGTTTGCCGGGGATGCGCAGAGTGGCGCTGTAATCCTGGCCTCGCCAGGCAACGCTGAAGCTGACCGGACCGGTCGTGGTGATGGAGTGCACGCGCACTGTGGAATCGGGGTGCTCGCCAAACGTGACCACGCGGGCAGCGGCATCCGCGTCGCTCAGGCCGGCAATGAGGGCCGCGGTGACCCTCACCGCGCCGACGTCGTCGGAGGAGATGACGACGAGTTCGCTGGCATTCCGACTGAATTCGACGAAAGCGGCCTCAAAGGCTTCGAGCGAGCCGTAGTGGTCGAGATGGTCGGGGTCAACGTTTGTGACCAGGGCAACTGCCGTGTCGTACAGTAGAAAAGAACCATCGGATTCGTCGGCTTCGACCACGAACAGGTCGTCGGCGCCACTCGCGGAGCTCACCCCGAGCGATTCGATCACGCCACCATTGACAAAGCTCGGGTCCTGGCCGAGGCCGAGCAGACCGGTGACGATCATGCCGGTGGAGGTGGTCTTGCCGTGTGCGCCGGCGACCGATACCAGGCGGTGCTGGCGGATGAGCCAGGCCAGGGCCTGCGCGCGGTGCAGCACCGGCAGGCCGCGTTCATTCGCGAGCACGTACTCGGGGTTGTCCTGCCAGAGGGCGCCGGTGACAACGAGCGAGTCGGCGGTGCCGACGTTGGCGGCAGTATGCCCGATGTACACGGTCGCGCCGAGTTCCCGCAGGGCCTTCACGTTCGGTGAATCCTTCGCATCCGACCCGGTGACCGTGTAGCCCCGGTTCAGGAACAGCCGAGCGATGCCACTCATGCCGGATCCGCCGACGCCCACGAAGTGCACACTTCCGAGCTTGTCGGGAATGATCAGGTTGAGGTCTGGTTTGATCACCGTGGTGCGCTCTTCTCGATTGAAGCTAAAAAAACAGTTCGTGTGGGCACTACGTTACGCGTGCCAACCGGCGTTCAGGTCGTGAGCGCCTCGTGAATCAGATCGATCATCTGCGCGGTGCCGTCCAACACGCCAACGGATGCCGCAGCTCTCCCCATTGCCGCCAGCCTTGCTCGGTCACCCAACAGGGTCACCAACTCACCCTGGACGAAGGCCGGCACGAAGTCCTTGTCGTGGACCAGGATGCCCCCACCGGCCGCCAGCACCGGCGCAGCGTTGAAACGCTGTTCGCCATTGCCGACCGGGTAGGGCACGTACACGGCCGCAATACCGAGCGCACACAGCTCGCTCACCGTCGCCGATCCGGCCCGCGTCACGGCGAAATCAGCCGCCGCGAGGGCGAGATCCATGCGGTCGCAGTACGCGACCAGGTGATAGTTCGGCAGGTGCGGGTCGGTAACCTCGGCCGTCGACCCGGTAATGTGCAGTACCTGCCAACCCGCCGCGACGAGGTCCCGCGCGGCAGCGACCATGGTGCCGTTGAGCTTGCGTGCACCAAGTGACCCGCCGGTGACGAGCAGTACGGAACGCTCAGGGGCTAGCGAGAAGAAGGCCAGGGCCTCTGACCGGGTCGCCGCGCGGTCGAGGTGTTCGATCTCGGGGCGCAGCGGCATGCCCACGAACCGCGCGTGCCGAATCGGGGTGCCGGCGAACGCGACCCCGACGTGCCGAGTCAGGCGTGCGCCCAGCTTGTTGGCCAGGCCCGGCTTGGCGTTCGCCTCGTGGATAACGATCGGCACACCGACACGGCGGGCGGCGAGGTACGCCGGCGTCGAAACGTAGCCGCCAAAACCAACGACGACATCGACCTTTCGAGACCGAATGATTGTGGCCACCCTGCGGACGGCGGCGTTGAACTGCGGCAGAAAATCGAGGGCTGCCCGATTTGGGCGGCGCGGAAACGGCACCTTGGGCACGACGATAAGTTCGTAACCACGGGCCGGAACCAGGCGTGCCTCGAGACCCTCAGCCGTGCCGAGAACCAGCACCGTGGCATCCGCTTCGACACTGCGGATGCGGTCGGCGACGGCGAGTAGGGGGTTGACGTGGCCGGCGGTTCCGCCGCCCGCGAGTAAGTACGTGGTCATGCCCGGTCAGCCTCGTTGTCGTCGAAATCATTCTCTGCTTGGCTTGAGCGGTCGCCGCGCGCAAAAGAGAGCACGATGCCGATCGCCACGAGGGTAGTGAGCAAAGCGGTGCCACCGGCCGAAATCAGCGGCAGCGGTACGCCCAGCACGGGGAACACTCCGAGCACCACGCCGATGTTGACGAAGGCCTGGCCGATGATCCAGACCATGGCGGCGGCCGTGGAGACTTTGGCCTGCACGGTCGTGGCCGTTCGCATGATGCGCAAAAAGGCGAAGGCCAACAGAATGAACATGCCGAGCACGACGATGCAGCCGATCAATCCGAGCTCTTCGCCGATGATGGCGAAGATGTAGTCATTGTCGGCGGCCGGCAACCAAGACCATTTGGCCTTCGAATTGCCAAGGCCCACGCCGAAGACTCCACCGTTAGCCAGCGCCCAGGTGCCATGCAGTGGTTGCCAGCAGCTGGCGGAGATTTCCCCGCTCAGCTCGGTGCAACCCTCCTTGAGAAAGCTCATGATGCGAGTCAGACGATTGGGGCTCGCGACGGCGAGCACGATAGCGCCAGCGACACCGACCAACAGGGGTACGGCGAGCAGACGCAGTTTGACTCCGGCGAAGAACAGGGCGCCGAACAAAATGCCGGCCATGATCATGGTGGTTCCGAGGTCGCCGCCGATCATGACGAGCATCGTGGCGCCGCCGCCCACCCCGAACACCGGGATGAATACGTGCCTCCAGTTGTCGAGTTGATGCTGTTTTTTCGACAGGATCATGCCGAGCCAGATGACCAGTGCCACCTTGATGCCCTCAGACGGCTGAAACTGGATGCCAAAGATGTTCAGCCAGTTGGTGTTGCCTCCGGTGCCGCGGCCGAGTCCGGTGGCCACCACCAGAAACTGAAAGAAACAGGTGAGCAGCAGTGACGGCCAGGCCATGCGCCGCCAAAACGCGAGCGGCAGCCGGCTGGCGACGAGCATGAGGGGAATGCCGATCAGCGCGAACATGCCCTGACGGAGCAGCCCGCCAAAGAATCCCATGTCGGCCAGAAAGGAGTCGACCGACGACGACGACAGCACCATGACGAGGCCGAAGATGACCAGAAAGAGGGTGGTGCCCAGCAGTAGAAAGTAGTTGCCGCCCTCAGCCTTGAACACTCGACCGAGGTGGATTCGAACCTGTGGTCCGCCCGGCGTTTGCGCCTCGGCCCGCTGGACGGATGCCAGCGTCGGGCGCCCGGAAACAGGCGCGGTGCGGGTGACCGGGCGTGACGTGGTGCGGGAGGAGGGGTTACGCGGCACCTGTACCATCCGCGTCACCTGCCTAGTAGATCGTGTACTGCCTGATTGAAAAGCCGGCCCCGTTCGGCATAGCTCTCGAATTGGTCCATGGACGCGGCCGCCGGTGCGAGCAGCACCGTATCCCCAGCCTTGGCGATTTCGGCAGCAAGCCGGACCGCCACCGTCATCACCTGTTCGGCGCCGTTGGATACAGTGTCGTCCGGGTCGATCTCGAACACGGTCAGGTCGGGGGCGTGTCGCGCGAATGCCTGGCGTAATGCCAGGCGATCGACGCCGATGATGATCGCGCCGCGCAGGCGGCCCACGTGCTTGCGCACGAGTTGATCGATGTCGACCCCCTTGAGCAACCCGCCGACCAGCCAGACGACTGACTCATAGGCGGCCAGGGAGGCATCGGCCGCATGCGGATTAGTCGCTTTGGAATCGTCGACCCACTCCACGCCGTCCCCGATAGCGACCGTCTCGATGCGGTGCGCGTCGAGGTGGAAGGTCTCCAGCGCCGTGTGGATGGTGGCCGGCGCCACGCCGAACGACCGCGCGAGGGCGCTCGCGGCGAGCACATCCATGATCACGTGCGGGGCGCCGAGGCCGGCCGATACGAGGTGCGGAACGGTGGTCAGTTCGAGGGCGCGTTCGAACCGGTCCGGAAGGAAGGCGCGGTCGCAGACGATGCCGTCGACGATACCCAATTCGCTCGGTCCTGGCACGCCGAGGGCGAAACCGATCGCCCGCGCACCGTCCTGCACGTCGGCTTCCTGCACCATTTCCCGGGTGGCGGCATCCGCTGTGTTGTAGACGCAGGCAACGGCGGTGTTCAGATATACCTTGGCTTTGGCAGCGCGGTAGGCGGCGGCCGAACCGTGCCAGTCCAGGTGGTCGTCAGCGACATTGAGGCAGAGGCTCGCCCAGGGCGCCAGCGCGCCCGGACCGCTCTTTGGCAGGTGGTGCAGTTGGTAGCTGGAGAGTTCGACGACGAGCACGTCCCACCCGGCAGGATCGCGGATGGCGTCGAGCACGGGCACGCCGATGTTGCCGCAGGGGGCAACGCGGCTGCCGTGGGCGGCGAGCATGGTGGCGGTGAGTTGCACGGTGGTGGTTTTGCCGTTGGTGCCGGTGACGAGCATCCACTCGGCAGGAACACCGACCTTGTCGCGCAGCCGCCAGGCAAGTTCGATGTCACCCCAGACTGGAATCTGATTCTCCGCCGCCCAATTGAGCAGCGGATGGTCGGGATGGAAGCCGGGCGACACGATGATCAATTCCGGGATCTGCGCTGCGAGTTCCGCGGGCACCTCCCGCAGGTCAGCCTGCACGAACGGCACTCCAAGCACCGTGAGCAGGTCGAAGCGTTCGTCGGGGCCGACAGACGCCAGAACAAGCACGTCGGCGCCGAGTTCGGCGAGGGTGTCGGCGGCGGCGAAACCGGTCACTCCGAGGCCGAGCACGGCAACGCGCAGGCCCTTCCAGTCCGCGTGCCAGCTGGTGAGGTCATCCAGGCGGTCGTTCGTAGCGGCGTCATCGCTCATTAGCGGCTCAGCCACTCGAGGTAGAACGAGCCGACACCGGCCGCGACGAGCAGTCCGCCGATGATCCAGAACCGCACGACGACCGTGACTTCGGCCCAGCCCTTGAGCTCAAAGTGGTGGTGGATCGGACTCATTAGGAAGATGCGTTTACCGTGGGTGATTTTGAAGTAGGCACGCTGCACGATCACCGATCCGGCTTCCATGACGAACAGTCCGCCGATGAGCACCAGGAGCAGTTCGGTGCGGCTGAGAATGGCGAGGGCAGCCAGCGCCCCACCGAGGGCGAGCGAACCGGTATCACCGAGGAAGATCTTGGCCGGCGAGGTATTCCACCAGAGAAAGCCGATCAGGCCACCGACGATGGTCGCCGCGACGATGGCGAGGTCGAAGGAGTCGGGGCCGAGGTAGCACTTGTACTGGTCGGCGGCATCCGATCCGCCGAAGCAGCTCTGGTTGGACTGCCAGAAGCCGATCACCACGAAAGACCCGATGGCAAAAATGGATGCCCCGGTGGCGAGGCCATCGAGGCCATCCGCGACGTTAACGCCGTTCGACGTCGCGGCCACAATCAGGCAGATCCAGAGCAGAAACACGGCGATGCCGATGAACGTGCCCAATTTGAGAAAGTCGAGGGGTAGATCGCGAATGAACGAGATGCTGGTCGAGGCGGGGGTCTGGCCGTTGCGGTCGACGAATTGCAACGACAGGACACCGAAAGCGCCAGCGACGATGACCTGCCCGAGAACCTTGGACCAGCCACCAAGCCCGAGACTGCGCTGGTGGCGCGTCTTCAGGAAGTCGTCGAGAAAACCAACAAGCCCGAGGCCCACCATCATGAACAAGACAAGCAACGGTGACGGAGTGAACGGCCGTTGCTCGATCAACATGGCCGTGAAATAGCTGATCAGCACACCCAGAATGATGATGATTCCACCCATGGTGGCGGTACCGCGCTTGGCATGGTGACTCTTGGGGCCGTCGTCACGAATGAACTGGCCCCAGCCGAGCTTTTTGAACAATCGAATAAACAGCGGCGTCAGAAACAGGGTGAACGCGAGCGAAAACGCTCCGGACAGCAGCAGGACTCTCACGAGAACAAGTCTCCCAGTCGATCGCCGAGGAATCGCAGACCCGCGGAGTTGGATGACTTCACGAGCACGGTGTCCCCCGGATTCACGCTGTTGCGCACCAGTTCGAAGGCTTCGTCCGGCGTGTCGACATAGGCCGACTCACCGTCCCAGGATCCCTCATTGATGGTGCTGATGTGCATGCGGCGAGCCCGCTGGCCCACCACGATCATCTGGGAGATGTTCAGCCGCACAGCGAGTAGCCCGATGCGATCGTGCTCTTCACCGGCTAGTTCGCCGAGTTCGGCCATCTCCCCGAGAACCGCGATGGTTCTCCGGCCGGGAATGCCGATCTGGGCGAGCGTCTTGAGGGCTGCGCTCATCGAGTCGGGGCTCGCGTTGTAGGCGTCATTGATGATCGTGACGTCGTCCTTTCCGCCGAGCACCTCCATGCGCCAGCGTTCGGCCCTGGTAGTAGCTTGTAGCGCGGCGACGATATCGCGAAGCGACACCCCGAGGACTTCCGCGGCGGCCGCGGCGGCGAGGGCGTTCATGACGTGGTGCTCACCGAGCACCGGGAACACAACCGGGGCGCTCTGCCCGTCGGCGAGGTGCAGGGTGAACGTCGTTCCGGTGCGCCCGGAATGCACATCGCTGGCGCGCACGTCGACCTGCCCATACTGGCCGAACCGCACGACGCGTGCGGGGGTGATCGCGGCCATCTGCGCGACGCGCGGGTCGTCGGCATTCAGCACCGCGACATCCGTGGGAAGCAGGTCGGTGACCATTTCGGACTTAGCCCGCACGGTGCCATCAAGATCGCCGAACTCACCGGCGTGGGCAAGGCCGATGGTGAGCACGATGCCAACGTCGGGTCGGGCCAGGCGCACGAGGTTAGCGATGGCGCCCTCGCTGCTGGCGCCCATCTCGATCACCAGGAAACGGGTGTCGTCGGTGACCTCGAGCATCGTCATCGGCGCCCCGACCTGGTTGTTGAAGGATCCTCGAGGGGCGACGGTGGGGCCAACCCGTTCGAGCATGCTGCGCAGCAGGTTCTTGGTGGTGGTTTTGCCATTGGACCCGGTGACGGCCACAATCTTGAGCGTCCCGGCGGCGCGCACCCTGGCGACAACGGTGGATGCCAGGGCGCCGAGCGCTGCAACGGCGTCGGCGACGACGATTTGGGTGACCGGCAGGTCAAGCAGTCGTTCGACGATGAGCAGCGCGGCGCCCTGGGCTGCAGCGACCGGCGCGAACAGGTGCCCGTCGGTGACCGCGCCGGGCTTGGCGACGAAGATCGAGCCGGGTTCGATCAGGCGCGAATCGGTCTGCACTGATCCGTTGACGAGATCCGATGGCGCGCACGCGCCGGCGAGGTGCAGGGCACCATCGACGACCTGGCTGATTTCGGCCAGGGAGAGTGCGATCATTTACAGCCACCCCGCTTCGCGCAGCGCCTGGCGGGAGTCGTCCCTGGCCGAATACGGCAGTTTCACGCCCTGTACCTCGTGGTAGTCCTCGTGACCGGGGCCCGCGTACAAAATGGTGTCTCCTTCGTGTGCGAGTGACAACGCCGTGCGGAATGCCGCACGCGGGTTGGCCACCTCGTAGAACTCGCCGTCCGGCACGGCTTCGCGCGCTGCTTTCAGTAGAACGGCACGGATGCTCGCGGCGTCTTCAAACCGCGGGTGAAAGTCGGTCACGACCACGATATCGCTGCCTTGGGCGGCGATCCGACCCATATCGGCGCGTTTCGTGGTGTCGCGGTCGCCGTCGGCGCCGAAGAGCATGATCAATTTACCCGGGGTAAATTTGCGCAGTGCCGCGAGCGTATTGAGGAAGGCATCCGGGCTGTGCCCGTAATCGATGTAGACGAGCGGCCCTCGATCACCGGAGATGCGCTCCGCGCGGCCCGGGATGAACGCGACAATGCCGCCGTCGCGGGTCAGCGTGTGCTGAATGGCACCGAGGTCGAATCCGCTTTCCACAAGCATGACGATGGCCAGAGCGGCGTTGGCGGCCATGTACCAGCCGAGCAGCGGCACCCGGGTGTGCAGGCGACGGCCATCGGGGCCGTCGAGCACGAAGTCGGTGTGCGTGGCGGACTCCCCCACAACGGTCATGTGCCAGTCGGCATCGACGTCTGCCCGATTGCTGATGGTCGTCACCGGGATGCGGCATTCGTCGGCGAGTCGGCGCCCCCAGTCGGTGTCAACGGTGACGACGCCACGGTGCGAGCGGTCGGGTTGGAACAGTTCGAGCTTGGCCTGAAAGTAGTCGTCCATCGCCGGGTAGTCGTCGAGGTGGTCGTGGCTGAGGTTGGTAAACGCAGCGATATCGAAGACGAGGCCGTCGACCCGGTAGCGGCTGAGGGCTTGCGCCGATACCTCGATGCCGACGGCGCGCACCTCGGCCTCGTTCATACGGGCCAACAGGGCGTGCAGTTCGCTGGCCTCGGGCGTGGTGAGCGAACTCGTGACGGCGAGATCACCGATGCGGCGTTCGGCGGTCGAGGTGAGCCCCGAGACGACGCCGAGTTGGTTCAGGATGCCGAATAAAAGGTAAACGACGCTGGTTTTGCCGTTGGTGCCGGTGACGGCGAACAGGGTCGCCGGGTTGTCGTCGGTGCGATAAATCCAGGCGGAGACGGCGCCGAGCGCGGCGCGGGCATCCGGTGTGACCAAAACCGGCAGACCGCTGGCCGCAGCGAGCAATGCTCCGGCCTCGTCGGTCAAAATGGCCACCGCCCCGGCCTCGGAGGCCGCGGCGGCGAAGGTCGCGCCGTGCAGGTGCGCACCGGGAACGCCGACATAGAGGTCGCCGGGTTGCACCGTGCGCGAGCTCAGGCTCACTCCGGTGACTTCGAGACCGTCGATGTCTCCACGAAGTTCTAGATCAAATTCGGCAACCAATCCCGACAACGACCGCGGAACGGGATGCTCGGGACGGAGAGCCGACGGCGCCAATTCAGACACGCAGGGCTCGCTTTCTTACCAGGTGGAAGGGAGGTCAGGCGCAGTCGCGCCTGAGGGAACCGCCCGGTACTTTTTCAACACCTGGCTCATGATCTCCTGGAAGACCGGAGCCGGTGCGGCAGATGTGTTCAGTTTAACAGGGTCGGCGATGCTGACCGAAACGACGTACTGCGGATCGTCGGCCGGAGCGTAGCCCGACACCGACACCAGATACCCGTCGGAGTACCCACCCTGACCGTCGGGCATCTGCGCTGTTCCGGTCTTGGCGGCGACCCGATAACCGGGGATGTTCCACTTGCTATGCACCCAACTTTTTTGATAAACCATTTCGAGTACATCGCTGGTCTCGTTTGCTGCCTTCTCTGACAGCACCCGCGTGCCGACCTGGTCCGGCACGTTCGTCATGGTGCCGTCGGCCTGCCTGCAGCCCGCGACCAACTGCACCGGCATGCGCACGCCATCATTGGCGATGGTCTGGTAGATGCTCGCAACCTGCAGCGCGGTCGTGGTCAGACCCTGCCCGAACATGGTCGCGTAGTTGGTCTGGTTGTCCCACTCGTCGAACGGATGCAGAATGCCGCCGTCTTCACGGGGAAAGCCCGTCTCGGTAGGTGTGCCAACACCGAACGCTTTCATGTAGTCGTAGCGCTGCTGGTCGGTGAGCATCTCTCCAAACTTGGACATGCCGGTGTTGCTGGAGTCGATCAGCACACCGGTCATGGTCATGTTTTGGTCGGGGTGGGAGTGACTGTCGTTGATATTGGCGCCGTTGGCCGGCAGGTATCGGTAGGGCGCGACAATCCCGGTTTCCAGGGTGGCCGCTCCGGCATCGAGAACGGATGCCGCGGTGAGCGCCTTGAAGGTCGAGCCGGGTTCGAAGGACTGGGTGAAGGCGCGGGAGCCGCGATCATCCGGGTTCTCGGTACCACCGACGTTGTTCGGGTCTACCGAGGGGTAGTCGGCCACGGCGAGGAGCTTGCCGGTCTTGGCGTCCTGCACCACCGCGGTCGCCCAAGCGGCACCCGTTTCCTGCGCCCGGGCCGCGAGAGTCTGTTGCACGAACCAATTCAGGTCGGAGTCGATGGTGGTGACGACGTCTCCGCCATCGGTGGCGGCGGTGCTCGTGACGCTGCTGCCGGGAATACGTACGCCGTCGGCGCCCTTTTCATAGGTTTCCGAGCCGTCGGTGGACGCGAGGCAGGCGTCCTGCCCGGATTCGAGCCCAGCCTGCGGAACACCCTCCCCCGACAGGTATCCGAGCATGTTGCCAGCTACGGCGCCGTTCGGGTACACCCGGCTCGGGCTGTTCTCGGAGTAGGTCCAGGGAATGTGCAGGTCTTGCACGGCACGCAGCACATCGACGTCGACCTTCTGGGCGATATAGGCGAAGTTCGCCTCAGCATTGGCCGTCAGTGCAGCCCCAATTGTCTGCAGGATGGCATCACCGGTTTGACCGGTTACTGCGCCGATCTCGGCAGCGGCGTCAGCCACCGAAATCTCAATCGTTTTGCCGTCGACGGTGCGCTTGAAAGGCGTCGCATTCACCGGGGACATGGTGATGTTATAGCGCATAACCGTTGCAGCGAGCACGACGCCGTCGGCGTCGATGATCTCGCCGCGCGAGCCGTAGACCACCTGGCCGACCGAGCGGTTTCCCACGGAGTCTTTGGTGAGCGAATCGGCCTGTACGACCTGGATATCCACCAAGCGCACGAGGAATACTGCGATCACAGCGAACAGCACAAGGATGGTGAAAACAGTACGCTGGCGGCTGGACCGAGAGTTGGTCGGATTGCTTCGGGCACTGCTGGTTCGGGCACTACTGTTGCGCACGCTCATCTGCCCATCATTGTCGACTCGAGGTAACTATCGGGTAGTGGGCGCCGCGAGTCCCGCCGGAACTATCGGTGCGCTCGTAATCGCCACGGTTCCGCCGGTCCTCGCCGCATCATCCGGAAGCGCCGAGAGCGGGGTGCTACCGGCCAGCAAGGCGTTGGGAACAAGACTGGCCGCTCCGGCCTGCGAGCCAGACGCTGAGGCCGGAGCGCCCAAAACAGCGCCGTCGGACAGGCGGAGGAAGACGGGGTTGGCATTGCTGACCATGCCCAGGCCCTCGGCATTGGAGGCGAGGCTCTGCGGGGAGGATAGCCGCACGAGGTCTTCACTGACGCTGGCGGCCGTGCGGCCAAGCTCAGACCGGCTGGACTGCAGGCTGGAGATTTCATAGGCACCCTGGGAGATGCCGACGCTGAGCAACAGCTGGGCCAGGATGATGGCTGCCATGCCGGCCACCGCGGTGAGGGCGTAGAAGATGCGCGGGCGCGCCCGGCGGTTCGGAGCTGCTGAGACAAGGCGAAATCCACGCCGCGCCGGCGCCTCGACAGGTTCACGTTCGATGGAAAATGATACGCGTGCCAGGTTGTCGCTCATGCGGCGGCCCTTCTCAGTCGAACAGCAGCGCGCAGCCGAACCGGCGTCGCGCGGGGGTTGAGTGCTTTTTCTTCGTCCGAGGCCAATTCGGCGCCACGCAGCAGAAGGGTGAAGAGCGGTTTATGTTCGGGCAGTTCCACTGGAAGACCGGCGGGGGCTGTTGAGCCGGATGCCGCGGCGAAGGCCCGCTTGACGATGCGGTCCTCGAGAGACTGGTACGCCATGACGACGATGCGGCCGCCGACTTGCACGCGCTCGAGCGCGGCCGGAATAGCCCGTTCCAGTACGGCCAGTTCCTGGTTGACCTCGATGCGCAGGGCCTGGAACACGCGCTTGGCCGGGTGACCGAGGCGCTGGACGGCGACCGGGGTGGCCTTGGTGATGACGTCGACCAGTTGCGCTGACCGAACGAAGGGAGTCGCTTCGCGGGCTTCGACGATGGCCTTGGCGTAGCGGGCGGAAAGTTTCTCTTCGCCGTAGTCCTGAAAGATGCGTTTGAGGTCGCGTTCGCTGTAATCGGCGAGAATGCTCTCAGCGGTCAGGCCAGCGGTGCCGTCCATGCGCATGTCGAGCGGCGCATCTTTTGAATAGGAGAAGCCCCGCTCGACGCGGTCGATCTGCAGGCTGGAGACGCCGAGGTCGAAGAGTACGCCGGCAACCTCGCTGATGCCGAGGTCGTCGAGGGCTTCGCCGATGCCGTCATAGACGGTGTGCACCAGGTGCACCCGGTCTGCGAAGCTCTTGAGGCGATCCTCGGCGATGGCGAGAGCCTCGGTGTCGCGGTCCAGGCCAACCAGGATGAGTTCGGGAAAACGCTTCAGGATAGCTTCAGCGTGGCCACCCATGCCGAGTGTCGCGTCGACGAGAACGGCACCGGGCTTAGTGAGGGCCGGAGCGAGCAGCTCAACGCAGCGTTCCAGCAGTACCGGGGTGTGAATTTCGTTGCTGACCATAATACCGGGCTAGGCCCTGAGGCCTGATTCCCCTCCATTTTGACCTGGCACGGGGGAAGTGTGTCAGGGCAAAAACGGCTGGGAGTCAGGCACCAGGGGCTAGAAGAGTCCCGGAATCACCTCCTCCGTCGTGTTGGCGTACGAGGTTTCCTGCTCGGCGAGGTACGTGGCCCACGCTTCGCTGTCCCAAATCTCGACTCGGCTGCCAGCACCGATGACGGTCAATTCCCGGTCAAGCCCCGCATAACTGCGGAGGTTGCCGGGGATGGTGACGCGGTTTTGTTTGTCCGGTGTTTCTGAACTCGCGCCCGACAAAAACACTCGGAGGTAGTCCCGAGCTTGCTTGCTCGTGACGGGTGCCTGGCGGATTTTGTCGTGCAGGGTTTCAAATTCGCGGGTACTGAACACGTAGATGCAGTGTTCCTGCCCCCGCGTCATCACCACACCAGTGGAGAGCTCATCCCGAAACTTCGCGGGAAGAATAATGCGACCTTTTTCGTCGAGCCGGGGGGCGTAGGTGCCAAGGAACACGCTCACCCCTTTCTTCCGGCCAGATTCAGGTGTAGCTCCACTTTACTCCACCTTCAACCACCAACCTAAGTTTTTTCGGCGAATGTTCCAAATTAGGCGCCAAGAACCCATCACGCTATTGAAGAATCAGGGTGGAGGAAAATGGAGCAATATTTCTAAGAATGCAGGTTGCCGGTGCGTTTTTGGGTACAAAAAAAGGGCCGATCAAATGATCGGCCCTGCGGAACTGCGAATTCTTGAGTTATAACCGCCCGGTAAAGGGCTCGAAATCGGTCGAGCTACTGCCCGTCTTGCCGGCGGTCCCAACGATCATTCAATCGGTCCATGAAGCCCTGGTTGGACTTAGCTTGGGCCGGGCGACGACCGGGCGACGACGGCCCGGGAACCGAACGAATGGCCCTGCCGGGCGTCACGGCGATGAGTACGCCGCCAAACATGACGACGAAGCCGAGAATGCCGAGCCACAATTGCGCAATCGCTACACCGGCGATGAGTGCAACAATGCCAGCGACGGCGAGCAACACACCAATCGCTATGGAACGATAATTCGGGCGAAGCCTCGACGCTCCAACGCTGGCCACAAAATCGGCATCGTTGTGATAGAGGCTGCGCTCCATCTCTTCAAGGAGTCGCTGCTCTTGTTCCGAAAGCGGCATCTCATTCCCTCCAGTTTCGGGATCGAGCGGGTGGTTTGACAAAGTCGGACCGGGCAAGCTCGTCTAGCCTCAGTCTAGCCCCGCCGGGATGGCTAGGCTATACGCGTGCCTGAAAGCAAACGCCTGGTCGACTTGGTTCAATCTCGCATCGACGCGTACCTCATGTCCCGCGAACCAATTGTGACTCTGATCAGCTCCGATTTGACTGCTCTCATCGACTACTCACGGCAGTTTCTCAGCGGTGGAAAACGGTTCCGCGCCCAGTTTTGTTACTGGGGGGCGCAGAGTGTTTTACCGCCTGATTCCGGCCTGGAATCGGTTATGCAAACGACGGGCTTGCCAGCCCCAGCAGGGTTGGCCGCGGTCGTATCAGCCGCCAGCGCTCTCGAAATTTTTCACGCGGCGGCACTCGTACACGACGACATCATCGACAATTCCGATACCCGTCGAGGTGCGCCGAGCGCCCACAAGCTGTTCGAACGCTTACACGAGCGTGAAGGCTGGGCTGGTGACCCCGTCTCGTACGGCCGCGCGTCGGCCATTCTGCTCGGCGATCTGCTGCTGGGCTGGAGCGATGAGCTGCTCGATGAGGGGCTCGATGAACTCACCGATCGATCCTCGGCCCGGCGTGCCAGGCTCGAATTCAACTTCATGCGCACCGAGGTCACCGCTGGCCAATACCTCGACATTCTCGAGGAACGAGCCTGGCTGGCCCAGCCGGAGGCGGAACTACTCGATCGGGCCCTGCGCGTGATCGTCTACAAGTCGGCGAAGTACAGCGTTCAGGCTCCGCTCGTGATTGGGGCGGCGCTGGCAGGCGCCTCGACCGCTCAGCTGGATTCGCTGCGGGCATTCGGCCTGCCGCTCGGTATGGCGTATCAGCTGCGCGACGACCTGCTTGGAGTGTTCGGCGACGCCGCCGTGACCGGCAAGCCGAGCGGCGACGACCTGACGGAGGGCAAGCGAACGGTGTTGATCGCACTAGCGCGGGAACGCCTGAGCACCACCGACCGAGCATCGCTCGATGCGCAGCTCGGTGACGCAACGCTCGATGCCGCACAGATTCGTGCCCTCCAGCAGCTCCTCACAGCCAGTGGCGCCGTCGACCGGGTTGAGGCGCTCATCGCATCCCAGGTTGCCGAGGCACTGACGGCTCTGCACAGCGCGCCGATCAGCGTCGTTGCCCGGCAAAAGTTGCTGGACCTGACCGATCGGGTGACACGTCGAGCGTTTTGATCGACGGCCATGCGGCCGATTTAGGCGATCGCCTGCTTCGGCGAACGCCTGTTCAGGCTAGGGCTTGTGCGACCCGTCGTACTTCGGCCTTGCGACCGGCCCGAAGGGCTTCGATCGGGGGTACTCCCAGGCTGTCATCGACTTCGAGCAGCCAGGTCATGGCCTGCATGTCCGTGAAGCCGTCGTCGGCCAGCACGAACAGCGTGCCGCGAAGTTCGGGGACGGGAGCGCCGTCACGCAGAAACAGGGACGGAACCGACACGACATTGTCGCGCCGGATAGCCAGGAGGTATTTGTCGTCGATCAGGTGTCGAACGCGGCTCTGGCTCATTCCGAGCAGGTTGACTAGGGCAGGGATAGTAAGCCACTCGGGCTCTGAAGACACATCGCTCACTCCTGTAGCCTCCCATGATTTGGTGCCGCGACAAAACTTCCCGGCACTTTGCACACGTGATCGGACCAACTCAGCGCGCCTGATCAATTGACTCCGTCTCCTAATTGTGAAAACCTCGCAGTGGGGATTGCTGCATTCGACCCGATACTGTACGACCTTGCTGGCTGGATCGCGCGTGTGCGCACAATGAACGGAGCACCATGTCGACCAGGGTGAAAACGAATACGGCGGATGCTGCGGCGTCCGCCGCTCGAAATACGACCGTTGACGAGGCGGTCAGCGTCGCTTTTTCTGGTGCTGGTTTCTCCGGTATTAGCACCGCGGCGAAGCGGCGTGCGAAGAAGCCCAGTGATCTGCGTTCCCTGCCGGCATCGCTGACCGTGCCAATCGTGCTGGTCAGCACCCTCGCGATCAGCCTCAATCTGGCTGCTCCGGCCCAGGCTCAAGTTCTGGCGAAGAAGCCGCTCAAGTCGAAGCTCGCCGAGGCCGCTCCCGTCGTGACGGTGGCCGCAGCGGCCGTCCAAGTTGCGCCAGCCCAGTACCCGGTCGTGGACGGTGACACCGTCAGCGGCATCGCTGCCCGGTTCGGCTTGTCGACGGCGGCCGTGCTGGCATTGAACGGTCTCGATTCCCGGGCTCTGATCTTTCCTGGACAGACTCTAACCCTGACCCCGGCAGCGGCGCCAGCCACCGTCGTGGCCGCGCCGGCGGCATCCGCTTCGTATTCGGTGCAGAGCGGCGACACCATCAGTGGCATCGCTGCTGCTCACTCACTGAAGACCGTCGACGTTCTCACTGCCAACGGACTTACCGGGGACAGTGTTATCCACCCCGGACAGGTCATCCTCTTGTCGGCGTCCCCAGCACTGGAGTCGGCGGCATATGTCGTGCCGGTCGCCGAGATCGCCGCTGCAGCCACCCACACCATCGCCAGCGGCGAGACCATCACCGCCGTGGCCAACGCGGCCGGGGTGAGCGTGCAGGCAGTGCTCGACGCCAATGGCCTTGGCTGGTCGAGCATCATCTACCCCGGACAGGTCTTGACCCTGCCGACCACGCCGGCACCGGCCTCCGTTTCTGTAGCCGCAATTATTCCAGTGGCGACGGCGGGTGTGGTAACTCCGATGTCGGAGGAAATGCGACAGAACGCCCAGAAGATCGTGGCCGTCGGCCGGGGCGCCGGTGTGAGCAATGCCGGTCTCGTCATCGCGCTAGCCGCGGCCGCCCAGGAATCCGGGCTGCGCAATGTGAACTACGGCGATCGGGATTCCCTCGGCCTATTCCAGCAGCGCCCGAGTGCCGGCTGGGGAACGCCGGAGCAGGTGATGGATCCCGTGCGGGCCAGTCTTGCCTTCTTCGGCGGCGCGAGCAACCCGAACCCCAACGTGACCCGCGGTCTGCTCGATATCGCGGGCTGGGAGTCGATGACTGTGACCCAGGCTGCCCAGGCCGTGCAAATCTCGGCCTACCCCGACTATTACGCAAAGTGGGAAACGTCAGCGCAATCTTGGCTGAGCGAAATCGGCTAGCCCGGCAGTTGAGTCCCTGGGTCCCGACCTGGATGGCCCCCGTCTGCGCGCCGCGCGCCGGTGCCGCCGCCGAATTCCGTAGAATCTAGGAGTGACCGTTCCTTCGACCGACCCGACGATAGGCCGTCTTATCGACGGCCGGTATCAAGTGCGCTCGCGCATTGCGCGCGGCGGCATGGCCACGGTCTATCTGGCCACTGACCTGCGCCTCGAACGCCGGGTCGCCATCAAGATCATGCACGGCCACCTCGCCGACGACAGCGCGTTCAAGGTCCGTTTCATTCAGGAGGCCAGGTCGGCTGCCCGACTCGCCCACCCGAACGTCGTGAACGTCTTCGACCAGGGCCAGGACGCGGACATGGCTTACCTCGTGATGGAATATCTTCCCGGGATCACCCTTCGTGACTTGCTCAAGGACTACGGTCGCCTCACCCCCGAGCAGACACTCGATATTCTCGAGGCCGTGCTCAGCGGGCTGGCGGCCGCCCACAAGGCGGGCATCGTGCACCGCGATGTCAAGCCGGAGAACGTGCTGCTCGCCGATGACGGCCGCATCAAGATCAGCGACTTCGGCCTGGCGCGCGCGGTCAACAACAACACAGCGACCGGCCAGGCCCTGCTGGGAACCATCGCGTACCTTTCCCCCGAGCTCGTCACCCGCGGTATCGCCGATGCACGCAGCGATATCTATGCCCTCGGCATCATGACCTTCGAAATGCTTACCGGTGAGCAACCCTATGTGGGCGAGGCGCCGATGCAAATTGCTTACCAGCACGCCAACGACACTGTACCGATGCCGAGCAGCAAGGTCGCCTCCGTTCCCCACGAACTCGACGAACTCGTGCTCTGGGCCACTGCGCGCGACCCGGAAGACCGCCCCCGTGACGCCAGAGTCATGCTCGATCAACTGCATGACGTAAGCGCGCTGGTGCGCGGCGGTACTCAGGAATTGGCTCTGCAGTCGACCATGGTGCTACCTGTCAGCCTGCGCACCGGCGCGAACCCGGTCGCGGATGCCGAAACGCAGGTTCTCGGTGCCAAGCTCGCTCCCACAAAACCTCCCGCTGCAACCCTGCTCGGAATTCACCCGATCGGCACCGGTCCGGTCGGTCCGGCCGACAACGGTGATCTACTGAGCAAAAAAGTGGACAAGCGCAAGGGCCGCGGATTCTGGCTTTTCGCCCTCGTTCTTCTCATCGCGGCTGCCCTCGGCGGTACCGGTTGGTATTTCGGCTCGGGCCCCGGGTCAGACGTGTCCGTGCCCGACGTCGCGTCGGCCTCCCCCGAGGCCGCGTCGACACAACTGACCAAGCTCGGCCTCACGCCCGAGCTTGGTGGTGCCTTCAGCGCGACAATCGCCGAAGGGCTCGTCATCGGCACCGATCCGGATGCCGGCAGCCGGGTTCCACAAGACAGCGCGGTCACGATCATCGTCTCCCAAGGCCTGCAGCCCATCACGCTGCCGGCCCTGGCCGGTTTGGCGCAGGAGGCGGCATCCGCTGCCATCACCGATCTGAAAGCCGTCTTGGGCAGCGTCGACCCAATCTTCAACGGTGACGTGGCCGCAGGCTCCGTCATCTCTGCCAGCAAGGAATCCGACGGCGCCGACGTCTCGGCTGGCGGCGAGTACTTCGAAGGCCTCACCGTGAATCTCGTCGTGTCGCTCGGCTCCATTCCAAACGTCGACGGCAAAACCGTGGCCGAGGCCACCGACATCCTGGTCGGCAAGACCCTGATCGTGGTCTCGGGCGAGCAGACGTACAGCGACACGGTCGCAGAGGGCGACGTCATCACTGCGCAGGTGCCTGATGGCACAATTCGCGAGGGTGCCACCCTCACCCTGGTCATCTCCCGCGGGCCCGAGCCGGTCACAGTGCCCAATGTCGTTGGCATGTCCTGGAACGAGGGCAAAGACACCCTGACCGCGCTCGGTTTCGTTTTGAGCTACAACCTTGGCGCTGACGCGATCGCCGCGCTCCTCGACGTTGCATCCACGAACCCTGTCGCTGGTACGGCAGCAGCCAAGGGCAGCACGATCACGCTCAAGCCGACGAACCCGTTCGGCTGATCTCGGGCCCACCTTACGACTCTGGGCCCAGTTTATAAACTGGGCCCAGGGACCGGGCCCGGGCCCCTCCAAGAGGGGGCTAGCGGGCGGCTAGCTCCTCGGCGACCAGGAACGCTAGCTCGAGGGACTGCATGTGGTTCAGGCGCGGGTCGCAGAGGGACTCGTACCGGGTCGCGAGGGCGGCCTCGTCGATGTGCTCAGAGCCGCCGAGGCACTCGGTGACATCGTCGCCGGTGAGCTCGACGTGGATTCCACCGGGGTGCGTTCCCACGGCACGGTGTGCCTCGAAGAAGCCCTTGACCTCGTCGACGACGTCGTCGAAACGACGCGTCTTGTAGCCAGTCGGCGTCGTGACACCGTTGCCGTGCATTGGGTCGCTGACCCACAGCGGCGTGGCTTCGCTGGCCTTGATGGCCTCGAGCAGCGGGGGCAGGGCGTCGCGCACCTTGCCGGCGCCCATGCGGGTGATGAAAGTGAGGCGGCCGGGTTCGCGGTTCGGGTCGAGCTTGTCAACGAGTCGCAGCATGTCGTCCGTCGAGGTGGTCGGGCCGAGCTTGACACCGATCGGGTTGCGTACCCGGGACAAGAAGTCCACGTGAGCGCCGTCGAGGTCGCGGGTGCGCTCTCCGATCCAGATGAAGTGGGCTGAGGTGTTGTACGGCGTTCCGGTGCGGGAGTCGATGCGGGTCATCGGGCGCTCGTAGTCCATCAGCAGGCCCTCGTGGCTGGTGTAGAACTCGGTGCGCCGCATCGCTTCGAAGTCAGCGCCGCAGGCGATCATGAACTTGATCGCGCGGTCGATCTCCTTGGCCACCTTCTCGTACTGCTGGTTGGCCGGGTTGGCGGCGAAGCCCTGGTTCCAGCTGTGTACCTGGCGCAGGTCGGCGAAGCCACCCTGCGTAAACGCACGAATGAGATTGAGGGTTGAGGCAGAGGTGTGGTAGGCCTTGACGAGCCGGTCAGGGTCGGCCTCGCGCGACTCGGGCGTGAACGGGTAACCGTTGACGATATCGCCGCGGTACGCCGGAAGCGTTACACCGTCGCGGGTCTCGAAGTCGCTCGAGCGGGGCTTGGCGAACTGGCCGGCCATGCGCCCCATCTTGATTACCGGCATCGACGCACCGTAGGTGAGCACAACGGCCATCTGCAGCACGGTCTTGACCCGGTTGCGAATCTGATCGGCCGTAGCGCCGCTGAACGTCTCGGCGCAGTCGCCGCCCTGCAACAGAAAACCCTGCCCACCGGCGGCCTGAGCCAGCCGGTCGCGCAGAATATCGACCTCACCGGCGAAGACCAGCGGCGGCTGGGTCGCCAGCTCAGCGGATGCCGCCGCCACCTTGGCGGCGTCGGGCCAGGTCGGCTGCTGCTTGATCGGCAGCGTGCGCCAGTGGTCGAGACCCGTGATGACAGAGGCTTCTGCGGCAACAATGGGCTCGGTGGGGTCTACCACGGGATGGTTCCTGTTTTCTCTGCTGGGCCGTACGAGGCGTATCGACCCGAAATGGATGAGGTGCTGCACCGTCACACGCGCAGACAGCACTTCAAGCAGCTTATCGCGAAAGGCTGGCCCGCTTCTCCTTGACCGAGGAAGCGTAGACGTCGACGTACTCCTGCGTGCTGAGTCGCTGCAACTCGTACATGAGTTCGTCGGTGACACTGCGCAGTACGAACCGGTCCCCCTCCATGCCCGTGAACCGGGTGAAGTCAAGCGGTGTGCCGATCACAATGCCGATCCGACGCACCTGCGGAATCCTGGTGCCGGTGGGCATGGCCTTCTCGGTGTCGATCATGGCGACGGGAATGACCGTCACTCCCGATTCCAGCACCATACGGGCCACACCGGTACGTCCGCGATACAGGCGGGCGTCGGGGCTGCGGGTGCCCTCGGGATAGATGCCGAGGATGCGGCCCTCGCCGAGCACTCGAAGGCCGGTGTTCAGCGAATCCTCCGAGGCCTTGCCGCCGGAACGATCGATGGGGAGCTGTCCCGCCGCGGTGAGAAACTGCCGTGTGGCCCAGCCTTTGAGGCCCTTGCCGGTGAAATAGTCACTCTTGGCGAGAAACGCCACGCGGCGCGGCACGACAAGCGGCAGAAAAACCGAATCGATGAACGAGAGGTGGTTGCTGGCGAGAATGACCGGGCCGGTCTTCGGAATGTTCTCCAGGCCGATGATCCACGGTCGAAACAGCGTGAGCAACAGCGGGCCGATGACGATGTTCTTCATGAACCAATAGAACATTCGCACTCCCTTATCCGACTACGAAAGCTTAGTCCGCCTGCCACAGCAAAGCGGATGCCGCGCGCGGCCGGCGCCCACGGCATCCCCTCAGCGCACCGCGTGTATTCGGGCCAGGTCGGCCGCTCCCACGACACCGGCATCGTTGACGAGCTGGGCAATGGCAAACTCCGCTTCCGGGTGGTAGCCGCGGGCCGGCAAATATTCGAGGTAGGCGGCACGAATCGGTTCGAGCAGCAGGTCTCCGGCTGCCGCCACTCCCCCGCCGAACACGAACACCTGCGGGTCGAGCACGGCACCGAGGCTCGCGCAGGCCTGCCCGAGGGAGCTGCCTAGCTGGCGCAGCGCCGCGCGAGCGCCGCCGTCACCGTCCTGAATCAGCCGCCCCACTTCCTTACCGGTGAGTTTGCCGCGCCGCTCACGGACGGCGGCCAGGCCCAGGCCGATGCCGCCGGCATCCGCGAATTCGTTGGCGATACGCAGCAGGGCCCGACCGGAGCCGTACTGTTCCAAGCAGCCATGGGCTCCGCAGCCACAGGGAAGCCCGTCGGGAACGACCCGGAGATGACCCAGTTCAGCGCCGGCGCCAAAGCCACCGCGAAACAGGGCATTGCCCGACACGATCGCGCCGCCCACGCCGGTGCCGACGGTCAGGGTGACCATGTCGGTGTACGGGCGACCAGCACCGAAGCGAAACTCCGCCCAGCCGGCCGCGTTGGCATCGTTTTCGATAATGATGGGCAGGTCGAGTCGAGCCTCGAGCTTGTCGCGGAACGGCTCATTGCGCCAGCTGATATTCGGTGCGTAGTACACGGTCGACTGGGCGGAGTCGATGAAACCAGCCGCCGCGACCCCGGCAGCGACAACCTCTTCGCCCTCGGGGAGGCCGCGAATCATCGCAACGACGGCATCCTCGATCGCGTCCGGGTTGCCCGGCGTCGTTGGCTGTCGATCAGAGCGGATGATGGTGCCCGCCTCGTCGACCAGCGCTCCGGCAATCTTGGTGCCCCCGATATCGATACCTATGGCGTGCACGGGCCACCTTTCTTTCTCGGCCTGGGAAAAGTCGCGTCCGTCACCCGGACGGCCACGCAGGACACCCTCTAGAGTGTAGTAAACCAGTTTGCCGCTGGACGAAACACCCGCTCACCGCTGAATTTTCTTGCGATTGCGCAGTTGGCACGTTCAGCCGGTACCGAAGGAGTTGCCGTGAAACAGTTTGATATGCCCGCCGTCGTTCCCGCCGATCCTGGCGCCAATATCACCGACCTGCTGATGGACCGCCTGACCGCGACTCCTGATCTTGTACTTTTTTCCCTGCCGCGTGGCGGCCAATGGCTTCCCGTCACCACTCGGGAGTTCCACGCGCAGGTCGTAGCGCTGGCCAAGGGTTTCGTTGCCGCTGGCATTGAGCCCGGCGACAAGATCGGGCTCATCTGCAAAACCCGCTACGAGTGGACCCTGATCGACTTCGCCGTATGGTTCGCCGGAGCAGTCCTGGTGCCCGTTTACGAGACCAGCTCGCCCAAGCAGGTGCAGTGGAACCTCAGCGACTCCGGCGCCATGGCGGTCATCGTCGAAACCGCCGATCATTTCGCCCGCTTCGATGAAGTGCATCCGGAGCTGGCCGAAATCCGTTCGGTCTGGCAGATTGATCTGGGCGACCTCGACAAGCTCGTGGCCGGGGGCGTCGTCGTGACAGACGCTGAGATCGAACGTCGCCGTAATCTCGCCGTGGGCAATGACATGGCTACCCTCATCTACACTTCCGGTTCGACGGGCAAGCCCAAGGGCTGTGTGCTCACCCACGCGAACTTTCTCGAGACCAGTCGAAATGCCGCGGTCGCGCTCAAGGAAGTCCTGGTGCACCCCGAAGGCGCCTCGACCCTGTTATTCATCACCACCGCCCATGTCTTCGCTCGTTTCATCTCGGTTTTATGCGTGCATGCTGGCGTGCGCGTCGGTCATCAGGCCGACACCAAGACCCTCCTGGCCGCGCTGGGCAGCTTTCAACCGACTTTTCTGCTCGCGGTACCGCGGGTCTTCGAAAAGGTCTACAACTCGGCGCAGCAGAAGGCGGTCGCCGGGGGCAAAGGCAAAATCTTCGATGCCGCCACACATGTGGCGGTTGAGCATTCCAAGCTGGTGCAGGCGGGAACATCGATTCCGTTCGGGATGAAGATCAAATTCGCTCTGTTCGACAAGCTGGTTTACAGCAAACTGCGTGCCGCCATGGGCGGCAAGGTCGTCTGGGCGGTCTCCGGTTCCGCTCCGCTCGGCGCCCACCTCGGTCACTTCTTCAAAAGCCTCGGCATCGTCATTTTGGAAGGCTATGGCCTTACCGAAACGACTGCCCCCGCCAATGTGGGCCTGGCCACGCGGGCCAAGATCGGCACCGTCGGCCCTCCCCTGCCCGGCGTTTCGGTGCGCGTGATGGACGATGGTGAGATTGAGGTCAGGGGTGTCAACATTTTCAAGGAGTACTGGAACAACCCACAGGCCACCGCAGACACCTTTGACGACGGCTGGTTAAAGACCGGCGATATCGGGGACTTTGATTCCGACGGTTATCTCACCATCACCGGGCGTAAAAAGGAGATCATCGTCACGGCCGGCGGCAAGAACGTGGCACCGGCCGCCCTCGAAGACCCCATCCGCGCGAATCCGCTCATCAGCCAGGTCGTCGTTGTGGGCGACCAAAAGCCGTTCATCGGCGCGCTCATCACCCTCGACCCCGACATGCTGCCGGTCTGGCTCAACAACAACCACGAGGACGCCGGGATGTCGCTCGCGCAGGCATCCGTCAATAAAGCCGTGCTCGCCGAAGTCCAGCGCGCGGTCGACCATGCCAATGAGGGTGTGTCGCGGGCGGAGTCGATTCGCAAATTCTCGGTGCTCGCTATTGAGTTCACCGAAGACAGCGGGCATCTGACGCCGAAAATGAGCATCAAGCGCAACATTATTATGCGGGACTTCGCTGGCGAGATCGAGGACATGTATTCGGGGGCGCCGGTCACCGAGGGGATTTCGCTGCGCGAGTAGTTTGTTCGGTGGACTGCTGCCCGGCCAGCTACTTTGGCGGGTCGGTCGTGGGAAAAGCATTCCGCTCCCCGCTCAGACATCGAGGTCTTCCGGGAAACACTTTCCCCGTGCCCCCACGTGATGGGAACACTCGAGGCTTTGCCCGTACCACGACGGAGGTGAGTGGTTCTGGGAGCTAGAACCAGGTGGACTCGCGGATTTCCTTCATCGCGGCCTTGCGGTTGATGGTGTCGAGGCGGTCGATGTAAAGAAAGCCGTCGAGGTGGTCAGTTTCGTGTTGGAGGGCCTGCGCCATGATGCCGGTGCCGAAGAGTTCGACCGGATTATTGTCGAGGTCGATGCCGGTGACCCGAGCGAAAGGGTAGCGCTTCGTGGGGTACCAGAGGCCGGGAACGGAGAGGCAGCCCTCGTCGACGAGGTCGGGCTCGCCGGAGAGTTCAACGACCGTTGGGTTCAAAATGTAGCCGATGACACCGTCAACGTTGTAGCTGAAGGCGCGCAGGTTGACGCCGATCTGCGAGGCGGCAACGCCGGCCCGACCGGGCAGTCGCACGCTGTCGACCAGGTCCTGTACGAGACCACGCACCCGGTCGTCGATCCCGTCGATGGGATCGGAGACGGTTTTCAGCACCGGATCTCCGAAGAGACGGATCTGGCGTTCGGGCACGGGGAAGCTCCTCGGTAGGGCGGATGGTGACAGGCGAATGAGTCGGCGACTCGGGGTTCGCCTGGCTACAGGTTGCGGTCGGCGGGGAGGCCCTCGACGACCAGCTCGGCGAGGGTGCGTGCGGCCAGCCGGGTGATCGGCTTCAGATCCTTGTACGACACGACGCTGCCGGCAGCGAGTTGCGGGTCGTAGGGAATCCGCACGATTTCGCGCACACGGGAGCGGAAGTGCGACTCAATCTCTTCAAGCCGAACCAGATTGGTGCCCTGAGTAGCGGTGTTAAGCGCGACGATCGCGTTGCGCACCAGCTCACCGTAGCCGTTCGCTTCGAGCCAGGTCAGCGTTTCCGACGCCAATCGGGCCTCATCGACGCTGCCGCCGGAGACGATCACGATGGAATCGGCACGCTGCAGCGTCGCTCGCATAACCGAGTGCACGATGCCGGTGCCGCAGTCGGTCAACGCGATCGAGTAGTACCGCGCGGCGAGGTCGGCGACGACGTTGTAGTCGTTCTCATCGAATGCTTCGGAGAGAAGTGGGTCGGTGTCGGAGGCGAGGATGTCGAGGCGGGTCTCATCGCGGGAGACCAACGCGGAGAAGTCGGTGAAGTTGCCGATCGATGCGGCCTTAGAGACGACGTCGCGCACGGTCGAGCGTGTCTGCTTGCTGACGCGCTCAGACAGGGTGCCGCGGTCGGGGTTGGCGTCGATGGCAATAATACGGTCATCGCGGGCATCGGCCAGGGCCATGCCGAGCAGGGTCGTGACAGTGGTCTTGCCCACGCCGCCCTTGCGGGTGAGGATCGGCACGAACCGGGTGCCGCCTTCAAACTGGCGACGAATGCGTTCGTCCATTTCTTTATACGCGCGCACCTTGGCCGAGTCGCCGAGGTTGACCAGGTGCAGGGTCAGCGCGTAGACGAATTCAGGCCAGACTCCCCGCGGCGCCTTGCGGGTCTTGCGGTTGACCGCGAGCAGGCGATCAGACGTGAGCATGGCTGCAGACTCGGGGGCCGTGCTGTTTTCGGTGCGGATGCGGTCGCGCCGGACGGAGGAGGCGGCATCCGCTCTTGAAAGTGATTCGATGGCGGAACTGGAGCCTGCTGCCCTGGCCGGTGCTGGCGTTGAGATTTCGACGGTGTGGGTGGCCGGGGTCGACATGATCCGCGTTGTCTCGATCCCGTTGCTCGGGAGGGATGCGGGCCGAACAGCGGCGGCCACCGAGCGGCGGGGCCCGACCGTCACCTCGATCGGAACGCTCAGGCTTTCGGGCAACGACGCGGCGAGGTTGTCGATCGTGTGCGGTGGCAGCTCACTGTGGTAATCGTCACCGCGCGTGTCCAAACTGTCGCGCTCGTCGCGGGTTCGCTTTGCGGCAGACACCGGGCGGGCGGGCGCGCTCTGATCGTCAATACGTTTGTCTGGCACGGTACATCCTCAACTGGTCGATAACGGCCCTAATCTTAGCGTGGACGCACCGAGACGAGCAGATCGCCCGCATCGACCTGCTGGGTGAGCGGGATGGCGACGCGTTCGATGGTCCCGGCGATCGGCGAGGTGATCGCCGCTTCCATCTTCATGGCTTCGATCGACGCGACGCTCTGGCCGGCTTCGACGTGCGTACCCTCTTCGACCTGCAGGGTGACCACGCCGGAGAACGGGGCGGCGATCTGGCCGGGCTGGTTGGCATCCGCTTTCTCGGCGACCTTGGTTTGCACGGTGATGCTCGTGTCACGCACGAACACCGGGCGAAGCTGGCCGTTGAGAATGGTCATGACGGTGCGCATGCCCTTGTCGTCGGCCTCACCGATCGCTTCAAGGCCCACGTAGAGCCGCACACCCTTGGCAATTTCAACGGCATGCTCCTGGCCCTGCTGAAGGCCGTAGAGGTAGTCGACGGTGTCGACAACCGAGAGGTCGCCGTAGCTTTCCCTGACCTGTTCGAATTGGCGGGTCGGCGCGGGGAACAAGAGCTGATTGAGCATGGCACGACGTTCCACACTCGAGGCGCCGAGCGCGGCGCGCTCCCCCGCGGTGATCTCGGTGACGCCGACGCGCACGTCACGTCCCGCGAGCACCTTGGTGCGAAACGGCTCGGGCCAGCCGCCGGGCAGGTCTCCGAGCTCGCCCGCCATGAAGCCGATGACCGAGTCGGGGACATCGTAGTTGCCCGGGTTTTGCTCGAAGTCGGCCGGATCGGCCTTCACCGCGGCGAGGTAGAGGGCGAGGTCGCCGACCACCTTGGACGAGGGAGTGACCTTGGGAACTCGTCCAAGAATCGTGTTCGCGGCGGTGTACATGTCTTCGATCAGTTCGAAGTGGTCGGCCAGGCCGAGCGCGACGGCCTGGGTGCGCAGGTTCGACAGCTGCCCGCCGGGGATCTCGTGCGAATACACCCGGCCGGTCGGTGCGGACAGGCCCGATTCGAACGGGGAGTACAGGGTGCGCACGGCCTCCCAGTACGGCTCGAGGTCGGTCGTTGCCTTGAGCGAAATGCCGGTGTCGCGTTCGGTGTGGGCGAGGGCGGCCACGAGAGAGGATGCCGACGGCTGGCTGGTTGTGCCGGCCATCGGAGCGGATGCGACGTCGACGGCGTCGGCGCCGGCGCGAGCTGCGGCCAGCAGCGTGGCGAGCTGGCCGCCCGGGGTGTCGTGGGTGTGCACGTGGACGGGCAGGTCGAAGCGTTCCCGGAACGCGGCCACGAGCTTCTCGGCGGCGCTCGGCCGGAGCAACCCGGCCATGTCCTTGATGCCGATCACGTGCGCGCCGCTTTCAACGATCTGATCGGCCAGGCGCAGGTAGTAGTCGAGGGTGTAGAGATTCTCGGCCGGGTCGAGCAAATCTCCGGTGTAGCAGACAGCGACCTCGGCCAGGGCAGTGCCGGTATTCAGCACCGCGTCGATAGCCGGCCGCATCTGCGACACGTCGTTCAGTGCGTCGAAGATGCGAAAGATGTCCACGCCGGTGTCGGTCGCCTCGCGCACGAACGCGTCGGTCACCTCGGTCGGGTAGGGGGTGTAGCCCACTGTGTTGCGGCCGCGCAGCAGCATCTGCAGGTTGATGTTCGGCAGGGCCTCGCGCAGGCTCGCGAGGCGCTCCCACGGGTCTTCGCCGAGAAAACGCAGCGCCACGTCGTAGGTGGCGCCGCCCCAGGCCTCGACCGAAAGCAGCTGCGGCGTAAGCCGCGCGACATAGGGTGCAACGGCGACGAGGTCCTTGGTGCGCACCCGGGTCGCCAGCAGCGACTGGTGTGCATCCCGGAACGTCGTGTCGGTCACGGCCAGCGCGGTCTGGGCACGTAAGGAGGCGGCGAACTTGGTGGGGCCGAGCAGCTGCAGCTTCTGCCGCGAGCCGTCGGGGGCGGGCTGGGTGATGTCGAGCTGTGGCAGCTTGTCACGCGGGTGCACCGTGGTCGGCGGAGCGCCGTTGGGCTGGTTGACGGTGACCTCGGCGAGCCAGTTGAGAATCTTGGTGCCGCGGTCCTTGGATTCGCGGCCGCGCAGCAGCTCCGGGCGCTCGTCGATGAACGAGGTGCTGAGGTCGCCGGCAGCGAAGTCGGCGTCGTCGAGCACGGCCTGCAAAAAGGAGATGTTGGTGGACACGCCGCGAATGCGGAATTCGGCCAGCGCTCGCTTGGAGCGCACAACGGCGGCGGCGTAGTCCCGGCCGCGACAGGTTAGCTTGGCGAGCATCGAGTCGAAGTGTGGGCTGATCTGCGCGCCCGTGTTGATGGTTCCACCGTCCAGGCGGATGCCGGCGCCACCGGGTGAGCGATAGGTGGTGATCTTGCCGGTGTCGGGGCGGAACCCCGCCGCGGGGTCTTCGGTCGTGATGCGGCACTGCAGGGCTGCGCCGCGCAGGCGGATCTCGCCCTGGGTCAGGCCGATCTCTTCGAGGGTCTCCCCCGCAGCGATGCGAATCTGCGCCTGCACGAGGTCGACATCGGTGACCTCTTCGGTCACGGTGTGCTCCACCTGGATGCGGGGGTTCATCTCGATGAACACGTGCTGCCCGGCGCGTTCACCGACGGTGTCGAGCAAAAATTCGACGGTGCCCGCGTTGACATAGCCGATCGACCGCGCGAATTTGATCGCGTCGGCGTAGAGCTGCACCCGGATCTCATCGCTGAGGTTCGGCGCGGGGGCAATCTCAATCACCTTCTGGTGCCGACGCTGCACCGAGCAGTCGCGCTCGAACAGGTGCACGGTTTCGCCAGAAGCATCCGCCAGAATCTGCACCTCGATGTGTCGGGGGCGCAGCACCGCAGCCTCCAGGAACATCGTCGGGTCGCCGAAGGCACTGGTGGCCTCACGCATGGCCTCTTCAAGAGCCCCGCGCAGCTCGCTCTTCTTCGCCACCCGGCGCATGCCGCGTCCGCCACCGCCAGCGACGGCCTTGGCGAAGATGGGGAAGCCGATCTCATCGGCCTGGCTGATCAACAGTTCGACATCGGTCGACGGTTGTGTCGACTTGAGCACGGGTACGCCCGCAGCGATAGCGTGTTCCTTCGCGGTGACCTTGTTGCCGGCCATTTCGAGTACGTCGGCGCCCGGACCGATAAATGTGATGCCGGCAGCAACGGCCGCATCGGCCAGTTCGGGGTTCTCCGACAGAAAACCGTAGCCGGGATAAATGGCGTCGGCGCCACATTCCCTGGCCACGCGGATGATTTCGCTCACGTCGAGGTAAGCGCGAACCGGGTGCCCGACCTCACCAATCTGGTACGCCTCATCCGCTTTCAGACGGTGCAAAGAGTTGCGGTCCTCGAATGGAAACACCGCCACGGTCTTGGCTCCGAGCTCGTAAGCCGCGCGCATGGCACGAATCGCGATCTCTCCGCGGTTGGCAACAAGGATTTTCTCAAACATGCAAGCCTTTCGAGGGCGTACGTGGCACACAGCTAACGGTTAGGTTCTCTAACACTAGTGAAGGTAACGTTGCTACTCATGCACGTACTCAGCGTAAGTTCCCTCAAGGGTGGTGTCGGCAAGACCACTGTGACCCTTGGTCTGGCTTCTGCTGCCTTCGCCCGTGGCGTGCGAACACTCGTCGTGGATCTCGATCCGCAGTCCGATGTGTCAACCGGCATGGATATCCAGGTTGCCGGTCACCTCAATGTTGCCGATGTCCTTGGTTCGCCCAAAGAAAAGACGGTTCGCGCGGCGATCGCCCCGAGCGGATGGACCCGCAATCGCCCAGGCACCATCGACGTCATGATCGGGAGCCCTTCGGCGATCAATTTTGACGGGCCGCACCCGAGCATCCGCGATATCTGGAAACTCGAGGAGGCTCTCTCGACGATCGAGAAAGACTATGAGCTCGTGCTCATCGACTGTGCCCCCTCCCTCAACGCCCTTACGCGTACCGGCTGGGCTGCCAGCGACCGAGTTGCGGTCGTCACCGAGCCGGGGCTGTTCTCGGTCGCTGCTGCCGATCGTGCGCTACGTGCGATCGAAGAAATCCGTCGTGGCCTGAGCCCGCGACTGCAGCCGCTCGGCATCATCGTGAACCGGGCCCGTACAGCTTCGCTCGAGCACCAGTTCCGGATCAAAGAGTTGCGCGACATGTTCGGGCCGCTCGTGCTGAGCCCGCAGCTGCCGGAGCGCACATCGCTACAGCAGGCGCAGGGCGCCGCGAAGCCGCTGCACATCTGGCCGGGTGACAGTGCCCTCGAAATGGCCGGCTATTTTGACCAACTGCTCGACCGGGTGCTGCGTACAGCGCGCATCGGTGAGTACGCCGAGGCTCCCGTGGGTTAAGAGCTGTCTTCGGGTGCTGCGGCGTTCGAACCTGCTCGTCTGCGTCGTCGCCGAAACGGACCTGCACCAGGTGCGGTAGGTTGTTCGCCTCCCTCCAAACGGCGCAACTGCCGCGTACCGCGCTTTGGCGGCTATCGCGGCGGGGACAGCGAGAGCTAGGAGATTTTGCGGGTGGTACGGCGGGCAGCTAGCTCGTCGGTGGGGTCGACGGGCTGCATGTCGAGTTCGACCAGACTGGTCTCGACTTCGCGGAGCACCTTGCCGACGGCAATGCCGAAGACGCCCTGGCCACGGCTGACCAGGTCAATGACCTCGTCGTTGGAGGTGCACAGGTAGACGCTGGCGCCGTCACTCATGAGCGTGGTCTGCGCGAGGTCGCTGATACCCGACTCGCGCAGCTGGTTGACGGCGGTGCGAATTTGCTGCAGGGAGATGCCAGTGTCGAGCAGACGCTTGACGAGCTTGAGCACGAGAATGTCGCGAAAGCCGTAGAGGCGCTGGGAGCCGGAACCGGCCGCGCCGCGCACCGTGGGTTCAACCAGGCCAGTGCGGGCCCAGTAGTCGAGTTGACGATAGCTGATGCCGGCGGCGCGCGCGGCGACTGCACCGCGGTAGCCGGAGTTCTCATCAAGCTCGGGCATGCCATCGGTGAACAGCAGTCCTAACGAGTAACGCGAAGCGTCAGCATCAGGCTTGAGCTCACTCATAGGGTTGCCTCTCGGGGGTTCCATCGTGCGGTGACTGAACGCTGCAATCAAGCGAGACTCGGTCACGGTGGTGCGGAATCAAACTGGTGCGGACGTGCGGTAGTGCTGGTTTACGAAAACGTTGTGCTTGACGGCACTCCCTACGGTACCGAGGTGCAGGGCTTGTGGGCCTGACATCCGCTTGACCGGTTTGGCGTGTCGGTCGACTACAGTAAGCGGCAGCCGACGCGATTGGAACAAAGGCCGCTGGCGCCGCCTGTGCCTGCGCCAGTCTACGACCTACTTGGTCAGTCGGCCCAGTGCTGACCGAATCAGGCTGCCTCGAATAATCTCAAGCTGCCCGGCAATTTCCACGGCCATTTCAGCCGCCTTGGCCCGACTGGAGGCGTCTTTGCGACGGGAAAGCGGTACGAGAGCGCTTTCGATGAGGCCGAGTTCACGTTCAGCAGCCCCGCGAAAGCCCCGGAGGTGCCGTGGCTCGATCCCGCTGCGCTGCAGTTCGACGAGGGCACGCAGCACGCGCAGCACGCCGTCGCCGTAGTGTTCGGCGGGCAGAATAATCGACGCGGATACGGCGTCATGGAGGAGAGAGGCGGAGGCTCCGGCCTCGCGCAGCAGATCGTCGCGGGTCAAACGTCGCAACGTTCCTAGCATTGACGGTCCGGGGGTGGTTCCGCCCGGCAGCACCGGCGACAGCCCGGCATCCAGGTCGGCAAGATAGGAGCGGATGACTTTCAACGGCAGGTATTGATCGCGCTGCATCGACAGGATCAGTCTCAAACGATCGACATCGCTGGCGCAGAACTTACGATAACCGGATTCCGTGCGGGCCGGTGCAACGAGGCCCTGTTCCTCAAGGAAGCGCAGTTTCGATGGGGTCAGATCGGTAAATTCCGGCGTGAGTCGCGCCAGCACCTGGCCGATACTCAGCAGCGGCACTGATCCCGAAGCGTGCCCGTGAGCTGCCGATGAAGACACAGGCACGGAACGAGCCTGGGCGGAGTTTGCCGCCACTACTCGCTCGTCGCGCGGGCGAGGTCGAGGCGCGAAGCGTAGAAGGTGAGGCGAAACTTGCCAACCTGCACTTCGGCGCCGTCGGTCAGAGCAGCCGTTTCGATTCGTTCACCATCGAAGTAGGTGCCGTTGAGCGAACCGAGGTCTTTCACCGTAAATGATGTGCCGTTGCGCAGAAACTCGGCGTGCCGACGCGACACCGTGACATCGTCGAGAAAAATGTCAGCGTTGGGATGGCGACCGACGCTCGTGAGGTCAGCGTCGAGGAGAAAGCGGGCACCGGCATTGGGCCCGCGACGCACGACCATAAGTGCCGAACCCGAGGGCAAAGCCGCGATGGACTCCTGCTCCTCCACGGTCACGTTGGAATCGATGAACGCGATCTGGGCGGCGAACTCCTGGCTGAAGTTCATGGTTGTGTCGGTGCTGAGCATGTCGTGCACCGTCGTCGATTCGCCGGGCGTCTCGTCACCGGGCGAGCCAGGGTTGGAGGATGCTGGGGTTGACTGCGCCTTGCTGGGCATTGCTTCGCCTGTCGTCGGGTTTTCGCTCTGATCTGCGGGCACGGGCTCGTTCTGCTCCTTGAAATTGTTCTTTCCGGATTGATCGACCATCATGCACCTCCTATCATTCCAGCGTATCGGAAGATCCACCCGGGCCGACCCTCGGCAGTCGAATCACTCGCATCGCTTCAATGGCGTAGACGATGCCGGCCCACCAATACAGGAATGCGCCCCACAGGGCAAATGCCCACCCCACCGGTTGCGACCACCATTCCAGTTGCGGAAAGGCCTGCCCGAGCATGATCATCGGCAGTGCGTAGAACAGGCAGAAGGTAGCAACCTTGCCCAGGTCGTGCACCGGCAGCGGGCCAAACCCAAAGTTGGCGAGGATAACCCCGAGGATCAGCAGAAAAATGTCGCGTCCAACCACGATCAGCACAATCCACCACGGGACCAGATCACGCCAGGCGAGTCCGATCAGAGCGGCAAAGATATAGAGCCGATCGGCGGCCGGATCCAGCAACTGCCCGAGACGAGTGATCTGGTTCCAGCGCCGCGCGAGAAAGCCGTCGAGCCAGTCGCTGAAACTGGAGATGCTGAGCACGACCAAGGCCCAGGCATCCTCTCCCTGGGCGAGGAGCACGAGAAAAACCGGCACCAGCAGCAACCGCAGAAAGCTCAGCATGTTGGGTAGGTTGAACACCCGATCGCTCACCACGCCGTTCGTTGCCCCTGTCACAGTGCGAGTCTATCGAGTAGGGCCAGATTCAGCCCAGCTGCCCGCGCAGTGTGGGCCAGCTGGCGGCAAAACCAGGATGGAGGGCGAGGAGGTCAACGGTATCGGTCGATACCCAACGCAGGGCGATGCTTTCCTGGTCGCTGATGACGGGTGTAAATTCCTGCGTCGCCTCCACGACGACGGTGGTGTATGACCAGAATCCGAGGTCGAGTACAGAGATGAATTTAACCTGCACCAGGTCGGCTGGCACGCCGGCTTCCTCCCTGGCTTCGCGCAGAGCAGCGTCGATCGCGCTTTCATTTTCGTGGCGAGCACCACCGGGCAGCCCCCAGGTGTCGCCGAAATGGCTCCACAGCGCGCGGTGCTGCAGCAACACTCCCCGGCGGGGGTGGTGCACGAGAAGTCCGGCGGCACCGAATCGGCCCCAAAATTTGCGGCCGTCGGGAGCGTGCACCCACGCATCGCCGCTGTCCAGATTGGGGCTTGCCGGGGGGATTGCAGCCCCGTGCGCCCGGTTTGCATCGACACCCGAACTGTCAGTCATGTTTCAAGCATGCCCCACACACGCGCCAGGTTCGTGCGCAACATCGTCCGATCCACCTAGATCGACATGATCGCGTGCACCGGCGCAGTGCCGAGCCGTTCACGGCCGTGCAGGTCGATGAGCTCGAGCACGACGCCGACACCGGTGAGGGTATAGCCAGCCCGCTCGATGAGGCGGCTCGTGGCCGCAATCGTGCCGCCGGTGGCGAGTACATCGTCGAGGATGAGCACGCGAGTACCGGCCGGAAGCTGCCCGACTTCGAGTTCGAGACGGGCCGAGCCGTACTCCAGGTCGTATTCTTCGATCAAGACGGTGCCGGGCAGCTTGCCGCCCTTACGCACGGCCAGCACGGCGGCATTGGCCGCATAGCCGACGGCGGCGGCCAGCAGAAAGCCGCGTGCTTCGATGCCCGCTACGGCGTCGAACTGTCCGCGGTGCTGATCGGCGAGGTCATCGACGATCGCGCGAAAAGCGACGGCATCGGCAAAGACCGGGTTGAGGTCGCGAAACAGGATATTTGGCTGAGGAAAGTCAGGGTAGGAGGCCAGCAGAGCCTCGACGTGGGCGGCGGCCGATGACGGCGAAGCGTTAGGTGCAAAGAGATGAGTCACTGCTTCATCTTAAGCGGCACGGGTATCACCGACAGAACGGTGTCAAGACTCAACTGACTGCTCGACAGTGGTCGCTTCGGCACGTGGCATGACGGCGATGGCGCTCATGGCGTCGAGAAAGTGCACCACGGCCGCCTGCTGGTCGGCCGTAAGGTCGAGGGCGACCTTCATCAGCTGCTCGTGGGTACCCGACAGCGCCCGTCGCATCTGGATGTGCGATGTCTCTGTGGCGAACAGCCTTTGGGCACGGCCGTCGTCGGGATCCACCTCACGGCGAATGTGACCGGAGGCCGTGAGCCTGGAGAGGAGTTTTGCCGTGGCGGCAGACGAGATATTTAGGAATTCGCTCAGGTATTTGGGGCTGGCAACCTGGTTCTCGCGTTCGCAGGCGATGAGGTGACGAAGGGCCACTAGGTCGGTTTCGTTGATGCACATGTCGGCCTGGGCGCGACGACGCATCATGGCATCAGCAACTCGAAACCGACGTACGGCGCGCAAAACCACTGTCGCCGAAGAAACTCCAGCATTCTTCGGGTCGTACCAGTACGTCCCTGCTGCTTGCGGGATACTCTCATCGTGGGACATATGCCCATGGTAACGTGAGCACTCGCTAACTTGGTTAGTTATTCTAATCAAGATCAGGCTAAAACCGACAAGGGGGCCCGCGTGGAGACCACAAACGCTCTTGATGAACATGTAATTCTTCTCGATGAGGAGGGCCGTCACATTGGCACGGCGCCGAAGTACAGCGTGCACGGAGCGGACACTGTGCTGCACCTGGCATTTTCCTGCTACGTCTTCAACCCGCTTGGCGAGGTGCTCGTCACCCGCCGCGCGCTGACTAAGAAGGCGTGGCCGGGAGTATGGACCAACTCCTTTTGTGGGCATCCGCTGCCCGCTGAACCACTGACGCAGGCTGTCACCCGCCGGGCCACCTTTGAACTCGGACTTGAGCTCGAGCTCGACACTCTCGACCTGGCGCTGCCTCTGTTCCGTTACCGTGCCACTGACAGCAGCGGAGTCGTCGAAAACGAAATCTGCCCGGTCTACCTCGCCACAACCGTGCAGGAGCCGACTCCGAACCCTGACGAGGTCGCCGAGTTCACCTGGACGCGACCGGCAGACCTGTCCCGTGCGGTGGCGGATGCCCCGTGGGCCTTTAGTCCGTGGATGGCGTTGCAGGTGCAACAGCTGGAGAGTTTTCGTGCTTGACACGGTTGCGAAAGGCGTCGAGACCGAGCTCACCCGTTTTTTTGCCACGGCACGACTGCGGGCGACTGACTATGGCGAACACTATGTTGCCCTCTGGGATTCTCTGGAGCAGGCCAGCAGCGGCGGTAAACGGGTACGGCCCGCCCTCGTACTGGCGGCTTATGCCGGTTTCGGTGGGCGCGATCAGGCCCTAGTGTCACCGGTCGCGGTGAGCTTCGAACTGTTACACACGGCGTTCCTGATTCACGACGATGTGATTGACCGCGACCTGGCCCGGCGCGGAGTGGCCAACATCGCCGGCCGATTCAACGACCGCGCTCTCGCGCACGGAGCCGCCACTGATCAGGCCGGTGTTTGGGGCACCGCTGCGGCCATTCTCGCGGGCGACCTCGCGCTGAGTGAAGCGCATCGCGCGCTCGCGAAACTGCCGGTCGACGTGCCCACTCGGCTGCGGCTGCTCGACTTGCTCGACCGAGCAGTCTTCGTCTCGGCCGCCGGGGAGTTGGCCGACGTGACCAACAGCTCGGCGGAACATCCGCTCACCGTGGCCGAGGTCATCGCCACGCTGGAGAATAAGACCGCCGTCTACTCGTTCGAAGCGCCATTACAGGCCGGGGCCGTGCTGGCCGGCGCGTCGGCCGAGGCAATTCGCCTGCTCGGGCACTACGGACGCCTCGTCGGGGTGGCTTTTCAGCTCACCGACGATTTGCTCGGTGTATTTGGCGACCCCGTCAAGACCGGCAAGAGTGTCACCGCCGACTTGCGGGAGGGCAAACAGACCGCGCTGATCGCCCACGCCGGCGGCACCCAGAGTTGGTCGCTGATTGCGCCCTACCTCGGCAAGATCGATCTCAGCGACGAGGAGGCCGAGCGGGCGCGGGAGCACCTGCGGGCGTGCGGTGCGAAAGCGGCCGCTGAGGGGCTTGCCTACGACCATTCCCGTCTGGCGGTCGAAACACTCAACCCGGCAATCATCCCCAGAGACCTGCGGGCGAGCCTGATCGAGCTGGCCGAGACCGCCGTGAATCGGGCCCGCTAGTGAGCCAACGCATGAGCCACCTGCCAGCCGTGCCAGTGCGAATGCGCTCTGATACGAATTTATACAAGTACGCGCAGACGGCGCAGGCCAGTTCGACAACGGTGATCGGACATTATTCCACCTCGTTTGGACTCGCCGCTCGGCTGCTGAGCGCCCAGGTGCGCACGCCCGTACGCACGATCTATGCCCTGGTCCGTATTGCCGACGAGATCGTCGACGGAGCTGCGGCGGAGGCCGGCGTCTCGGTTGCCGAACAGCGGCAGCTGCTCGACGAGCTCGAAATCGAGACCGAACGCGCGATCGTGCGCGGCTACAGCACCAATCTCGTGGTGCACGCTTTCGCCTCGACGGCCAGGCAGTGCGGCATCGACTCCAGCCTGATCGCACCCTTTTTCGCGTCGATGCGCCGCGATCTCGATCCGACCCCATTTAGCGCCGAAGGCGTCGCCGAGTACATTTACGGCTCTGCGGAAGTGATCGGGCTCATGTGCCTGCGCTGTTTCGTGCACGGAACCCCGCGCAGCGCCACCGAACTGGGCTTGCTTGAAGATGGCGCACGCCACCTCGGTGCTGCGTTTCAGAAGATCAACTTTCTGCGCGACCTGTCATGTGATCGCGAGATACTCGGCCGCAACTACTTTCCGGGGGTCGATCCCCTCAACCTCAGCGACGAACAGAAGAACGTCATTCTGGATGACATCGACGCCGATTTGTCCATTGCCAGCGCTGTTTTGCCGTTGTTGCCGCCCGGTTGCCGGCGGGCCGTGGCCGCGGCCCAAGGGCTGTTCACTCGGTTGTCCAAGCGGTTGCGGTCGACCCCGGCCGATCAGTTATTACGCTCCCGCGTGCGGGTGCCAGATGGAGAGAAACTCATGATCGCACTGACCTCGAGCATCGGCCCCGGCGCGTGGAAGCGATGACACGCACCATCGTGATCGGTGGCGGTATCGCCGGTCTGGCCAGCGCCGCCCTGCTGGCCCGCGAAGGCCACGACGTCACGCTGCTGGAATCCCAGGCGGAACTCGGCGGGCGTGCCGGACTGTGGGAGGCCGAAGGATTCCGCTTCGATACCGGCCCGTCGTGGTACCTGATGCCCGAGGTTTTCGAGCACTTCTACCGTTTGTTCGGCACGAGCGCGGCGGAGCAGCTCGACCTCGTGAAACTGGATCCCGGCTACCGGGTGCTCTTTGAGGGCGATACCCAGCCGGTTGATATTCGCAGCGACCGCGCCGCAAACATCCGCTTGTTCGAGTCGGTGCAACCGGGCGCCGGCCGAGCGCTCGACCGCTACCTCGACTCGGCCATCGAAACCTACGACATGGCCGTGAAACGGTTTTTGTACTCGAGCTTTGAGTCGTTCCGACCGTTTCTGGTACCCGACGTGCTGCGGCGCCTGGCGCGGTTGGCTCGACTGCTGATGCAGCCACTCGACAAGTTCATCGCCGGGTATGTGCGGGACCCGCGACTGCGTCAGATTCTCGGGTATCCGGCCGTTTTTCTGGGGTCCGCGCCGAACCTGACACCGTCGATGTACCACTTGATGAGCCATCTCGACCTCGCCGACGGGGTGCTCTACCCGCAGGGCGGCTTCAGCACGCTGATCGAGAGCATCGCCTCAATCGCCCGCGCCGAAGGTGTTCAAATTATCGCCGAAGCGCGAGTGAGCGCCATTCGAGCCCGCGCCGACAAGACGGTGCACGGGGTCAGTTACATCGACAGCTCCGGACAACAGCAAGACCTCGACGCCGACATCGTGGTGTCGTCCGCCGACCTGCACCATACCGAGACCGAACTGGTTCCCGCCGAGTTGCAGACGTATCCGGAGCGTTGGTGGGACAAGCGTATGTCGGGTCCCGGTGCCGTGCTGGTCATGCTCGGCGTGAGCGGCCCACTGCCCCAGCTGCAGCACCACTCCTTGTTTTTCACGACCGACTGGGGCACGAACTTCAAACAGATCTTCGGCAAGAAGACCTCCGTACCGTCCCCGGCCTCGCTGTACGTGTGTATGCCGAGCGCGACCGACCCCTCGGTCGCGCCTGCCGGCGACAGCAACCTGTTCATGCTGGTGCCCGTACCGGCCGATGTCGCTCTCGGTGCTGGGGGCATCAACGGCACCGGTTCGGCCACGATCGAGCTCATAGCGGATGCCGCCATCGCGCAGGTCGCCCAGTGGGCCGGCATACCCGACCTCGGCGAACGCGTCACGGTGCGACGCACGGTCGGCCCGGCCGACTTCGCCGACGACCTGAACAGCTGGAAGGGCGGCGCCCTTGGCCCAGCGCACACCCTGCGGCAAAGTGCTTTCCTGCGCGGAACGAACATGTCCAAGAAGATTGCGGGTCTTTACTATGCCGGCGGTACCACCATCCCCGGTATCGGCCTGCCGATGTGCCTGATCAGCGCTGAAATCCTGCTCAAAAGGATTCGGCATGACACCACGACGGAACCGCTCGCCGAGCCGCTGCCGGCACGCTACGCGGGCCCGGACGCGGCCTCAGCGGAGTCTGCGCACAGGCGGTCGTGAGCGTTCTGTACCTGCTGGCGTTGCTCGTGGCGCTAGGAGGTATGACCGTTCTGGATTGGCGCTTCCACCTCTTCTTCTGGTGCTCGCCCCTCCGGGCCACCCTGGTGCTCGGCATCGGGGTGTTGTTCTTTCTCGTCTGGGACCTCGCCGGTATCGGCCTCGGCATTTTCTACCGGGGTGAGACCACGCTGATGACCGGCGTGCAGCTGGCGCCGGAACTGCCGCTCGAGGAACTCTTCTTCCTCATTTTTCTCTGCTATCTGACGATGAATCTCGTGCAGGCTACCCGACTCGTACTGGCGCGGCGGGCAGCGCGATGACGTATTTGTTGTTGAATGCGGTCTTCCTCGTCGTTGCCGCGCTGGTGGCCGTCGTGGCGGCGAAGCGCCGGCTCATCCCGGTTCGTCTCGTCTCAGCCGTGGCTGGTGCGCTCACGCTCACGCTGCTGCTCACTGCCGTGTTCGATAACCTGATGATCGGGGCTGGACTGTTCAGCTACGACCCAGAGCACATTTCGGGTGTGTTGATCGGCCTCGCCCCGATCGAAGATTTTGCGTACCCACTGGCCGCGGCGATTCTGCTTCCGGCGCTGTGGGTGATTTCGGGCGGTACCAGGTTAGGACGAACGGATGACTGAGCAGATCGGTACCACAGGATGGAAAACCCGGCAGGTCGTGTTGTCGTCGCGGCCGCTCAACTGGGTCAACACGGCTTTTCCCTTTGCCGCCGCGTATGTGGTGACCAGCGGGCGCATCGACGCGATGTTGATCGTGGGCACGCTGTTCTTCCTCATTCCCTACAACCTGCTCATGTACGGCATCAACGACGTCTTCGACTACGAGTCGGATTTGCGCAATCCACGAAAAGGCGGCGTTGAGGGCGCACTCCTGCACCCTGCACTGCACCAAACGGTCATCGCTGCGGGGGTCGTTTCGGCGGTAATTGTGGGCGGGGCGATGGTCGTGTTGGCGGGAGCGGGGCATCCGCTCTCCTGGGTGGTGATTGCCGTAAGCCTGTTCGCGGTCGTGGCCTACTCGGTGCGCGGGCTGCGGTTCAAGGAACGGCCCCTCCTGGACTCGATCACCTCGAGTACCCACTTTCTCAGCCCCGCCGTGTACGGGCTCGTGGTGGCCGGCGCCACAGTCGACTTCGGGCTGCTCGCCCTACTCGCGGCGTTCTTTCTATGGGGAATGGCCAGCCACGCCTTCGGCGCGGTGCAGGACATCGAGCCCGACCGCCAGGCCGGGATTGCGTCGATCGCAACCGCGCTCGGTGCCTCGCAAACCGTGCGGCTCGCAATCACTTTCTGGACCGTGGCCGGCCTGCTCATGCTCGCCACCCCTTGGCCGGGGCCGCTCGCGGCGGCGCTGGCCGTTCCCTACATTCTGGCGGTGCTGCCGTTTTGGTCGGTTCGGGACGAGCAGTCGGAGCTCGCGAACCGTGGCTGGAAACGTTTTCTGTGGCTCAATTTCTTCACCGGTTTTCTCTCGACGCTGCTGCTGATCGTGTGGACGCGGCAGGGCGCCTGAGCGTTCGATTCGAGTACTTTCTATTACAGTGAACAGATGGAGCTAACATCTGCCCGCGTCGACAGTTGGAGCTGGGGTGTGCGCCTGTTCAAGACCCGCTCGATGGCCACGACCGCCTGCCGCGCCGGACATGTGCGGGTGAACGGCGACAAGGCCAAGGCCGCGCAGGCCCTGCGTATCGGCGATGAGGTGCGTGTGCGCTCTGATGGCTTCGACCGGGTGCTGATCGTGTCACGCCTCGTGGTGAAACGGGTTGGAGCCGGTGTGGCTGCCGAATGCTATGTCGATAAGACTCCCCCGCCGCCGCCACGCGAGGAGGTAGCTCTGGTGCCTATGCGTGACCGCGGCGCCGGGCGGCCGACCAAACGTGAACGCCGGGAGATTGATGAGCTGCGCGGGCACGTCAACGAGTGACGGATGCTGTAGCAGCCGTCACTGGATCGGTTTCAGGCCTCTGCAGTCGGGTTCGGCAGCCGAGGTGTCGCGGTTTGCGGCTGGGGCTGACTCGACTGGGCTGATTGCAACGCGGCGAGAACTTCCAGCGACCTCTTGATTCGATCTTCGGCTGCAGTGTCGATCTGGCTTGCTGCGAGGTTGGCCTCACTGACCGCGCGCACGACCTCGTCGCGTTGAATCTTCACGCCCCGTGGTGCGTCGATTCCGATGCGCACGCTGTCGCCGCGGGCGTCAAGCACGGTGATGACGATATCGTCACCGATGAGGATCTTTTCCCCCGGTTTGCGTGTCAGAACGAGCATCTTTCCAGCCTACCGTTCGCGCTCGCCTGGTCGGGAATGCGGCGCGGCCGCGCGACGGCCAGTCGGCGCCGCGGCCGCCCGCCCGTCCATCCACTCCACCGGCAGGCCCAGGTCGTCGACAGTGGCCGGTGAGGTCGTGAACTGCCGGCCGAGCGCAGCGACCGCGTGCACCTGAACGCTGGTGAGCACCATGTTGACCCAGCGGATGGTGTCCTCTGCTTTTCGACTCGCGTCAACGACCACCCAGACCTGGTCCGCACCGATCTCGGTGAGCGCTGCCGCACGCGCAAGCGCGTCAGAGGCGGGTTCGAGCCCGTAGGCGATGAACGTGCTGTGGCCGATCTCCACGCCCTGGGCCCTGGCCAGCATGGCACCGCGCCGGTCATAGACCCGCTCTGTGCCGTCCTGCGGCAGCGTGCCGGAGGTGCGAAGGTCGCCCGCACCGGCCACGCGCAGCATCAGGCGCGCGATCGTGAGGGGGTCGTCCTCCAGTCCAATGATCAAGACCAGGTCCCCCGGCCTCGTAAGCGGGGTCGGTACCGGCGGGCGCGTAAGTGTCGGCGCTGGTGCAACGGGTGTAGGGGCAGGTGCCGAAGCGGATGCCGCAGTCGGAGCTCCTCGTGCTCCCCTGACCGGCTCAGGTTCCACAGCCGCAACAGCACCGCGGCCGGTGGCAAAGGTGAGTTCGTCCATGAGCCTGGCGAACGTGTCGGACGCGGTCGACAGCTGCGGCGACACCTGAGTGGGGTGCATCCTTAATTCGGTCTCGTCGGCGTCGTCGAGCAGCGCCGCTATGCCCAGCCGGGCCGAAATATCAAGGCCGGTGTGCGCCGATTTCTTGCGCTGTTCCGGTTCCTTGACCTCGACCGTGATCTCATAGTACTGGCGCGCGAAGAAGCCGCGGATGCCGCCGACGGTGACCCGCTCCGCGGCGATGATGGTGGCATTGGCGCCGTGCTCGGCGACGGCGCGTTCCTTCAACTCCCGCAGTGTTGGACCCTCAAGCAGAAATCGTTTCGGCTCCACGCACCACACCCACAGTCTCAATGGTCACGTTCGCCGATGTTACTTCCTGGTACGACAATACCGGCAGGCCACCGGTCTGCGTCGAAATAAGGCGACGGATAGCCGGTCGAAGCGCCGGTGCACACACCAGTACCGCGGTCTGACCGCTCGCCTCGACCTTGGCCACCGAGGTGCGTACCGAGGCGAGTACGTTCTCCAGGCGCGTCGGATCCATCAGAATCTGCGTTCCCTGATCTGAGGGGCGCAGGCCCTCGAGCATGGATTGTTCGAGGGTGGGGTCGATCATGATCACGCGCAGCAGCGTGCCGTCGAGATACTGCGCTGTCAGTGCCGGACCGAGAGCCAGGCGAGCGGCTTCGACGAGGCCCTCGGCATCGTTGGAAGCCTTAGCGCGCAGGGAAAGTGCCTCGTAGATGCGCGGCAGGTCATTGATCGGAATTTGCTCGACCAGCAGCCCCTGCAGCACCCGCTGAACCTCGGCGAGGGAGAGCAAGCCCGGAATGAGGTCGTCGACGGCCGATGGATTGACCTGTTTGACGCCATCCGTCAGCACCCGCACGTCTTCCCGGGTGAGCAGCCGGGCGGCGTTGGTGGTGATGATCGAGGAGAGGTGGGTGACCACGACCGAGACCCGATCGATCACGGTGGCTCCGGTCATCTCGGCGCTGTGCCGCATCTCGCTCGGCACCCATTTTCCGGCCAGGCCGAACACCGGTTCGATCGTGACCTGTCCTGGCAGGGTGTCGAGGGTGTCGCCGAGGGCCAGCACCTTGCCGGCTGGGGCCAGGCCACGCCCGTACTCGACGCCGGCAATGCGAATGACGTAGGTCGCTGGTGGCAGATCGACGCTGTCCCGGGTGCGCACCGGCGGCACGACCACACCGAGATCCATCGCGATTTTACGACGGAGACCGCGTACCCGGGCCAACAGATCGTCAGAGGCACCGGAGACGAGGTCGACGAGGTCGGGCGAGAGCATGATCTCCAGCGCATGCACGCGCATCTGCTCGATCAGGTCTTCGGTCGTGTCGGTTTTGGGAACGCTTTTCTCCGAGGCGGTGGTGGCCGCGATACTCGCCTGTTTGGTGACCTCGCCGGCCTTGATGCGTTGGGCGATCAGCATCAGCGCCATGCCGACGATGAGGAACGGCAGCACCGGCATGCCCGGAATGAGCGCCATCAGCACAGCGGCCGCCCCGGCAATGGTCAGCGCATTGCGCGACTGCATCAGCTGAGCGGATGCAGTCGAACCGATGTCGGTCTCCGCATTCGAGCGGGTCACGATCATACCGGTGGAGACGGCCATGAGTAGGGCCGGAACCTGGGTGACGAGGCCGTCGCCGATGGTTAGCAGCGCGTAGGTATTGACCGCCTCGCCGAGCTCCAGTCCGCGCTGCAGCATGCCCATGGCGATGCCGCCGATCAGGTTGATGATGATAATTATCAGTCCGGCGATCGCGTCGCCCTTGACGAACTTGGACGCACCGTCCATGGCGCCATAGAAATCGGCTTCGGCCGATACCTCGGCACGACGGTCCTTGGCCTCGGTGTCGGTGATCAGGCCAGCGTTGAGGTCGGCGTCGATGGCCATCTGCTTGCCGGGCATGGCGTCGAGGGTAAATCGGGCCCCGACCTCGGCTACACGCTCGGCGCCCTTGGTGACGACGACGAACTGGATGACGACGAGAATCATGAAGATGACCGCGCCGATGATGATCGAGCCGCCAACGGCGACGTGCCCGAAAGCCTCGATGACCTGGCCAGCATAACCTTCGCCGAGTACCAGGCGAGTGGAGGCCACATTGAGGCCGAGGCGAAACAAGGTCGCGACCAGAAGAAGCGATGGAAAAACCGAGAAGTCGAGCGGTTTCTTCACGAACATCGTGGTGAGCAGGGTGACCAGACCCAGCATGATGTTCAGAATGATCAGGACGTCGAGCAGGCCGGCTGGAATGGGCACGACCAACAGCAGGATGATGCCGACCACACCAACCGGAACAGCGAGCTTGATGAGATTGCGATTCACGAACGGCCTCCGGCAGTCTGCAGTGTTGATGTGGGTGTTGATGATGGCGCGGTCGCCAGCGCGCTCATGGTGTGGGTTCCCGCCGTGCTTCCCCGTTTCTGCAGGGCCATTACGAAGGCGAGCACCCTGGCAACGGCGCTATACAGTTCCGTGGGAATCTCTTCGCCGATTTCGCACGCCGCGTGCAGCGCCCGGGCGAGTGGGACATCCTGCACGATCGGCACCTGGTCGGTCTCGGCCTGCACGCGGATGCGGGCGGCCACGTGACCGATACCCTTGGCCACCACGCGCGGCGCGGATTTGCCCGGCTCGTATTTGAGGGCCACGGCCACGTGCGTGGGGTTGACCAGCACGACGTTGGCATCGGCGACCGAGGCGATCATGCGATTGCGACTCATCAGCAGCTGGCGGGAGCGGCGCTGCGATTTGATCATCGGGTCACCCTCTGCGGCCTTGTTCTCGTCGGTGACCTCCTTCTTCGTCATCATGGTTTTCTTGCGGTTGCGTTTCATGATGACGAAGATGTCGGCGACGGCAAGCACGAGGCCGGCCGCAACGGCTGCCTGCAGCAGTCCGGCCGTACCGCTGCTGGCGGCACTGAGTAATTCCGATACCGGCAGCCCCCCCGCAGTCAGCAACACCGGCATCAGTCCCTGAATCACCCACCAGAGTACGATTCCGACGGCGGCCGTCTTGGCGAGCACCTTGACGCCCTCCCATAGCGCCTGGGTGCCGAATACGCGTTTCATACCGGTGACGAGGTTGAACTGCTCGTATTTTCCGGTGAATTTCTTGAAGTGGATACCGCCCTGCAACGCAGCACCGCCCAGCACGACCACGAGCACCACGACAAAAAACGGAGTCAGGATATCGGTGAGCGACGCCAACCCGTTGCCGAGGGCTTCGACCGCCACGCTCGGGTCCGGAGCGCTGGCCAGGGTACCGATCAGATACATCTGGTCGGTACCCGCCGCACTGGCCGCTGCGATAGTGGCTGGCAGCATGAGGCCGGCGGCGCCAACGCCGACCCAGGCCGTGACATCCTGCGATTTAGACAGTTCACCCTTTTCGCGCACCCGCTTCATGCGTTTTTGGGTGGCCGGTTCGGTCTTTTCACCGGAATCAGTTTCGGACAATTACCTCACCCCCATGAGGGCATCGAGGGCTTGCCCGGTGAGTGAGGACACGATGCGCGGCAGGGCCATGAAGACCGTCCCAGCGAGCATCAGCGTGATGAGAATCTTCAGCGGAAAACCGAGGGCGAACGCGTTGAGCGCGGGGGCGACCCGGGTGAGGAGGCCGAGGCCGGCATCCGCTAAAAACAGCACGACAAGCAGGGGGCCGGCGATCTGCACGGCGGCGAGGAACATCTGGGTCGTGCCCGCGATTATGGCCTGCGCCGGAGCCGCCAGGTCCAGGCCAGAGCCGAGCGGGATGGCGGTGTAGCTGCGAAACAGGCCGCCGAGCACGAGTTGGTAGGCGCCAGAGGCGAACATCAGCGCGAGGGCGGTCATGTGAAACAGGCGGGTGAACTGGGCACCGTTGATCATGGACTGGGGGTCGAAGCCCTGCGCCATCTGGAACCCGCTGAACATGTCGATAAGACCACCGGCCGATTGCACGGCAGCGAAGACCAGGAAGACCAGAAAGCCCAGGGTGGCACCGACCAGAATTTCCAGAATCAGGGCGCCGACGAAGCCGGCGGTGTCTTGGGACACGTAGTCGGCGGTGACCCGCGGCGACACGGCCAGGGCCAGTCCGATGGCAAGCATGGCTTTGATCCGTGCGGGGATTGCGCGATACGAGAACGGCGGCGCGATGACCAGAAAGGCGACCATGCGCACACTGGCGAGCATGACCGCTTCGATCCAGGCGAAATTGAGGGTGAACTCCACGTCAGCCTCCGCCGAGCAGCGAGGGGATCTTTTCGAACATCTGGTTGGTGAATGCGATCGATTCGGCGATCATCCAGTGGCCGCAAATCAGCAGGGCCAAGGCAACGGCCACGGCCTTGGGTACAAACGACAGCGTGACTTCCTGAATCTGGGTGATCGATTGCAGCAGCGAGATGGAGAAGCCCACCACGAGAGCGGTGATGAGCACGGGGGCCGACAGTTTGGCCGCGAGAATGAGCGCCTGCAGGCCAATGTCGAGTACCGCATTGGTGTTCATGTGGCCATCTGATAACTGCCGATGAGGCTCGTGATGATGAGTCCCCAGCCGTCGACGAGCACGAACAGAAGAATCTTGAACGGCAGCGAGATCATGACCGGCGGCAACATCATCATGCCCATCGACATCAACGCCGCGGAGACGACGATATCGATCACTAGGAATGGGATGAAGATGACAAACCCGATGATGAAGGCGGCGCGCAGTTCCGAGATCATGAACGCGGGAATGAGTGTCAGCAGGGTGACGTCATCGGGATTGTCTGGGTTGGGTTGATCGGCAGCCCGGGTCATCAGGGCCAGGTCCTCGCCGCGCGTGTTGGCGAGCATGAATTGGCGCAGCGGCTCCGAACCCAGATTTAGCGCGTCGGTGAAGTTCAGTGAACCGTCGAGGTACGGCTGCAACGCGATGTTGTTAATGTCGGTGAGCACGGGCGCCATGATGAAGAGGGACAGAAAAAGGGCCAGTCCGGCGAGCACCTGGTTGGGCGGGATCGACGGGAGCGCGAGGGCGTTGCGGGTCATGGCGAGCACCACGAAGATCTTGGTAAAGCTCGTCATCATCAGCAGCAGCGCCGGTGCGACCGACAGTAGGGTAATGCCCAGCAGGGTGACGATCGCCGATGAGGGCGCACCGTTAGGACCATTGATGTCCACAGTGAGGCCGCCACCACCGGGGTCAGTCGGATCGGTCGGATCGGTCGGAGGCGTCGGGTCGATCGGCATGGCGTGGCCGGCCGTAGCTCCCAGCCAGAGCAGCACCGTCGTGGTCAACACGATCAGAACGATGAACAGGCCGATGCGCGCGGAAAAGGCCCGGGAAGTGAACCGATACGGCGGGGTATTCACCGGCCCTGCCGAAGGAGTGCGGCGGTCTGGCGCCACGTCGACGGCGACAGGATCGACCCGACTAGCGGAGCAGAGGGGACGGGCGGCGCTACGCGAGCCGCGTCATCCGCTTCAGCTGCGGCCAGGGATCGGGCGAACGCCGTCGCTGGTGCCGATTGCGACCCGCCCAGCACCGAAATGGCGGCGTCGAGGGTCGACGTTGTCGTGGGCACAAGGGATTTCTCGTGCAGCACGGTCACGGCCTGCTCGGTGACGCCGAGAACGAGGCGCGTTCCGTCGACCTCGACGACGACAACGGATGCCTTCTGCCCGATGGGCTGACGGCCGACGACGGTCACCGGGTTGGCGATACCCAATGCGCGCGCCCCGCGCGACAGGCGTCGCTGCAGGTACCAGAGCAGTGCGAGAACCACGCCCAGTGACAGGGCGACTCGCACCGCAACAATGAGGGTGTCCACTTACGACAGGCCATCCGCTACATCGAGAATTTGGGTAATGCGCACGGCGTAGTCCTGGTCGACGACGACGATTTCGCCGTGGGCAATCAGTCGACCGTTCAGGAGAATATCGGCCGGGGCTCCCGCCGAGCGATCCAGCTCGATGACAGCACCCGGTTTGAGCGACAAGACGTCACGCACGGACATACGGGTGCGCCCGATTTCAACCGTCAACGACATTTCGACGTTGCTGATGCGCCCGAGGTTGCCCAGAGCTGTGCGCTCTGGCATCGATCCCGGCCCGCCGACAACTCCGTTCTGACGCAGCCGAATGCCAAACCAACCGGTCACGACCCCGCCCGCGCTCAGTTCAAAAACCTCAGTCTCTTCCGCGGCGAACAATGCGGAGGCGTCTTCGACCCGGGAATCGCCGAGCACGCCGATTCCGAGCACTCCGGAGGCGCTCTCCAGGGCGGGACGCAGAACGTCCTGGCTGGAGACGAGCTGCGAGTTCGCCCCTGCAGCGGCGTCGAGTGACGCAGAGTCGGTGAGCACAACGGCCAGGTCCGCGGAAGTCGTACCCACAAACGAGGCCACCACGGCCGAACCAATGCGCGATGTTAATTCGGCGCTGCCGAGGTGTGGCAGTGCTTGTAACGGTACCGTCGTAGGCAACACGCGAATGAGCGCGTCGACGGCAACTTCAGGAATAGATCGGGTAGAAATCATTGGGCTGTTTCCTCGGTATCAGTGACGATGCAGGCCAGCCGGGAACCGTTGACTCCGACGGCCGCGCGGGCCAGCGACTGGCCGTCAACGGTCAGATTGAGCGGACGATGCTGGGGATGCGGAACGTGCAGAACATCGCCGACCGCCAGCGACAGAATGCGACTGGGCAGTACGTGGGCGGTCTCGAGTCGAAGCGATACGTCAACCGGTACGGCCGCGATCTGGGCCTGCAGAAGTTCCGCAGCGTTCGACATGGTGCTCGTGGGGTTCGCTTCGCCGAGTTGCGGCATCAGGGCCGCAGCGGGAATCGCCACCGTTGCCGTGGCGGTGACCTTTTCCACTCGAATCGCGAAGGTCGCGACCACCATCAGGTCGCCGGTTGCCGCCGCCTGCGCGAACTGCGAGTTGTACTGAATGGCTTCGACGCCCATTTCATCAACGATCAACGGCCCGAAGGAATAGCGCAGGTCTTCGAGGCTTTCCGAAATGAGCTTGCGAATCAGGGCCAGCTCGATCTGGGTGAAGTTGCGTTCAGCCAGCACCGGGATGCTGCTGTTGCCGCCGAGCATATGGTTCACCCAGGTGAGGGCCGACGTGGTCGGAAACTGAATAACTGCTCGGGCTTCCAGGCCGGCGACCGTGCACAGCACCATGGCGGTTTTCGGCGGCAGCGATCCCGCGTACTCGTCGTAGGTGGCCATGAGCACCTGCTCGCAGGTCACCGTGCAGAGCACGCGTACGCGTGCGGTCAGCTGGGTGCCCCACTGCCGCGCAAAAGTCTCAAAGGCCAGTTCCAAAACGCGGGCGTGTTCACGCGCCAGGGTGGTGGGCCGCCGAAAGTCGTACAGCTCAATGCTTCTTACCGCTTTAGCGAGCGCACTGTTGCCGACCTGATCCTGGACTGTCACGTTGGGACTATCGACCGGCCCGGCCGAAAAGTAAGAGATCTCTGCTAGCGGATGCCCCGCGTCGGTTTACGGTCAGTTCTCGGCGGCCAAGCCGGGAATGAGTGCCCGCACGCTGTCCGGCTGGTTTGACAGCAGCACGATATCGACTCGGCGGTTCTGTGCCATGTCCGCGAGTGTGGATCCGGTGTTCGCCGGCTGGGCCGATCCAAAAGCGACGGCGGATATCAGGTCTCCGGCGACGCCACCCTGCTCCACGATGCGACGCAACACCTGGGTAGCTCGGCTCGCCGACAATTCCCAGTCGGTAGGGAAAGTGGCGGATTGACCGTGTTTGTCGGCGTGCCCTTCAACCGAAATTTTCTGCGCGGTGGCCACGAGGGCCGGCGCTGCGGCATCGAGCACCGTGATCGCAGCCGCAGTGAGCTGGGCGCTGTCCGGTGCGAAGAATGTTTCACTCCCGACCAGCCCCAGGGTCAAGCCACGGTCGGTGATGTGAAATTCCACGAGGTCGGCGACCCCGGCTTCAGTCAGGCTAGCGGTGACGGCAGTCTCGAGCTGATTCAGCTTCACGACCTCCTGCGTGGCTGCTTCGGCGTTTGCCAGTGCCTGGGCGGTCGCGTCGGCCGGGTCGAGAGCATCGGCTGAGTGGGTGACTTCCGTGGGTGATTCGCCCTTGTTGTCGACGAGGTCAGCCGGAACGACGACTCCCTCAGCGGTGTCGACCTTGCCCGCATCCACCGCTCCAAAACCGGTGGCCAGGGAGTTGGCCAGCTGCTCGTACTTGTCCTGGTCGACGGTCGACATGGCGAACAGCACGATGAACATACACATCAGCACGGTGACCATGTCCATGTACGAGGCCATCCACCGTTCATCGGGGTGAACGTCCTCGTCGTCAACCATTTTGCGGCGCCTGGCCCGCACGCTCATGCCGCTTCGGGAAGGTCTTTGTCCTTCCCCTTACCCTTGCCGCTGGTCTTGGTCTTGGACTTGGCGGCTGCACCGGCGGTATCCGCAGCGCCGTCCTTGCCCTTGGCACCGACTTTCGGCAGCAGCTCAGCGGGAACCATGGCGCGCAGGCGTTCCCCGAGGAGGCGTGGCTGACTGCCGGCCTGCACGGCCAGGGCGCCTTCCATAACGAGAGTCATGCGGTCGGCCTCGAGGTCGGCCAGGCGGCGCAGGCGCGAGCCGAGCGGTAGCCAGATGAAGTTGGCCGAGAGCAGGCCCCAGAGTGTCGCGACGAAGGCGGCCGCGATCATCGGTCCCAGTGTCGCGGGCGTGTCCAGGTTCTCAAGAACGTGGGTCAACGATACGACCGTGCCGATGATGCCAACCGTCGGGGCATACCCACCGAGGCCGGTGAAGAATTTGGCGGCATTCCGATTCGACCGAGCCTCTGTCGCGATCTCGTCCTCGAGGAGCATCCTCAGTTCATCTCCGTCGGTCCCGTCGGCGATGTTCTGCAGGGCGCCGCGCAGAAACGGATCCTTGACGTTGTCGGCCTCCTGGTCGAGCGCGAGCAGGCCGGAACTGCGGGCGGTTTCGGCCAGTCCAACGACCTGGTCGATAACGGACTGCGGCGGCGTGGTCTTGCCGAGGAACGCTCCGGGGAGTGCCTTGAAGGCAGACGTGAAGTCTTTGATCGTGCCGCCCGCGAGGCCGACCGCAATGGTCGCACCGAAGACCAAAATCATGGGCGCCGGCAGAAGGATGGACATGACAGAGGAATGTTCGAGGGTGATCATGGCAACGAGGGCACCGAAGGCGAGTACGAGGCCGATCAGAGTTGCGGGATCCACTAGAGCTTCCTGGGGCCTCGTGGCAGGTCCCCGGCGCTCGGGTCGTATGCTAGTGCGATGACGTGGGCACGGTAGCTGGCGATTTTCTCGATTACGTCTTCCATAGATTCGGTGACGATGAAGTTGGCGCCGTCGACCATGACCAGGGTTGTATCGGGGTTCGCGTGGATGCGCTCGATCAGGTCCGGGTTAATCGCAAAGTGACTGTCATTCAGCCGCGTAAGTACGATCATGTGCTCATCCTGTCTCGAACGACTCGAGGGAGGCGTCATGGTGTACTGTCGGCCGCCGCGCCGCTCATGTTAGCTGGCGCGGCTAGCCAGTTCGTCGGCCGCTTGCGTACAAAGACGCCTCTGGCCCCGACAGGTGCGGGGCCAGAGAACTTCAGGATCGAGCGATTACCGCTTCAGGTTGGTCAGCTCCTGCAGAACCTCGTCTGAGGTGGTGATGATTCGAGCGTTGGCCTGGAAGCCGCGCTGGGCGACGATCAGGTTGGTGAATTCCTGCGACAAATCGACGTTGGACATTTCGAGCGCTCCGCTGGTCAGCGAGCCGAGGCTGCCGGTGCCGGCGGTTCCGAGTTCGGCGCCGCCGGAGTTGAAGGTGGCGCGGTACGCGGAGGAACCGGCCTTTTCGAGCCCGCCCGGGTTGACGAAGGTGGCGAGGGCGATGCGACCGATGGCCTGTTGCTGGCCATTGCTGAACAGGCCAACGAGGGTTCCGTCAGCGCCGAGCGTGTAGGAGTTGAGGGTGCCGGCCTCGCTGCCATCGTCGGTGTCGCCGGCAACGGTGTCGAGTTCGGCGAAGCCCCTGACATCGTCAAAGTTCATGAGAATACCGTCGAACGTGAAGTTGGCGCCGGCGACGGTTGTGAACTTGCCCGTTGGTCCATTGGCGTCGGTCTCGGCGGTGAGTTGAAGCGGTGTCGTCGAGGGATTCTTCGGATCGGATACGGTCCAGCCGGTGGCGGTACGAGTGAAAGTCAGTGACACCGTGCGGGCTACTCCCAGCTCGTCGTATACATCGATGGTGCGCGGCGCGAGTGTGGTGTTTTCTGCCGTATCCGACGGCAGGTTGCCGCTGAAGGTCGCGGCGGTCGAAGCGGAAGCCGGCACGATCGCGCCAACCGGCAGGGTCATGTTTCCGGTGGCTCCGCCAGCGTTGACGACTCCGTTGGTTGCGCCCCAGCCCTGCACGATCGCGCCGTCGGGCGAGACTAGTCGCCCAGCCGAATCGAAGTTGAAAGAACCGGCCCGGGTGTAGAGGGTTTCTCCGCCGAGCGACGTGACGAAGAAGCCGTCGCCGTTGATCATGAAGTCGGTGGTCTTGCCGGTCGCCTGCGAGGACCCCTGGGCGAAGTTCGTGGAGATTCCCGCTACCTGCACACCGAGGCCGACCTGGGCCGGGTTGGTACCACCGGTAGTGGCCGTGGCGCCGCCAGCGGCCTCGGTCAGCTGCGACAAGGTGTCTTGAAACTGAGCGGCGGACGCCTTGAATGCCGTCGTATTCACGTTGGCGATGTTGTTACCGGTCACGTCGAGCATGGTCTGGTGCGAACGAAGGCCAGAGATACCGGAGTAGAGAGAACGAAGCATGGGATGCTGCCTTTCAGAAAAGAATTATGCGGTGCTGTTGATGGGTCGAGGACAAGCCGCGGATCAGGCCGCAGTCGTCGCCTCCGCGGCGTCTTCGGTGTCTTCGGCACGGGCGCTGGTCACGCCGGAAATAACATCAAGGGCCACCGGTTCACCGTTGACGGTAACCGTAGGCACGGGGCCGGCGAACGAAACCGACGAAACGAGCCCCGTGACTTCGGCGCCGTCGGGGTCGGTATAGGTGACCGTCTCCCCTACCAGGGCTGCCGCCGAGGTGCGCATCTGCAGGGAGAAGCCCTCCCCACTGGCCGTGGCCATTTCGGTGAGCTTTTCCATCATGGCGAGCTGGGTGGTCTGGGCGATCATCTCGTTGGTATCCATCGGGGCGCTGGGATCCTGGTTTTGCAACTGCGTCACCAGCAACGACATGAACACCTCCGAGTCCATGGACTGGTTGGGGGTGCGCGTCGTGGTCGTGGACGAGTACATTCCGGTCGGAGCGGCGGCAGTGGCCGCCACGGCGTCGATTGTCACGATTTTTCTCCTTCTAAGCCAGTACGTCGATGGTGTGGGTGGATCCGAATTGGGGTGGTCGCTGCTCCTGGGGAGTGTCCGGTGCTCGATTGTCCGGTCTACGAGCGTCGGGATTGCGTCCGTCAACCTCGGAGCGGGGCTGGCGGGTAGCACTGGGATTGCCGGCCTGGCTATCGGATGACAGGTCGAGCTGGGCGCTCAGCCCGGAACCGGCGAGGTCACGCCGCAGGTCGGGCAAAATCACACGCAGGGCCTCTCGGGCCAGGTCGGTAGGAGCGAACAGCTCCACCCGAATGCCCTCCCCCGTCACGTGCGCCCGCACGGTGACCGGTCCCAGATTGTCGGGCGACACGCTGATGGTCAATACATGCTCGCCGGGAGCCGCGGTGGCGAGCGAGAACAGCGGCTTCATGATCTGCGCGGCGAGCGGCAGGGCAGTAGCCGAAGCGGGTGCAGCCACCACGGTGGCCGTTGGGGTCGACACCGCGAGGGGAACCGAAGTGGGTGCGGCGGGTGACGAGGGGGTGACGGCTTCGGTGCCGGCGCCTCGCCCGGTCAGCCGCACGGAGTCCGGCAGCGCGGAGCCAGCCGCTCCCGTGCGCTCTAACGCGGCGTTCTGTGCCGCACCGGTCTGTGCCGCACCGGCCTGTGCTGCACCGGCCTGAGCTGCACCAGCCTGTGCTGCACCGGGAAGGCCAGGGGCACCGACCGATGTCGCAGCTCCGGCGGATGCTGACGCGGCCGGGACCGGCAACACGGTGGCAGCCCCTGCGGCATCAGAAGTGGCTGCTGCCGAGGCGGTGGCGCCGACCGCTGTCGCCGCCGCTTTACCGGAAGCGCTCGGAGCGGCTGCCGTGACGACGGAGGCGAACGCCGTGGCGGTCGGCCCTGCGGCGTCGGCACTGCCTCTGGGTAATGCAGCAGCGGTGGTGCTCACTGCGGCGCCGGGAGTCGATGGTGCGGGGATCGTTGACACGGCGGCTGGGATATTCGACGCCGCCGAACCGGCCGCCGCTCCCAGGGTGCCGGCACTTGCAGCCAGGCCCGCAGCGGCCGATGTGAGAGGTGCCGCCGTATCGATTATGCTCCAGCCAGTCCCCGAAGCCGAGGTGCCCGAATGAGGCATACCGTCGACCGCGACTGTTGCCGTGGACATCACGCTTGGGGCCGCCCCGCCGCCGTTGGCCAGCGTCAGAGTCGCCGAGAACAGCATGGGGACCACCGGAATGGCGGCATCCGCTGTGACGGAATCAAGGCGTGTTGGGGACACCGACAACGTCGCCCCAGCTGCAAAATCCCCCTCCTGGTCCCCCTTCGGCTCCGTCGACACCGGAGCCGAAGAAGCGTCAAGGTCCGCCGCAAGGGTGTCATCCATGATGGCCCCGAAGGTGTCGGCACCCGGCGAAATCGACTTTGTCTCGCGGGGAGCAGAGGGCGCGGGCGGCGCTGCAGCTGTCCGAAATTGACCGAGGGTGAGACTCATAGTGCGCTTCCCGTAACTATTGAGTTCTGCTGGGCGAAAGCGGCAAAAGCGGCGTTGAGCCTGTCGGCAGAGCCGGCGCCCGTGACAGCGGTGTCGGTCGGAATGATCCGGCGGATGGTGGTGATGTCGGCATCCGTCATATATGCCTCTCGCAGGCAAACGGTACGGCCCGGATACGGCGCATGAATGACCTTGTTATCGCCGGCGTAGATAAGAATGTGGTCGCCACCGCCGGTGACGATGAGGTCGCCAGGCTGGGCTTCGGCGAGGGAAGCGACCTCGGTTCCCATCTTCATCTGCCCCGACACGAGTCGCGGCAGTTCTATTCCGATATCGGCGTAGACGGTCTGCACGAGTCCGGAGCAGTCCATTCCGCTGGAATCTTCACCACCGAACACGTAGGGCACCCCAAGGTATTTCTCCGCGGAGGCGACCACGTCGGTGCCGGTCGCGCCCGCGCCCGACCCGGTCGCGCTGGGTGCGGTCGTGCCGGCGGTGCCGAGCGCCGCTGCCAGGGTCGCTGCGAAGCTCCCAGCCGAGACGGACGCCGCAGCGGTCGTCGCCGCTGCGGCCGTTGTCGTTACCCGGTCTGCAGACACGCCGGAGAGCTGCTGCAGAGTGGCCTGGATCTGGCTGATTCGCCCCATGGCCGCGATCATCGTCATGGTGTCTCCTGCTCGGTCATCGTGGCGGTGTCGCTCGTGGCGGTATGTGAGCGATGCCAGCGTGCCCCGGCAATTTCGTCGAGCACGGTCTGTTCCGCGTGCTGGTCTGCCGCCAGCAGGGCGGCAGCGTGCCGTTCGTGCAGTTTTTCAAGCGCGACCGACTCGGCCCTGGCCGCGTTGTACGTAATCTGGGCGGAGTCCAGGCTCTCCTGGTAGTTGCGGCCAACGGCTTCGAGCTCGGCCAGCATGCTGCGCGACGACGATCGCGCCGCTGCCATGGCGTTGAGAGCGGCGATGGTTTGCGGGGAATTGCCCAGGGCACCGAGCGCGGTGCGGGCGCGCCCATGGCGGGCCTCGCTCGCCGCCACCCGGGCGTTCGCTTCGGCGAGGTCGAGGGCAGCCTGGTCCTGCTGCAGCCTGCGCAATCGCAGCAATCCGGCGAGGGGAAAGAGGCGGCTCATGCCATGGCCCCGAACGCACGAGTCAGTCGGGTGAGCTGGGCCCAGGCCTGCTCGCTGGGAGTCTGGTCGTTCATCCGCTGCTGGAGAAAGGCTTTGATGGCCAAGTCATTCTCAACTGCCGCATCGACCAGCGGGTTGGTGCCGACCCGGTAGGCTCCGACGTCGAGCAGGTCCTGCGCGCCCTGACGGGCCGCCATCACCGTGCGCAGCGTCGTCGCGATCGCGTTTCGTTCCGCACTGTTCACCCGCGCGGCAACGCGAGAAATGGAGGCGAGTACATCGACCGACGGAAAATGGCCGGTGATTGCGAGCTTACGGTCGAGCACGACGTGACCATCAAGTATGGACCGCGCCGCATCTGCGATCGGTTCGTTGTGGTCATCACCGTCGACGAGCACGGTGTAAATTCCGGTGATCGAGGCGGTTTCACCGGTTCCGGCGCGTTCGAGCAGTCGAGCAAGCACCGAGAACGTCGAGGGCGGGTAGCCACGGGTAGCCGGCGGTTCACCGACCGAGAGGCCGATTTCGCGCTGGGCCATAGCGACCCGGGTGAGCGAGTCCATCATGAGCATGACGTCGGAGCCCTGATCGCGAAACGATTCCGCGATGCGGGTCGCGGTGAACGCAGCGCGCAAGCGCATCATCGCGGGTTCGTCGGAGGTCGACACGACGACTATGGAGCGGGCCAGGCCTTCCGGGCCGAGGTCGTCCTCAAGAAACTCGCGAACCTCACGCCCACGCTCCCCCACCAGTGCGATGACCGAGACCTGGGCATCCGTTCCGCGGGCGATCATAGACAGCAGGGACGACTTTCCAACGCCGGAGCCGGCAAACAGGCCCATTCGCTGGCCGCGGCCAACCGTCGTGAGCGTGTCGAGCACCCGCACGCCGAGGTGCAGCGGGGTCGTGATGCGCGCACGGTGCATGGCCGAGGGGCTGTCATGTTCCAGGGAGACGAAGCCGTCGGAATCGAGCGGGCCCTTGCCGTCAATTGGGCGTCCCAAGCCGTCGATGACGCGTCCGAACAGGCCGCGACCGGTGGGCACGAGGAGCGGCGAGCCGGCCGATCGCACGCGCGCACCGGCCTGCAACCCGGTAATGCGGCCGAGCGGCATGCATCGGATTCCCGTCTGAGTGGTGGCGACGACTTCAGCCTCGATGCCTGCCTGGCCCGGTCGGGCGCCGAGCGTGACAATGTCACCGATTGCCGAGCGCAAGCCGCGCACCTCCACGCCCAGACCAACAATGGAGGACACGATACCGACCCGCTCCGGGCGACCGGCTTCGAGTGCCTGCACGAGCTGCGCGGGGCGCGGGCGCCAGGCGGTGATCATGCTTCGACCTCGGCGAGGGCTGCTTTTGCGCGCGCGAACGCCGTGCTAATACGCGCGTCGAGAAAGCCGTCGCTGAACTCGGCGATGGCGTCACCCCGCTTGAGCCGGGAATCCCCAACAAAACGGATGCTCTCCAGCGCTCGCGTCTGCGCCCCCAGCACCACGAGGTCCTCCGGATGCAGGCGGATGCTGTGCACCTCGCTGCGATCGAGCTGGTCTGGCTGGTGCAGGGCGCGTTCGAGAGCGCGGCGGGCCGACGGTTCGGTATGGCTAAGTTCACAGCCGAGAATGGCTTCGGCCAGTTGCAGAGACGTGTTGACAAGCGTGGCTTCCGCCTGCTGGATGAGCGGAATGCTTCGTTCATTGAGGGCACGGGCGGCGGCAGCGAGCAAACGCACCGCGTGGTCGACCCGCGCTTCACCGAAGCGTTCGTTCTCGGCGTGCTCGGCGTTGATCTCGTCGGCGCGCCTGGCGACGTCCGCGGCCGCCAGCCGTAGCCCCTCGGTGTAGCCGGCGGCGTGGCCCTCGGCGCGCGACTGCTCGTCGACGCGGTCTTGTTCCTCGTCGCGCAGCCGCGGAAAAGCCATCAGGCCGAACCCGGTGTCAGTTGACATATTCGTCCTCGGCACCGCGCTGCACCGTGATGCTGCCCTGCGCTTCCATATCGCGAATAGCGCGCACGATTTCGGCACGGGCGTCTTCAACCTGACGCATCCGCACCGGTCCGAGGCTCTTGGTTTCGTCGTCGAGTACGTCGCGGTTGCGCTCAGAGAGGTTGGCGCGAATGACCTCGGCGACGGCATCGGACGTGCCCTTCATGGCCATAGCGAGCACGGTCGTGTCGATGCCGCGCAGAACCTGCTGCACGTCCCTGCTCTCCAGCTTGACGATGTCGGCAAAGGTGAGCATGCGAGAACGAATCTCTTCGGCCAAGGCCGGGTCGCGTTCCTCGAGCCCTTCCAGAAGTGCACGCTCCGTGGCGGCATCCGCTCGGTTGATGATGTCGACGAGCGGCTGCACGCCCCCGACCACCTCGATCCTCTCGCGCGCGACGATCTTGCCGGTGCGCAACTTGAGCGTGTCGGTGACGACACGAATGGCTTCGGGCGTCGCGCTCGACATGGTCGCGATGCACTGGGCCACGTCGGTGCGCAGGCCAGGGTCCATTCCGGCCAAAATAGCGGATGCCTGGTCGCGCCGCAGGTGCGCCAACACCAGCGCGATGGTCTGGGGCATTTCACCGTCGAGCAGGTTGAGCACATCGCCGGGCTCGGAGGGATCTAGAAACTCAAAGGCCTTGCCGGCCATCGAGGTGGCGACCCGGTTCATGACACCGGCTGCGCGCTCGGCGCCAAAGGACGCTTCGAGCAGGCCGACGGCGAATTCGTGCCCCCCACGGGAGAGCCGGCGACCCTTCAGGGTGATCTCGTGGAATTCGTTGAGCGTGGACTCGGCGACGGCCGGGTCGACGTTGCGCAGCTGCACGATTTCGCCGGCGATGACTTCAGCTTCGATATCGCTGAACTGCTTCATGACCTCGGTTGCGCGCTGGCGATCCATGTTCATGAGTACGACGGCAACTTTTTGGGTGCCGGTCAGCGCTGCGCCTGGCTCGTTCATGCGCGTTGCCGGTCATCCATGAGGCCACGCAGGAACTCGGCCGTGCTGCGCGGGTCGGACTGCGCCAGGGAATCGATCTCGGCACGGCGAAGGTCGGTGTCGGTCGGCACGAACTTGACGGTCGGAATTATCTTGGTGGGGCTGTCGGTCGGATTGTCGAGGAACAGGGAGCCGGCCGACGACGTCACGGAGAGCGGGACAGTGGCCTCTCCGAGCGCATTCTGCATTGCGGTGAGATCGCCGATCTCGACCGATTCCCGGCTCTGGCGACGTGACCGGCGTGCGTAGAGAATAAGGCTGACCACGAGGGTGACGACGATTCCCACGGTGATCACCGACACCCGCAGAATCTCGGTGAGCTGTGCAGCGGCCGCGGCATCCGCTGCTGCCTTGAGCGCTGCGGCGGCAGCGGCGGCCCCCGTGGTGTCGAAGGCCACGACCTCGACGGTCACGGCATCGCCGCGCACGGCGTCGATTCCGGCAGCCGAGGTGACGAGCGAGGTGATGTCGGCCACGTTGAGGTTGGCTGCGGCATCGGCATCGACGGCCACGGAGACCGTCTGACGGGTGATGGCTCCGGCCGGAATGGTGCGGCTCTCGGTGACCTTGTTCACGGCGTTGTTGCGGGTGGTCGACTCGCTCGAGAACGTGCCGTCGGTGGCACCATCGGCCACGGCCGCCGTGTCGGAGCCGAGCACGCCGGCGGCACTGCCTCCGGTACCCGAGTAGGTCTCGGTGTCGACGGATTCGTTGAGGGCGGGGGTCTCGATCGGAGCGGTGAAGGACTCTTCGACCCGTTCGGCCGATTCGTAGCTCATATCAGCGGCGACGACGACGGTGGCGTTACCGGCACCGACGACCTTGTCGAGCATGGCCTGCACGGCGCTGCGCACGCGAGTCTCATAGTCGGAGGCCTGCTGGTCGGCTCCTCCTGTGGCCCCGACGCCGACGGCAGAGAGCACCGCACCGCTCGAGTCGACCACGGCCACGTCGGCGGCCGTCATACCGTCGATCGAAGCGCTGGTCAGGTGCACGATCGCTTGAACCTGGTCGTTGGAGAGCGAAACACCGTTTTGGGTTTCCACGAAAACGGATGCCGTGGGGTCGTTCTTCTGCGACACGAACACGCTGTCTTCGGGGATAGCGAGCTGCACGGAGGCCATTTTGACTCCGTCGAGGGCACCAATAGTCTTGGCCAGTTCGCCCTCGAGCGCTCGCTTATAGGTGACCGACTGCTGAAACTCGCTCGAGGTCACGCCCATGGTGTCGAGCAGGGAATACCCGCCGGTGCTGGAAGTAGGCAGGCCAGCCGAGGCCGACTTGATGCGCTCGTCGTAGACGCTCGCTTCCGGCACCAGAATCGTGGCGCCGCCGTCGGCGAGCTCGTATTCGACTCCGTCGGTGCGCAATTGTTCGACGATGCTGTTGGCGTCTTCGCCGCTGAGGCCGGAGAACAGGGGCGTGAAAGCCGGCTTGGTGATCCACATGCTGAGTGCGGCGATGCCGAGTATAAGCACGGCGACGCCGATGATGGCGACCGTACGCTGGGCAATGGTGAACTCGCGAATCGCGTTTCCGAAGCGCTTGAAGGCGCTGGTGACTTGCCGGGGCATCAGGCTTGCATCCTCATGATCTCGTTGAACGCGTCGACACCTTTATTACGCACGGCGGCGACGAGTTCCATGGTCACCTGGGCGCGGGTGGACGCGATGGTGGCGGTGTGAATGTCACCCAGGTCACCGGTGACGGCCTGAATGGCGAGAGTGTTGGAGGTGCCCTGCAACTGTTGCAGGTTGTCAACGGCACCCGAGAGAGCGGCGCCGAAGCCCGAGCCGTCGGTGCGCTGCGTGGCGGTCGTTGCCGAGGTTCCCATGACCCCGGAGAGGGCGGTGGTCGCGTTGATAGCGCCAAGTGGCATCAGCCACGTCCGATCTGTAGTGCTGCTTCATAGGCAGTTTTGGCCCGGTCGACGACGGCGGCATTGGCCTGGTAGCCACGCTGGGCCATGATGAGGTGGCCCATCTGCTCGGCCATGTCGATGTCGGGGTAGCGCACGTAACCATCGGCATCGGCCAGCGGATGCTCCGGCTCGTAGACCAGGGTTCCCTCGGCGCCACCGAATGCCGCGGTAGCGCTGGCGCCGACGTTACCGGGGCCTTCCTGCGCGAGAATGTAGCGTTCCTGAAAGGCGGCATCCGTTGTGGCGGTCACGGTGTTGGCATTGGCGAGGTTGTCGGCGATGGCGTCGAGCCACTTGCGGTGCAGCGTCATGCCGCTGCCGGCGATGCCGATGGCGTCGACCATCAGGCGGTCTTCATCGCGGCGCGAATCGACGAGACCGGGCCTTCGACCGCCTTGGCGGCGAACTGGTAACGCAGCAGCGCGTCGATGTTGGCGAGGGTCTCGGTGTCGAGGTTCACGTTGTTGCCGTTGAGCAGCGTCGGGTCGAGCGAACGCTCCGTCGTCGCGGCCGAAACGCCGTTGCCGTCAGCGACCGATTTGGCCAGTGCGTTCTCGAACGAGACGACCTTGGCGTGGTAATCGGGGGTGTTGATATTGGCGATGTTGTTCGCGATGGTGCGCTGGCGTAGCGCGAGGCCGTCCAGGGCGCTCGTGAGGGCCAGGGAGGTCACGGAATCAAGCATGATTACCCGCTTCGTCGACAAAAGACAAGACGGCCAATCCGTGGCCCGGTGGTGAGCAATCCGTGCTCACTCCTTGCTATCGGTCACCCCGACAGTTGCGTAAGCAGTTCGTATCAACATTCCGAAATTTTGTTGCGCTACGGCGTGTTGCCAGTGTTTTACTACCCTCGAACGGGGGTCAACCGTTCACATCCAGATAAACGGATGCCCGCGCGTCACGCTCTGGAGGCACCGACCGAACCGCCGTGAGGTGTTTGAGGGTGAGGTTGCGCGCGTGCTCCAGTTCCCCGATGAGCTTCTGCTGGTTGCGCAGCAGGTCCTGCACTCGTGCGGCCAGTTCCGGCGGAATATTTCCGAGCCCCGTCGGCACCGTCCACTCCCCTACGGCCGCGACACCATCGCTGGTCGAGCCTCCCATCGACCGCGCCGCAGCATCCAGCCGATTCTCGAGGTCGTCGAGCGCGGCCTCCCAGACGGCCAGACTAGCCAATGCCGAGCTCACCACTCAGGCGCACGATCGGCACCGGCGCGGCCGGCAGCAACTCGGCCGCCTCATGCCAGGTGAGCCGCAGCGGTTCGAGCAGCGAGATGCACTCGTGGGTGCGGGCCGGGTCGCGGTGGGTGTTGGCGCTGACCATGGCGGTCGAGACATAGGTATAGAGCGAGAACAGCCCCTCGCCGCCGTCCCAGGCGTCGACGTTGAGCGAGGTACTCAGCTCCGACACGATGGCCTGGGCGTGAATCAGGTTGTCTGACGCGATCTGCCAGTCCTGGCGTTGCTGGGCCGCTTCGGCCCGGTTCAGGTCGAGCAGCAGGCGGTCGTAGAGCATGGTGAGCAGACGAACCGGGGTTGCCGAGAGAACCGCGTCGCGGTTGTAACGCGAACGCTGGGCGTTGGTTCCCATTGTCATAGTCATCATTTTCCGTTCGCGCTGTTGAGACCGTCAACCTGGGCGGTGAGCCAGGCGGATTGGGCGTTCATGTTGCTGAGCTGAACCTCGAGAGAGGCATAGGTGCGTTCCAGGGTCGACCGGCGCGAAATGAGGCGCAGATCCCAGTTATCGATCTGGGTGCCGAGGCTCTTGACCAGACTCTCCTGGCCGGTGATTTTGCCGGTGATCATGCCGTCGTACTTGTCGGACGCGCTCGTGGCCGCGGCGGCGACACGGGAAGAGATCTCGGCCAGCACCTTTTCGACGTGATCCGGGTCGGCCTTCATGGCGGCCGCAAACTTGCCGGCGTCGAATTCCATGGTGCCGTTTTTGGTGATGCTGATGCCGATCTCGCTCGGCGAGCGGCCGTCGACCGGGTATGACGCAGCGTCGAGAATCAACTGCTTCACGTCGCGCACGGTGCTGTTGCCGCTGAACACCCCGGCCGAGACCACGGCGTTGCCGCTCGTGTCGGTGCTGTTGACCACGGCCGACTTGGTCGAGATCAGTGCGAACACAGTGTTCAGCGAGCCGACGAGATTCTTGGCGAGGTCACTGACCGCCGCGTTGTCGCGGGCGACCGTGATGGTGACCGGATCGGTGGAGACCTTCGACACCGTCACAGCTACGCCGGGCAGCAGGTCCGCGAAGGTGTTGGTCGAGGAGGTGATGCTCTGCGCGGCGCCGGTTCCGGCCCACAGCGTCACCTGTGCGTCTTGCGCTTGGGTGATCACGGCGGCGCCGGTGGCTTCAAGAATGTTGGTGGCGGTTCCCGCGGTCACGTCGTCGCTCGTGCCCTGGTACAGCTCGAAGCTTCCGCTGAGGCCGGTGTCGTCGGCGACCAGCTGCAGGCGGTATTGCTTATCGCCGGCTGCGTTGGTGCCCGAGGCCACCTTGGTGGCCGTGATGCCGGCGCTCGAGGCGTTGATGGCACTCGCGACGTCGTCGAGTGAGATAGAGGCGGCTTGAATGTCGATGGCCGTGCCGTCACTGCCCACGACGGTGAACGCGGTACCGCTGAACTCCGTCATGGCGGCTGTCACGCCGGACTTCGCCTGGGCGAGAGCGCCGACGACAACGTCGAGGGAGCCGGTGCTGGCGCCGGTGGAGACGGTGGTGCTCATGCTCGAGTTACTGCTCGTCGCCGAGTAGAGGTCGAGCGCATTGGCGACGGTGTTCTTCGTCGCCAGAGTTGCGAGACTGGCAATGGAGGCGTTCAGCCCCTGCAGTGCGGTGACAAAAGTATTAGAGGTGGTGACCTTGGCCTTGAGCAGCGTTTGCGGCCCGGCCTCGAGTTCCATGAGGGAGTTGATCAGTGACGTGGTGTCCAGACCACTGATAAGCCCATCGACAGCGAGTGACATGGGGTTCCCTTTCTGGTTGTCGAACCGGGGGTGGTGCTGGGGTGGCAGCTGCGGGTTTGGTCCCGCACCTGCCACCCGGTCAGATCAACCTGCGATCTGGGTTGTGCTGGTGTTACTGGAGCAGCTGCAGAACGCCCGAGTTGGACTGGTTGGCCTGCGCGAGCATGGCGGTACCGGCCTGCGAGAGAATGTTCGCACGGGTGTACTTGACCATCTCTTCAGCCATGTCGGTGTCGCGAATACGCGAACCAGCAGCGGTGAGGTTCTCCTTCGACACGGCCAGGTTCTTGATGACACTCTCGAACCGGTTCTGGTCAGCACCCAGCGAGGCACGAGCAGTGGAGATACCGGAGATCTGGCGATCCAGGGCGGTGATCGCCGCAGCGGCACCCTCGGCCGAGGAGAAGTCCAGACCACCGATTGTGCTCGTGCTGGTGCCGGCGGTTACACCGGTCGCGGCGGTGATGGCGTCCCCGTTGTTGGCGCGCACGCTCAGTTGGTCAAATTCATCAACACCTGCCGTGTAGACCTTGTTGAACGCGGCATCCGCGTTCAACACCTTCGCTGCGTCAGCAGCGGTACCACCCGTCGACAAGAAATCAGTTGTCGATGCGGTGGTCGAAGTGGTGAGTCCGCCCGAGGTGAAGGTCAAGGCTGCGTCACTGGTAGTTGGTGTCGCGTATGACTTCCCCAGGTTTCCGGCACCAATGGCCTTGGTGACGTCCGAGACATCGGCCTTCGACAGGTCGACCTTGATCTGGCTGCTGGCATCGCCGTTCGCGCCGACCTGGAAGCTCAGGTTCGCTTCGGAGCCGTCGAGCAGCTGGGTGCCGTTGAAGTTCGTCGACTCGCTGATGCGAGTGAGTTCCTTGGTCAGCGCTGCGACCTCGGTCTTGATCGCTCCACGTGACTCTTTGTTGTTCGAGTCGTTACCGGCCTGAACGGCGAGGTCACGAACACGCTGCAGAATCGACTGCACCTCATTCAGCGAACCTTCAGCGGTCTGAATAACACTCACGGCGTCCTGAGCGTTACGAGCGGCAACCGTGAGGCCACCGACCTGCGACTTCAGGCCCTCCGAGATTGCGAGGCCGGCCGCGTCATCCGCTGCACGGTTGATCCGAAGACCACTCGACAGCTTCTCAAGCGACTTCGACAGATCGTTCTGCGTGGTGGCCAGGTTGCGGTACGCGTTGTTGGCCGCGACGTTGGTATTGACTTGCATGCCCATGGTGGATCCTCCGTGACTGGGACTGAATTCTCCGGCCCATCCATGGGCCAGCACTTATAGCTATCGACAGCAACCGGGCTCGGGTTAGAAACTCGCGGCGATCGCGTGTTAAAAAGAGGCGGCATCCGTTCGTAGTGACTACGAGCGGATGCCGCCGATCATGCATCAGGTTCTGACGCGATCGCTGCTGTTACTGGAGCAGCTGCAGAACGCCCGAGTTGCTCTGGTTGGCCTGCGCGAGCATGGCGGTACCAGCCTGCGACAGAATGTTCGCACGGGTGTACTTGACCATCTCTTCAGCCATGTCGGTGTCGCGAATACGCGAACCAGCAGCGGTGAGGTTCTCCTTGGAGACGGCCAGGTTCTTGATGACACTCTCGAACCGGTTCTGGTCCGCACCCAACTCAGCGCGAGCGGTGGACACTGCCGAAATCTGATCGTCGATCTCGATGATCGCCAGGGCAGCCTTCGCGGCGCTGGAGAAGTCCAGCGCACCAATGGTGGTAACGACATTGTTCGTCGTTGACACCTGTGCGTAGGTGTCTAATCCATCGGTGACGCCAGTGGCGGCAACCTCGGGTCCGTCAGTACTTATCGCGGTTCCCGAGGAGGAAAATGCCTTCTGCGACGTGGACGTACCCGTCCCCGTGACGCCCGTTCCGTTCACGGTAATGCCGTTCGTCGAATCGTTAGTTAGCGTTGTACTGAGCGACGTGATCGTCAGGTTGCCACCTACGACGCTCGCCAAGAATTTCGTGTTGAAAGTCGCATTAGCGTTCAAGTCATCACTGGCTAGTGCGGCGGTGGTGTACGCAGCGCCCATCGTGACGGCGCCTGTGGTTGCACCTCCGTTCTGCGCGAACGTGAGTTGGGCTCCAGATGCGTAGGCGTACGTGTTACCCGACGTCGACATCGGTCCGGTGGTGAACCCTGAAGCCGTGATGGCGTTGCTCGTGGTGCTAGTGAGCCCGGTTGCCTTCGACTCAATGTAGAACTCGCCCGTTGTTCCACTCGCCGTAACGCTGAAGTTCGCATTTGACGTCGAAAGCAGCGAGGCGATGCCTTCATCCGTTCGCGAAGCGTCTGCCGTCGAGAAGTCGTACGAGAAGGTGATTGGAGACCCCCCATTTGCCTGCGTCAGGGTTAGGAGGCCGGAGACGGTTTTGGCATTGATAGCGATCCCGGATGCCGCAACCGGCCCAGCGCTTGTTGCAGAGACTGTGATCTCGTTCGCAACCTTGTCCGTGAGGCTAGTAGCCTTGGACTCAATGATGTACTTGCTCGCATCAGTGGCGTCTGCCGTGATCGTGAAATTTGTTCCGGCTGCCGCCTGCAGTTTGCCGAGAACAGTGGTGTTGGTTTCACCCGTTCCGAAGTTGACCGTAAAGTCAAGTCCCCCCTTCTGAAAGATATTGACGTCGCCACTGACCGTCGCGGCGTTGAAGATCACCCCGCTGAGCTGGACCGCGCCATCAGTGACGGTAGTGACAGCAGTCGTCGTGGAGACTCCGCCGATCGCGCCGGCGACAGTCTTGACGTTGGCGTTGGCGAGGTTGACCTTGATCTGGCTGCTGGACTCGCCGTTGGCCCCGACCTGAAAGCTCAAGGACGGCTCCGTGCCGTCGAGAAGCTGGGTGCCGTTGAAGTTGGTCGATTCGCTGATACGAGTGAGCTCCTTGCTCAGTGCATCGACCTCGGTCTTGATCGCTGCACGGGACTCGTCATTGTTTGAGTCGTTACCGGCCTGAACGGCGAGGTCGCGAACACGCTGCAGAATCGACTGCACCTCATTCAGCGAACCTTCAGCGGTCTGAATAACACTGACCGCGTCCTGAGCGTTACGAGCGGCAACCGTGAGGCCACCAACCTGCGACTTCAGACCTTCAGAGATTGCCAGGCCGGCCGCGTCATCCGCTGCACGGTTGATGCGAAGACCGCTGGAGAGCTTTTCCAGCGACTTCGACAGATCGTTCTGAGTAGTTGCCAGGTTGCGGTACGCGTTATTCGCCGCAACGTTGGTGTTGACTTGCATGCCCATTTGAGTTCCTCCATGACTGGGACTACTTACGCCGGCCCATCCATGGGCCAGCATTATGTTCTATCGACCGCGGCGTTCAGCCCGTCAGAAGAACCGGCTGAACAGACGTGTTCGGGGGGTGCCATGACCAGGGAAAGCGCGATCAAATTCGCGGTGTCTCGGCTACGGCGACCGGATCAGAATCTGATCCGGTGGTAAAGCGTGTTACTGGAGCAGCTGCAGAACGCCCGAGTTCGACTGGTTGGCCTGCGCGAGCATGGCGGTGCCAGCCTGCGACAGGATGTTCGCCCGGGTGTACTTGACCATCTCTTCAGCCATGTCGGTGTCGCGAATACGCGAACCGGCAGCGGTGAGGTTCTCCTTGGAGACGGCCAGGTTCTTGATGACACTCTCGAACCGGTTCTGGTCAGCACCCAAAGAGGCGCGAGCGGTGGAGATGCCCGAGATCTGACGGTCCAGAGCCGTGATCGCTGCGGCAGCGCCCTCGGCCGAGGAGAAGTCCAGGCCACCGATTTTCGTGTTGGTCGTCGCTGCCAGGATCGTGGAGTTCGTCGTGTTGGCATCAGCAACAACACCGCCTGCGATGGAACGAACGTTAAGGTTGTTGTTCTCGTCAACGGTGGCCAGAAGCTTGCCTTTGAATCCGCTGTCTGCATTGAGTTTGGCTGCAACGTCCGCAGCCGTCGAGGTAGACGTCAGACCAGCAATCGCGCCGGTTGTGACCTTGTTGGCGGTGTCGCCGTCAATCGTGAAGGAATGCGCCCCGTTGAAGTCAGTAGCGTTCTTGACTGTGCCTTTAGCCAGATCATACGACGTTCCTGTGTTGGTTGAGCCAATGGCCTTGGTGACGTCGGAGACGTCGGCCTTCGACAGGTCGACCTTGATCTGGCTGCTGGCGTCGCCGTTTGCACCGACCTGAAAGCTGAGCGAGGGTTCGGTGCCGTCGAGCAGCTGGGTGCCGTTGAAGTTCGTCGACTCGCTGATGCGAGTGAGTTCCTTGGTCAGTGCTGCGACCTCGGTCTTGATCGCTCCACGTGACTCTTTGTTGTTCGAGTCGTTACCGGCCTGAACGGCGAGGTCACGAACACGCTGCAGAATCGACTGCACCTCATTCAGCGAACCTTCAGCGGTCTGAATAACACTCACGGCGTCCTGAGCGTTACGAGCGGCAACCGTGAGGCCACCGACCTGCGACTTCAGGCCCTCCGAGATTGCGAGGCCGGCCGCGTCATCCGCTGCACGGTTGATCCGAAGACCACTCGACAGCTTCTCAAGCGACTTGGAAAGGTCATTCTGCGTGGTGGCCAGGTTGCGGTACGCGTTGTTGGCCGCGACGTTGGTATTGACTTGCATGCCCATGGTGAATCCTCCGTGAGTGGGTCGTGTTACACCAGCCCATCCATGGCCTGGCAACTCTTGCTATCGACCGTTTTGCTGTGGGGGTTAGATTCCGGTCAAAGATTGCCCCCCGAGCGGGCCACACACAACAAGAAGACGCTGCCCACGAGCGGACAGCATCTTCTCGTGAAAGCGAGCGACAGCTACGCGGCGGGGCGGAGCAGCTGCAGAACGTCGGAGTTCGACTGGTTGGCCTGGGCGGAGACCGCGGTGACGGGTTGGGCGAGAATGCTCACACGGGTGAGGTCGACCATCTGCTCGGCCATGGCGCTGTTGGTCAGGCGCGACGCGGCAGCGAGGGTGTTCTCGGCGGAGACGGCACGCGTCTTACCCTCGAAGTCGGTACTGTCAGCGGCAACGACAGACTCGGTCGAGGCGAGACCGCTCGAAATTGCCACGGTCGGCTGCGTGAGGCCCGTCTGCGATGCAGCGAGCTCACGGTAAGCGTCTGATGCCGAAGTGTTGTTATTGATCTGCATGCCCATGATGGTTTCTTCCGTGAGGTGTTATGAAGCCGGCCCATCCATGGGCCAGCGCGGGGTGGTGCAAAGTTCAGGATGCTGCGCGTTCAGCCGTGTCGAGCTGCAGGTGGTCGTGAGCGGTGCGGGTCATTCCCACCGTGGCGAGGTCGGCGAGTCGGGCGAGATAGGCACTACGGCGAGCCGGAGCGATGCGGGACTCCGGCTGATACGCAGTCGCGGTCTCGATTTCGTCGGCGTAGTGCGTGCTGAGGCCGTCGCGAAGCAGGCGAATCGCCTCGGCGCGCATTTGGGAGACAGCGGAGTGTGTGGTGCCGAGTTCGGCGGCGATGTCCTTGACCGGGCGGTCGTCGAAGTAGATCTGCTCGACGATGGCTCGCATCTTCTCAGGGAGGGCCTCGATGGCCGCGCGCAGGTAGACCAGGCGTTCGGTGGACAGCAGCGACTCTTCGGGCATGGCGGTGTCGGCCACGAGAAACTCGGCGGTCGTGTCATCGAGGGCCGAGAGGGTGCGGGCCGCGTCGGCCAGGCCAGCCGCGGCAGTTTCACGGTCGACACCGAGGGCATCGGCGATCTCGTTCACGTTCGGGGTGCGCCCGAGCGCGGCCGCGAGGGTCTCCTGCACGGCCAGGGTCTCTTTGATGCGGCGGCGAGCCGAGCGGGTGGCCCAGTCGCTTGAGCGCATCTCATCGGCGAATGCGCCGATGATGCGACGGCGGGCGAAGGCTCCGAAGGGAACTCCGAGAGCTGGGTTGAAGGCATCCGCTGACGTGATGAGGGCTACCGCGCCGGCCGAGGCGAGGTCATCGCGGGACAGGTGGCGAGCCTTGGCCCAGACCTCCGAAACGAGGTAGCCGACCAAGGGAAGATTTTCGACGACGAGGGCATTGCGGTCAGTGCGATTCACGTGCGGCCCCCGAGCTTCTCATGCCAATTTTCGAATGTGCACGGAAGGGCTGACGCGCCTCCCGCGAGAGGCCCCAATGCCTGCGAAATCAAAGCTACCCGTACTAAGGGGTAAATGGGTAGCGCTACAAGCCCCATTTGATACATTAGCGTGTCCTCTCTTTAGAGGACACGATTGAGAAAATCAGCAAGAAAGCAGGCCATTTTGCCTAACCGCGTTAATTTCGCGGCCGATAGTGCCAACGAATGAACCAGGGCACACGCACCCGTGTGACCCTGAGCGCGAGTGAAATTGTGGGCTGGAGAAGTCATGGGCGCCAACGAATTGTCTGCGTTGCTGTGGCGAGAACGTGAACTTCTCGAGTTGCTCGTCTTCAAACTTGAAGAGGAACAGCTCTTGCTGCAGGGCGGTAAGTCGCGCTGGCTGCAACACGCCACTCGCGAAGTTGAACAGGTTCTGAACCTCGTGCGCGAAGCCGGACTCGGGCGTTCCGTGGAGGTAGCCGCACTGGCAACCCAGTGGGGAACGGCCGAAGACGCCACCCTGCGTGAACTCGCCGCCAATGCTCCCGAGGGGCCCTGGGGTGAAATCTTTGCCGCACACCTGAAAGCCATGGGCGAACTCACCACCCAGATCAAAGAACTGCGCGACACCAACGAACGTTTCATTCGTGCCGCGGCGCGCTCCACCCAAGAGACGATGACCACGGTCAGTACCAACCCCAAGACCTACGATGCCAGCGGAGTGACCGGCACCCCGGTGACTGCCGCCCGCATTTTCGACCGCAACCTATAACTTATGCACGCCCAACGAGAAGAACGGAGAACACGGTGAGCACATTTGGTGGCTTGAACACCGCGTACACCGGCCTCGTTGCCGCGCGTCAGGGACTCGACGTGGTCGGGCAAAACATTGCCAACGCCAACACGGAGGGCTACACGCGTCAGCGCATATCGACCTCCGCTCTCGGCGCCACGGCCCCTACCGGCATCTTCACCCAGGGCGCCCGCGTCGGTGAGGGCGTTGCCATGGACGGCATCGCTCGCCTGGCCAGCGCCCAACTGGATGCCCGCGTGCGCGCCACCGCAGCGACCGCCGGCTACACGGCGGTGCGGGCCAACGCCCTCGCCTCGGTCGAAGACTCGCTCAACGAGCCCGGGGAAGACGGCATCTCGGCCAAGCTCGATGAGTTCTGGGCCGGCTGGCAGACCCTGTCGAACGGAACCGACACCGCAGCCCCCGCAGCGCTGCTGCTTGGCACGGCCGGTGAACTGCTCACGCAGATCTCCGAGGGCTACCAGGCCGTCTCCGACGAATGGTCAAACGTGCGCAGCGACCTGAACAACATGGTCTCGGAACTCAACGGCGCTGCCACCCAGGTCGCCGCGCTCAACGTGCAGATTCGCCAGAGCCTCGCCACGGGCGGCACGGCCAACGAACTGCTCGACCAGCGCAGCGCCCTCACGACCACGATCGCCGCCCTGACCGGTGCGAGCGTCACCGAGCAGGCCGATGGCACGGTCACCGTGCTCGTGGGCGGCAACGCTCTCGTCTCCGGCGGCACCGCCCATCAGGTGCAGGTCACCGCCGACTCTCCGCGAGTGATGCAGGACAGCGGTGACGTGAACCTGGTGTGGGCCGACAACGCCGACACGGCCGTGACGATGGACCGGGGCGAAATGGCCGGCGCCCTGTCGCTTCTCGGCGAGTCCAACGTCAGTGGCTCCGGTGGCGCACTGGCCGAAGCTGCCGCCTCCTACAACGCGTTTGCGACCGAAATCGCCGACAAGGTCAACGCCATCTATAAAACCGGCTTCAAGCAGGGCGGTGATGTCAGCGGCTTCGAGTTCTTCGCTGTCGCCGACGGTGCACCCGCCGCACAGGGTCTGAGCATCCTGCCGAAGTCATCCGGTGAAATGGCGGTACGGGCATCCGCTACGTCCGGCGCCTACGACGGCACCATAGCGGATGCCATCGCCCAGCTCGGCGCCGGATTCGCGCTGAACGCAGATGGCAGCGCCATCACGTCGCCGAGCACCACCTGGTCGGACTTCGTCACGAAGACCGGCGTACTCACGCAGACCGAGCTGCAGTCCGCGGCGCTGGCCAGCTTGACCGCATCGGGCGCGGCCAACCAGCAGCTCGCCAACTCCTCGGTAGACCTCGACGAAGAGAACGTGAACCTGCTCATGTTCCAGCACGCCTATCAGGGCGCGGCCCGCATGATGACGGCCGTCGACGAGATGCTCGACACTTTGATCAACCGCACCGGATTGGTCGGGAGGTAGCTCATGGTCGACCGGGTAACCACCCACACTCAGATGCGCGCTGCCCAGCGCAACCTGCAAGAGAATATGACGCACCTCGCGCGGTTGCAGGAGCAGGCGAGCACGCTCAAGTCCATCAACCGTTCCTCAGACGACCCCACCGCTGCGGCCGCAGCCATGGCGGTGCGCGCCGAAATGCGTGCGGTCGATCAGTACAGCGCAAATGCCGACAACGGTAACGACTGGCTGACCACGATCGAATCGTCCCTCGGGTCGGTATCGGACATCATGAACCGCGTTCGTTTTCTCACCGTGCAGGGCGCCAACTCCGGTGCGCTCTCCGCCACCGCCAAAGAAGCCATCGCAATTGAGATCGACGGCCTCAAAACCGACCTCCTGTCGCAGGCCAACACGAAGTTTCTCGGGCGCAGCGTCTTTGCCGGCAATTCAGATGCTGCCACGGCGTTCACCCCAGCGGGTACCGACAGCACCGGCGGGGCGATCTATGCATACTCGGGCGACACCGCGGGCGCCAATAGCGTCGAACGGCGCATCAGCGCCACGAGTACCGTGCGGGTGGACGCAGCAGGGGAGACGATCTTCGGTAAAGATGACGAGATTGCCGGCACTTCATCGGTTTTCGCTTTGCTCGACAATATCGTCGCCGACCTGCGCTCGACCGATTCCTCGGTCAACGTAGGCCTACGACTGAACGAACTCGACGATCGGATGGCCATCATGACCGGTCAGCGCAGTGAAATGGGTGCCCGCCAGGTGCAGATGGAACGTGCCCAGTCGACCCTCCTGGAAAAGTCCGGCACACTGGATGCCCAGCGTTCCGGCATCGAAGACGCCGACCTGGGCCAGGTCATCATCGATTTGAAACTGCAGGAAGTGACCTATCAGGCCGCCCTCGCTGTTACCGCCCGTGTACTTCAACCAACCCTGATGGACTTTCTCTCATGACCGCTACCCTCACCAGCCCCACCCTCAGCTTTGTCTCTCCCCCACCCGGACTGGCGCCTCTCACCGACTTCGTGCTCCACGAGATCGAAGGGGCCGCTGGACTCTACTCGCTGCAGGCATCCGCTCACCCGACCACGCGCCTGTTCGTGCTCGACGCTGCAATCTTTTTGCCCAACTACACACCGGCGATTTCGAGCGAGCAGTCGATTACGCTGTCGCTGACGACGCCCGACGACGCCCTCGTGCTCGTGGTCGTCAACCCCGGTGAGAGCACCACGACGGTCAACCTGATGGCACCCATCGTGGTCAACGCTCGCACCGGCGCGTGCGCACAGCTCATTCTGGACGACCAGGACTGGCCCCTGCACGCCGAGCTCGGCACCGGCGACAACTAGTTCCGTCGGGGCGCTGCGCGCTCGTTCCGGCCCTTCGCTGCGCGAGATGCCAACTTCGGCCCCTTTGATTTTGTGACTTGCCAACTTCGGCCCCTTGATTCGTGTTCAAGGGGCCGAACTTGTCGTCTCGCGCGGATGTTGGTCTGCTCATGGGGCCGAATGTGTCGTCTCGCGAGATTCGAGATTCGAGACTCGAGGCCCAGGCCCGGGCGGCCATCCGTCTGCTGCTAGTGCGACTCCACCTCGATCAGGGCGGCCTCGAAGGCGACCCAGGGCAGCATGGCGCACTTAACTCTGGCGGGGTACCGCGACACTCCCCCGAAGGCGGCGGCATCCCCGAGAACTTCCTCGTCGGGCTCAATCTTGCCGCGGGAGCGCAGCATCTCGCGAAAGTTATCGAGCAGGGCGCGTGCCGAGGTGACGCTCAGGCCGCTCAGCGTATCGGTGAGAATCGAAGCGGATGCCTGCGAAATCGAGCAGCCCTCCCCGGTCCAGACCAGGTCGGTGACCGTTTCGGTGTCGAGCGAGACGCGCAGGGTGATCTCGTCACCGCAGGTCGTGTTGATCTGGTGCGATTCGGCCACCCGCAGGCCGCTCGCGTCGCCGAGCGCTACGGCGTCGGCCAGCGGCGTGAGCTCGACCGCCCCGTGGCGAGCTTTCGCGTGCTCGAGAATGATCGTCTGGTAAAGCTGCTGCAGGTCGCTCATGGCTTGACGCCGAAGAAGGGGGCGACCTCGGCAAGGGTGGCCAGAAACAGGTCGACCTCGTCGGTGGTGTTGTAGAGGTAGGTGCTCGCGCGCGTGGAGGCGGTCACGCCCAGGCGGCGGTGCAGCGGTTGGGCGCAGTGGTGGCCGACCCGCACCGCGATTCCGGCATCGTCGAGAAACTGACCGACGTCGTGGGCATGCACTCCGGCAACGTCGACAGCGGCGAGCCCCAGCCGTTCCACGCCGAGTCCGGGGCCGAGCAGACGCACGCCTGCAATCTCGGCGACCCCGGCGACCAGGCGCTGGCCAAGCTGGGCTTCCCACGCTGCGACCCGATCCATGCCGGTTTCGCTCAGGTAGTCGACGGCCGCCGCCAGAGCGATTGCCTGGGAGATGCGCTGCGTACCGGCTTCGAAGCGTTGCGGCGGTGCGAGAAACTCGGCAGCCTGCATGTTCACGGTAGTGATCATCGATCCGCCGGTGAGAAAAGGCGGCATATCGGCGAGCAGTTCTGCCTTGCCGAAAAGAACGCCGATGCCGGTCGGGCCGAGCATCTTGTGGCCCGAGAAGACGGCGAAATCCACATCGAGCGCCTTCACGTCAACCGGCAGGTGCGGCACGGTCTGGCAGGCGTCGAGCACGACCAGCGCCCCGACTTTACGGGCCAGCGCCACGAGTTCGGCGACCGGGTTGATGGTTCCGGTGACATTCGAGCCATGCGTGAAAGCGAGTAATCTCGTGTGTTGGCCGATGACGTCCGCTGCGGAAAGCAGGTCGAGGGTGCCGTCATCGAGCACGGGAATGAAACGCAGGGTGGCGCCGGTGCGCAGCGCCAGTTGCTGCCAGGGAATGAGATTGGCGTGGTGTTCCATCTCGGTGACCACGATCTCGTCGCCGGCGCCCAGGCTGAACCGGCGAGCCGCGGGGCCGCCGAGGCCGAGCGAGGCGTTGGAGAAACTGTAGGCGAGCAGGTTGATGGCCTCGGTGGCGTTGGAGGTCCAGACGATCTCGTCGGTCTCTGCGCCGACGAACGCGGCAACCTTTTCTCGGGCAGCTTCGAAGGCCTCGGTGGCCTCGACGGCGAGCGTGTGCGCGCCGCGGTGCACGGCGGCGTTTCGCTGCTCGTAGTATTCCTGCTCGGCCTCCATCACGCTGATCGGGTTCTGGGAAGTGGCTCCCGAGTCGAGATAGACGAGCGGATGCCCATTCACCGCCTGGTGCAGCACCGGAAAGTCGTTGCGAATGCGTTCAACGTCAATGTTGGTCAGCGGAGCCGGTTCTGGGCGCTGGGCGGCAGGGGTTGCGGAAATGGCGGACGATGGTGCAAAAGACGTCATACCTAAGGATATTCCCTCGGCTCGAATGCGGGCACCGCACAGCGGAGTATGACACGGCGGTATCAGATGGCGGTGGAAAACCCGGCGGTAGCGTGTGAGGCTTGAGGGGTGACCAAGACTGCCGAACACACCGAGCTGCGCGAAGCGGTGTCACTCGACCGACCGTGGGTGACCCTGGTCTGGGACGACCCGGTCAATCTCATGTCGTATGTCGCCTACGTTTTTCGCAGCTATTTCGGTGTCACCCCCAAACAAGCCGAACGACTCATGCTGCAGGTACACAACAACGGCCGGGCCGTCGTGGCTACGGGCAATCGCGAATCGATGGAACGCCACGTCGAGGCCATGCACGGATACGGTCTCTGGGCGACACTGGCGAAGGCCGACGAATGAGCGCCCTGCGGCGATTCACCCCGCAGCCAGACGGCCTATTGCTCGGCCGCTTCGAACCGATCGAAGCAGACCTTCTGCGCCTCGCCACTACCCAGCTTCTCGAAATGCTCCGCTCCGGCACCACCGACCCCCAGCTCACCGCAAGCGATGGAGCATTCGGCCGGCTGCTTCCCGACGCCTACCGGGACGACGACGAAGCGGCGGCGGAGTTTCGCCGCTTTACGGCGACCGGCTTGCTCGAACGCAAAGCGCAGAATGCCCAGATCGTGCTGGACTCCTTGGCTGCCAAGGAACCCAATGCCGCCACGCCCGACAGGGAGGATAGCCAGCCGGTCACGGTCAATGTCGACCCCGACGCCGTGCAGGCCTGGCTGCGCAGCCTCACGGACCTGCGCCTGACCCTCGCCGATCGGTTGCAGATCTCGCCGGACGGCGTCGTGCACCTCGCCACCGAAGACACTCCATTTTTGCGCGAACTCTATGAATGGCTTGGCATGCTGCAGGAAGAACTCGTCTACGCGATCGACGTCTGACCATCCAACGTGACCGCGCTATCGGCCTGCTCTGCTAGCAGGGCTCGGGCAGCGAGCCCGATCACGGCACTGTAGGTGGGGTAGGCGAACCGCACATTTGCCAGCGTGGCCACGTCGATCCCGGCGGCCATCGCCGTCGTCACGGACTGAATGACCTCGACGGCGTTCTCGCCGACCGCGTGGGCACCGAGAATGTGCTCGCGGCGGCGGTCGGCGATGAGTTTGAGGAATCCCCGCTGGCGATCGTCGATCACCGCCCGATCCAGCAACGAATACGGCACCACCGTTGCGACGCACAGCTCGTCGCGACGCCGCGCGTCGACCTCGGTCAGACCGACACCTGCGTAGTCCGGATCGGTGAACCCACCCGCAGGAAGCAAGTGGTGCGGGGTTCGTCGGTTGGCATCCAACACGGCGTTCTCGGCTGCGGCCTCTCCTTCGAATTGTGCGGCCTGCACAAGCATGTCTCGGCCATTGGCGTCGCCAACGGCAAAAATGTGCGCTACCGAACTTCGAAAATACGCATCGACGGGAATAGACGAACGACTCGTGACCACGCCGGCTGTTTCGAGGCCGAGGTCGTCGATATCCGCTGGCCAGCCGGTTGCCATGATCACCGCGTCGAAGCTGTCCGCACTCTCGAGCCCGTTCTCTCGCCAGGTCAGGGTGATCGAGCCGTCAGCGGCGCGTTGAAGGCCGTCAATACCGTCGATGCCCAGGCGGAGTATGACACCTTGCTCGACGAACGCCTGGCCGACGGCGTGCGAGACGGACTCATCAGACGTGGCGAGCACGCGGTCGGCAACATCGAGCAGGGTCACAGCCGAGCCGAAGGAACGAAACACAGTGACCAATTGGGCACCGGTGTTTCCCCCACCGATCACGGCCAGGCGCATGGGAACACTTGGAAGGTCGAGCACGTGCTCCGGTACCGTCGCGAGCTCGGCTCCTGCAACCGGCAGCCGCCGGGAATGACCGCCGACGCACACCAGTACGGCACCGGCGGTGACCCGACGCCCAGATTCCAGCCTGAGCGTGGAGGCATCCAGAAAGGAGGCGCGCCCCTCAAGAATGAGTTTTACACCGGCGTCAGCGAATCGCGTCGCCTCATTTTTCATCACACGCACTCGGTCAACGGTTTGCCGGACACGGGCGACGATGGTGGGCCAATCCAGGGGGCCCTCAGACACGGAAATGCCATAGGCGTCGGCGGTTCGGATCTCCCGCATGAGCCGAGCCGTTTTGGCGAGCACCCGGGTGGGCACGCATCCGGTATTCACGCACGTGCCGCCGAGGCGGTCAGCTTCGCAGACGGCGACGGATGCGCCCAGTTCCGCCGCGCGCAGGGCTGCAGCGGTTCCAGCCGGGCCGGCACCGATCACGACCACATCAAAATGATCGGGGACGAGCTGGTTCGAATCAGCATCCTGTTGTTCGAACGGCATCGTGTGTTCGGGGGTTGGGGCTGCGGTCATCTCGGTCTCCCACCGTCGTAATCGACGAAATACTTACAGTGTCGGCTGGGAATCAACCTGCGCCCGAGTAGCCGAACCGCCCCTGTTGGTGGGGCGCTCTCTTCTCTGCTAATCCCGAGCCTCCACAGGTAGTCTGGTCGCAACCCGGTGGGGCATCTGTTACCGCGTTCGGTTCGCCCCTGGGTCCAAAACCCTGTGCCACCGCCGCGCGCGGACGCGCCACCGACTATCAAGTTGGCTTCACGACATGCGACGGAAGACACATGGACCTCAGCACCCTGACCCAGATCACCGCAGCACGGCAGCGCAGCGACCTCATCGCGCTCGGGCCCACCGTCGTGCCGCTGGCCGGCGGATCCGAGCTGTTCGCCGACCCGCGCGCTCATCTCACCGGTCTCGTCGACCTGCAGACCTTCGGCTGGGCGGCCCTCACGGTGACCGACGACGGCCTCGTCATCGGTGCGACCTGCACGCTGGCCGAGCTCTCCCGGCTGCCGATGCGAGCGGGCTGGACGGCGCATCCGCTGTTCTATCAGTGCTGCACGGCCCTGTTCGGCTCCTTCAAGGTGTGGAACGTCGCGACGGTCGGCGGCAACCTGGCCACCTCGCTGCCGGCCGGCCCCATGATCACCCTCGCGGTCGCCCTCGACGCCGAAGTGCTGGTCTGGCGGGCGAACGGTAGCGACGACATCGTGCCGGCCCGATCGTTCGTGACCGGCAACATGACCAATGTGCTCGCCGACGGCGATGTGTTGCGCTCCATTCACGTGCCGCTCGCCTCGCTGCACGCGCAGACGGCATATCGCAAGATTGCCCTGTCGCCGCTCGGGCGCTCGGGCGCGGTGCTCGCCGGACGGCTCGACTTGCTCGGTGCTTTCGTACTCACGGTGACGGCGGCGACGCTGCACCCGGTGCAGCTGCGCTATGCGGCGCTACCCGCCGCCGACGTTCTCGCCCGCGATATCGCCACGATCGACTGCTGGTTCACGGACGCCCACGGCGCCGCCGACTGGCGACGCGCGATGGGTCTGCTGCTCGGCGAAGAGATTCGCGTCGAACTCGAACTGGCCGGAGGCCGCGCATGACGCTGGAACAGGCGAAAATCGAAGAGATCGGTGCCGTGACCTTCTCGGTCAATGGCACCCGGGTCGAGGCGACGCCGACTCCCGGCCAATGCCTGCGCACTCTGCTGCGCGAACACGAGCATTTCGAGGTGAAGAAGGGGTGCGACAGCGGCGACTGCGGTGCCTGCACCGTGCAGGTCGACGGCACGCCCGTGCACTCCTGCATCTACCCGGCTTACCGAGCCGCCGGAAAGCAGATCACGACGGCGGCCGGGCTGGGCCAGCCGGGCAACCTCGCGCCTGTGCAACAACGTTTCGTCGACTCCGCCGGCTTTCAGTGCGGCTTCTGCACCCCGGGCATGATCGTCACCGCCGCAGCCATCGAGGCGGATGCCGCGCCTTCCGTCGATGACCTGCCCCGTTTATTGACGGGAAATCTATGCCGATGCACCGGCTATCGCTCGATTTCCGATGCGATCGTCGGCGAGCACACCCCGCCGGAAGGGTTTTGCCACACCGCGCCGGGGCGCGAGCATGCCGCGGCATCGAGCCTCGGACCGGTACGGGCGACCGGGCGCACGAGGGGTGCGCGGGCCGCCGGTCTGGTCGGCACCTCCCCCGGCGCGATCGCCGGGGAGCGCGTGGTGAGCGGCCTGGAACCGTACACCCTCGACGTGGCCATCCCCGGTCTGCTGCACCTGGCGGTGCTGGGGAGTCCGCACGCCCACGCACGCATCCGCTCTCTGAATGTGGCGGAGGCTGCCGGGCTACCCGGTGTGCACCGTGTGCTCACCCAGGCCGACTCCCCCAGCACCCTGTTTTCGACCGCGCGGCATGAAAGCCGGTTCGACGACCCCGACGACACGCTGGTCTTCGACCAGACCCTGCGATTTCGCGGGCAACGCGTCGCGGCAGTCGTGGCCGATTCGGTGGCGATCGCCGAGGCTGCCTGTCGGCTGATCGAGGTCGAGTACGACCTGCTGGAGGGCGTCTTCGACCCGCGACTGGCCCTTACCCCCGGCGCGGTGCTCGTGCACGGCGACAAGGACCCGATCGTCTCCCGCCTGGCAGATCCGGGGCGCAACCTGGTCGCCGAGCTGCACGGCGAATTCGGCTCCGTCGAGGCCGGTCTCGCCGAGGCCACTACCGTCGTCTCGGGCAGCTGGCAGACCCAGCGCATCGCCCACACTCACCTCGAAACCCACGCCACGATCGGCTGGCTCGACCAAGAACGGCTGGTCTTGCGCACGAGCTCGCAGGTTCCGTTTTTGGTGCAGAAGGAGATCTGCCGCCTGTTCGACCTCGACCCGGCCGGGGTGCGCGTCTTTACCGCGCGAGTGGGCGGCGGCTTCGGCGGCAAGCAGGAGCTCCTCACGGAAGACCTCGTCACTCTCGCCGTGCTTGAAACCGGGCGTCCGGTGCAGTACGAATTCACCCGCACCGACGAGTTCACGATCGCCCCGGTGCGGCATCCGATGACCATCGACGTCACGCTCGGAGCGCAGGTCGACGGCCGCCTCACCGCATTAAAACTGGACGTTCTTGCCGACACCGGTGCCTACGGCAACCATGCACCCGGCGTGATGTTCCACGGCACGAGTGAATCCGTCGCGCTCTACAACGTGCCCAACAAAAGAGTGGATGCCCAGAGCGTCTACACGAATAATCCCCCGTCGGGCGCCTTCCGCGGCTACGGCCTCGGCCAGATCATTTTCGCAATCGAGGGCGCCCTCGACGAACTGGCCCGCGAGCTTGACCTGGACCCGTTCGAGCTGCGCCGACGCAACTCGGTGCAGCCGGGTGACCCGCTCGTGGTCACGCACGAGGAAGGCCCCGACCTCGTCTTCGGCAGCTACGGCCTCGACCAGTGCCTCGACCTCGCCGAAACCGCCCTGAAACGCGGTAATCGGGTTGTCCCACCGGCCGGGCCCCAGTGGCGGATCGGCACCGGCATGGCGTCGTCGATGATCGCCACCACACCGCCGCGCGGGCACCGCTCGCAGGCATCCGTTCAACTGATGGCCGGCGGCCGCTATCTGGTGCGGGTTGGGACCACCGAGTTCGGTAACGGCACCACGACCGTGCACGCCCAGATCGCGGCGACGGCGCTGCACACGACCGTGGACCGCATCGATCTGGTGCACTCCGATTCGGATGCCGCCGGCTACGACTCCGGCGCGTTCGGCTCGGCCGGTGTCGTTGTGGCCGGCAAGGCCGTGCTCGCCGCGGCGACCGCGCTGGCTGAAACTCTCGTCGAAGCCGCGGCGTCATGGAGCGGACGCAGCCTGACCAGAGGAACCGACGCTGGGACCTGGCAGCTCGAGCGTGACGGGCTACGCACCGTGGAGTCAGTGTCCGAACTCGTCTCGCTTGATACCCTCGTGCACTGGGCCGCGGCCAAGGACGTCGACCTGACCGCCACGCGGCGCGAAGACGGCATGAAGCGGTCCCTCGCCTTCAACGTGCACGCGTTTCGGGTGGCCGTGAACACCGACACCGGCGAGGTGCGCATCCTGCAGTCGATCCAAGCCGCCGATGCCGGCTTCGTCATGAATCCCGAACAGTGCCGCGGGCAGATCGAGGGCGGGGTGGCGCAGGCCCTCGGCACCGCACTGTTCGAGGAAGTTGTGCTCGACGGCGCCGGCGCCGTGACGACCCGGGTGCTGCGTAATTACCACGTTCCCCAGCTCGTGGATCTGCCGGTCACCGAGGTCTATTTTGCGCAGACTCACGACGTGATCGGGCCCTACGGTGCCAAGTCAATGAGCGAATCGACCTACAACCCGGTCGCGCCGGCGCTGGCCAATGCGGTGCGTGACGCGATCGGCATCCGTCCTACCGAGCTGCCCATGACCCGCGACCGCATCTGGCGCCTGCTGCACGGCTGAGCGGATGCTGCTGTCGCGCGACGCGGGAGTTCGAGTCTGGCCAGAACTCCAGCGCCACGCGTCGCGCGGGAGTTGCGCCAGAGCGCGGGAGTTGCGCCTCCCGCGCAGCGGCGCAGCTCCCGCGCACTGTGAAAGGCAGCTAGCGGTCGGCTGCCGCGATAGGTGGAGTACGCGCACGGAGTGGCCGGTCGAGCATCCGCTCGCCGACCCGTGAGTTTGGGGTCGATCGAGACGCCGCGCCGTGAGTTTGGGACCGAAAAAGCCGCGATCGGGGCTCAGGCTCACGGCTCGGCGCTCGACACTCACGGCTCGGTGAGCGAACGCACGCGAACCTGGCACCAGGTCACGGCTCGAGAACCCTACGATGGCAGACATGCAGAAACCAGCTCCGGATCCCCAGCCCGCGAGCATCCCGCTGCCCGCCAGCACCGCCCGAGTAGGCGGGCTCGTGCTCGCCGCCGGCGCTGGTTCCCGCTACGGCATGCCCAAGGCGCTCGTGCACGATGCCGCTGGCCGGTCCTGGCTGCAGAACGCCGTCGACGTGCTCGTAGCAGCAGGCTGTTCCCCGGTCATCGTCGTGCTCGGTGCGAGCGGGGCGCACGCCGCGGCACTGCTCAACGCTGGCGATAATGATCCGGCCTCGACCAACGGGGCGTCAGCCCCGAGCCCGGCGGCCCACAGCGCTCGCCAACACAGCGCGGCCCGGCCGACCGCATCCGTTTTGGTCGTGCACGCCACCGACTGGGCCGAAGGGCTTTCGGCCTCCCTTCGCGCCGGCCTGCGCTGCGCCCTCGAACAGCCCGACCTCGTTGCTGTCGCGGTCATTCCCGTGGACGTGCCCGATCTGAACACCGCCACCGTGGCCCGCTTGATGGGTTTGAGCGACGCCGGCACACTGCGTCAGGCCCGTTTTGCCGGCCGACCGGGGCATCCCGTGGTGATCGGTCGGGCACACTGGGTGCCCCTTCTCGACACTCTCGCCGGCGATACCGGCGCGCGACCGTATCTGCGCGAGCACGACGTCGAAGCGGTTGAGTGCGGCGACCTCGGCACCGGGGCCGACGTCGACCGGCCCGACTAGCCGGTTTCGACCCAGCAGTCCGGCCCGCCGAACCACCGGGCCCATCTTCGGGCCGTGGGCCCATGATCTATCGTGGGCCCACTTTCCGGGCCTGGGCCCGAAAAGCAGTGGAACTCCCCGAACTTCTTGGCCCCGCGAAGTTACAAGACCGCCCGGCGCGACGAAGCTGTGATCCCTCTGAGCTACCCCCGAACCGACACCCGGCTCAGCGCCGCGTAGGCCCGCTCGGCCCCGGATTGCCGGGTCAGCGACAGCGCGAGGGCGTCGAGACGGACGCGCGCGTCGCCACTCGTGTCGGCGCTGAGGCGCAGCATCCGCTCGCAGGCAGCCCGCAGGTCGAGAACCGTGGCGGTATTGGGCGGCAGGGATTCGCCGAAGCCCGCCGTATCGAGGGCGGCCGCACCGGCGAACTGGTCAGTGGAGAACGGCAGCACGACGAGCGGAACTCCGGCCGTCATCGCCTCGGTCACCGAATTGTTGCCGCCGTGTGTCACTGCGAGGGCAGCTTCCTGCAGCAGGCGCACCTGCGGCAAAAACCCGCGCACCAGCCAGGAGTCCGGAATGGGGCCCAACTCGGTGGGGTCGGTCACCCCGGTGGCGATGGCTACCCGAACCGGCAGGGCGCCGAGGGCTGCGGCGACGCGCGCGAGCACATCACCGCGCACTGAGAGAAAACTTCCGAAGCTCACGTAGACGACGGGCCGAGAATCGGCCGCCAGCCAGGCCTCGACCTCGAGGTCGACGGCCTCGGAGCGTACCGCGGACCCGAGAAACACGTGGGGCGGCAGCTGGCTCGTTCGCCCCGGCGCGTGCAGTTCGGCCGGATAGTTGAGCAACAGCACGTCGCCCGATTCCTGGAAGGCGTCCAGGCTCGGCTCGGCGTGAGGGTCGAGCTCGCACAGGGCGTCATTCCACTGGGCCGTAAACGAGTCGCGCACGGCCACGCACTGCCGTTTTAGCAGGGCCAGTTCCGAGGCGGCAGGCGAGAACACCGCGGGCCAGGTCGGCGGGTGACCGTAGACCTCCACGCCAACCGGCAGTGCCGACGGATGCCCGAGCACGACGTCCGCGTGCGCCACACCGGCACTCAGCAAGCCCAGTCTCGCGCTGAAGGCGAGGTGGTCGACGATGACCTGATCTGGCCGCACCCGCTCGACGATGCGCTGCACCTCGCGGGCAATTACGACCGGGTTGTAGAGCAGGTCGCTGCTGCGCGCCCCGGCCTGAAAGCGCAGCGTCTCGACCATGCCGCGGCGGGTCGCATCGAAAAATCCTCGCAGAGCGTCATCTTCGCCGGTGGGCTGCTGCTCGACCCGGATCGTGCCGGGGTTGGAGCCGCGGCCCAGCTGCAGGTTCTCTCGTTCAAACCCGAACGAGGCGACGATGTCAGCCGTGGCCGGCCCGCTCGCCACCACGACGCGTTCGCCAGCCTGCGCCCAGGCTACGCCGAGCGTTGCGAGCGGGTACAGGTGCGAGGCGTAGTCCGGGCTGATGATCAGCAGGGTCACGACACGCTCAGTTCCCAGGCCACCGGCTCGGTCGCCACTGCGACGTCGTGGTAAACCGCGCTGAGTGCCGACGCCATCGCCTCGATCGTGAAATTGTTCGCCACCATGCTGCGGGCTCGGGCCGCATTGGCGCCGCCCTGCGCTCCGGCAGCAAGGTCCACGGCCTCAGCAATGGAGCGAGCGAGAGCGGCCCCGTCACCGGTATCGACGAGAATGCCGGTCACTCCGTGCTCGACGTAAGTGGCCGGTCCACCGCCATTTGGCGCAACCACCGTGAGTCCGGTGGCCATTGCCTCGAGTAGGGCAATTCCAAACTCCTCTTTCATACTCGCGCAGACGTACACCCCGAACGGTGCTGCCAGGCCGGGCCGGCCGTAGCGGGTGGCGGCCAGCCACCGCGCCACGGTGTCGTTGGGGCGATGCCCGGCCAGCAGCAGGCCGTGGGAGGCAGCGTCGTCAAGACCAGCATCAGGCAGGGAGCGAGCCATGCGCGCCAGCTCGGCGACCTCATCAAACGACGGATGCTCCAGGTCGCCGCCCACAATAAGCAGGTTGCAGCGTTGTTGCAGGGTCGCGTTCCCCTTCCAGGCTTCGACCAGAGCGGCCATGCCCTTCACCCGGTGCAGCCGACCGACGCTGATCAGCAACGGCAGTCCGCGCCGGGGCTGAGGCAGGGTGCCGAGTAGGGCGTCGAGTTGGTGAAAGGCGAGCGCAGCGGGTTCGGCGGCGGCGCGATCGTGGGCGTCCTTCGAAACCAGCAGACTTCCGCCGGTCAGTCCGAGCGAGCCGAGCGCATCCGTTCGGGAGCGGTCGATTACCGCAAGATCAATCCCCTCGGGAATGACCGAGTGCCGTTCCGGGTGAGCGTCAATGTCGATTCCAGTGAGACGTTGCATATCTTGCTGCAGTCGCGGACGCGGAAACAGCACGGTGTGAGCGGCATCCGCGGCGAGCCGCTGCACGAGGCGGGCGCGAAACCAGAAGTGCTCGACCGCATCGATGGTGCCGAAGTTGGCCCGGGTGAGCGCGCCATTCGCTTCGAGGGAGTCGATCACGCCGTGCGGGTCTGGCGCGACGGTGAAGACGACGGGAATGTCCAGGTCCCGCGCCACTGTTGCCGCGGCGAGGCTGCCGACGTCGGCCATGCGCAGGTGAATCGCATCGACCACACCGGCCGAGCGTAGGATGCGCCGAATGCCGCGTTGCGCGGCAACCCGCCGAGGCCACGCATCGATCGATGGGACTGCGTCGCCGACGAACGGAATCACCGCGAATGAGTGCCCACGCCGCGGCCTCCCGACATCGGCCAGGCCGCTGAGCGCCGACTCGTGCGTGCCGCGCGACATGGTGATGACCCGTTCTACCGAGTCTTTTTCCATCGCGCGGCCAGCGCTGAAACGACTATCGACAAACGGCGCACGCAGAGCGGATGCCGCGGCACTCAGGGTTTCGCCGCCCGGCTGGCCGGTTGCCCCGGCGACGAGGGCGTCTCCGAGCCGGACCAGCAGGGTTGCGATGCCGCCGTTGTCGCCGACACCCACCTGGGAGAGTTCACCGTCAATATCGGCGTGCAGGAACAGCTGGGCGATCGTCGTGCCCCGGTTCCATTTCGGACGCGGCGCGGCCGTCGCGGTGAGATCGAACAGTGCCAGCCGGGCTACGGCTGCGAGTTCGATCTCATCACCGGCAGCAGTGTTGTTATGCGCGAGAGCGCTGAGCAACCCGAGCACGACTTCATTTGGGGCACGGTCGCCGAGGCCGGCGATTGCGGCGGCACGAGCGCCCAGACTCTCGGCGCTGTCGGTGGCCACCCGGCGCAGCAGACGTTCAGGAACGCGGCCGGGAATCAGGCCGATGGTCTCGATTAGGCGGGCACGGGCATCCGTTTCAGTGATGCCGAACAGCGAACCCTCCAGGAGCAGGGCCACCTGGTCCGCGGCCGAAGAGCCCCACTGTTCCAGGGTGCGCTGGGCGAGCATGCCGGAGAAGCCGCCCTGCCGAACCAGGGTAGCCAGGCCGGCGATCGCGTCGTAGCGCGGCAGCCGGGTACCGAAGGCCCAGGCTGCATGCTCGCGCAGAAAGGCAGAGTCGTGGTTTAGGAGGGCCACCAACACCTCATCGGCAGAGTCGTCGAAGACCTGGGCGAGCGCGTGCACGGCGGCGATAGCGGTGAGCTGGTCGCTCAAATCGGTCGCAGCTTGGGCGAGCAGTCGCACAGCTCGGGCGCCCCCATCGCGGCTGGCTGCCACGGTGAGGTCGTCGGCGCGTCGGATTCCTTCGAGCAACGTTGCGGCGGATCGTTGGTGGTCCAGTGCGGTGTGGGTAGCCATTGGCTGCTCCTTTTCGTGAAACTCCGCGGATCAATCGTGGCAATTCGGGGTTGTCGCGAGTGAAAATGGCTGAATTTCGGCACTTTCAGGTCGAGAAACGGTGAGGATCCCCAAAACAGAAACACACAAATCAGGCATACCTAGCCAGGTTAGCGAATTCCCCATTCGCCATCATTGCATGATTGAGGGCGCTCGGGGTGACAAACTGCCCTGATCGGCACCACGCACTGAACACGCAAAATAGAGCCACGCCCCAGTGAATGGGGCATGGCTCTATCTGTTTATATCTGCACAGGCCGGGTTTAGCCGAACAGGGCCGTCACCTTCGCGAGTGTCTGAGAAATGCCGTAGGCCAGCGGAATCCCCACCAGCGCCCAAGCCACGATGACTTTTAGAACCTTCATGCGTGCGCCTTCTTTACTTTTGCACCGGCGAGCGGCTTTTCGGGTTCATGAAAGTCGGTGTGAACCGGTCGCACGAAGAGGTTCGCCACAAAGCCGACAACGAGCAGCCCGACCATGGTGAGCAGGGCCGGCTGATAGGCCGCTGCCGTCAACTCACCCGGAGCGCCCTGCGCGTCCAGGAACGAGTTAACAATGAGCGGACCGGCAATACCGGCCGCCGACCAGGCTGTCAGCAGCCGGCCATGGATGGCTCCCACCTGGAAGGTTCCGAACAGGTCCCGCAGGTAAGCCGGAGCGGTAGAGAAACCGCCACCGTAGAACGAGATGATGATGAAGGCCAGAAGAACGTAGAGCACTGTCGTGCTCGATCCAAAGAGGGCCAGCAGCAGGTACAAAACCGTGCCTACGCCCAAGTACATCATGTAGATGTTCTTACGCCCGGTCTTGTCCGACGTGGCTGACCAGGCGAAACGTCCACCCATGTTGCCCAGTGACAACAAGCCGACAAAACCACCGGCAACGGTCGCGGAGACCAGTGAGTTGCCGTCGTTCTGCCGGAAGAAGTCCTGGATCATCGGTGCAGCCTGTTCGAGAATGCCGATACCGGCCGTAACGTTGCAGAACAAGACCACCCAGAGCAGCCAGAACTGACGCGTTCGAATGGCATTCTTGGCTGAAACGTGGTTGTTCGTGACGAGGGCCTTAGCACGCACCTTCGACGGATCGAATCCGGCCGGCACCCAATCAGCAGCCGGAACCTTAATTGTGAAAGCGCCAAACATCATGTACGCGAGGTAGACCACGGCGAGGGTAAGAAAAAGCTTGCCCACGGAATCGCCACTGGCCACCCAGTTCGCCGTCCCGGAGTTGGGGTCATAGAGGGCAAGCAGCGCCGTCGACAACGGGCTGGCGATGAGCGCGCCACCTCCGAAGCCCATGATGGCCATGCCAGTGGCGAGTCCCGGACGGTCCGGAAACCATTTGATGAGCGTCGAAACGGGCGAAATGTAGCCGATGCCGAGCCCGATACCACCGATGAAGCCGTAGCCGACGTAGACCAGCCACAGTTGATTCGTGAAGATTCCGAGCGAACCGATGAGGAATCCGCCCGACCAGAACAGAGCCGCGACGAACATGGCCTTGCGCGGCCCGTTGGTGTCGACCCAGGTGCCCATGATGGCCGCCGACAGACCGAGCATCACGATGGCGATTGAGAAGATCACCCCGATCTGCACCAGGCTGGCCTCGAAGTGCGCCACGAGCGCCGTCTTGTAGACACTCGTGGCGTACGCCTGGCCGATACAGAGGTGCACGGCCAGTGCGGCCGGCGGAATCAGCCAGCGATTAAATCCGGGTGGGGCAATAGTGCGGTCTCGATCGAGCCAGCTCATGGGGCGTCCTTGCTGCCGGTAAGGCGATAGCGACTCTGCTGTGCGTTTCGGCTGTCCACGAGGACCGTGAACGTACTCCGCGAACAAATAGATTGAATGGTCTGCGGAGGCAATCCTAGATGATCCACGGAGCAAACTTCGTTCCAAAATGTTACCCATTTTATGATTCGGGGGAATTCCCCTATCCGGCAAGGCAGGATGGGTACATGACACGTTCAGCACCTATCGACGACATCAACGAAAATAATCTTGTCGTCACGGCCCCCAAGACCCACGCGGCGGGCGTCGAAGCCGTAGTAGTGGCGCTCGATCGGGGTATCGCCCAGGCTGGTATCGTGCGCACCGCACGTTCCCTGTTGCGCCTCAATCAGCGCGACGGCACCGACTGCCCCGGATGCGCCTGGCCGGAATCGCAGGGACACCGCAAGACCGCAGAGTTCTGCGAAAACGGCGCGAAGGCCGTCGCCGAAGAGAGCACGCTGCGCACGGTGACGCCCGAGTTCTGGGCAAAGCATTCCATCGCCGAGCTCGCCACCAAGACCGAATACTGGCTCGGCAACCAGGGCCGAATCACGCACCCCGTCGTCATCCGCCCAGGCGATACGCACTACTCGCAAATCTCCTGGGACGATGCCTTCGAGCTCATCGGCGAGCAGATTCGCGCCACTGTACCCGATCGCACCGTTTTCTACACATCTGGCCGCACCGCCAACGAGTCGGCGTTCATGTACCAATTGTTCGCCAGGTCGATCGGCACCAACAACCTGCCCGACTGCTCCAATATGTGCCACGAGTCCTCCGGCTCAGCGCTCAACCCCACGATCGGCATCGGCAAAGGCACGGTCTCGCTCGAGGACATTCACCAGGCTGAACTCATTTTTGTGGTCGGCCAGAACCCGGGCACCAACCACCCGCGCATGCTGTCGGCCTTGGCCGAATGCAAGGACAACGGCGGCAAGATTGTGGCCGTCAACCCTCTGCCCGAAGCGGGACTGTTCAACTTCATGGACCCGCAAACTCCGAAGGGCGTCGTTGGCAAGGGAACCAACCTGGCTGATGAGTTTCTGCAGATCAAGGTCGGCGGTGACCTGGCCCTGTTCCAGGCGCTCGGTCATCTGTTGCTCGAGGAGGAAGCCCGCGTACCGGGGTCGGTCATCGACCACGAGTTCGTCGCCGCGAACACCGATGGGATCGAGGCCTACCGCGCTGCTCGTTCGGTGATCGACTGGGCCGAGACGAAGAAAGCCACCGGCCTGGACCGTGCCGCAATCGAGACTGTGGCGAAGCTGCTCATCGCGAGCAAGGCCACCATCATCTGCTGGGCGCTCGGACTGACCCAGCAGCCACACTCGGTGAACACCCTCAAGGAGATCATCAACCTCCTACTCCTGCAGGGCAACTTCGGCAAGCCCGGCGCCGGAGCGTGCCCGGTACGCGGCCATTCCAACGTGCAGGGCGACCGCACCATGGGTGTGTGGGAAAAGCCGAAAGAGGCCATGCTCGCCGCGCTCGACGCCGAGTTCGGCATCGTGTCCCCTCGCGAGCACGGCCTCGACTCCGTCGACACGGTGGATGCCTTCGTGCACGACCGCGTCGACGTGTTTGTCTCCATGGGCGGCAACTTCGCCCTGGCCTGCTCCGACACTGACCTGCTGGAGAAGGCCATGCAGCGCGTCGGTCTCACCGTGCACGTCTCCACCAAGCCCAATCGCTCGCACGTCATGCACGGTTTGACCTCGCTCATTCTGCCGACGCTCGGCCGTACGGATACCGATGACAAGCATCCGTCTGGCCGCCAGGTGCTCTCGGTGGAAGACTCCATGTCGGTCGTTCGCACCACGCAGGGACGCCTCGACCCGGTGTCGGAGCACCTGCTGGCCGAACCGGTGATCATCGCCCGCATGGCCCACGCCGCGCTCGGAGACGACCATGCGGTCGACTGGAAGGCGATGGCCGAAGACTACGACGTCGTTCGTGACCACATCTCCCGCGTCATTCCCGGCTTTGTCGATTTCAATGTTCGGCTCAAGACCAAGAATGGATTCGTGCTGCCTAACCCGCCGCGCGACACGCGGAGCTTTGCCACCGATATTGGGCTGGCCCGGTTCACGGTGAGCCCGATCGAGTACCTGTCGGCGCCAGAGGGTCACCTGATCTTGCAGACCATCCGCAGCCACGACCAGTACAACACCACGTTCTACGGACTTGATGACCGCTACCGCGGCATCAAGAACGGCCGTCGCGTCATCCTCATCCACGAAGACGACGTCACCGAGCTGGGCTTCGCCGACCGCGACATGGTCGATGTGATCAGCACGTATCAGGGCGTTGAGCGTCGTGCCGACACGTTCCGACTCGTGGTCTATCCGACACCGCGCGGCTGCGCGGCTGCATATTTTCCAGAGGCGAACGCGCTCATGCACCGCGAACTCGTGGCCCGCGAATCGAACACCCCGGGTTACAAGGCCATGACCGTGCGCTTTGTTGCAGCCGGCGCCGACGCCTAGCCTGAGTTAGGCGGCCTGCTCGTCACGCTGTGCGTCGACGATCCGGTCGCCGCCGGCGTAGACGACCATGGAGTTGCCGCGGAGAAAGCCGATGAGGGTCATGCCGACCTCGGCGGCGAACTCCGCGGCGAGCGACGAGGGCGCCGAGACCGCCGCGAGCACCGGAATGCCCGCCATCAGGGCTTTCTGGGTGAGTTCAAAACTCGCCCTGCTCGACACCATTAGCACGGTGCCGGTCAGCGGCAGCCTGTTCTCTTTGACCGCCCAGCCGATGACCTTGTCGACGGCGTTGTGCCGGCCGACATCTTCGCGCAAAACGAGGAGTTCGCCGGTGGCGGCATCGAACAGTCCGGCAGCGTGAATGCCGCCGGTCTTCTCAAACACGTTCTGTCCGGCGCGCAGCTTCTCGGGAAAAGTCGTCAACGCTTCGGCAGTCACTCGCACCGCGTCATGGGCTATCTCGAAAACTGATTTGGTGCGCACGGCGTCGATGCTCTCCTTGCCGCACAGGCCACAGGAGCTATTGGTGATGAGGGAGCGCTCCAGGCTCGGTGCCGGTGGCGCGACGCCCGCGCCCAGGGTGACATCGAGCACGTTATAGGTGTTGACTCCATCGACGGCCCCCGCACAGTAGCGGGCCGAATTGAAGTCTTCACCCTGCGTGATGACGCCCTCCGAGACCAGAAACCCCGCCGCAAGGTCGATGTCGTTACCCGGGGTACGCATCGTGACGGCGAGGCGGCGGCCGTTCACTCGAATTTCCAGGGGTTCTTCGACCGCAAGCAGGTCCTCACCAGCCAGAGGCTGGGCACCAACGGTGATTCGGGTAATTTTGCGTCGTGCGGTAATTCTGTTCATTTTTAAAGTCTCCCACGCTGGTGCCGTTGCCGCACTCCAGCGTTGCCGATTAGCCGCCGATGTAGGACATTTCGATTTTCTTGGCACCAGATGCCCGCAGCTCACTGGTCTTCGCGCTCCGCAGCTGCGAATAGCGGTCGGTGCGCTCCCGCCAGAGGTGCGCCATGACGGTGGAGAGTTCGGCGTCGGAGCAGCCGCCACGCATAAGAGCCCGCAGGTCGTGGCCTTCGGTGGCGAATAGGCAGGTGAACAACTTGCCGTCAGTCGATACCCGCGCCCGCGAGCAGGTCTGGCAGAAGTTTTGGGTCACGCTCGAGATGACGCCGATCTCGCCGCCGCCGTCTTGGTAGCGCCAGCGTCGGGAGGTTTCGCCAGTGTAGTTCGGAGCAATCTCTTCGAGCGGCAACTCGGCATGGATACGCGCAATCACGTCCTTCGACGGCACGACAGCGCCCATCTCCCAGCCGTTGCTGGTGCCGACGTCCATGAATTCGATAAACCGCAAAATGTGAGGGGTGTCCTTGAAATGGCGGGCCATGGCCACGATGTCCTGGTCGTTTTTGCCGCGCTGTACCACCATATTGACCTTGACCGGGCCGAGGCCGACCGCTTCGGCCACGTCGATGCCGTTCAGTACCTTCGCCACGGGAAACTTCACGTCGTTCATGGTGCGAAACGTGGTGTCGTCAAGCGAGTCGAGCGACACGGTTACTCGTTTCAAGCCGGCATCCTTGAGCGCCTGCGCCTTGACGGCCAGCGCCGACCCGTTGGTGGTGAGCGCGATGTCGATCTCACGTCCATCGGGAGTGCGCAGCTCGGCCAGCAGGGCGATGAGGTCTTCGAGCCCCTTGCGCAGCAGTGGTTCACCGCCGGTCAGCCGAATCTTCTCAACGCCATGGGCAACGGCCACGCGCGCGAGCCGGGTCAGCTCTTCGAAGCTGAGGAGTTCGTCATGTTCCATGAACGCAAAGTCTCGACCGAAGATCTCCTTCGGCATGCAATACACACAGCGAAAGTTACATCGGTCGGTGACGCTCAGGCGCAGGTCGTGCAACGGTCGGTTCATCCGGTCGGTCACGGTGCCGGTAGGTGTTTCGAGGTTCAATGGAATGTCCGCGCGCTCTCGATAGAAGCGCGGAGCTGGAAGTGCAAGGTCGGCGCCGGTCATGTTTCCACCCTAACCCCGCGTCCCGCACGGCGATGCCCAGAACTCCGGTTCTAAGCGGATGCTGATGGACGCCGATACGAGAATGCCCCGCCCGGGAGAGTTCCCGGGCGGGGCATCCGCTTACCTGTTACTAGCCCTTGACGTACCCGTTGGGGTTCAGCACGTACTTCGTCGCCGCGCCGGCGTCGAATTCGGCGTAGCCACGCGGGGCATCTTCGAGGCTGATGGCCTGAGCGTTCACGGCCTTGGCGATCTGTACCTTGTCGTGCAGGATCGCCATCATCAGCTGGCGGTTGTACTTCATCACCGGGCACTGACCCGTGGTGAAGGACAGCGACTTGGCCCAGCCGAGGCCCAGCCGAATCGACAGCGAGCCCACCTGGGCAGCCTTTTCCTTGGCCCCCGGGTCACCCGTGACATAGAGGCCCGGAATGCCGAGGGCACCGCCGGCAGCGGTAACCGTCATGAGCGAGTTGAGCACGGTCGCCGGAGCCTCGTGGTCGGCGTCCTTACCGTGACCACGCGCCTCGAAGCCCACGGCGTCGACACCGGCATCGACCTCCGGCACGCCGAGGATCTGCTCGATCTGCTCCCCAGGCTCGCCCTTGCTGAGGTCGATGGTCTCGCAGCCGAAGCTGCGGGCCTGCGCGAGACGATCCGCGTTCATGTCACCGACGATGACGACGGCCGCGCCGAGCAGCTGCGCCGAGACGGCGGCCGCGAGGCCCACCGGGCCAGCTCCGGCCACGTACACGGTCGTTCCGACGCCGGCACCGGCACTGTATGCCCCGTGGAATCCGGTCGGGAAGATGTCGGAGAGCATGGTGAGGTCCATGATTTTTTCGAGCGCCTGGTCCCGGTCAGGAAACTTCAGCAGGTTCCAGTCGGCGTAGGGAACCAGCACGTACTCGGCCTGGCCTCCCACCCAACCGCCCATGTCGACGTAGCCGTATGCACTACCCGGACGGTCCGGGTTGACGTTGAGGCAGATACCGGTCTTGCGTTCCTTGCAGTTGCGACAGCGACCGCAGCTGATGTTGAACGGCACCGACACGATGTCGCCCACCTTGATGAATTCGACGTCGGGGCCAGCTTCGACCACTTCGCCGGTGATTTCGTGACCCAGCACCAGGTTCGCCGGTGCGGTCGTACGGCCACGCACCATGTGCTGGTCGGAGCCGCAAATATTGGTGGTCACTGTTTTGAGAATGACGCCGTGCGGCACCTTCCGACCGACGTTGGCCGGGTTGACGCCCGGTCCGTCTTTGAGTTCGAACGTAGGGTAGTCGATGTCAATGACCTCGACGACTCCGGCGCTCTTGTAGGCAACTGCTCTGTTCCCCGTCATGAACTACCTTCCTCGTTTTTCTTCGCGGAGCAGGCCAAACGACCTTCTCCACACTGGGTGAGCGCTGCGATTCTGACTACAGCCCTCTTACTCCACCACGGATCTCAGAAATTACAATCGGCCAACTCCCAGTTCGTGGCCCCCGTTCTGGCCTAGGGAACGACCAGAACGGGCAGTGAATCAGCTCTTCCAGACCTGCACGACGGATGGCCGCGGCCCCGCCCACGCACCAGCCGAAGCGGTGGCCCCCAGCGCAACGTAGTCGGGGAATCGGCTGGACTGGGCAGCCCAGTTGCCGTTTTCCCCCGGATGCTGCACGGCGACATAAACCATCGATTGCTCCGAGCGGATGACCGGGCCGCAGGTCTCCGCCTGGCGCGGCACCGCGAGGAACTGTTGCACCCGCCCGCGCTCGGGACCGGCGAGCGGAACCTTGAACAGTCCGTCGCAGAATCCAATCGTGCTCGGTGCGCCGTCGGTGGAAATCCACAGGTTGCCCTCGGTGTCGAAGGCCACGTTGTCTGGGCAGGATATTGGCGACACCTTGTCGCTCGGGAAACCGGCGAAATAGGTGCTCGTGTTGGTCTTCGGGTTTCCGCAGACGAGCAGCAGGTTCCAGTCGAAGGTCACCGAGGTGACATCAGATCCGGTTTCGGTGATCTCCACGATGTGGCCGTCGCGGTTGATCGCCCGCGGGTTGGGCTCGGTGGCACCCTCCTTGCCTGGCAGGCCGCGATCGGTGTTGTTGGTGCAGGCGACATAGATCTTGCCGGTCACCGGGCTCGGCTCGACGTCTTCGCAGCGGTCCATTTTGGTGGCGCCGACGGCATCCGCTACCAGGCGGGTGTTCACGAGCGCATCATCCGTCGTGAAGCCGGGAACCTGGCAGACGCCGTCGATGACGAGCGCTACCCACTGTCCGGTGCCGTCGAAGCGTCCGTCGGCCGGCAGCTGGCCGGTGCCGGTGATCTCGGCGGCCGGCGAGTTGCCCGCGAACCGGGCCACGTACAGGGAGCCCCTGGTGAGCAGGGATTTGTTGTGGCTGCGCGCCTTCGGGCTCTTTTTCTTGTCGAAGCGGTCGTGGGAGACGAACTTATAGAGGTAGTCGAAGCGTTCGTCGTCGCCCATGTAGGCGGCGACATGGCCGGTCTTTCCGACGATAACGTTGGCGCCTTCGTGCTTGAACCGGCCGAGGGCTGTGTGCTTGACCGGGGGCTCGTCCGGTGCCTCCGGGTCGATCTCCACGATCCAACCGAATCTGTTCGGCTCGTTCTCGTTGCCGGCGACAGTGGCGTCGAAGCGGTCATCGATCTGTTCCCAGAGCCGACCGGTGGGGCGGTTGGCCAGGCCATAGCGGGCATCAGCTGCACTGGTGCCCGTGGTGCGAAAGTAGCCGTTGAAGTTCTCTTCGCCGGAGAGCACCGTGCCCCAGGGCGTGGTGCCGCCGGCGCAGTTGCCGAGGGTGCCGAGCACGGTGCGGCCGGTGGGGTCGCCCTTCGTCTTCAGCAGATCACTGCCGGCGGCCGGACCGGTAACGGTGAACGGTGTGCTCGCGGTGATGCGCCGGTTGAGGCGGTCACCCACCCGGTAGGTCCAGGGTTGGCCGGCGCGCTTTCGTTCGAGGGCGACCACGGACATGCCGTGGGCCATCATGGCAATGCGACGCTGCTCATCCGCTTCGGCCGGTGTGGTGGCGGGGGCGAACATGATGTTCTCATTGGTGTACTCGTGATTGGTGACGAGGATGCCGTCCCGCCCCTTGCGCCCCGGACCCTCGAGGATGTCGAGGTAATCGTTGTTGTAGCCGAACTGGAGGGCCTGCGACGCGGCCGTCTGGTGTTCCGGGTCGAACCGATCGGTGGCGGCGAACAGCGGGTCCCCCCAGCGGATGATGGGGTTCCAGGAATAGCCGGCGGGCACCGAAAAGGCGTCGACGGCGGCCGGAACGGGCGCGATCGGCGTGAATGCGAGGCCCCGGCTGGCTGGACCGCCGGGTGCCGCCAAGGCGGGTACCGACTGGCCCGACCCGAGTACGATCGCCGCAGCACCCACGCCCGCGCCCACGAGCAGGGAACGACGGCTCAGGGCAGCGCCGACGATGTCGCGAAAGTAGTCGTTCTTGCTCTCGTTGGGCACCGGGTGGAAGCAGGCGTCAGCGCACTTGAGGTGGCAGGTGACCGCGCTGCGCTTGCCGAGCGTGTGCCCCTCCATGGGAAGCAGCGGCAACAACGGCCGATCACGATCGGTCGCGTGCTGGCGGGGGCCGGTGGATTCACGATTCAGCATGCGAGCGCTCCTCATGGTTAGGGTGAGCCCCGAACTGGGGGCAGACCTACCCTGCCGCCGCTCGGTGTCCCGGGGGTTAACCGAACATGAACGCTTGAAGCTGATAGCGCTACAAAACGATGAGCCCGATCACCCAAACGGCGGCGAAACCGGCGACACCCTGAATTGCCGTGGCCGGGGTGAGCGTGCGGTATGCGGTCGCTACTGGAATACGGCTGAGCTGCGACACCACCCAGAAGAAGCTGTCGTTGGCGTGCGAGACCACCATGGCACCGGCGCCGATCGCGAGCACTGAAAGTACCTTGCCCAGGTCAGAATCAAGACCGAGCGCCGGCAGCAGGGGCAACAGCAACACGGAGGTGGTCACCATCGCTACCGTAGATGAGCCCTGGGCAGTCTTGAGTGCGGCCGAGATCACGAACGGCACGGCGAGCCCGAGGCCGAGGGTCGACAGGGAGCTGCCGAGGAAGTCGGTGAGGTCGGAAGCGGCGAGAACGGCTCCGAAGGCAGCTCCGGAGGCCGTGATCAGCAGGATGGGTGCCGAGATGCGAATGCCCTCTGTGACGCGTTCGCCGAACATGTCGAGCTTGCCCTTGCCCCGCAGGAGAAACAGGGAGGCGAGCAAGCCGACGGCCAGGGCGATAACGGGGGTGCCGAGAAAAACAACGGCTAGGTACAGGCCGGACTCGCCGAACGGCAGACTGGGAAGCTTGGCGATCGAGGCGATGCAGATCAGCAGGATCGGCGCGAGAATCGGCAAAAAGGCCATGAACGCGTTGGGCAGTTTGCCGTAGGAGGCGCGAATCTTGTCGTAGTCCTGCTCATCTTCTTCGCCGGCCACTTCCGGCATGAGCTCGATGTTCTTCGTCAGGAACCGGTTCGCCCAGAGCAGCCCGGCCGCCGCAGAAACCGCAGCGGCAATCAGGCCGAATCCGATGATCAGTCCGAGCTGGTCGATGACGTTGAGATTGCCGGCAGCGGCGAGCGGTCCTGGGGTCGGCGGCACGAACACGTGGGTAGCGTACAGGCCGGTCATCAGCGCAATCGTCATCGCCACCAGCGACACCTTGGCGCGGGCGGCGAGCGATTTCTTGAGCGAATTCAGAATGACGAATCCGGAGTCACAGAACACCGGGATCGACACGATGAAGCCGATGACGCTCATGGTGAGGGTCGGGAATCGAGTGCCCAGCACCCGAATGAGTGCTTCGGCCATGGCGATGGCGGCGCCGGTGCGCTCGAGGATCACCCCGATGATGGTGCCGAACAGAATGATCAGACCGATATTTCCGAGAGTGGCGCCGAAGGCCGTCGTGATGGTCGGGGCGATCGTGTCGACCGGCAACCCGAATGCGAAACCACCGACTAAGGCGGCGGCGAGCAAAGCGAGAAAGGGATTGATTTTCAGCTTCGCGGTGGCGAAGACGATTGCGGCGACGAGAGTCACCAGGATGGCGATGCTCAGCATTGAGAGGGCCTTTCTATTTCTGGGTGGAGCGGCAACTAGTGGGACTGAAGAAAGAGGGTGACGGCGTGCGCCGTCGTGTCGCGCACGCGTTCGGCCGCGTGTTGCTGCAGGTCGTCGAGGGTCGCCGGTCCGCCGGCGATCGAGAAGGCGGCGGTGACCCCGGATGCTGCGGTGTCGGCCGCAGGCAGCGCCACCCGTCCTGCGATGACGACGACCGGGCATCCCGCCGGGGCCAGACGAGCGACAGCCACGGCTACCTTGCCGCCGAGGGATTGGGAGTCGAAGCTGCCTTCACCGGTGAGAACGAGGTCGGCGTTGGCGATTTTTTCGGCGAGACCGACGGCATCCGCTACCAGGGTTGAGCCGGGCACCAGCTCGGCACAAAGCAACGGCACCAGAGTGGCCGGTATACCGCCGGCTGCTCCCGCACCGGGCCGGTTGGTCATGTCCTCGCCGGTTTCGTCCAGAACGATGGCGGCGAGGTGGGCCAGACCGGCGTCGAGCTCGGCAATGTCACTCGGCGAGGCACCCTTTTGCGGGCCGAACACCGCGGCGGCGCCGGTCGGGCCGCAGAGTGGATTATTCACGTCGACGGCAACACGCCAGCGCACGGCGCGGGCGTGCGGATGCAGTCCGGCGAGGTCGATTGACTCTATCTGCACCAGGCCGGCCCCGCCGGGAGCGACGATTTCGCCGGCCGCATCGAGGAAGCGTGCGCCGAGCGCGGCGAGCAGGCCGGTTCCACCGTCGGTGCTGGCCGAGCCGCCGATGCAGAGCAGAATCTCCTCGACATTTTGATCGAGCAATTCCCGGGCGAGCAGACCGACGCCGAAGGTGTCGGCGCGCTGGGGTTGGGGCGCGGCATCCGCTACCAGCGGCAAACCATTGGACTCGGCCGCCTCGATCAGGCCGACCCGGCCATTAGTTGACCGCGCATAGTGGGCCAGTCGGCTGCGGCCAAGCGCATCGACGGTGGGCATGGTGCGGGGTTCGACGCCCCAGACGGCGGCGATGGCATCGAGGGTCCCCTCGCCGCCGTCCGCCATCGGACAGAGGGTGATCTGGGCCTGCGGCAGACCGAGAGCGATGGCGGCGTCGCAGGCCCCGTCGGCCATGGCTGCGGCGGCGGCTGCTGCACTGAGGCTTCCCTTGAACGAATCCGGTGCGATGACTATTGTGAGCGGCTTCACTGCCGGGCGACCGTTCATGAGTTCAGGCTAGGTCACAATCGCGCACATATTCAGGTGGAATGAACCCACATTTTTCGCTGGGTTTCGAGACAATTACTGTGTACCGTGCACATAGTGGGCGTCGTCGGCCGCCAGTGCGACCCGCATCGAGACTGCGGAACTGAAATGCCGCATGTTGAAAGTCGTGAGCACTTCGATGCGGTCGAGTCGCTGCACGACGGTATTGCGGTGCACGCCGAGCGCTCGCGCAGCGCCGGCGATCGACAGTTCGTTGCCGAGAAACACCCGGGCGGTTTCGCGCAGGGTGTCACTGAGCGGGGCGAGTACCGACGCGGCGAGGTCGTCAATCATGGCGTCGGGCAGGCCGGCGATCGCAAGTTCGAGCCCCAGCGAGTCGAGCCGAATCTCGGGGCCGGCTCGCGTGGTGAGTGGGACGAGGAGTCCGGGCCGGGCCAGCAGCGTGCCGAGGCGCTCCGCGTCACCGGTGAGTTGCGGCATCGTCGCGCCGACCCGCCCGGTCAGAAACCACAGGGGCTCTACGCGGGACTGTTGCAGGCGTTGCCGGAGCAGTGACAAACCGATCGCCGTCGACGATCCGCTCAGCACCCAGACGGCGCCGTTGATATCGGCGGCCACCACCCCGGAGAGCTCGCGCAGCTGGCGCAGCAGCGACACCGACGAGTTCGCGCCGGGCGCCCTGTTGAAAACTCCGGTCAGGTTCCACGGCGGCTGCAGGGGCACGTCGATGCCCCGCAATCCCGATATCAGGCGGCTTTCGGTGAGCTTACCCAGCGACAAAGTTGAGAGGATGTCCCGGGTCGCCGATTCTCGCCACGACGCGTTGTCGCGCAGTCGTTCCTGGGTGAGCAGCATGTGAACGGTCAGCACGAGCACCTGCGCGACCGGCAGAACCTCGGCGGGGGTTCCGGTGACCCCCACGACCGCGACGACGTGGCCGTCGAGGATCAACGGAATATTCACGCCTGGCCGGGTGCCTTGGTGTTCGTCACCGGGGGCAATGTGTACTGCTTCGCCGCGGAACGCCGCGTCCCGGGCTCCATCGTGCCGGGTACCGATGCGGGCGGCGTCCACCGAGCCAATGATCATGCCGGTCGCATCCATGATGTTCACGTTGTGCACCAGGCTCGGCGCAAGTTGTTCGACCAGACGCTGGGCGAGCTCCCTGGTGATCTGCGCTGTGCTGGGTGAGCTTTCGGTCGGTGCACTGCCGTTCGGTATTACTTCGATCATCTGGCCATCGTAGATCGCGAGCGTCAGCTGGGCCGCGGGCAATCGCCCATGGCGCATGTCGGTGGGGTGACATACACTTTTACTTAGAAGAAATATTCGATAGCCATTGGTTTCAACAAAATTTTGTTCGAACTCATTGCAGGAGTTTTTTAACCATCGCTCATCAGGTTTTTACCATTATCACCCGTCACGAGCCAGGGAGCCCACCTTGCCCCAAATTATTGACGCACCGGTCGACGTTGAGTTGTCCCCCGACGGCGACCCGCGCGCATTCATCTGGAATCGGTTCGAACACACCGTCATCGGACAACCGCAGGCGGTGTTCAAACGCACCCGGTGGTGGGAAAACGAAGGAACCCCCACCCGCATCGACACCGAGCTGTGGCGGCTCGACGCCAGTCGCGGCGGCGAAGAACAGCACCGCTACGACCTGCGTCGCGGCATTGACGGGTCCTGGACTTTAGCATTGGACTGGGGATGAGCAACGCACTGGCGACGAGCTTCGCGCACCTACACGTTGCGAGCGCCTACTCGACCCATTACGGGGTAACGCTTCCCGAAGCTCTGGCCGAGCAGGCGGCCGCGCAGGGCGCGAATTTTCTAGCCGTCACTGACCGTGACGGACTCTACGGAGCTGTCAAACACGTGCGAGCCTGCGAGATCGTGGGTATCCGCCCCGGGCTCGGCGCCGAACTTGCCGTGCACGACGAGGAGTATCGCCCGCTCGGCCGAGTGGTCGTGCTCGCCCACGGTCACACCAACGGTCGCGGGTACGCCGCGCTCTGCCGGGCAGTCAGCTCCGCCCACGACGGTGGTGCCGGTCAACGCTCCGCGCTCACGCCCGGCAGTACCGGACCGAGCATTTCGCGCTCCCGCCTGGCCGACCTGGCCGGCCTCGCCTCGCTCACCGTGCTGCTCGGCCCCGACTCCGACGTCGGCCTCGCGATCGCAAGGCGCGACAATTCAGATGCTGCGGCGCGGCTCGCCCACTGGCAGCGGGCCCTGCCCGCCCAGGCCGTCGTGCTCGAAATCGTCTGTCACCTGGCCGAAAGCGGCACCGTCGGCAGCGTGACCCCGGCCACGCGCATGCTCGCCCTCGCCGAGAACGCGGGGCTCCCCGCAGTGCTCAGTAATGCCGTGCGGTACGGCACGCCCGGCGAGGCGGTCACTGCCGATCTCGCCGATGCCGCACGCTTCCTGCTGCCGCTGGCCGAACTCGAAACCCCCCAAACCAACGGCCAGGCCTGGCTCAAACCGGCCGGAGCGATGCGCCAGGTGGCCCGCATGGTCGTCGATGCCGGTCTGCACGATGACGGGGCGCTTGAACGGCTACTGCGTGACACTGAGCAGCTCGCCGACCGGTGCAGCCTCGACCCGGTTCTCGATATCGGGCTGGGGCGCCCGCGCATGCCGGAGGCGCGCATCATCGGCGTCACCGGCGACCCGGTCACCGAACTGTGGCGGCGCGCCCGAAGCGGTATCGCCGACCTGTACTCCGCGAGCGGCTCGCGCGCGGTCGAAGCGGCCCACGCCCAGCTTGCCCACGAGATGAAAACGGTCGAACACTTAGGTTTTGCCAGCTACTTCCTCACGGTATCCCGGGTGGCCGACATCATTCGCGGGATGGGCATCCGCATTCAGGCGCGCGGTTCGGGGGTCGGCTCGGTGCTCAACTACGCGCTGCGCACCTCCTCGGTCGAACCCATCGCGAACGGACTGCTCTGGGAGCGTTTTCTCTCCCCCGAACGCCAGACGCTGCCCGACATCGACATCGACGTCGAGTCGGCCAGGCGGCACGACATCTACCGCGAGGTGTTTCGTGCCTTCGGCAGCGACCGGGTCTCGCTCATGTCGATGACCAACGCCTACCGGGGCCGTGGCGCCGTGCGCGATGCCGGCCTGGCCCTCGGCCTGCCCGACGCGCAGATCAACGTGATCGCCAAGCAGATGTGGCGATTCAACGCCCGCGACTTTCGCCGCGCCCTCGAGGAGAAACCCGAACTCGAGGCCCTCGCCGCCGAGGTGCGTGAGTCGCAACAGCTCGACCTGCTCGTCGACCTCACCGCCAAGCTTGACCGGCTCCCCCGGCACATCTCGGTGCACCCCTGCGGCGTGATCCTCTCCGACGCGAGCCTGCTCGACCGCACCCCGGTGCAGGCAAGCGGCATGGGCCTGCCGATGTCGCAATATGACAAGCACGACATGGACCCGATGGGGCTGATCAAGCTCGACATTCTCGGCGTGCGCATGCAATCGGCGATGGCGCACGCCGTTGAAGAGCACCACCGACTCACCGGCGAGAGTATCGACCTCGACCGGGTACCACTCGACGATGCGAAAACCTTCGAACTCATTCGTTCCACGCGCACGCTCGGCATTTTCCAGATCGAATCGCCCGGCCAGATGGAGCTGGTCGGCAAGCTGCAACCGGAGGTGTTCAACGACCTCACCGTGGAGATCTCGCTGTTTCGGCCCGGCCCGATGAAGAACAATATGCCGCTCAAATATCTGCAGGCCCGGCATGGCGAGGTCTCCCCCGACTACATTCACCCCCGGTTCGAGCCGATTTTGCGCGAAACCAATGGCGTTGTCATCTTTCACGAACAGGTGATGCGGCTGTTCGACGAACTCACCGGCTGCGGCCTGGGCAAAGCGGATGTCTTTCGCCGCCACCTGGGTAAACCCGAGCAACTCCCCGAGATCGAAGAGTACGTGCGCGAACGGGCGCTGGCGCGCGGGTTCAGCATTGCCGTCATCGACCAGGTCTGGACGGTGCTGGCCGGGTTTGGCAGCTTCGGCTTCGCCAAAGCGCACGGCGCAGCCTTCGCCCTACCTACGTACCAGTCCGCCTGGCTAAAAACCCATCACCCGGCCGCTTTCCTGGCCGGGCTTCTTACCCACGATCCTGGCATGTGGCCCAAAGACCTCATCGTCGCCGAGGCCAGGGTGCTCGGGGTGCCCGTACTCCCCCTCGACGTGCAGTCCAGCGCGCTGGACTACCGGGTGGAGGATCTCGCCGACGGGAGCCAGGGCATCCGTCTGGCGCTGCCGGAACTGGTCGGCAGCACGGACGCGGAGCGGGAGCGCATTGCCCGGCACCAGCCGTTTGGCTCACTGCAAGACTTTCGTGACCGGGTGCACCCTAGGCGGCGCACCTTCGAAGCACTTGCCCGGGTGGGCGCCCTCGACACCTTCATCGGCTACGACCGCACCCGGCGGCACGAACTGCTCGCGCATATCCAGTCGCTGCGCGGCACCGCCGTGGTCATTCGCGCCGACCAGCTCGCGTTTGAGGTGGAACTACCGGTACCGCGATACTCCGGCGACCGCGCCGGCGCCATCACCTCACTCGAACTGCGCGGCCGCACCCAGACCGACCTGGAGCTGCAGGACCTGAACCTGGCCGTCGGGTCACACCAGATGAAACGCTTTCACGCCCTGTTCAAGGAGTTGGGGGTGACCCCGGCGAGTGAGCTCGGCAATCTGCCCGGCGGCACCGAGGTGCTGCTCGCCGGAGTTCGGCGAGCCACGAACACGCCGCCGATGCGCGGCGGCCGCCGCGTGGTGTTCATCAGCCTCGACGATGGCACCGGCCCGGTCGCGAATGTCGTGTTCTTTCACGACGCGCAAGAGCGGGTCGGCGGGCAAGTGTTCCAGACCAATTACATGCTCGTGCGCGGTCGCACACGGCGCTCCGGTGCGCGCGGCGTCTCGGTGACCGGGGAGAATCTGTGGAACCTGTTCGACGTGGCCCGCCAGGTGAAGGAGCGGCACGCCGTCGAACACGCTGCCGCGGCGGAAGCAGCCAGCGCCGCCGCCTACGCGGCTGAACTCGCCGCGCATCCGGCGCAGCTTTCATCTCACGCCGGTGGCACCCTGCACCATCTCAATGCGGTGCAGAGTGCGTAGCCGTTTTCGTCCGGCTACTGCCCCGGCGGGGCGGGGGCCGCATCGGGCGGTGCCGGCGGGGCGACCGGCGGGGCGACCGGCGGAGCGACCGGCGGAGCGACCGGCGGAGCGACGACCACGGGGGGTGGAATGTACTTGGGGGCGAGCTCGTCGAAGGCATCTCCGCCGTACTTGGCGTTAACGACTGACATTACGACCGGCCACATGCGATGCCGGGCCGTCGCGATCTGGTCCCGTCCAAAGAACTGCCGCCGCTGGTTGAGCGCTCCGGTCAGACTCACCACGGCGACTACCGTGGCTACCTTGGTGCTGGCGCCGCTCATCCAGGTGTCTTTGGCGCCATCCGTTGTTCCGGTCTTGCCGATCATCGGTACCGCAGGCACCGTGTTGGCGTTGGACTGCCGTCCGGTGCCGCTCGTCATCACCCGACGCATCGCGTAGGCCATACCGGCCGCGACCGTCGAATCGACCGACTGCGTGCAGGTCGACGGCGGCACCGGAATCTCCACCCCACCCGGACCGACGATGCGATCAATAGCAATCGGCGAGCAGGTGACGCCCTTGTTGGCGATGCCGGCGAAGGCGACGGCCATGGTCAGCGGCGCAACCTCGTTGGTTCCGATCACGGATGCTCCAGACTGCGAGAGCGGGTTGCCGTCAGCCCGGTGCACCCCAAACGCCTCAGCCGTCTTGCGAATTCCGCAGAGGTCCAGCCGCTTGGCCATTCCGATGAAACCAGTATTGATCGAGCCAACGGTGGCCTGCAGCGCGCTGTAATTGGCGCCGGATTCGTTTGCATCGTTACGCGGGTTAAAGCCCTCCTTGTTGTAGTTCTGCGGTCCGAGGCAGCTGTCCTGAAAAGTACCCCAGTTCGCTTTGCGCCTTGAGTCAACGCGCTCGTTGAGAGAGTGGCCCTCCTTGAGCCACTCCGCGAGGGTGAAGACCTTATAGGTCGACCCGGGTTGAAACCCGCTCGACCCGCCCTCGGCGAAGTCGGTGGCGTAGTTGATGCCGGTGTAGTTGGCTCCGGTCGCCTGCACTGTGGGGTCCTGGCTGTAGTCCTTGTTCTGGGTCATGGCAAGCACCCGGCCGGTGCCGACCTGCACGCTCGTGATCACCGCGCCCACGTCCCCGCCGGCGTAGACCTTGGGCACCTGCTGATTCATGGTGGTCACGGCCGCGTTCTGCACATCGAGGTCAAGGGTCGTGTAGACGTCATAACCACCGCGCCGAAAGTTGAGCATTCGAGTGGCAGCATCCGTGCCGAAGATGGGAGCGTTCTGCAGAATTTTGGTCACATAGTCGCAGAAGTACGCGTTGGCCGCGGCAGTCTGGCAGCCAGTGCTCGGTTCGGTGATAATGGGCTCGACCGGTAACGCGACGGCGGCGTCGTAGTCGGAGTTCGTGATCTTCTGGTACCGCAGCATCTCGCGCAAAATATAGTCGCGGCGTTGTTTGTTGGCCGCGTAACCGTTTGCGGCCCCATTGGTTTCGCTCGCAGGCCTGTCGAGCTGAAACTTCACCGGGTTGTTCACAATAGCGACCAGGCTCGCCGCCTGCGTCAGGGTGAGGTTTGCCGCGGTGGTGTTGAAATAGTAATTGGCTGCGGCCTCGATGCCGTAGACAGTGCCGCCGAAGCCGGTGATATTGAAATATTGCTGCAATATGTCGTGCTTGCCGTATTTCTTCTCGACCCCGATGGCGAGCCGCATTTCCTTGAGTTTGCGATCTGGCGTGGTCTCGGTCGCCGCTCGGTAGCACGCATCGTGCGCCCGCTTGTCGGTGATCAGCTCGCACTTCTGCACGAGCACATTCTTCACATACTGCTGCGTGATCGATGACCCACCCTGCGTGTTTCCGCCGGCCACCGTTGTGGCCGTGGCCCGCAGCGTGCCCTGCAGATCCACCCCGCCATGCTCATAGAATCGGGGGTCTTCTCCCGACACCGCGGCATCCTTCGCAAACTGGCCGATCGCATCCCAACTCACCTCGATGCGGTTCTGATCGTAGAACGAGGCGAGCAGTTCGACCGTTCCGTCACTGCGGGTGGCGAAGATGTCACTCTTCTGCGACAGGGGCTCGATGTTGACGTAACCCGGCAGATTCTCGAACACCGAGATCGTGTTGGTCGCAGCTATGCCCGAGAGTGCCACGACCGGGGTCACCGACACGGCGACCAAGACGCCGGCTGCCGCGCTCATAGCGACGAACCCGAGCAGGCCGCCGAGAACGCCATGAAGAGAACGCCGCCATGACTGGGCCGCGCCGGCCGGAACCTCGGTTACTTGCACCACGTTTACCCCCAACTGAGTCGATAAGTGCGAGAGCCCACGCCTGCACATCAATTCATGATTATTGGTCATGTTAGTCAGGTGTCAGTGCGAATGTGACCGGCTGGCGGATTTGAGAATGTATCGGCTTGATACCGGTTTTTCAAGTAGTGTCCGGTGAAAGTGCCGGAGGTGGGAAATGCGACCGTTCGGCATTGAGGAGGAATTCATCTTTTTGAAGCCGGCAACTCTGCAGCCGGCAAACGTCGGCGACGAAGTGCATGCCGAGCTCCTCGGCCACTCTTTGGTGTCGCGATTCATTAGCCACGAGTTTCTCGCTTCGCAGATCGAACGATCGACGCCGATCTTTGATCGCTTTGAACAGGCATCCGCTGATCCGCTCGCTTTTCGGTCGAGGCTGGCCCGAGGTGACGAATGTTGAGCGTTTCGGGGGGTTGGTACCCGATTACCTCATCAACGGACTGCATGTGCACGTCGGTATTTCCAGCCGGGAGGCCAGGTACAGGCGCTCAACCGGGTGCGGGTTTGGCTGCCGACGCTGCTCGCGCTCGCCGTGAATTCACCGTTCTGGCACGGAGCAGATACCGGATTCTCCAGCTGGCGCAGCGTGCACATGCGTCGGTGGTCGACGATTGGGTGCCCACCGCTGTTTGCGAATGCCGCCGAGTACGACCGTCGAATTCGCCGGCTAGTCGGCGTTGGCGGGACCAACGACGAGGTCGGCAACCTCGAACAAGTTCTGAAGTTACTGGACCGGATGCAGCGGCTCGCACCGGAGTCGAGCGTCAGCGCGCCGCCATGCAATCCGGCGGGCAGCCCGCGCTGGCCGCGCTGGCCGCGCTGCTTTCGCACGCACTGACCGCGCACGACTGAGCCGCAGATTTTGAGTGAAGGGTGCAGTTTGCTCGCGGGCACGTTGCAGTGATTCTTACCGTTCTCGCGGCTTCAATACCAGCCTGTGGAAAGTCTCGGCAGGATTGTAGCAATCCGTCTATCCTGACCCCATGCGAATCCCGTCGCGTCACCGTCCGCCGCACAACGCAGTGCTCGGCGCCCTTTTACTGTCACTTTTACTAAGCGGATGCATGGCCACGCCAGCCCCGCCCGTCACGGTGTCCCCGGTGCCGGTGGCGACGGCTGTCCCCACGGAGTCTCCCCCAGTGTTTGCGTCGAACGAGGATGCACTGGCTGCCGCGACGGCCGCCTATGCCGCCTACCTAGCCGCAGGCGACAGTGTTGACGATATGGAGTCGGCCTCCTGGGGTCAGTACCTTGCATTAACGACCGGACCGGAGCGAGACGACGAGATCAAGACCAAGAAAGTTCTTGAGGAAAAAGGGTGGAGATTCTCGGGCACCACAACCTTTGACTCGATGACCGTGCAGTCTTTCGGTCCTCTAGCGAATGCAACATCGGAAATACGAACCTACGTTTGTCTCGATGTAAGCCAAAGCCAAAAGGTGGATATGACCGGGCAAATCGTTTCCGATCCAGATCGTTTGGCGCGCTGGCCACTCGTCGTGACCTTCACCACCCCAGATGAAATCTCCCATGACCTTCTCATTTCGGAGTCAACAGTATGGTCCGGTTCAAACTTCTGCTAGCTGTCGGTGCTCTCTCGTTCCTCACGATTACCTCTGCAGCAATTTCACCGGCCTACGCTGGTGATCTTGCTTGCAGCTCAAGTGACATAAAGAATGAAACGTGCCCACCAGGGCTTGTATCCGGGGGAATTTCAACCGGGGACGGGGTTGACCTGACCGCAGAAAATAATGACCGATCCGGCGGCGGATCGGGCGGGGATCGTGGTTCGGGCGGCCGGGCTGGGACCGGGCAAACACTGACCGAGATCTGCGCCCACCCCGTTGGCCGGCTGACCTCGGAGCAGGAGTGGACGCTTTGTGGCTCCGGCGACTTCCCGGTGATCTCACGCCACCCCGAGTGGCCACCCACCATCGCCGCCCCCACAACGCCCTGCCCGAATTGTTCGCCAGACACCATCGTGCGCGTCTCCGACCTGGAGAACTTCCCTGCACCAGCGGCCCCCTCCGGCATGGAACCCAATGGCTGGGCGGTCGTTGGACTGGCCGCGAATTTCTGGGCCGGAGCATCCGCTCAAGTTGGCGAGGGACTACTGCTTGGCCAGCCCGCGCAGGTGATGTTCACCCCGATCGGCTACCGCTGGAACTATGGCGACGGCACGGCTGGATCGAGCGTAACCGGCGGGGCCAGCTGGGAAGATCTCGGCCTCGCGGAATTCGCCAGCACCGCCACGAGCCACGTCTACACAACGAAGGGTACTTATTCGGTGGTGTTGACAGTCGAGTACCGAGCCGACTACAGCTTCGGCGACCAGGGCTGGCGCCCCGTCGAGGGCATCGTCACCGTGCCGTCAGGCCCGTTCGCCGTCGTGGCAGCGAACGAATCGACGGTACTCGTCGCCGAAGACTGCAACGTGAACCCCCACGGCCCCGGCTGTTGACTTAGCCGAGTTGCAACGCACGTCTACATCTACGTTGCAGCCGCGATTACGACCGCCGCGTTGTCATCAGCGTCGAAATCAACGCCGTTGATCGACAGCGACGGATGCTCACGCTGCCGAACGCGCGGCTCCGGCGGCCGTCGCGGAAACGACCGAACGAGGCGCCAAAAGTCATTCTGAAGGCGCGGCTTCAAAGGCCCCTTCAGATACCGAAGTCGACTTCACCGCGTCAGCCAGTGGGCCAGCGGCGGTCGCAGTCGAAAGCGTCGATGCGCCACTGGGTGAAACGGACGCGCCAGTGGGCGCGGCGTTCCGCAGGGCGGCTCCGGCCGTGCCGCCGAGCAACCCGCCCAGCAGGTCTTTGATGCCGATTCCCATGGTGGAGCCGAGTACGGCATCGACCTCGCTGAAGCCCGACGCGACGTTCTTGGAGAGTTGGCTGGCGCCATCCGTTGAGATGACGGTGAGCTGGTCGATATTACCCATGGGAGCGGCGAGCTCGTGCGCGATCTGCGGAAGCATCTCGATCAGCCGTAGCTGGATGAGCGCCTCAGATTGCTGGGCGACGGCCTCGGCCGAGAGACGGGTGGCGGTCGCTTCGGCCGTACCACGGGCGAGAATGGCATCGGCGTCGGCCTGACCCTCAGCACGAGTGGCGTCGGCGTTGGCGACACGGCTGTCACGGTCGGCGGTGGCCTTGGCGACGGAGGCCTCGGCTGCGGCAATCGCGGTCACGCGGATTCGGTACGCGTCGGCGTCGGCGATCGCGTTGACCTCGGACTCCAGCTCAGCCTTGCGCAGGCTCGCACGGCGCTGGGCGGTGAGTTCCTGCTCCTGCACAATGGCCTGCTGCGCCTTTGCCTCGGCGAGGGGCCGCGACGCGGAGGCCTCGGCGGAGGCTTTGTCTGTGTCGAGCTGCAGCGCGGCCTTGCGCAGGGCGAGTGTGTTCTGCGCTTCGGCGATGGCCTGCTCGGCGGTGATCAGGGCTTCCTGCGATTCGCGGTTCGCGACGTGCTCGGCAACCTCGGCCTGGCGACGCACCTTGGCCTGCTCGGCACGACCGATGTCGCGAATGTAGTCGTTCTCGTCGGTGATGCCCTTGATCTCGAACGAGTCAACGTCAAGGCCCTGATTGGCGAGCGACTCACGTGCGGTGGCGAGCACCGAGCTGCCGAGCTCATCGCGTTTCTGGATGACGGTCATGACGTCGGTCGCGCCGATCGAGGAACGCAGCGAACCGCTCAACACCTCTTGCGCGAAGCCATCGATGTTCTTGTCCTGGCCCAGAAAGCGCTGGGCCGCGGCGCGAATCGCGGCGGGGTCGTCGCCGACCTTGACGATGGCGACGGCTTCAACCGACAGCGTGATGCCGTTGCGGTCCTGCGCAACGGCAGTGATTTCGATCGCCCGGCTGCGCAGGCTGATCTTGAACGCCTTCTGGAAGAAGGGAGTGATGAAGACGCCCTGTCCGTGCACGACGCGCTGACCGGATTCCTCGAGTGTGGCACCATCGACGATCGTCTTACGGCTCTTCTTACCGGTGATGATGAGGGCCTCGTCGGGCCCGGCGTTCTTATAGATGGTCTTGGCGTAAACCAGGGCAATGAGCAGAACCACAATGATCATGAAAATGATCACCGGGATCGGGCTAAACAGAAAATCGAGCATGGAGTCCTTCCGAGGCGCATAGCGTGTACGTCGTTTGGGCGATCCGGTCTGTCTCCCGTGGCGCCGAGCCGTGCCTTCAGTCTGGCAGGACACAGCGCCGGATGCGAAAGATGTCGCCATTCAGAGTGGGCGGTCGCAGCCTGCGACCGGTACCGTCGCGTCAGGGTGCTCGGGAGTTGCGCCGCTGCGTGGGCGGCGCAACTCCCGAGCACTGGCGCACCTCCCGCGCAGCGGGGCGTTACGGAGGGCTATCCGTCGATGAAGTCTGCGGCAGCGCGCAGGAACGCGGCAGCGGCAAGGGCGCGCACCGCGGTATCCGTTTCGCGCGAGCCAGCACTGCCCATCACTCCTGCAGGGCCAGCGGATCCCGCGGTCGAGTCGATCCCGCCCGCACCGACCTCAGGCCCTAGGCCGGCGGCCGCGTCGAGCAGTGCCGAAATTGAGACCGGGATCGCAGCGCATCGAGAAGAAAGCGGGTGAATGCCCCGTTGTACCGGCCACCAAAGTTTGCCCGCTGCCGCTGTGGCAGGTATCGAGAATCACATCGAGCAGTACGCCCTTGGGCAGTCGGGCGAACAAATCGTGCAGCTCGTCGTCGATGATTAAGGAGCTCGCGTTCCAGACGGCACCGTTCTGCTTAAGGTCATAGGTGGCAAAGGCCTCGTCGACCTGGTCGGCCTCATCCCCGCTCGTGTCGGGCAATTGGGTGCCATGACTCGACATGGTAAACACGATGTGGTTGAGGTGTTCCCCCGGCGTAGCCGCACGGTCGAGCGCCTCGCTCATCGCGCCGAGCACGGCGTCCTTGGTCGCGGCCTGATCGGTCAGCACGGTGATGCCTGAGTCGGCGAAGCCGTAAGCCGCGCTGAGCAGTGCGCTGACATCGGCGGCACATCACGAGGCGGGTTGCGCAGGCCGAAGGGCTGGGATCTTCGCGTGCTGGGGTACTGGCAGTTGCGCTTCAACGGCGCACCGGTTGAGGTCGGCGCCCGGCAACAGCGCCTCCTCGCAGCCCTCGCCGTGCTGCACACCCAGCCGCGACCGGTGCTGGCCGCACGGCTCTGACCCGACAGCCCAGAGCGCCAGTCGGCAGGCAACTTGCGGGCGAGCGTGTTTCGTACCTCACATGAGCTGCCGCGTTTGCTGCGTACTACCGATCCCCGCCCAGCTCGATCCGGCGGTGCGCATCGATCTGCGCCAGGTGCGGGAACTGACCACCGACATAACGCTGAACGGCGGCCGATCAGTGCCGCCGGAATCGATCGACCTGTTGGAGGAGGCGAATCTCCTCCCGGGCTGGTACGAAGAGTGGGTCTTCGGCCAACAGGAGCGCCTGCTCGATCACCGGGTGGATTCCCTGGAAGCCCTGGCTCGTTCCTATCTCGTGGCCGGCAGTTTCAGCCGGGCCCTGATGGCGGCACGGGCAGCGGCGGTCGTGGATCCCCTGCGCGAAAGCGCCCAGCACCTGCTCGTGCGCTGCCACCTCGCCGAGAACAACTATGCATCGGCAGTGCACGTTTACCGCAGTTTTCGCGCCCACCTGGGCCGCGAACTCGGCGTCGAACCGTCGGAGCATTTCGCCAAGTTGCTCGGACTGGATCTTGCAATCATCGACTCCCGGCTGCTGGCGCGGGTCCTGAAAACCAGCTGAGCTCACAGGGGGTTCACAATCGGACTCTACCTAAGATCGACCGGTGACTGAAACAGCCCTCCCCCGCCCCTTCCGTCCCCAGTCCAGCTGGGTACGCAGCGTCGGCCTGATGATTTTCTTCAGCCGCTGGCTGCAGGCGCCCCTGTATATTGGCCTCATCATCGCGCAGATTATCTATGTGATCGTGTTCATGGTCGAGCTCATCAACCTCGGCGGCGACGTATGGACCTCACTGACCGTGCCCGGCGACGACGGTGGCATCCACGTTGAAGAAGCCGCGATCATGCTCTCGGTGCTCGGCCTGATCGACGTCGTGATGATTGCGAACCTGCTGATCATGGTCATCATTGGCGGCTACGAGACGTTCGTCTCGCGCATCCGCTTAGACGGTCACCCTGACCAGCCGGAGTGGCTCAGCCACGTCAACGCGAACGTGCTCAAGGTCAAGCTCGCCATGGCCATCGTGGGAATCTCCTCAATTCACCTGCTAAAAACCTTCATCGAGGTTGGCGATCTGGCCGCGCGCGGCACGCCGGTCAGCTCGGACCCGACCGAGACTATTACCGGCAACGTCTACACCTGGGACGGCGTTCTCTGGCAGGTCATCATCCACATGGTGTTCATTCTCTCGGCGATCGCGCTGGCTTGGATCGACCGCACGTCGCAGGCCGGGCACGCAGCCCCGCCCGCACCCTCACCCGCGGCCGTGCACGGACCGGCCACCGTTCCGGGGCCGGTCGCAGCCCTGAATGCCGCACCCATCCGTCGCGAACTCGCGCCCGCGACATCCACCGGTATCGCCCTGCACTTGACCCAATTGGGTCAGCTGCGTGACGCCGGCGTGGTGACGGATGCCGAATTCCTCGCCAAAAAGACGGAACTTCTCGCGCGTTACTAATAGTGGCTAGAACGCCGTGAGGCCGCGGGCGGGAAACTGGGCGCGCACGCGCTCGAGCACTGCGGCATCGGGCGGGTGTACCCCGTGCAGCGGGTAGGGAATGGCGAGGCGGTTCCATTTTTCCTCGCCCATCTCGTGAAACGGCAGCACCTCGACCCGTGAGACGTTGGGCCAGCGAGCCACGATTTCGGCAACCGCGTCGACGTTCTCCACCGCATCGGTTCTTCCGGGAACAAGCACGAACCGCACCCATACGTTCGTGCCGCGTTCGCACAGCCGGTCGCCGCGAGCACACCGCGGTAGCGACGGATGCCCGCCAGCACGTCGTCGATCGGCGACAGCGCGCCGTCCCTCATCTTCCAGGTATCCGGGTTGTGGCAGTACTGGCAGCGCAGCAGACAGCCGGAGAGAAAATAGGTCAACCGGGTGTACCCGGTCCGTCGACCGCCGTGACCAGTTCCCAGGAATGCACGCTCGCCATCGTGCCGTCGGGTGTCCGTCGATCAGGCCGACCAGGTCGCTGACCCGCTCTGCCGGGTGTGGCCGAGCCCGGCCGGTACGGCCGTGTTGGTCAGGGAGATACCGTTTTGCGCTTCGGAGGAGGGCAGTTTCGCCACGCTCAGCGCCGAGGCGAGCATGCCGTGGGTGTCGCGGCCGTTCATCGGGTTGGCGCCGGGTGCGAATGGCGCGCCGGCCCGACGACCGTCGGGGGTGTTGCCGGTCTTCTAGCGCTTGAGCCCCGGAAACTGGTCGTCGCGCCACTCGTTCGACAGAGGGGTACCCGTAGCGGCCGCGTCGTCTTCACGCTCGCGCAGCTCAACTCGGCGAATCTTGCCCGAGATGGTTTTGGGCAGATCGAAGAACTCCACCCGCCGCACCCGCATGTAGGCCGGCAGCCCGGTGCGGGCGTGTCGCAGCACGGCTTCGGCGGTCTCCGCCGTCGGTTCCCAGCCCGGTGCGAGATGAATGTAGGCCTTGGGAATGTTCAGGCGGGTCGCATCGGGCGCGGGAACGACGGCGGCTTCGGCGACCGCGGGGTGTTCGAGCAACACGCTCTCCACTTCGAACGGCGACACCTTGTAGTCGCTCGACTTGAAGACGTCGTCGGTGCGGCCGATGAAAGTGAGGTAACCGTTGGCATCCACCGTTGCGACGTCGCCGGTGTGGAAGAAACCGCCGCGAATGGCATGGGCGGTGAGGTCGGGTTGGCCGTGGTAGCCGGTCATGAGGTTGACCGGGCTCTGCGAGAGGTCGAGGCAGATTTCGCCCTCGTCGGCGGGCAGCTCGGTGATCGGGTCGAGCAGCTTGATCGAGACGCCGGGCAGGGGCAGGCCCATTGACCCGGCTTTCAGTAAGGATCCGGGTCCGTTTCCGACGATGGCGGTGGTCTCGGTCTGACCGAATCCGTCGCGGATGGTCAGCTTCCAGCCGTTGTCGATCTGCCGGATGACCTCGGGGTTGAGTGGTTCTCCAGCCGAGAGCAACTCGCGCAGGCTGGCCGGGCGGGCGCCGACATCCGCTTGAATAAGCATGCGCCAGACCGTCGGCGGTGCGCAGAACGTGCTGACCTCGGCGCGATGGAGCTGCGCGATCAGGGCGGCCGGGTCGAACTTGGAGTAGTTGTAAACGAACACGGTCGCCTCGGCGATCCACGGGGCGAAGAAGCAGCTCCAGGCGTGTTTGCCCCAGCCGGGCGAGCTGATTGCGAGGTGGACGTCGCCGGGACGCAGGCCCAGCCAGTACATGGTGGAGAGGTGGCCGACCGGGTAGGAGGTCTGCGAGTGCAGCACCATTTTCGGCTTGCTTGTCGTACCAGAGGTGAAGTAGATCAGTGAGGGATCGGCGGAGTCGACAACCGTCGTGATCGGTTCAGGGGTGACCCGATACGCGTCCGCGAAGTCGGCCCACCCGGGGCGGGGCGGGCCGACAGCGATGCGGGTGTAGTCGCCGGGAACGTCGTCGAATTTGGCCGCGTCTGCCGAGTTGGCGATTACGTGGGCGACGCCGCCGCGCTGCACCCGGTCGGTCAGATCGTGCGAGGCGAGCACGGCGCTCGTGGGCATGATGACGGCGCCGACCTTCATGATGGCGAGCATCGCCTCCCAGATCTCGCGCTGGTTGCCGAGCATGAGCATGACGTGATCGCCACGCCCGACGCCCTGGTGGCTGAGCCAGGTGGCGACCTGGTCGGATCGATGGGCCATCTCATCAAAGGTGAGCTTTTGCTCACTGCCGTCTTCTTCGACGATCCACAGCGCGATTTTGTCGTTGCCGCGAGCGAGCACGTCAAACCAGTCCGTGGCCCAGTTGAAGTGCTCTCCCACATCGGGCCAGCGAAACTCCTGTGCGGCACGCGCGTGATCGTCGCGCAGGGCCAGAAGCTGGTCGCGTGCGGCACGGTAGTTGTTAGTGCTCACCTGGTGAGTCATACGCCGTTGTCTCCTTGAACGAGTCGCCACGTGCGAAACGGCGACAGTCTATTCTGTCAGGGCTTCGGGTCAGCCAGAGCGTGGCCGACAGGGAGCCGTGTGCTCGGCAAGTTGCAAGGCCTATCGTTAATGGATGACATTCTCTATTCGCTCTCTCGTACGCGACGACCTGCCGCGCTTGCTCGCGCTCAACAATGCAGCCGTGCCCGCGGTCAATGAGCTGGATGCCGAAGCGTTGGCCGCGCTCGTCGAGCACAGCAATCTCGCGATTGCTGTCGTTGACGATGATGCGACCGATAGCGTCATCGGCTTCGCCATTCTGTTCATCGCGGGGGCCGAGTACGCGAGCGAGAACTACCACTGGTTCTCCAGCCGGTCCACCGATTTTCTCTACGTCGACCGCATCGTCGTGGCCGACGGGTATCGCGGGCAGGGCCTCGGCCAGGTGCTCTACGACGCCATCTTCGGCGCTGCCCGCCGCCTTAAGCTCACCGAGGTATTCTGCGAGGTCAACCTCGAACCGCCGAACCCGGGCTCGCTCGCCTTTCACGACCGCCTCGGGTTCACCGAGGTCGGCCAGCTCTCAACGAAAGAGGACACCGTCGTCGTGAGCCTGCTGGCGGTTTCCGTTTAGAGAAGACCACTGTCACTGACGGTGGCTAGTCGTTCGTCCTGGGTATCGCTCGCGGCAGGTCAAGTCGTTCGAGGACGGACTGCAGGGAGTCCCTGAATACACAGTAGGCAGTCGCTGAATCCATTCATGTGACCGGGCGCCGATGGCGCGGGCTGGCGTCCGCCGAAACGGGGACAGACGGACTGCTCTGTATACATAAATCGGCGAGAAGTTCAAGGGGGTGCGGCAATAGGCGATTGCCCCCTATGTTCAATCTGACGCGAGTTATCGCTTGCGCAGAACCAAGCCAAGGGACAACCCTCGATGCGAATTACCTGCCCGTTTTGCAAGTCACAGGCCGACCTGAAACCGAACCCCGCGCAAGCCCTTCGGCTCTCGCTCCCCCTCTACGTTCTCAAATGCACGGGTTGCGAACGCACCAGCATTCGCGTCGAACCCGCGCGCCAGCCGCACGTCCTCGTCTCCGCATAGCTGCCTGAGGGCTGTGTATTCTCCCCGACGCGTGCCGCTGCCCCGTTAGCTCGGCCGGTCAGCAGCGCACGCAGGGCGAGTCGCGCATGATGCGCGGGTTGCGAACGCACCAGCATTCGCGTTGAACCGCGCGCCACGCTCGTCGGCATGAGCCGCGCGAATCACCAGCGAAGGCACGCCCGAACACACCGACTTAATCCGGGCGGGAAGGATACGCTGACGGCATGATCGATGGAGACAGCGCCCCGAATGCAGATCCCACCGCTAATCCCGACCTCGCCCCGGCCTATAGGGGCACCCCGATGCCCGATTATGTCAACGCGTGGGTATCGACACAGCGGTGGTTCGGCAACAAAGGGCAGGTTCCGGCTCTTCGCAGCATTGGCCATTTCTCCCTAGACTCGTTCGACCCGGACGTGACCATTCGCATCGACCTCATGTTGGATACCGCGAGCCTGAGGCTCACCCTCTACCAGCTGCCGACCACGGAACGGGTATTTGAACTTGCTGGCTCACCCAATGCCCTGATCACCGTACGCAGACCCGGTTCCGACCGAGCACGCTTTATTTATGACGCCGCCTATGATCCGATCTTCGCCGCTGCAGTGCTCAACTTCATGGAACTGCAGAGCGTGACGGGTTCGACTCACCCTCCGGCGACCGATCGAACCGGCGTCAGTGCGCACGGTGAGGACTTGAGGCCGGATATCGCCTCCCCTCGGGGGACTACGGTGGTCTCCAGTCGCGTCCTCAGCGGTGAGCAATCCAACACCTCGATTATCGTGCAGCGCACGGACGCAACCGGTGCGCCGACAATCCCGATCATCTGCAAGGTTTTTCGCATCATTCATGCCGGTGAGAATCCTGACGTAGTGGTGCAGGCAGCGCTGTCCAACGCTGGATCAGTGCGAATCCCGCTCCCGTTCGGTGACGTTCTTGGCCAGTGGGATGATCCCGCCGAACCTGACGGTCGGGCTGTCGGCCATCTCGTATTTGCTCAGGAATTTCTGCCCGATGCCCCAGATGCGTGGCGTACAGCCCTGGTCGCTGCAGCTTCCGGCAGCGACTTCACCGGTCCGGCTTTTCGACTGGGACAGGCCACCGCCGACGTACACGCAGACCTCGCCCGTACTCTGCCGACACTAGATGTGACCCCCGCGGTCATCGCCGGCGAAATGGCCACGATGCGGCAGCGTTGCCACCAAGCCCTGCACGAAATACCGATGCTGACCAAGCACGGCGATGCCATCGAGGCGGTCTTCGCTCGCGCGGAGGCAGCGACCTGGCCGCGATTGCAACGCATTCACGGTGATTTCCACCTCGGCCAGGTGCTCGACGTGCGGGATCGTGGCTGGGTATTGCTGGACTTTGAGGGGGAACCCCTGCGCACCCTCCGGGAACGCACTCGGCCCGATATCGCGCTGCGCGATGTCGCCGGAATGCTGCGATCATTCTCCTACGTTGCGGGTGCTATGACGGCAGCGATGCCCGACTCGACCGGGATGGAGGCGCCGGGCGAACCAGTCGCCGACGAAACGACGAATGCCGGACCCACTATTTTCGAGTGGGCCTTGGCATGCCGCAATGCCTTCCTGAACGGTTATGCGGAACGCTCCGGCATTAAACTCGCCGATCAAAAAGCCTTGCTCGATGCCTTCGAACTCGACAAGGCGCTCTATGAAGCCGTCTACGAGATTCGTAACCGCCCGACCTGGCTGCCGATCCCTCTCGCCGCCATCGAGCGGCTGGTCGGCGTGTCACACAAATCGCCGTTGTAGAAAATGCCGCGGCGGTGAACAGCGTTGTTACTTCGCGCGCTACTGAATTCGGTCTAACCCTGAGCGAGCCCGACGAACATCGAGTCGTGCAGTACCGACACGTGCTGCCTGAATATGGCCACAGCGGCCACCGGGTCGTGCTCGCGCAGGGCTACCACCAGGCGGGCATGCTCACGGTTCACGCCGTGCAGATAGCCCACCGGGTAGGGCAGAAAATACCGATATAGCGCGTGCAGCGCGGTGGTGTACTGCGGCGGGGCGGTTTGGCGAGTTGCTGCGCATCGGCCTGATGACCTGTTACGACCTGCGTTTCCCCGAGCTCGGCCGCGAACTGGCCGATGCCGGCGCCGAACTCGTTCTGGTCTGTTCCTCTTGGGTGCCGGGGCCAGGCACGCCAGCGCAATCCAGCGCAATCCAGCGCTCGATCATCGTCGCCACATAGTTCAACCGCGTGCGTAAAGTTTCGCACCTGGGTCCCGGAGGCCATGCGCGGGAGTTGCGCCAGTGCGTGGGACTTCCACCTCCCGCGCAGCGGCGCAACTCCTGCGGATCGTAATGCTCGGGGGTGCCGGCTCAGGAGGCCGAACGGGACTGCTTCGGTTTCGACTTGGGTTTGGCTCGGTCACGGCTGGCCTCGACGCTGCGCCGTAGTGCTTCCATCAGGTCGAGCACTTCGCCGCCCTCGCCTTCCTCCGGTATTTCACCGAAGGTCGCCTCGGTCGACACCGCATCGCCGCTCTTCAACTTGGCCTCGATCAGCGCCCGTAGCTCATCCTGATAATCGTCGTTGAAGGCATCCGGTGCGAAATCGGCCGCGAAAGACTCGACCAGCGCCGCTGACATGTCGAGCTCTTTCGCGCTGATGTTCACCCGGTCGTCGAGGGACGCAAATTTAGCCTCGCGCACCTCGTCATCCCACAGCAGCGATTGCAGCATCAGCACCTCGCCGTGCACGCGCAGCGCGCCGAGACGGGTCTTCTGCCGCAGCGCGAAGTGCACGATCGCGGTGCGGTCGGTGGCTTCGAGCGTGCGCCGAAGCAACACGTAGGCCTTCGATGACTTACCGTCGGGTTCAAGAAAATAGCTCCTGTCGAGCATGATCGGGTCGATCTGGTCGCTCGGAACGAATTCGACCACGTCGATCTCCTTGCTGTGCTCGGCCGGCAGCGATGCGAAATCGTCGGCGGTGAGCACCACGGTCTGCTCGCCGTCGTCAAAAGCCTTGTTGATGTGGTCGAAGGGCACGACTTTGGCGCAGATCTCACACCGCCGTTGATAGCGGATGCGCCCCCCGTCGGCATCGTGTACCTGGTGCAGTGCGACGTCGTGGTCTTCGGTGGCGCTGTACACCTTGACGGGCACGTTGACGAGCCCGAAGGTGATCGCACCGGTCCAGATGCTTCTCATACGACCAGTACACACCCGAACGAGACATTCGTCGCCTAGTAGACGCGGAGTTTCCGCGGCACAGTTGACGCATGAACGCCAGCAGCCAGGTGGTCTCCGTCGAGGGGTACCGCATTACGCTCACCCATCTCGACAAGGTCCTGTACCCGGAGACCGGAACCACCAAGGCCGATGTCCTGGCCTATTACGCAGCGATCGCCGACGTGCTCGTCGGCCACGCCGCGAACCGCCCGGCCACCCGCAAACGCTGGGTGCACGGCGTCGGGACGAGTGAGAACCCGGGCGCAATGTTCTTTCAGAAGAATCTGGAGCCTTCAACGCCGAGCTGGGTGAAACGGCGCGAGATCCAGCACAAAGACCATGTGAACGTCTATCCACTCGTGAACGACCTCGCTACTCTCACCTGGCTCGGGCAGATGAGCGCCCTGGAAATTCACGTGCCGCAGTGGCAGTTCGGTCGTACCGGCACCCCGCGCAATCCCGACCGGCTCGTGCTCGATCTCGACCCGGGGCCGGGTGTTGGACTGCTCGAGTGCGCTGAGGTGGCGCGGTTAGCCCGCGCGATTTTGCACGACATGGGGCTGGAACCGATGCCGGTGACCAGCGGGAGCAAGGGCATCCACCTGTATGCCGCGCTCGACCTGTCCTACAGCTCCGATCAGGTCTCGGCCGTGGCGCACGAACTGGCACGCGCCCTCGAGACCGACCACCGTGACCTCGTGGTCAGCGATATGAAAAAGAGCCTACGACCCGGCAAAGTATTGGTGGACTGGAGCCAGAACAACGCAGCCAAGACCACCATCACGCCGTACTCACTGCGGGGGCGCAGCCATCCCATGGTCGCAACCCCGCGTACCTGGAAGGAGCTCGCCTCGGCCGACCTCGAGCAGCTCGACTACAAGCAGGTACTCGCACGACTGAAGCGACGGGAAGATCCGCTCGCGCTACTCACAGCCGGGTCCTTCGATCACTCTGTGGGTGACGCCAGTGCGGCGAGCGCAGGCTCGGCCCCGGCGCTCGTCACGCCGGACCGGCTGACGGCGTACCGCGGCAAGCGTGATGCCGCAAAGACACCCGAACCGGTTCCGGCGGTGTCAGCCGCGGCATCCGCTGGCACGTCGTTCGTCATTCAGGAACACCACGCCCGCAGCCTGCACTGGGACTTTCGGCTTGAACACGACGGGGTGCTCGTATCGTGGGCCCTGCCTCGCGGCGTGCCGGTAACACCCGCGCAGAACCGGCTCGCGGTACACGTCGAGGATCATCCGCTTGAGTACGGCAGTTTCGAGGGAAATATTCCGGTCGGAGAATACGGTGCGGGCGACGTGTCGATCTGGGACCGCGGTGAGTACGAACTTGAAAAGTGGCGCGATGACGAGGTAATCGTGATCCTGCACGGAGAACCAGAGGCCGGGCTCGGCGGGACCGCCCGGTTTGCCCTCATTCGCACGAGCGACAGCCACAGCAGCAAGACAACGAACAACTGGCTGATTCACCGCATGAAAACGAACACTGGGGCCTCAGGCGGCTCGCGCACGAATGCCCGCCCGCACACCAACCCCGCTGCGACCATCATGCCCGCAGCGCCGAAGAACGCCTACTCCCCCATGCTCGCCGCCGCTGGCTCCGAAGCCGACCTCGGCGACGAAGGGTGGGCCTTCGAAATGAAGTGGGATGGGATGCGAGCCCTCGCCTATGTGGCGCTGCGCGAGCAGACTGTTCGCCTGATCACCCGCAACGGGCACGATGTGACCGCTTCGTATCCAGATCTCGTGGCCGACCTGCTCGCCACGGTTTCAGCACGATCAGGAACGGATTCCGTGGTGCTCGACGGCGAGATCGTGGCCGTCGATAAACGCGGACGGCCCGATTTCGGCCTCCTGCAGACGCGGATGAAACTTACCGAGGCTCGGGAAATCGTCTCGGCAGCCAAGAAAGCGCCCGTGCAATTCATGTTGTTTGATCTGCTCGAAGTCAACGGGCACCCACTCACCGCGCTGCCCTACAGCACGAGACGCGACCGGCTTGAGTTAACGGTCACGGCGACCGGCTCGACCCAGGTGCCGCCACGGTTTGACGGTGACTTTTCCGAGGCGTTCCACACCAGCCGCCAACTCGGACTCGAGGGGCTCATGGCCAAACGGCTCGACGGGCGCTACACGATGGGTCACCGGTCTCACGACTGGGTGAAGATCAAACATTTTCGCCACCAGGAAGTGGTGGTGGGCGGCTGGCGACCCGGCCGCGGCAACCGGTCCGGCGCGATCGGCTCGCTGCTGCTGGGAGTACCGACCGACGGGGGCCTGCGCTACGTGGGCCGGGTCGGTACGGGGTTCGGGGAACGCGACCTGACCAACATCCGTTCCCGACTGACCGGGCTCGTTCGAAAGACCACACCGTTCAGCGATATTCCGCCAACGGATGCCCAAGGCGCGGTTTGGGTGCGCCCCACTCTTGTCGCCGAGGTGGAGTTCTCCGAGTGGACGGCGACCGGTCGGCTGCGCCAGCCGTCCTGGCGAGGGTGGCGCCCCGACAAAATACCCGGCGACATCACGATCGAATAGTGCGGGCTGGCTGACTGACACAATTGGCGCCCTGCTCCTCGGCGTGGGCATTGCCGCTGTAGTCTGGGCGCCGCTGGCTGCAAAACTTGACGGCGAACGCCGGCTTGGGCGGGGTCAGGAGTAGCCACGAACCATCGTCTTGTCGGCACGTCATTACTATCGACAGGACGCGAAATGAGCGATACACGGCCCACAACGGTGTGGCGCATTCGCATCGAGGAACTCATCATCGGCCCACGGCCACTATCGTCGGATTCACCATCGCCCTGGCCTGCATCGGGCTCGCCGCGATCAGCCGCCTCTATCTCGGCTATCACTGGGCGACGGATGCGCTCGCCTCCCTGTCGATCTCGCTCATGGTGCTTGGCGCTGTGATCGCTTGGGATACCCGCCATGCAGCGCGCGGACTACAGCCGCGCTCGCCGGGCCCGAACAAAACAGTAGACGCCGTAGGCGATTAGGCCGAGGGCGATCAGTATCAGCGCAATCGTTCCGTACGGGAGGGCGGCGAGCGCCTTAATGGCTCCATCGAGCCCCGTGGACTTGCTGGCATCACGAGTGAGCGCGGCGACGCCGACGAGAATCGCCACCACCCCGAGAGCAACGCCCTTGGCGATGTACCCGACGACCCCGAGCATGACGACCGCGCGCCCGGCCGTTCCGCCAGGCACGGAGAGGTCCGAGCGAAACTTCTGCGCCGCACCCTTATAGATGAAGTAGCCTGCGACGCCGAGCACGGCCACTCCCGCAAGAAACAGCAAAATCGCGCCTCCGGGCGATGAAAGCAGCGACGAGCTGGCACTCTGGGTACTTCCCGCCGAACTGGACGAGCCGCCTTGGGCGAAGGTCAGCGCGGTAGCGCCGATAGCAAAGTAAACGATGGCTTTGGCAATGTTTGCCAGACGACGCCCCCACTTACGTTTGGGATCGTCGTGCACAATAAACGCCGAGACGACCAGCCACAGCCCCAGGGCGAACATGCCGACAACGACAGTCCACAGCAGAAATACACCACCGGGGTTTGAAGCCAGCTGGGAGAGAGCCCCGGTCTGATCGGCAGAGCCACTGCCGGCTCCCACCGCCACGGTGATCGCGAGAAATCCGATCAGGATGTGCAGTAGCCCGTTGACGGCGAAACCCAGCCGCGCGAGCAGTTGCAGTGCCGCACTGTTGCTCGCGTCACGAGCGATGTGTGTTGCCGATGCATTCATCACGGCCTCAGCATAGGCGCGCACACACCGTGGCGCCCAGAAACTTCTTTAGGCGGACGCTCCCGCGATATTGACCATCCAGGAGGTACCGAACTTGTCGGTCAGCATACCGAAGCTGTCGCCCCAGGGCGCCTTGCTCAGCGGCATGATTGCTGTGCCACCGTCGAGGAGTTTATCCCAGTACCCGGTCAATTCGGCTTCGTCATCGCCGCTGAGGGAGACGGTGATGCTGCTGCTCGTGGGAAGCTCCATGCCGTTAGGGGTATCCGACGCCATCAGCGAGAACCCATTCGTGGTCGTCAATTCCGAGTGCATGATCTTGTCCTGCTCTGACGGATCTTCGCTCGCGTTGAACTCTCCATACGTGGTTCGCGTGATTTCGCCCCCAAAAACGCCCTGGTAGAAGTCCATTGCCTCGCGGGCGTTGTCGCGAAAGCCGAGATACGGGTTGAGACGACTGCTCATGGTTGGTTCTCCTTATCGTTTGTTGGGAATGCTGTTGTGATTATTGCCCGGATCAGTCGTTAGCACGAGTGACTGGCCTTCTGTGCTGCGGGCCGGATGCGGGGCTGCGAGTACAGTAACGGGCATGAAGCTGATCGCCATCGACCCGCCCACCCGGAGCTTTTCGCGCTGGCTGACCGACGAAGAAATAGGGCGGGTTCTCGCCCACAAGCGCGGCTGGCGTCAGGCACCCGATGGCAGCGTGTTGGCCGGCAAGATTCGCAAGACGCTCATCAGCGCTTCGCTCGCGCAACTCGGTGCCGCCGCCGTCGCGCGTGGCTGGGCCAGTCGGCCACGCCTCGAGCCGAGCGACGGCAGCGGCCCGACCCACATGATGTGGGGCATCATCGATGCGCGCACCGACGCGGAGATCACGACGCAGTTGGCCGAAGAGGTCTAAACCGGCCCAGCCGATTCGGCGCCAGTCGCGTAGCGTGGGTACATGAGCCTGAACCCCAGTTACATTCAGCCCGGCCAAGACTTCAACCGCGACACCAATTACATTGAGGATCGCATCACGCGGGATGGCCGCGACGGCTGGCCCGTCGAACCGGGCCGCTACCGGCTGGTCGCGGCCCGCGCCTGTCCGTGGGCAAACCGCACCACGATTGTGCGCCGCCTGCTCGGCCTTGAGGGTGTCATCTCGCTCGGCCTGCCCGGCCCTACCCACGACAAGAACAGCTGGACCTTCGACCTCGACCCGGGTGGGGTCGACCCGGTGCTTGGCATCGAACGCCTGCAGCAGGCGTTCTTCGCCCGTTTTCCCGACTACCCGCGCGGCATTACCGTGCCGGCGATCGTCGACGTACCGAGCGGCAAGGTCGTCACCAACAACTATCCGCAGATCACTTTAGATTTTGAGCTCGAGTGGACCGAGTACCACCGAGCCGGCGCCCCTGACCTCTACCCCGAAGCGCTGCGGGAGGAGATCGACGAGGTCGCCAACCTCATCTTTCACGACGTGAATAACGGCGTTTACAAGTGCGGTTTTGCTGGCAGCCAGAAATCCTACGAGCGGGCGTACGACGTTCTCTTCGCCCGCCTGGACTGGCTTGAAGAGCGTCTGGCCGGGCAGCGGTATCTCGTGGGTGACACGATCACCGAGGCGGACATCCGCTTGTTCACCACGCTCGCCCGTTTCGACGCGGTGTATCACGGACATTTCAAGTGCAATCGCAACAAGCTCAGCGAGATGCCGGTGCTGTGGGCCTACGCTCGCGACCTGTTCCAGACACCCGGTTTCGGCGACACGATCGATTTCGAGCAAGTCAAGAGGCACTACTACGTGACCCACGTCGACATCAATCCCAGCGGTATCGTGCCGAAGGGACCGGATGCGCGCGCGTGGCTGGCTCCGCACGCGCGCGCCGACCTCGGAGGCCGACCGTTCGGAAACGGCACCCCGCCGAAAGCCCCGCTCCCCGCAGAGCGGATCGTGAACTAGTCGCTTCGGGCTAGTCGACCTTACGCGCCCGACTGGGCTGCACGCGCGGTGGCTCCCCCGGCATCTTGGGAAAATCCGGCGGAAAAGGTAACTCACCAAGTCCGTCTTCGAGATCGCGTTCCCACCAGGAATACAGGGTGTCGATCGTGCCGGGGTGCTCGTGCATCGCCGCCCAGGGGTCACCGTTGTCCCGTAGCCGACCTGGCACGGTGAGAACCGTGAATGCCTGCGGGTCGGCGCTGGCTAGTTCGCTCCATTCCAGCGGGCAGGAGACCGGTGCGTGCAGCAGCGGCCGGGGGCTGTAGGCACCGGCCATGGTGCGGTCCCGGTTGGCCTGGTTGTAATCGATGAAGATGCGCTCGCCACGCTCTTCTTTCCACCAGTTTGTGGTGACCCGGGTGGGCATCCGTCGTTCCAGCTCGCGCGCTGCGCCGATGACCGCGTGCCGCACATCGAGAAATTCACGGGTCGGCCTGATGGGCGCGAAGACGTGCAGCCCGCGATTTCCGGAGGTCTTCACGAATGCCGTGAGACCAGCGTCGGCCAGCAGATTCTTCAGCTCATTGGCGACGGGCACGGTGTCGGCGAAGTCTGTTCCGGGCTGCGGATCGAGGTCGATACGCAGTTCATCGGGATTGTCCGTAAGTTCGGCCCTGGATGGCCAGGGGTGAAACACGATCGTGTTCATCTGTACCGCCCACACCGCAGCCGCCGGTTCGTCGATCACGAGCTGCGGATGCGTACGCCCACTCGGGTAGACCACAGGAACGGACCGCACGTAGTCAGGCACGCCCTTAGGCGGGTTCTTCGAAAAGAACTGCTCGCCGTCAATGCCCCCACTGAACCGTTGCAGCGACACTGGACGGTCACCGTTGGCCTGCACGAAGGCCTCGCCCACCACGATGACGTAGTGGGCGAGGTCAAGTTTGGTAATTCCTGATTTGGGCCAGAGCACCCGGCTCGGGCTCGAAAGGCGAATCTCGCGCGCGCCGTGCGGCCCAGCAACCGTTAGAACCACCGCATCAGAGCTCATGCAAACACTGTAACCAAATTTGTTGGCAGCGACAGAGTTCAGCGTGCGCTCACGACAAACTACGGGATGTAGTTGAACTCGTCGGGGTTAGGGCCCGTGCGCTCGTCGCGGTTCAGGGCAGTGATCGCAGCGATATCCGCTTCGGTGAGGACGAAGTCGAACAGGGCGAAGTTTTCGTCGACTCGGCTGCGGGTGACGGACTTCGGGAAGACGATGTCGCCTCGCTGCAGGTGCCAGCGCAGGGTGACCTGAGCGGCGGACTTACCAAGACGGTCGGCAATGCCCGTGATCACCGGGTCGGAGAGAACTGCGCCCTGCGCGAGCGGCGACCATGCTTCGGTCGCAATGCCGTGCTCAGTATTGAAAGCCCGCAGCGTGTCCTGCGTGAGGTACGGGTGAACCTCGATCTGGTTGACGGCCGGCACTGTGTCGGTCTCGTCGAACAGACGCTGCAGGTGCTCTTGCTGAAAGTTGCTCACGCCAATGGTGCGAACGCGGCCGGAGCGCTGCATTTCCTCCATTGCTTTCCAGGTCTCGACAAAGTCTCCAACAGCCGGGAGTGGCCAGTGGATGAGAAACAGGTCGAGGTACTCGAAACCGAGGGCGTCCAGGGTGCGATCGAAAGCAGCCAGGGCGTCGACGCGGTCATGAAACCCGTTGTTGAGCTTGCTCGTAACGTAGATCTCGGACCGGTTCAGCGCAGACTCTGCGATAGCTTCACCGACCTCTTTTTCATTGCCGTACATCTCGGCCGTGTCGATGTGTCGGTAGCCGGCCTCAAGAGCGGCAAGGGTCGCCGCCTTGGTCGTCTCCGGGGTGACCTGATAGGTGCCAAATCCGAGCTGGGGAATCGCGGTGTCGTTATTGAGGGTGATGTTGGGAACTACAGTCATGGATTTATCTCTTCGTTCGAAATTTAAGTGCTCCGGTATCTGTCTCGCCGGTGACTTCACCGCTGGTGTCACCCATCGACGGTGAGGTTGCTCGGTCGATGTGGGAACGCCAACCTGTCACAGTCAACGTACCCAACAGCGAGCACCCTGGCCGAAACCACCCTACCGAAGGAGATATTCCCTGCGCATAATGACCCAGACACACTCCCAGCCCGCACACAGTTGGCGCATTGTCGCGAAATACCACTGTGCGTCCGCAGGACGCCTCGTGCGCCCGCTTCAGCTCGATTTCACTGGCACCTGCTGACGCTCCCGGCACGCGTACGCTAAGGACGTGCCCCGAGTCGTGACCACCCATTGATGACGTTCGCGCACCCGGGCCGCGCTGAGGCATCCGCGGCCTGGAACGGGCATTCGCACGGCAGCTCCGACTATCGCAAGCTGCTGGCGGGCCTGTTCTTCGCCGGTATCGCCACCTTCGCCCAGTTGTATTCGCCGCAGGCTGTGCTCGCGCAAATCGCCGATGATGTCGGCGTCAGCGCAGCGGATGCTGCCCTCGTCATCTCCGCATCGACGCTCGGCCTGGCCGTCGGCGTGATTCCCTGGTCGCTCGTTGCCGATCGGCTCGGCCGGGTACAGGCCATGTCGATCGCCGTAATCGCGGCAACGGTGTTTGGACTGCTCGTGCCCTTCGCGCCCACCTTCTCACTGTTGCTCACCGGGCGCTTTGTCGAGGGGTTGATGCTCGGCGGTGTGCCGGCTATCGCGATCGCCTACCTGAGTGAGGAGATTGAGCCGCGCCACGCCGCCCGCGCGGCCGGCACTTACGTCGCGGGCACCACGATCGGCGGGTTGCTCGGGCGTATCGTGGCCGGACCGATCACCGAGCTCATCAACTGGCGCCTCGCCGTCTTCACCGTCGGCGTCCTGTGCGCTGTGTCAGCCGTATTGTTCATCACACTCATTCCGGTACCCCGCGGCTTCGTGCCCCGCCGCTTCGTCCGTCGCCGTGCGCGCGAGCGCGGCACCGATCTGAGCCTGGTCATGCTGCTACGCACCAATTTGAGGTCTGCGCGCCTGCTCGCGCTCTATGCCCAGGGGTTTCTGCTGATGGGCGGGTTCGTCGCTCTCTACAACTACCTCGGTTTTCGGCTCGCCAACGACCCGTTCAACCTGCCCCAAGCATTGATCAGTCTCGTTTTCGTGGCGTACCTGGCTGGTACGTGGTCGTCGGCCCAGGCCGGCATTCTCGCGGCTCGATTCGGCCGCTGGTCGGTTCTGCTCTGTGCGCTTGTCTCCATGACCATGGGAGTGCTGCTGACCCTGTCGCCCCTGCTTGTGATCGTTCTACTCGGCGTGCTACTGGCCACAGCCGGCTTCTTTGCCGCCCACGCCGTCGCCTCCGGCTGGACCGGCGCCGAGGCCACGGTCGGTCGAGCCCAGGCGTCGTCGTTATACAACCTCTCGTACTATGCGGGGTCAAGCCTGTTCGGCTGGCTGGGAGGCTTGTTCTTCGTGCAATGGGGCTGGGGCGGAACCGTCGGTATGGTGGCCGGGCTCATGGCGGTGGCCGCCGCTGTCACCGTAGCCCTGTTACGACCGCCGAACCGGAACCCGGCGACAGCTCTTCGCAGGTTACCGACCTAGCATCGGATCATGATTGAACCAGTGAAACGCGACCCCATCCACCCCGGCCAGGAATCCGTCTGGGACTACCCACGCCCACCCCGCGTCGAACACACCGGGGAACACATCACCATTGAACTCGACGGCGTGACCGTCGCCGACACGAGAGACGTCGTGCGGGTGCTCGAGACCAGCCATCCACCGGTGTATTACCTGCCGCGGGGTGCCTTCACGCCGGGCGTGCTGCAACCGGATGCCGGTCATTCTTATTGCGAGTTCAAGGGCGCTGCCGGATACCTCTCGGTCGGCTCCCGTGCCCGGTCCGCCTGGTTTTATCCCACACCAAATGCAGGTTTCGAGTCTCTAACCGACCGCGTCGCTGTCTATCCCGGGGCGATGGACCGGTGTACGGTCGACGGTGAAACGGTGCGCGCACAAGACGGCGACTTTTACGGCGGCTGGATAACCGAAAAAATCGTCGGGCCATTCAAGGGCGCGGCGGGCACCATGGGCTGGTAGCCCACGGTTCGACACAATTTCATTGCCCGGAATTTCGCAGCTTGGGGTAGCCTCGGACCAACCAGGCATCCGACGTACTCGAAACTGAAGGAGCTGCTGTGACCCACAACGCCGTAGACGAAGAGATTCTCAAGCAGTGGATCCGTCGCCTCAGTCAGGCACTGCAGATTGTGGACCTCGAGGTAGACAACGACCTTGTGCTCACCGTCGCCGATGAAGCCGCCCACGCGGTGAATCCGATGGCCGCCCCGATCACGACGTTCATGGTCGGCTACGCCGCCGGTCTCGCCGCAGCCAACCCGGCGATGCCCTCACGCACAGCCGTGGCCCGGGCTGTGGATGTGGTCACCGCCGTCTGCCAGCAGCCCGAGACGGAACACCCCGACGCCACCGGCTGGGTGAACACCGCTCAGTAGCGTCACGATTCACGCAGCACGCTCCAGTCGAATAATGACAGCCTTCGACACCGGTGTGTTGCTGCCGTCGGCGACACTATCGAGCGGCACGAGCACGTTCGCCTCCGGATAATAAGCGGCGGCGCAACCGCGCGGTGTCGGGTATGCAACCAGCCGATAGCCGCGTAACACCCGGTCGACGTTGTCACTGAACTCGCTGTGCACGTCGACCAGATCGCCATCGACGAAACCTAGGGTGAGCAGATCTTTCTTGTTGATGAAGACAACATGGCGACCCTTCTTGATACCGCGATAGCGGTCATCGAGGCCGTAGATGGTGGTGTTGAACTGGTCGTGACTGCGCAGCGTCTGCAGCACCAGACGCCCGGGCGGTACTTCAAGATACTCCAGGGTGTTCGTGGTCAGCATAGCCTTGCCGATCGGGGTGTTGAAGGTGCGCGAGTCCCGCGGCCCGTTCGGCAACATGAATCCGCCCTCCTGCCGGATGCGTTCGTTGTAGTTCTCAAATCCCTCGACCACGTGGGCGATGTGGTCACGAATACGGTCGTAGTCGGCCTCGAATCCGGCCCAGTCGACCGCGACCGAGTCAGCGAGCACAGCGCTGGCCAGTCGCGAAATAATCGCGACCTCCGAGAGCAGGTTTGATGCGACCGGCTCGAGCTTTCCCCACGACGGATGCACCGCACAGACTGTGTCCTCCACGGAGACAAACTGCACCCCGCCGGCCTGCTCGTCGATTTCGGTGCGCCCCAGGGTCGGTAGTATCAGCGCCTCCTCGCCGGTCACAGCATGCGAGCGATTCAGTTTGGTGGAGATCTGCACGCTCATTTCGGTGCGTTGCATGGCGGCCTCGGCAATGCCGGTGTCGGACATGGCTGCAACGAAGTTGCCGCCAAGCCCCACCCACACCTTCAACTTTCCGTCGCGCATCGCACGCACTCCGTAGACGGCATCAACGCCGTGCTCGCGCGGCGGGTTGAAACCGAACTCGGCTTGCAGGGCATTGAGGAAAGCCGGCGGCATCTGCTCCCAGATACCCATGGTGCGGTCACCCTGCACGTTGCTATGGCCACGAATCGGCGAGGCACCGGCACCGGGCTTGCCGATGTTGCCGCGCAGCAGCAGCAGGTTGATGATTTCCTTGACGGTATCTATGCCTTTTTTCTGTTGCGTCACCCCCATCGCCCACGTGATGATCACCCGATCAGCGCTTAGGTAGCGTTTGGCCAATTCGTCAATTTGTGCCGCGCGCAAGCCGGTTGCGGCCAACACCATCCGCTCGTCAAGTTCGGAGAGATGCTGCCGCAGCTCGGTCAGCCCGTGGCAGTGTTCGTCAAGAAAAGCCTGGTCGAGGACGGTTCCTGGGGCAGCGTCCTCGGCGTCGAGCACCCGCTTCGAGACGGCCTGCAGCAATGCCATGTCGCCACCGAGGCGAACTTGCAGAAACTGGTCTGCTATCTCGGTGCCATGGCCAATCACTCCGCGCACCCGCTGCGGGTTCTTGTAGCGGCGCAGGCCGGCCTCGGGCAGCGGGTTGATCGCAACGATCTGCGCGCCAGCATCTTTGGCTTCTTCGAGCGCGGTGAGCATGCGTGGATGGTTGGTACCAGGGTTTTGACCGATGATGATGATGAGGTCGGATTTCGCAAAGTCGTCGTAGCTGACCGTGCTCTTGCCAATGCCGACGGTCATGCCCATGGCCCAGCCGGTGGATTCATGGCACATATTGGAGCAGTCCGGCAGGTTGTTGGTGCCGTAAGCGCGCGCGAACAGCTGGTACGCGAATGCGGCCTCGTTGGAGGCGCGGCCACTCGTGTAGAAGGCGGCTTGGTCGGGCGAGTCAAGACCGTTGAGCTTGGCGGCGATCATGCGAAAAGCCTCGGGCCAGCTGACCGGACGGTAGTGGTCGCTGCCGGCTGGCTTGTAGACGGGTTCGACAAGTCTGCCCTGCATGCCAAGCCAGTATTCGCTCTTCTCCCGCAGGTCTGTCAGGGAGTGTTCGGCCCAGAAGTTGGTCGGGATGGTGATCGGGGTGGCCTCCCAGGTGACCGCTTTGGCACCGTTCTCGCAGAATTCGAAGGTCTTGCGGTGCCCGGGGTCGGGCCAGGCGCAACTCATGCAGTCGAATCCGTCTTTCTGGTTCAGCGATAGCAGAGCGCGCATTCCGCGCACAGCGCCCATCTGCGTGATCGCCGGCTGCATGGAGTGCAGCACGCCCGGAACGCCAGCGGCCCAGGCTTTGGAGTGGGTGACCTCGATGTCGATGTCTGTCACGTCATTGATCGGGGGTTCACTGCTCATGCTGCACCGCTCTCATCGCATTATCGCTTCGCCGCCATTACGGTCGACGCTGGCACGATACACCTACTGGGATGGAAGTACTTGTTTGCGCCGTGACTGTGTCATGCGACTGCGAACGAAAGAGGCTCAGCCTGGGCAGAGCGCGAGCAAACAATTACACTTCAGACAATGACTATCCAAGAATCTCGCGGAGCCAAATCGAGCCCGCGCCGTTCGCTGCCGCGGCTGCTCGGCCGATTGACACTCGGCGCCGCGCTGCTTTTGGCTGGAATCAGCCATCTCACATTCAACCGGGAGGCATTTCACGCGCAGGTCCCGGCGTGGGTTCCGCTGGACACCGACTTGGTCGTCGTACTCTCTGGAATAGCCGAGATATTGCTGGGAACCGCGTTACTTGCGCTGCACCGCTGGCGGGTGCCCGTCGGCTGGGTCGTCGCCGCGTTCTTCGTGGCCATTTTTCCCGGAAACATCTCACAGTTCGTCACGGCGACCGACTCCTTCGGACTGAATTCGGATCTGTCCCGGGGCATCCGCCTCGCCTTCCAGCCCCTGCTCGTACTGTGGGCGCTCTGGGCTACCGATGCGTGGCGGTCTTGGCGCGCAGGCCGCTCGGCGCCTTAAGGGGCGGTACTGATGGGGCGTGAGCGCAACCACATGCCCGACGAGGGATAAAACGGCAGCAGGAAATGCAAGAGGAGTCCGGACAGCGCCGTGACGATCACCGCTCCGATGGCGCCGAAATTAGTGAACTGGGCCTCGACGTTGACCCCGGCCAGCGTCGTCACAGTCCATCCCAGCGCCCACAGCGTGGCCATACCCAGGGCCCACAGCCAGCGTCGGCGCGTGCGCGGCGGCAACCCCATGGCCTGGGCTGCACCGAGCACGATCCCGGTGATCGCTCCCATCAGTGCCAACTCCGGCAGCGTCGTGCGATAGTCGACCACCGTCGAGCCCAGGAGCAGACCCAAGCCCAAACCAATGCCGGTCAGCGGAACCCAGTTCAGCGGGTTGAGACGACGCCGACTGACCATCACCTGACCGAAGCCGATGACGACCCCACAGACCGCGCCACCGATAAGGGCCGACACGGGGTTACTGACGCGCCCACCGACCGCCGTGCCGGCGAGGCCCGCGATCGGGAACGCGAGAAATCCCACGGTCCACAGTAACCAGGTCGAGAAAAATGTGGGGTTTCGGAAGCCGGGATTGCGATGAAGTCGCCGCATTCTGGTCAAGGTTCTGCTCCAGTCCAAGGTGCTAGTCGGTGAGTGCAGGCCAAGTCATGGAGGAGAATCTTGGACCGACATGCAGACATGCTACGCCCACGCCCACGTGGCACCTGATCGGCGGACCCCGCTGCGGCAACGGCACGTGCGCTTCCGCACGCAGTGCCGCCCGGACTACGCGGCCGACGCTCCGGCCACAACCAACTCAGGCGACGCCAACGGTGTGATGTACGAGTAACCGGTGGTCGTGTTCTTCGTGACCGACAGCACGAGCTGCATGGATGGTTCAAGCGCGGTGACCTTGTCGAGCGGAGCCCCGACGATGAGTTGAAAGCCGAGGCCCTTCCACGCGGCAACGGCTCGGCCGGCGAATTCAGCGTCGGATTTGACGAAGGCCTCGTCGAGGAACACGGGCGCGAAGCGCGGCCGGGTGCGGCTTTCATCGCCGAGTTGGAAGCGCAGGGCTGCGCCGACCACGAAAGCTACGAGCTCCTGCGACTCGCCGCCGCTCTTGCCGCCGAGGGACGAGTAGGTGCTGACGCGGGTGCCGTCCTGAGTCACGCGAACGGCCGTGATCTCGACGTGCTGGCGCACATCGAGCAGCACATCACGCTGGGACGTGGCGGTATCGTCAGGCCGTCGAATCACAGCCATGAACTGCTGGAGCCGAGTGAAGCGGTCCTCAGTTTGATCGTCGGTGAATTCTTCCGTCGCGCCGGAGGAGAGCGCCTTGAGCTCCTTGCGGAACGCGCTCGCGTCGTCGCGGTGCAGTCGGCGCAGCGAAATCTGTAGACGGTCGCGGGTTGCGCCGAATGGCAGGGTCGCGAGGATCTCATTGATCGGTCGCAACCGGTCTTCAATCTCTTCGATGGCCGTGTTAAACGCGCCGGTGAGCGGCACGAGGTCCTGCCCGCTCCACGCTGAGAGCCGGCGCTTCCATTCCTGGCGACGCTCAGAGAGGCCGAGTGTGCGAATGGCGTCGAGAATATCCGTGTAACTCGTGACCGATTCGAGCGCTACACCGATATTCGGGTCGGGCCACCGAGCCTGGTAAGTCTCGAAGATGCCCATCATGGTGGCCCGGTCGCGGGCGGCACTGTCACGATCCTGCGCCGATTGATTGATCAGCCGCTCACGCAGGCGTTTCAGGCCGCCGGAGAAAGCGGCGAGGTCGTTCTGGTCGGTGACGCGCGCGAACTGCTCATCGAGGTGCAGAGAATGTTCCAGCGACAGGGTCAGCGCGCTGCTCTGTTCAATCTGTTCGAGTCGATCATTCACCGCGTCCTGTGCGTCGACGATGCTGGCCTGCTCGTCGTTGAGCACAGCCGCGGCCTGATCGGTGCTGTGCTTGAGTTTCTGGGCAGCATCGAGCTCGAGGGCGAGCCGGGCCTCTTCGATACTGAGTGCACGCAGAAGATCACTGCTGGCCAGCATCCGCTCTTGTTCCGATTTCTTGCCCTGAATGCGTTCGGCCGCTGTCGCAACGTCAATGGTCGACCAGTCGGTGTCGAGAATGTACTGATGAGCGGCCAGTTGGTCGCGCAGTTCACCGAGTTGCTCAGTAACAGCGGATGCCCGCTGCGCGATCGCGTCAGCGGCCAGCCCCTGCGCGGCCACCTCTACGGCAATGTCTTCGAGCCGGGCGCGGCTGGAAAACCCGATGATGGACTTCTGGCCGGTGTTCCAGCCATGGGCGCCACGGGAACCGTTGCGCGTCTGCCCGCTCGGCGTCACCCGGGCGCCCTCACCAACCAGCTCGGACGGGTTGGCCACGCAGAGCGCGTCGATGTTCGACGACCGAAGGCGCCCCTGCACCCAGCTGCTAAACGGCGAGTCCTTCAGGTCGAGCTTGCCAGACACATACCGGGCGTCACCGGTCACGGCTTGATGCTGCTTCAGTGCCACGCCCTCGAAGTGGATGCGCAGAGGCAGCTGCAGCGGGTCGATCGCCGCGCTCAGGTGCGCCAGGCGCGTCTCATCGACGAGTAGAACCCGGACGACCGACGACAGGGTCACCTCGGCGGCCTGCCGCCACAGTTCTTCACCGGCGGCGATGTCGATGAGTTCGGCCACGAACGGCAGTTCCTCGGTCGGAATCCCCGCCGCTTCGGCGATCAGCAGCCGCGCCTGGTGCAGGGACTGTGGCACCAGGCTCTCGCGCCCGGTCAGGAATACGCGTTCCTTTTTGAGCGAGCGGATGCCCTCCTCCACGGGATACGCCTCACGCTGCAGTGCCGAGCGGGTCACCTCCAGGGCTGACTCGGCGGCGGCGAACTCGGCGGCAAAGCGGTTGGCCTCCCGCTGGGCGGCCGCGAAGGTAGCGACGGAATCGATCGGCGCCGCCAGAACGTGCACTCGCTGACGGAAATTTTCGTGCTCCCGAGCCACATCGTCGCGCTGGTCACTGAGGTGAACGAGCTCGGTCTGCAGCCGTTCGAGCACATCGCCGCCGTTGTCGCGCTCCTGCCGTTGCAACTCGACAACCCGGATTTTCAGCGCGGTCTCGGCGTCACGGGCCTGGACGAGGGCGGCCTGGTTGTCGCGGCGAGCTGCCCGGTTGTTGCCGGCGGCATTCTCAAGCAGGGTGTGCTCGGTGAGCAGCTGCCACAGCACAAAGGGGGTGTCCCCTGCCCGGTGCACACCGAAGGTGTCGACCAGTTCGGCTTTGGCAGTCGCGGCCTCGTAAGCCTGGTGCAGTTCGGGCAGGCGGTCGAGCACCTGGGCCTTCTGCGCCTCGGTGACCATGGCACCGTAGGAACGTTCCAGGTCTTCGAAGTGGTCGACCGCTTTGTCGGCGGCAGCGAAGGTCGCAGGCTCTTCGAGCACCATCGACTTGTAGAGTCCGTCGACCGTTTTCACCTGCTGGCCGGCCTGGATGCGGGCGAGCAGGCGCAAAGCCTTGCCGCCCTCGCCGTTGGCGCCGATGCCGAGCCGGGTGTACAGCGTTTGGGCGAACCCCGCGTAGGTGTCGAACACCTCGAGGCCCTCGAAGCGGGCCTTGAGGGCGCGCTTGTCAAACCTGTTCTCGGCACAGGAGGCGAGGTCGCGTAGGTCGAGGTGTCCGTCGGTCGTGACCATTTTCATGGCGACGTCGGCGAATTTATGGGCGCCACGCGGCACGAAGTAGGCTCGCAGCACGGTGAACCGGCGCTCGTTGTCGTCGATGAAGGTCATGGCGATGGCACCCCAGGTAGCCTCGTGCGCGCCCCGCAGCACCTGGTCGGTCAGCTCGCCGGTTGCCCCTTCCCGATTGGCGTCGGTCTTGCCACGCAGGTAGGTCATCAGGTTGCGCTGGTCGTGGCTTCGGGCTCGGCCGGAGCCGGCGTCGTTCGAGGCACCGTTGAACGGGGTGTCCGAGGGCATCATCAGCGCAAGGTAGGCGTCGAGCAGGCTGCTCTTGCCGGTGCCTGACGCCCCGGAGACGAGCGTGGCCGCGGCGCTGAAGTCGATCGCGTGGTGGCCGTGAAATCCGCCCCAGTTGACCAGTTGCATGGATTCGGCTCGCCACTGGGTGGTGCCCTCGGTGGCACCGTCGATGTAGAACAGCGGGGAATCGTTCATACGAGGGGCTCCAGGTGCGAGGCGGCGAGCGGTTGCGTATCTTCAGCACGGTTTTCCTGACGCAGCCAGTCCAGCAGTTCGCCGAGGCGTTCCACGGACAACAGCACTTCGATCACGGCCGAGATGCGAAACCGGTCTGGGTCGCTGGTCTTCAGCAGTACCCGTGCCTTGGCGAGGCTGTCGACCGCGGCAGCGGCCTTTCGGGCGTCACCGGAAAGGTCGGTGGCGTATTCCGGGCGAAAGTGTGCAACGTTCTCGACCAGGTTGTCCCGGTCGACGAGTACGATTTCCTGTCCGTTGGCCCGTTCGCTGCGAAAGCGCTGGCGCAGCAGTACAAGCAGAATTGTCTCCTCGCGGGTGTAGGCCACGTCGTGCAGCAGCGTCGGAAACCGTTCGCCGCCCTCCGCTAGGGCCTGCCTCTTGAAAGCGACCTCGTAATGGAGGTCAACGTGCAGGTCGAGGAAAACGTCGTTGAGGCGGGACTTGAGCAGGGTTTGCGACTGCAGCAGCGTCTGCCATTCGGCGGGCTGCAGGGCCGCCGAGATATAGCGGTGTTTCAGCAGCAGCACGAGAGTGCGGCGCTGCGGGGCGCTCAATCCGCCCTCGTCGCCCTCGAACAGGGAGAGGGTCTGGGGGTCGCTGTCGATGCCGGTAGCGGTGCCCTCAGCCGAAAAGTCGTCAATCATGCTGGGAACCCAAATTCTGGGCGGCCAGGGCCGCCATGTCGTCGTCGGTCAGGGTGCGGCGCGGCACGTCGAATACCCGCACCGAGCCATCCGGTCGTATCGTTTTAAAGCTCTCCAGCTCGGCCGGGCTGGTCGAAGCATTCAGCTGGGCGGCCAGTTGCAGCAGGCCGAGAATCTCGACCGGGCGGCGCAGGCTTGCACCAAATCCGTTGAAGGCGCTGCCGACGGATGCTGCCTCCCCCGCCCCGAAAGCGGCCACGAGGGCGTCGCGCAGATCTTCGAGCAGTGGCCCGCCCTGGAGGCGCAGGTCGCCGAGGCTCGGTGCTGTGGGAGCAGCGTCGGAAACGTCGGCCAGCGCGGGCGGTCCGAGATGGGCGACCGGATCGTAGAAACGTTCGCGCAGGTGTTCAACCTCGAGAGTGCCAGGCATGAGCTCGGTGGCGACAGTGGCGCGGGGGCCGGCGGTCTGCATCCAGACGGCAAGTTCGCGGTTGATGCCCCGCAGTACGAGCTCGAGCTCGCGATCTTTCACCACGTCGTGGTTGACGATGTGCTCGCGCAGGGTGGTCGTGAGTCCCTTGCGCTGGGTGAGAACGTCGTCGATACCCTTGCGCAGCAGCGTCACCGTGCTCATGAAGCTGCGCCGTTCGTTCAGGCCCAGTTCCAAGGCGAACGGATGCAGCAAAATCGTCTCCAGATCGTCCTTCAGACCCTGCATGAGAGTGTCGTTGCGCAGCAGGGTGAACGCTCCCTCGAAGGCGCGACCCTCAGCGGTCGAGGACATGAGGGCATCCGTTTTGGCCAGGTAGTCGTCGAGAACCTCGCTGATCGGGCGTTCCTCGCCGCGAAAGTCATTAACGATCTGCCGGTGCATGGCCGCGACCGACTCCTCGACCCGTTTGAAGTCGCTTGGAAGCTGCTGGATAAGGTCGATGAGGTTGGCGTAGCCCTCGTGCATCTGCTCGTTCGAGGCCGCTTCGATAGCGCCGCCGCGAGCGAGACGATCGCGCTCGCTGGTCAGTTCGTCGATCTGCTGGTCGAGGCGGCGAACCCGCTCTTCGCGATCGGGGTTGGCCTCGGTGGCCCGGTGGCGCACGGTGTCGACGATCGTCGACAGCCTGGATTCGCTGATCAGCGCCCGATCGCGCGCGAGACTATCGACCAGAAGCAGGGCTTCGAGGGCGTGGCTGGTGAGCGAGTAGTGTTCTTCGCTCCCGTCGCCCGCGTCGCGGACTTCGCGGTACAGCCAGAGGTCGTTCATCCACTGCACGCACAGGGCACGGCCGGTCTTCTCGGGGGCGTCGACACCGGTGCTGCGGAGGTCGGCGAGGTAGGCATCCACCTGGGCGTGCAGCAGCTCGCACGCCACGCTGCGGCGGTCCCGGCTGAACGAGCTCTTGAACACCGCGAGCACGAACGGCGCCCATTTGCGGTCGAGCAGGCGCAGGGTCGGTTTGTCGAAGGCTTCGCGTACCCGCGCCAATTCGCTCGCAATATCACTCAATAGCTGGTTCCTCTCCAGCTCTCCACTTTAACCGACTGGGCGGGTTGCCCCTGACCCGCTCAGCCGAGCAGGCTCGGCCGCTTCCAGTCGGCGCCGTGCACGTGCTGATCGAGAAAGGCAAAGACGGTCTGGTACCAGACGACGGCGTGCTGCGGCTTCAACACCCAATGGTTCTCATCGGGAAAGAAGAGGAACTTGTGCTGGGTGCTGCCGTCGGCATTGGCGTGGTGCTCGGCGAGCTCCGACCACAGTCGCAGGCTTTCGCCGATCGGCACCCGGTAGTCGTGGTCGCCGTGAATCACGAGCATGGGGGTGACAATGTCGCGCACGGCCTGGTGCGGCGAATTGTCAACCATGCCCTGCGTCGAAAAGATGCTCTGCCAGTACTCGGAGTTGTCGGTCGTGCCGTTGAACTGGTCGAGTGCCCAGAGGCTCGCGTGGCTGACGATGGCGCGGAATCGGTCGGTGTGCCCGGCGACCCAGTTGGCCATGTATCCGCCGAAGGATCCGCCCATCGCTGCCGTGAGGGTCTCGTCAATCTCGGGGAGGGCTTCGGCGGCATCGGTGATCGCGAGCAGGTCGGTGTAGGGCTTAACGCCCCAAGCGTTCCAGCCGCGCGCAATGAAATCGAGACCGTAGCCGGTGGACAGCGCGGGGTCGGGCAACAGCACAGCGTAGCCGCGGGCCACGGCGAGCAGCGGGCTCCATCGCCAGCTCCAGGCGTTCCAGCTGTTCAGCGGTCCGCCATGGATCCACAGCAACAGCGGGGCCGGATGCTGCGCCGAGGCTCCGTCAGGCAGCAGCAGCCAGGCGCGCACCCGCGCTCCGTCCTCGGCGAGGGTCTCGACCTCGGTGATCGTGCCGGGAACGTCGGGCAGTGCGGCCGGTGTGGCCAGCCTGGTGACGGAGCCGGAACGGCTGATGCGCACCGGATGCGCCGGTGTGACCCACGAGGAGCGCAACGCCACGAGGTCACCGGTCTGGGCGTCGACGCACACATTGGTGTAGCTGAAGTCATCGGTGGTGAGCTGTTCCGGGGCCCCGCCGTCGAGCGGTACCCGAAAGATGGGTCCGCGGCCGTTGTGGTCGGCGGTGACGATGAGGGACTGGTTGGATTCGCCCGGAGCGCCACCGTTCGGCGCGTCGAAGACCAGGCTGGTCGGCCAGCGGTCCCATTCGGTGGCGAGGCGGCGGGGGTGGCCGCCGTCGAGGTCGGCGACCCAGATTTCCTGGTCAGCCGGGCCTTCCGGGGTACTGACGGCGGACCTCACGAAGGCGATCAGTCGCCCGTCGAGGCTGATGGCGGGTGCCTCGAAGTCGACCTTCGGTTCGTCGAACAGCGTGGTCTGGGTGCCGGTCGAAACGTCGATGGAGACCAGAACGTAGCGGCCGGAGCGCTGCTCGGCCACCCGCCGGGCCACGATGAGGGTTGCTCCGTCGGGGGTCAGTGCCTGGCCGGCGGTGTCCATGGTGCGGCCGGGGTTGGGGGTGAGGTCTCGGGGACGTGGCAGATCGGCGGGGTAGGGAGCGGGGGCATCCGCTGGGGTAACGCTTGCGGGGCCGACGATCGTGTCCTGCAGGTCGGCGAGGTCGAGTGCGAGCAGGTGCGGCTCGGCGGGGCCGAGGTCGTGGTCCCAGTAACGCACCGGGTAGCTCTCGTGCAGAATGGCCACGACCTTCTTCTCGGTGCGTTCCGTGCGTGCGACGCTTTCCGATTCGAGGTCGAGGGCGCTCGGCAGCAGGTCGGCGGCGATCACAAGCGAGTTGGCGGCCACGGCGACCGCGGCAATACCGGATACTCCCCCGGCGAGGCGAGTGATAGCGCGGGCCTCCCCGCTGGCGGCGGGCAGCAACCAGAGCTGGGCGGCCTCGGTGTCTTTTTCTGCACCAGCATCGGGCCGGCCGGAGACGAACAGAACGTCGCCCGCAGCGGTGAAAGCCGCCCCCGATTCGCCCTTAGCCGACCGGGTCAGACGGGTCGGAACCCCCGTGCCGTCGGCACCGACCGACCAGAGTGCCCGCTCGTAGGTCGTGCGATCACGGGCGAGTGTGGCGACGGTCAGCACGACGCGTGCTCCGTCGGGTGAGAGGGTGAGACTTTCCACGCGGGGCAACGCGATGTAGTCGTCGAGGCTGGAAAATGGCGTGGTGTGGGACTCCGATGTCATGGTTGCAGGCTAGCGGATGCGGATGCTTGCCCTCGTGCTCACCATGAGTGGCACCGTTTGTCTAGGTGCGCCAGGGTGGTTCGGGGCTGGGGGTGTTGGCGCGGTGGGTGTGGGCGGGGCACCAGGTTTGGGTGGGGTCCCAGA
>NZ_PJJJ01000034.1 GCF_002929495.1 Cryobacterium sp. Y82
TGATTCCTGATTCTCGCCCTACGTCAAACGGCGGACTTGCTGTTAGCTACTGGCCTCACCCAACCCTGGCACGTAGGGCCAGCGTACATTTCTTAAACCCCGCAGAAACCCTGCATTAACCCCGCAGATTGAAATTCACATGGGGGTCAGAATGTGATCACCGATCCAGTGTTTTACTGGGATCAGTGGCTGTGTTAGGCCCATGTGACCCCGCTGAGCCTGGTTCACGATAATCGTGGTGTCGCGGGTTCAATTCCCGCTCCCGCTACACGGTACTCACTAGATGGCGAGTAGCCCTTGAAGGTAGCGCTAGTCCAGGCACCCGGTGTGTAACCTCGGGACATCGTGAACAGTGGATCTCAGCACATCGTGGACGCTGGGTCTCACGGCTTCGTGTGTCCTGTCTCAACGCATCGTGGACACACGATCTCATGACATCGTGGACACGATGTCTCACAGCATCGGAGACATTTACGGCGTTGATAGTTAGGGAATGACGAATTCTCTTTCACCCCAGACTCGCGCCGCGATTGTGAATTACGACCCGACCCAGCCTCACGCGCTGTCGACTATCGGGTTCTGCCGCTCTTTGAAGATCTCTCGGAGCGTGTTCTACAAGATCCGCGGGCGAGCTGTCCACGAGGCTGCTGCTGCGCTGCACCCGCGCTCCCGCGCCCCGACGGTCCCGGCCCGGCGTTACGGGCAGGTCGTCGTGAACGAGGTGGTCAAGATCCGCAAACAGCTCAAGACTGATGGCTGGGATTATGGTCCCCGCTCGATCTACTACGAAGCGGCCTTGTCCAGCGGGTTTCCCGGAGGGAAGGTCCCGTCGGTGGCGACGATCGCACGTCTTCTGGCCAGCGTCGGGCAGGTGGACGCGTCGCCGAGGAAGCGACCGAAGTCGTCCTACATCCCGTTCGTGCGCGCGACGGCGATGTCGCTGTGGCAACTGGACGCGTTCGAGTATCGGCTGGCGAACGGGCAGGTCGTCACGGTGTATCAACTGCTCGATGACGCAAGCCGATACGACGTGGGCACCGACGCGTATTCGCGTCATGAGAACAGTGCTGATGCCAAGGACATGCTCGAACGGGCAATCGGCGCATGCGGGGCACCGAAGGAAGTTTTATCGGACAACTCCCTGGCGTTCAACCAGCTGCGCGCAGGCAGGATCGGCTCCGTAGAGATCTTTCTGGCATCGAAAGGAACCATGCCCATCAGCGGGCTGCCGGGCAAGCCCACCACACAGGGCAAGAACGAGCGCTCCCACCAGACGTTGATCCGTTTCCTCGACGCCGACCGGCCAGCCACTCTCGAGCATCTCGGTGGCCGGATCCAGCGTTTCCGGGAGCACTACAACAATCGCTGGCCGCATCAAGCCCTCGAACAAGCCACGCCGCGGGCAGCGTGGGACTTGCTTGAGCACACGCCAGCGACCGAGCCGATCCCGCTGTCGGTGCTGGAAGCAAAAGCCTCGGAGTACCGGCGGGCCCGCTCGCGACGACAGTCAGACCTTCACCGGGCGCCGTTAACGATCTCCAAGACCGGGCAGGTCATGCCCGACGACGACGCGCGGCCGCAAACAGCGGATCAGTCACTGGTGGAGATCACCAAAGCCAACCGGCGGGTCTACTTTCAGGGCTACCAGGTCTCCCTGCCGACTACCTACGCCGACCGCACGTTCTACCGGACGATCACCGACGACGCTTTCTTGCTCACCGATCCCGTCACCGCTGAGATCGTGTTCTCATTCCCGCTGCCGATGGTCGCGCTGAACGTCCGAGGCCGATACGTTGCCTCGTACTCCATCCAGGGCGTTGACGTGACCCACCCGACGAAGCCCTGGGAACGCAAAAACGCGGAATACCAAACCCAGTTCGCCCAGCATCAAACTGATCTGCCCGCAGTACTCGGTGAGCCAGGTCGGTAGCTGTGCACGAAGCCGTGAGACCCAGCGTCCACGAAGTGATGAGATCCACTGTTCACGATGTCCCGAGGTTACACACCGGGTGCCTGGACTAGCGCTACCTTCAAGGGCTACTCGCCACTAGAATCGCCCCGGACTTCTGCGGAAGTCCGGGGCGATTTTTTGTCGATTTTGAGCCAACCCCGCGGAAACCTCGCAGATTGAAATCGTGTGTACTCGACTTCTCATCCTGTCAACGGCCCCTTTACGGCTGATTTTTCGCCTTTCTGGCGGCCATCGAGAGGGTGAAATTGGCCCGCGCCGCGGTGTCAGATGTTCACTTCATCGATCCGGCATAGACCCCGCAGATTTAAACCGGTGACAGCAGGGAATTCATCGTTTCAGCCGCACGGATACCGCCTGTGTTCTTGGCCATGTAGACGTCCTGGGTTAGGGATGGGTTTGCGTGCCCGAGGTATTCCGCAACACCGTGCACTTTCAGTGTCTGATTTCGCACCACAGCGACGTGGTGCGTCTGAATGGCGCCACTCAAGAGGCCATAAACGAGGCGAGACACCTCGCTCGCATTAACCCGGCCTTACACGCCCCGTGTGCCGCGCACCCGAAAGCGCGGACCCTGCACGTCGGCCCTCCGCTCGACAACCACCAGCTCCTCTCCAGCGAGGCGGCAGCAATGCGAGGCTCAGGCCTGGCTTGACATGTCTCCTGTGGCCCACGGCACTTCTCGTGGTATTTCCCAGCGGATCGGATCAGTGAAATCTGGTATTCCTGGATCAGCACCGGTCACTTCCTTGAAATCGACGCTGCCGCCGGTGAAGTGGGCACGTCTGAACTCGACGGTCCATGGTGTGAAACCGAACCGACAACATTCAACGGGTCCGTGTCAGGACTCTGTGATGCTCCCCGTCCACGCGCTGAGATTCGTGACGATAGCCGGAATATTTGTGTTCAGCCATTGCATTCCCGTTTCGGGGGTCGCCGCGACGAGGACCGCCTCGATGACAAGCCCATTCGTGTACCAGGCAACCTGCGCGACGGAGTAAGCGTCGCCGCCCTCCGGTGTCACAGTTCTGGTCGTTACGACCGCCTTCCCGTTATGCATGCTTGCGGCGTCAGACATGTCTGGCCATTGAAAGGAACCGTCACGGTTGACGAGGTACGACTCGACGTCGACCTGCCCGTCCGGCACGTAGGCTATGACCCGCATCGCCCCGTCTCGGCATTCGAATGACGGCCAGGTGAGGTCTTTCTTGCCAGTCTTCTGAAATCCGTAAAGGGCGTTCCATTTCAACGACTGGTACGACGTCGTAGTGAGCCCGCCATATAGGTCCGCTGACTCGACAGCAAAGGGGCATGTCGAGATCCCAATGTTGAGCGCGTCGGTGCTCTTCTGAACAGCCGCTGCTGCGCTTGAGGTCACAGTCGCCGCGGCGTCGATGGTTTGCTGATCCAAGGTGGTGACGCCGGTTCCGGTGTTCGGCGGTACACAACCGAGGTTTGGGTTCGACACCCAGAACACGGGACGGTGGCTTGTGGTCCCGTAGGTATAGTCGGTCAGGCAGGGGCTCTTTTCTGCCGGACCGTAAAGCCCGAGGACCCAAGTCGCAGGCCCGTTGGTGAGGTCCGCGACGACTCCGGGCGCCGCATCCTCACCGATGTTGAAGGTGAGGTCAAGGCTGCTAGTGCCTGACACTGGCGTCCCAGATATAAACTCGCCACTGAAGCCGTCGGAGAAGATTGTTGTGATCGTGCAATAGTTCGTTCCTTCGAATGCCCAAACCTTCGGTTTTGTAGGACCAAGGAACCAGTCAGTGTCCAGCTGACAGACTGGGGACTCCTCCGGCCAATACCCTTCAAGCCAGAAGTGGAGAAGCTGCGACTCAGGGGCGTTTCGTGACGGCGTCGTATTCGTCAACACCTTCGTTATCGGGGCTGACCATGTGAGATCGGTCGTCCCCGGCTTCGCGTTAGTCACTGAAGTTGTCGGCGCGGCAGAACCGATACTAATCAGTGCATCGAATGTATAGCCATCTGAAGTGGTGAGCCCTTTTACCTTTCCGGATGGCGACGATGCAGCATCCGCGATCGTAACGGCGCCGGTGTGGACGACCTCAGCAAGTTCTCTGGCTTTGTTTGGCTGAGGCGCAGCCTCACGATCGGCGACACTGCTCGAGCATCCGGCCAGCAACGCAACGATTGCGACTGCCGCCGTCACATGCGTAAGTCTCATCTGTATCCCTCTCGTTTGACCGCCCATCGGCAATCTCCCGCTCAGGCTAGTGGGTGCCCGCATCCAGCAACAAGCCTCCATTACCTTGGGCAGTGTGCCTATGGCCCGATTACGGTCTCCGTTTACAGACGGCCCCATGGGGCGGCTAATCGGCGTACAGTCGGGAATCGCGAGCACTACCGACTGAGCTGCGATCGGACGTTATGTTGACCTTTATTGTTGGCATTTTTTGTCTGTGCGGGTCTTGCGCTATCGACGCGTTCGGGGATCCTCGAGGCGCGAGCCGGAGGCGATCGACAAATTTCGCTATGGAGAAACGATCAAAGTTAGCGACGGCTGCTGGGCGGCCGGCTTGTGCAAGCAGCGGCGGGACTCCTCGTCAGAATTGGGGCCGCCTTGGTTTCCGCTCCCGAGCACGTGCGCAGCAGGTTTCGCGCATTGACGAGCGCGCAACTCATCCCGGCGTTGGAGCATTCCCGTCCAATGGGAAACCTCGCGGACCCTGACACCGCGACGGCCCTCACTGTGAAGAAACTCGCCGCCCGATACCGATTTCTCGAGCGGGAGATTCTTGACACCGATGCAGGGCTGGCAGAGATTCTCCGAGACTGCGCGCCGCTGTTGCGGGACGTCCCCGGCGTTGGAATCGAAGTAGCCAGCCAACTCCTCGTCACCGTAGGCGACAACCCCGAACGCAGCGCCACGGAAGCGCAGTTCGCGGCCCTTGTCGGCGTCGCCCCGATACCCGCGTCATCCGGCAAGACGAGCCGGCACAGGCTCAGCCGCGGCGGCGACAGAGCCGCCAACGCGGCAATCCACCACGTCGTCGTCTCACGCCTCGCCACCGACTCCCGGACGAGAGAATATGCAGCCCGACGAACGGCTCAAGGCAAGACCAAGAAGGAAAACATGCGCTGCCTAAAACGATACGTCGCCCGGGAGCTCTACCGTCAGCTCACCAACCCGCAAGCGGCGCCCTCGATCACCGATCTTCGCACCTCCCGCGAGGAACTCCACATCACCCTCCGAGAGGCGGGAGAACACCTCAACACCTGGCCTGGCACCCTCTCACGAATCGAACGAGGACTCAGCCGAGACGACAACCTCGCTAGCCAACTCCGAGATTGGCTCCACGAGCAAAAGGAAGCCCAAAAAATCCATTGACAACTATAGGAGCATCACGTAGGGAGAGGGGTGGAATGACATGAGTGAGAATAGCGTGCGTACCGAGATGGTTCGGAAAGTTTTGGCGGGGGCCTCGTTGTGCGTACCGGTGTTGGTCGTGATCATCTCGTGGCGGGTCTGGCGTGGCGACCTTCCCACTGAGCTCGCCTCGCACTGGTCAGGTTCAGGGCCGGCCGACGATGCGATGGCTGTGGGAACGCTGCTCGCCCTAAACCTCGGAATGACAGGCGTGCCGGCCGTCGCTGGAGTCGCGATAAGTGTCTGGCCCGGAATGAGCGCGCGCGCCAAGCGAGGCGCTTATTTCTTCCTCGGCGTGTTCGGCGGAATGGGTGCCGCTATATGGCTGCTCTCCGCTGGCCTGACGATGCAGGTCGGCGACCCGTATGAAGTTGTGCTCGGAGCATGGGTCATCGTTTCATTCGTCGCCGCCGGCTATGGGATCATTCCCTTCCTAATCGCACCAAGGCCCCGGCTGGAGGCGACGGATGTCCAGAGGCGAATCGAATTCGCGCCCAGTGCCATTGGTGCTTGGTCCCAAACGATCTCGGGAAACCTGTTCCTGTGGGTGGCGATTGGACTGATCATTCTCGGTTCCGTCATCTATGGGCCAGCGGTCGTCGCCGGGCGGGCCTCGGACCAAATCGTTGGCATCGCCGTGATCGCTGTCACCATTGTGTTAGTTGCCTCGTTCGTTCGGTTGCGCGTGACGGCAGATTGGCGGGGTCTGCGGGTGGTCTCGGCCATATTTCGGATTCCATTGAGGCGCATCCACCTAGAAGCCATTGCTGTCGTCGAGGCCGCCGAACTTCGACCCGCTGAGTGGGGCGGGTGGGGATACCGAATCATGCCCGGACGATCCGCTGTCATTTTGAGGAAGGGGCCCGGGCTGATTGTGACGACAAAAAACGAGAAGCAGTTCGCGATCAGTCTCGACGATCCCGAAACGCCGGCAGCCCTGCTGGCAACGCTTCGAGACGACAATGCTGCAGCCCCGGAGATGCCGAGGGAAAGCAAGCGATGACGGGGATGCCCGGCGCCGGGGCCTCCCTCAGACGGCGCTGGTGAGAGGCTTGAGCTGGTGCAGGTGAATACGTTCGGACCTGTCGACGGTTCGCCGGTACTTCTTTGCGCCGTTCGGATGTCGTGTTGGCTGTCAGGAACGTTGTCGGCCGAATCGATACGGCGTGCCAATAGGATCACTGCGGTGGGGGCGTCGTGGCTGCTCGCCGGCGGAAGGTGCGGGTCTTTTCTCAGCCTGGGCCGAGGGCCTTTGGTATTCTGGATAAATAATGGACCCTGATAAACCCTCGCCCCTTTCATCGCTTTCTCGCACAATGTCCCCGATTTTGAGGGGGCCACATGCTGTTTGAGTGGGCGATGGTGGGGGTAGGCCTGCTCCTGACCGTGGGCACGGGTATCTTCGTGGCGGCCGAGTTCTCCCTCGTCACGTTGAATCGTAACGATCTCGAGGCCCGTCAGGAACGTGGTGAAAAGGGTCTCGGACCGACCATCAAGGCGCTGAAAATCACGTCGACGCACTTGTCGAGCGCGCAACTGGGCATCACCCTGACAACACTGCTGACCGGGTTCACGTTCGAGCCCGCAATTACATCTCTGCTGACCGAGCCATTGGCAGGCGTCGGCGTACCAGACGGCCTGATCCCCGTGCTCGGCTCCATCATCGCGATTTCAGTAGCGACGCTGTTCTCCATGGTGATTGGCGAGCTCGTGCCGAAAAACTTTGCCTTGGCCGTACCGTTGGCCACGGCCAAAATCGTCGTGCCCCCGCAAGCACTGTTCACCGCGATCTTCAAACCGATCATCTTGCTGTTCAACAACACTGCCAACGCCCTGATCCGAATGGTGGGCATCGAGCCCAAGGAAGAACTATCGGGCGCGCGCACCGCGGAAGAACTTAGCTTCCTGGTGCGGCGGTCGGCCCTGGAGGGCGTGCTCGACACCGATCATGCGGCAATGCTGCACCGCACGCTCCGGTTCGCCGATCACACGGTCGCCGACGTCATGACACCTCGGGTGCGGATGGCCTCGGTCCAGGTCGCTGATACAGCCGAGAGCATCGTGCGGCTGTCCACAGCCACCGGCTACTCGCGGTTTCCCGTCATTGATAAGAACTCCGACGACATTGTCGGGGTCCTACACGTTAAGCAGGCTTTCGCAGTCGAACTTGACCGCCGCGACCAGATCACTGCCAACGAACTCAAGGTGGACGCGCTGCGTGTACCCGAGTCGATGGCCGTGGACACTCTCCTCGCTCTGCTGCGTAAGCAGGGCTTCCAGATCGCGGTCGTCGCTGATGAATACGGCGGAACGGCGGGCATAGTCACGCTGGAGGACCTCGTCGAAGAACTCGTGGGCGAGCTGGAAGACGAGCATGATCGGGCGAAAGCTGGCGTCATCCGCTCGGGGCGCTCCCTGGTGTTCGACGCCAGCTGGCGGCCGGACGAACTGCTCGATCGTGCCGGTGTAACCGTTCCCGACGACGGCGACTACGAAACCGTTGCCGGGTTCATCGCCGATCAGCTCGACCGGATTCCCGAGGTGGGCGACGAGGTCCCGGTCGACGGAGGGGTCTTGCGGATCGACAGGGTGGATGGCGTTCAGGTTCAACGCGTGCGCTACACGCCCTCTGACCCGGAACATGACCCGAGTCTGGCTTCCAGACACGACCGAATCGTCAACCAAATTCAGAAGGACCTGACCCATGAGTGAGTACTGGCCGGGCCTGATCTGGCTCGTCGTGCTGTTGATTATCAACGCATTCTTCGTCGGCGCCGAGTTCGCCGTGATCTCGGCCCGCCGGTCGCAGATCGAACCCCTCGCCGAACGCGGCAGTAAGGCAGCGAAGACCACCCTGTGGGCGATGGAGCACGCGACCCTGATGCTGGCCACCAGCCAACTCGGCATCACCGTGTGCTCGCTGCTGATCCTGAACGTTTCCGAGCCGGCCATTCACGGTCTGTTGGAGTACCCACTCGCCGTGACCGGACTTTCCGACGCCGCGATCAGCGTGATCGCTTTTGGTATCGCTTTGGCGCTGGTGACCTTCCTGCACGTCGTGTTTGGCGAAATGATTCCCAAGAATATTTCCTTCTCCGTTCCCGACCGCGCTGCGCTCATCCTGGCGCCGCCGCTCGTGCTCGTCGCCCGCATCTTCCGCCCCGTTATTGGCAGCTTGAACTGGTTGGCGAACGGGGTGCTGCGCCTGTTCAAGGTGCAGCCCAAGAATGAGGCGACCAGCGCGTTCACCCTCGACGAGGTCGCCGGCATCGTGGAAGAGTCCACGCGCGAAGGAATGCTGCAGGATGCCTCGGGCACCCTCTCGGCTGCGTTCGAGTTCACCTCGAAACGCGTCTCCGATGTGGAAGTCCCCATCTCGTCCATGGTTCACCTTCCGGCTTTGGCGTCGCCGTCCGACATTCAACGGGCCGTCGCCCAACACGGATACTCCCGCTACATTCTCACCGACGAGGACGGGCATCCCACCGGATACCTGCACCTCAAGGACGTCATGGACCTCACCGACGCAGACGCGTTCACCCGGCCCGTGCCCGGCAAACGCATCCGTCGCCTGGCGTCCGTCTTCCGGGACAGCGAGCTGGAAGATGCCCTGGCAGCCATGCGTCGCCTGGGAGCGCACGTCGCCACGTCCTTCGACGCGGACGGTGTCGCCACCGGAGTCTTGTTCCTCGAAGACATCATTGAAGAACTCATCGGAGAGATCGAAGACGCCACTAGCATTTAGCTGCGCGTAACCAGTTGCAGCGGATGCGTGCTCCGGCCAGTCACGACGCTAATCGGCTACTGTTTTACGTCGCTCCTGATCTGAACACTGCGGATACCGGCGCTTCCACGTGCTACGAGAGAGAAGGTGCGGCCTTGCTGGGCCGAACGAAGCAGGCGACGGTGACCACGGCGAGAAGCGGCCCTGGGCCCCGATCAGTGACCGAACCACCCCCACCGCCACGACCGAGCACGCCCCTTGCCGTCGCGCTAGACCCAGCGGATCGCTTTCGTCGTCGAGCTGCGGCGCACGGACGAGGGCCCTCTCGAAGCGCATGCTGGGTCTATCCACAAGTGCGCGATCAATGTGGTCAGCGCGCCGAGTACCCGCCATCGACGAGGTGGTAGCTGCCGGTGATGAAACTCGCGTTATCTGACAGCAGGAATATGACCAGGTCGGCGACCTCATCCGCCGTGCCCAACCGGCCGATTGGGTGCAGGCCAACGAGCCCGTCATACGTTTCCTTCGGCAGGGTGCTGAGCAGTGGAGTGTCGATGTAACCGGGGCCAACGGCGTTGATGCGAATGCCTTTGGCCGCATATTCGAGGGCGGCCGCCTTCGTCAGTCCGACGACGGCATGTTTTGCTGCGACGTACGATGAGGCGTTGAGTTCACCGTTGGTGCCGAGGACGGACGACACGTTCACGATAGATCCACCGCCCGATTTTTCGATGGCGGGGATTTCGTAGCGAAGGCTGTAGAGGACGCCGTTCAAGTTGACGTTTATGACCTTGTCCCAATCGGAAAGGTCAAGTTCACCGACGGGGGCCGGGGCCGGGGCGATTCCCGCGTTGTTCACCGCGAGGTGGAGTGCGCCGTAGGTGTCGATCGCGAACTGTACGGCAGTATCCGCTTGCGCCGGAACGGTCGTGTTCTGCTCGACTGCGGCGGCGGAGTGCCCGGCGGCCGTGATGTCCTCGGCTACCTTCAGCGCGGCGTCGAGCTTGAGGTCACTGACCACGACCGATGCGCCTGCTGCGGCCAGCTTTCGTGAAATGGCCGCGCCAATGCCGGAACCGCCGCCCGTAACGAGTGCCACTTTTCCCTGAAAATCAGTCATCGATTTATCTCCCTCGTTGCTTGCCTGAGCCTTCCACTCGCCACCCTACTCGGGGCCAGGTCACCGAGGCTTACCGAAAGGTGCGGTTTAACGAATCGATGCCATAGTGGCGATGCGGTCGGGCCGGCGGCGTTCTTGATCAGCATCGTCCTCTGGTCGTAAGCAAGCTCCCCTGCAGGGTTTGCGAAGGAGAACGGGGTGTCTCAAACCGTCTGCCCACGACGCTGGCATTCAACGGGTTCTCTTGATTTCAGCTGACGAGTCCACTAGTCTCAAGAAAAATTCGAACAGTTCTCACATAGGAACATTGGGGTTCTTTTGCGTAAACTTCGGTCAAGTGCAGCCATGATCATAGTCGCTATCACGCTGGGTATTCTCGGCCCCGCACTCCCCGCAAGCGCCATGACCTATTGGGGGCTACGAACGGATACCTGCGGATACCCGAAAGTCGTTCAGATCAATTGGACAAGCACGGGCGAAGTCCGACTCTGGACATATCAAGGAAATACCACTTGGCAGGGAACTTTGTCCGCAAATCCCACCAAGTCTGGCCGTCACTCCTACAACAGCGGAAAATCGAGTCTGAATTGGCAATTTGGAACAGCGCCGGGAAACGTGTCAAGTTGGTACAAATCGTGCGTTAGCTATTTCTGATTGACTGCGCCGAAGAGTCCCGGCACTTCGGCGATGAATCGAAGGGCTAACCATGAAAATGTCATCCGTGGGCGCACCGGTCGAGCGGCGAACGAGACGACTCCATGGCGTCGAACGCTGCAGGATGACGCTTTGGTCAACCTCAAGGTTTCTGCCACGATAACACCAGGTCACGTTGGTGACTTCTCTACGTCGTCGGCATCGGCCAGTGTGTCCTGCAGGGCGGCCCCAGATGGTTTAGGAGCGAATCTTCGCACGCTTGGAACCAACACTCCGAACGCCACGAGAATGGCACCGATGGCTCCCACGACATACATCGTAGGAACGATGGCGCGCCCATTGACTGGAAAGCGTTTGAAGCAACCTGGATCGCCAACCACTCGTACGAAGAGGATTACAGTCCCAATGCCACCGACGGTTACAGGGAGATCGAATCCGTCACCAAGGACGAAACAGACAAGTAGGCGGTCGTCACATTCAAGGGTGAATTCGCCATTGACTGACCTAACTGACGCTGGCCAGTCCATGCTTGTTGTCGTCCCGCACACCTTCCGGTTGGCGGGACGCCCGTACGTGCTACGAGGTCAGCACCAGCCGCGGTGAGATGCTGGTTCGGTGGAACTAAACAAGAGCAGCGCTATGCAGGCCGTCGCCATCCGTCCCTACGGTCAGGCGGATGCCGCCGACACCTTGGCAATATTCCTTGCTGCGGTGACCGAGACCGCTGCCGCCGACTACTCAGCGGAGCAGATTCAGGCGTGGGCTCGGCCAGAAGAGCGAGATCTGCCCACCTGGAATGCGTCGATGCAGGAGCGGAACAGTTACGTGGCAACCGTGGATGGTGCACCAGCAGGCTTCTCCGATGTGAACTCTGTGGGGTATATCGACATGCTGTTCGTCGCGCCCCGATACCAGCGACGGGGGGTTGCACGACAACTGATCGCCAGAGTGGAGACCCACGCGCGCACAGCGCAGCTGATAGAACTGACAGCCGACGCCAGCGTCACAGCCCGCCCCTTCTTCGAGCGCCGCGGATTCACCGTCGAGGTAGAACAGCACCCGGTGCGGGGCGGTGTGCGGCTGACCAATTACAAGATGAAAAAGAATCTCCTCGACAGCGCGATATGCCTGAGTGGGCACCTTGTTTGTCACACCCAGAACCAGGCGAACTCTGTCCGGGATCATTTACCACTGCACCTTGCTCTGACCCGTGCCGAACCGGGATGCCGTTCGTTCATCGTCAGCGCGACGAGCGATCCGCTGGTGTGGCAGGTCGAGGAGTGCTTCGAGCACGCAGCCGCGTTTGAAACTCATCAGGAACGTGTCGCCAGCAGCGTGTGGGGTCAAGCTACCTCAGGCATTGAACGCCGTTACTCCGAGCGGTGCTGGACGGGATCGGTGCTGGGTGACCGGTCAGTATTCCCTTTGCGGGGCAGCCGCAATACCTTTCCGCGGTAAGCAAATTTGGCAAAGCCTCCACGTTCACCCTGTGAGAAAATCGGTCACCGATCTGCTCGGGGCGAAATTACGCACGTACTGACTGGTTAGCTGCCATGAAACTTCTCGTACTTGGAGGGCGGCCTGGGTTGGCCATACCCTGGCTCATCGGCGGACCGGGCGACCTGAGCGGGCGAAGTGGATACTGGCCGTGGCGATTCGCGCATCCTTCAGACGAAGACGGTGCAGCGCTCGTGCCGGATGCGCCCGAGGTGCCGACAGCCATTATCGACGTCTGAGACCTGGCCGCCTGGCTTGTACAGCGGGCCGAGGGTGGACCCGTCGGGACATTCAACGCGCCGGGGATTCCAATTCCTTTCCTCGAAGACATTGATGCGGCCCGGGCCGCAGCCGTGCATCACGGCCCCATCGTCCGTGCGCCAGAGTCTTGGCTTGCTGACCATGTGTTGGCGAGTGGTCTGGTCCTCGCTCGATGCCTCTCTGGCTAGCGGACCGCTCCTGGCATGGCATGAACGCGCGATCGAACGAGTGCGCCCTCACCGCCGGCCTTACTGACAGTGCCGAAAGCGAACTCCTGACTGCACTGACTTGAGCCAGCGCCATCCCTGGGCGGACGATCCCAAACGGCGGCTGCGCGCAATGTGTGAACCGCAGCGCTATTGGCAGGCAAGCATGGCGCCACAACCGTCGTTGGGGCGATGCCTAACCAAATCACAAAGCCGTCGCTGATGAAAGAGAAGTCGACCGCGCGTCACAAACCTTTGTTTTACTGACACTGTGTAAGTGCAGGCTCACCTTGAATTCAGATTCTGACTATGAGCTCGTGACGAGCCTTAACCGCGGCGACAAAGCCGCTTTCTCTTTGCTCATGACGCGGCACGGAGTTTGAGTCCCGCGCGACCTCTGCCAAAATTTAGCCAGCGTTATTGTGCATTGATGCAGATGGCCTCTGCATGAATCGACGTTGTGTGATGTTGATGGCACGGTAATACTTTTTAACGGTCCACGTGATGCGTTCGTCGTCGCATTCATAGAGCTGGATGCGCTATTCCACGCAGTGTCAGAGCTGACACCGAAGGAGATTCAATTGAGCACGCAAGTTCCCCCAAGCCAGAGTGGTACAGCGGAAAAGCCGACAGGATTGAAGAAAGTGGTGGCGGCCTCAATGGCCGGCACCGTCGTTGAATGGTACGAATTCTTTCTGTACGGGTCGCTGGCGACTCTAGTGTTTGGCCAAGTGTTCTTTCCCAATGCTGGCTCGCAACTTGACGGCATCCTCGCAGCTTTTCTGACCTACGCTGTCGGCTTTCTCGCACGTCCAATTGGTGGAATCGTCTTTGGCCACTTTGGTGACAAGTTTGGACGCAAGCGATTGCTTCAGGTTGCCATTGTTTTGGTCGGCGTATCCTCATTCCTGATGGGATGCTTGCCAACGTTTGATCAGGTTGGCTATTGGGCGCCAGCGCTCCTCGTGTTCTTGCGATTCGCTCAGGGCTTTGCCGTTGGCGGCGAATGGGGTGGCGCCGTATTGCTGGTAGCTGAGCACAGTCCTAACAAATCTCGTGGGTTCTGGGCCAGCTGGCCGCAGGCAGCCGTTCCAGGGGGAAACTTGCTGGCCACCGTTGTTCTCCTCGGGCTTTCTGCGACTCTGCCCGAGGAGGCCTTCCTCAGTTGGGGCTGGCGGGTCGCATTTTGGCTCTCAGCGGTGATCGTCATTGTCGGGTACTACATTCGCACGAAGGTTCAGGATGCTCCGATCTTCGAAGAATCTCGTTTGAACGCTGAAGCTGCACCCACGCCGGGCTACGGCGCCATTGAGGTATTTCGACGCTACCCGCGTGGTGTCTTCACCGCCATGGGACTGCGATTTGCGGAAAACGTGCTGTATTACCTTGTCGTCACCTTCTCGATTACATACCTGGTGGTGGTGGTCAAGATGGACACAGCCAAGATCTTGTTGCTGATGCTCATCGCGCATGCAATCGAGTTTTGTCTTATTCCGCTGGTCGGGAAACTCTCTGACGCGGTTGGCCGGAAACCCGTCTACTTAGCGGGCGCGGTGTTGGGCTCGACCTGGGGATTCTTTGCCTTCCCCATGATGGAGACCGCGGATGAACTGATCATTATGATCGCCGTCACGATCGGCCTCTTGTTCCACGCACTGATGTATGCCGGGCAGCCCTCAATCATGTCGGAGATGTTTCCCACCCGCATGCGGTATTCCGGTGTTTCGCTCGGGTACCAGGTCACGTCGATCGTGGCTGGTTCGCTCGCCCCGATTATCGCCACCGCGCTGCTGAGGGGCACCGGGTCATCGGTGCCGATTGCCGTTTATCTGTTGGTTGCCTGTGTCGTGACGGTTGTCGCTGTGGTGTCGATGAAAGAAACGAGAGGAATCTCACTTCACGATGTCGATGCAGCCGACCTTGAAAAAACGGCGGCACTGCGGGTGCACACCGACGCACGGTAAGGCGTCAGACAGGCGGGCCCGGGTTGCGGACAAACTGATCTGCTGCAATCAGAGCTGTCGAACCAGAGACCGGGCGGGACCGCCGTACCAGTTAGGCCGCCAGCTCGTTCTGGCGCTCGGAGATCTCCTGCCGGATGGCCTCAATTGCTGCCTTCACCGCCATGGATCGAAGAGACTCGGCGCGGGCGGCAGCCCAAATTGGCAGTTCTCGGTGGAAAGAATCTGGTAACACGGGGACGAAACCCGACCGCCCCCACACCATGAAAGATGGAAGCAATCCGATGCCGCTGTGGCGTCGCACCGCTTCGACCTGGCCGAAGATACTGGTGGAGTGGAAGCTCGCGGCTGGATTTGGCAACTGTGACGAGCGATGCCCCAGCTCGGCTACCTGGAGGGATGACTCAACGTAGGACACAAAGTTGTGGTCCTTGATGTCATCAATAGTCTTTGGAGTCCCTTTCGTGGCGAGGTATTCGGGGCTGGCGTACAGTCGGATAAAATAATTTGTCAAAAAGATCGTCTGTGCTCTACTCGCGTCGATTGGACCGACCACGACTTCCAGGTCGACGCCGGAGCGGTTCTGGTTGATCTTTCTTGTCGCGCTGAGCATCTCTACATTCAGCTTGGGATGTTGCTGTTGAAGCTTGACCAGGGCGGGGGTGACAAAAGCTGCGCCGAAGCCGTCGGGCGTGCTGATGCGTACGAGTCCGAAAAGCGGATCCGCGTCATGCGCCAGCGTCGCGGTGAGAGCGCCCAGGCTTTTCTCGATGATCTCAGCTGCACGGACTGCTTGGTTTCCCAGCTCTGTGAGTTCCCATCCGTGCGGGCTTCGCTCGAGGGTACGCCCACCCAGCCGCTTATCCAGCGCCAGAATCCGACGGGAAATGGTGGTGTGGGTGGTTTCCAGCGCCTCGGCCACGGCAGTGAATCGCCCCAGGCGCGCCACGGTGAGCAGGATGAGCAGGTCATCCGGGCTCGGGAACCGCTTGAAATCAACCATCACGCGCCGGCCTTTCAACCAATAAGTGCATCAGTGCATTTGTGCATAAATGCACAGGGCTTCTGTATTTTTTTATCTTGATTGCACCGTAACACGGTGTGATGGTGGTTATAAAGAAAGTATGTTTTCGCTGGAAAAGAGCAAAGGAGCTTGCGAATGGCTGCAATCGGATGGATCGGTCTGGGCAATATGGGTGGCCCGATGACGGCAAACCTGGTGAAGGCTGGGCATGAAGTGCGCGGCTTCGACCTGAACCCGCAGGCGCTCGCGGCCGCGGCGGCCAACGGGCTCACACCGGCAAGCAGCATCGCGGATGCTGTTGCTGGCGCCGAGGTCGTCTTCACCATGCTGCCGAAAGGTGAGCACGCCATTGCCGTGTATCTGGGTGAAGGCGGCGTGCTGGCCTCGGTGAGTCCCGGCACCCTTCTTGTCGATTCCTCCACGATTGACGTCGAATCCGCGCAGAGGCTTCACGATGCGGCAGCCGAGGCTGGATTCCGTTTTGTTGACGCTCCCGTTTCCGGCGGGATCAGCGGTGCTCAGGCCGGAACATTGACGTTCATGATTGGCGGGGAACCCGGCGCCGTCTCTGATGCCAGCACGTTCATCGAGCCGATGTCTGCCAACATCATTCCGACTGGCGGTGCTACCACAGGCCAGGCCGCGAAGATCTGTAACAATCTCATGCTTTTTATCAATCTCGCGGGGGCCGCTGAAGGTGCAGTTCTGGCCGATCGTCTCGGTCTCGACAAGCAGGTGTTCTGGGACATCGCGTCGGTTTCCTCCGGTGACAGTTGGGCCCTGCGCACCTGGTATCCGATTGCCGGAGTCGTGGCATCCTCCGCCGCTAACACTGCTTTCGCACCGACGTTCACGACGGAGTTGGCCAATAAAGATATCGGACTGGCTATCGCCGCCGCGCGGGCAACGAATACACCACTGGGGATTGGGGAGCACGTGCAGCAATTGTTCCAGCGCGTTCTCGATGCTGAACAGGGCGGTAAAGACTGCTCCATAATCGTCAAGCTCGTCGACGGAACCCTGGCTCCCGACCCGGAACCGGAACAGATTCCGGCGCTAGCCCAAGCGCAGGTCAGCTGATGACAACGGTCGTGACCTCAACCACTGACCCGCGTTCCGCAGTTACAGAGAGCACTCCCATGCAGCGAATTCCGCACTACATCAATGGTCGAAAGATCACCGACGCCGAGCGTTTCGCCCCCGTATACAATCCCGCCACCGGAGAGCAAAACAAAGAGGTCGCTTTAGCTTCAACATCCCGGGTCGAGGAAGCTATCGGCGCCGCCAGTGCGGCGCTGCCGGGGTGGCGGGCCACCAGCCTCGCCAAACGCACCAACATCTTTTTCAAGGTTCGAGAGCTCCTCAGCGAGCGCAAGTCGGAGCTGGCGGCCATCCTCACCAGCGAACACGGCAAGGTGCTTTCTGATGCGGAGGGCGAGATTACCCGAGGCCTGGAGAATATCGAGTTCGCCACCGGACTCTCCCACATGCTCAAGGGGGAGCACTCAGAGCAGGTGTCGACCGGCGTCGACGTTCACTCGGTGCGCCAACCGGTTGGCGTAGTGGCCTGCGTTACTCCGTTCAATTTTCCGGCCATGGTGCCGCTATGGATGATTGGCAGTGCGCTGGCCTGCGGCAACACCGTTCTGCTCAAACCCAGCGAGAAAGACCCATCTACGGCCATCTTCATTGCCGAGATTTTCTCCGAGGCCGGGCTCCCCGACGGCGTACTGAACGTTGTCCAAGGCGACAAGGAAGCCGTGGATGCGCTGTTGGACCACCCGCAGGTGAAGGCCATCAGCTTCGTCGGATCCACGCCTGTTGCCAAGTCCATCTATAAGCGGGCCGCCGAAAACGGCAAGCGCGTGCAGGCGCTGGGCGGCGCGAAGAACCACATGGTGGTACTCCCGGATGCCGATCTGAATATGGCTGCAGATGCGGCCGTGTCGGCGGCGTACGGCTCAGCGGGGGAGCGCTGCATGGCGGTCAGTGTGCTCGTCGCCGTTGGCGGTATTGCTGATGAACTCGTCAATGCCATCAAGCAGCGGATGGCCGGACTGACGATCGGCGCGGGAACGGATGCTGCTTCAGAGATGGGCCCGCTGATCACCGCTGCGCACCGCGACAAGGTTGCCTCGTATGTTGCCGGAGCGGCAGATGAAGGTGCCACCGTTGTTGTGGACGGTCGCCAGCACCAGTTTGATTCAAATGGCTTCTTCATCGGCGTCAGCCTGATCGACCACGTGAAGCCAGGCATGAAGGTGTACGACGATGAGATCTTTGGCCCCGTACTGTCCGTCGTCCGCGTGGACACCTTTGAAGAGGCCATTCAGTTGACCAACGAGAACGAGTTTGGCAATGGGGTAGCCATTTTCACGCGCGACGGCGGTGCCGCGCGGCAATTCGAATTTGAGATTGAGGCCGGAATGGTCGGGGTCAACCTGCCCATACCGGTGCCGGTTGGGTCGTTCTCCTTCGGTGGCTGGAAGTCATCACTGTTCGGGGATACCCACATGTATGGGCCGGACAGCATTCGTTTCTACACCCGCAACAAGGTGGTGACCACCCGTTGGCCCGACCCGTCGACGAGTGAGATTAACCTCGGATTCCCGCAGGTCAGCTGATCTCCAGCCCTAGCGGCAAACCATCAAATGCTCCGGGATCGCGGCATCCGTGCCGTGGTCCCGGAGCGTGCGGACCAGATCATTAGCCGTAAACGACGGCGTCGCAGGATGGTGGAACTTGAGAAACTCAGGCCGCTACCGGAGCAAATCTGTGAGGGAGCCGGATGGGAGCAAGATCCAGCCTTCCCGCCGGGCGCGATCAAGCACGGATGGTTCCGGCGGCTCATAGAATCCCAGGGCGGCACTGCGGGCGGCGAGTGCCGCGATCACGGCGTCGAAGGCATCCGCTGAGGTGATCATCTCGGGGGCGTACGGGCCGAGATCGAGCCATCGCGCGGCATCCTGGATGCGTCGCAGAAGCTGCTCCCGAACGGTGGGCTCCGTTCGGTACCCCGTCGTAGAGAACCCCCACAGGCGGAGCGATGCTCCCGGGTAAATTTCTGCGACGACTCCAGAACCTGACCTGTCGATGATGATGCCGGTCTCGGAGATCCTGGCCAGCAGCCCGGCGCATCGCATGGCGGTGAGTCCGAGCCGGTCGGTGGAGACGCTGAGCGGCCAGCGTCCGGTTCTTTTTCGTACTTCACGATCGGTCTCGCGGTAGGCCAGAGTGCGGCGCCAGTCCATTCCGCCGTCGAAACTGGGCTGGCTCGGGTCGCCGCTGGAGTGTGCGACCACAAAATGCACGAACTCGTCCGGCCAGCCGAACGCACAGTCGATGCCGAGTTTCTCAACGGTGCCCGCTGTGCGGGCGATGACGTTGTCGGTGACGCCGAGCTGGAGCTCACACAGTGATGCTCGGCTGTCGGCCCACTCGATGACGGCCAGTGCAGTGCCCTTGGGCTCGGCGGCGAGATCCACTCCGGCAGTGCGCATGCGCTCAGTTTAGGATGTGGTCCGCTAATGGGATAGCTTCGTTTCCACGTGGTGGCACGTGCGGTGAATAACTAGCGACGCCCGCGGATGTCGGGGCGAAGCGCCGCCGTCGAGTGCCCGCGGAGCGCGCCGAGCCAGAGACCTGCTCCGTAGGCGAGGTCGTCGGCTCGGCGTGCGATCCCGAAGCGCACGATGTCGAGTTGCGGTTTGGTGCGTCGGTAGTCGAGGACGACGTCGAGTACGGCGGCGGCGATCGTTGCCCGGCGTACGCGTCGGGAGACGATGCTGCCGAGCACCGCGATCGGCCACCAGTGCCGCGTGAGCAGGGCCATCGTCTGCGAAAGCGACGCGGCAACGCCGGTGGCCGTCAGCTTGATACCGATACGCAGCGGATGCTCGTGGCGGGATAACTTGCGCGAGATGCGCACTGCGGCAACGGCGGAAATTCCGAGGGCGAGGGGAACCGACCAGGCCCGCTGGGCGAGCAGCGCCACGATGACGCCGACGCTCCAGGGCGCGAGGATCGCCGGGGCGATGTTGCCGGGATGTCGGAGTGCCAATGCGTGGCCGCCCGTGCCGTAGAACGCTTTGCGTTTGGCCCAGTCGGACAACGTGACTCGGTGTTCGTGGGCGCTGGTCGCGGCCGGTTCGTAGCGCACCCTCCGCCCCTGTTCGACGAGTGTCCACACGAGGTCGACGTCTTCGCCGACTCGCATACCGTCGTTGAACCCGGCGCCGAGGGCTTCGACACGCGCCACAACGAAAGCCGTTGACACCCACGACACCCGCGCGCGTGGCCGTACGGTGGCGGGAGTTGGTCCGAGGTCAAGCGAAGACCGTGCGTCCTCGTAACGAGAGATCCAGTTGACTCGGGTCGACAGCTGGAGCCCGATCACTCGCGGCGCGACGAGGGCAACCCTCGGATCAACGAAGTGCCGGAGCAATGTTGCCACAGCGCCGTCGGTGACGACCATGTCGTTGTCGACGAACACGACATAGGTCGTGTGCACCAATCGCAGCCCCGCATTGCGGGCGCCGGCTGGACCCAAATTCTTGGGCAAGGCGATAAAACGGGCTCCCGCGGCAGCGGCGATCCGTCTCGTCTCGCTTGGATCGGGCGAGGCATCGTCGACCACGATGACCGATTTGTGTGGCCCAATACTCGCTAGGAGGCGGTCGAGAGATCGCGGCCGGCCGTAGGTTGGAACCACGTAGGTGACGTCGCTCTCATCCGCTGCCGGAAGCGTGTCGAGTACCGGATCGGCCATGCCAATTTCGAGCAGCTTGTCCACGAGGGCGCCCGAGCCTGCACGGTCGACGGCCAGGCGGCGGCCGGCGAACATGCTGGCGGCGGCCCGGGAGAGATAGATTGCGCGGGTCGGGGAGCCTCCGACCAGGGATCGGCCTTGGTCACGGACCGTGACCGTGCGGTTGAGTTCGACCGTGAAACCGGGGGGGAGCAGAGCGGTGGACGGCTTCATGGTCGACCTTCCGTGGCGACGGAGGCCGGTACTGTGCCCCGGGCGGGGTCGCGAAGGCACCCGCGCGGGTCGATGGACTCGCCGAGGATCCGGCGCTGCACACCGTCGCACATCTCAGCCATGAGGGCAGCGCCGATCGTGGCGGTGGCTTTGGTCGGGTCGCCCAGGATCCCGGTCGGCGATACCGCTCGCACGCCCTCCGACTTGAGTCGGCCAAAAAGTGCAGACATCGGTGTCGTCGCGCCAGGGACAATCGATGCCAGGTCGACCAACGTGGCGTCGAGATGCAGCAGAATCGATGTCTCGGTGATTCCGGCATGGGCATCTCCCCGGGTGACCGCGCAGGGAGCCCAGGCGACAGCGTGACCCTCGTCGAGCAGCAGCGAGACGGATGCAGTGAGCGCAGCAAGGTTTCCGCCATGGCCGTTGACGAGCACAATGCGACCAGCCCAGGTCGACAGCGAGCGTACCAGCTCGATAATGACCATCGTGAGCGCTTCGGTGCCGATCGACACGGTTCCCGGAAAATCCTGGTGCTCACCGCTCGCCCCATACGGCAGGGCGGGGGCGACGACAACGGAATGCCCCCGGAGGGTCAGATCAGTGGCGACTCGCTCTGCCACCGCCGAGGCGATTATGGTGTCGGTGGAGAACGGCAGGTGTGGTCCGTGCTGCTCCGTCGAACCGAGGGGAACAAGAACGACGGGGGTAGGCGACAGTGCTGGCCAGGTGCTGTACGCCAATTCACCGTGCACGTGTGCCCTCTCGTTCGACTTCTAGTCTGGTCCCGAAAAGTGCCGGGCACCGCCGCGATGGCGGTGACGTGGTTGATGGTGACGTGATTAGTGCCGGGTCGTAGCTTCGATTGTGCTCCGTGTCGCGCCGAGGGTGCGTGAGAACGTCGGCGGGATGTAGAAGTCCGCTGGAGACAACTCGTGGATCGAATCATGACCCAGGCCGAGTACGGCCGAGTCGAGTCCGCCACGCAGAATATCGAGGACGTTTTCGACTCCAGCCTGGCCGTTCGCGGCGAGGCCCCACAGGTAGGCGCGGCCGATCATGACCGCGCGCGCTCCGAGCGCGAGAGCCTTGGCGACGTCGCTGCCTCGACGGATACCGCCGTCGAGTACGATTTCCACGTCGCCGCCAACGGCCTCGACGACCGAGGCGAGCATGCGGATCGTCGCTGGGGTCCCGTCGAGGTTGTTGCCGCCGTGATTGGACACGGAGATGGCCGTTACGCCAGCATCGACGGCCCGGCGGGCATCGTCGATGCGGGTGACGCCCTTGAGCATGAATGGCCCGCCCCAGGTTTCGCGCATCCAGGCCACGTCTTCCCAGGAGGGTGGCGGCGTCTGCATCCACTCGTAGTAGGCGCCGAAGAATGTCGGTGCGGTGCCGCCGGGGGGAGTGAGATTGGGAGCGGTGAGGTCGGGGATGCGTCCGGACTTCGCGAAGCGCAGGAGCCATTGTGGGTGGGGGAGCACGTTGGGCGCGAAGTTGATCATCGTCTTCAGGCTCATCTTCTCCGGAATCTGCGGGCTGCCCCAGTCGCGGCCGTTGGAGAAAGACCAATCGAGGGTGGCGATGAGTCCCTTGGCGCCGGCGGCGCGCGCCCGGTCCATCCGCTGCACCATCGATTCCCGCGAACCCGACCAGTACATTTGGAAGAACGTGTTCGGGTTGGCAGCAATGACGTCTTCAACGGATTTGCTGGCGAACGAACTCAGCCCCATGATGGTGCCGCGATTAGCGGATGCCCGGGCAACGGCCACTTCACCGTCGGGGTGCACAGCCTGCACGCCTGTGGGGGAGATGATGACCGGCAAAGAAATAGGTATGCCCATCACGGTTGTCGTCAGGTCCCGCACCGCCTGATGCCCGGCGACATGCGGGGAGAAGCCTAGTTCGCCAAACGCTGCCATGTTGTCGTCAATGGTCAGCCCGCGCTCGGAACCCGCAACGAGTGCCCCGTATACGGACGAGGGAAGCGCTTTTTTGGCTCGTCGCTGTGCTTCGGCTACGGTCTCAAACCATGCATTTTTCGCCATTGGAATTCCAGCTTTCTTGTCGTCGTTCAGGTTCTAAAAAGTTGGCCGAGGGCCGGAGCAACGTCGCGGTGGGTACGCACGAAATGAGCGGTACCGTGCCCGGCCGTCGCGAGCTGACGGCCCAGCGCGATGTCTTTCTCACCGCTCACGTCGATGAGCACGTCGAGTCGCCCCAGCCGGGCCGCGTGCTCCCGCGGGTCCGGGCCTGCGTTGTGCACACAGTCGGACAACAAGATCACGCGCGCTTCCCGTGTTGGTACCTGCGCCAGCTGACGCGTGGCGAGTTCGAGGGGGAAGGCGATGTTCGTGAGCCCGCGGGCGGGTATCTGCAGGATGGAGTCGAGCAGGTCCATCGGCTTCACCTCCCGGCCGAGGCCGAGCAGGATGGCCGCGTCCGACCAGAAGGCGATGACGGCGAGGGCGTCGTTCTGGAGTTCGCCGGCGAGGGCCCCGACCGTCGCTGCAGCGGTCTGCACCCGCTCGCCCTTCATTGAGCCGGAGACATCAACGAGGAGCACGACCGACCGGCGGGTGCGAATGCGTTCCCGGACGATGATGTCCTCGTCTTCTGGAATCGGGTGTTCGGCGAGCATCTCGATCGTGCGATCGAGATCGATCTCGTCTGACCCGCCCCGGTAGGGCAGGCTCGCGAGTTTGCCAAACCCGCGGTGGGCCATGGAGTCTGTTTTGGGTCGGGGGATTGCCAACCGCGCGGCGATCTGTCGTGCACGGCTGCGCACAAGGGGATCGATGGCGACCGCGTCGGAGCTGTCGAGCACGAGCTGACCCGTTTCGTCGGTGATGCCCGCTGCAGTATGACCCGGTGGCGACTTGCGTGCGGCATTACGACTAGAAGCCTGCGCCCGCAATACCAGGCCGGAACTGCCCGCGCCAGGCTCAAAAATCACCGGATCCTCCGTGAGCTGCTTCGCCTTGCGACGTAATGCGGCTCTTGCACGCTTCTGGTGGCCTGGTTTGGACATGGGCGAATCCGTTTCGACTTCCCTTCAGCCGGGCTCGGCAATGGCCGGTTCCAGAACAAAATGGTCTTCCCAGATCTGTCGCAACACGCGCTCGGGCGAGCTCTCCGCGGCCTCGTCGAGGTGGATGCGACCGGACAGGGAGACGGTCATGGCATCGTAAACGAGTTCGGGGTACGCATCATCCAGTGGCGACGTGAGGTGTCGAAGCAGTGCGAGTTGCAGCGCGACAAGGACACAGTCAATCGCGCCACGCACGCTGCTTCCCTGGCGTACATCCGGGTGACGCCTCGTTGCCCGGGTGACGGATACCGCATCGATAACGAGGCGATCGGCAAGATCACCGTTGGCCTGGGTGCGAAGCGTGACGATTCCGCGTTCGGCCGGCTCGTCCTGATAGCCGATCGCGAGTCGGTTTAAACGATCGTGCACGCTCGTCGACAACCGCGTCGTGCCGACGTTGTCATAGGGGTTCATCGACGCAACCACTCGGAAGGTCGGCGCCGCGACGATGGTGCCGACCCGAGGCACCGCGATGGCGCGGTCTGCCATCGCGGTGAGCAGGGTGTTGAGGGTATCTTCCGGTGCCCGGTTGAACTCCTCTATATAGAGAAACCCGCCGCGTTGCATCGCTTCGATGAGGGGCCCCGCCACGAAGTTGTCGGCGCTATAGTCCTCCCGCAGCACCCGCGCGGGATTGTGGTGCCCAACGAGTTTGGCCGGGGTGAGGTCGGCATTGCCCTCGACGAAGAGCAACGGGATACCCCATTCTTCGGTGATGGCTTTCAGTATGGTGGTTTTGCTAGTCCCCGGCGGCCCCTCAAGCAAGATGTCGCGGCTGGCTGCGACGGCTGCGAGCGTCAGCTCGAGTTCGCGCTCGCGGCCGACGAGGTGCGCTGCCACTCGTCTCTGAGTGTCGACGATGGTGCTGGGTGCCACGTGTTCTCCTTCGTTCGGCACGGGGTGGTTACTTGATGGCCGCTCCACCGTCGACCGGTATCTGACCTCCGGTAACGTAGTACGACTGGTCAGAGGCGAGCCAGGCGACCGCGTTTGATACGTGAATTGGCTCGATCCAAGCCTTGCCCATGGGGCTCATCCCTGCGAATGCGGGTTCGGCATCCTCGGCCTGAGGATCGTCGAGGTCTGGGCGGAACAGCTTGTAAGTGTTGCTGTTCTTCACCATCTTCGTGTCGATCGAGTTCGGGTGGATCGTGTTGACCCGAATTCCATGAGGACCGAGTTCGTTGGCGAGCACCTTCATCAGGCCGACGACGCCGTGCTTGGTAGCCGTATACGCGGCGACGTTCGCGAGTCCCTTGAATCCGGCCAGCGAGGAGATAATGATGACCGAGCCACCGGCGCCCGATGCGATCAGATGGTCGGCAGCCGCTTTGTAGCTGTGCCAGACCCCGGTCAGGTTAATGTCCATGAGGTCTTTCCAGGACTGCTCGTCGATCTTCTGCGTGTCCGAACCGAAGGTGAAGATTCCGGCGTTGGCGACGATGATGTCGAGCCGCCCCAGTTGTGCGACGCCCTCATCGACGGCCTTGGTCAGCGCGTCGATATCGCGCACATCCGCCTGTTTCGCCACGATGCGTCGGTCGAGAGCTTCGACTTGCCGTACGGTTTCCGCCAGGTCCTCAGCCGTTGCTGGCTCATAGAATGAGGTAACGCTATCGACACCTTCGCAGAGGTCGATCGCGATGATATCGGCGCCGTCTCGTGCCAAGCGAATGGCGTGGCTTCTGCCCTGTCCTCTCGCCGCGCCGGTAATGAAGGCGACTTTGCCGTCGAGGTTTCCCATTGCTGTCTCTTTTCTTCCGTATGTGGCGGGGCGGTGCGCTTCGCGCTGCCCCGCGTCGATTGGTTACTTGACGAGGTTGCCGGCGTCGACGGGGAGGGTGACGCCGGTGATGAATCTTGCTTCGTCGGAGGCCAGGAACAGTACCGCGTTGCTGATGTCGACCGGTTCCACCCACGGGACCGGCAGGGCGTTGAGACTCTTGAAGGCCTCGACTGCCGAATCCTGGGTAGGGTTCGGATTGGACGGATCGAACAACCCCCACACGTCTTCGTTCTGGATCATGATCGTGTTGACCGTTGTTGGATGCACCGAGTTCACTCGAATTGAGTATTGGGCGAACTCGTTGGCAAGCGTTTGCATGATGCCGACGACCCCGTGCTTAGCTGCTGTGTAGTGGACGGTGTTAGGAAGTCCTTTGATCCCGGCAGTCGAACTGGTAAGAATGATCGACCCGCCTCGTCCACCTTCGATGAGATGCGGCAGTGCCGCCTTGCAGGTGTTCCAGACGCCGGTCAGATTAATGTCGATAGTCTCCTGCCATGCGGCGTCCTCAAGCTCGAGCGCCGGGGACATCTGAAAGATCCCTGCGTTGGCTGACACAATATCGAGCCGTCCGAGCTGAGCGACCCCATCGGCCAGGACCGCCTTCAGCGCTGCTGAGTCACGTACATCGGCCTGTGTGGCGATGATGCGGCGATCCAACGCTTCCACCTGACGCACGGTTTCGGCAAGATCCTCCTCGGTGGCCATCGGGTACGCATGCACCGACCCGACCGCACCGACTATGTCGACCGCAATTATATCCGCGCCCTCCTGAGCCAGTCGTAGCGCATGACTGCGCCCCTGACTTCTAGCGGCACCGGTGATGAACGCTACTTTTCCTTCTACACGCCCCATTGCGTGCTCCTTTCGATCCATGGATACGCGGATCACGGGTGGTGATCCGTGGCTCTGATTCGCAAGCTTGCCCAGGTGCGGCGAATTTTGCGAAGGCTGCGTCTTGCGGGCACCGGGCACGAGGCCGCCAATGCTCGGTAACGAGTCGGGCGACCCCGTGACCGGCGTTCCGCGAGGCGGGGGTGGGGTGGTGTTTTCTTAGGCGCCGACGGTGACGGCCTCGCGCAGGGCGGCGGGTGACTCCGTGGCCACGGGCGACAGGAGGATGACGCCCCGAATGTTCTTGCCGTCCCGCATATCTTGGTACGCGTCGTTGATCTGGCCGAGCGTGTACCGGTTGGTGACGAGTTCGTCGAGCTTGAGCTTGCCCTGCTTATACAAATCGAGCAGCGTCGGGATGGCGTAGCGCGGAGACCACGAGCCGTAGAGCGCACCCTGGATGCGCTTCTGGTTCATGACCAGGCTGAACAGGTCCGTCGGGATGCCGACCTCGCCTAGCGGTGACATTGACGTGACGACGACGATTCCACCCTTTCGGATGGCATCCGTCGCTGTGCCGATGATGTCGCCGTGCAGCACGCCCGGAGTGCAGATCGCGGCGTCTGCGCCCTGCCCGTTTGTGATGCTGCGCACAAAGTCGATAGCGGCTTGCGCCTCGGCGAAGACCTCCGTCGCTCCAAACTCGGGTGCTTTCTCCCGTTTGAACGGTGCCGGGTCGACCACAACAATGTGTGAAGCGCCGGCTGCGGCCGCGCCTTGGACGGCATTCATACCGATGCCGCCCACGCCGAAAATAATCACCACATCGCCGTTGTGAATATCAGCCGAGTTCACCGCCGAGCCATACCCGGTCGGCACCCCGCAGGCGACCAGTGCAGCGACATCGAGGGGGATGTCGGGATCGATCTTGACGATGGATGCCTCGTCGAAGACCTGCCACTCGGCGAACGTTCCCAAGGCGGCCATCGTGGCGAGATCTTCACCGTTGGAGTGCATGCGGTAGCCGCCAGAGGGCTGGTTGCCGATCAGGGTATTCGCGCCGAAGTCGCAGAGATTCTGCAGGCCCATCGCGCACCACCGGCACTTTCCGCAGGATGGGATAAATGACGTGACGATGTGATCGCCCACTGCGTAATCCGTAACCTGGCTGCCGATAGCGCGGATGATGCCAGCACCTTCGTGCCCGCCGACAATAGGAAGGTTGATCGGCATGTCTCCGCTTGTGGCATGCTCGTCGCTGTGACACAACCCGGTGGCGACCATTTCGACCAGCACCTCCGTGGGACCCGGATCGTCCAGATCAACCTCTTCGATCTGCCACTGTCCCGGTTGTTCACGAAGTATGGCTGCATGGGTTTTCATCATGTTCTCCCTTTTGTGATGCGTTCGATCCACGTCGTCGTGGACCGTTTTCAACTACAGCTGCACGCGCCTTCGCTGCCGCATGCGCAGCCGGATAGCGAACTCGCGAGCAGATTTATCCCGGCCAGTGGGCTCTTACTCAAGGCCCCTTCCGGTGGCTGTTCGGGCGTAAACCCGACAAGGGGGCTGACTTCGCAGTCGCTGGCGTTTACCGGAGCTATTCCGGCGCGACGGCTGAGCGTGAGCTGTATCGGTCCCATTCCTTCGCGACCGGCTCGGGTCGTGCGGTGGGAGTGATCGACGATTGACGATTTTGGAAGCTCCACCGCTTTGCCCTTGCGGTTCTTCAGCAACTCTTCGCCGTAGCCCTGGACGCATTCCGGGTCGGGGCCGTCGAGCGGAAGTCCGGTGAAGAATTTGGCGGCCATGCAGCCGCCCTTACAGGTGTCGAAGAACGTGCACGAGGTGCACGCTCCACCCGATTGCGGTTCGCGCAGTTTAAGGAAGAGCTCCGAGTGCGTCCAGACCTCCTGGAACCCGCCCTCTGAGCGCACATTACCGGCGAGGAATTCTTCGTGGATGGCGAAGGGGCAGGCGTAGACGTCGCCGATGGGGTCGACGAGGCAGACGACACGGCCGGCACCGCAGAGATTGAGGCCGGGCAGAGCGTCTCCAAAGGCGGAGAGGTGGAAGAATGAGTCTCCGGTAAGCACACCATCTCCGTGTGCGACGAGCCAGTCGTAGAGTTCGCGCTGCTGTGTTTGAGTCGGGTGCAGTTCGTCCCAAACGTCCGCTCCGCGACCAGAGGGGCGCAGGCGGGTGAGCCGCAATTGGGCGTCAAACTTGTCGGCGATCGCCTTGAAGTCGTCGAGCTGGCTGATGTTCTGACTGGTGCAAACGACCGATATCTTGAATCCCTTGAAGCCGGCGTCATACATGTTCTGCATGGCTTTCATAGCCGTGGCATACGAGCCGGGCCCGCGCACATGATCGTTGACTTCTGCCGTTGCGCCGTCGAGCGAAATCTGCACGTCGACATAGTCGCTTCTGACGAGGCGCTGGGCGATCTCCGGGGAGATTTTGACGCCGTTGGTTGAGAATTTGACTCCGACGTGGTGTTCGGAGGCGTAGTCGACGAGTTCCCAGAAATCGGGACGCACGGTTGGTTCGCCGCCGCCGATGTTGACGTAGAAGACCTGCATCCGTTCGAACTCGTCGATGACGGTCTTCGCCTCTGCCGTCGTCAGCTCGCGAGGATCGCGGCGCCCGGAACTCGAGAGGCAGTGCACGCAGGAGAGATTGCAGGCGTACGTTAATTCCCAAGTGAGACAGATGGGGGCATCGAGGCCGTATTCGAAGAGATCGACAAGACGCTCGGTTTTGCGGGGAGTGTCTTTCGCGGCGAGAACGAAGGGGGATGTACGGGGTGCATCGAGAAGAGTCACGAGGCCCTTTCAACGACCATGGAGGATTTCGCGAGAGTGCTGAGTGCGCGCTGGTAACGGGGAAGATCGCTCTCGCCGATGCCCGCGGCCGTGCAGGCCGCGCGGGCAGACGGGGCTTCTGCGAGAGTTCTCACGACGGCGAGAAGCGTCTTGTCCTTCAAGAAGGAGAGCTTGCGGGTGCCGAAATGGTAGAGCAACGCGCCGAATGGCTCCGGGCGAACGGATACCTGGGGATGAAGATCCCATCCCCGGTCAAGATCCAGGCCTGGCATGTCAGCGATTTAGTAGACGCCGCACATGCCGTCGATCGAGATCTCCTCGACCAGAGCGTCGGATTCGAGATCGGATCCCGCGGATTGTTCAGGGCCTACGGGTGCGGACTCGATGTGGCTAATCTTTCTTGCGGAAACCATGTGGTTCTCCTTGCGTTAGAAATCGACATCAGTGGCGAAAATCTCGTGCATGCACCAGACTAGTGGCACTCAGTGCCGAAAGTACAGGGGTGAAAACAAATGAATGAATGCTCTGTGGCACCGCGGATGGGCCGACAGCCGCTGACGACTCGCGCCGCCCTGAGCCACGTAGCACTTCGGCTTTTTCTCGAGCGCGGTTTCGAACGGACGACTGTCGACGACATTGCCAGCGCCGCCGGAATTGGGCGTCGAACCTTGTTTCGCTACTTTCCTTCCAAGAACGATCTGCCCTGGGGGGACTTCGATGCGGAACTCGTACGCATGCGCTCGTTTCTCGCTGCCACGGATACGACCGTGTCCCTCGTCGATGCGCTCGCCCAGGCGGTCGTCGAATTCAATCGATTCCCACCAGAAGAGGCACCCTTTCACCGCGAGCGGATGAACCTGTTGCTAAACGTTCCGGCGCTGGTGGCGCACTCCGCGCTGCGGTATGCCGAGTGGCGCCTTGTAGTGTCGAACTTTGCGGCTGGCCGTTTGAGAGTCGCCGTCGACGCGATCGAACCGACGGTGATCGGTTGGGTATTCCTCGGTGCATCGCTTGCGGCTTACGAGCAGTGGCTCAGAACTGACGACTCGAATCTTATTGAGCTGCTCGAGTCGGCCTTGCTCCTTCTCAAAGAGGGGTTTGCGCCGGGTGAATTAGCAACAGGTGGACCCGGAGGGCGGGCATGAATTCACGGGTACCGATGTCGGACTTGTCGGACGTGATCTACGACGTGATCGTGGTCGGTGCCGGCGCGGCCGGAGCCCCGCTCGCAGCGCGACTGAGTGAAGATCCCGGGAGGCGGGTGCTGCTCCTCGAGGCGGGGCCGGTGCCGCGGTCCGCCGCTGGGTTCCCACCCGAGCTGCTTGATGCTGGAACCGTACAGGGAGCGATGCCGGGGCATCCGCAGAATTGGTCGTTCACCGGTAATCTCACACCAGACCTTGTCTACTCGATCGCGCGCGGCCGGATCCTCGGTGGATCCTCGACGATCAACGGCTCGTACTTCATTCGTGCAAGAAAAGCCGACTTCGATTCCTGGTCAATCGGGTCATCCGAATGGGCCTGGGAAAAGGTCTTGCCGTTTTATCGCCGGATCGAAACCGACCTGCAGTACGGCGAGACCGCCGTGCACGGCGGCGCAGGGCCGATGGCCGTTGGTCGGCCGCCGCAGGACCATCCGGTGACCGTCGCCTTTCGCGCGGCGGCCGCGGAGCTGGGCTTCGCCGACGAACCCGACAAGAACGATCAGGGTCTGCCCGGACACGGACCGTTACCGATGAACGCGCTCGACGATGTGCGCCAGAACACCGGAATCGCCTACCTGAATCCGGTGCGGCACCGCAAAAACCTCACGGTGTGGGGTGACAGCTACGTTCGACGCGTGCTGTTCGAGGGCACGCGAGCGATCGGTGTCGAGGTCATGCGCGGCGGCAGCATAGTTCAGTTACGCGGGCGGGAGATTGTGCTGTCGGCCGGTGCGATTAAGTCGCCGCACCTCTTGTTGGTTTCCGGGGTCGGACCCCGGAAACAGTTGGAACAATTCAACATTCCAGTCGTGCGTGACCTGCCAGGGGTCGGGGCAAATTTCAGCGATCACCCGGACATTGCCGTGCTCTGGCAGCCGCGCCGACAGATCGTTGACTACCGCACGTCCCAGTCGATGGCGGCGTGCCTGAACTTCACGGCGACCGGTTCCACTGCGCCCGGGGATCTGGAGATCCTCCCGATGCTCAAACCCATGGGGTATCTATTGACCGGCAGCGCGAGCGGCATCATGGTCGGGGTGCGGGCCGCAGCGAGGCATCCGCTTCGATCGCTTCGGGCTCTGCGCGGGGTGTCGATGCGGCGCTTCGCGAACCAGATCGCCCACCGGGGGGACCTCGCGCTGCTCGTCGCCGTGCAGTCGGAAACCTCGCGCGGACGTATCAGCCTTCAGTCGGACGACCCCGGCGTGCAACCGCGCATCGACTACAACTATCTTTCGACCGAGAGCGATCTCGAACGCATGCGCGAAGTCGTGCGGGTGGCGGTACGTTTGCTGCGAACGGATGCCTACAAACACCTGTTTAGGCGATTGACCGAACTGACCGACACCGTGCTCGAGAGCGATGATCTGCTCGATGACTGGCTGCGCTCCCACCTCGGCACCGCTATTCACCTGTGCGGCAGTGCACGGTTCGGGCCGGCAGATGATCCTGGGGCCGTCGTCGATCAGTACGGACGCGTGCACGGTGTCGAGGGGTTGCGCGTCGCCGACACCTCGATACTGCCGACCACTCCCATACGCGGACCGGCCGCGACCGCCGTTCTCGTCGGGGAGCGCGTGGCCGACTTTATTCGTCGCGGAATGTAAAGCCGACCTTAATAAGATTTGACGATTTCCATACGCGCATCGAAGTGCGTCTGGACGGGTGGTCGCGCATCGATCTCACCGGCTACTTCTACGGGGCTTCGTGTTTGGCCCATTCGACGGGACCCGGCTCGAGATCTGACTAAATTGGTTTCGCGCCGGAAGACAATCGCTGTCGTGAACGTGAACGTGAACGTGAACGTGTTCGAGAACGGGTTCGGCTTCGCCGTGCTGCGCACGGCTACGGCCTACGAGGGAAGCCTGCGCCGCCATTCGTTGGCAGGCTCCCTCGCTTGCATCGTTATCTGCGGAATACTTTTTGCAGCCAGTCGTTGAGCGGCCGCAGCACTGAAGGCGCATAAGCGTGCTCAAGTGTGATCGCGTGCGCAACGGTGGGCAAAGTAACCTGGTCAACGCTTGCGGCGCCGGTGAAAAGGGACGCTTGATCAGGACCGCCCGGCGCAGGGAATAGCGCGTCGCTTCCTCCGGCGATAATCAGGACAGGAACCTCGATCGAGGGAACATTCACCAGGTCAACCGCCACAGCCGGGGCGAACGATGCGGTGTCGCCACAAGGATCAATGGTCAGTAACTGCAGTGCTGCACTCTGCACGGTTGGCTCAGCGCTATTGAATAGGGCCGCCGCAGCTCCTTCGGGTGCTCCGAAAGGAGCGTATCCGGCTGGGCCGGCACCGCCGACGCGCAGACCGCCGCTCGCGCACACGGTCGCAGCGTACGCCGCATTGTCTCTAAGGAGCTGCGATTGCACACGATCGGCATAGCCGATGACAATTAATCCGTCGATGTCGCCGAACGAGTACGCCGCGACCTGCGCGATCTGACCACCGTAGGAGTGACCGGCGAGGACAATTCGCGAAAACTCCGGAGCCTGCCCCGATGGGTTTACCTGATAGGAGCCTGCGCGCAGTTTGAGCACGATCTGGTGGGCAATATCCGCGCGGGATCCGACGCAAATACTGTTTCCCTCAGGTTTGTCGCTGCTGCCATATCCGAGACGGTCGATGACAACCGACACCTGACCGGCCTTCGCCTGATTGGTGGCGAAGTCGTAATTTTGTGCCTGGTTGAAGTCCCAGAAGAACTCCCCGAAACTCAGGCCGTGCAAGTAGAGAGTCGCGCCGTTTACTGTTTCTCGTCGCAGCTCCTTCGTGGGGCCAACGATGTGGCCGCGGACGGTGTACGTTGCCCCGTCACTAGCGCAGGCCACCTTGGAACGATTGACATTTTCAACCTCGAAGGAGACCGGCAGACTGGTGACGGCATCAGCTTTCATGCTCGAGCCATTCTGGTTTGCAGCCGTAGCGGACGTCGGTGCCGTTGCCGCGTTGACTACGCTCGGCGTTCCAAGAAGCAGCGCCACCACTGCAACGGCCGCCAGTGCTGATCTGCTCGGACGAAGTCGTTTTTTAGGGATGAATCGGATCCTGACACGTTGTTCTCCAAACGAAAGTGACATGGCCCAACGCATCAGACGTAGTGCGTGTGGTGGGGCCATCTAGTGAAAAGGCACGCCTCGACAGCGAGATCAGGTGCGGGGCGCGGAGCCGTTACTTGGGCAAATCGGCGAACTGGTCGTCAGCGTAACCCCAATGGGGAGTGCTTACAAGAGATGCCCGAGGAATCTCCGATGCCGGTTTCAATGCGGTTACTGCGCGACAGGGTTAGGGCTTGGCCGGTCGCCGGGCTTACTGTTCTAGCGTTGCGCTAGGCCTAAGGCCCACACCCGGCAGGCCGCAGGTCTAGAGGTCGATTAGATTTTAAGGTGGGTGTTGTTCTAGCAATGTTTCCAACATGATGTTCGTGGTGGATGCGGCTTTGACGGTGTCGCTGGCCGCGCAGATCGCCGTGCAGGTGCGCTTCGGGGTCGTGAACGGTGAGTTGAAGCCTGGTTCCTGACTGCGTCCAGCACGTGATCTGGCTAGGTCTCTGCGCGGGAATATGCACATGGTCTTGCGTGCATACGCGCAGCTGCGGACGACGAGGTGATTGAGATGCGGCAAGGGCGCGGAGGCCTTCGTACGCCAAGACGCCGACCCTGGACTTATCTGCGTGACCGCACTGGCGGCCGAATTGATGTGCGAGGCGCGAAAGTGGGGGCTGATTCAGCGAGAAATATTGCGGTTGATCCAGAGCGGTGGAACAACATAAGTGACAAGAAAATGGGCGCGCCTTCGACGAGAACTTTGATGCAGGCTATTTTGCTAGGTGCACCAGTACGGTTCGGGGCTGGGGGTGTTGGCCCGGTTAGTCCGGGCGGGGCGCCAGGTTTGGGTGGGGTCCCATAAGACGGGTCCGCGTATTTGGGGTCTGCCGTTGATCATGCGGATGTTCCAGCCGCTGGTGTCGATGGTGTGGTGGTGGAACCAGCAGAGGAGAGTGCCGTTGTCCACGCAACGCTAATGTGACCCCTATGAAGATCATCCGCACGGCAGCGATTTATGCACGGATTTCCTCAGACCAGACCGGGCTGGGGTTGGGAGTGCAGCGCCAGTTGGAGGACTGTCGGAAGCTCGCTGCGGAGCGGGGCTGGACCGTCGCTGAGGAATACATCGACAACGATATCTCAGCGTTCCGCGGCAAGGCGCGGCCTTCCTACGAACGCATGCTCGAGGACATCCGTGCGGGTAGGCGGGACGCGATCGTCGCTTACCATCAGGACCGGTTGACCCGCCGCCCGATGGAGTGGGAGCAGTTCGTGGAACTGTGCGACCAGGCGGGCGTGCAAAATCTGGCGACGGTCACATCGGACATTGACTTCGGCAACGATAACGGGATGCTCGTCGCCCGGATCACGGCTGCTGTCGCCGCGAACGAGTCGGCGCGGAAGTCCGAGCGCATCAAGCGCAAAATTCAACAGAACGTCGAGCAGGGAAAACCCAACGGTGGAGCACAGCGTCCCTTCGGCTATGAGATTGACCGGCTCACGGTGCGCGAGTCGGAGGCCGAAATCATCCGAACGCTTGTGCAGCGTTTTCTGGCTGGCGAGTCGGTGCGTTCTCTGGTGTCGTGGATGACCGCGGAGGACGTCCCGACGACTGCGGCCGCGGAGGGGTGGCGCACGCCGACGCTGCGGCAGATTCTTCTGTCCGGGCGTATCGCAGGCCTGCGGGATCATCACGGCGAAGCAGCGGGGCCGGCGGCATGGCCGGCGATTATTAGCGTGGCCCAACACCACCAGATTCATGCGCTCTTCCAGACGAAGAAGGTGTCAGGACGTCGAGCGCCGCGCAGCTATCTACTGTCGGGAATGCTGCGCTGTGGCAACTGCGGAAATCGGCTCTACAGTTCGATTCGGCGTGATCGCCGCCGCTACGTGTGTATGTCCGGGCCGGATCATCGCGGCTGCGGTCGGCTGACGATTGTCGCTCAGCCGGTGGAAGAGTGGATCGCGGCGGCCGTTCTGATGCGCCTGGACACGCCCGCAATGGACGACGCCCTCGCCGGACGCGCCGACGCCAACGACCGGCAGGCCGCCTTACTGACGGAATTGCAGGCTGCGCAGTCGAAGATGACGGAGCTTGCTGAGATGTGGGCGGCGGATGAGATTTCGCGGTCCGAATGGAAAGACGCCAGAACACCCTTGGAAGCCCGGGTCGATAACGTGCAGAAACAGCTGGACCAGATCGCTGGTTCGAACTCCCTCGACGCCCTCGTGGGCCAAGGAGAACACCTGACCGCTAGTTGGGACACGCTCAACCTGGACCGGCAGGTTGCCATCGTGAGGGCGGTGCTGGACACGGCGACGATTCTCCCGGGCGTTCTAGGTGCCCGGAGCGTGGACTACAACCGGATCGTTCCCAGCTGGCAGCTGTGAGAGGCGGGCGTTGCGGTCGCCGCTCCGCGGCTGTCCCGCAACAGCCCGCCCTATCAGCAGCACGCCAACCCGAGAAACAACCCCGGCATCAGTCACCGCAACCGGAACCCCTTGCACCGCGCAGGTGGCCTCCAACCACGCGCGCAATGCCGCTCTATCGATCACGACTCACCGGCCCCACTGAGCCCAGATGCACGGCGGTCCCGGCCAGTCCTCGACCGAGGACGATGACCACTCCTTTGACGGCTGAGAATCCAGCACCACCGATGCCTGATTGAGCACGTCCTCGGACGAAATACCCGATAGCGCCATCGGGCGCGGCCGAAAATTCTGGGCCACGTCGTACCGGTGCAACCCGAGCACGCGCTCGGACGGATCCGCGAAGGACTTCGCGACATACTTCGACAGGTACCCCGCGGCTATCCGAGCCTCGGAGAGATTACTCGAGCCGACCGGCAGGCCGCCCAGAAGCTTGATATGCACGAACCCGTGCCCCCACGCTGACTCAATGAGGGAGCGCTTGATGAACCGCCCCACGGCAAAGTGCGCGTGCAGGCCGTGGCCAGTCTTGTGCCATTCCGGAACCCACGCGTACGGGAAAGCCGTCCCGCCGAGAGACGACCGCAAGGAGCGGAAGAACTCGCCCAGATGGAGGCGAAGTAATTCGGGATCGTGGCATCCGGACCCGCGGAACGTGAGCGTGCCGAGTCTGTTGAGCCGGTTCGCTGAACAATAGCGCCGCAACGTAGCCGAGGCGCGCTGTCCAGCGGATGCCGCCGAACGCTCCGGATCCTTCGCGAAGCCCCGCGAAACGTAGCTCGGCACACGACGGATGGACGAATGGAACGATCCGCCGCCCTCTCCCGCTTCCGGGTACAACGTGAAGCGCCATCCGGCATCTGGACGTGCGAGGGAATGGAGTGATGGATGTGGTGCTGAAGATGACATGGAGGCCTACCGTGCGAAACCGACAAGGGAATCGCTGAAACCCGGACAACCTCAGTTGTCGACAAGATCCGGAACGGCGCAGGCCTCAGCTACCGGACTCCCACCGGTGCGGCCTCCAAATAGTTATGCGTGAGCGGGGGCACTGGCCTTTATAGCGCCGCTCGACCCCTCCAGATGGGTCCCTCAATCATTTAGTTGGTTTGGGTTCCGAGCCCCTGGAGTGCTGACTCATTGAAACCTCACACTATGTCTAGCAGCCGAATCACATGGCTGTGATTCGTTCACAGGCAACTGCTAGCTGCCGCGGAATCTCTCGCGCTGCGCGCGGTCGATTCCTTGCCCTCGGACGCGCTACCGCGCTCCCGAGTTACGTTGCTTATTCAAGTAAAGAGGGCCGCTGCGCGCCCCATAGGATCGGGATATCAACGTAATGGAGCTGGAATGGCAAAGGATCGTCAGTTAAACGGGAGCCGAAGGGTGATTTCGGACATACCGGGAATCCGGGCATCGCTAACGGAGGTAGTACTTCTGACACTGGCCGTAGCGTTCGGGGTCAATCTCGTTTCTACAGTTCTCTCAAGCTGGATGCCGCAATGGCTGACGTTGACGATAGGAGCAGTCCTCGGATTGGTACCCATAATCTACGTCGCGTGGAATCGGCTGAAGGCAGTCGTTTACGAGACACAGATCGAGGGCTTTCTCGTTTTGGACAAGGAAGCCAACGAGCTGCTTGAAGTGCCAGAATATGACCTCGCAGACGATGCCGTTCGCTATTTGTCAGCGGCATTTGCGGAGAATCCGGCGCTGCGTCGGCAGTGGGACGAAGAGCCCCTGATGAACAATTGGCACAAATCCGCCAATCGAGGGGGCCTGGGCGATCGTTTGGTGAATGAGCTGGTTGAGTACATCGTGCTAGACCGGCTCAGTATGACCCTCAGCGCTCATTTCAATTCGACCGGGTTCTCTGAAGATAAGCTCCGAACGTATCGTCGAGCTGATTTGCCAGACATCCTTCTGAAAAATCGTTTCCTGGAGCTGTTCTCGCGAGACATTGCGGATCGAGATGGCTTCGAGCACGCCGGTGAACCTTCGGGTGAGGGTTGGACACTGGTCGCTACAAGCAGCTCAGCCGGAGCGTACTACCAACGGTTCGAACTAATTCTCCCGTCTGACAGCACGATCAAGCGGACAGAAGACAATGATCTGCTGATCGAAGGCCCCACATTGACCGCGAGAATTTCGGCAAGTGTTCCGGGCTATGGCGGAAAGGCACCGAGTGCACTGCGTCGGCTCTATCTTGGACATTCGGGTTGGGATTCTCACGACCTCAGCGTACAAATCGACGTGCAGGTAAAAATCAAACGACAACTTTTCCTCAGACGCGAAGCATTGCGATACAGCGTGTGGATAGAGGACGTACTTGAGGACCTCGCTGAGTCGTTTTCTGGCGACCGCTTCGTCTCACGCATTCAATGGCCGCTGCTCGAAGCAGCGGTGCAGGTATTCGACCGCGATGCGCGCGGTCACCACATTCGTTCGACCGCGAAGTCTCCGAAGACTGAGTCTTCCAAATAAAGGCTTCTGCGCCTGCGTAGAGAGCCCAAACTTGCACCGCCAGATTAGGGGGCGTATTTATAATTGACGCCGTTGTCGATGTTGGTCGGTCCGCCCTGGTGGTGGGGGATCACGTGGTGGATTTCGGTCCAGCGGGCGGGGATGATGCAGCCTCCGTCGCGGGCGGCGATCGCGGCTCGTTGTTTGGCGGTGAAGCAGCGCACCTTCTCGCCGAGGTAGAGCACGGCACCGTGGTCGCCGAAGATGACGGTTTGGGCGCCGCCGGCGCAGATGGTTTCTGTGACTCGGCGCATCGAGATGGGCGCTTCGATGCCGTCGATCCAGCCGACGCCGCGGCCCTGGTCGAGGTCGATGGCATTGACGTGGATCATGACGGTGGGGGCGGCGCCGCCCATGGTGGGGGTCTTCGGGTCGCGGGCGGCCGCTTCGAACACCGAGCGGAGGATGTCAGCGCGTTTCTCGCCGGCGGTGCGGCGATCGCCGTCGTAGCGGATGTCGCCGCTGAAGGGGTCGGCGCTGAAGCGTTCACCGTCCGTGCGCGAGTCGCCGACATTAAGGCCGTCCAACTCAGTGCCAACGCCTGTGCCGTCGCCGGGTTCGGTGGGTTCAAACCGGGGCGTGCGGGACCGGGCCGACAGGTGGGTGTCGAAGAGGGTGTCCATGATGCCGCGTAGTTCGGGGGTGACGTCGGCGCGCAGCGGGTAGAGCCCGTTGCGGAGCAGTCCGAACGTCAGAGAGCTTGTCGCTTCGACGAGGTCGTCGGTGGGGGCGGTGCCGTCGGGGTCGAGCCGGCCCTGCCATTCCAGGGCTTGCGCCCGCAGCAGGTCGGGCGCGAAGCGAATACCGGCCCCGGGCAGCCCGGCGGTTTCCGGGGTGATCGCGCCGGTGGCGGTGGCGACCAGGGCGCGTTCGACGTGGTCGAGGTCGTCCTGCAGGACTTTGCCGTGCAGTGCGGTGAGGGTGGTGGCGATGATTTCCGCCGACTCCACCCCGAGCTCACCGCTGCTGAGTCCGTCGGCGATGACCGGGTATCGGGCTGGCACGGGCAGGCCCATCGGGGTGCGTTCCACGACGGTCTCGCCCAGTTTCAGGCGGCGTTTGGCTTCGCGGCCGGAGATGCCGGCGAGTTGGGTGATGAACTCGACCCGGTTGCGGCATCCGTTTTTGTAGGCGAGCGAGCCGTTGCCGAGGTCGGTTTCGGCGCGCACACCAATGTCGGTGGTGGCCCGTAGCCTGACACCATCAATCTTGCGGCCCAGGCCCTCAAGCGCTGCCAACACCGCGACAGCTTCGCTGTCATCGAGCTGACCAAACCGCACGCCGTCGAACGCCAGAGCCAGAATCGCAGCACCCTGACCAATGACCGCAACCCGAGAACCCTCGGGTTCCGGCATCGAGCCGGTGGCGGCGGGCGGGGCGGTGAGGGTCATGGCGTCGGTGCCTCCTTCACCAACAATTATAGCCTGAAACGCTCACAAACACGAGACTATCTCAGCAAAATGGTGACGTGTGTTCAGAAATATCTTCTTGCCGCCATAGGGTGCTGGCCAGCCGATTGCCGTGACGTGGTCCGACTTCACGAAGGATGCCTAACGGTCCGGCAAGTGATTCACTTGCCAGTATGGAATCTGAAAGCCCCCAAGCGGATACAGCCTCCTCGGCACGCGCCGCGCTCGTCGCGATAGCAACGGACCGGCAGCGGCTTGGACGACGGCTGCAAGCGCAGACCTGGTGGACAGCCCCCGCACAAGCAATCGCCATTGCGGCGGTAATCGCCTCGCCGGCCGCGGGGATTGCATTCGGAATGATGATGGTGTCGGCGATCGCCACTTTGGCGCTGGTCGGCATCGATCATCTCGTTCGCAAGCGGATGCAGCTCGTGACGCTTCCCGGACCAACCGGGCCGATGAGCCTGACGATCCTCATCATTGTCTGCGTTGCAATCATCGGAGCGTTTGCCCTATCGATCTACTTCGAGATTAATAACCTGCACGCGGAGATCGTAGTAACCGCGGTCGCTGGATTCGTCGCGGCCCTCATCGGATCGGTCCTCTATGATCTGGCCAATGCGCGGAAACTGCTCCGTGTCGGTTAAGCCACGCTTCGATGACGCGATCCATGCTCCAACCCGTTTGAGGGTGTGCGCGCTGCTGCGGGTAACTGGTGTTGCGGAATTCAACACGATTGCGACCACCCTGGAGCTAAGCGAAGCGGCGCTGTCCAAGACCATTCGCAATCTGGCCGAGCTCGGCTACGTGCTGACCGTGAAGCAAGCATCGCCCGCACGAGCGGATGCCCGCCGCACGACAAGCGTCGCTCTCACCCTGCGCGGTCGGGCGGCAATAGACGGCCACCTGGCCGCGCTCCGTGAGCTGTCGCAGTGAAGTCCCCATAACATTCCTCCCGGATCGGTCGACCAACGGTTGCGCCGGCGCTCGAGCAGGGCGAGCCAGTGCATTCGAGCCACTGTGGAGCCAATAACAGCGGTTGCGCGCTGAATGCGCGCGCGCATATAGGCTTGTCCGTGACACGGGGTGCCGCACATAGTGTGCGTGCTGAGATCAATACCCGTTGAACCTGTCTAGTTAGTACTAGCGAAGGAATGTCACGGATGACTGATCGAACCTCCCAGCTCGCGCTTCGGCAAACGCCTCGAATTCTTAGTATCGCCGGAACCGATCCGACCGGCGGCGCCGGAATTCAGGCCGACCTGAAGAGTATTGCGGCCAACGGCGGCTACGGCATGGCCGTGGTGAGTGCCCTGGTCGCGCAGAATACGCGCGGAGTGCGCTCGGTGCACACGCCGCCATCCGCCTTTCTGCGTCAACAATTGAACGCCGTGAGCGACGATGTGACCATCGATGCCGTCAAGATCGGCATGCTCTCGCAACTCGACGTGATCGCCGAGGTGCGTTCCTGGCTTTCCGCGTGTCGACCGCCCCTGGTGGTGCTCGACCCGGTGATGGTAGCAACGAGCGGGGACCGGCTGCTCGAACCGTCAGCCGAGCAGGCGCTGCGTGACCTGATTCCTCAGGTCGATCTCGTCACGCCCAACGTTTTCGAGTTGGCCGTTCTCTTGGAGGAACACCCGGCGGCCACCTGGGCAAAGGTTCTCGAACAGGGCAAAAGATTGTCTGCCCGCACCGGTGTCACCGTGCTGGTCAAGGGCGGCCATCTCAACGAAACCAGCTGCCCGGATGCCCTGGTCAACAGCCAGGGGCTGCTGCCGCAGAGCGTGGTCGAGGTCGCGTTGCCACGTATCCGCACCAGGAACACGCACGGCACCGGATGCTCGCTCTCCTCGGCCATGGCCACGGTGCAGGCGAGAACCGGTGACTGGGCACAGTCCCTGGTCGAGGTCAAAGAGTGGCTCCAAGACGCCCTGGCCCACGCCGATGACCTCGAGGTCGGCCAGGGAAACGGCCCGATCCACCACTTCCATCGGCTGTTCGCCCGCGCGACAGCGGCATCCGCTCTGACCGCGGGCGTGCGATGAACGCGGTGCGGTCGGCGGGATTAGGGGAGCGGCGGGAGGCTAGCGAGAAGCCGCTCGGCGGCGTCCGTCGGGTCGTCGGCGTCGGTGATCGCGCGCACCACCACTACCCGGGTTGCGCCGGCATCGACCACCTGGTCGATGGTGCCCAGGTCGATACCGCCAATGGCAAACCAGGGGCGCAGGCTGCCAGCGGATGCGCACCGTGCGGCCGCATAGCGCAGCAGGTCGGTTCCGACCGCTGCACGACCGGGCTTCGTTGGCGTCGCCCAGACCGGACCAACGCAGAAGTAGTCGAGGTTGTCTGCGGTGACGGCGGCGTCCACTTGCTCAGTGGTGTGGGTGGACAGGCCGATCCGCGCCGCCGCGCCGAGCAGTCCGCGGGCGGCGGGCAGCGGCAGATCGGTCTGGCCGACATGGAAAACCGGCGCGCCGGCGAGGACGGCGATATCCGCCCGGTCGTTGACCGCCCAGAGCCGGCCATGACGGTCGGCGACCGTGCGGAGAACCTCGAGGTAGTGAAGCTCCTCGGCCGCGTCGATATTCTTGTCGCGCAGCTGGATGATGTCGACCCCGCCGGCGAAGGCGGCATCCACAAAGTCGGCGAAATCTCCGCGATCCCTTCTGGCATCGGTGCAGAGATACAGCCGGGCGGTGATGGGGTCCATGCGACCAACCCTAGGGGGCGCTGCCGTGGCATCGGTGCACACCATGAGTGAGCGGCCAGCGCAGCGAACGGTTGATGTTGCCGTTATTGGCGGCGGCGTGATCGGGCTCGGCATTGCTTGGGCGCTGGCGCATTCCGGTCGGACCGTGGTCGTCATCGATCCCGACCCGGCCGGCGGCGCCACCTTCGCTGCAGCCGGAATGCTCGCCGCGGTGAGCGAACTGCACTACCGGGAAGAGGCATTGCTTGATCTCATGCTCGCGTCCTCGAAGTTGTATCCCGACTTCATTGACTCGCTCGGAACCGATAGTGACACTACCGGATACCAGCGAACCACGACCCTGAACGTGGGCGTGGACGCGGCTGACCGGCAAGCGCTCGCCGACCTGCGTGCTGTGCAGGTGGCCAATGGACTGGGGGTCGAGCCCCTCACTGTGCGAGAAGCGCGGGTGCTTGAACCGATGCTGAGCCCGCAGGTTTCCGGCGCCTTTTTGGTGGAACAAGATCACCAGGTCGACCCGCGACGACTCACCGCGCGCATCCAGTTCGCGCTCGCTGCCCTCGCGCCAAACGGTCAGGACGCCCTGGTTCGGGTGCATGCCAGCGGGTTAATGCATGCAGATGCAGCGGATACCTCCTCGCGTTTCACTGGTGTCACCCTGGCGGATGGTCGCACGATCCACGCCGCCGAAGTGGTCGTGGCCAATGGGCTAGGGGCAGCCGATTTGGGCGGGCTTCCCGAGCACCTGCGGCTGCCGCTTCGCCCGGTCTACGGGGACGTACTTCGATTGCGAGTGCCCGAGCATCTTCGGCCGCTGCTCACCTCGACGGTGCGCGGGTTGGTGCATGGGGTGCCGGTCTATCTGGTTCCGCGCACCGACGGAACGCTCGTGATCGGCGCCACCCAGCGCGACGACGGCTCGGGCGCCGTGTCGGCCGGTGGCGTGTATCAGCTGTTGCGCGATGCACAGGTTCTGGTGCCGGCGGTCAGCGAACTGGAGCTGATCGAAACGACCGCTCGGGCTCGTCCGGGAACGCCGGACAATGCACCGTTCCTCGGCCGCGTCGGGTGTTCAAGCGGCGACATCGCCGGCCTCATCATTGCCACCGGATTCTTTCGTCACGGTGTATTGCTCACCCCGGTCGCAGCCCAGTATTGTCTGCAACTCATCGAAGGAATCGCAGACGATCGGTGGCGAAACTTTCGGCCCGATCGATTCTCGGCGAGCCGAGAGCCCGCATCCGCTGCACTGAAAGGAGGCCAATCGTGACCGTAATCATCGCCGTCAATGGCCAGAGACGAACCGTACTGCCCGGCGGCAGCGTGACCGACCTCGTAGCCGAGATTACCGGGCGACCCATCACAACAGGCGGACAGGCAGTCGACGGGAGCCGCCTCGGCGTAGCCGTGGCGCGAAACGCCGCCGTCGTTCCCCGCAGCCTGTGGTGGACTACCGAGCTGACCGCGGGCGATGAGATTGAGATTGTGACCGCGGTGCAGGGAGGATGACGGTGCCCGTGACCACTGACAGCCTGGTGATTGACGGTGTGGAGCTGACCTCCCGCCTGATCATGGGCACCGGGGGAGCGCCGAGTCTCGATGGTCTCGGTGAAGCACTGCGAGCCTCGGGAACCGAACTCACCACGGTCGCGATGCGGCGGCACAGCGCAGCGGCCACCGGTTCACTCTTCGAGCTGCTGGTCGAGAATTCCATCCGGGTGCTGCCGAATACCGCCGGCTGTTTCACCGCGCGCGACGCGGTTTTGACCGCCGAGTTGGCCCGGGAAGCCCTCGAAACGCACTGGATCAAGCTCGAGGTTATCGCCGACGAGCAAACCCTGCTGCCGGATGCGGTCGAACTGGTGGAGGCCACCGAACTGCTCGTTGCTCGGGGCTTCAAGGTGTTCGCGTACACCAATGACGACCCGGTGCTCGCGCTTCGGCTCGAACACCTGGGCGCTGTGGCCGTGATGCCGCTCGGGGCGCCGATCGGCACCGGGCTCGGCATTCTCAACCCGCACAATATCGAGCTGATCGTGGCCCGCGCCGGCATTCCCGTGGTGCTCGACGCCGGAATCGGTACCGCCTCTGACGCTGCGCTGGCGATGGAACTGGGCTGCGATGCAGTGCTGCTGGCCACCGCAGTGACACGTGCGCAGAACCCGGTTCTCATGGCCGATGCCTTCAAACACGCCGTGCTGGCAGGCCGGAAGGCCGCCCAGGCCGGCCGCATTCCGCGCCGGCAGCACGCGCTGGCGTCATCGACGATGGCCGGGCGGCCCGACCTGTGAAGCGGATACTCGCGCCGCTCGTCGAACCCGGCGAAGAGCTCACCGCCGCCGAGCGCGAGCGGTATTCGCGCCACATTCTTATTCCCGAAATCGGAATGCTCAGCCAGCGGCGGCTGAAGAATGCGCGCGTTCTCGTAATCGGTGCGGGCGGACTCGGCTCGCCGGTGCTGCTCTACCTCGCGGCAGCCGGGGTCGGCACGCTCGGCATCGTCGATCACGACACTGTGGACCTCAGCAACCTGCAGCGCCAGATCATCCACGGTACCTCAGGCCTCGGCCGCTCGAAACTGGAATCGGCGGCGGCTGCGGTCGCTGAGCTCAATCCGCTGGTCACGGTGTACCAGCACGACGTCTGGCTGACCGCGGCGAACGCTCTGGAGCTGTTCGCCCAGTATGACCTGATCGTCGATGGCGCCGACACCTTCGCCACACGCTACCTGGTCAGCGACGCGGCCGCTATGCTCGGCAAGCCCTGCGTCTGGGGATCCATCCTGCGCTTCGACGGGCAGGTGAGCGTGTTCTGGAACCGGCACGGCCCGACCTACCGCGACCTATATCCGGAAGCACCGCCGGCCGGATCGGTGCCCAGTTGCAGCGAGGGCGGAGTGTTTGGAATGCTGTGCGGAACGATCGGCTCGACGATGGTCGCCGAAGCCGTGAAGTTGATCACCGGGGTCGGGCGCACGTTGCTCGGCCGGGTCGTGCTGTTCAATGCGCTCGAGGCAAGCTGGCGCGAAATCAGCATTGCGCGCGACCCCGCGACCGAAGCGATCACCACGCTGATCGACTACGACTTGTTCTGCGGAAGATCGACCAAGGATGCGATTTCGGTGCAGCAACTCGCCGCCCTACTGGATCGACGCGCTCGAGGCGAGATCGACTTCGACCTCATCGACGTTCGGGAACCAGACGAGTACGAGATCGTGCACATTGCCGGGGCACTGCTCGTGCCGCAGGGCATCATCCTTTCTGGACAAGCCCAGCTCGCCCGCGACCGCGACATCGTGGTGCACTGCAAGGCGGGCCCGCGCTCGACTGTCGTGCTCGACGAGCTGCAGCGCCAGGGTTACGCGCATGTGCGACAGGTTGAGGGCGGCATTCTGGCCTGGGTGAAAGAGATTGAGCCCACACTGTCGACGTACTAAATAGTGCGGAGGCGACACGAAAGCAGATGCCGCACGCGCCATCTGCTCACGGCCCCCGTAAGGGGGGTATTATCACTGCAATCGGGATCTTCCCGCGCATGAAATGAAAGGTCGAACTATGAACCCGTTACTCATCATTGTGGCCGTCGTTGCGGTGGTGTTGCTCCTTACCGGAGGCCTGGTGGAGTCGCTTCAATTTCTGCTCTGGGTCGGTATCGTACTGGCGATCATCGCAGTGATCATGTTCCTGATGCGGTCGATGTCAGGACGCAAGAGCGCCTAACGCGACATAGTGCCAGCGCAGCCGGTAGAAGGAGAATAAACTCCCTCTACCGGCTTTTCTGCGCCTAAACAAGCTCTTGCCGAGTTGATACAGATCACAACGGATGCAGCCCTGACAACGACGGCGATGCTTTTCCTAGACCGCACTTATTGTAGTGTCGAGGCACTTGATCGAGTTGGAGATCAATCGTTGCGTCGTGCCCCCCGGCCGACTATGCGGCAGGTCGCCGCGCTCGCCGGTGTCACCCCTACATCGTGCCGACCGAGCTCATCGCTCGCGGCTTTGGAGAAATTGGACCCCATGCCTGAATTCACCACCACCTCCCGTGTCGTCGTCGTCGGTGACGCCCTGATCGATGTGCTGCGTGACTCCGAGGCGAGTCGGGAATTTGCCGGGGGCGCAGCCCTGAACGTGGCGGTGGGGCTGGCCGTACTGGGGGTGCCGACGACCCTGATCGCGATGGTCGGTGACGACGCCGACGGCGTGGTTCTTCGGTCCTTCCTCGACCAGTACGGTGTGCAGCTGATCGCAACACCGGGCCCGCTCGGGTCTTCCCGGGCCGTGTCGGATCGCACCGACGGCGAACCCCGCTACTTTTTTAACGACGCCGCCAAAGCGCGCCGAATCGAGTTCGGCGCGGCCGAGCGGGACGCGCTGGGCGCCGCCACCGTCATCGTTGTGAGCTGTTTTCCCTTTGACGACACCGCGCAGACCGAGGCGTTCGCTGCCTGTGTCACCGACCCGGAGCGCCGTCTCGTGATCGACCCGAACCCGCGGGCCGGCATGCTGCACGACGGACCGCGGTTCGCGCGCAACTTTGAGGCGCTCGCCGCTCGCAGCCTGCTCGTAAAGGTTGGCGACGAGGACGCCGACCTTCTCTACGACAGCACGCTCGACGAGCTGCAGGAACGCCTCGTCGAGGTGGGCGCACACACGGTGCTGGCGACCGCCGGGCGGCTCGGTGCCTCAGTCTCGTTTGGGAACAATGGGCTGGTCAGTGTCCCAATCGCCGAGCTTGATGGACCGGTCATTGACACGATGGGCGCGGGGGACGCGACGCTGGCGGCATCCGTTCGCACCATCGTGAACGATGGGGTGCCGCAGGATTCCACGGCCTGGAAGGCGCTGCTGGCCGACGCCATGCTCACCGCCGCGGCGACCTGTCGGCACGAGGGAGCACTGCTCCGGCGCCCCTAGACAGCGGATGCCCGGGCCGGGTTGGTCCTAGGCCCCAGGCTCGGGCTCGGGCTCGGGCTCGGTCAGCTTCAACCGGCCGCGAATGGCGTCGCGAGCCTGCTGGGCGGCACGGCGCACCTCTTTGTCGGAGTCGCGCAGGCGCACCTCGATCGTGGCAATATTGTCGGCGGTGCCCTGGGCGGCGAGGGCGTGCAGCGCGGCGGAACGAACGCGCGGGTTCTCGTCGGTCGTGAGACGCACGAGCTTGGGTACGACCTGCAGGCCGCGCAGCAGCACAACCTTGGCGCACATTTCGCGCACACGCCATGCCTGATTGTTCAGGCCGACGACGATGTACGGCGCGGCCTGCTCGCCCCAGACGTGCAGCAGCGCGCGGGCGCCCCACAGCTCGGGCCAGTACAGCGCTGGTGCACCCTCGAGGATGCCGAGCGCGTGGCGACCACCGGCGTAGAGCAGAAAGTCTTTTCCAGCGTTTTTGGCACGCAACAGGGCCACGGCGTTGTCGATGACGACGTTCTCGCCGTAGTGCGCGACGGCGGCGCGAATGCGCTCGTCGGTCGGCAGGTCGATCGGAAGGTCGGGGTGCGGAATCAATTTGTTTTGCATAGCCCCCTAACGCTACCTCCCCTCCGCGGTTTCCGGGCTCTTAGGAGAGCAGCAGCTCGAAACCGGAGGCGTGCTCGTAGATGCCGTAGTTGCCGATGTCAGTGAAACCGAGGCTGCGATAGAGAGCGAGGGCTTCTGGCTGGGCGTAGCCGGTTTCCAGGCGCATCCGCTCGTAGCCGAGATCTCGGGCAAGCTTCTCGAGTTCGCGCAGAATCGTCTTCGCGTGGCCCTGGCGGCGGTAATCGGGGTTGGTCCACATGCGCTTGACCTCGGCGGTGGTCGCGTCGTACTGGCGCAGGCCGCCGCCTGCGACGGTGGTGTCACCGTCGACGAGAACGAGAAAGCCGCCGCTAGGCGGATCAAACTCTGCCCCGTCGACGTCGTGCACGGAATCGCCGTCCCCGTAGCGGGTTTCGTATTCACGGTGCAGGTCAAGCAGGAGAGGGGCCACCTCGGGGTCACCGAGGCGTACGGATACACATTTCACGTCTAATAGTCTGCGCCTTGTCGCGGCGTGCTCGTGACCGGCCACGGGAGCGCGCTGGGTAGACTCGATGGGTGTCAGTGAACCCAGAGTTGCAGGGGCGGGTCTTTCCGCCGGTCGCCCCGTACCTAGTCGGCCGAGAAAAGGTGCGCGAATTCTCCCGCGCCGTGTTCGCGTCGAACCCGATCAATCTCGATCCCGAAGCGGCCCGCGCAGCCGGTCACGCGGACGTCGTCGCCCCGCCCACCTTCGCCGTGGTCGTGCAGGAGGCCACCCTGGCCCAACTTCTGGCCGAACCGGATGGCGGCATCGACTTCACCCGCGTCGTGCACGGCGACCAGCGCTTTAGCTACAGCCGGCCGATCGTTGCCGGTGACGAACTCACGGCGACCCTCGCGGTGACGAGTATCAAGAGCCTCGGCGGACACTCAATGGTGACCGCCGAGTCCACCATCATCGACGCCGCGGGCGCCCACGTCGTGACCGCCATCTCCACCCTCGTCGTCAGGGGAGACGAATGACCCCCGTGCTAACCGAGCTCACGGTCGGCGACATCGTCGCCGAGGCGAGTTTCGCCCTGACGCGTGATTCCCTTGTGCGCTATGCCGGGGCATCCGGTGATTTCAATTCCATTCACTACCGCGACGATGTGGCGCAGTCCGTGGGATTGTCGGGCGTGCTCGCCCACGGCATGCTCACCATGGGCCTGGCCGTGCAGCCCGTCGTCGACTGGGCCGGTGACCCGGCCCGGGTTCTCGACTACCAGGTGCGATTCACCCGCCCGGTATTCGTCGACGCCACTGATGGCGCGACCGTGGCTGTCGTCGCCAGGGTCGGCGCCGTCGACCTTGAAGCCCTTATCGCCCGCATCGACCTAACCGTGACGTTCAACGGCGCGACCGTTCTCGGCAAGGCGCAGGCGCGCGTCAACCTGGCCTAGAACATGATTGAACCCGTTCTGCTCAGTACCCTCACCACCTTTCGGGTGGGCGGGCCGTCAGCTGCCCGGGTGGCGCCGGTCACCGAACAGGACCTCATCAACGAGACCCTCGTGGTCTGGGGCATGGATGAGAACTGGTTGTTGCTCGGCGGCGGCTCCAATACCATCGTCGCCGACGAAGGCTTCGACGGCATCGTCATCCACGTGGTGACTCGCGGTATCGAGGTGCTCGGCAGGACAACCACGAGCGAAGCGGATGCCGTTGCCGGGCCGACCGATCACGTGCGACTCCGCGTGCAGGCCGGCGAACCGTGGGACGACCTCGTCGCCTACACGGTGGATAACGGCTGGGCCGGCATCGAAGCGCTGTCGGGCATCCCCGGATCGTGCGGCGCTGCCCCGGTGCAGAACATTGGTGCTTACGGTCAGGAAATCTCCGACAGCCTCGTGGCCATCGACTTTCTCTCCTATGAAACCGGCGAGGTCGAGCGTCTGCAGCGTGCCGACCTGGGCCTTGGCTATCGCACCTCTGCGCTCAAACAGGGGCTGCGCGGTGTGGTGCTCGCGATCGAGCTGGAGCTGCACGACACCGCGGCCGAGGCATCCGTTTTGGGCAGCACCCTCGGCCAGCCGTTGAAGTATGCCCAGCTTGCCGGGGCGCTCGGTGTTCAACTCGGCGACCGGGTGCCGCTTTCGATCGTGCGCGCTACCGTGCTCGGCCTGCGGGCGGGTAAGGGAATGGTGCTAGACCCAAGCGACCCCGACACGTTCAGCGCCGGATCGTTCTTCACCAATCCGATCGTGACCGAGGCGTTTGCGCGCTCCCTGCCGACGGATGCCCCGCGCTGGCCGCTCGAGGCGGAGCCGGCTGATCGAGTTATTCCGCTCGAGGAATATATGGGAGTCGGACCTGTTCCCGGTGAGGAACCCGTGCGGCTGGTCAAGCTCAGCGCCGCCTGGTTGATCGAACGCTCCGGGGTCAGCCGGGGTTTTCGCCTGCCGGGATCAAGAGCGGCTGTGTCGAGTAAACACACCCTGGCCTTGACGAATACCGGCGGGGCCACCGCCGAGGAAGTCGCCGAACTGGCGCGGTACGTGCTCGGGCGGGTGCAGGCCGAGTTTGGGGTGAACCTGCAGCCCGAGCCGGTGCTGGTGGGATTCACGCTGTAGCTTCACCGATTCACCCGGGTGGCACCGGTCAGTCGGCGCGACGCGCGGCAGCGGCGATACCGGCCACGACCAGGCCGAGCCCGACCGCGATCACGCCGCCGAGCAGCCAGAGGGTCGGATCCGGCGGTGCCGGCAGCAGAGTGAAGACCACCATGTAGGTGGCGAAGGCGAGCAGCAGGATGCCCCAGAGGATCGTGCCGAAGCGCGGACGGAGTCGGGGTGTGGCAGCGGTCGGCATATCGGTGTTCGGGTTGAAGAAGCTCGGCGTCGAGTCGTGCTCCGGCGAAGGACGCCCCGATTCCGGGTAGGGGACAGTTGGATCGTCTGACAGATTCGCGGTTGCCGACGCGTCGGCAGCCGCGTTCACGGAGAAATCTTCGGTGGGGGCGTTCGCGCCGGTGCGATCGTGGTTGGGGCCCGCAGGGGAAAGTGGAGTGGTCATGGTGGGGTCCTAGTCGTTGGAGGAATCGAGCGTCACGACGCCGGCGAGGGTCCAGATGCGCACGAGCGGGCCATCGCTGCGGCTGCTCGCGTTGAAGGTGCGCTGGTCGAAGGCGAACACGCCGGTCTGCTCGCCGTTTTCGGAGGCGACAGCACGTCCGGAATACTCGACGCCGCCGGCCAGCGCGCGCGATTCAACGCGCACCGGGGCATCCGCTGGTAGTTGGATATCGGTGGCGCCCGCGAGGAGCCAGACATCGATGATGGCGTCGTCGTCGAGACCGGGGTTGTCGAAATCGCGCAGGTCGAGCGTGGACTGCCCGACGATCATGGCGTAGCTCGTGGTCGGGGCAGTGGCGACGGAGTTCGCGCTGAGCGACCAGACGTTGTCGCCGATCGCAAAGAATTGGGTTCCCTGCGGAAAGATGCCGAGCACGACGAGGGTGGCTGCGGCCAGAAAGGCGAAACCGCCCATGGCGCCGTCGGTGCGACCGCGAATTCCGGCGATCACGATGCCGAGGGCCAGCACCCCCAGCGCGAAGGCGAGGCCGAGAATGACCGCGTCCTGCGACCAGACGCCCCTCGAATTCACCCAGGCTGCAACTGCGCCCGTGGCCAAAGCCAGGCCGAGCACGATGGCGCTATAGCCGGCACCGGGGCGACGGGCACGCACTCGGGCGCGGTGCGCTTGCTGGCGGGCACGGTTCTGTTCCTGCCAGGCGCGATTCTGATCAGAGCGGATGCTCCGGGCTGGGTCCGGTACGTACGGATTGGTCGGGGGATAGGTCGTACCAGCGGTCGGCGAGGTGCTCGGGGCCGTGCTCGCGGCCGCGAAAGCCAGGTTCGGGGTGGTTGCGATGTCGGATTCGATAAGGCTGGTGCTCGCGGTGGGCGTGCTCGTCGTGGTGGAATCTGACGACGGGGCCGGGGGGGTCGGGCGCGGTTTCTGGGAACGGCGCACCAGGTACACGACCAGCCAGACGATGCCGGCCGTGATAGCCAACCCCCAGCCGAGCGAGAAGATGCTCTCGAGCCAGTCGGGAAGCGCCCACAGGCCGGTCGGACCGTTCCACCAGAAACCGCGAAACAACGGCACGACGGTGAACAGGAGCAGCGCGCCGATGGCGATCATGGCTGGCTCGAAGCGGCCGCGGATGGCGGTTTCGGCGTAAATGCGGCCGGCGCCGCGCGGTAGTAGCGCCCAGCCGACGGCGTAGGCGAAGACGACGGGGCCGCCGAGGATGGCGATCACGACGGCGATGCCGCGCACGATCAGCGGGTCGAGCCCGGTGCGGGCGGCAATGCCGCCGCAGACGCCGGCGATCCAGCGGTCGCCGTCACGGTTCAGTCCGCTGCCGCGGATCCAGTCGAAGAACCGGGTGATTTGGTCGGGATGAGGTGTCTGGGCCCTCGGTGTGTCGGTCATGCTTCGAGTCTGGCAGCGCGCTGAGACCGCTGCCATGGGGGATGACCCTGAGTGAACCCTGATTGATGCCAGCGAAATCTCCACTGGAGGCGGAGCATGCTTGGATGAACACGTGAGTACCGCACGGATGATCAGGCCCCGGCTTCGCCTCGTCGGCGGAGTGTGTGCCGGTTTCGCCGAGCACACCGGCGTTCCACTCCCAACGGTGCGCCTGGTCACGGTGCTGCTCAGCTTCTGCGGCGGCTTCGGCGCGTTGCTCTACGCCTGGCTGTGGGTGACGATTCCTTCGGGCGCTGCGGCAGTTGATCCCCTGCCCAAGTCGAGCCTCGCCCGGTCGAGAGCCGCGTTTCTCCCCGCTGCCCCGATTCAGGCCGTTCCCGCAGCAATGGCGGGTTCCGTCGCCACGATCGGCCGGAGTTCATCGACAGTGTTCTCCCGAGCGGATACCGACTCCGCGCGAGCCGCGCCCGTCACCGAAATCCTGCTCGGCCTGGCCCTGCTCGCTGCCGGTGGCGCCCTGGTGGCGAGCCGCCTCGGCGCTGACATCCCTCTCGCCGTGGTGGTGCCCGCCATCGTCGTACTGGCCGGAACCGCGCTGGCCTGGCGCCAGTTCGCCGACATTCGCAGCGGCGCAGCCCAGCAATCGTCGGCGTTGCTGGTGCGCATTCTGGGGGCGCTGGTGCTGGTCGCCGTGGGCATTCTGCTTTTTTTCGTGACGGGAACCAGTCCGAGCGCGTGGACGGTTATTCTGGCGGCGGCATCCGTTCTGCTCGGTGTTGCCGTCGTGACAGCGCCGTGGCTGCTGCGGCTGTGGAGCGACCTCGCCGATGAGCGTGCCGCGCGGGCCCGTGAAGCGGAACGGGCCGATATCGCCGCGCACCTGCACGATTCGGTGCTGCAGACCCTCGCGCTCATCCAGCAGAAAGCCGGACCGCACAGCGATGCCGCCCGGCTCGCCCGCGCGCAGGAACGCGAACTGCGCGTATGGTTGTTCACCGGAAGCCGATCTGCTGGTGCCGAACCGGCGACCGACCTGGCTGCCGCGCTGCGCCGCATCGCCGGGGAGATTGAAGAAGACTTCGCGGTGCACTTCGAGGTCGTGACGGTCGGTGCCGGGGTTCGTGTGCGCTCTGCGGCGAGTCCCGACACAAACTCGGGCAGCACCGATGCCCCGGAATCGCTCGTCGCCGCTGCCCGCGAGGCCATGCTCAACGCGGCCAGGCATGCCGGCGGAGCAGTGTCGGTCTACCTCGAGACAAGTGCACGCGGCATCGAACTGAGTGTCACTGACCGGGGCCCGGGCTTTCGGCTCGACCTGATTCCTAAAGACCGCCTCGGCGTGCGCGAATCCATTCTCGGACGCATGCATCGAGCCGGGGGCACCGCCGCCGTGCGCCTAGGTCCGGGCGGCGCCGGCACCGAGATTCTGCTGACCCTGCCAACGCAGACCGTACCGGTCACCGATGACCACCACACCGAAACGAGCGTGCGATGACCGACCACAAGGCGAGCGACCGGGCAGCCACCGAGTCGAGCGCGGCATCCGCTGGCCTCTGCGTACTTATCGTCGACGACCACTCCATCTTTCGTTCGGGGCTGCGCGCCGAACTCGACGCCGACATCACCGTGCTTGGCGAGGCGGCCACGGTCGACGCGGCGATCGCGCGCGTGATCGACCTGCAGCCGCGCGTCGTGCTGCTCGACGTGCATTTGCCGGGCGGGCACGGCGGGGGCGGCGCGGAGGTCATTCGTGAGGCGGCGCCGCGCGCACCGCACACCCTGTTCCTGGCGCTCAGTGTCTCCGACGCCGCCGACGACGTGGTGAGCGTCATTCGGGCCGGTGCACGCGGTTACATCACCAAGAGCGCCTCCGGAGCCGAGGTCTCCGAGGCGGCCCGCCGCGTGGCCGACGGTGACGCCGTGTTCTCGCCGCGCCTGGCCGGATTCGTCCTCGACGCCTTCGGTGCTGTTGCCGGCGAGACCGCCGAAACGACCGAAGAGCTCGACCGGCTCTCCGCCCGGGAAACCGAGGTGATGCGCCTCATTGCCCGTGGCTACAGCTACAAGGAGGTCGCCAGCACCCTGTTCATCGCGGCCAAGACCGTTGAAACGCACGTCTCGTCCGTGCTGCGCAAGCTGCAGCTGTCGAGTCGTCACGAACTGACCGCCTGGGCACTCGAGCGCAAACTGCTGTAGCGCCCGGGCTTCAGGCCAGGCTCACGCGTCGCGTCGAATCCAACGAAACGTCACCCGGCTCAGCACGAGACCCAGCACCAGCCAGATGCCGAGGGCGCCGGCCACCCAGGGTAAATCCCAGGAAGCGCTCTGCTCGGCAGCTGCGAAGCTTTCCGGAAGAAAGACCGAACGCATGCCCTGAGCCATCCATTTGAGCGGAAAGATGCTCGCCAAATTCTGCATCCACTCGGGCAGCGTCGTGAACTGCAGATAGACGCCCGAGATGAATTGCAGCACGAGCACCACGGGAGCCACCACGGCCGTGGCGCTGCGCCCCGACCGCGGCACCGCCGACAGGGCTATGCCGAGAAACGCGCTCGTGATCACGCCGAACACAAACACCCAGGCGAAGGTCGCCCACTTCTCCGGTTCGCTCGGCAGCGCGATATCGAGCACAAGCCGTGCCACGAGAAGCAGGAGGCCGGCCTGCAGAATCGCGGTCACGAAGACCTGCCCGATCTTGCCGAGAAAATAGCTCAGTGGGGATAGCGGGGTGCCGCCCAGGCGTTTGAGGGTGCCGTCGCTCTTCTCGCCGGCGATATCGACGGCGAGGTTCTGCACACCGGAGAGAAGCATGCCGGCGGCGAGCATGCCGGGCAGGTAGTAGGCGCCCACGCTGACGCCGCCGGTGCCGTCGGGATTCGCACCGATATTGCCGGAGGAGCTGAACGCGGCGGTGAAAATGCCCAGCATGATGAAGGGAAAAAAGAACGTGAACAACAGGGTATCGGGGGAGCGAAAGTACAGGCGCGTTTCATAGCCGATGCGGGACAGGCCGAGGGCGAGCGTGCCCGGAACCTTGTTCTGCGGGCGGGCGACCAAAACCGTGGCGCTCATGCTCGTACGTCCTTATAGGTGCGTCGGCTCGGATCCGGCCGACCCTCATTGGTGGATGCTGCAGCCCCGTTCGCAGCCGGCATAGCCTCGTGACCACGCACGAGCGAAAGGTACACGTCTTCGAGACTTGGCCGGATTACCTCGAGATCCGCGGGCTCGGCACCGTTCGAGCTGCGGACGAGTTCGGCCACGACCTGCGCCGGGCGGCTCGTGCGCTCTTCGCGTACCAATCCGTTGCCGTCACGCCAGCGCACGACCGGAACACGGGCATCTGCTCCGCCGATTTTGTCGAGCGAACCGATGTCGATGAGCTGGCCACCGGCGATGATTCCGGCTCGGTCGCCGAGTTGCGCGGCCTCGTCGAGGTAGTGGGTCGTCAGCAGAATGGTGGTGCCCTCCGCCTTCAGCCCCCGAATGAGGTCCCAGAACTGATGCCGGGCCTCGGGGTCGAAGCCGGTGGTCGGTTCGTCGAGGAACAACAACTCGGGGCGTCCGATGATACCGAGGGCGACATCCACTCGGCGACGCTGCCCGCCGGAAAGTTTGCCGATGCGGGTTTTCGCCTTCTCGCGCAGGCCCGCCGCGTCGATGACCTCCTCGACGTCGCGGGGATGGGGATAGAACCCGGCGAAGTGGCGCAACACCTCTGTCACGGTGGCATTGCCGCTCTCGCCGCTGGTCTGCAGCACAATGCCGAGGCGCGCCTTCCATTCCAGGCCGCCGCGGTGCGGATCAGTGCCGAGCACGCTCACCTCGCCGCCGGAACGGTCACGATAGCCCTCGAGAATCTCGATCGTCGTGCTCTTGCCGGCGCCATTCGGGCCGAGCAGGGCGAAGGTCTCACCGGCCGCGATCGAGAAACTCACGCCGCGTACCGCCTCGACGCTGCCGTACGATTTCTGCAGGTCGCGCACCTGCACGACCGGAGGCGTAGTTGTCATGGATTTATGATCTCACTTCCGCGCCCCCGTACCTCCTGGCCGTCTCCCTTATCCATCAGTCGACGGATGCCGTACTAGGCGAACAGGCGCTGCAGACGTTGTACGCCCTCGAGCAGGGCGTCATCGCTGAGGGCGTAGGACATGCGCAGGAATCCACTCGGCCCGAAAGCTTCGCCAGGAACTGCGGCCACCTCGGCCTGATCGAGAATGAGGTCGGCCAGTTCGAGCGACGTCGTTGGGGTCACGCCGCCCCACTGACGGCCGAGCAGACCGGTCACGTCGGGGTAGACGTAGAACGCACCCTGCGGGGTGGGTGTCACGACCCCGGGGATCTGGTTCAGCTCGGCGACGATCAGCTTGCGGCGGCGGTCAAAGGCCACCCGCATGGCCTCGGGGGCGTCCTGCGGGCCGTTCAGCGCAGCGATTCCCGCGCGCTGAGAAATGTTCGACACGTTCGAGGAGAGGTGCGACTGCAGGTTTGCCGCCGCCTTCATGGCGTCGGCGGGGCCGACCATCCAGCCGAGGCGCCAGCCCGTCATGGCATACGTTTTAGCGACGCCGTTGACCAGGATGGTGCGGTCGGCCAGTGCCGGAACGGCCTCGACAATCGAAACGGCACGAGCCCCGTCATAGGTGAGGTTCTGGTAGATCTCATCGGAGATGACCCAGAGTCCGTTGTCTTCGGCCCACTGGCCGATGGCACGGGTCTGCTCCGGCGAATAGACAGCGCCGGTGGGGTTCGACGGTGAGACGAACAGCAGTACCTTGGTTCGCGGGGTGCGTGCGGCTTCAAGCTGCTCGACGGTCACAAGGTAGCCCTGGTCACTGCCGGCGAAGACGTCGACCTGCACGCCGCCGGCGAGGCGGATTGCTTCGGGGTAGGTGGTCCAGTACGGAGTCGGCACGATGACCTCGTCACCGGGATCGAGCAGGGTTGCGAAGGCCTGGTAGACGGCCTGCTTACCACCGTTGGTGACAACGACCTGGCTCGGCGAGACCGCGAGGCTGCTGTCACGCAGCGTCTTGGCCGCGATGGCCTCGCGCAGCTCGGGAAGACCAGCCGCAGGAGTGTATCGATAGTTTTTCGGATCGCGCACGGCGGCCAGCGCCGCCTCCACGATGTGCTCGGGCGTCTGGAAATCGGGTTCCCCCGCCGCGAAGCTGATCACCGGCCTTCCAGCCGCCTGCAGCGCCTTGGCCTTGCCGTCAACCTTGAGGGTCGCTGACTCGGCAATAGAGCCGATCCGAGTTGAAATTCGCTTGAGTTCGTGATCCACGTGTTGAGTTTAGCTACCCGACCGCACGCGAGCTAGCTAGCAAAGCCCCCGGCCTAGCGTGCGCTCGTATCGGCCCCGGTGACGCAGATCTGGCACGCGCCGGCTGAGCCATGCGACACTCGTAAAGATTGGGGCTCCCGCAGGAATAGAGTGATCAAATGATCACCCGTCTGGTTCAGATCTCTCGACCGGTGCTGTGGGTCAACACCGTCGGAACGACCGTCATCGGCATGTGGTTGATCGGAGATTTATGGCGCTGGGACATCGTCCCGCTGCTGCTCTGGGCGACCCTGCCGTTCAACCTGCTGATCTACGGTGTGAACGATATCTTCGATCAGGAAACGGATGCGCAGAACGCCCGCAAGGGCGGCCTCGAGGGGGCTCGCATCCTCGGCTCGGAAACTCGCAGCATTGTGCTCGCGGTCGTGCTGGCCAACGCACCATTCGTGGCGTATTTTCTCGTCACGTTGCCGCCGGCGGCGCTGGCCTGGATTGCCGCGTACACGGTGATCTTCATCTTCTACTCGGCACCCCCGCTGCGTTTCAAGGCCCGGCGCTACCTCGATTCGCTCAGCAACGCCGCCTACGCCTTCCCGCTGGTCTTCGTACCCCTGGCCTTCGGCAAGTCGCCGGTCTGGGCGGCGGCTATCGGGCTGATGGCGTGGAGCGTGGCCAAGCACACCTACGACGCGGTGCAGGATATCGACGAGGACCGCGCCGCCGGAATTCATACCACTGCCGTCTACCTCGGTGCGCGCGGCGCTACGGTGTGGAGCGGCGTGTGGTGGGCTCTGTCCACCGTGGGATTCGCGCTGGTCAGTTGGCCGGTCGCCGCGGTGAATGCACTCATCGCCGGCTGGCTGGTCACGACGCTGGGGCGCAGCCCCACACCGGCAACGGCCCGCCGCCTGTATCGATACTCGATCGTGTTTCCCTACGTTGCCGGTTCCGTAGCGGGAACCCAAATCGTGGCCGCCATGTTGCTGGGAGCCTATCCATGACCCGATCACGCGTGAAGACGTCCCCGCAGCGCATCACCGTGCTCGGCGCGGGCATCGGCGGGCTCACGGCCGCCGCCCTATTGGCCCGCGCCGGCCATTCGGTGACCGTACTGGAAGGATCCGACTGGATCGGTGGCAAGAGCAGGCGCCTCGAGATCGACGGGCAGCGCGTGGACACCGGACCGGCGCTGGTCACTTTCCCGCCGGTCTGGGAGGAACTGCTTGCTCGCTACGACGCGCTCGGTGCCCGCTGGTCTGCTCCATCGGAGGCCGCCGCGGTGGCCGGGGTCACGCTGCAAAGACTGCCCGAAGTGGGCCGGTATTTCTACCGGGGAGAGGCAGCTAGCCTGCCGGTGCCGGCCGGGCATCCTTGGTACGAGGCCTGGACCCGTTTCGAGCGGGAACACGGTGGCCTCGGGCCCCAACTCACGAGCATGCTCACCGCCAACCCGTTGGATCCGGCGTCGCTGCCGGCCGTGCGCAGCGTGTTTCGCCTGTACGGCACCCGCCTGACCACGCGCAGCTTTCTTGACGGCCTGAGCTGGATGCCCGATGGCCTGCGAGAGGTCATCGCCATCCACACCCTCAACGCGGGCGTCTCTCCCCGGCAGACTCTCGCCCTGTACGCGAGTATGCCGGCCATTATGGCCAGGGACGGCGTCTGGGTTCCCGAGGGTGGAGTGAACGAGCTGCCCCTCGCGTTGCACCGGTTGGCGCTGCATGCCGGCGCCCATGTGCACACCGGCGAGCCCGTCACCTCCGTGTCGAAAGGTCTCGTGACCACGGCGTTGGCGACGTACCCGGCCGACGTGGTCGTGAGCGGGCTGGACAGCGAGGTGCTCGACGGTTTGCTCGGCGTGCGACCGACACGGGCGCGGGCACGCTCGTGCTCGGGGGTGGCCATCTATGCGGCGCTCGAGACGCCGTTGCCGGAACGCACAGCAACGCACTCCGTCGTGCTACCCGATGACCCGGCCGCCCTGCACCGCAGCCTCGATGCCGGAGTCGTGCCGGAGCAGACGATGGCTTTCCTGAACTACTATCGGCCGCACGAGGTCTATCCCAACGACCGGGCCACCGTGGCGGTTCTCCTCACCGCGCCCGCCGATGGCCGCCACTACGACCTCAACAGCCCGTGGGTGGCGCGTGAGGTTGCTCGGGTCAGCGCCGCCGTGGGCCTGGTCCGGCCGATCAGCGAGCTGTTTCGAGACCATGTCGTGCTCGACCCGCACTACTTCGGCGGCTGGGGTTCCACCGGCGGAGCACTGTACGGCGCCACCCACCCGCTCTGGCAGAGCGGGCCGTTCCACCGCCCCGGCTACACGAGCCGCGCACGCCCGTGGCTGTGGCGGGTGGGCGCGTCTGTGCACCCCGGCGGCGGTATCCCGGCCGTACTCGGCGGCGCCATGACCGCGATGCACAAGCTGATCGGCCGCCTCGATGGTCCCTGATCCCGAGTGCTGGCCCTGCGTTCACCTGAGAAAATTAGACTTGACGGGGCGAACGAAACTGGGGCATTCGATGAGGACTCACTTCTCCGAAAGATGCGCGCTCAGGGATTCGTGTGCCAAGTTGACCGGGAAGCGGTGGCTCGCCCCTCCGGCATGTTCGCCTCAGCTTTACAGTGGCCGGTCCGTGACCTAGACTGGTTGCGGTAGTTGAATTCCGCCATGTTTTTCTGCGCCTTTTTCCAAGTGTTCTTCTTTGGTTGAAGTTCAGGCAGCTTTGTGGGTTTGCTTCTATAGGGTGGTGGCTCAATTGGTAGAGCAGCGGTCTCCAAAACCGCAGGTTGCAGGTTCGAGTCCTGTCCGCCCTGCACATCGGTAGAAATCTGCCGACCATGAGAGGTGTAACAGGTGGCCCGAAAAGTTGTCGACGAACCTAGTGAGGAAATCGTCGCGAACGCACGAATTGCCCGCGAATCCAATCGCGGTCCTTTCGCTCGGTTGTCCCTGTTCATCAAGCAGGTTTTCGCGGAACTGCGTAAAGTCGTCACCCCGACTCGCAAAGAGCTGCTGAGCTACACCGGTGTCGTGCTCGTCTTCGTGATCATCATGATGGCGATCGTGTCTGCTTTTGACTGGGTCTTCGGTTTTGTCGTCCTGTATGTTTTCGGAACGCCGGGCTAAGACGCAGCGAATGCATCCGCTCTGGCGGAACGTCTGTACCACGGGAACGTCTGTACCAACGGAACGTCTATACCACCGGCACGGAAACGTGCCCAGACAACTTGCACATGTATAAAAATTAGGGATTGAGATTTAGTGACTGAGACGAAGCACGACGATGTCGACTGGGCCACTGCCGCCGAGCAGTCCTCCGAGGAGGACGAGGCGCAGGAAGGCAACACCCTGGCCGCGGACGAAGACTCCAACGAGGCCGCCGAGCAGGCGGCCCTGCACGTTATAGACGAGAACGACGACGTCGAGGTCAACCTCGACGCCGCGCTCGATGCGCTCGCCGACTCCTCCGATCCCGAAGCTGACGCTATCGTCGACGATGCCCTTGACATCGACTCGGCCGAAGAAGCCGACGCATCCGTCGAAGCCGTAGAGGACGAAGACGAACTCGTCACCGTGGAAGCTGTCGCCGAGATCGACGCGGATGCCGACGCCCCGATCGACCCGTATGAAGCCTTCCGCCAAGAACTTCGTTTTCTGCCGGGCAAGTGGTACGTCATTCACTCCTACGCCGGTTTCGAGCGTCGCGTGAAGTCGAACATCGAGAACCGTAAGCAGTCCATGGCGATGGAAGACTTCATCTACCAGTGCGAAGTTCCCATGGAAGATGTCGTCGAGATCAAGAATGGCCAGCGGAAGATGGTCACTCGCGTGCGCATCCCGGGCTATGTGCTCGTGCGCATGGACCTCGACGAAGACAGCTGGTCGGTTGTTCGTCACACCCCCGGTGTGACCGGCTTCGTCGGCAACGCCCACAACCCCACGCCGCTGCGCTTCGAAGAAGCCTTCGGCATGCTCAAGGGACTCGTGGAGATCGTCGAAGCCCCGACCAAGGCTGGCGGCGCCCCCGGAAAGTCGGCGCAGCGCGTCATCGCTGCCGAGGTCGACTACGAAATTGGCGAGACCATCACGATCAAGGAAGGTTCGTTCGCGGGCCTGCCCGGTTCGATCAGCGAGATCAAGCCGGAGAGCGGCAAGCTCATCGTGCTCGTCTCCCTGTTCGAGCGCGAGACCCCGGTCGAGCTCAGCTTCGATCAGGTCACCAAGCTCTAACCAAGCGGATGCCCTGATAAGGGGTATCCACGCTGGTTTCCCCAATCCACCGGGGCCCATCCGGGCCACCGGGAGAGCGGCCTCCGGGCTGCTCGCACATCAATACGAAGGACAACACAATGGCACCGAAGAAGAAGGTTACAGGTCTGATCAAACTTCAGATCAAGGCCGGCGCAGCCAACCCCGCCCCGCCCATCGGGCCGGCACTGGGTCAGCACGGCGTTAACATCATGGAGTTCTGCAAGGCCTACAACGCGGCGACCGAAGCCCAGCGCGGTAACGTCATCCCCGTTGAGATCACCGTCTACGACGACCGCTCGTTCACGTTCATCCTGAAGACCCCGCCCGCAGCGGAGCTCATCAAGAAGGCCGCCGGCGTTGCCAAGGGCAGCGGAACCCCGCACACCGTCAAGGTCGCCAACCTCACGCAGGCCCAGATCCGCGAGATCGCTGAAGCGAAGATGGTTGACCTCAACGCCAACGACATCGACGCTGCCGCGAAGATCATCGCCGGAACTGCCCGCTCCATGGGCATCACGGTCAGCGCCTAAGCACACCCCCGCACTAGCGCCCCAGGCGCCTTGCACCCTTAGCAATTAGTGGAAGAGCCTGCCAGGCTCGCACCACACTCTGAAGTACATACAGGAGATTTCACATGGCAACCAAGTCAAAGGCGTACCGCGCCTCCGCCGCGAAAATCGGCGAAGACAACGTCTTCACCCCTGCCGAGGCCGTAGCCCTCGCCAAGGAGACCGGCTCCGCAAAGTTCAACTCCACGGTTGAGGTCGCCCTCCGCCTCGGAGTCGACCCCCGCAAGGCCGACCAGATGGTTCGTGGAACCGTCATCCTCCCGCACGGCACCGGCCGCACCGCCCGCGTCATCGTCTTCGCAACCGGCCCCGCAGCCGAAGCCGCTATCGCAGCCGGCGCCGACGAGGTCGGTGGCGACGAGCTCATCGAGAAGGTAGCCGCTGGCTACACCTCGTTCGACTCGGCCGTCTCGACCCCCGAGCTCATGGGTAAGGTCGGTCGTCTCGGAAAGGTGCTCGGCCCTCGTGGCCTCATGCCCAACCCGAAGACCGGAACCGTGACGCCCGACGTCGCCAAGGCCGTTTCCGATATCAAGGGCGGAAAGATCGAATTCCGCGTCGACAAGCACTCCAACGTGCACTTCGTCGTCGGCAAGGCGTCGTTCTCCGTCGAGCAGCTGAACGAAAACATCTCCGCAGCGCTCGAAGAGGTTGTTCGTCTCAAGCCGAGCTCGTCCAAGGGCCGTTACATCACGAAGGGCGTCGTTTCGACCACCTTCGGTCCTGGCATCCAGCTCGACGTCAACAGCATCTAAGGCTCAAAGCATCTAAGCAGCAGTTTCACCGAGCAGGGCCCGTCTTCGCGAAGGGCCCTGCTTCGGTTTAACGGGGCGGCAGCGGTCGGGTTAGCCGATGCGGATCATCTTTTTGTTGACGAATTCGTCGGCGCCGAAACGGCCGAGTTCGCGCCCCGAGCCGGACCTCTTGACGCCACCGAAGGGCAGCTCGGCACCGTCGGCACCGACCAAATTGATGAAGACCATGCCGGCCTCAATGCCGTCGGCCACGCGCAGTGCCTGCTCTGGGTCGATGGTGAAGACGTAGGAACCCAGGCCGAACGGGGTGTTGTTGGCCAACGCGACTGCGGCGGTCTCATCGGGAACGCTGAAGATCTGTGCGACCGGGCCGAAGAACTCTTCGTGGAAGGCATCGGAGCCGGGCGCTACGTCAGTGAGCACGGTTCCGGCATAGAAGTTGCCCTCAGCGGTTCCGCCTGTGACGAGGGTGGCACCCTGAGCCACAGCGCGCGCAACCTGCTCGGTAAGAGTTTCGGTGGCCTTTGCCGACGAGAGCGGCCCGAGTCCGGTGCCGTCCTTGGTTGGGTCGCCCAGCTCGACGGCTGCGATTGCCGCGGTGAACTTATCGACAAAAGGCTGATAAAGCTCCTCTATGACGATAAAGCGCTTGGCCGCATTGCAAGCCTGGCCATTGTTGTCGAGACGAGCGGCCACGGCGGCGCCGACGGTCTCATCCAGGTCGTCGGTGGACAGCAGGATGAACGGGTCTGAGCCGCCGAGCTCGAGCACGACCTTCTTCAGGTTGCGCCCGGCGATCTCAGCAATCGCAGCTCCCGCGCGTTCCGAACCCGTGAGCGAGACACCCTGCACGCGTTTGTCGGCGATGACCGTGGCGATCTGATCATGGGAAGCGTAGAGGTTGGTGTACGCCCCCTCGGGGAAGCCTGCGTCGAGCATGATCTGCGCGATCGCGGCGGCCGATTCGGGGCACTGCTCGGCGTGCTTGAGCAGAATGGTGTTGCCGATAATCAGGTTTGGCCCGGCGAAACGGGCAACTTGGTAGTACGGGAAGTTCCACGGCATGATGCCGAGCAGCACGCCGAGCGAGCTGCGACGGATGAGGGCCGAACCCTCGCCGGCGAGCAGGTTGATGGCTTCGTCCTTCAGCAAATCCGTCGCATTGTCGGCGTAATAGGCGTAGATGTCGACGCTGAAGTCGACCTCGCCGAGAGCCTGCTCCATAGGCTTACCCATTTCGCGCACGATGATTTCGGCGAGCTCCTGGCGGCGCTCGAGGTGGAGTTCGGCCACGCGGCGCACGAGCGCTGCGCGCTCGTCGACGCTGGTCGAGCGCGACCAGGTGTGGGCGTCGTTTGCGGTGCTGAGTGCGGCGGTGAGCTCGGCATCCGAGATTGTGTCGTAGGTCTTGACTGTCTCCCCGGTGGCCGGGTTGATGACTGCGTAGCTGGTCATAGGCTTTATCCTTCACTGGTCGGGCACCCAAACCGGCGCCGATGCAAACTCTGGTTTGTCAAAGATATAGCAACGGATGATTCAAGTAGTCGGCGTACGCCGTCGACGAGCTGGGCAAAACGCGCCTCGCGTGCGCCCGGTGGGTTATGTGCCTCCATGCGCCCAATCTACAAGGCTGGGCTTCCCAGCGACTCATTCTCGGACGCCTGGAGCATCTCGCGGGTGTACGGATGCTTGGGGGAGCCACACAGGTCGGTGACCGACGCGTATTCGACGATCGCACCGGTACGCACCACAGCAACACGATGGCAGATCCGCGCCGCAACGTGCACGGAGCGCGTCACGATGATCATCGTCAACTTATGCTTGCGCTGTAACTTGCCCAAGAGCTCAAGAATGTCGGAGCTGTCGGCCGCATCCAGGGTGTCGGTCGGGTCGTCGGCCACCAGCAGATTCGGGCTGCCGGCGAGGGCACGCGCAATGTGCACGCGCTGTGCCACGATCGCCGACACGTCGCGCGGATAGGCGGTAAAGGTGTGTTGCGGATTCTCGACGCCGGCCTGGCCCAGCAGATCCAGCGACCGTTCGTAGGCGGCCGGTTTCGACAGACCGCCGCTGGAACGCAGCGGTGCGGCCAACTGGCTTCCCACCGTCATATTCGGGTCGAGGGTGTCCAGTGGGCTGCGCGGCAGGTACGCGATCTTGGCGTCGTGCAGCCGAGAGAAAGATCGTGGCGGCAGTCCGACCAATTCGACGCCGTTGAACAGAATCGACCCGGATCGGATGGTCGCTGGGGCAGGAAGAACGCCGGCGATGCACTGCGCGACTTCGAGGGCTCCAGAAGACTTATCGCCAACCAAACCGATGACCTCGCCGCAGGTGATGGAGAGCGAGATGCCGTGCACCAAGCGAGGTGCGTTCACGTACGCCGCCGACGCAACCTGTAGTCCGCGCACATCGAGCAGTGCCGCGGAGCGAAACCAGTGTGATGGCATGGGCGCGGTCGTTTCGGCCGGCGGGGGAGGGCCAACCTGATCGAGCGGCACGTTCATCAATAATTTCACCGAGGGGATGCCCGCGTGTACGACACGATTGAGCTGGCGTAATACACCGCGAGCGTCACACATTGTCGGCTCGCATTTCAGTAGGTCGAGACGAGCGGCGACGCGTGGGACGAGCCCAACCGACAATCTCTGGTGCGTGATACCGCAAAAAGGCCACTCGTTTGCAGCACTTATTTCACATCATGACAATGGTATCGAAAAGTTCTACCGACAACGTACCGGTTTGTTTAGCTAAAAGCGGATGGGCATCCGCGCGCCCCGCGGACAGGCTAGTGCGGTGAGTGGGCCTCGAGAAATTCGTACACCTCGGTCTGGTCCACGCCGGGAAAGGTGCCGGTGGGCAGCGCGGCGAGCAGGCTCGTCGGGGTGCGCGCGGCCGGCCAGGACTGGCCCGCCCAGCGACCAGCCAGATTGTCGGGCGCGCGACGGCAGCAGGATTCGTCGGGGCAGAGTGAGACGGCCCGGTTCGCGGTCTCCCGACCTCGAAACCACTTCACGTGAGCGAACGGCACGCCAACGCTGACCGAGTACTCACCCTCTTTAGCTTTCTCGATGCGGGAAGTACACCAGAAGCTTCCGGCCGGCATGTCCGTGTACTGGTACCAGGCGCTGAAGCGGTCTTCGACATCGAAGACGGTACGAGCAGTCCAACTGCGGCAGACCGTGGTGCCCTCGACAGCGCCGAGCGCGTCGCTCGGAAACCGCACGTTGTCGTTCTCATAGGCTTTGATGATCGTGCCGGACTCGTGCACCTTCATGAAGTGCACCGGAATATCCAGCCGCGCCGTGGCGAGATTGGTGAAGCGGTGAGCGGCCGTCTCGTAGGAGACCGCGAAAGCGTCCCGCAAGTCCTCCATGGAAATACGCCGCAGGGTCTTGGCCTCGGTCAGCATGCGCACCGCGTCTCGCTCCGGCAGCAGGATCGCGGCGGTGAGGTAGTTGGTTTCCACCCGTTGGCGCAGAAATTCGGCGTAATTTTTTGGCTCTTCGTGCGCGCAGAGGTGGCTCGCGAAGGCCTGCACGATTGGCGAGCGGGAATCTCGCGATGCCGAATGCTGGGTGGGAAGGTAGATGCGTCCGTTGCGCTTGTCGGTTACCGACCGGGTGGAGTGTGGCAAGTCGTTCACATAGTGCAGCGAAAAACCCAGGTGGGTAGCCATGTCGGCGACGAGCTGCTGGGACACCGGACCGCCGGAGTGCCCGACTGCGGTGAGCAGCTCGAGGGCCTGCGCCTCCAGCTCGGGAAAGTAGTTGTCTTGCTGACGCATGATCTGGCGCAGCGCGGAGTTGGCTCGGCGTGCCTCCTCCGGAGTTGCGGCGCGTTCGCGGTTGAGCCGGTCGATTTCATTGTGCAGGCTCAAGATCGTTTGCAGTGTTTCGTCGCTCTGGCCCTTGCTCACTCGGATGCGCGGGAGGCCGAGGGCCTGGAACACCGGTCCGCGCTGGGCGCGTTCGACCGAGATTTCCAGGGCAGCACGTTCGGAGGGAGCATCCGTTCGCATCAGGTCTTCAACGGTGGTGCCGAGCGCAAGGGCGATCGTGCGCAGCATGGAGAGGCGCGGTTCGCGTTTGCCGTTCTCCATCATCGATACCTGCGAAGGAGCGCGGTCGATCGCGGCAGCGAGGGCGTCGAGCGTCATACGCCGCGCGGTACGCAGTTCCCGGATGCGACGCCCCAGCGTAAGCGCGTCAAGTTCCGGTTCTTCACTGCTGAGAGAGGAGAGCGCGGCGAGGGCTTCTGCGGGGACCATAGCCTCAGTGTCGCAGATCGTAAAAGTTTCCACAATCAGAAGAACAGGGTTTCTTCTGCGCAGTAATTGTGGTTCGGCAGGGTCCGCGCCGGGCAGAGTGGAGGCACAGGCAAGCACCTACTTTCAACTTTCGCAAGGAGCCAGACCATGAACACTCCGAACCCCACCCTCGATCAGGCGGTCAGCTCCGAAACCGTGAAGACGAGCACCGGCAGCTTCTCCACGATTCGGCCGCACCTCGAGGTCACCGGCCCGCTCGGCGACCGCTACGACGAGATCCTTACCCCGGACGCCCTCGAATTTCTCGCCGAGCTGCACGAGCGTTTCGCCGGCACCCGACACGACCTGCTCGCCGCCCGGCTGCAAACCCGAGTGGATACCGCAAACGGTCGCGACCCCCGGTTTCTCAGCGAAACCGAGAGCATCCGTCTGGACCCGACCTGGAGCGTTGCGGGAGCCGGACCTGGCCTGGAGGATCGCCGGGTGGAGATCACCGGCCCGACCGACCGCAAGATGGCTATCAACGCGCTCAATTCGAGCGCCAAAGTTTGGCTCGCCGACCAGGAAGACGCCACCAGTCCCACCTGGACCAACGTGATCGAGGGCCAGCTGACACTGTTCGATCAGGTGCGCGGTCAGCTCAGCTTCACGAGCCCCGAGGGTAAGACTTACGAGATCACGAATGAGTCGACGCCAACCATCGTCATGCGTCCGCGAGGCTGGCACCTCGTTGAAAAGCACATCACCTTCATTGATCGCGCCAACCGTCGCATGAAGTCCTCCGGTAGCCTCATCGACTTCGGCCTGTATTTCTTTCACAACGCCAAGAGGCTCATTGAAAACGGCACCGGCCCGTACTTCTATCTGGCCAAGCTGGAGAGCCACAAGGAAGCACGCTTGTGGAATGACATCTTCACCTACGCCGAGGAGCGTCTTGGCATCGAGCACGGCACCATTCGCGCCACGGTGCTGATCGAAACGATTCAGGCCGGCTTCGAGATGGAAGAAATTCTCTACGAACTGCGCGACCACTGCGCCGGTCTCAACGCCGGACGCTGGGACTACATCTTTAGCATTATCAAGACATTTCGTTCCCGCGGCAGTCGCTTTGTTTTTCCCGACCGCAAGCAGATCACCATGACGGTGCCGTTCATGCGGGCCTACACCGAACTGCTCGTTGCCACCTGCCACCGTCGCGGCGCCTTCGCCATCGGCGGGATGAGCGCCTTCATCCCGAACCGCCGCGACCCGGCGGTCACTGAGCAGGCTCTCGCCCAGGTTGCCGCGGACAAGAAGCGAGAAGCCACCGACGGTTTCGACGGTTCCTGGGTTGCCCACCCCGACCTGATTTCGACTGCGCAAGCCGAGTTCGATACGGTGCTCGGCGACCGCCCGAACCAGCTCGAGCGCACACGCCCCGAGGTGAGTGTGACGCCTGCCCAGCTACTCGATATTGCGTCGGTCGGCGGTCAGATCACCGAGGCCGGCGTGCGGGGCAACGTACTCATCTCCCTGCGGTATATCGAGTCCTGGCTGCGTGGGGTCGGCGCCGCGGCGATCGATAACCTGATGGAAGACGCTGCAACCGCGGAAATTTCCCGTTCGCAGCTCTGGCAGTGGATCCACGAGAACTCGGTCACCGCCGAGGGGCGTCGGATCGACTCCGACTGGGTCGAAGAGGTGCTCGATGAGGTTGTGAACGGCCTCGAGCGCACGCCCACCGACCGCTTTGACGATGCCCTCACGGTGCTGCGCACCTCGGCTCTCGAGCCGGAGTTTCCGACCTTCTTGACGGTCGGAGCGTACGCTCGGTTCTTCTAGCACGAACCGCGTTCGCGAAAGCGGGCAAATGGTTGCTTCACCCCGGCAATATCACAGGGGTGACAGGAACTGTTTGTCCGCTTTTTCGTTGTCAAAATATATCCTCGTTCCACCCCCTAGTTTGGGGGCATGCAGTAACCAACGGGGGGCATACATGAGCTTGAGTCATCTCTAATATTTTGAATATAGATAATGAATGAATTTCATTATCTTGCTTCTCAATGACCACTAGACACGATGGCGACCAAAAGTTGGCTGCACGCACCGTCTTCGTCTGCGTGTAATTCGAGTAATCCAACGGCGCACACATCACCGGTTTGATATCCGTGAGATTGTGCGCTCGCCCTGGCAACCCCATCTCGCTACCTCGAGTGCTACCTCCCGCGAACGGTGTTCACGGTCCCTCGAGCGCGCCCAGTTCGAGGGATTCACATGTGGCTCAATGAAACCGTGTCCGTAGTGCTCATGACCTATGCAGAAAAGGACAGCATCCGCGATGTAATTCAGGAATTCTTCGACACCGGTGTTGTCGACGAAGTGATCGTGGTGAACAACAACGCCGAAGAGGGCACGTCGGAGCAGGTCGCGATGACCGAGGCGCGGGAAGTGTTGGAACCGCGGCAGGGCTACGGATATGCGACTAGACGAGGGCTTCAGGAAGCAGTGGGCGACTTGGTCGTCATTGCAGAGCCCGATGGAACATTTTCCGGTCGGGATATTTTTAAGCTCCTCTCGTATAGCCGCGACTGCGATGCGGTCTTCGGTACGCGGACCTATCAAACACTGATCTGGGAGGGCGCCAACATGGGGCACTTTCTGCGCATTGGAAACTGGGCCGTTGCCAGCTATGTCAGATTGATCTTTGGTAGTGAATACCTCAGTGACGTTGGTTGCAGCTACCGGCTGCTGCGACACCACGTCATTGACCAGATCCTCGACAAGCTTGAGATCGGCGGCAGCCAACTCGGCCCTGAGCTCATGCTGCGAACCCTCCTGACGGGCGCACGCGTCGTCGAGGTCCCAGTGAACTATCTGCCACGCGTTGGCGTCTCATCTGTTACCGGAGATTCTCGAAAGGCCGTGATTCTGGGTCTGCAGATGATCGGCCTGATTACCATGATCCGCATGCGCACGCTCGGCAAAACCTGCCGTCCGGCGCGAATGTCGCACCGGGAGCTGCCCGCCCGGAGCCTCATCTCCCCGTACCCGATCCGAGAGATTGCCGATGTTTCCGAGATCGTGAATTGATCACGTGGGTATCGTCGAATCCACGCAGCGAGCGGCGGGCACCGCCATTCGCTACGGAACATACCTGACGCTGAGCGGTGCAGCGAGTGTCGTGCTGCTGATCTACATGGTCGTGCCCGCGCATCTCTTGGGCCGGTCGGAGTTCGGCCTATTCTCATCGCTTTTTAGCTTGGTCGTTTTTCTCGGCGCCGTTTTCACGGCCGCGCAAACGTACGTGGCGGGCATCATTGCCTCCCAGCAGCACAGTGCAGCCGCCGATCTTCGACCATTGGTTTCAAGGATTGTGCTGTGGTGTGCGGTTCTGGCTGTCGGCTGGACGTTTTCTGCTCCCCTGGTGGCGCACTGGTTGAGGGCATCGATCCTCAGCGTCGCAATCGTGGGGGTCATCGCGGTCGCAACGTTGGCGTGGGCTGCGCTGCTGGGGGTGCTTCAGGGCGGCGGGCGATTCGTCGCGTTGGGGGCGGTCAATCTCGCCCAGGCTGCCCTTCGAATGGCGGCACTGGTCCTGACCATCGGGACAGGCGACATCAATCTCGTGCTGGGGGCGACCGCCGTTTCCATGGTTCCGGCGATCGTGTTAGTCGCAGTCGTCGTGCGTTTGGGGTCCCCCCGGCAGTCCGGGCAGGGGGCGTCCCGTCCCTCGGTCGCGCTGGGGAGTATTCTGCCGATGTTGATCGTGGGCCTTGTTGTCGGGTTTCCGGGCGTCGGGGATCTCATCATCATCCGGGCCGTCCACGATGCTGAGACAGCTGGAGATTTCGCAGTCGTCGCTTTGGTCGGGCGCGTACTCATATTCTTGGCGATCGTCGTGAACACCGTCCTGTTTCCGCTCTTCGTCTCGGAGCGCGACTCACTGCGGGGCACACGAACGCTGCTCGTTGCCACGGGGGTCGTGTCAGTCATCCTCGCTGTGCCGCTCGGTCTGATCCTCCTCCAGCCGGCGACGATCGTGTCACTGGCAGCCTTGCCTTCGACTGCGGCGGCTAAGCTCCTTCCGGCTTACGCCGTGGCGTCGTACCTCTTTGCCGTTGGATCTCTCGGCTGCTATTTTCAACTCGCCAGGGGAAACCGAACTTACCTTTTCGGGGCGCTGCTTCCGTTTATCGGACTCTTGATGGGGTTCTGCGCCTTCGTCACGGAGCTTGCCCAATTGATGTTGTGCCTAAGTGGAGCTGCACTGCTCTTAGTCGTGATCAACATCGTTGTACCCGTGCGAGCGGCTCACGAGAGGTGCCACTGATGTTCAGAAGCACAGGCCGTCGCGCGCAGCGGAATATCCATTCCTGGGTGCTCGCTCTTGTCGCGTCGTCAATGCTGGCCCTTATCGTAATACCGGCCTCTACGTGGACAGCTCCGCGCAACGACCTGGAAGTGTCCGGCTTCGATGCTGTGACGATGTACGCAGATTCGGCCGCCGGCGACGGGGGTCCAGGTGCTGTTGAGATCACGCCTTCCAAGGCGACGCTCACTGCACTCCAAGGCTCGGACACCCTCCTTCATTTGACCACAACGCCGCTGTCCTATCAGGCATCCTTTACCGTCAAGGTGATCAGAGCAGATGCCGGTACGTCGCCCATTACCGTGGCCATCTCGTCACCATTCCTGGGAGATGCTGTGCGTTTGTCACTTGGTCCGGAACCGACACGGTCCGTGTCACTTGAGACGATCACGGACGGTCTCTTGACCCAGAGTTCCGTCCTCGGCACCTATCAGGTTGGACAGGTCTACGACGCGACCGTGCGCCTGAATCGCGACAAGAAGATTGTCGATCTCGCCCTCGCGTCACGGCCGGGAACGACACGAGTCGCCGCCGTACTGCTGTCGACATCCGCGGCCAACTATGAATCTCATATCATCACCACAGAGCCCGTCAGCGTGCAAGCCGGTCAGCAGTATGTGTACTCCGCCGACGTGCTTCCCGCTATTGAGGGGCTCGCGGGGCTGGGCTTGGAATGGCTTGACCAGAGTGGAAGCCGAATCGTCGTCAGCAGTGATTGGTCGGCGACGGGTGTCGCTTCTGATCAGTGGTCTGGACGTCAGTTGGAAGCAGTCGCGCCGCCCGGCGCCGTTTCGGTGCGCCCCGAGCTTGCTGTCGCGGGATCGGCCAGCGTCAGCATTGCCAATGTCTCGCTGCGCTCGGTCGAGCAGCCTGCTGATAATCTGCTCTCCCACTTCGATTTTGCCACCGGGTTGAGCGGATGGCGCCGCAGCGAGGGAAGCGCACCACTGGAGGTGCGGGCCTACCCGGTGAGCGCACTTCGGGGAACCGTGGATTCTGCAGAGTTCCCGGAGCTTTTCAAAGCGCTCAGGATGGCCTTGACCGTATCCGCGAGCGCCGGTGAGGGGGTCTCCCAGATCGCCCTGGGCGACTACGAATTCGTTGTCCCGCACCAACGGTGGATGGCCGTCAAGGTGCACGATGCGCGCCTGACCGCACTCCTGATCACCTTGGGGGCGGTTGGGGCAGCGCTGCTCGGTCTGCTGGCGGTAAGGTATCTGCGTTCCGACCGCGGCCGTGCTGGCTGGCGGCGAGTCACCCGTCCGCGCACCCTCCGACTGACACGTACCACAGGACTGGTCCTCGGTAGTGTTGCAATTTACACGATTCTGTCCCTCTGGCTTGCGCATGCCGGAAGCCTGAATGCCGACATTATCGGGGCACGCGTCTGGGCCTACGTTGCCGGTACCTCGGGATTGGACTCGCTCTATTTTCTGCCCAATATTTCGAGCGCGGAAGCCGGCCAATGGCAGGGGCTTGCGTTGCAGGAAGCGGGATTCCCGTACGGCCCGGTGATGGCGTACATTTTTGGCGCTCTCGGTATGGTCTACTCCTTCGGCATTCATCAGCCAGCGTTAGGTCAGCCCGATGCGATCACGATCGATTTTCTGGTGCGAATGGCAAACGGTGTCTTTGGCCTCATCGATGCGCTGCTCATAGCTCGAATCGTCTCGGCAATTGGGTTGGGATGTCGACGGTCCCTCGTTATTGGCGGCATCTTTTTGATCGCTCCCGCTCTTGCTTTTGCTAACTCGGTGTGGGGCACAACGCAGAGTATGAGCCTGGTTTTTATCCTCGCCGCCATCCTCTTCGTTCAGCTCAAGTTACCGACTCTGGCCTGGTCGCTGCTGTTCTGCTCCATGATGACCCGCCCTCAAAATCTCATCGTTGCCGCCATCATCGCGCTCGTTTTGCTCCGGACGACCCCGTGGGCGGTGACGGTGCGGTCCCTGTCAGTGGGGATCATGGCGGTCTTCCTCGCCATCCTGCCGCTGTCGCTCCTCATTTCCCCGACCCTTCCCGTCGACGTGACGATGAATGCCCTATTTATGCATGTAGGGTCGGGTAACGATTCGTGGACTTTGCCTGTGTCGTGGGGCGCTTTTGGCCCCTGGCCCCTGGTTACGGCGATCATCGCCGGGGTGGGGGGCACGGAAAGTATTCTCTTTCCAGCGACCACACCCCTGGTCGGAACATTCACCTATTACGAGGTCGGCACAGTCGTCTTTCTCGGCTTCGTGGTCGTGCTCGCCCTCGTCGTACTCCACCGCGGCGCGGACATGATGAAAGACGGGCGGTTCATCCTCGCCGGAACTCTTGCGGTGCTTGCCCTACTTCAACTGAAAACCGGCGCACCCACTTACCACATGCTGCTGCCTACCGCGCTGACATTCTTGCTCGTGCGGGCGCTCCCTCGTCGCACCTACTTGTTCGTCACCGTGACGCTCAGCGCGACAACGTTCGTTTCGATGTATGGCATGGGCGCGTATTGGCTGGCGAGTCACCCCGGCTGGGGTGTTGGGGTCTATGATCCGACGTTCTGGGGAAGCACGCTTTTCAGTGCGGCAGTCCAAAGTGCACCCGTTGTGCTGATTGGATGCCTGGGGAACGTTGCAGTCTTCCTGATGCTTCTCGTCAATCTGTTACGGCGGGCCGTGCCAGACGCTGCGGGGAGCGCCCCTGGACGCCGAGCGGCAGGGCTTCGGCGCCACCCGCGATTTCGCACACCTCTGCCGAGCGAACCCGTTCAGCTGCCCCTGCCAGCCCGAGACACTAAAGAGAATCTGGTGAAATTATGACTCCCCCCTCCCGTGCACTCTTTCTAGCCGGACGCGATGCACTTCACCCGGGCGCTGCGGGCGGTGACCTTCAGGCCTGGCAGTGGGCGACCCACTTGGCCGCTGCGGGTTGGCACGTGGAATTCGTCTGCCAATCCGGTGACGGTCTCAGTGAACGTCAGACAGCGTCAGGCGTCAGTATTCTCCGACTGGGATCTGGGCCGTTGCTAGCGATTCGTGCAGCGCGTCACTATCGGCGTCACAAGAGCGAGATCGACATCATCTACGAAGATCCCATTGGAGCTGGCCGCACACCGTTTCTGTCACCGCTGTACGCGCGAGTGGGAGTGATCGCTGTTTGGCACCAAGTTTCGGCTGATCTGCTCGCGACCCTGCACGGCTCTGGCGTAGCGGCTGTCCTCAGCTTCCTAGAACGGCTCGTCGCGAGATTTTACCGTCGAGCGTTCTTGTGGGCTCCATCGTGGGAACGCGCCGACGAAATCTCGCGGGACCTCAGGATTCCCAGAGATCGAATCACGGTAATACCGCCCACCCTCGCGACCGGCATTCAAATCAGGGCGACGACCGTCGAGGCCGGCCCGCAGATTCTCTGCCTGGGGGTCATGCGCTCCTACAAACACTTCGACCACGTCATCCGGACGATGCCGGCAATTCTGGCCGTCATTCCGTCCGCTCGACTCGTGATCGCAGGGCGGCGCGGTTCCGACGCTTTCGAAAGCACTCTGCTCGGAGTCAGCACGGCCCTAGGGCTTGACGAGGTCGTGGACTTTCGCTTCGATCTCACGGATGATGACCGACAGGCTTTGATTCGCCAATCGGCCCTGCTGGTGATTCCATCCCTCCTGGAAGGCTTCGGCATCGTCTCTATTGAGGCCAACGCCGAGGGAGTGCCCGTGGTCGCCAGCAGCGGGGTGCCCGTCGCCGCAGTGGAGCATGACCTGAATGGGTTGCGTTATCCGTTCGGCGATCTGGCAGCGTTGACCCATCATATTCAGCGCATCCTGCAGGAGCCCGCTCTGCGCCGCCGACTCGGGCAAACCGGACTGGCGCACGCACGTGCACTCACCACGGCCGGGATTGCTCCGCGATTCGATCGGCTTGTGGCACGGGCTCAGGCGCAGTCACGGCCGACGGGCAGTCGGCGTGGCTTGGTGGCAAAGTCATGACGCCCAGCAGTAGCCGAGGGCGACGTCTCCGCTACGCCGCGGCGGCATTCCTGGGGTGCGGCATCGTGGTCCTCATTCTCATTGTCGTCATGGCTGCGCCGCCACGGTCGCCCGACCAGACTGTCGCGGCAAGCCCCGTGGTTGCACTCACCAGTCAACCGCGCGACGTCGTGTTCGAAGGAGTCCCGGTAGTGGCCTATATCGGTGCGTACTCGGGCCAGCGTGCGGTCGTTCACCTGCAAGGCGCGGGCGCGGACGCCGAGGCGGCGTGGGCGTCTGTCGTTTCCGCCCAGCTCTCCGTCAGCGAGGGCGATATCCCCGCAGAGATTTCCGTTACACGATCCGCCGATGGCTTGTCCGCTCTGACCCTGGAATTCACAAGTAGCCAGCCGATCGGAAAGGCTGCGTTGCTGGTGACGACGTCGAACCGTGAGTATCGCTTCGACTGCCGATGGAGTACAATCCCGGGTGGCTGAGCCGGACTCGGCCTCATTGCCGCATCAGTGCGGCGTGCCGTTCTTTACCCGGTCGTAGGCCGCGAGGGCCGCTCGGCGCGTTTCGCCGAGGTCCACGAGAGGTTCTGGATAGGCATCCGTGCCGTACTCGGGCACGTATTCCCGGATGTATTGCTGGTGCGGGTCGAACTTGGCCGCTTGCAGTTCGGGATTGAAAATGCGAAAGTACGGCGCGGCATCTGCTCCGGAACCGGCGACCCACTGCCAACCGAAGGGGTTGCTCGCAGCGTCGGCATCGACCAGGGTGTCCCAGAACCAGCGCTCTCCCTCGCGCCAGTCGACCAACATATTCTTGATCAGGAATGATGCGGCGACCATGCGTACCCGATTATGCATACTCCCAGTGCGCCACAGTTCACGCATGCCCGCATCGACGAGCGCGAAGCCGGTGCGCCCCTGTTTCCAAGCGGCGAAGGCACGTTGGTCGACCGGCGGCCACGGGAAAGCATCGAAAGCGGGGCGCAGGTTTGTCGTCGCGAGCTCGGGGGCGTGAAAGAGTACGTGGTAGGCGAATTCGCGCCAGCCGAGCTCTGTGAGAAACCGGGTCGCGCTCGTCAGCGCCGGGCCGGAGAGCCCGCGCTGGGCCTGCTGCGTGGCGGCCCAAACCTGATGCGGGCTGATTTCGCCCCAGCGCAGGTAGGGCGACAGGCGCGACGTGGCGTTCTGGGCCGGTTCGTCACGTTCGGCGGCGTAGCGGGGAAGCGCCTCGGCGAGAAAGTGCTCGAGCATTTGTTGAGCGGATTCTTCGCCCGGCGTCCACGCGGCGCGCAGCCCAGCCGCCCAGTCCGGCGCACTCGGCTCGAGGCTCCAGTCGTTCAGGTTGTCGGAGGCGAGGTTGTCTGTCGCGTTTTCGCCCGTCGAGCCGGCAACGCTGGTGGGCGTCGGGTACGGCGCGCGCGGCGGCGGGCCTGCGGTGCAGGAACGCCAGAACGGCGTGAATACCGAGTAAGAGCCGCCCTGACCGGTCTGAACCGTCCACGGTTCGAACAGGAGCGAACCGGCGAAACTGTGGGTGTCTACGCCGCGCCCGCGCAGCTCGGCCTTGATTGCGGTGTCGATTGTGCGTTCGGCCTCGCCATAGCGGCGATTCCAGAAGACCGCCGCAGCATCTGTCTCGTCCACGATCTGGGCCATGATTGCGGCCGCAGCGCCCCGGCGCAGGATGAGTCGCCCACCGAGCTTTTCGAGCGTCGCAGCCAGAGACCGCAGGCTTTGGTGCAGCCACCAGCGTGCCGCACCGCCGAGCGGACGCACGCCGGGAGATTCGTCGTCGAACACGTACACGGCCACGATTGGTCGTTGACGGGCCAGGGCGGCATGCAGTGCCGGGTGGTCAGCGACCCGCAAATCGTCGCGGAACCAGACGATGACGGGGCCGGCGTGCTCGTTGGAGTGGGGGGTGTTGGCGGGGGGTGCAGTCATGGCGTCTCCTCGTGAGAACTCCAGTGTGGACCCTCCCGGCGAGTAGACCAATTCGGAGGTAGAACGCTCTGTTGCGGCTGATCTCGTACGGCTCACCGAGGATGGTACACGGTCAAAACATCGGTTTTTCCAGGCAAAAACAATGTAAAGCACTACAAAACCTTCTGAATACTTCGCAAAAACTCTGGATTTGCCCAAAACACTGATTTCCCATTCTGGGGGTTTAGATGGGACAGACTTATCTGTCTGTCCCATCTAGTGTGTGAATCGCGGATGGAACTACAGCCGAGAAAATCACTGTCGAGCTGGAGCAATTCATGGCTCGATACCCAGAGTCGTGGCGGCCAGCCGCGATACCGGCGTGCTTACCCCATGCCTGCCACGTGGCGGGTTCTTTCACCGTTGCTCCACGCCTGCCAAATTCTGGCCTGCGATCACCCGAAGTTTTCAGACCAGTATTCGGAAGGTTTCACTTATGAACAAGCTCACTAAAGGGGCGATTGCCGGCGCTGCCGGTCTTACCCTCCTGCTCGGCGGCGGCACCACTTTCGCGTTGTGGAACTCCTCGGCAGGGGTTTCCGGCGGTACGATTTCGGCCGGTACCCTCGAGATCGCGTCTGCAGGGAAGGGAAGCTGGCACGCAAACGGTGCCGTTGAGAGTATCGACCTTAAGGCCTTCAGGGCCGTTCCCAGCGACGTGCTCGTCTACACGGAGACGATGAACATCGCGGCAGCTGGCAACAACCTCACGGCTACCTTGGCGATGTCAGCGGCGTCGATCTTACCGGCTGACGACACCGATTCGGCCGACCAGGCACTCGCGCGCTACCTGAAAGCAAACGCCGTTCTGACCGCTGCTGGTAATGGAATCTCGCCCGGCGGTGCACCGTACACGATCACCGGCGCCGCCGGAACTCAGACCGTCGATGTCACGGTCACGATTGCGTTCCCAAGCTTCGTGCCTGACAGCGCGAACAGAAGCTCTGCGGATGAGCAGGCCTCCATGGGCGGAGCGGTTGACCTCGCTGGACTGAGCATCACCCTCGATCAGAAAGCCCGGCCCGCGAGCTAGCCGTCCCGGTACGGAGGTGCCCGCCACCCGACGGCGGGCACCCCGAAACAGCCAGCAGGCAGTATCCTCTCGATTCGCGAAAGCCGGTGTTCTTTTGAAAGCGTTTCTACTTGCGAGCGCGGCGATTCTGGGTGCTACCCTGCTGGCTACGGCCGCTGTTGGCGAAACCTATACCCTTCTTAACTCGAGCGTCTCGGCCAACCAAGCGGTCACCATCCAGGCCGGAACGGCAGCCCTCAGCATCACGTCGCCCCTCGTGCTGTCGGACGCCCCGCTGTATCCGGGAGCGAAAAACGTCGGCACGGTCGAAGTGCGCAATGACGGCACGGTGTCGCTCGCGCTTCGGCTCTTTGGCCTGACACCACCCACCGCTCAGACCGCATTGTCCGATGGCCTGGTTGTTGGGGTTCGAACAGTTTCGGCGGCGAGCGAGTGCACGTCGAGCCTGACACCGACTATTACCGGCACATTCCTTTCCGCGCCGGTGGCCGAGCTTGATACGACCCTCGCCCCGGGAGCTACAGCGATGCTCTGCGTCTCGGTGCTGCTTTCAGCGGATGCCCCGAGCGTCAGCCAATCCCAGACTGCGACGAGTTTTGGGCTCCTGATTGATGGACGACAGGTCTAGCCCGTGAAATGGCACCGTCACTTCCCTCGTGCCCTGCGGCTGAGAACCCCGCGCCCGCCTGTTCGCCGGCCTGAATTCCTGCCTCGCTGGCCTGCTGCCCGGTCTGCGGTAACGATCGCGAGCGCTGTCTTGTTGACCCTCGGGGGCTCCGGGGTTGCCCAAGCTGTCTGGACCGCCTCGGCGGTCAACCCCACCGCATCCGCGAGGTCTGGCGCCGTGACTATCAGCCAGACGGGCTTTGCGGACCTCGCGACGACTTACACGTCCACAGTGCTCACCGCCACGAAGTTGGTTACGGTGACCAATGGGACCGTTCCCGCCCGTTACGACCTGGTGCTCGGCGCGGCTTCCTCGGCGCCCGCCGCGTTTGCTGGTGACATCACCGTGCGCACCTGGCTGATCGCCGCCCCCGGGGTCTGCGCGACGACGCCCCCGACCGGCACGCCGAGCAGGAGCTGGGCGACTGGAGTCACCCTCAGCGGTGACCTGGCAGCAGCGGCCACGGTGCGTTACTGCGTGCAGACCTCGATCACTAGTGCCGCCGCCGGGAACACGCCGGGTACCACGATGACGGCGCGAATGGATCTGCGGGCGCATGCCGGCAACTGGACCTCACCGGTGACGACCGTAACAACCGTGCAAAAAGTGGCTAACACCGCGCCACGGGCGTTGGTGGCCGTCAAGAAGACGCACAGCGCCATCTCGATGAGCTGGAGTGCTCCCGACGACAAAACCGTGACGCGCTATCAGGTGTATCGCGGCACCGACAAGATCTCTGAGGTACAGAGCGCCACCACCTTTACCGACACCGACCGGGTGGCTAGCACTCAATATGAATACACGGTCCGTGCCGTCGACGGCAGCAACAACGTTCTGGCAGCATCAAACGTGCTCGCCGTGACGACGAATAAGCAGTCGCCAGCCCCTGGTGTGTGGTTCCACGTCGTCACCGCCGACGGATCCTGTGTCGAAGCAGCGGCTCCGCAAGTGGAAGGCAGAGTGCTGGCGACGACGCAGTGCTCGACGGCACCTTCATCGAGCTTCCAATTCGTTGCGGAGCCGGACGGCACCTACAAAATCGCCGCGAACACGACCGCGAGGGTGTGGGATTCCCGGGCCAAGAAGCAGGGCTCTTCCGACGTAACACTGAGCGTGGAGGATGACGGCCCAAAGAAATTGGAGCAACGATTCTCTCTCACCAGCGGTGACGACTCGATCGGGGGGTTCCAGATTCGCAGCGTGCAGGAAAATAGACAGTGCATGCAATCGGGCGCCACGGGTGCCGCGCTCACTATGCAGGCCTGCGGCACGGCACCCGTCCCGAAAAACCAGCAATTCACCCTGGTCGAGGTGGCACCGTGAGCGCGTTCCCGATCAGCGCCCGCCTGGCAGCGATCTGCGGGGCAGTGCTGCTCCTGCTCGGGAGTGCCGGGGCCGAATCGCCGGCGCTGGCAGCGCCGAATGACGAGGTCAGCCGTGAGGTAGTAACCGATGTTCGGGTCAGTAGCGACGGCATCTATTTTGCCAGCAAACTGCCCGCCGGGCTGTTCGACTCCTTGGGCACGTTGATTCCGAATGGTTCGATGCGGTCGACCCTGTGGATTCAAAACCCGAGCGATGGGCCTGCGAACGTGCGGCTGAGCCTGCGCGAGCCGGGCGGGGGATCCGCTGATCTGACGGAGTACCTTACCCTGGGTGTCCAAGTGGGCACGTCCCAAATTGTGACGACCGTTCCGCTAGCGGGCGGTGCGGACTGCGCGGTACTCGCGCCAGCCCAGCCACTCGCCGCGGGAGCGACCCTGCGCGTTGTGCTCACGATCGAAATGATGAACGTGACCGGGCTGACCGCCCAAAATGCACGCACCGACCTGGGAATTCTGGTCGCCCTGCGCGATGGAGAGGCCGGACCGTTTGGGCCTTCGGCGTGCGACGACGAAGGCGTATTGATCCCGGCAGTGGCAGGGGTGGCTGCTCCGCTTCGGCCGGCTGCCCTGTCGCGCACCGGTGTCGACCTGCCCATCGCCGCGCTCGTCGGCGCAGGGCTGATGCTCGGCATCGGCGGGCTTCTTGTCACGCGGCGTCGGCGAGAGCAATGACCGGGCAGCAGACACTCGCGTCTGTCAATCGACCTCAGGAATCTGCGGTCGCTTCGCGTGCTCCCCTCGAGAGCAGCATCTGGAGTTACCTCGGGTTCGCACTCAGCGCGGTCTTGCTCCTGCTCGTTGTCGGGCTCGGGGTGGTGCTTGTGGTGATCCCCAGGGCGACCGGTGCGACCCCGCTTACCGTGCTGACCAGCTCCATGGAGCCGGGGCTTCCGCCGGGCACTCTCGTCATCGTGCGCCCGGTCGCCGCCGAGGCACTGCGCCTCGGCGACGTCGTCACCTATCAAATGGAATCGGGCGACGCCAGGGTCGTCACGCACCGCATCATCTCGATTGTGTCGAGCTCAGACGGATCGCGTTCGTTTATCGTGCAGGGTGACAACAACAGCGCGCCCGACGATGATCCGGTGCTGGCCGAGCAGATTCAAGGCCGGCTCTGGTATGCGGTGCCCTATGTCGGCTATGTGAACAACGTGGTCAACGGGGCAAGCCGGGCGTGGATCATCCCGGTGGTTACCACCGCGGTTTTCGGGTATGCCGGATTCATGGTCGCCGGAGGCGTGCTTGACCACAGGCGAACCCGCACGCGGGCAGCGGATGCCGGCGAGCCGGGTGCCGCGGATGCGACGCGGGTAGGGCGCGGCTGAGCGCTCGTGATGGCCGGCCAACCGCTGGACTATTAGGACACGCGCAGCACGATCTTGCCGCGGGTGTGACCCTCCTCGAGCAGCCGATGGGCCGCGGCGCCGTCGGCGAGTTCGAACACCGAGTCGACGTGCACCCGCACGGTTCCCGCGTCGAGCAGCGCCGAGATTTCGTCGAGCGCTCGCGCGTCGGGGGACACCTTGAAACCGGTCGCGCGTCGGCCCGCTGCTGCGGCATCCGCTGCCACGGTCGGCCAACTGCCGGTTGGGGCGTTCACGAGCAGGCCGCCGGGGCGGAGCACGGCGAGGGAACGGGTGCCGGTGTTGTCGTGCACGTTGCCGATGAGGTCGATGACCGAGTCGAGGTCGTGGACCATATCTTCGAAGCGCGTGGTGGTGTAGTCGATGACCTCGTCGGCGCCGAGTTCGCGCAGGAAGTCGAGGTTGCGGGTTGACCCGGTTGCGGTCACGTGCGCGCCCAGGACGCGGGCGAACTGCACCGCGAAGTGACCGACGCCGCCACTGCCGGCGTGCACGAGCATGCGCTGCCCGGGGCCAGCCTCGGCCAACTTGATCATTCCCCACGCGGTCAATGCTGCGAGGGGAACTGCAGCCGCCTCGGCGTGGCTGAGCCGGGCGGGCTTTCGGGTGACGCTCATGCTCGACACCGAGACGTACTCGGCGAAGCTGCCGCCGACGCGCGGCACCCGGCCCATGCCGTAGACGGCATCGCCCGGTTGGAGTGGCGCAGCCTCGAAGGCAGCGCGCACGACCACGCCGCTGAAGTCATTGCCGAGAATAGCCGGGAAACTCTCGATCGCGGCCGCGACGCCCTTGCCCGACCGGGTCTTGGCGTCGATCGGATTGAGGCCGGCCGCGATGACCTTGACCAGAACCTCGTCGACAATCTGGCGTGGCAGCATCCGATCGGTCAGGTGCAACACCTCTGGGGCGCCGGTCTCGTCGATGACCAGGGCGCGCATGGTCTGCGGCAGTTCGAATTCAGGAGCCATGCTCCTCATTCTGCTGCATCCCCCGCCCACTTGCTGCGGATGGGGCCCGGGCCCGGAACGCGGGCCCAGTTTATAACCTGTGCCCAGGGACGGGGCCCGGGCCCGGTCCGCAGAAAGAGAGGAAGGCTAGCGGCGGGCCTGCTCGTCGAGGTTGTCGATCAGGGCATTGGCGAGGCCGACCAAAATGGCGATCTGGTCTTCGTCGCGCTCGATCCAGCGACATTCGGGTATAGCCGCCACCGGAACGAAGTCGAGGTGTTCTTCCCAGACCAGCAGTGTGCGATCGGCTCCGAGCACATACTGCTGCCACCACACCTGGCGCAGATAGCTGCGCGGAATGCTGCGCCACGGCTTGCTTGTAGTCTTGATCTCGGCCAGGTGCAGGTCACCTCCGACCACGACGCCGACGCCGTCGGGTGTGGCCAGATGTCGTGGATGCGAGAGCGAGCGAAACAGGTTGGTGCTCGGCTCGATGCCATAGTTCTCCAGAACCCAGGCGGCGATGACGGGTTCTCGGGCGCGACCATGGTCGGTGTAGCTGTTGCCGGAAAAGCTCGTACCGTGCATTTTATCGTGCGCGGCGTTCACGATGGATTTCGGGGTCGACAGTTTGGCGACATCCGTTGCGGTGATGCCCTGGTTGCGCGCGCGCAGCCAGGCCACTCGGTCGGTGGAGTCGGCGACGATGCGCAGAGTGTGCGGCGCCGGTGCCGGCAGCACAGTGGATACAGCGGGGTGCGCCGCAGGCTGGTCCAGGTCGAAGAGAGACAGCGTGGAATTTGGCACTCCTCTATTGTGTGCCCGCGGGACCGGTTGGCGCGCCACCGCCACGGGGCGCGGTCCGATTGCCGACCGCACGCGCGGTCGAAGTCACGCCCGTCTGCCGAGCCGAAGTCACGCATCTGCATGCCATGAGAATCGTTATCGCGACGAGATCTGGGGTCGCTAGCCTGAGACGACGGCAACCAATCGGGGGAACAGATGGCGCACCAGCAGTACCCAGTTCGATTCGCGCTCGCCGCAGCCGCCACGGTTGGCCCTGCTGCTCAGCGCATGCGCCGGCCTGCCCGGCTACCCCGCCGCCACCAGCACGCCGGTAGCGCAGCTCGTCGCCGGCATCGACTGCCAGGCGCCCAACCTCAACAGCAACTGGATGGTTTTTCCGGAAGGCGTTCCCACCCAGACCGATCTGACGGCTACGCACCCAGACGCACCGGAGCCGGGCACTGTTCCGGCCGATTTTGAACCGGTCGCCGCGCACGTCTGTACTTTCAAGGGCAGCGTCGTCGATGACCAGGGCCGCTGGGCAGCCGTGACGGTCGAGACCCGCGGCGGCGACTTCGGCCCGCTGTTGTCGGCCCTCGCGCTACCCAGCGACCAGGCTGGGTTTAATCAGGCCTGCACCGCCGACATGGAGTTCGTACCCGAGCTGTGGCTTGAAAACGCCACGGGCGAGGCGATGCGGGCAGCCTGGCCCCGGACCGCCTGCGGCAAGACGAAGCGGGCCACGTGGACAGCGCTTGATCAACTCGAACTGACCGATACGGTGAAACTGCCACTCGTGCTGGAGGTCACCCGACCGGCCCTCGACGCCGGCTGCGTCATGAGCGCTGGCACGCCGGAGCAGTCGCTGCAGTTCGGCGCCACCGGCTTGCAGACCTACACCACCACCGGCGAGGTCGGCGAAGACCTTCTGCCGGTTCCCGTGCCCCCGGCAGAGATTTTGTCCTACGACGGCGTCGACGGCGCGAGCGCCTGCTTCTACACGGTGGACCCAGTCACCGAGCCCGAGCCCGGGGAGCTGAGAGACAGTGAGGGCATGGAATTCAGCGACAACCTGCTGGAGTCCATGCTTACCCTGCAGTTCGGCACATTCGAAAGCGCGACCACCCTTAGAGCGGATGCCGCGGCGCTGCTTGCGGCCGCAGCATCCGCTTTGCCCGCCCCCGCGTGCACGGCCGACCTTACCCGATTCGCGGTGCTCTGGCTCGAGCGGGCCGGCACCCGGCTGGACAGTCCGATCCAGGTTGAGCTCGACGGCTGCCAGCGACTCTTCGTTCCGGCCAGCGAGGCGCTCGTGCCCGCGCCGGCGTTGCTGGCGGTCTTGATCGGCTAAGGAAGACCACAGGCATTCGACGGCGCACTCATTGCGCGTTCATAGGCAACTGCCGGATACTCATCGGAATGAGCACACGTGAGAGCACCCACACCGGCCACGGCCCGCGCCTGACCAAGGCCGACGGCAGTGCCATCCGGGTGCTGGTCGTTGACGACGAACCCACCCTCACCGATCTGCTCTCGATGGCCTTGCGCTACGAAGGCTGGGCGGTGCGCACCGCCGGTGAGGGCAGGCAGGCGCTCACCATCGCCCGCGAATTTCGGCCGGACGCCATCGTGCTCGACATCATGCTGCCCGACATCGATGGGCTGCAGGTGCTGCAACGGGTGCGCGCCGACGGCTATGAGACTCCCGTGCTCTTTCTCACCGCCAAGGACTCGCTCGACGACCGCATCGCCGGGCTCACCGCCGGCGGCGACGACTACGTCACCAAACCGTTCAGTCTCGAGGAGGTCGTTGCCCGGCTGCGCGGTCTCATTCGCCGCTCTGCCCTCGCTGTGGCTGACTCGACCGACCCGCGCATCACCGTCGGGGACCTCACCCTCGACGAAGACAGCTACGAGGTCTTCCGCAAAGGCGAAGCCATCGAGCTGGCCGCGACCGAATTCGAACTGCTGCGCTTTCTCATGCGCAACCCGCGCCGGGTGCTGAGCAAGGCACAGATTCTCGACCGGGTCTGGAGCTACGACTTTGGCGGCAAGTCGAGCGTCGTCGAGATCTACATTTCCTACCTGCGCAAGAAGATCGATGCCGGCCGGGAGCCGATGATCCACACGGTGCGCGGCGCCGGCTACATGCTGAAAACGGCCTGATGACCAAACGGAGGCCGCGCCGCCGACCCCGCTTGCCCTGGACTCTGCAGCGGCGCCTCGTGCTCACCGTCGTCGGGCTGCTCGCCCTCGTGAGCATCACAATCGGCGTGGTGAGCGTGGTCATTCTGCGCGCCTCCCTGCTCGATCGCCTCGACGTGCAGCTCGCGTCGGCCGCTGACCGCTCGGTTGCTGCGCTTAGCGGCGGTGGTGACAACGACGGTGATCGTCTCGGTGACCTGCCGGGGAGCCCCTATTTCGGCACGCCAACGGCCGACAGCATTCTCAGCGGACCCGCCCAGCCGCCGGGGCTGCTCGCCCTCGTCTACGATGGCTCCACCATCACCACCGGCTATACCGACGATCGCAGCGGCGCGATCGAAGCGCTTACCGCCCAGCAGGTGCAGCTTCTCGCCGACCACGTCAACCAGACAGCGCCCGTAACCCTCAATCTCGGCGGCGAGCTCGGTGATTATCGGGTGCAGGCCGAAACGTCCCGTTCCGGCACGCTCTACCTGGTCGGTTTGCCGCTCACCGGAGTGGCGGCGACTGCAGCCCAGCTCGCTGTGATCATCGGTCTGGTCTCGCTGGCCGGGCTCGTTGTGGTCGCCGTTATCGCGGCGTGGGTGGTGCGGCTGGCCCTCCGCCCGCTGCAACGCATGACAGCGACGGCCGCCCGGGTGGCGCAGCTGCCGCTCGACCGCGGCGAGGTGTCCCTCTCCGAGAGGGTTCCGGCCGACGACACCGACCCGCGCACCGAGGTGGGCCGGGTTGGCGCGGCGCTCAACCGCATGCTCGACCATGTGGACCGCGCCCTCGAAGCGCGGCAGGCCAGCGAACGCAAGGTGCGCCAGTTCGTCGCCGACGCGAGCCACGAATTGCGCACGCCATTGGCCTCCATACGTGGCTATTCCGAGCTCACCCGGCGCAGCGGCCAGGAATTACCGCCCGACGCGATCCACGCGCTCGGTCGCATCGAGTCGGAGTCGGTGCGCATGACTGGGCTGGTCGAAGACCTGCTGTTGCTCGCCCGCCTCGACGAGGGCCGCGAACTCGACATGCAGCCGGTGGATCTCACCAGAGTGCTCGTCGACGCCGTCAGCGATGCCCACGCCGCCGGCCGCGATCACGTCTGGAACCTCGAACTGCCCGAAGAACCGATCGAGGCGATCGGCGACGAACCGCGCCTGCGTCAGGTGATCGCCAATCTGCTCGCCAACGCCCGGGTGCACACCCCGGCTGGCACGACCGTTGTGATCGCGCTCGCCGCCGAGGGCAACGGCGTGGTGATAACGGTGACGGATGACGGCCCCGGCATCCCCGAGGGGCTGACGGCCACCCTGTTCGAGCGTTTTGCCCGCGGCGACAGCTCACGTTTTCGCGCAGCCAACGCCGCGGGTGCGCCGAGTACCGGAAGCACCGGCCTCGGTTTGGCCATCGTGGCCGCGGTCCTCGCCGCGCACCACGGCGAGGTCACGGTCGACAGCCGCCCCGGCCAGACAGCCTTCCGCGTCTCGTTGCCCAGGGCCTGACGAGCGGGCCCGACTCGGGTCAGTCGGGAGTGTTCAGCCGGGCGAGCAGCTCGGCAAACCGGGTGAGATCGTCGCCAGACCAGTTCTGCAGGCGGCCGAGCAGGCGTGTCGACTTGCTGGCGCGCACCTCGGCGAGTTTTTTCACGGCCAGGGGGGTGAGCGCGAAGTACTTCACCCGTCCATCGTCGTCGTCGGTCTGCGTCTTGATCAGTCCCAGATCGTGCAGCGCTCTGGCCTGGCGGCTGATGATGCTCTTGTCGACCACCAGATTCTCGGCCAGGGCGCCAGCGTGGGTCGGACCGCAACGCTCGAGCGTGCGCAGGAGCTTGAGCCCGAACGGTTGCAGGGCCGGGTCGATGAACAGGGCAGTGTCGCGCATACTGGCGCGGATGTTCCCCGCCAGCGCCGTCATCTGCTCCTCGACGGCCGCCACGGCAGCATCCGTGGTGATTATGGTCATGATCGAATTTTACCTTCACCCAATTCGGGCGCTGACGCCGGCAGGGCAACAGATGCTGTACTCACGTCGACCAGGATCCGGCCGGTCGAAGGTGAAGCGGTCTGATCGGCAGCAATGCTCCGCTCCCTGTCAATGCCGGTCATGGTGCCCAGCGGAATGTTGGGCAGCAGGGCGATCGCCACGAGAGTGATCACGGCCAACGGCACCATGAGCAGGAACACGTTACCGACTCCGATTCCGTAGGCCGACTCGACGACAACGCGCAGTGCCGCCGGCAGCAGGGACACCTGCGGAATGGTGCCATCGCCGAGGGTCTCGGCGGCGACAGCCTGATTGGCCGGGCTGAGAGCGCCGGTACCGTTGCGGATGTACTGCGCCACCACGGTGCCGAGCACGGAGCCCATCACCGCAACGCCCACCGTGCCGCCGAGGCTGCGGAAAAAGGTGACGGTGCTGGTGGCCACACCCAGGTGGGTGATTTCTACGGTGTTCTGCACGACGAGCACGAGGTTTTGCATGATCATGCCAACGCCGGCGCCGAGGATGAACATGAACACGCCCACGAAGACCAGGCTCGTGTCGTAGCGCAGTGACCCGAGCAGCAGTGAACCGGCCAGCACGAGCGCGCTGCCGGAGACCATGATCGATTTCCACTTGCCGGTGCGGCTGATCAGGTTGCCGAAGAACGTGGAGGAGATCAGCAGCCCGCCCATCATCGGGATGGTCAGCAGGCCGGACTCGGTGGGCGTTGCCCCGCGGGCAAGTTGCATGTACTGGCTGAGAAAAACCGAGGTGCCGAACATGGCGACACCCACCGAGAGGCTCGCGATAACGCCCAGGGTGACGGTGCGATTCTTGAACAGATCGAGCGGAATGATGGGTTCCTTCGCCTTGAACTCCACGAGCACGGCTATGAGCAGCACAATGACCGAGCCGAGCACCATGGCAAATGACGGCAGCGATGCCCACTCGAACGAGTTGCCGGCCAGGGTGACCCAAATCAAGAGGAGCGATACGCCGACGCTGATCAGCACGATGCCCAGGTAGTCGATGCTCACCATGCGCTTGACGCGTTCGGGAAGGTGCAGGGTGACCTGCAACAGGACGATGGCCACGATGGCGACCGGCAGCGCAATGAAGAAGTTCCAGCGCCAGCCGAAGGTATCTGTCACGACGCCGCCGAGCAGGGGCCCGCCGATGGTGCCGAGGGCCATGACTGCGCCGAACAGCCCGGCGTATCGGCCGCGCTCGCGAGGACTGATGATGTCGGCCATGATGATCTGGCTGAGGGCGGCAAGACCGCCGCCGCCGAGCCCCTGCATAATGCGGAACACGATGAGCGTGTCGGTGTTCTGAGCGAATCCGGCCAGGGCTGAGCCGAGCACGAAGACCACCAGTGCAAGCTGAATGAGCAGCTTGCGGTTGAACAGGTCGGCAAACTTGCCCCAGATGGGCGTCGAGACGGCCGTCGCCAGCAGTGTGCTGGTGACGACCCAGGTGTAGGCGGACTGATCGCCTTTGAGGTCGGAAATGATCAGGGGTAACGAAGTGGCGACGACCGTACCGGCCAGAATCGCCACGAACATGCCCAGCAGGAGGCCAGAGAGGGACTCCAAAACCTGGCGATGACTCATTGACCCGTCGGCGTTGGGGGCGTGGCGAACGGATGCTGTGCTGCGGCGAGATGCGCGACTCATGAAACTCCTGCAATTCGTTAACAACGGCCATCCTTACGTAACTAGTAGACCGATGTCAACCATTTGTCATCCGCTTGCGATTTGCACGGTGCTGAACGTTCACCTATGCTGATCTCTAGCCACAGACCGCCGGTTGCTGCGCCATGTTGAAAGACAGAAGTGCAGACGAAGGTTCATTCACGTGAACGGCCCGCGCAGGTGTTCGAAGTTCAGTTACAGTCTTCCTGATTGTTCCCCAAGCTCCGGCGCCCTGCGCTGGAGCTTTTTTCATGTCTGCGCCCCGGGCTACCCGGCACATGATTATTAATGAGGAGCACCATGGCGAACAAGGAAGCAACGGTCGCCGAGCTTACGGAGAAATTCCAGAGCTCGACCGCCGTTCTGCTCACCGAGTACCGCGGTCTCACTGTTGCGCAGCTCAAGAGCCTGCGTACGTCCATCAGTGAGGACGCCACGTACGCCGTGGTAAAGAACACGCTCACCAAGATTGCGGCCAACAAGGCCGGCATCACCTCGTTCGACGAGGAACTTGTCGGTCCGTCCGCTATCGCCTTCGTACACGGAGACCCCGTCGCCGTCGCGAAGACCCTGCGTGCCTTTACCAAGGCAAACCCTCTCCTGGTGGTAAAGGGCGGTTACTTTGACGGTAACCCGCTCACCGCAGCGGAGGTTGGCAAGCTTGCCGACCTCGAGTCCCGCGAGGTGCTGCTGGCCAAGCTGGCCGGCGCCTTCAAGGCATCGCTGTTCGGAGCCGCTTATCTCTTCCAGGCACCGCTGTCGAAGGCTGTTCGCACCATCGACGCGCTGCGTGAGAAGCAGGAGTCCGCGAACTAGGCACCTGCCGCGTTCACGGTTCACGAATTTTTAGAAACTATTAGGAGTACATCATGGCAAAGCTTTCTACTGAAGACCTGCTTGAGCAGTTCAAGGGCCTGACCCTCATCGAGCTCTCCGAGTTCGTCAAGGCGTTCGAGGAGACCTTCGAGGTCACCGCAGCCGCTCCCGTCGCCGCTGCCGGAGCCGCTGGCCCCGCCGCTGCTGCTGAAGAGGTCGAAGAGCAGACCGCGTTCGACGTCATCCTTGACGCCGTCGGCGACAAGAAGATCCAGGTCATCAAGGTTGTGCGCGAGCTCACCAGCCTGGGCCTCGGCGAGGCCAAGGCCGTTGTCGATGGCGCGCCGAAGGCCGTCCTCGAGGGCGTTGCCAAGGACGCTGCCGACAAGGCCAAGGCTTCCCTCGAAGAGGCCGGCGCCACCGTTACCCTCAAGTAATCTGGGCCCCGCGAGGGGTTCTGCTTGAGGCGTAGTCGACCGGCTTCGTGTCGATCATTGCGCAGGGGGCGTCGTTTCCGTAAGGGAACGGCGCCCCCTTTGTCGTACCCGACGATATTCATTCGTAACAGTTGGTTCCCGGTCGGTTACGTGCCCGAGCGTGAATCGGCAGTCACTCGGCCCGTAGGGCGCGAAGGGCGCGCGGCGCACTGGTGCTTGACCGGATGACCAGGCTGGTGGGCAGCACCGCCGACGCGCCAATGCTGCTCCCACTGGCGAGGCCGTCTAGCAGCGTGCGCACGGCAAGTTGGCCCTGGGTGCGCGGATGCTGCGCCAGGGTGGTGAGGCGAAACATCTCGGAGTGCGGGTGTCCGTCGATGCCGATGACGCTGAGCTCGATGGGTACCTCGATGCCCAGCTCGCGGGCCGCCAGGATGAGCCCGAAGGCAATCTCGTCACTCGCCGCGAAGATCGCGGTCGGACGACGGCGAGGATCTCCCAGTATGGCCAGGCCTCTGGCGTACCCACCGGGCGTGGTGAAATCAGAGGAGTAGAAGCATCCGCTGACCGACAGACCGGCTTCCGTCATCGCAGCTTCAAAGCCGCGCAGGCGATTGCTGTGCACTTGAAAGTCCATCTCGTCGGCCTGGCTGCCACCCACGTGCACGATGTCGCGATGCCCGAGACTGAGCAGGTGTTCAGTGGCGAGTCGGGCGGCCGCGACGTCGTCGATCTCTATTGTGGGCACGCCGCGGATGGGCCCGCCGATGCCGACGAGGGGGCGGCGCAGGCGATGCAACTGGTCGACCTCCTGCTCGCTCAGCGCCACGCAGACCGAGATGATGCCGTCGAATCGCTTGCGGGCCAGGAAGAACTCAAAGACCCGGTCGCGCTCAGGGGAAGCGGGCGGCAGGTTGTACAACGTCATGTCGTAGCCGTGCTCGAGCAGGGCTAATTCCAGGCTCTCGAGGACCTCCCCGAAAAACCAGCGGCTGATGTACGGAATGATCACGCCGACACTCTGGGTGCGGCCGGTCACGAGGCTTGCGGCGTTCGGTGATGCCACGTACCCAATTTGCCGGGCAGCAGCGATGACCTTCGCTCGGGTCTCCGTGGAGACATAGCCTCGACCGCTCAGCGCACGGCTGGCCGTGGCTTTGGCCACTCCGGCGAGGCGCGCGACATCGGCGATCGCGCTCATCTCTGCCTCCGTCTATGGTGACTGCTTCTCATACCCTAGCGTGCGTTCGCCAGGCATGGAATCGGTTCCATGATATTCCTTGATTCTCCTGTGACGCAGCGGCTAAACTCTGGTATCGCTTGAAAATTTGGCTCTGACCTTTGCCATTCTGTTACATTTCCGGCCTTGCTATCCCTCTACGGGTAACGTACTTTATGGTCTGGAACCGGTTCCCGAGATTTGATCAAAAGACCTGTTGCAGCGGTTGGTTTCCACCTCGGCAGCGCCAGCTCCATCTACAGCTCAAACGTGTACAACCTGATCCGGCACTACTCAAAGAGGAGAAATAAGATGCGGCCTTCCCTGCACTGTCGAATTACAGCACCGATTGCCATGGCGGCGATTGCTGGTCTGGCCTTAACCGGTTGTTCCGGCGGCCCGGGCGCCACCACCGCCGAGTCCGGCGCCGCGGGAGACGGAGTCGTCACCGTCTACAGCACCATCGCCGACGCCGAAGCCAAGCTCCTCGAAGAGTCCTGGGCTGGCTGGGAGAAAGACAACAAGATCGACATTCAGTACGAATCGTCGAAGGAGTTCGAATCGCAGATCTCCATTCGGGCGCAGGGCGGGAACGCTCCCGATATCGCGATCTTCCCACAGCCTGGCCTCATGAAAGACCTCGCGTCGCGCAAGCTCCTTAAGCCGGCCCCGGCGGCCGTCGAGGCTAATGTTGACAAGAACTGGTCGGCCGACTGGAAGGCCTACGGCACCGTCGACAACACACTGTATGGCGCACCGTTGATGGCCAGCGTCAAGGGTTTCGTCTGGTATTCACCGGCGAAATTCACGGAGTGGGGTGTTGAAGTTCCCACCACGTGGGACGAGCTGCTGGCCGTCACCAAGACCATCCAGGAAAAAACCGGCGCGGATCCCTGGTGCGCAGGCTTCGGCTCCGGCGACGCCACCGGTTGGCCGGGCACCGACTGGGTCGAAGACCTGGTACTACGAGAGGCGGGCGCTGAAACCTACGACAAGTGGGTCGCCAACGAGATTCCCTTCACCGACCCGGCCATCAAGAGTGCCTTTGACTCTGTTGGTGAAATTCTGCTCAACCCGGACTACGTCAACGCCACCTATGGCGATGTCAACTCGATCATCAGCACCCCGTTCGGAGATGTCGCGACCCCCATTTCCAACGGCACCTGCGCAATGACCCACCAGGCGTCCTTCTTCGATGGCTTTATTACGAATGCCGGCGGAACGGTCGGACCGGATGCTGACGTCTGGGCGTTCATCACGCCCTCGGTCAAAGCCGGTGGCCAATCGGTCACCGGTGGTGGCGAAATCGTCGGTGCTTTCTCCGATGACGCCGACACCCAGAAGGTGCTGGAATACCTCTCGAGCGCTGATTGGGCCAACAGCCGGGTCGCTCTCGGTGGTGTGATCAGCGCGAACAAGGGTCTCGATGCGTCGAACGCAAAAAGCCCCATTCTGCAGGAGGCCATCACGATCCTGCAGGACCCGGAAACCACGTTCCGCTTCGACGCTTCCGACCTGATGCCGGGTGCCGTGGGAGCGGGAACGTTCTTCAAGGGCATCGTCAGTTGGGTCAACGGCACACCGACCGACGAGGTGCTCACGAGCATCGAAGCGGGCTGGCCGTCCAGCTAGCTGGAACAGCCATCACTCAGGCATGAAAACGGTGTGCCGTCCGCTTCGAATACCGGGCGGCGCACCGTGCGTGGCAGTTGTGCGTTATCGATACGTTTTCGACGGTTGTCGGGCGAATACCAGGGTTCACTGTCGTACTCGAAAGGTTTCAGATGTCCGCTTTCTTCTCCTGGCTGGCTCAACTACCAGCACTGGCACAAATCCCCATAGTCATCCTGGCGTTCGGTGTCGTTGTTGGTGCCATCTTGTTTTTCGTCGAGATCGCCCCACGCTCCGGCCGGGTCTACACGATCATTCGTCTTGCCGTCTGCATCCTGGCACCGCTGCTCATTCTGTTGGTCGGCAACTCGTACACCTGGGCCATCATCGGTGCCGGAGCACTAGGCCTCGGCTTCTTTTACATCGACTACCGCTCGCGCAAGGGTGCTGGCTACCTGTTCCAGCTGGTCGGTTTTCTCGCCCCGGCCGTGATCCTGCTCGGCATCGGTCTGGTTATTCCGACCATCCAGACCACGGTGCAGGCTTTCATGAGCGCTCGCGCTGACCGGTTCGTGGGCCTTGACAACTTCGTCTGGATCTTCACCCAGCCCGAGAACCTGCGCATCGTCCTCAACACCGTTGTCTGGGTGCTGATCGTTCCGACCATCTCGACCATCGCCGGCCTCGCTTACGCGGTGTTCATCGACAAGAGTCGCGGCGAGAAATATTTCAAGATCCTGGTCTTCATGCCCATGGCCATTTCGCTGGTGGGCGCATCCATCATCTGGCGCTTCGTCTACACGGCCCGGCCGGCCGACCAGGAGCAGATCGGCCTGCTGAACCAGCTCGTGGTCATGTTCGGCGGGCAGCCGGTGGACTTTCTGTCGGTGTCGCCGTTCAACACTCTGTTTCTTATCGTGATTCTGATCTGGGTACAGACCGGGTTCGCCATGGTGGTGCTGTCTGCCGCCATCAAGGGCGTGCCGACCGAGCAAATGGAGGCGGCCGAACTCGACGGCACCAACGCCTGGGAGCAGTTCGTGAACGTGACCGTCCCCGGCATCCGCAGCGCCCTCGTGGTCGTTCTGACGACAATCTCCATCGTGTCGCTCAAGGTCTTCGACATTGTGCGCACCACCACGGCCGGGTCGAATGAGACCAGCGTCGTGGCCAACGAGATGTACACCCAGTTCAAGAACTTCGAGCAGGGCCGGTCAGCCGCCTTTGCCCTGGTGCTGTTCCTGCTGGTACTGCCGATCGTCGTCTACAACGCCCGCCAGATCAAGAAGCAGAGGGAAATTCGATGAGCTCGGTCATGCCCGTAAGACTTCCCGTGGATGCCCAGACCACACGGCGCCTGCGTCGCGGCGTTCGCCGGATGGAGTCGCCCATCGCCCGCAATACCAAGAAGCGGCTCACCAGCCGCGGGGCGACCATCGGGGCGCTCATCATCGCGGTGCTGTGGTCTATTCCCACCCTCGGCCTGTTGGTATCGTCATTCCGGCCGGCGCAGCAGGTGCGCACCACCGGTTGGTGGACTATTTTCACCAACACCGGGGTCACCTTCGACAACTACACCGCGGCGCTTGCTGCCGGCAACAGCCAGCTCAATCTGGCCGGGTCATTCATCAACTCGGTGGCAATCACCCTGCCGGCCACGCTCATTCCGTTGATGATTGCGAGCCTCGCAGCCTATGCCTTCGCCTGGATTGACTTTCGGGGCAAGGACGCCATGTTCATCGGCGTCTTTGCCTTGCAGATCGTGCCGATCCAGATGGCCCTCGTGCCGCTCCTGCAGTTCTTCTCCGGCGGCACTGTCTTTGGCTTCCCGGTCGTCGCGGCGCTCAACCCCGGCAGCGGCTATTCGCAGGTGTGGATCGCGCACACGATGTTCGCTCTTCCACTGGCCATCTACCTGCTGCACAACTTCGTCTCGGAGATACCGAGCGAAGTTATTGAAGCGGCCAGGGTCGACGGCGCTGGCCATGGGCAGATCTTCTTTCGCATCGTGTTGCCGCTGACCATGCCGGCCATAGCGTCGATCGCCATCTTCCAGTTTCTCTGGGTCTGGAACGACCTGCTGGTGGCGCTGATCTTCGCGGACGGCGCGGTCGCTCCGATGACCAAACTGCTCGCCGAACTCTCCGGTGCCCGCGGGCAGGACTGGCATCTGCTGACGGCCGGTGCTTTCCTGTCGATTCTGGTTCCGTTGATCGTATTCTTCTCGCTGCAACGCTTCTTTGTGCGCGGCCTGCTTGCCGGGTCTACGAAGGGGTAGGTGGGACTGCAGTTTTCCGGTGAGTGGTTGCCGGGGGCCGACCCCGGCGGGGTGGCCCTCGGCCGTCATTCCCAGCGCAACGCATTGGCGTTGAGGGAGTTATCGACGACGAGGCGGATGGTGCCGGCGACGTAACGGTCGACTGACCACTCCAGCGGTAGGCCGTCGCGGCTGAAGCTAACGCGCTTGTGCATGAGCAGCGGGGACCCGCGGCGCACATCGAGCAGCCGCGCGTCTTCCGCCCCTGCTGGGCAGGCGGAAAACTGATGCTCCGCGCGGGAGAAAGTGATGTTGGCAGTCGCTGCGAGCCAAGCAGTCACCGACGGGCAGTCGGACGGAATCCGCTCCACCTCGGCGCCGACCGAATCTCGGTAGCGGGTGCGCTCCACCATGATGGCGCTGCCATCGAGCAGACGTACCCGCACAACGCAGAACACGCGAGCGGCCGTCGGTAGCCGAAGTTCCTCGAGGTCGAGCGGCGAAGCGTCCTGCCACCTCGCCGAGATGACGTGGCCGGCTGGAACGCGCCCGCGCGACGACGCCCATTGGGCAAAACTTCGAAATTCTTCGAACGTGGCGGCTACCCGCGGCTCACCGACGACGGTGCGCCGACTGCCACGACGGGAGGCCAGGACCCCCTCGGTTTCGAGTTCGCCCAGTGCCTGCCGGATGGTACCGGGAGCAACGTCGAACTCCTCGGAGAGTTCACGTTCGCTGGGCAACTGACTTCCGCGCTCATAGAAACCCCGGGAAATTGCGCCTCGAAGGGCTTCTGCGATGTCGTGATACCTCGCCACGCCCAACCTCACTCTGTACGGCCGCGCTCTGAGCGCCCGGCCTGGATCACTGTCCAAAGTATTGCGTCACCGCTACGTGCGCAGACCGCACCGGACTCACGCACTGGGGGTTCACCGAGCGTTTACCTACTCGTCACTCAATTTACCCATCCCGGCCCAACTTATCTAGTGAACTTCGATCGTCAAAGGTTAAAGTTCACTAGAGAAGTTCGGTGAGCAATGATCTTTCGTCTCGGGAGTCTCCGTCGGTGACCCACCGGTACACGATCATTCTGGCTGAAGAGGATTTCAATGAACACGTCGCACCGCCGTTACCTGCCCGCAATCCTGCTCGTCGGCGCGATTGGCTTGTCTGGTTGTGCCAGCACCTCCACTGACGCTGCCGGAGACGTCGGCTGGGCCGCCGCGACCTCGGTCGAAGCCGGCGGGGGGCTGGACAGCCTTGTCCGTGCTGCGCAGGATGAAGGCACCCTGAACGTCATGGGACTGTATCCGGACTGGGCCAACTACGGAGTATTAGTCGAGGAATTCACGGCGACCTACGGCATCGAAGTAGACAACGACACCTCGGCCGGTTCCAGCCAGGACCAGATCAATGCCATCAAGAATCGCATCGGCCAGAGCAGGTCCCTCGACTACCTCGACACCGGAGTTTCCTTCGCCAACAGCGCCAGTGCTGAGGGGCTCCTGGCTGAATATCGTCCTGCCACGGTTGCTGACATTGACTCGGCGCTGACGGACACCGACGGTCGGTGGACGAATCAGTACGGCGGTTATGTCACCATCGGGTGTGACGCGGCGGCAGTGGCGGTGTGTCCCACATCTTTCGCCGAACTCGACGACCCGCAGTACGCCGGCAAGGTAGCCTTGACCGGAAACCCTGCCCAGGGCGAATCCGGCTTCAACGCGGTTTGGGCCGCAGCGATGGCGATGGGCGGCAGTCTCGACGACATCCAGCCAGGTATCGACTTTATGGCGAATTTGTCGGCGAGCGGCATCCTCATTCCGGTCGAGGCCAACGCTGGCACGCTGGAAACCGGTGAAACCCCCATCATTATCAACTGGGACTACCTGAATTTGGCCGTCGCCGATGACACTGCCGCGGCTGGTGTCGACTTTCGGGTTGCCATCCCGACGGACGGCACTATGGCGTCTTACTATGCCGCGTCGATCAACGCAGACGCCCCGCACCCCGCTGCGGCGCGCCTCTGGATCGAGTTCATGTACTCCGACGAGGGCCAGAACATCCTGCTCAATGGCTACACCCGACCCGTGCGTTTTGACGCACTGGTCGAATCCGGTGCTGTCGACATGGCTGCCGCCGATAGGCTCCCGACCGTCACGAACGGCTTCGAGTTTCCGTCCGAAGCCCAGCGCAGCGCCGCCAACCTGCTCCTGGCTGAGAAGTGGGACGCAGCGGTCGCCTCGTGACGCTCACAGTGACGAGGAGCGATGCACCATCCGGCACTGATCCGGTCGACCGGGCAGCGGATCTCGTTCATTCGTTGCACGCCCGGCCCGAGCGCCGAGTCAACGCCTCGTTCATGGGGCTCATCCCTTTTCTCGTCTTCATCGCGCTTTTTCTGGGCGTGCCGGTCTTCGGTATCGTGCTGGCGGCATTCCGAGTGGCCGACGTCAACGACCCGGGAAACTATGTGCCCAGCCTCGCCAACTTTGTGGCCAGTTTTCGGGGGGCGTCCTGGGATGCAATGCAGAACAGCCTGCAAATTAGCGTGATCGCAGCCCTGACCGGTGGCATCATCGGTCTCGCCCTCGCGCAAGCCATTCTCACCACGCGCTCCAAGAAACTCACCGCCGTGGTCACCGTGCTCACCAGCGTGCTTGCCAATTCCGGGGGCGTTCCCCTCGCATTCTCCTTCATCGCGGCGGTCGGCAACGCGGGCATCATGACGGGGCTCCTGTCACTGACTGAACTGGGTTTTACCCTTTACAGCAGCGGCGGACTCATTCTGATGTACCAGTATTTTCTGATACCAACCATGGTCATGGTCGTTCTGCCCACCCTGGCCGGCCTGCGCCTGGAATGGAAGGAAGCGGCGGCATCCGTGGGGGCAACCAGCTGGCATTTCTGGAAGAAGGTTGGCTTGCCGATCGCCACTCCGGCGATTCTGGGCGGATTCGTCCTGCTCTTCGGCGCGTCATTTGCGACCCACGCCTCGGCTGCGGCCCTGATCGGAGGCGGCGGAGTACCCCTCATTACCCTGCGCATCGACAGCGGACTGGCCGGTGGCAACCTGGCCGGACAGGAGAATGTGGCCATGGCGCTGGGCGTCAACATGATCATCGTGGCCCTGCTGGTCTTACTCGTCTACATGCCGCTGCAGAAACGGAGCCTGAAATGGTTCAAATGAGGCAGTCAACGCGTGCGGCTCGCGGCATCCGTGTCGTGGCGCCGGGGCTCAGCTGGGCCTTGATCATCTTGGTGGCGCTCTACATTGCGGTGCCGATGATCTGCGCATTGGCTTTCAGTATCTACGTGCCCACCACCGGATTTACCTTTGAGCCGTATGTAGAATCGGTGCGCGACCCGGGATTTTTCGGTGCGCTCTCGCTGACGCTGCTCATAACTGTTCTGACCGTTGTCGGGCTGCTGGCCATCATGGTTCCGACCATGGTTTATCTCCACCTGAAGGCGCCCCGGTGGCGCCCGGTTATGGAGATCCTCTGCACGATCCCCCTTGTCGTGCCGTCAATCGCTCTAGCGGCCGGATTAGTCACCGTGCTGCGCAGCATGGCCAGTTTCGGTCGCGGTTCTGCGCCAGCTCAGATCAGCCAGCTGCTACAAAACCCCGACCTGCCCATCGTCCTGGTCGGCAGCTACATCGTCTTGACCCTGCCATTTGTATTTCGATCGCTCGATGCTGGTCTGCGCACCATTGACCTGCGCACCCTCGTCGAGAGCGCACATTCACTCGGGGCCAGCGGCGCCACAGTGCTCCGGCGTGTCGTTCTGCCCAACATTAAAGGCCCGGTCATCTTCTGTACTTTCTTCTGTATTGCTCTGTGTCTGGGTGAATTCACAATGGCGGTGACGCTGGGCTATCGAACCCTGCCGGTTTGGCTCACTCAAATTGCCGGATCCAATTTTCGCGCGTCAATCTCCATGTCCCTCCTCATCAACGCCCTCACCTGGGCACTGTTGATCGCCATGACCGTACTCGCCGGACGGGCAGCTCCTGCGCGCGCCCTGGCCTTGAAAGGACACGAATCGTGACGCTTGCAGCAGCAACAGTTCACCCCCGAAGTGCAACGGGGGCCCGCATCGAGTACACCTCGGTGAGCAAAAAGTTTGGTGACACCACCGTGCTCACCGGCCTTGACCTCACAGTCGCACCCGGGGAGTTCGTCGCGCTGCTCGGGCCTTCTGGTTGCGGAAAAACAACAGCGTTGCGTATTCTCGCCGGGTTCGAGACCGCGTCGAGCGGTACTCTTACGGTTGACGGGCGCGATGTATTGCAGGTCCCGGCCCACCGTCGCGGCATTGGCATGGTGTTTCAGTCGTACAGCCTGTTTCCCAACCTCAGTGTGGCCGACAACGTAGCGTTCGGACTCGTCGTGCGACGCGAAGGCAAGGCCAAGCGGGTAGCGAAACTGACCTCTCTGCTCGATCTGGTCGGGCTGCCCGGTTTCGCAGATCGGTTTCCGGCCCAACTTTCCGGCGGGCAGCAGCAGCGCGTCGCGCTCGCACGGGCCCTCGCAGTTGAGCCTCGGGTGCTGCTCTTGGACGAACCGCTATCGGCTCTGGATGCCAGGGTGCGCGCCTCGCTTCGGGAGGAGATTCGCAACCTGCAGCTCCGGCTCGGGATCACGATGCTCTTCGTCACCCATGATCAGGATGAAGCGCTAGCGATGGCCGATCGGGTAGCGGTCATGCGGGGCGGTGGAATCGAACAGATTGATCAGCCGGGGATTCTCTACGACCAACCGAGTACTGATTTTGTTGCTCGTTTCGTTGGTACGACCAACCAACTCGTTATCGCCCGCGGCGCGGCCGTCCCCGAAGTATGGGCACCTCACCGTGATGGCGATCGCGATTTGCTCTATGTGCGGCCCGAATTGCTCATGCTGGAGGCGTCCGAGCGCGGATCTGCCCACATTGTTTCCCACGTTTACCGCGGTGCGACCACTCGTATCACGGCCAAGATCGAGGGTGACATTAGCCATGGAAGTTCCGAGATCAAGGTCGACGTTCCTTCCGCTAGCGTCACCGAGTTACCTATCGGCCTGAGAGTTCGGGTTCGACTTACGGGGCGCCCGGCGCTTCGGATGGAGGCATAAATGCAAGTCCAATTTCTCAACACCAGCATTGACGTGAGCGCGAGCTTGCTGCCGGGTGCGGCATCCGCAATCATCTTTGACTGCGACGGACTGCTCGCGGACACCGAGGACCTCTGGTTGCGGGTCGTGGCGGCGTGCGCGAACGCGCGCGGCGCGACCCTGACCGACTTGGCCACGTTTCGTGGTGGCTCCATCGATGACGTAGCGGCACAGCTCGTGATGGTCCTAACGGATGCCGGGCTTCCGACCCCTCTGGTGGGTGAATTAGAGGTATCGCTCTCCGAAGAGTTTCAATCCCTCATCGCCCGGGAGGCGACCTCGATGCCGGGAGCTGTGGCCCTGGTGAGCGAACTCGCGTCACGATTCCCCGTCGCGGTCGCGTCAAACAGTCCGCGTGCGCTGCTCGATCAGATCCTGGATCGTATCGGTGTGCGGGACTTGATTACGTGTTCCGTCGCCCGGGATGAGGTGTCGGCGGGCAAACCCGCGCCGGAGCTGTACGTAGCTGCCCTCCGCAAACTGCACGAACTCGATTCGTCGGTAACCGCCGAGACCGCCGTCGCCTTTGAAGACTCGGCGGTGGGGGCGGTGGCAGCGATGAGCGCCGGACTGCTCGTCGTCGGCGTCAACGCTGACCCGGCAGTGGACCTCGACTGCCACGTGCGGCACACCACTCTGCTCGACGAAGAACTCATCGATTGGGCCCGCATCGTTGACCGGGAGAAGCCCGTGCAATTCGGCCCGCATACCCTCGCACACGGCGCTTTCGACACGGTGACGTCGACTCTGACCGTGCAGTGCCAGTATCCGGCCGAACAGTCGGCGCGAGTGCAGGTTTATGCGCAGGGTGACTGTCTGTGGAACGAGTTGCCGGCAGGTCGCCCCGTGGCATCGGCATCCGTGCTGACCGAAAGCAAATCTGTATCAATGGATCTGGCCCATCTTTCTGAAGGGACCTATCGTTTTCTGCTGGTGACGGATGGTGTAGTACCGGAATGGAACGGGCGGACCGGTGAGTTCACGGTGCGCTCCATGCGGCCAGAGGGGCAGGCCGCAGCTCCTCAGGCAGCGGCGCCCGCCGCGCTCACTCCGGAATTGCCGGAGCAGGGTGTGACCGCCATGTCCTGGAATCTCTGGTTTGGCGGATGCCACTCCAACGACGGTCAGGCCAAGCAGGTCGCGTACCTTCGGGAATCTCCCCACTCGATCGTGGCCCTGCAGGAGTGTTTCGGGGATCATGGCCGTCGTTTGGCGGCAGCGATGGGGTGGAATATCGCGCAACAGGGACAGGACACCGCGGTGATAAGTCCGTATCCCCTGGCGCTTCATCGTACCGAGACCGATTCGTTTGCTACCTGTGCCACCGTTTTCACGCCGACGGGCGCCGTCACGGTGTGGTCCGTACACCTGTGGCACGCTGACTACGGCCCCTATACCGCTGGTGATGCTCGTATTCCTGCGCGCCATACCCTCGCCAGCCGGGGCGAACGCCGGCGCACAGCCGAACTCGCGGAAATTTTGTCTGAACAGGGTCGGCTCGAGAGTGAGGGCGTCGTGTCTGCACAGGATCCAATTCTCGTCATGGGCGATTTCAACGTTCCCTCGCATCTGGACTGGAAGCCGGAGCACCGCGCTAATAGCGTCAAGTGGCCCGCCTCACGCATGCTCGAGGTCGCGGGGTACGCCGATGCATTTCGAGTCGTTCATCCCGATGTTGATGCCGTGCCCGGACACACCTGGTCCCCTATAATCCTGGCTGGTGAGGAGCCTCGAGATCGGATTGACTTCATCTTTAGCCGTGGCGCGCGTGCTTTAGAGGCGTTTACCGTCGCCGCTGAGACAGAGAGCGCGGCACCCCCGATGCTTAGCGCCACCGGAAAGCGCCGTGTTGGCCTGGGCGGAGATATTCTGGGCCACCACCTGGAGAATGTATGGCCGACCGACCACGCAGCTGTCGTGGCTCGGTTAGCGTGGAATTGACGGAGGGTCCCGGGCCGAATGGGAACATGCGCCTCACCGCGCTGCCTCTGCCGCTGCACCTAAAATGAGAATATGAGTTCAGCGCACGGTTCGGGAAGCTTCGGGTCGCGGCCAGCCGTCGGTATGAAACGCGGCCGGGTGAGCGGGGCGGACGCTGCGGCGCAGCGGGCCGAGAACGCCGAGGCACCGCGGATTCCGCACCTGTTGCAGCGTATTTTCGTGCTGTTTTCGCCGCACCGCAACACCCTCATCGTTACCGTCGTACTCGTTCTGATCAGTGCCGCTCTCTCGGTCGTGCCGCCGCTTCTCACCCAGCGAGCCTTCGACGACGGACTGTTTCCGGCCGGGGACACCCCCAACCTCTCGGTTCTCGGCGTTCTCGTTGCGCTCATGCTCGGTGTATTCCTGGTCAATGCGCTGCTCGGTGTCTGGCAGACCTGGCTTACGGCGACGGTGGGCAACAAGGTTATGGGCGCTCTGCGCGTAAGGCTGTTCACCCACCTGCAGGCGATGGAACTGAGCTTCTTCACCAAGACCAAGACCGGCGTCATTCAGTCGAGGCTGCAAAACGACGTCGGTGGCGTCGCGACGGTTCTGACCAACACCATTTCGAGCATCCTCGGCAACACCGTCACGGTGATCGCCGCGTTCGTGGCCATGTTGTTGTTGAACTGGCAGCTGACGATCGTGGCCGTGGTGCTGATGCCGATTCTCGTTTTCGCGCAGCGCCGCGTCGGTCAGGTGCGGGCGCGCATCGCCGGCAAGACCCAGGAGTCGCTGTCGGACATGACTGCAATCACCCAGGAGACCCTGAGTGTCTCGGGTATTTTGCTGTCCAAAAGCTTCACCCGGCAGCAGAACGAGATCGACCGGTACGCCGAGGAGAACCGCAACCAGGTGCGCCTGCAGGTGAGCCAGCAGATGAGCGGCCAGTGGTTCTTTGCCACGGTGAGCGTGTTCCTGTCGGCGATCCCGGCGATCGTGTATCTCGTGGCCGGGGCGCTCGTATTCAACGGCACGACCGACCTCACACCCGGTACGATCGTGGCTTTCACGACCGTGCAGGCGCGCCTGATCTTTCCGCTGCTCGGCCTCATGCGGGTCGCGCTCGATCTGCAAACGTCGTCTGCGCTGTTCGCGCGCATCTTCGAGTACCTCGACCTGAAGCCGGCGATCAGCGACAAGCCCGGCGCTGCTCGAGTGCCGTCGGCCGGAGCGGGTCGAGGGCGGGTGGAGTTCGACCGAGTGCGGTTTGCCTACCCGGACGCTCACGGTGACGCGCGCCCGACCCTCGACGACGTGTCCCTGACGATCGAGCCGGGCCAGTTCGCCGCGTTTGTCGGGCCGTCGGGCGCCGGCAAGACCACCGTCTCGTACCTGATTCCGCGTTTCTACGAAGCCTCAGCCGGCCGCGTGCTGTTCTCCGGCCACGATGTGCGCGACCTGCAACAGGAATCGCTTGTGTCCCACATCGGCATCGTGAGCCAGGAGACCTACCTGTTCCACGCGACCATCGCCGAGAACCTGCGCTACGCCAAGCCGGAGGCAACGGATGCCGAACTGGTCGCTGCCGCCCGCGCCGCCAACATTCACGACACCATCGACTCCTTTCCGGAGAAGTACGACACCATGGTGGGGGAGCGCGGCTACCGGCTGTCCGGCGGTGAGAAGCAGCGCATCGCCATCGCGCGCGTCTTACTCAAAGACCCGCCGGTGCTCATCCTCGATGAGGCCACGAGCGCGCTCGACTCCATCTCGGAGAGTGTGGTGCAGGCCGCGCTCGACACCGCGAGTCATGGTCGCACCACGATTGCGATCGCGCACCGCCTCTCGACGATCGTCGACGCCGACGTGATCTTCGTTGTCGAAGCCGGCCGTATCGTGGAGCGCGGCACCCACGCAGAATTGCTCGCCCGCGGCGCCGTCTATGCGAGCCTCTACGCCCGCCAAATCACCACGAGCCCCGCCGTCTAACTTCCCGGGCCCGGGCCCGGAAACCGGGCCCATGATAGATCGTGGGCCTGGTTCCGCAAGGTGGGCCAGACGCGCGGAACCCAATGCACCGAGATGGTGGGGGCTACGAACGCTCGGCGAGCATGCCCGTCATGAGGTCGATCTCGGATTCCTGGCTCAGCACCACTGAGGTAGCCAAGGCCTGCACGGTCGCGTTCGTGCTGCGCTTTAGAACGGCCTCGGCCATTTCGATCGCGCCCAAGTGGTGAGCGATCATGATGACGAGAAACTGCCGCTCCGCTTCCACACCGGACGCCGCGGTGAGCACGGTAATCTGCGCCGGGGTCGCCAGCCCGGGCATCGGTTCTCCGGCGACGTGTCCGGCGTCAGCGTTGGCCGAGTGAGACGAATCGTGCGTGTCACCGGATAGGCCCGACCGGGTCATCCAGGTCATCGACGGTTCGGGAGCGAATTGCGGCAGCCCCCAGACGGCGAGCCAGCCCGACATCTGCCCGCTTTGCTTGGCCTGCGTCGTGGCAATGTCGTAGGCAAGCAACCGCACGGGGGCGTCGTCGGTGCGATCGCGCACGATCAGGGCAAGTTCGACGCCTTGATTATGGTGCTCTTGCATGTCCCGGGAAAAGCCAGCCTCGGCACTTGTCGTGTCAGGGGTGGCGTCGACGATCGTGCTCAGACGCCCCGCCGAGAAGGCCGCAGCGCCAACGACGATCGCCGTGATCACGACAGTGACGGTGATGGCACGCAAAACCGAGCGGCGTTGGCGCGGTGGGTGAGCATCCGCCGTGGGCTGGGGGTGGTCAGAAGTCACGGGTTGAGCGCGGCTTAAGAAGCTTTGCCGGGTGCGTCGATCCCACCGGAGCAGGGGGCGCCGTCTTCTGGCACGTTGGTGCTCTTCCAGAATTCGGTGAGGTACTCGGCGATGCGCGGGTCGTCAGCGCTGTCGACCTGCAGCTGGGAATTCCAGCCGCTCAGCACGATCGGTGCGGGAATCCCTTCGAAGGGTGACAGCACAACGTAGCTGGAGGGCAGTTCCGTCTTGAGCCGGTCGAGCTCAGCGTCGGAGATCGATGGATCGTAGGTGACCCAGATGGCACCGTGTTCGAGTGCGTGCACGGCGTTTTCGTTCGGAACCGCCTGTTCGTACACGCCGCAATTGAGCCAAGCCGAAGCGTGTTCGCCGCCAGCTGGCGGCGTCTGCTCGTAGGTGACGGCGGTCTTGACGTGGCCGGCTGCGTTTGTGAAGGTCTCGACACCCTCGATGGTCGACGCGTCGCCCGCGCCGCCGCCGGCATAGTTGGCGGCCTTCGGCGTGAGCACGAACGCGGTCACGATCAGGGCGATGATCGCGACGATCGCCACAGCGCCGCCGATGATTCCGATCAACCGGTTACGCTTGCCGCGCTTTTGCTGGCGGTGGTATTCCTCCAACTTTTTCGCGCGCTTTGCGGTGCGTTCTTCCTTGATCGACGCTTTGTTCACGGGGGAGCCGGGCTGGGGGGTCACGAGGGCCTCTCTGTTGGATCTGCTTCTATTCGAACGTATCAGCCGTCCCTGTAGCTTCCCCCGATGACGCTCTCACGGTAATTTCTCAGCCTAATGGCCGGATCTCGGCGCCCGTTAGAGTAGAAAGGCGACCGCTCATCGTCGTCTTGTTGCGGTCGCTAGTCGATTTCGTACGAACGCGCCGGCCAGCGCTGAATCGGTGAGCAAATCCGAGGCCGCGCCCGCCCGAGGGCGTTGGGCCCGACAAAAGGAATTTTATGAAGATCGCAAACACCGTTCTTGACCTCATCGGTGACACCCCGTTGGTCAAACTCCACAAGATCACCGAAGGCTTGACCGCAACGGTGCTCGTGAAGCTCGAATACCTCAACCCGGGCGGGTCGGCGAAGGACCGCATTGCGGTGCGCATTATCGATGCCGCCGAGCGCGACGGCCTGTTGAAGCCTGGCGGCACAATCGTCGAACCCACGTCGGGCAACACCGGCGTCGGCCTGGCCCTGGTGGCCCAGCAGCGCGGCTACAAGTGCGTGTTCGTGCTGCCCGACAAGGTCGGCGAAGATAAGCGCAATGTGCTCACGGCCTACGGCGCCGAGATCGTCGTGACCCCGACATCCGTTGCGCCGGACGACCCCGAGTCGTACTACAGCGTCTCCGACCGGCTGGCCCGGGACATCCCGGGAGCGTTCAAGCCCAACCAGTACTTCAACCCGAACGGCCCGCTGAGCCATTACGAGACCACCGGCCCCGAAATCTGGCGTGACACCGACGGCACCGTCACCCATTTCGTCGCCGGGGTCGGCACCGGGGGCACCATCACCGGTACCGGCCGCTACCTGCGCGAGGTCTCGAACGATGCCGTGCGCATCATCGGAGCGGACCCGGAAGGCTCGGTCTACTCCGGCGGTACCGGCCGTCCCTACCTGGTCGAGGGTGTCGGCGAGGATTTCTGGCCCGGCGCCTACGATCCAACGGTCGTGCACGAAGTCATCGCCGTGTCCGACGCCGACTCCTTCGCCATGACCCGCCGGCTCGCCCTCGAGGAGGGAATCCTCGTCGGCGGCTCCAGCGGCATGGCCGTTGTTGCAGCCCTGCGCGCGGCCGAGAAGCTCGGCCCCGATGACACGATCGTCGTGCTGCTGCCCGACGGTGGTCGCGGCTACCTCGGTAAAATCTTCAACGACGGCTGGATGCGCAGCTACGGTTTCAGCAACGCCCCGGTCGGTCACACGGTCGCGAATTTGCTGGAATCGAAGACCGGGCGCCTGCCAGCCCTGGTGTACGTGCATCCGAGCGACACCGTGCACGACGCGATCGAGACCATGACGAGCCAGGGAGTGTCGCAGCTGCTCGTGCTGAGCGCTAAACCGCCGGTCGTCATGGGCGAGGTACTCGGCGCGGTTGATGAGCGTGCCCTGATGGGCCTCGTCTTCTCCGGCGACGCGAAGCTCACCGATCGGGTTGGCTCAATCGTCGGTGATGCGTTGCCGCTGATCGGGGTCAACGAGCCGGTGGCGGCTGCCCGCGCAGCCTTCGCCGACCACGACGCGCTGCTGGTGACCGACGGTGGCAAGCCGCTCGGCGTCATCACCCGGCATGACCTGCTCAGCTACCTGAGTGCCTGATCTTTTTCACAGAGGAGCCCACAATGACCGATAATCAGAAATTCGACACGATCGCCATCCATGCCGGTCAGGCCTTCGACCCGACCACCGGCGCAGTCATTCCGCCGATCTACCAGACCTCCACCTACGTTCAGGACGGCATCGGCAACCTGCGTGGCGGCTATGAGTACAGTCGTGGCGGCAATCCCACCCGCACCGTGCTCGAAACGCTGCTTGCCGCCCTTGAAGGTGGCAAGCACGGCCTGGCGTTCGCGAGCGGACTCGCCGCTGAGGACACCATCCTGCGTGCCATTCTCAAGCCCGGCGACCACGTCGTGCTCGGCAACGACGTCTACGGCGGAACCCACCGCCTCATCAACCGGGTGCACGCCGCCTGGGGTGTGCTCAACACGACGGTCGAGATGAGCGACCTCACAGCGGTCGAAGCGGCCATCCGCCCCGAAACGAAAATCCTCTGGGTGGAGACACCGAGCAACCCGCTCATGAAGATCAGCGACATCGCGGCGCTCGCCGAGATCGCGCACCGGCACGGCGTAGTCGCGATCGTCGACAACACTTTTGCGTCGCCGGCGCTGCAGCATCCGCTGGAATTTGGCGCTGACGTGGTTGTGCATTCGACCACGAAGTATCTCGGCGGCCACTCCGACGTGCTCGGTGGTGCGCTCATCATCAATGACGACGAGCTTTACGAGAAGGCCCGGTTTCTGCAGTTCGCGGCCGGCCCGGTGTCGGCTCCGCTCGACTCCTGGCTCACCGTGCGCGGCATCAAAACGCTCTCGGTGCGCATGGAACGGCACTGCAGCAATGCCCAGGCCATCGCGGAATTTCTCGACGGCCACCCGGCCATCGAACGGGTGTATTACCCGGGACTGCCCGGCCACCCCGGGCACGACCTGGCGAAAAAGCAGATGTCCGGCTTCGGTGGCATGCTCTCTCTCGCATTCGTCGGCGGAGCCGCTGCTGCGCGCTTGTTCGCCGAATCGATGCACCTGTTCCAGCTCGCCGAATCGCTCGGCGGGGTCGAATCTCTCGTGAACTACCCCTCGGAGATGACGCATGCCTCGGTGCGCGGCACCGAACTTGAGGTGCCCGACAATATCGTGCGCCTCTCCGTCGGCATTGAAGATATTGCCGACCTCATTGCCGACCTCGAGAGCGCGCTACCCCGCGCCTGATTGACGGTCGCACGGTTCATATTTCGCGGGCTGGGCCCATGTTAAGGAAGTGGGCCCATGATCTATCATGGGCCCACTTTCCGGGCCCGGGCCCGGAAAGTCGACGGCGTGCTCTCGCCCAATGACACCCTGGTCCGCGCCATCATCACCTCGGTGAAGTCTGCCGGCAAGTCGGTCCCCGTCGTCACCGGTCAGGACTCCGAAGTGGAGTCGGTTAAGTCGATCATGGCCGGCGAGCAGTATTCCACCATCAACAAGGACACCCGCGTTCTCGTGAAGCAGGCCATTGACATGGTCAAGACCCTGCAGACCGGCGGCACTGCCGAGACCAACGATGACACCTACGACAACGGCAACAAGATCGTTCCGGCGTTCTTGCTCCCGCCGGTCATCGTGACCAAGGACAACGCGGCCGAGGCATACGCCAACGACCCGAAGCTGTCCCCGCTGACCAAGTAGCGCGCAGCACCTACTGCTAAATCGAACGGCCTAACGGGCCGGTCGCCACTTCGGTGGAGACCGGCCCGTTTCTGCGTGCCTGGCGGATCGCTTAGTTGACCTGTCGGATGCCCCCGAGTGCCCACGCCGCGACACGCCGTCGGTGATTCCACAGGCAAAATAATGTCGCCTGGGAAGCCTGTGGATAACTGGTTGCGATTCCGCGGAATTCAGGCACTTTTGCGTCGTCAAGCTGTGGGCAAAATGTGGAATGTCGGTGGATAACTACACAATTGTAATTACTGCATGTAGTGGCTCTTGAGTCCGGCGATCACTAGATGTAGTATTGGAAGTCCAGTCAGGCACTACAGCCGGACGGTACACTTGCTCACTTTGCACGACGATCCCTGACGGTTTCTCATCGGAGATCAAAGAGTTTTATCGAACATACTTGCGAAGTATATCGAACAGATTTAGACTTTACCAGCCAAGAAGAAAGGCCATAACCATGGCAATCACCGTTTACACGAAGCCCTCCTGCGTACAGTGCGCGGCCACCTACCGTGCCCTCGACAACAAGGGCATCGAGTACGAGGTGCTCGACCTCTCGGTCGACGAAAACGCACTGGAGGCCGTCAAGGCTTTGGGCTACCTACAGGCGCCCGTCGTTATCACCGACGAAGAGCACTGGTCGGGCTTTCGCCCCGACAAGATCAACGCACTCGCTGCTCGCCTCGCGTAGCTCACGTCAACCAGCACGCCACCACTCACCCGGATGTCTTGCCGATCAGAATCGCCGCAACAGATGACTGACATCGTGTATTTCTCGAGCACATCGGGCAACACTCGCCGCTTCGTCGAGAAGCTCGGTCGGAAAGCAGCGCGCATACCTCTCCATACGCGCGAAGAGCCGCTCGTGGCCACGGAACCGTACGTGCTGTGCGTGCCCACCTATGGTGGCGGCAGCGAGGGCGGGGCTGTGCCCAAGCAGGTCATCAAGTTTTTGAACAACGAGACCAATCGGTCGTTGATCCGCGGCGTCATCGGCGCCGGCAACATGAATTTCGGTACCGCCTATTGCCTGGCCGGCGACATCATCGCCGCCAAGTGTAAGGTGCCGCACCTCTATCGCTTTGAAGTATTTGGAACACCGGATGATGTGCGCATCGTTCACGACGGATTGGAAGAATTTTGGAAACAACAGCCGTGAAAATCACGCCCATCGACGCCCCGCTGGGTATGGATTACCACTCGCTCAACGCGATGCTCAACCTGTACGGCCCGAACGGAGAAATCCAGTTCGACAAAGACCGCGAGGCAGCCCGCGAGTTCTTCCTGCAGCACGTCAACCAGAACACGGTGTTTTTCCACTCGCTGCGTGAGCGCCTCGACTACCTGGTCGAGAAGGAATACTACGAGCAGGCCGTGCTCGACCAGTATTCGTTCGAGTTCATCACGAGCCTGAACGATCTGGCCTACTCCAAAAAGTTCCGTTTTCAGTCGTTCCTCGGTGCATTCAAGTACTACACCTCCTACACGCTCAAGACCTTCGACGGCAAGCGGTACCTGGAGCGTTTCGAAGACCGTGTGGTCATGACCGCGCTGGGTCTCGCATCCGGTGATGAGAAGCTCGCCGTTGCCTTGGTTGAAGAGATCATCGCCGGTCGCTTTCAGCCGGCGACCCCCACCTTTTTGAACTCCGGCAAGGCCCAGCGCGGTGAGCTCGTCTCGTGCTTCCTGCTGCGCATCGAAGACAACATGGAGTCGATCTCACGCGGCATCAACTCCTCGCTGCAGCTCTCCAAGCGTGGCGGCGGCGTGGCCCTGCTGCTCAGCAACATTCGTGAAGCCGGCGCACCGATCAAGCAGATCGAGAACCAGTCCAGCGGCATCATCCCCGTCATGAAGCTGCTCGAAGACTCCTTCAGCTACGCCAACCAGCTCGGTGCCCGCCAGGGAGCTGGCGCTGTCTACCTGCACGCGCACCACCCCGACATCATGCGTTTTCTCGACACCAAGCGCGAGAATGCCGACGAGAAGATTCGCATCAAGACCCTCTCGCTCGGTGTCGTCATTCCCGACATCACCTTCGAGCTGGCCAAGAACGACGACTGGATGTATCTCTTCTCGCCCTATGACGTGGAGCGCGTCTACGGCGTGCCCTTCGCCGACATCTCGGTGAGCGAAAAGTACCACGAGATGGTCGACAACCCGCGCATCAAGAAGTCCAAGATGAAGGCACGCGAGTTCTTCCAGACCCTCGCCGAGATTCAGTTCGAGTCGGGCTACCCGTACATCATGTTTGAAGACACGGTGAACGCGGCGAACCCGATCGAGGGTCGCATTAACATGTCGAACCTGTGCTCGGAGATTCTGCAGGTGAACACCCCGACGACCTACAACGAAGACCTCTCGTACAACGAGATCGGCAAGGACATCTCCTGCAACCTCGGGTCGATGAACATTGCCCTGGCCATGGATTCCGGCGACCTCGGACGCACCGTCAATGCCGCCATTCGCGGCCTCAATGCGGTATCGGAGCAGAGCCACATCAGCTCGGTTCGGTCGATCGAAGACGGCAACGACCGCTCGCACGCCATCGGTCTCGGCCAGATGAACCTGCACGGCTACCTTGCCCGTGAGCGCGTCTATTACGGCAGCGAAGAGAGCATTGACTTCACCAACATCTACTTCTACACGGTGTTGTTCCACGCGCTGCGCGCCTCCAACGCCATCGCCATGGAGCGCGGCCGCTCCTTTGAGGGCTTCGAAAACTCCACCTACGCGTCCGGGGTGTTCTTTGACAAGTACACCGACCAGGTCTGGGAGCCATCGACCGTGCGCGGCGCCGAGCTGTTCGCCCAGGCCGGAGTGTCGATTCCGACGCAGGCTGACTGGGCCGAGCTGAAGGCATCCGTTGTCAAGCACGGAATCTACAACCAGAACCTGCAGGCCGTGCCGCCGACCGGGTCGATTTCGTACATCAACAACTCGACCGCGTCGATCCACCCGATCGCGGCGAAGATTGAAATTCGCAAGGAAGGCAAGCTGGGTCGCGTGTATTACCCGGCGCCGTTCATGACGAACGACAACACCGAGTACTACCAGGATGCTTACGAAATCGGCTACGAGAAAATCATCGACGTGTATGCGGCGGCGACCCAGCATGTAGACCAGGGCCTCTCGCTGACCCTGTTCTTCAAGGACACCGCGACCACCCGTGACATCAACCGCGCCCAGATCTACGCTTGGAAAAAGGGCATCAAGACCATTTACTACATCCGCCTGCGTCAGATGGCGCTCGAGGGCACGGAAATTGAAGGTTGCGTGTCCTGCGCACTGTGAGCAAAACGCGCTCAAGTGAGTTTGCTGTAAATTTCTGAATAACTGTAGTGGTACGGCTCCCGGAGGAACCCATGATTGACAAGCTCAAACTGGTGTCGCACGTTGATGCGATCAACTGGAACAAGATCGAAGACGAGAAAGACGTCGAGGTCTGGAACCGGCTGACCAACAACTTCTGGCTGCCGGAGAAGATTCCGCTCAGCAACGACATCCAGTCGTGGAACCAGCTCACGCCGGTCGAGCAGCAGCTCACCATGCGCGTGTTCGCCGGGCTGACCCTGCTCGACACGATCCAGGGCACCGTCGGCGCCGTGTCGTTGATTCCGGATGCCATCACCCCGCACGAAGAGGCCGTCTACACGAACATCGCGTTCATGGAGTCGGTGCACGCCAAGAGCTACTCCTCGATCTTCTCGACGCTCGCCTCCACCAAGGAGATCGACGAGGCGTTCCGCTGGTCGACCGAGAACGAGAACCTGCAGCGCAAGGCCTCGATCGTGATGGATTACTACCAGGGCGATGACCCGCTCAAGCGCAAGGTCGCCTCGGTGTTGCTCGAGTCGTTCCTGTTCTACTCGGGCTTCTACCTGCCGATGTACTTCTCCAGCCGGGCCCGCCTGACCAACACGGCCGACCTCATCCGTTTGATCATTCGTGATGAAGCGGTGCACGGCTATTACATTGGCTACAAGTTTCAGAAGGGTCTCGAGAAGGAGACGCAGGAGCGTCGCGACGAGATCAAGGACTACACCTTCAACCTTGTGTTCGAGCTGTACGAGAACGAGGTGCAGTACACGCAGGACCTGTACGACGAGGTCGGCCTGACCGAAGACGTCAAGATGTTCCTGCACTACAACGCCAACAAGGCACTGATGAACCTCGGCTATGAGGCGATCTTCCCGAAGGACGTCTGCGACGTGAACCCGGCGATTCTCTCCGCCCTCTCACCGAACGGCGACGAGAACCACGACTTCTTCTCGGGCTCGGGATCGTCGTACGTCATCGGCAAGGCTGTTGTTACCGAAGACGACGACTGGGACTTCTAGGGACACGCACAAGGACCCCGTTGCCACCTATCCAGTGAACCTGGCTGCTGGCAACGGGGTCCTCGGCATCTCTCGCCCGATGCAAATGATGCTCCAGTTTTGTCACAGACAGCGAACAGCTCGGGACGTCGGCACGAACCTCCGGCCGCAGCGGCTGACGGAGTAAAGGAAGGCCTACTTGCTTGACAGCTTGAGGAGGCCGCAGAACCGTGCATAGCCTTGGTTCGTTAAGTCACAGGGTGAGTCAACCATTTCATGCGAGAGCGCTTCGCTCAGGCTGGAGCGACTGAACGATGACAGAGCCCAACCCAACGGGGGGACGATTGTGGGACGGGTGGATGGTGCGACGACAACGACACCATCGGGAATTACATCGTGGAGGTCTTTCTGAGTTTCAGCGCACTTCGTTTCGCCGTCCACAGCGGTCTGCTGCTCCGCCGGCGTTCCCGCGTGCGAGCCTCCTGGTGTCGGGCAGGATGCCGCCAGGCTCGCGGTGATGCGCTGAACCCACGCGTTCTGGTCAGATTGCTTCCCTTTGGCGCTGAATCCGACGATGGGCACCAACGGTTCTGCGGTAATTTCTGACACCTTGTCCGCTAGGTCGAAGCCAGCTCCATTTCGAAGGAAGAGCAGGATCGGCATCGCATAGGCACCGACTTCGGGGTCTACCGTGGCGTTGTAGCCGCGAATCGCGTTGGCGATATCGGGTGCAATGTCGGAAATTGTGCCGAGCCCGGAACCTTCCGCATATCCGCCGTCGATGAGCTGACTGTCGGTGCCCGCTGTGCACTCAGCAGTACCGCTCGGCAGTCGACCAGCAGGCGTGATAATGGGAAACCGCCCGGAGAGCATCGCCGCAGCCGCCCAATCGAGGGAGAGTGAGCATTGGTCACCGTGCATGAGGTCCAGAGATCCGCTGGCAGCTGGTTGGCTGGCGGACGACGAGCAGTCCAGGGGAGGATCGACCTCCAATCCAGTGGAGTCACCTGCTTTCGGAGTGCCCGTGGCCGCAGACTCGTCTGGCGCTGTCAATTGGCTGACCAGAACGCGGCACTTCGACCTGGCGTCCGTCGAGTTGAGAATGATGAAGCCTGTCCCATCCCGAGGGTCCCGGTCGAACCGGTCGCCGAGTTCAGGGACTGAACCAATCCAATTCGCTTCGATGAGCGAAGCGCGGTCCCGCCACATACCACTGCCAATGCCTCCCGCAGACGGAATGTGGATTCCGAGAGTGGAGGCAATGAGATCGCTCGAGAGAAGACCGGACACCGCTGTCGCTACGGTAGCTGGGCCGCCGAGCTTCTGGAGCTTGGTATCCCATTCTTTCGAATCGCGCACGACGTGAGTGAGAGCGAGTCCGACGGAACCACCGCTCACGCCGCTGGAGACGAGCACCGCCTCAGAGAGGCATCCGCCGTGAGCGTCCAACTGAGCGAGCACTTCGGTCGTCCAGAACGCGGCGCGGATGCCCCCGCCCTCGGCCGCAACGACGACGACTGGTTTGACTACTCTGCCATCAGGCGTGGTTGCCAGACATTTGGTCTTTATGAGCCGTTTCAGCAAAGGGGACGGTTCATTGGTGGCGGTCGCGACCGCAGCTGCTGCACCTGCGGCAGGAGGGCTCTCGGCCATGGTGCGGACGGCATGTACCGTCGGGTCTGCTCCCCCAGTCGTGTACAGGGCCGAAAGCGCGAGCGGGATCGTAATGGCAAGGGTGAGCACCGGAGCAGCCCGCAGCCGCAGCAATTTAAACAGTGGGTGAAGTTGATAGTCCTGCAGCACCACGGTGAATGCTCCCAGGATCGCAACCCACGCACTCAGGAGCAGCACGGTGACACCGACGCCTCCGAGGATGCGAGGAATGTCGAGGGGAAGTACGGTGACCGCCAGGATAATTAACGCCCCGACGCAGAGAATGCCGAATAACCACCAGCGCGCGGTTTGGAGGTGCTGCTGTGACCGCACGGGCACTGGGTTGTTGTGAGCGGCAAGGCTCTGTAACCACTGTCGCGGGTTGAGGTTGGACCTGACCCACAGTGCCTGACGAGCCGTGAAATATTCTGGATTGAGACTATTGAGTAACCGCGGTGAGTAAACCGCGACCAGGATTCCGACCACAAACAGCAAAACGGAGAAGGGCCACTTGTCAGGCTCCAGCCCCAGGAAGACCGGACCAGTGAACGAACGAACGAGTCCGAGGCCGCCGACAGACAGCACGACGACAGCGAGAACGTCGCCGACCAGCCAGGTGTAAATTGCCCGTTCAGGATCGGAAACCGCATTCGCTTTGCCCCGGGAATTTGGGAAACGCTTCATCAGCAACACGACTACGAGCACGAGAGGTATCGACAGGAAAGTGATCGTCATGTGCGGGTTGAATTGGGCCAGCCCTGCCGACCATGCGAGGCCCTCGACGAAGGCGACTGTCCCCGTTATCATCGCCGCGACGGCCCAGGCGCCGACAGGGATAAGCCACCACAGCCATTGCCGGCCTGGGGCCTTGTTGCTGTCGAGAATCATCCGCACCCTCGTGTCGATGCTGGCACGGGTGCGTTGCCGACCGAGCACGAAGCTCACCAGTGATGCCAGCATCAGGGCGGCTGCGGCAACGATCAGGTGGACCAAACCGGTGCGCCAATCGTCAAGCCACTGGCGCTGCAGGTCAGGAAGCTGGTCGAGGACACCATCCGAAGGGACGCAGGACAGGCCGATGAGTACGACGACCACTACTGCCGTCAAACGATGCACCCAGATTGCCTGTAGGACGCGGGAACCAATACGCGAAAGCGTTGAGCGCGTTCCAGAATTGCGAAGAATTGCAACTGCGAGCAGGATGGCAAGCGCCCACTTTATCGTCGCGACAAGGGCCACGGTAAAGGGTATAACTGTGAACGAAAGGGCGGGAAAATAGATAAGTATCAGCGCGCCACAGAGGACCAGGATTAGCTCCACAAGCTCGGCCACAACGAGCCAGCCGAGGAGGAGCCCGGATATTCGAACGCCGTCCCCGACTGCGCGGTGCAGTAGTCGCTTCAGCAATTGCACGTAGGAGAGCACGAAGACGGCGTCAATCACCAGTGAAGCGATGATCCAGCTGCCCGTCCCAGCGGGAAGTTCACTTGATGCCCAGCCCGCCCAGGCCGACTGCTCGGTAAACGCAAGGGGACCGATCACCACGTTCAGCTGATGGCTTCGGCCGTCAGAGCCCATCACGCCCGCAATGAGACGATCAATCTCCCCGAGAGCGATCAGGGTAGCCAACGCCACCATCGCCCATTTTAAGAAGACCACCCCACGTCGAATCCGGCCCCTCACGGGAGTCGCCATTGGGGCCATGACTTGCGGCCCATAAACTCGTGGCCCGTTGACTTGCGACACCTGCGGCTCCTTTGCTCACGCGCCGATGTCGGGCACCAACCGGGTGCGACAGACCCGCGTATTATCGTGTCTGGTTGAGTCAGAGTCCAGCTGGTAAAGCAGCTCATTGGACATCCGCTTGATTTTTCGTGACCACGCCCTGCATAGCTACAGCCGGGCCTATTCCCCGCATGCCGGGGCGTACGAACGAGATCCCAAGAACTCCGCCCAGTCCTGCTGGGTGAGTACTCGTCCGGCGATCTGACACGTACGTTCCTCCCGCACCGCCGGTTCGGCGACGACCTTCTGCCAACGCCCGTCGGACTGTTCGAGGGCTACGGTGCGCTCATTGCACACCCGTTCTGTCTTCACGCCGGCGCGCGAACGCGGCGATGCCGGCCTCGCGCATCCGCCCCTCTGCGGTGAGCTTCTCGACCAACGCAATGTTGACGCTCGACCAGGTGCTCGCGGACTTACGCGGAGTCCAGCGCTGGCGCCGCGCATCTTCGTCGATGTGCTGGGCTACGGAATCGATCCAGCCGAAGCACGACGCTTCGAGAACGGCCTGCTCCCAGGTGAGCCCGCCGTCGGGCACGTGCTTCTTGTGAAGGCCCCTCCAGAGTTTCGCCGCGGTGGCATGGTTCGCCTCAAGCCAGTTGCGAAACTCCTCGGGCGTGGCGAAGAAGATCGCCGGCCGCTCTGGCGTGCCGCCCGGGGTGGCGATCGTCGTGGTCATGGCCTGAGTCTGCCAGAACGCACCAGATTGTGGCTCACACCATTGTCCAGCGATGAAGTGAAAATGGGCACTGGTGCGATCGCGCCGACCGAGACTAACGTGAGGGCGTGCCCGCTGCTGTGGTTGACGCCAAGAGCGCTCACGCCGCCGGCGTGCAGCGCCTTCTGCAAAGCTATCGCGCCGTTCCCGCGACGGCACCGATTCGACTGGCCAAGTCCACCTCCAATCTGTTCCGCACACGCACTAAGAACAGCGCGCGGGGCCTCGACACGTCTGGTTTGACCGGCGTCATCGCCGTTGATGTGGCGGCGCGAACGGCGGATGTGGCCGGCATGTGCACCTATGATGACCTCGTGGCTGCGACGCTGCGCCACGGGTTGGCGCCTCTGGTCGTGCCGCAGCTGAAGACCATCACCCTCGGCGGCGCGGTGACCGGTCTCGGCATCGAGTCGACGTCGTTTCGCAACGGTCTGCCGCACGAGTCGGTGCTGGAGATGGATATTCTCACCGGCGCCGGGGAGATGATCACCGCGTCGCCCGGCCAGAACGCCGACCTGTTCCGCGCCTTCCCCAACTCCTACGGGACGCTGGGTTATGCGGTGCGCCTGCGCATCGAACTCGAGCCCGTCAAGCCGTTCGTCGCGCTCACGCAGGTGCGGTTCCACTCGCTCATAGACCTGGTCGCGGCGATGGACGGCATCATGGCGACCGGCCGCCTCGACGGCGCTGCCGTCGACTACCTCGACGGCGTGGTGTTCAGTGCCGATGAAAGCTACCTCTGCGTGGGTCGTCAGACCAGCGCGGCCGGCCCAGTCAGCGACTACACCGACCAACAGATCTACTATCGCTCCATTCAGCATGAGCGCGGGGCGACGGATGACCGCCTCACCATCCACGACTACCTGTGGCGCTGGGACACAGACTGGTTCTGGTGCTCCGAGGCGTTCGGCGCACAGCATCCGCTGATTCGCAGGATCTGGCCCGGGCGCTACCGGCGCAGCAGCACCTATGCAAAGCTGATGAAGCTCGAACAACGGTTCCACATCGGCGAGCGCATCGAGAAACTGAGCGGCAGGCCGCCCCGCGAGCGAGTCGTACAAGACGTGGAGATCCCGATCAACCGGTGCGCGGAGTTTTTGGACTGGTTTCTGAACACCGTACCGATCGCGCCGGTCTGGCTGTGCCCGCTGCGCTTGAAAGACGATGACCGTTGGCCGCTCTACCCGATCCGGCCCCAGCAGAGCTACGTCAACGTCGGCTTCTGGTCGACGGTACCGGTTGGATCCAGCGACGGGGCGACGAACCGGCTGATTGAACGCAAAGTCGGCGAACTTGACGGGCACAAGTCGCTGTACTCCGACTCCTACTATTCCCGGCCGGAGTTCGACGAACTCTACGGCGGGGACAGCTACCGAGCCCTAAAAAATCGATACGACCCCGAATCACGTCTCCTCGACCTCTACGCGAAGGCGGTGCAACGACGATGACCACGTTTAAGGATCGGGCAACGGATGCAGCGGATGCAACGGATGCGGCGGCGGGAAGGCTCAGTCTCGCCCAGGTGCTGGAGATTTTGGCCGGGGGCCGCCTGCCGGTGCGATTCACCGCCTACGACGGGAGCGCAGCCGGACCGCAAGGCGCGCCGTTCGGGCTGGATCTGCTGACGCCGCGCGGCACGACCTACCTCGCCACGGGTCGCGGCGACCTCGGACTGGCCCGCGCCTATATCGCCGGCGACCTCGAGATGCACGGGGTACACCCCGGTGATCCCTATGAACTGCTCAAGGCGCTTGCCGACAGCCTGGTCTTCACTCGGCCACCGGCGCGGCTGATGGTGGACATCATCCGTTCTATCGGTGTGGGGCAGCTGCGCCCGATCGCGCCGCCGTCGGAAGAAGCACTACCGCGCTGGCGTCGCGCCATCGGGGGGATCCGGCACAGCAAGGGCCGCGATGCCGAGGCGATCCACCACCACTACGACGTCTCGAACCGGTTCTACGAGTGGGTGCTCGGGCCATCGATGACGTACACCTGCGCCTGCTACCCAGGCGACGAGGCCTCCCTCGATGAGGCACAGGAGAACAAGTATCGGCTCGTGTTTGAGAAGCTTCGGTTAAAGCCGGGCGACCGGTTGCTCGACGTTGGGTGCGGCTGGGGCGGCATGGTGCGTTACGCCGCACGCCGCGGTGTGCGGGCCGCCGGAGTGACGCTGTCGAGCGAGCAAACCGTGTGGGCGCAGCGCGCCATCGCCGAGGAGGGCCTGAGCGATGTCGCGGAGGTTCGCCACGGCGACTACCGCGACATCGCAGAAACCGGCTTTGACGCGGTGTCGTCCATTGGGCTGCTCGAGCACATCGGAGTGCGCAACTATTCGTCGTACTTCGGTTTTCTGCGTTCCAGGCTCCGCCCCGGCGGTCTGCTGCTCAACCACTGCATCACGCGGCCAGAGAATCGAAGCGAAGCGGCGACCCGCGGGTTCATCGATCGCTACGTCTTCCCCGACGGGGAGCTCACCGGCTCGGGCCGGATCATCAGTGAAGCGCAGGATGCGGGGCTCGAGGTGCTGCACGAGGAGAACCTGCGTCAGCACTATGCGCTGACGCTGCGCGACTGGTGCACCAACCTCGTCGCGCATTGGGACGAGGCGGTCGCCGAGGTCGGCCTCCCCACCGCGAAGGTGTGGGGGCTGTACATGGCGGGCTCACGGCTCGCGTTCGAGAGCAATGGGATCCAGCTGCATCAGGTGCTGATGGCCAAGCCCGACGGGGGTGCCGGTCTCGGCGAGCTGCCGTTGCGGCCGTGGTGGACGCCGTAGCCCCCGATCCGTGAAGCAGTGGGGATGCGCCGGCCGCGGCCTGATCGTTTCACCGATCCGACCGTCGTGATGACCGTTTGGCGCAGCACGAAGACGCTCGTCGACCAGTCCGTGAACCCGCAGGATACTTGGTCAGATGATGTTTTACGAAATGGGTACTCAATATCAAAACGGGACCCAAGAGCGAAATGTCGCCGGTCTGCTCATCGAGCGGGACCAGCCGCGTGTCGTCCAGGCCTGGTTTCAGGGGATGAACCCTCAGCTTGAAGACACGACGCCGGCGCGGCGCGATGGGCGTCCCGCTCGATCAGTATTGGGCCATGGTGGTCGCCGACTGGGATCAGACCGGAACCATGCGCGCCAGATGGCTATCGAAAACGTGGCGCGATGACCGCGTTCTTTATCGCCCGAGCCGGCACTGAGTGGCAAGTCTCTACTGTCAGAAAACGCGGATCGCGATCTCGGCCGGTGCTGCGAGCAGCGATTCGATTTCCTCGTCGAGCTTGACGAGGGTGATCGACGCGCCTGCCATGTCAAGCGACGTGCAGTACTCGCCAACGTAATTACGCCCGATGGTGATGCCCGCGCTGACTAGTTTCTCGTGTGCCAGGCCGTACAGCAGGTAGAGCTCACTGATCGGCGTGCCGCCCAGGCCGTTGACCATGACTGCAACACGATCGCCGGACGTGAACGGCAAATCCGTGATGACGGCTCCGAGAATGTCATCCACGATTTCGTCTGCCGAGACGAGATTGCCGCGCCTGCGCCCGGGCTCACCGTGAATGCCGACGCCGATCTCGATCTCGTCCGGGCCGAGATCGAAAAGGGGTGACCCTTTCGAGGGCGGTGTACAGGCCGTCAGCGCGACGCCCATCGTACGCGTAACCGAGTTGACCTTCTCGCCTATCCGGATAATTTCATCAAGGTCGGCACCGGCTTCCGCGGCCGCGCCGACTGCCTTCATCACGAAAAAGTTGCCGGCAACACCGCGACGACCGATCGTGTAGAGCGAGTCCTTGACCGCGACGTCGTCGTCAATGAAGAGCGTCTCGACCCTGATGCCGTCGGCGCGTGCCATTTCCTGCGCCATCTCAAACGCCATTCGGTCTCCGGTGTAATTGTTGACAAGCAGCAGCACTCCCTTCGGTGAGGCGAGCAGTTTCGTCGTCTCGTACACGTAGTCGACGGGAGGCGCAGCGAAGACATCTCCGGGGCAGGCAGCGTCGAGCATTCCTCTGCCAACAGTCATGACGTGGGCGGGTTCGTGGCCTGACCCGGAACCCTGGATGATGGTCACCTTATCTGCGTTGGGTGCATCGGCACGGTGGATGAGGTTGTACTCCGGGACGTACCTCAACGTGTCAGGATTTGCGAGTGCAAGGCCCTTGAGCATGTCCGGGACGAAATTCTTCGGATCGTTGATGAACTTCTTCATGGTTTCTCCACGTCTTTGTGATGTTGGATGGGGTTTGGGTTCTAGTGGGGCAGAAAAGCCTATGGGTTAGCGGGCTCGCGGTAGTGTGGAGAGCCGCTCGAGGATGACGGCCACGGCGATCGCACCGGCATCGGGCGAGCCGATACTGCGCTCACCGGTGTAACTGGCGCGTCCACGTCTTGCCTGTAAAGAACTGGTCGCCTCTGCTGCTTCGCGTGCGGCTTTCGCGGCTTCCTCGACTGTCTTTTCGAAAGACGAGCCCTTTGCGACGGCTGCCTCGACAGCGTCAGTCGCCGGGACGAGCGCGTCGAGCAGCGTCTTGTCGCCGACATCAGACTTGCCGCGTTCCTTGATGCCCTCGATCGCCGCTCGCAGCATTGCGACGACATCGGCTCCGCCGACCGTATCGAGACCGCGCACTGCGCTGGAGGCGCGAAGGAAGGCGGTACCCCAGAGGGGGCCGGAGGTCCCACCAAGACGGCTCGTGATTGTGCGCGCGATTTTCTGGAGAAAGACGCTCGAGTCGGTGCGGTCGTAGACGTCCCATTCTTCGAGTACTTTCTCGAAACCGCGCGCAAGCGAATATCCGAAATCGCCGTCTCCCACGACGGAGTCGAGTTCGCAGAACGCGGCTTCGTTTTCGATCGCGGTTTCGGCGATTGATCGGACAACGAATTCGGTGTCGATGATGCTGCGCGTCTTCATTGGGTCTCCTGAGGTTTGGGGCGAGAGAGCGCCGCCACATGGGCGAGATCGCGCAGCGTAATGAACGGCCCTGGATCGATGTTGTACGGGTCCGCGATCACCCGGGTCATCTCGCCGGGATTCGGGTCGCCCAGTGAAGAGACCACGAGGGAAGCGGCGGAGAAGTCCTCGCGAAAGGTGTAGCTGCTTACCGTCACGACGGTTCGCAGACCGGCCGTCGTCGCGGAGCGCAAGCCGTTTTCGCTGTCCTCTATAACGATTGCTTCTTCTGGCGAGATTCCAAGCTCAGCGAGAGCGTGCAGATAGATGTCGGGCTCCGGCTTCTTCTTCGCCACGATGTCGCCCGCAAAAACCGCGAACTGTGACGCGTGCTCGGGACCGACGGCGTGTGTGAGGACTGCGCGAACGGATGGCTCCGCCGATGTGGACGCGACCGCGAGGGTCCATCCTGCCGCACTCGCCTCCCGCACGATTCGATCGATACCGGGTCGTGCCGGAACGACACCGCCCTCAATGAGATCCGTGTAGATCTCGGTCTTCCGGCGATGCCATGCCGCTACGAGAGCGGTGCGTGCCGTCGGGTCGTCGGGGATTTCTATCAGTTCAGCAAACTCGGGCGTGACCAAGCTCATCAACCGTTCCTTGCCTCCACTAATTTTTACCTTGTCGGCGTAGTCCTGGACACTCCACTGCACGGGCAGCCCGAATTCGCGAAAAGTTTGGTTGAACGCGGGTAGGTGACCGTACTGCTCCGTGTCGGCGAGTACGCCATCGCAGTCGAAAATCAGAGCCGGCATCGCTTCACCACGCCTTATTAGCGCTGCCGAATTGACCTGCCAGATCGACGACGAGGTGCATGATGTCGGCCCGAGTGCTTGCAAAGAGCGACGGCGGATCCCATTTGTCGCGCTTCTGCGCCTCAGTGAGGAAGGCGAAGCTTGACTTCATGAAAGTTTCCTTGAGGGAGGTCGATATGTTGACCTTCGCGCAACCTCGCGCGATCAGATCACTGAACTGTGCTGAGGTGAGACCGCTTCCGCCATGTAAGGCGATTGGGATTGGATGGCTCCTCACAATGTCACTTACCCGACCGAAATCGAGGACGGGTGTGGCCTTGTACGTGCCGTGCGCATTACCAATCGACGGGGCAAAGACGTCAACACCAGTCGCCTCGATAAAACGCAGCGAGACTTCGAGCGACTGTCGCGCCGTTTCCTGGTCGGATCCGTGGTCGTCTTCGACACCCGTGATGGCCTCGATCTCGCCCTCGACGTGAGCGCCGTAGAGCCGGGCCTCTTTCACGACTTCGATCGTCTGCCGCTGATTCTCTTCGACGGGTAGTGCAGAGGCATCAAAGAGCACTGAGTTCCAGCCCTGCTTGAGGCACTCTGTCACCACTGCGCGATCCGGGCAGTGGTCTAAGTGTAATGAGACCGGAACCTCTATTCCCTCGGTCAGCGACCGCCAGAGACTGGCGAACACGCCAGACCCGATACTCCGAACGGTCTTCACTGAGGTCTGAACAATCACTGGCGACCTGGCCTCCACGGCCCCAGCGAGCACTGCTTCCAACGTTAAATCGTTGAAGACATTTATGGCAGGGACACCGTAGCGCGCACTGAATGCGCGATCGACGATGTCTTTCATTGGCACGACACTCACAGCAACCTCCGTGTTTTGGGTATCTTTACGATAGGGCAGGTCGGACGTGATAAGCCATACAGGATTCCCCCTCCTTTTCGAGGTGGGGAATCCTCTAATGCTCGGCGATCGCGGCTTCCGAAGCGTGCGCCCTGTTCATGTGCACGAGCATCGTGCGATTGTGGGCGCCGGTTTTTCGGAGCAATGATCCGACGTGCTTTTCGACCGTCTTGACCGAAATGAACAACATGCTGGCGATCTGCTTATCTGCCATGCCCTGCTCGACAAGTGGGCGCACCTGACGCTCCCGTGGAGTGAGAGTGTCATCGTCGGATCCGTGTGAGGAGAGTACTGTGAGGTGGTCGAGAATGTCGTTTTGAAGCAGCGCTTCGCCACGACATGCGGCAATGATTACGCGTGAGATCGTTGCCGCGTCGGATTTGAGGCTGAGGAATCCGCGCACGTTTGCTTGCGTTGCTGAACGGATTTGGTCAACGGTCGGGTTTTCTGTGAGGACAACGATTGTGGCGTTTGGGTCGAATTCACGGATCTTCGCGAGCGTGCCGAATAGTTCTCCGTTGAGCGCCCGGAGGTCGACGATGAGCACGTCCGGGCGGAGCATCTCGTAGGCATCGACCAGCTGACGGCCTGAACTCAACTCCGCGGTGACCTGGATTGCAGGTTCGCTCAGGTGCAGCAGCCGAACGAGTCCGGCGCTGATAATCGGCTGGTCGTTCGCAATGAGAACCTTCCAGCGCGGCTGCGGGACGATTTCGCCGGTTCCGGAAATATACGGGATAGTCGCTCGGATCTTCGTTCCCCATCCCGGAGTCGTATCGATGACGAGCTCGCCATCAAGGTGACTTGCGCGCGACATCATCCCGTGGAGCCCGAGGCACCCGGAAGACAACGACGAGAAGTGCCCGCCGTGGGCCTCGGCGAGGTCAAAACCTCGCCCGTCGTCATCGATTAAAACTGACAGCACCTCGGTGTCGTAGACGAGTCCGACTCGAGCGCTTCCGGCACTGGCATGCGAGACAACGTTGCTGAGGGCCTCTTGGACGATCTTGAATGTCTGGTGTGCAATCTCTGGCGCGAGAGGTCGCGGCGTGCCGACGATAACGAGTTCAGTCGTTGTCATACACATGGACTCCACCCAGGCAAGCTCTGTATCGATCGCTGCGTCGAGCGTTCGGCCCTCCAGCGATGCCGGGCCAAGGCCGAGTGCCGTACGGCGCGTCTCGGTCAAGGCGTCATGGGCGACCGTGCGGGCGCTGCTGATGAACACTGCGGCAGGTTCGCCGTTGCGGTTCGCCCTGTCCGCCTCGTCGAGGTGGAGGAGCAACGATGCAAGCGACCTTCCGACTGTCTCATGGACGTCCCGTACGGCCCGTTCTCGTTCTGCAGCCACGGCTGCCTCGCGAGTGCGGTCGGCGGCCTTTGCATACAGTGTTGAGTTCGCGAGTGCAATCGCCGCGTGATGCGCGAAGAGTTCGGCGAGTTTGGCGTCTGTCGTCGTGAACACACGCCCAGGAGTGGCGCTAAAAATGACGCACGTTCCAACGATGCTGTCATCCCATTTAATGGGTACTCCGATGACAGCGCAGTGCAACCGCGGGTCATCTGCTGCAATGTGACCGGCGCGCAGTACCGACGCGTACTCGTCGAGGATGACGGTTCCACGACTATGGACGACTTCGCCAGTGACGCCCTCGTCGAGCGAAAATGTCTGCCCTTCGTGACAGCCGACCCCGAGGTCAACTTTTTTGGTATACATTCTGCTGGCCTCGTCGTCCAGCGAGATCGAACCACTCTCACAACCCAGGAGCGCAATCGCATGACCGAGGATGCGTTCAAGCAGCGGCGCCAACTCGAAGCGTCCCGCAAGGTCCCGGGCGAGATCTGTCACAGTGTCCAGCTGGTCGCGCAACCCGACTGACGAATCGATTACGAGGTTCTCGGGAGTGTGCATATTACGTCCTCTCTGACGAATGGCAAACAGCCCGACTAGGCATCAAGGACAACATGTGTCACTGCACCTGCGTGCCGGGGCCACTGCCAAGTAGATCATGTTCGATGCTGGTTTTCCCTACGTCCTTTCCCTACGCCGACGTGTGGGAAGTCCTCATAGTCTGTTTGAGGGGCGCATGGTTGCCTAGGAAGTGTCGGTGACGGCTCCTGATGGTGAGCGTGGAGGATCAGGTATTGCATCATCGCACCACATGAAAAGGAGACGCGACGTGGTAGGTGAAGCGCAGTGGCCCACATCGGAATTCTGACCAGCGGAGGTGACTGTCCCGGTCTTAACGCTGTCATCCGTGCGTGCGTACTTTGCGGTATCCGCCGGAGTGATGACACTTTCATTGGGTTCGTCGATGGCTGGCGTGGCGTGCTCGATCGCAACACAATCGATCTGGATTGGATGAGCGTACGCGGAATATCGAAGCTCGGCGGCACGATCCTCGGTACGTCCAGGACGAATCCGCTGGGCGAGGGAGGGGGCATCGAGCACGTTCGAACGAACCTGAAGGCGCTCGGAGTAGACGTCCTCATCGCGATCGGTGGTGAAGGAACGCTCGCCGCCGCGAAAATTCTCAGTGACGCTGGTATTCCGATTATCGGCGTGCCCAAGACGGTCGACAACGATCTCTCGGCGACCGATTACACGTTCGGCTTTGACACCGCGGTCGAGATCGCCACGGAGGCGATCGACCGGCTCAAGACGACCGGTGAATCACACCACCGGTGCATGATCGCCGAGGTAATGGGTCGAAACGCCGGATGGATCGCCTTGCACGCCGGAATGGCAACTAGTGCACACGCGATTCTCATTCCCGAGCAGCGGTCCAACCTTGCTGAGATCTGTGAGTGGGTGCAAAAACCGTTTCGGCGTGGCCGCGCGCCGCTCATCGTCGTCGCGGAAGGTTTCATCTCAGACGAGATGGCACAGCCGCACTACGCGCGAGGACTTGACGCGTTCAACCGCCCACGGTTCGGCGGGATCGGCGAGCGCCTCGCGCCCATCATCGAAGAGCGAACCGGTATTGAAACCCGCGCAACAACGCTTGGGCACATTCAGCGTGGCGGCGTCCCCAGTGCTTCCGATAGGGTCCTTGCAACCCGTCTCGGCATCGCTGCGGTTGGGGCCGTTCACGACCGCGATTGGGGCAGCATGGTGGCGGTGCGCGCGACGGACATCGTTCGCGTCAACCTCGCGGAGGCGCTCGACTCGCTCAAAACAGTGCCGCAGCAACGCTATGACGAAGCCGCGATTCTGTTCGGGTAGCCCACGGCAGGGCAATGGTAACTACGAAACTCCAACAGGGGGAATCCGCCGACTGGTGGCCGGTGGATACCCCTGCGCTGGTATACCTGGGTATGTCGTGAGCCTAGTGGTGGGCCTCGTACTTGACTGGTTCAGGCAAGCCTGCCTCAGCACGGATTTGACGAGACAGGCGCTCGACCGAGATGAGCGCGTACATGACGCTCTCCGCCGTGACCTCGAACGACATGTTGTGAATCGTCTCGCCTTCTGCCGTGGCCGCCTCGGCGACGATGCGCAGTGTTTCCGCGTCGTCAACGTCGATACCAACCTCAGTCAGGGTGGTCGGCAGTCCGACGCGGGTTGTGAACTCCACAAACGCCCGAATGTCGGCGAACGGTGCTCCCTCAAGGACGAGCTGCGTCACCGATCCAACATTCACCTTGTAGCCGTGCTGAACACCCCTGGTCTGCGGCACGGCAGTGAGACCGTTGTGGATCGCGTGCGCTGCCGCCAGACCGCCGGACTCAAACCCAAGACCGGAGAGCAACGTGTTCGCCTCGATGACCTTCTCTAGAGCCGGTGTGACGACATGATCGCGCACGGCGGCGATAGCCGGAATGGCGTTTTCCCACAAGACATCCCACGATAGACGGGCGAGCGCCGTGCCGGTGAGGGTGGGAAGATCTCCCGCGATCGTGTCGGAGAAAGACCCTGCGACAGCCTTCGCCTCAAGCCAGGTAGCGAGCGCGTCACCGACGCCGGCGATAAGGAACTCGGCCGGGGCGTTCGCGACAATCTGCGTGTCCACCAGCACCAGATCAGGGTTGCGAGGAAAATAAAGATACTCAAGGAATGCGTGGTCCTCGGTGTAGATGACACCCAGCGTCGAGGTCGGCGCGTCGACCGATGCTGTGGTCGGTACGGTCACCCAACGGATACCAGCGTCATGGCCGGCGGCCTTGGCCGTATCGTGCGTGCTTCCTCCACCGACAGAAACGTCAATGTCCGCGTTGTGCTTTTTGAGGAGCTCTACGAAGCGCCCGATTTCCTTCGGGTGCGGGATACCGTTAAATTTCTCGCGGAACAATCTCCTTTGACTGAATACTCCAGGTAGCGAGTGGCGACCTGTAGCCGACGCTACGCCCGGCACCACACACGGAACAATGGGGAATTCCTCGTTGTACGTGGGGAGTTTCCCCCGTCATCTCCCCATAGCTGGGCGCGAACTTCTGACGGAGGCAAACGCGATTCACCTGCAGGGCGCCGAGGGGGCGAGGTCTGCGCAGTTGTCCGGGCTACGCGTGCGGGCTCGAGTCGGATGGCGTCGGCCTACCGCCGCTGGATCCTGCAGCGCGCGATCAGGCCGGGTCCCAGGGCAGGGCCTGATCGGCCGGAACCGGGGCGAGCGGAATCACCACCACCGGACGATGCTGACGGTGCGCCAGTTGCGCCGCCACCGAACCGTTGATGAACTCCTGCAGGCTGGCCCGCAACGTCGCCTCCCGGGTTCCGACTACGATCATCGCGGCATTGAGAGTATCGGCCAAGTCGCCGAGGGCCTGGGCCGGATTGCCTGCCAATGCCCGGGTGCTCCAGGGGAGAGCGCCTCCGTCGAGGAGCGCGGCCAGGCGCGATGCGAGATCCGGGTCGAATTTGTCCTCCGCAATTTCGGGCGAGTCCGCGCTGAACGGCAGACTCGTCATCGTGCCGTCGCCCAGGTTGTAAACCCGGTACTGGCTGGCGTCCACGGAGGCGCACACCAGTTCCGCATCGAAACGTGCCGCGAACACGGCCGCCCGCTCCACGACGGTATCCGGCTGGCCGGGCACCACCCCAACAATCACGTACGCGCTCATGCTGTACTCCTTTGATTTCGGCGCCCGGCAGACCGACAGGATCGACGGTCGTCTCGGCTCACGGCCAGCATGGCAGATTCCGCCCCCAGACGCCGTTTGCCAATGCGGAGACTCTCATTCATCGACGAAGAAAATGTCACGTTCAGGTGTTCGGCAGGGCGGACGTTTCTGTTTGGCGTCCGAACAGGTCGACCAGGGCGAACACCAGGGCTACGGCGAGGAGTACCAGCGCGACCAGGATTCCGTTGAGAAAGCCGTCACGAAACACCTGCACACGGTCAGGCTGGCTCGCCTCCGCATACAACGTTGCGTAGAAGGTCGAGATTATCGCCGCGACTCCAATCGCCGTTCCCACCCGCTGACCTACCTGCGCCATTGACCCGGCGACGCCTCCCTGAGTGACCGGAACCTCGCTCAGGGTGAGCGTCTGGTTTGGCGAAATGACGAGACCACCGCCGGCACCGGTCATTGTCATGGCTGCGGCGATCAGCCATGGTGCGAGGTCCACCGAGGCGAACAATCCCGCTAGTAGAACGAGCACAAAACCGATCATGACGGTGACCAGGCCGAGGGCAACGAGCTGGCGGCCCCAACGAAAGACCAGACGACCGCCGATCCACGACATGACCGCGGAGGCGAGGGCAAACGAGATGCTCACCATTCCGGCGAAGACGGGCTCAAGCCCGAGGCCCTGCTGCAGAAAAAGGGTGACCAGCAAAAAGTACGGCGGAATTGCCGCAAAATAGGCCGTCGAAATCAGGATCCCGTTGCGATAGGACGCCGTGCGAAAAAGCGCGAAGTTCACAACGGGTGATTTACCGATTTGCTGGTAGCGCCGTTCCCACTTGAAGAACGCGGCGCCGGAAAGACCGAACACAATCAGCCAGAACCAGCGGCGGGGGTCATCCGTTGGAGCGCCGGTTGTCAGCACGAACGGAAGCATGAGGCCGAGAGTGGCAATGCCCAGAAACAGGATGCCGACGAGGTCGAGCCCCGTGCGTTCTCGCTCATGAGTCTGGCGTTTAGGAAGCACTCGCATCGCAAAGTAAAGCGCCAGAAGGCCCAGTGGCACGTTCATCCAGAACGATAGACGCCAGCCGATATCTGGGCCGCCGACGGCGATCAGGAGGCCGCCGAGGGTTGGTCCGAAGGCCGTCGAAACGCCGATGACCGCTCCAAACAAGCCGAAGGCGCGCCCGCGTGCCGCGCCCTGGTACAGCTGTTGGATTAGCCCGAGAACCTGCGGCATCTGAATTCCCGCAGCAATTCCCTGCACGATACGCGCCACGATCAAAAATTCGATCGTGGGCGCGAGCGCGCACAGGATGCTCGCCGCAGTGAACGAGCTGAGGCCGACGATGAACATGAGTCGCCGGGAATGAATGTCGCCCAGCCGACCGGACGGTACCAGCGCCAGCCCGAAGGCGAGTGCATAACCCGCGACGATGAGCTGGAGTTCGGTGGTGCCGCCGCCGAGCGACTGCTCGATGGCCGGCAAGCCAACATTGATCTTGGACAGGTCGAGGATGGTGAGTGAAGCAACTCCGACGCACACCCAGAAGGCTTGCCGCTTTAGCCTGTCGGCATGTTCGGAGGAGGCAGGAGTGCTGTTCGGCATGGTCCAATGATTCTAGATGCGGGGCCACAGGCCACCACGGTATTCGGCACGCGGACTGCCTTGACTGGCTCCTAGGTGCCGCCGCGCAGGGCCGTGATCGGCTCGATGTTGGAGGCGCGCACCGCGGGATAGGCGCCGGCGGCGAGCCCGACGACGGTTCCGAGCAGGGCGGCGCCGATGGCCACGAAGGGGTCGAGTATGGGCGTCCAGCCCTGCAGCAGCGACACAACGACGACCGCGAACACCCCGACTGCCGAACCGATCAGGCCGCCGAGCAGGCCGATCACGGCTGACTCCACGATGAACTGGCGGGCAATATCGCGCTTGGTCGCGCCGAGCGCGCGGCGCAGGCCGATCTCCCCGACCCGTTCCAGTACCGAGAGCAGGGTGACGTTGGCGATGCCGAGACCGCCGGCGAGCAGGGCGATAATACCGAGCGTGAGGAAGACGATGTTGATGTCGGCCTGGATATTGTCTTGGAGCGACGACGCGGCGGCGGGCGCCTGCACCGTGAAGTTTTCGGGCGCGTTCGGGTCGAGTGCGATCGGTGCTTGCCGGGCCACGAGCGTGCCGGCGCCGACATTGATCTGCACGTGCAGTTCGGTCGGGGCGCTGAGTCCGAAGTCGGCGCGCGCGGTGCCGAGCGGCACAATGACGGCGTCGAGCAGGTTGGCGCGGCGCTCGACGCCGTCGATGATGCCGATGACGGTGTACGGCACCTCGCCGATGAAGATCGACGGCTGCGAGTCGACCCGGTTGATGCCGAGCGTTTCCGCGGCCCGGGCCCCGAGCACGACGACCCGGTCGGCGCGCTCGTCGTGTCCGACGTCGAAGTAGCGCCCGGTGATGACCTGCCCGCGCACTGCGGCGAGCAAGCCTGGCGAGGTGGCGATTACGGCGGGGCTCAGGGTTTGCGCGGCCGAGGGGTCATTGACGGGAACGGAGGTCACGAGCTGGTCTTCGACGTCGACCTCGGCTACGAGACCCGCGCGTTCCACCCCGGCAAGGCGATTCACCCGCTCCGGGGCATCCCACGGCAGCCGCCCGGCCGCCTGTTCGTTGCCGCTCGAATTGCGCGTTGAGGCCGGCTCGATCATGACCTGGGTCGCCGAGACGGCGTCGAACTGGTTGGAAATCTGCCCGGCGGCGGTCTGCGCGAATCCAATGGTGACCACGAGCGAGGCGATGCCGAGCACGGTACCGAGGGTCGTCATCACGAGTCGGCTCGGGCGGGCGCCCACGCCGTAACTCGCCTCGACCATCAGGTCCTGCACCGAGAACCGGTCGGCGCGACGAATGACCGGAACGATGCTGGGCGTCAGTTCAGCGGATGCCGTCAGCTCGGTATCAGGGACCGCGGCGACGCGGGAACGGCGGCGCAGCATCCGCTTGAAGAAGGCCTTCATGACAGCTCGCTCAGGCGGCCGTCGGTGATGCGCACGCGGCGTTCGGCCCGATCGCTCACGGCGTGGTCGTGCGTGATGACGATAAGCGTGAGGCCGTCGGCGTGCAGCTCTTCGAACAGGTCCATGACCTCGCCGCCGGTGGTCTCGTCGAGGTTGCCGGTTGGTTCGTCGGCGAGCAGCAGTTCGGGCGAAGCAACGACAGCGCGTGCCACGGCCACGCGCTGGCGTTCGCCGCCGGAGAGGGTGCCGGGCAGAAAATCCAGCCGATGGTTGAGGCCCACCCGGTCGAGGGCGGCGCGGGCGCGGTCCTCGCGTTCGGCGCGCGGCACACCGCTGTACAGGGTGGCGAGCAGCACGTTGTCGAGCACGGTGCGGTGCGGCAGCAGGTGGAAGGCCTGAAAGACGAAGCCGATGGTGCCGCCCCGCACGATCGCGCGCTGCTTCTCATCGAGCATGCTCGTTGAGGTGCCGTCGAGATGGTACTCGCCGACACTCGGCCGGTCGAGCAGACCGAGCAGGTTGAGCATCGTGGATTTGCCCGAGCCGCTCGGGCCGACGATCGACAGGTAGTCGCCGCGCTCCACCCGCAGGTTGACCGATTTGAGCGCCTGCACCTCGGGCGGGCCGGGAAACGACCGGGTGACGTTGACCAGTTCGACGACCGGGGCTGTCATCACCGGCCCACCACGACGAGGTCCCCGACGCCCAGCGAGCCGTCGACGGCCGTGATCTCGACGAAGCCTTCGGCGGCGAGCCCGGTCGTGACCTCGACCAGCACCGTGTCGGCGGAGCCGCCGGGAGCAAACTCGACGCGGGATTCGCCGCCGGGCCCCGCAGTCAGCGCGGCGAGCGGGACGGCGAGTACATCGCCCTCGGTTGAACTGACCGGGATGCGCACGCGCACGTTGCTGCCCTGCACGGCCTGGATCTGCTCGTCGGTGAGGGCGTCGGGAGCGAACAATACGGTGAAGCGGCCGCTTGCGGCTTCGCCACTGGCCGGTTCGGTGGGGAGTACCGAGGAGATCGTCGCGGGCTGGTCGCCGTCGGGCATAGCGAGTATGGCCGGGGCGCCGACCGTAAGCAGGGCTGCATCGCTCGCGGTCGCCGAGCCGGAGATCACGAGCGTCGCGCCGGAGACCCGCATGACCGGCCCGGTGATACTCGATCCACGTTTGACGCTGATCTCGTCGACCCGGCGGGGGAGGCCAGGCAGGTAGAGCACTTCGCCGGACGGAAGATACGCGAGTGCGCCGTCACGGGCGTCGCTCAGGGTCTCGTTTGCACGGGTCAGTTCGGCCTTGGCCGCGGTGACGGCGGCTTTTTCAGCGCTCGCGTCGCGTGGCGCGAGAGCCTGGGCCTGGCGGGCGACGGCCAGGGTGACAGACTCCTCGGCATCCGCTATCGCGTTGGGGGTTCCCTCGGTTCTGGCCAGGGCAAGCGCGCGCTGCGCGCTGCGCACGAGATTGCCCTGCTCGACCACGTCAACGTTTGACGCGGCGCCCTGCACGGTGGTGAGGGCGCCAGCGGCGCTGTCGACGGATGCCTGCGCGCTCGTGACTCCGGCTTCGGCACCGCTCACCGCGGTCGCAACGTCGGTGCCGCCGGTGGGAGCCGGGTAGCCGACCTTGGCGTAGAGCGCTGTGACGGCACTCGCTGTTTGCGCGTCGAACACGTCGGAGTCGAGCGCGCCGGCATCGATTCCGGCCGCGTTCAAGCCCTGCTTGAACTGCAGCACGTCGGGGCCGGAGACGCCGACGCGAAGGGTGCGGTAGACCGGCAGGTCGCCGGGCAACACGATTACCGGGCGGCCGGTGACTTCGAGCGCGATCGAGGCCGTGTCGAAGATGGCGGCGACCTCGGGCACCTGACCGGTGACGATGGGAGCCCCGGCGAGTTCGCCGGTTTCAATGCTGACCTCCACCGAGTCGGCGTAGGTGGCGTCGCCGCGCATGGTGACGTCATTAGCCAGTTGCCGGTTTTCGATGGGGACCGTGATGAGTCCGCCGGCGGGAGCGTCGGCATCCGCTGCAGCCTGCCCGGGTGAGACGATCAGCTGGCCAAGCCCGAGACCGGCCACGAGCGCGATGATGGCGACCGTGGCCATGACCCAGATCACGCGGTTGCCGGCGAACACGCGACGCCAGCCTTGACTGCGTGAGCGGGTGGGCGGGGCGACAGCGTCGAGGTCGATCACCTCGGTTGCGTCGGGCTCGCTCTTTCGTCGTCCGAACAGGCGCGGCACCTACTTGCCTTGCTCGGAGTCCGCGATGAGCGCGTCGAGCTCGGACTTGTGGTCGGTGATGAACTGCTCTTCGAGCTCGAACTGCACCTTGGTCGTTGCTTCCGTGTAGTCAACATCTTCGGCGCAGGTGTAGTCGGCCATGGCCAGTGCGAGTTCCTTTTCGCGGAGGTCGGCGAGGATCGTTTCGTCGGGGGCAGCGCCCGTCTGGTCTTCGTAAAGCGCGTTTTGCTCGTTCATGACCGACTCCTGAGCGTCTGCCTTCTTCGCGAAGGTCGCGTATCCGTCGTCGGCCATGCAGGCCGCCCATTCGGCGTCTAGCTTCACGATCGCGGGGGAGGCCTGCAGGTCTTCGTACAGGGCGCTCATGGCTTCGTACAGCGCGGCGTGTTCTTCCTGCGACGGCTGGTCGCCGTTGATTTCCTGAAGGGCCGCGCCGTAGCAGCCCTTGGTTTCGTAGCTGTCGGTGTAGGAACCGTCGGCAAGCTCCTCCTCAGTGGGCTGCGGACCGTAAAGTGCTTCGTTGTAGGCGGCTTGCTCGCTCTCGGAGAGTGACGCCAGGTAGTCCTGGTTTGGGTCGACGATTTCCGCGCTCTGCGCCTCCTGCTCGGCGATCTGCTCCGGGGACTGGCTCATTCCGTAGCCGTTCTCGGCCACCCACTTCTCGGTGCCGTACTCTTCACCGTCATCGCTCATCATGCCGCTGTACTGCGAGGCGTTGACGGGCGTGTAGTCGAAGCCTTCGTCGGACATGCAGGTGGCCACGAGTTCCTCCTGGTCGTTCTGCGCGGCGATCGCCGAGTCTTCGTCGTAGCCCTCGTAGATCCCCGACATGTACTTCTGTAATGGGCCCTCGGCCGGGTCGAGCTTCTCGGCGGCCTTCTCGCCGCTGCACCCCGCGAGCGTCAGCGATAAGAGAGCGGCGGCGGCGATGGCAGTGAGCAGTGAGCGATGGCGCATGAGGTTCCCCTTTTAGCATTGTCTGGGCTGCGCCACGAACCGATCGCCGCCCCCGATCTCCCCATACGCTAGCGCACCGCGAGAACGGATGGGGGTGGACGCCCCGTTGCAGCGCTACATGAACAATACTGCTTGGTCTGTTTTGCCTGCAACTTGTCGGGTCTGCCTGTGCTTGAGCGGGAGGCTGCTGGGAAAGCCTCAAGGTCGCGGGCATAACTCCTGCAATTTCTCAACCTTGATGAGCAGATCCGCGTGATGACGGGAGAGTTGAATACCGTCAAGACAGATTGCAGGAGTTATGGGGTGTGAGGCACGGATAGGGTTTATCGAGGAGTCTCCTCCCAGTTTCACGTGATTGGAAAATGCACCATGGCCCAAAACCCCAAACAGAGCAATAAGGTCGCCCGAACCGCCAGCTCGGGGATCAGAAATGCCCGGTTCAGCGCTGCAGCAGACACAGCCGCTGTCAGGGCCCGGGCCCTGACAGCTCGGGCCCTGACGGCCCGGGCTCTGGCGGCCCGCGCCCCGGAGGAAGAGAAGCCCGGCACGCAAGCTTGCGAGCTCGGTTAGAGCGGGTCGCGCAGGTAGGCCAGCTGCGCGCGAACGGATGCTTCCGCGGCGAACCGCACCGCGGCATCCGTTTGCGCGTAGACCATGTCGGTGACCTGCGCCACGGTCGCCGCCGAACCGAGGGTGTCGAGCGCCGCGCGCACCTGGTCGAGACGCTCGTGGCGGTGCGCGAGGTAGGCGGAACAGATGGCCGCGAGGTCGGGCAGCACCGGGCCGTGCGCGGGCAGCACGATGGCCGGCCCGCGCGCGCGCAGGGCCTCGAGCGAAGTTAGATAGTCGGCGAGGGCGCCGTCGATGATCGACGTTCCGCGGCCGAGAATGGTGTCGCCGGTCAGTACAGAGCCGGTGGCGCCGTCGCCGGGCAGGTGCAGGCAGATCGAGTCGTCAGTGTGCCCGGGGGTAGCTAATACCCGGATGCTGGTGCCGGCGGCCGCAATCAGCTCCCCGTCGGTGAGTGGGTCGCCATTCACGCAGAAGGCCGGATCGAAGGCCCGCACCGGGGCCCCGGTGAGCTCCGCGAATCGAACCCCCGCCGCCGTGTGATCGGCGTGTCGGTGTGTGATCAGCACGAGCTCGACCCGGCCGGCAGCGGCGAGCGTGGCAAGGTGGCCCACGTCGAGCGGTCCCGGGTCGACGACGACCAACGCTGGTGCGTCGGGCGCCCCGATGAGGTAGCTGTTGGTACCGTCGAGCGTCATCGGACCGGCATTTGGCGCGAGCAGGCTGCGGGTGAGCGGGCTCGTGCGCAGGATGGCGGGCATGAAGGCAGCCTACTGCCGCGATCGGCGGCGCCCCGAGCGGAGGTGCCGCCGGTTTACGCGGGTTAGGGGTGAACGATGATCGTGACTGCGGTCTCGTTGTGGTTGATCAGGGTGTCGAAGCCCACGGTAATCAGGTTATCGAGTGCGATGCGGCCGGTGATGAACGGCGCCAGTTCAACCCGGCCGTCCTGAACGAGCTTGATGGTCGCGCACGTCAGCGATCGTTCCACGCAGGTCGATCGCCTTGGGCACGGCGGCGACGAGCAGGCCGGGCGATACCCGGCGTTAGTGTGGACGAGACGGCACGACCCGACACCCAAAGGACCAGAGATGACGCGAGATACCGAGGCAGCGCGACCACTACTAGGGGTTGCGGCGACCGTGGTCTTGCTGCGTGACGGTGCCACCGGGCCCGAAGTGCTGCTGCTCGAACGCCCCCGTCATCGTGGGTCTTTCGCCGGCGCGTGGGTGTTTCCCGGTGGCGGCGTCGACCCGGGCGACAAGCGGGCAGCGGATGCCGCGGCGCCGGCTGGCCCCGCCAGCGCGGGTGAGCCGGCGGCCGGCCGCGGCTCGGCGGGCCTGCCTGGCGGGCCTGGCCCCGCGGCGGAGGTTGTCGAACAGCTCGCCGCCCGTCGGGCTGCCGTGCGCGAGTTGCGGGAAGAGACCGGGCTCGTGGTCAGGCCCGAGGCGCTTATCGCGACGGCGGTGTGGGTGCCGCCGCGCAGCGCCCCGAAGCGTTTGCGCACCTGGTTCTACGTCGCGACGGCACCGCCCGGCACCATCGTGCTCGCCGAGGATGAGGTCATTGACTACGCCTGGCTGCGGCCGGAGACGGCGCTGGAGCGGCACGCATCCGCTTTGATGATTCTCGTAGCTCCGACCTGGGTGACTCTGCACGGTCTGCAGGGATTTGGGGCCGTAGCCGACATCGTGGCGAGTGCCGGGCAGCGCCCTCTGGCACACTACGAAACCCGGCTCGGTACGAGCGAGCGGGGGCCGGCGCTGTTCTGGGCGGGGGATGTCGCCCACGCCGATGACGCCCTCGCCGAGCAGGCAGGCGGTCGGCACCGCCTCGAGATCGGCCAGGTGCCCTGGGTGTTCAATGTTCGGGCGTGAGCTTTTACCGGCGGTTCAGTACCAGTTGTGGCTCTCCGAGTGCGCCCAGGCCGCACAGGGGGTGCCGTAACGGGAGGCGATGTAGCCGAGGCCCCAGCTGATCTGGGTAGCCGGGTTGGTCTGCCAATCATCGCCAGCCGACGCCATCTTGCTTCCGGGCAGTGATTGCGGAATTCCATACGCGCCGCTGCTGGCGTTGTAGGCGTTCACTCGCCAGCCAGACTCGCGCTGCCACAGGGAGACCAGGCAGGTCAGCTCGGCGTCGTTCCAGCCCCTGGCTGCCACCTGGGCCGCTGCAATGCGCTGGGCACCGGGGCGGTCGACCGTGCCGCCGCTCGGGGGAACGCTCGGAACGTTCGGAACGCTTGGAACGTTCGGAACGTTCGGAACGCTTGGAACGTTCGGAACGTTCGGAACGCTTGGAACGTTCGGAACGTTCGGAATGTTTGGAACGCTCGGAAGGTTCGGAACGCTCGGTTGTGCGGCCGCATCTCCGGCTGCGGCGTTCTTCGCTGCCTGCCGCTGCTGCGCCTCGTAATCGCGCTGCGCCATCACGCCGCTGTGGTGCTGCCGTTCCACCTCGGCGGACGTGTTTTTAAGGGAGGCCAGCTGGGCATAGAGCACATCGCCGGCGGCCTGTTTAAGGGCAACTTCGGCGTCCGCTGCCTGCTGTGCTGTCTCGGTGGACGCTAGAGCCGACCGAGCCTCGTCGTGCAGGCGGTCGCGCTCGCGCGCCTTCATCTCGGCCTGGGCCGTGAGGGTTTCGGCCGCGTTGCGCTCGGCATCGGCCTGCTCGGTGATGAGTCCGGCCTGTTCCGTGAGCCGGGACATGGCACCGAGCTGAAACAGCAGGTCGTCGGCCTCCCCGCCATCGAAGAGGGCGCCCACCGCGAGGCTGTTGCCGCCGGCGCGGTAGAGCTGGGCGCCGAGCACACCTAGGCGCTCACCGCTCGCGTCTGCCCGAGCGGATGCTGCATCCGCTTGCGTAGTCAGTACAGTTTGCTGGGCGGTCGCCTTGGTGAGCTCGGCCTGAGCCCCGGCGGCGAGCGCGGTCTCGGTCACAGCCGTGTCTCCGAGCTCGGCCGCGTGCGACTGCAAGCTATCGAGCACCGACTCGATCTGGTGCACCTCGGCTGCCGTGGCGGCCGCGCTCGACCGGGCGGCGTCGACCTCGGCCCAGGTGGGGTAGTCGTTGGCTGCCGACGCCGAGGACGCAGCGATGACGGGCGCTGCTACAACGGTCGCTGCGAGGACAACAGCGACGCAAGTCACTCGCGCCAGTTGCCCCATGCTCGCACCCCACGCACCCAAACCGCGTTCAGCGGCGACCGGACTCACGGTGTGGGAAGGAGCGTTGGAGCACGGCAGCCCTGGCCGCCGACATAGTTGAGGCAGTCGTCGAACATCACGGAGAACGGTTCGAGGGTCGAATCCCCGAACCAGTCGTTGTAGAACAGCCAGAAATTGAGGTTGCCGTAGGTCGAGCATCCGTCGCCCTCGTCGCCGGCATTTGCGACGGCAACCGCATTGGGCTGGTAGGGCGTGTAGTTGTACAGGTTGGCGGTGCCCTGGTTCTTGATGGCGACGGCGGAGGCCCCGCATTCGGCGTCGGGGTTGAAGCCCACGTCAACCTTGCCTATTTTGAACGCCCGGTCGGGCTCCTGGGTGTACTGCCGAAACTGCCAGGCCGCGTTGTAGACCTGGTTGAAGAAACCGAAATACTGGGCGTCGCAGTCCGCGGTGTCCGGGCAGCCGTAGCCGGTGGCACGTAGATAACCGGATGCGCTCGGTCGGGTCAGCAGGGACTGTTCTTTCTGCAGCAACACCAGTAAGACCTCGGGGCTGATCGTGCAGGCTGCCGCGATCTTAGCGATGATCCGGGCGGCCGTTTCCTTCTCCGCGCCGGTGTAGGGCAGGCAGTGCCCGTCACCCTTGGCCGGCTGGCTGGTCGTCGTTTCGCGGAACTCCCAAAGGCAGGGCACTCCGTCGCTCGGCCGGCAGGAGCGTTGTTCGAGAAAATCCTGGATGCCGCTCTCGGTCAGGGCGTCCGGGTTGAAGAAGTTGAAATCGCTGATGATGAGACCGGGGTTGAAGGTCGCCGGGTCGATCGGTGCCGGGTCGGTCGCGGCTGCCGACAGCGGCGCGGCGGCTACGGCGGCCGTGGCCGGGAGGGCGATGAGCGTCGCCGCAAGCCCGATGAGGGCCGCTCCGGTGGCCAGGCTGCGCAGGGAACGACGGGTCTGCGCGAAAAGGCTCATACCAAAACCCTAACCGGGCGGGGCCGGCTCGTGGCACCTCGCCGCGGGACCGGCCGCTGGCTCAGGGGGCACCTCCGCAGGAACGGAACACGTTGGTCGACGTGGCACCGCGCCGAGAGGTGGGCACCCGACCCTCGTGGCACCTCTACGAGAACCGGGCACTCCTTCCTAGGGGTGCCGCCATCTTCAACGAGTGCCGCGAGCTCATTTGGCCGCTCCGGCCGACTCCGGCGACGCGATCTGGACCATTCACGATCATCGGGGTGCGGTGGCGACACCTGGCATGAACCGAGGAGGCCCCGTGACCATCAATCATCTGCTCGCCGTCGTGCCGGTGACCGATTTTGATGCTGCACACCGCTGGTACGAACGACTTCTCGGGCGCCCAGCCGACAACGCTCCAATGGCCGGCCTGCTCGTGGAATGGCAGGTGACCGATAACGGATGGCTGCAGCTCACGCACGATGAGACCCGCGCCGGCACCGGTCTGCTGAATTTCGCCGTCGATGACCGGCCGCCGCACCTCGCCGAATTGAACGATCGCGGGTTGTACCCGGGCGAGATCGTGCAGGCGAACAAGGGCGTTCAGCTCTCTACCATCGTCCTCCGGAGGGCAACAGGATCACCTTCATCGGTGACTTTCGGGTCGTGTATTAGCGGCAAAGTCCAGCGGTTACGACTAGCCAGTACGGCTAATGCTTCGCCTCGCGCGCGTGCCCCGCGATGTCTACGCCCCGTCCTCAGGGCGTTTCCGCCTCGCGCGGGACTTGCGCCGCTGCGCGGGAGGCGCAACTCCCGCGTACTGGCGCAGATCCAGCGGGTCGTGTCACGCCGGTGTTTCGTACCGGCGTGCATCCCGCTTACTGGCGCAACACCCGCGCAGCGGTCTCGGCAGGAGTGGCCCCGAGGCCGTACCTCCCGCGCAACGGCCCACCAACCGCGCAGCGCGATGCGACCCGACGGATGCCTGTTGCCGTACCTCCCGCGTACCGGCGCACCTCCCGCGCAGCCGCGCGACAACAGCGGGGGGCTCGTCGCGGCACCCGTTAGGAAAGCTGGCACGCGTTCCTCGGGGTGCCCGCTTCCCAAACGCGTGCCGCGAACTCACCAGCCACTTCGTGGGACACGCAGTGGCCTGCAGGCTGTGCGCGGGCGCAGGTTTCGCGCGGGGCGACCCGCGCGGGGCGACCGGTCAGGTGGTCGGGGCGGGGATAACCACCATGGGTGACTGGATGTTCAGCACGATCGAGTGACTCACCGAACCGAGCAGCAGTTTCGAGATGCCCTTCTGCCCGTGGTCGCCAACGACGAGCAGCGCGGCCCCCCGGGCTGCGTCGAGCAGCGCCGATTGCGGGGCACCGCGCACCAGCGAGGCCCGAATCGAGGGCCGGATAACGGCGGGCCACGGTGAGTAGTGATTCATCGAGGATGCGCCGGTGGGAGTTTTCCAGCGTCTGCAGCAACCGAGCGTCGGGTTCGGTCGTATCGCGCCAGACGAGCGGCTCTTGCCACGCGTGGATGGCGTGAAGTTCCTGGCCGGTGCGGTCGGCCTCCGCTGCGGCGAAGTCCACGGCGGTGTTCGAGGCCGCAGATCCGTCGACGCCGACCACGACCCCCGCGTGGTGTTTGCTGTCGCTCTCCGGGATAATCGCGATCGGTCCCCGAGCCGAACCGGCCAGCCGGGCGCCCATCGACCATTCGTAGCGCAGGGTCGAGCCGCGGCGACGGTGCGTTCCGACCACAACGATGGTGTCGCATCCGCTCAACGCGCGCAGTTCGGTGATCGGGTCCCCGGAACGCAGGTCGGCGTGCACGGTGAGATTGGGGTATTGCGCGCTCACCCGATCGGCGTCGTCCTTGAGTGCCTCGCGGGCGCGCGCGTTGGTGGACTCCTCGGTGAAGTAGTCCGCCGACGACACCGTGCGGTCAAGGATGCGCACCAGAGTGAGCTCGCCCTCGTTGCAGCGGGCGAGTGACCAATCCAGGGCTGCCCGAGCGGGGTCCGACCCATCCCAGGCGACCACCGTCTGGTTTCGTGTGAGCGTGTTGGTCATGAGCTCAATCCCTTCTCCGGTGGTGGGCCACGAGCGGGAATGTCGTGTGAGGGTCACCAGCGAGTGTTCTTCACGTTAGCCATCCCCAGCACCGCCGAGTAGGGCCTTAAGTCACGTCACGCCCAATGATTCAAACGGATGCCGCAGCCTGCGTGCGCACCCGCAGCATGGCGCCCCACGCCTCGGCGCGCCGAACCTCGCCCGGTACCAGGGTCACCTTGGCCGGGGCCAGGCCACGCCCGATCACCTCCGCGACGAGACGGGTGTTGCCGTACATCGATTCGTAGACGATCAGGGCGCGCATGAAAACCTCCAGGGAAAACGTTGTTAGCGTGTGATGACGACCTTGAGTGCTTTTGTTTCGGCGGCACGGCTGAAGGTGTCGTAGGCCTCGAGGAACTGGTCGAAGGTGAAGTGGTGCGTGGCTAGTTTTTCGGCCTGCAGCTTCTTGCTCGCGACGAGCTTGAGCAACATCTTCGTGGTGTTGGCATTGACCAGCCCCATGCTGATGTTGATGTTCTGAATCCAGAGGTTTTCGAGGTGTAGGTCGACCGGCTGGCCGTGCACGCCGACGTTGGCGATGTTGCCGCCCGGGCGCACAATCTCGGTGGCCATGGTGAAGGTCGCCGGAATGCCGACGGCCTCAATCGCGACGTCGACGCCGGCACCGTCGGTCAGGGCCAGAACCTGTTCTTTCCAATCGGCGGCCCCGGAGACGACGGTGTCGGTCGCGCCGAAGTCGCGCGCGCGCTCGAGACGGTTCTCGTCGAGGTCGATCGCGATGATGTTGGCTGCGCCGTACAGGCCGGCAGTGGCAATGGCGGCCAGGCCGACCGGGCCGGCGCCGATGACGGCGACGACGTCGCCGGGCTTGACCCGGCCGTACTGCACGCCGATTTCAAAACCGGTCGGCAGAATGTCGCTGAGCATGACACCCTGGTCATCGCTGACGTCCTCCGGAAGCTTGTGCAGGGAGTTGTCGGCGTAGGGCACGCGCACGAACTCGGCCTGGGTGCCGTCGATCAGGTGGCCGAAGACCCAGCCGATGCCGGAGGCACCCTCGTCGCCGAGGCAGTGCGAGTAGAGACCGTTGCTGCAATTACCGCAGTGTCCGCAGCTCTTGATGCAGGAGATGATGACGCGATCGCCGACTTTCAGGTTGCTGACCGCTGAACCGACCTCAGTGATGGTGCCAACGCCCTCATGGCCGAGGATGCGCCCGACAGCCACAGCAGGAACGTCGCCCTTGAGAATGTGCAGGTCGGTGCCGCAGATCGTCGTCGTGTCCACGCGCACGATGGCGTCGGTCGGGCTGTGCAATGTCGGGTCAGGAACGTCGGTCCAGCTCTTCTGGCCGGGGCCACCATAAACGAGTGCCTTCACGGGTTTCTCCTTGATTCTTAGAATATGGGCGGGCAAAAAACCTGTCAGGGCTACGGTACGACCGAGCGGTCGCCGCCGACTAGGGCCAAAAGTCCCGCCCAGACGGGGCCGCAGATTAGTCACCTAATCGGGACTTCCGGCCCTACGTGTTGGCACGGGCGGCTGACAGAATAGGCGTGAGGCGATGGGGCATCAGCTCCTCCTTCGTGGCGGAGGACTCCACTGCTGCGACCTGCGACCTGCGATCAAGAACGAGGTAGAGCAATGAACCGGATGATTGTGGTTGGCATCGATGATTCGGCCGCCGGCGAGACCGCCCTCGTGTGGGCCATGGCCCGGGCCGACAGTGTCAAAAGTCCGGTGACGCTCATGCACACCGTGTATGAAACCTGGCTGGCCGACGGATACGGCTACTACGACAGCATTCTCGACGCTGAGAAGAAGCTGCTCACCAAGGCCGGCGCCCGCGCCGAGGCCCTCGCGCCCGCGGTCACCACCCACACCGAGCTGCGCACGGGGAGTGCGCCGCGCGTGCTCAGCGAGCTGTCGAAAGACGCGGCCCTCATCGTCGTCGGCACCGATCGCAAGGGCCGGGTTGAAGGGGAACTGTTCGGGAGTGTGAGCCTGCAGGTCGCGGCGCTGTCAACCTGCCCGGTCGCCGTCATCCCCTCGCTGCCCGAAACCGAGCGAACCGGCGTCTACGTCGGCGTCGACGGCTCCGCGGACTCGGTCGTCGCCGTGGCGTTCGCCGCCGCCGAGGCCGACCGCACCGGTCAAGAACTTTATGCCCTCTACGCCGTGCATCTGCCGAATCGCCGGGTATTGCGCAGCATTCCAGCCGACGCTGTGACCGAGCGCATGGAAGAGGAACGTGTGGTGCTCGCCGAGTCCGTGGCGGGTCTGACAACTCAATACCCCGACCTGGTGGTGCATCAGGTTCTCGAGACCGACGAGTCGCCGGCCAGGGCACTCGTTGCGGCCGCGAAAAACGCCCAGTTGCTCGTCGTTGGAAGCCGAGGCCGGGGCTCGCTGCAGCGCCTGCTGATGGGGTCGGTCAGCCACGAGGTGCTGCTGCACATCCCTTGCCCGACGATTGTCACCAGAACCACCCATAAGTAGCTCTGCCGCTACGAAGTCGTGCCAAGGTTAGAGCACCAGATGGCATGAGGGCGGGGCAACGATGACGGATCAGACCGCCGCCGAACTCGCCCGCACCCAGGACCGCATGCGCGGTCTGCTCGACGCTGTCGTTTCAGTGGCCGAAGACCTCAGCCTGGAGGCCGTGCTGGAACGCGTCATCACCGCGGCCTGCGAGCTCGTGCAGGCGCGGTACGGTGCCCTGGGCGTGATCGGCACTGGTCAGGCCCTGAGTCACTTCGTCACCGTCGGCTTCGACGAGGAGACCGTTCGGCAGATCGGGGCGCTTCCGGTCGGGCACGGCGTGCTCGGGTTGCTCATCCGGGAACCGCACCCCATTCGTCTGCATGACCTGCACGACCACCCCGACTCCTTCGGCTTTCCTGCCCATCACCCGCCGATGAAATCGTTCCTCGGCGTTCCGGTGCGGGTGCGCGACACTGTCTTCGGCAACCTGTATCTCACCGAGAAGGAGGGCGGCGGCGACTTCACGGACGAAGACCAGGAACTCGCCGTCGCGCTCGCCGCGGCCGCCGGCGTCACGATCGAGAACGCGCGTCTCTACGATGAGTCCCGCGCCCGCTCCCGTTGGCTTGAGGCGGTCGCTGCGATGGGTCGCGACCTGCTGCGCCCCGTTGACGGCGAGGGCAACGGCCTCGACCTTGTCGTTCAGCGAGCACTCGTGGCGTCCGGCGCCGACCTGGCCGTGATTGGGTTTCCCACCGACGACAGCCTGTACTGCGCCGCCGCAGCCGGCACGGCGGTGACCGGTGCTGCCGCGTCAGCACTGGTCGGCACGACCGTGTTGCTGCAGGCCGGCGTGCTCAGCGAGTTGCAGGCCACCGGCCACTCCGCCACGCTCGTCAAGCCGCCCCTGCAGGGTGCGGATTCCGCAGCCGGCTCGGCCGCCGCGTGGTCGCGCCTGGGGTCCACGCTCATTGCTGCCCTGGGCCCAGCTGGGGAGGGGCAGGGTGTGATTCTGCTGTCGCGGACACCGGCATCCGCTGAATACAGCCTCACCGATGTGGAGATGAGCGCGGTCTTCGGTACCCAGATGTCACTCGCCCTTGAACTGGCCTCGGTGCATCGCATGCGCGAAGAGCAGGCCGTGCTCGGTGACCGTGATCGTATTGCCCGTGACCTGCACGACCTGGTCATTCAGCGGCTATTCGCCGCCGGTCTCAGCATGCAGAGTCTACGGCGGTTCACCAATGATCCGATCGCGCTGGATCGCATCAACGCGGTCACAAACGAGCTCGATGACACCATTCGGGAGCTGCGCGACACGATTTATTCGCTGCGCGGAATGGCGCAAGACACCGGCACGCTGAGCAGTCGCATTCTGGCCGTGATTAAAGAGGGGGCGGCGAGCCTGCCGTTCGCGCCGCGCATCCGCTTGTCCGGGACGATCGATGCGCCGCTCGCCGATGATCTCAGCAGCAGCCTGCTGGCCGTGATCTCGGAGGGGCTCAGCAACGCGGCGCGGCATTCAGAGGCGAGCACGATCGACATTTCGGTTGACGCTCAGAATGATCGGATCAAGTTGGTCATCGCCGATAACGGCTGCGGTTTCAGTAAACTCAACCGGCGCAGCGGCCTGGACAACCTCAAAGAGCGGGCGATGCTCCTCGGCGGAAAATTCTCGGTGCGCAGCGTTGTGGGGGAGGGAACGCGGCTGCGCTGGTCCGCACCGGTTCCGGAGGTTACCGTTGGTGTTCGTCTCCACGTTTCGCAACGTACACGGCAGCCTGGGTTCGGCGCTGAAAATCCAGTTTCGCCAGCATCGAAGACACGTAGTTCTTGACCGTCTTTTCGGCCAGAAACATGGTTTGCCCGATCTCACGGTTGGTCAGGCCCTCGCCGATCAGGTCGAGCACCTTGCGCTCCTGCGCGGTGAGGGAGGCGAGGCGCACGTCTTGTGGATCGGCCAGGCCCGCGATGATGCCCGCCTTGACCGCGGGGTCGAACAGGGATTCACCGGCAGCAGCGCGGCGGATCTTGCCGAGCAGGTCGGTGCTGCGGATCTCTTTCAGCACGTAGCCAGCCGCGCCCGCCAGCACCGCGCCGCGCAACGCCTGCTCGTCGTCGTAGCTCGTGAGAATGAGGCACTGCAAGGCCGGATTGACCGAGCGCACGTCGCGACAGACCTCGATGCCGGTGCCGTCGGGCAGGCGGGCGTCGAGAATGGCCACGTCGGGGCGCAACTTCGGGATCAGGACGGTGGCTTCCGCGGCCAGGCCGGAGTCGGCGACGACGTCGAAACCTTCACCTTCGAGCAGTTCACGCAGGCCACGCCGCACCAACTCGTGGTCGTCGAGAATGAAAACGCGGATGGGAACGGCGGGCGCTGCCTCGATGGTCGGTCGCGGCGCGCTGTGCGGCAGGTTCATGGGGGTCCTTCCCGCACGGGCACGCTGGCCCGATACGTCTTAACAGTGTTGCGGGCGGCTAGGCCCGGCGACTAGGGCCAAAGGTCCGGTCCTTTACGAACGCACCAGCCGCGCAATGGCCGCCGAGGCCTCCTTCAGCTTGGCCTCGGCTTCGGTGCCACCGGCCATGGCCGCGTGCAGGACACAGTGGTTGAGGTGATCATCGAGCAGGCCGAGAGCGACCGATTCAAGGGCGCTCGTCATGGCGGAAATCTGGGTCAGAATGTCGATGCAGTACTTGTCGTCGGTGACCATGCCCTGCAGGCCGCGAGCCTGGCCCTCGATGCGGCGCAGTCGCTTGAGATAGGCGTCCTTGTTCGAGATGTAGCCGTGCGGGCCGTCGTGGGTCTCGGAATCGCTCATAACACTGTCCTCTGCGTTGCTCGTGAACCCCATACCCAAGTGTACCCCCTCGGGGTATAGTGGGGAAAACGGTACCCCCAAGGGGTATGCTCGAATGAGTACCCGTTCGAGGATACAAGACAGTGAGGAACGACCATGAGCATAACGACCGCGTACGGCGTTGACGGAATGACCTGCGGCCACTGTGTCGCGAGCGTGACCGAAGAGATCGCAGCTCTTGCGGGCGCCGAAAACGTCACCGTAGAACTCGTCAAAGGCGGCACCTCTCAGGTCACCGTGACGAGCACGTCGGAACTCGACCGAACCCTGGTCGCCGCGGCCGTTGAGGAGGCGGGCTACCAGCTGGTAGCCGCTGCCTGATGACCGCCGGCCAACAGGTTGACCTGCTCGTGGGGGGCATGACGTGCACCTCGTGCGCTGCCCGCATAGAGAAGAAGCTCAACCGGATGCCCGGGGTCGAAGCCAGCGTCAACTACGCCACCGAGAAGGCGAGCGTGTTCGTGCCAGAGGGGACCAGCGTCGACGACGCCATCAAGACCATTGAAGCCACCGGCTACACGGCCGCGCTGCCGGCCCCTGTTGTCACTGCGGATGCCGGCTCCCTCGAGGTGTCTGCCCTGCGCCAGCGCCTGCTCGTCTCGGCCGCGCTGACCCTGCCGGTTGCCGCCCTGTCGATGATTCCCGTGCTGCAATTCACGAACTGGCAGTGGCTGGCCCTCACCCTGGCGGCTCCGGTCGCCATTTGGGGCGCCTGGCCGTTCCACCGCGCCGCCTGGGTGAACGCCCGCCACGGCGCCGCAACCATGGATACCCTGGTCAGCGTCGGTGTGCTCGCCGCCCTCGGCTGGTCGCTCTACGCCCTGTTCTTTGGCATGGCCGGCATGGCCGGAATGACCATGAGCTTCACCTTCTCGGCCACCCCTGGTAGTGGCGCCGACGAGATCTATCTCGAGGTCGCATCTGCTGTCACGGTGTTTATTCTGGCTGGTCGCTATGCGGAGGCACGGGCCAAACGCAACTCCGGCGCGGCCCTCACGGCGCTGTTGGAGCTCGGTGCGAAGGAGACCACCCTGCTGAGGGACGGCGTGGAGAGCAGCATTAGCACCGCTCTGCTTGTGGTTGGTGACCAGTTTGTCGTGCGACCGGGGGAGAAGGTTGCGACCGACGGGGTGATCGTCGATGGCTCGAGTGCTATCGATGCGAGCCTGCTGACCGGCGAATCGGTGCCCCTAGAGGTGGGGCCCGGCGATAGCGTTGTGGGTGCCACGTTGAACTCCGGCGGAAGGCTCGTCGTGCGGGCGACGCAGGTCGGCGCCAATACCGAGCTGGCCCAGATCGGCCGACTGGTCGAGCAGGCGCAGACCGGCAAGGCCGAGGTGCAGCGCCTGGCCGACCGGGTTTCCGGCATCTTCGTGCCGATCGTGATCGGCCTCGCCCTGGCCACGCTGGCCGGCTGGCTGCTGGTCGGCGCCGGGCCGGCCATGGCATTCACTGCGGCCGTGGCGACGCTAATCATCGCCTGCCCGTGCGCGCTCGGGCTCGCCACGCCGACCGCCCTGCTGGTGGGCACCGGGCGCGGCGCGCAGCTGGGCATTCTGATCAAGGGTCCGCAGGTTCTCGAGTCCACGCGCCGTGTCGACACGATCGTTCTCGACAAGACCGGCACGGTCACGACCGGGCGCATGACGCTGTCGACCGTAGAGGCGTACGAATCTGGTTCTGAAGACGAGCTGCTGCGGCTGGCCGGGGCTGCGGAAAGTGGGTCGGAGCATCCGATTGCCCGGGCGATCACGGCGGGCGCTCGTTCGCATTTGGGTGCGGTGCCGTCGTCTTCGGCGTTCCTGTCGGACCAGGGGCTTGGAGTGCAGGCCACGGTTGACGGCCGGCAGATTCTGGTCGGGCGTCCGGTGTGGCTCATCGATCGGTGGGGACTAACCGTTCCGATCGCGATGCAGGCCGTGATGGGTACCGCCGAGGGGCTCGGCAAGACCGCCGTCATGGTGGCGTGGGACGGTCAGGTGCGCGGCGTGATCACCGTCGCCGACACTGTGAAACCTACGAGCGTCGCTGCGGTTGCTCGGTTTCGCGCGCTCGGGCTGACGCCCTTGCTGGTGACCGGTGACAATGCTGCCGCCGCGCAAAGTGTCGCGGCTGAGGTCGGCATCACCGACGTGACCGCCGGGGTGCTGCCCGCCGATAAGGCGCGGGTGATTCGTGAGTTGCAGGCGAAAGGGCACGTGGTCGCGATGGTCGGCGACGGCGTGAACGATGCCGTCGCTTTAGCCACCGCTGACCTCGGCATTGCGATGGGGTCTGGCACCGACGTCGCCATTGAGGCGAGCGACCTCACGCTCATGCGCAGCGATCTGCTCGCCGCAGCAGACGCCATCCGCTTGTCGCGCCGCACCCTCTCGACGATCAAAGCCAACCTGTTCTGGGCCTTCGCCTACAACGTCGCGGCGATACCGCTCGCGATGGCCGGTTTGCTCAATCCCCTGATCGCCGGCGCTGCGATGGCCCTGTCGTCGGTCTTCGTGGTGACCAACAGCCTGCGCCTGCGCGGGTTTCGGGCGCTGCCGGTAGCCTGAGCGTTTCTCGCGTCGGGAGTGTGTGGTTTCTTTTGCAGACGGGGCCCGGGCCCGGAACGTGGGCCCAGTTTGTAGACTGGGCCCACGTTCATAAGGTGGGCCCAGCGCGAGCGGGTGCCGCGGATGCCGCGCCCGCCCCCACTCCGCCGTCACCCCGTCACCTTGCGCGTGGATACCCTCTGGGGTATATTTGCTTTGGAGGCACACGTGAAAATCATTATTGTAGGCGGAGTTGCGGGCGGAATGTCGGCGGCCACCAGGTTGCGCCGGCTCGACGAGAGTGCCGAGATCATCGTGTTCGAGCGCGGACACTACGTATCGTTCGCGAACTGTGGCCTGCCGTATTTCGTGGGGGGAGTCATCCGTCGTCGCGATGAACTGCTGTTGCAGACCCCCGAATCCCTCGAGGCCCGCTTCGCGCTCGACGTGCGCATCGACACCGAGGTCGTGCACATCGACCGAACGGCCCAGACCGTCTCCGTGCGCAACCTGCTCACCGATGAAGAGAGCGTCGAGCACTACGACCGCCTTGTGCTCGCCGCCGGTGCCTCGGCCCGCTCGGGGGCGACTGAAAGCACGATTCCCACCCACACGCTGCGCACCGTCGACGACGTCGACCACATCAACGCGGTGCTGACGAGTGTCGCAGCGGCATCCGCTGTCGTGATCGGCGGCGGATTCATCGGCCTCGAAGCCGTCGAAAACCTCGTGCAGCGCGGCGTTCAGGTAACCCTCGTGCAGCGCGGGCCGCAGATCTTCACCCCGCTCGACCCTGAAATGGCCGCGCCAGTGCTTGATCGCCTGCGCGAGCGCGGCGTCGACGTGCGCCTGAACACGACCGTGACCGGTTCCGTCGCATCAGGCACGGTCGCCCTGAGCGACGGCACGACCGTGCCGGCCGACCTCGTGATCGACGCGAGCGGCGTGCGCCCCGACGTGACCCTCGCCCAGCAGGCCGGCCTCCGCATCGGCGCGAGCGGCGGCGTCTGGGTCGACGGCACGCAGGCCACCAGCGATCCGCTCATCTTCGCGGTCGGCGACGGTGTCGAGAAAACGGATGCTGGAAACGGCTCCGGCACCCTCGTCACCATGGCCGGACTCGCCAACCGCCACGGCCGCTCGGTCGCCGACAGTATCGCAGGCACCCCCGAGCAGGCCGCCCCGGCCCTCGGTACTGGAATCCTCGGGATCTTCGGCCTCACCATAGCGCTGGTCGGCTGGAACGAGAAACGCCTCGTCGCCGCCGGGCGCGCCCACCGCATCGTGCACACGCACCCGGCCAACCACGCGGGCTACTTCCCCGGCGCCGAGGGAATGTCGATCAAGCTGCTCATCGATGCTGAGACTGACGCCATTTTGGGCGCGCAGATTGTGGGCGGCGCTGGGGTGGACAAGCGCATCGACGTGCTGGCGGTCGCGATGGCGGCGGGGCTGGGGGCATCCGCTTTGACGCGTCTCGAACTCGCCTACGCGCCGCAGTATGCCTCGGCGAAAGACCCGATCAACCAGCTCGGCTACGTCGCTTCAAACCTCGCCCAGGGCACGAGCGTGAACCTGCAATGGCACGAATTGGAGGCGGCACGCGCGGCAGGCGCCGTAATCGTCGACGTGCGATCGGCCGGGGAATTTGCCGCTGGCAGCATCCCGGGCGCGATCAACCTGTCGCTCGACGACCTGCGCGAGCGGCTCGTCGAGCTGCCGCGGGTGCCGCTGATCGTGCACTGCCAGGTCGGCCAGCGCGGCCACACCGCCGCGCGCATCCTCACCCAGCACGGTTTCGACGTGCAGAACCTCGACGGCGGCTACCGCACCTGGCTGGCCGGAACTGTCACTTCACCCATTTTGGAAAGAGCCCTCGCATGAAAGAAATCACCGTCACGGAGCTGTCAGCCCTCACCGAACCCGTCGTCATCGACGTGCGCGAACCGTGGGAGTATGAAGCCGCCCACGTGCCCGGAGTCGTGCATATTCCGATGGGCGAGGTCGTGGCTCGAATCGGCGAGATTCCAGCGGATGTTCCGGTGCACGTCATCTGCGCCCTCGGCGGTCGCAGTGCGCAGGTGGCCGAGTACCTCGCGGCCCGCGGCCATGATGCCGTGAACATTGCCGGCGGGACGACGGCCTGGCAGCAGGCTGGGCTTCCGACCGAGCAGGGGGCCTGAAGTGGACGACGTTCGGGTCGCCGAGCAGAAAAAGGTTCTCAACCGGTTGCGCCGGGCGCAGGGACAGCTGACCGCTGTGATTGCCGCGGTCGAGGGTGGCGGCAACTGCCGCGACGTCGTCACGCAGCTCGCCGCCGTGTCGAGTGCGCTCGACAAAGCGGGTTTCGTCATCGTGTCGACCGCGATGCGCGACTGCCTGGAGAACCCAGACGACGAGAACTCGCTCACGGTGGCGGAGCTCGAGAAGTTGTTCCTGACGCTAGCGTAGCGGTGGGGGTGTGGGGCATCCGCTCCCCGGGGGTGGAACGGGCGGGACTCAGACCGCGGCGGGCACTCCGAGGCCGGCAAGCATCTCGATGACATTGCCCTTGACCTGGTCGCGGATGCGCCGCACCTCGTCGATCGGCTGACCCGCCGGGTCGACGAGTTTCCAGTCCACGTAGCGTTTGCCGGGATAGATCGGGCAGGCGTCGCCGCACCCCATGGTGATCACGACGTCGGCCGCCTGCACGACATCGTCGGTGAGGGGCTTCGGGAACGACTCGTCGAGCGACAGACCGAGCTCGGTCATGACCGCGACCATTGTGGGGTCCAGCTCCGACGACGGCATCGATCCCGCCGAGCGCACGTGCACGGCGCCACCGGACAGTGTGTTGGTGAACACCGCAGCCATCTGCGACCGGCCGGCATTCTGCTCGCAGACGAAAAGCACTTCGGGTACCGCACGCTCGATGGCGCCCTTGGCCTGGGCGAGCGCGGTGAGGCGCTCGAGCGAAAACCGCGCCGTGCGGGTGGTGAGGTGTGCCTTCACGCTCGAGGTGCGCAGCAGCCCGGTGTAGGACTCGAGCACGTAACGTTCAACGGTTTCGGTGGCGAAAACGCCGTGAAAGCGCTCGGCCAGGTCGCCGGCGAGTCGCTTGAGGGACTCTTCGGGATAGCTGAGGCCGGGAAGCATGGTCTAAGCCTCGACCGGAAGAATCTCGGCGAGGAGCGCCTCGACGCGCGCCTTGATTTCGTCACGAATGGGGCGCACGCTCTCGATGCCCTGGCCGGCCGGGTCGTCCAGCAGCCAGTCCTCGTAGCGCTTGCCGGGAAAGATCGGGCAGGCGTCGCCGCAGCCCATCGTGATGACCACATCGGACTGCCTGACGGCCTCGGTCGTGAGAATCTTCGGCACGTTGCCCGCGATATCGATGCCCTCCTCGGCCATCGCGGCGATCGCCACCGGGTTGATCTGGTCCTTCGGCTCGGAGCCGGCCGAGAACACGTCGACGCGTCCCTGCGCGAGTGCGGTGAGGTAGCCGGCGGCCATCTGTGAGCGGCCGGCATTGTGCACGCAGACGAACAGTACGGAGGGTTTCATTGGGGTCTTCTTTCGTTTAGACGTGGGTACGAACGGATGCGGCGGCCAGCGTCGGCAGGTCGGCCGCCGGAATCCGCTCGGGAAACAGGCGGGGCTTCAGCCACAGGGAGACGTAGACGAGGGCGACGAGGGCCGGAACCTCGATCAGCGGACCGACGATGCCGGCCAGGGCCTGGCCGCTGAGCGCGCCGAAGGTTCCGATCGCGACGGCGATGGCGAGTTCGAAGTTGTTGCCGGCGGCGGTGAAGGCGAGCGTCGTGGTGCGCTCGTAGGTCATACGCAGCAGGCGTCCGGTGAGAAAACCGACCAGGAACATCACCGCGAAGTAGACCAGCATCGGAAGTGCGATCCGCGCGACATCGCCGGGGTGGTCGATGACCTGCTGGCCCTGCAGGGCGAACAGCATCACGATCGTGAACAGCAGCCCCCAGAGGGCGAACGGGCCGACCCGGGGCAAAAACTTAGCCTCGTACCAGGCGCGGCCACGGCGAGCCTCGCCGATGCGACGGGATAGGTAACCGGCCAGCAGCGGGATGCCGAGGAACACCAACACGCTCACGGTGATCGCCCAGATCGAGAACTCGGCGCTCGTCGTCGGCAGACCGAGCCAGCCCGGCAGTATTTGCAGGTAGAACCAGCCGAGGGCGCCGAACGCCACGACCTGAAAGACGGAGTTCACGGCCACGAGGAAGGCCGCAGCTTCGCGGTCGCCGCAGGCCAGGTCGTTCCAGATCAGCACCATGGCGATGCAGCGGGCGAGGCCGACGATGATGAGCCCGGTGCGGTATTCCGGCAGATCGGGCAGAAAAATCCAGGCCAGGGCAAACATGAGCGCGGGCCCGACCAGCCAATTCAGCAGCAGGGAGGAGACCAGCAGGCGCTTGTCGGCGGCGACGGCACGGGCATCCGTGTAGCGCACCTTGGCGAGCACCGGGTACATCATGATGAGCAGTCCGATGGCGATCGGCACGCTGATCGACCCGATGGTGAATGCGTGCAGTACGTCACCGACGGCCGGCACGAACACGGCCAGCAGCAGGCCGAGGCCCATGGCGGCGAGAATCCAGACCGGCAGCAGCCGGTCCATCGCGCCGAGCCGGGTGGGGGCGATAACTGTGCTGCTCACGAATCTCCAAGTGTCGACGACAGCGATTCGCGGTAACATTGATCGTTGTCGATGCTAACGCTAAGACATTACATCGACTAATGTCAATCCAAGGAGGATGTGCTCAGATGATGGTGACCCAGACCCTGCCCCTGACCGACATTTCAGCGGATGCCTGCACCTCCTCGTTGGCTCGCGCGGCCATCGCCCCCGAACACGCTGAGACCCTCGCGCGCTCGCTCAAGGCGCTCGCTGACCCGGCGCGGCTGCGCATCATCTCGATTGTGGCCGCCCACGCCGCCGCCGAGGCCTGCGTGTGCGACCTGACCGACCAGCTCACGTTGAGCCAGCCGACCATTTCGCACCATCTCAAGGTTCTCGTCGACGCGGGGTTTCTCACCCGGGTTAAGCGCGGCACCTGGTCGTACTACAGTCTGGTGCCCGGTTCGCTGAACTCCGTCGCCGGGGTGCTTGCTGCGGTCTGACGCACGGTTTGGTCTGCTCGCTCCGCAGCATCCGTTCGACCTGCACGATCATTCGAGGCCGCTGGTCTTCGATACGTGCACCGGTGGGGCGTATTCTGGCCACGGCGATGGATCCCGCCCGAGCATCCGCTCAAACTGCCCGCGCTGATGGTTCCTGCTGAGTGCAACAGGTAGGTGAACCATCGCCACGAACAGGCCACGAGCCGTACACCTGCGCTGGCGCTACCTCGGCCTCGTCTTTCTCGGCGGAACCGCGGGCACCGCCCTCCGCCAAGCGCTCGGGCTGCTGTTGCCGCCGGTCGATCTTGCCGCGGGCGCCCACCTGCCGCTGACTATCCTCGGTATCAACGTACTCGGAGCCCTGCTGCTCGGGTTGCTGCTCGAGGCGCTCGTGCGCCCCGGACCCGACGCCGGCGGCCGCCGTACCGCGCGTCTGCTGCTCGGTACGGGCCTGCTCGGCGGATTCACGACCTACAGCGCCCTCGCCACCGACAGCGCCCTGCTCCTTCACGGCGGCGCCATCGGAGCGGCCATTGGCTATGCGCTGGGCACGGTACTGCTTGGCGGGCTCGCTACCTGGCTCGGAATCGTGCTGGGCGCGGCGTTGCACCGGCGCGCGGTCGGTGGCGGCGCACCCGCTCGAGGGGAAAACGGATGACCCCGCTCCTGTTCCTGGCAGTCGCTGCGGCTGGGGGCCTGGGTGCGTCCGCCCGGCTGTTTCTGGACGGCCTCGTGCGCGCCCGTCTTGGTGGCGCGTTTCCGTACGGCACAACCATCATCAATGTGAGCGGCTCGCTGCTGCTCGGCCTCGTCACCGGCCTCGCGATGAACCACCTGATCGCGCCGGAATGGAGCCTCGTGCTCGGCGTCGGCCTGCTCGGCGGGTACACGACGTTCAGCGCGGCTAGTTTCGAGACCGTTCGGCTAGCCCAGCAACGGCGGTATCTGGCCGCGCTGGCCAACGGGATCGGCATGCTGGCGGCATCCGTTGTCGCGGCGGCGTTCGGTCTGTGGGCCGGGCTCACGCTCGGCTAGCTTCTCGAACAGCGGGGCACGGCGCTGCCGGCCGCCCCGGTCAGCGGAAGCACGGACTTTTGGTGGCTCCTCGCGAGGGTGGGTGCGCACACACCGAGATGTCATATTCAGCCCCTTGGTCAACACTCATGGGGCCGAACGTGTCGTCTCGCGTCGGGTAGCCCGTGTTCATGGGGCTGATTGCGTCGTCTCGCAGAAGCTGGTCAGCATTCACTGGGTCGAACGCGTCGACTCCCGGTAGGTGGGCCGGTCACCCGGCGGACTCCTCGAAATAAAGGTGGGCGTGCAGCCGGCAGCCGGGGTTGAATTCGGCGGCGCAGTGCAGACAGCGTTCGACCCGGCGATACTCAGCGATGCTGAGCTCGCGGTGGCAGGCTCCGCATAGAATCGCAAGCTCCGACCACTCGGATTTCGGCCACCGCCGAGCCGCATGCGGAACGGACTCTAGCCGCACGGCCTCATCGTGGCACTGAAAGCACGGGTAGTAGCGCCGGCAGCAGGCGAACCTGATCGCCACGATGTCCAGCTCCGAATGAAAGTGGATGCACCGGGTCGCCAAATCGAGAACCGCCCCGAACACGTGCGGCGCAGCATCCGTTCCGGTGGACGCCACGCCGCCATTCGTCGGGGTCGCCCTACCGGCGGCCGCACTCATCGAGCGTTCGGACGGCTTAGGCACCGCGCTGTCTGCAGGCATCCCCAGGGTCGCTATTCTGCCGTTCCTGCAGCGATCATCTGCTCAGTGACGAAGGCTTCGAAGGAAGCGGCATCGCTGTTGGAGCCCGAGTACTTCACGCCGTTCACCAGCACCGTCGGGGTTCCCTCGACTGCGTCAATGTTGGAATTAGGAATCGGGCCGTCGAGCGCGCGCTGCGTCGAGGCGTCGACCCAATCGGAGTAGGTCTGGTCGGCGATGCAGCTGGCGACGTTGCTGGAGGTCACCCCGGCTCCCTGGGCGAGGCTGGTCAGCTCGGCATCGGTCCGGCCGGTTGTGTTCTCGGCGGGCTGATCGGCGAACATGGCCGCGTTGAAGTCGAGAAAGTTGTTGGGGTCATAGTTGGCCACGCAGGCGGCCGCGTTTGCGGCGCGGGTGGCGTATTCGGTGCCCGACGACAGCCGGTCGAGAATCGAGATCGGGTGGATCTCGACCGTGGCGTTTCCAGCGGTGACCCAGCCGGTGATCTGTTCGCCGTTGGTGGACTCGAAGTCGCCACAGATCGGGCACAGGTAGTCGACGTACATCACGATGTTGGCCGTGTCGGAAAGTGCGCTCTGGTCGGTGGCGATGGGGTCGGCGTCAGCCTCGAGGGCGGCCGTCGTGGCGGCGGATACCGTGGTGCCGTCGCTGCCGAGCAGGATGCCGTCGCTGGCCATGTTGGCCGGGCCCGGCGCCGCCTTGGCGGTGACGTTGTTCACGATGACCACGGCAACGATGGCCACCACGGCGAGTAGGCCGATGCCGATGCCCCCGCGCAGAAAGAGTCGTCGGCGTTTGTCCCGCTTGACCTGCTCGGCGCGCATGAGACGCGCGGTCTCGCGGGCGTCTTCGCGGCGGTCTTTCTTGGGCGGACGGGCCTGGCCGGAAGCGCTCATGCGGAAGTTCACCATTCGTTCGTCGCTGCTGTTACCTACGACGTTAGCGGCCCTGCCTAACGCTGCGGTTCAGACGGGCTGGGAACTGGGTGGGAGCAGACCCGCACGCGGGCGGTTCCGGATGACCGTGGCCGGCCGGGAATCCAGCAAACGAGCAACGTCTTGCCATCGCCAAGGACCTGACTAGTTACTTTGAGTTTCATCAAACATCGACCCAAGACTCCATTGTTGGATCCCTGACGCTCCGTTGTCGCAAACAAATCAGCTTACGGATGCGCCACTCATTTGTGCCTTGTTGATTTGTTCGGGGGCAAGTGCGTATTCGATCGCCATGATGCCGGCACCGATCGCTCCAGCGTTTGTCCCCGCTCGGGATGCTGCGATAGTGAGGTTCTGGGTGGCCAACGGCATAAAGCGGGAGTACACGACTTCGCGGATGCCGGCAATCAACTGGTCACTGAGCTCGGACAGCGCGCCGCCGACTACGATGACGGACGGGTTGAAGATACTCACGCACATGTTGGGCACTTCGCCAACGTCGCGACCGGCTTGTCTGATCGCTCGCATCGCACTCAGGTCGCCGGTTTTGGCCAGAGCAATGAGCTGGTCGACGGATGACAGCTCGATCCCCGTTGCGCGAAGATTGGCCATGACCGCCGGGATCCCGGCGACGGCTTCGAGGCATCCGGAGTTTCCGCAGCGGCACATGATGCCTGCCCCACGAGTTATCGCGATGTGACCGATATCGCCGGCGCTTCCGTCTTCTCCTCGCTGCAGAGAACCGGCGGAGATGATTCCTGCGCCGATTCCCGTCGAGATCTTGACGAACATCAAGTTGCGGACCTCGGGCCAGCCCTTCGACTGCTCACCCAGGGCCATTACGTTCACGTCGTTGTCGACCAAGACAGGGACGTCGAAGGCCCGCTGCAGGTGGCTCGGAACGTCATAGCCGTCCCAGCCAGGCATGATCGGGGGGCTCGTCGGCCTACCGGTCGAGTGTTCCACCGGACCAGGCAAACCGATCCCTATCGCGATGGTCTTTGCTGCGATGACTCGTCTGTTCCAGCAGGGCAGCGATGGTACCGGTCATCCAATCGAGTGATTCTGCAGGACCGGATGCGATATCGCGTTGTGAGCGCTGCGAGATGAGCGCTTCCCCTGACAGATCCATCAAGGCCACTGTCGCGTGACTCGCCCCAAACTGTGCTGCTGCGACGACGCGCGCGCGTTGAGCGCAACCCGAGCGGACGGTCTACCGCCGGTGGAGGCAGCCGACTCCAAGGGACGAGCCCAGGTGAGCTATCAGCTTTGCAGAACTACACGTGGTCGCGCCAGCTGTGCTCGGGGGTGAAGCCGAGCATCCGCTTCGCCTTGTCGATCGATAACAGGGTCTCGTGTTCGCCGACCGCCCTGGCGACTTTGACGTTCGGAAAGACCTCGGCGGCCAGGCTCGCGCTCGATCGGCTCATGACCGTGTCGGCGGCCGCGATGATGAACGTCTCGAAGCCCGGCTGGGCCCGTTCGAGCGCCCGCAGCACGGCCTGGGCGCCGTCGCGACCGTCGATGTAGCCCCATAGGTTCCACTTGCGCAGGGTGGCGTCGTCGTTAAATGCAGGGAAGGCCGCGTAGTCGTCCTCGTCCATCACGTTGGAGAAGCGCAGCGCCGTGATGCTCAATAGTGGATCCCAGCGCACGAACTGGATAGCCATCTGCTCCTCGAGGTGCTTCACCAACGAATATGTGCTCTCCGGCCGGGCCGGGTACTCCTCGTCAACCGGAATGTACGGCGGGTCGATGTCGAATGGCAGACCGAGGGTCGTCTCACTCGAGGCATAGACAATGCGCTTGATGCCCGCCCGCCGCGCCGCCTGGAACACGTTGAACGTCGCGAGCATGTTGTTGTGGAAAGTGGCTACATCGGGCAGAAGGCCAGGGGCCGGGATGGCCCCGAGATGCACGAGCGCGTCAAACCCGTCTGTGCGGTCGTCGATGCCGAACATCACGTCGATAACCTGACCATAATCGGTCAGGTCGATCGTAGTGAAGCCATCACCGCGAGATCCCGCGCGGTCGAGGTTGGTGACGGCGTGACCCTCGTTGGCGAGGCGCGCAACAACGCTGCGGCCGAGCTTGCCACTGCCACCGGTGACGGCAATTCTCATGAGTACTCCTTGATTTTATAGCGGATGCCGCTGGCTTACACCTCGCGCTGCTCCGGCGAGGTGGTCTTGCGCGGGTCGAACTCGGCCAGGTCACGCACGGCAGCATCGATCCTCGCCAGCACGTCGGCGTCGAGGTGCACACCGGCGGCCTTCACGTTGTCGGCGACCTGCTCGGGCCGGGATGCCCCCATGATGGCGGATGCGACGTTCTTATTCGCCAGCACCCAGGCGAGCGCCAGCTGCGCCATGGTGAGGCCGAGCTCGTCGGCGATGGGGCGCAATTTCTGCACGCCGGTGAGCACCGGCTCGCTCATCCAACGCTTGATCATGTTGGCGCCGCCCTGGGCATCCGTTGCCCGGCTGCCCGCGAGGGGCGCCTGACCCGGCAGGTACTTGCCGGTGAGCACGCCCTGAGCCACAGGGGACCAGACGATCTGCGAGACGCCGAGTTCTGCGGCGGCCGGAACCACCTCGGATTCAATCACGCGCCACAGCATCGAGTACTGCGGCTGGTTGGAGATCAGCTGAATGCCGAGGTCGGTGGCGAGGGCGTGGCCGGCGCGCAGCTGCTCGGCGTTCCACTCGCTCACCCCGATGTACAGGGCCTTGCCCTGGCGCACGATGTCGGCAAAGGCCTGCATCGTCTCCTCGAGCGGGGTCTCCACATCGTAACGGTGGGCCTGATAGAGGTCGACGTAATCCGTTTGCAGCCGGCTGAGCGAGCCGTCGATCGACTCGAGGATGTGCTTGCGGGAGAGGCCGGTGTCGTTGTGCCCCTTGGGGCCGGTCGGACCGAAGACCTTGGTGAAGATTTCAAGGGACTGGCGGCGCTCACCGCGGAGGGCATCGCCCAGCACCTGTTCGGCGACGGTATTGGCGTAGACGTCTGCGGTATCGAACGAGCTGATTCCGGCGTCGAGGGCCGCGCGCACGCAGGCCGTTGCGGTGTCATTCTCGATCTGGGACCCGTGGGTGAGCCAGTTACCGTAGGTTATTTCCGAAACTTTCAATCCACTGTTGCCGAGATATCGAAACTCCATGACGTCCCTATCTGGCGCCTCGTGCCTGTCAGCGCCCTTGGTGATTTGTTGACATTGGCAACGTATCACCCGTCGGGCTTGTTCGGCGCAGTAACCTGACTTCTGACTAAAAAAAAGCGAGCGGGAAGCCGAGGGCAGTGGACGCCATTCAGGGCAATAACCATGACGATGTGCGCAGGCACAACCTGTCGATCATCCTGCGCCTCGTGCACCGCGATGGCGCAGCGTCGCGCGCCCAGCTCACCCGCCTGACCGGCTTGAATCGGTCGACGATCGGCGCTCTGGTCGCGGAACTGGTCGAACGCGGCCTGGTCGAGGAACGCACTCCCGACCCCACGAAGCTCGCCGGGCGACCGAGCCCGATCGTGGCGGCAAGCGACCGCGTCGTGGCCATTGCGGTGAATCCTGAAATCGACGCGATCACTGTGGGCGTTGTCGCCCTCAGTGGCGTCGTGCACCGGAGCATCCGCTTCGCGACGCCAACCACGCCGACGGCCGCCGAGGCGGTCACTATTACGGCGGGCATCATTGCTGACCTGCGCCTCGGCCTCGGTGACTATTCCGTAGTCGGGCTGGGCGTGGCCGTGCCGGGCCTGGTGCGCGCCCACGACGGTCTGGTTCGCGACGCTCCACACCTCGGCTGGGTTGACGTACCTCTGTGCGAGATGCTGGCCGCGGTCACCGGTCTGCCCGTCGTGGCCGCCAACGACGCGAGCCTCGGCGTCACGGCGGAACGCTATTTCGGAGCGGGCCAGGGAATGACCGATCTCATCTACCTCAATGGCGGCTCGAGCGGCATCGGTGGCGGTCTCGTCGTCGGGGGAGTTGCGGCCGGCGGACGGGCAGGCTACGCGGGGGAATTCGGGCACACCTGGGTCAGCGCGGGCTATCGCACCGACTCAGCCGGTATCGCCGGCACTCTCGAAGCCGAGGTAGCCCGCGGCGCGCTCCTGGAGGTGCTCGGCCTCTGCGCCGGTGAAACGGATGCGGACACCCTCGAACGCGCACTGCTCGCCTCCGACGTACCCGCGGTACGCGCCGAAGTGAATCGGCAGCTCGATTTTCTGGCCGTCGCCCTGGCCGGCGCTGTCAACATCCTCAACCCAGAACTCATCGTGCTGGGCGGCTTCCTCGCCGCGCTGTATGCGGTCGACCCCGGGCGCCTGACGCGCGCGGTAGGCGCACTGACGCTCGGAGCTGCGTTCGACGAGGTCAAGATCGCCCCCGCGATCCTCGGCTCGAATCTGCTCCTGATCGGTGCCGCCGAACTGGCCTTCGAAACGCTGCTTCTCGATCCACAGTCCGAAAGTGGGAATAGTTCGGGCCTATCCCCGCTTAGCGTAAGGGCGGCCGGGAGTGCCCCCGCAGCCGTGTCGCCCGAAATCGCACCGCCCGCCGCCATCCAGCCTCTCTAGACCAGCCAAGGACATCCGTTTTCGTGATTACTGCCAGTATCCCCGTGGTTAGCGCCGCGCAACTCGCCTCCACCGCCGCGCACCCCGGAGACAAACTGACTCGGCGCCAGCGCATTGTCTACATTCTTATTCTCGGGGCGCTCACGGCGCTCGGCCCGTTCACCATCGACCTCTATCTGCCGGCCTTTCCGACTCTGGAAAGCGAATTCGGCGTGTTGCCATCGGTCATTCAGCTCACCCTGACGGGAACCATGATCGGTTTTGGTTTCGGCCAGCTGGTTGTGGGGCCCTGGAGCGACAAGATCGGCCGACGGCTGCCGCTCATGCTCGCGACCGGTCTGCACATTCTCGCCTGCGTCGGCGCCGCCCTGTCGAACGACATCATCGTGCTCGCCATCTTCCGTGTGCTGCAGGGCTTCGGCGCCGCGGCCGGCGCGGTCGTTGCCATGGCCATGGTGCGCGATCTGTTCGGTGGCAAGCCGCTGGTCAAGATGCTCTCCCGCCTCGCGCTGGTCAGTGGCCTCGCGCCGGTGCTGGCGCCGGTCATCGGTTCGCAGCTGCTGCTCGTCATGAGCTGGCGCGGCATCTTCTGGGTACTCGCCGCCTACGGCGTCATCGTGATTATGGCCGTCGCCTTCTGGATCGTTGAAACCCTGCCCGAAAGCGCACGCCACGCGAACGGCCACAGCACCCTCGGCCAACGCTACAAAGCGGTACTGAGCGACCGCACCTTCGTGGGCGTCGCGATCATCGGGGCGATGACGTTCACCGGATTGTTCTCGTACCTGTCGGCTTCGCCATTTCTGTTCCAGGACGTTTACGCGTTCAGTCCGCAGGAGTACGGCCTGCTGTTCGCCGTCAACTCCCTCGGCGTGGTTACCGGGGTGCAGCTGAGCTCGCGCCTGATGCACCGGTCCAACATTGGGCCGCAGTGGATTCTTTCCGTCTCCACGGTTGTGCTGGTGATCACTGCCGGTGCGATTGTGCTGCTCGACCTGGCTGGCGCTGGGCTGTGGGGCACCCTGGTACCGCTCTGGTTCTTCATCGCGGCCTGCGGCTTCACGCTGCCGAGCGTGCAGGTCATCGCGCTCAATGCCCACGGACACGAGGCCGGAACCGCAGCCTCGTTGCTTGGCGCAGCCAACTTCGGTGTGGCCGGTCTGATCTCGCCGATTGTGGGACTGCTCGGAGTGGGCACGGCGATACCGATGGCATCCGTGATGGGCGTCACCGCCGTGATCTCCATACTTTCGCTCTGGCTGATTGTGCGCCCGCGCACCGTTCCGGCGCTCGACCGCTAGGCCGAGGCGCTCGCCTTTCGAGGTATTCGCCGACCGGGCCCATGGTGTGACGCCAGGGCGATGGCACGCCGGGGTCCGATTGCGGGCCGCTCCTCTACGATGGCGAGATGACTAACCCGGAACGCGCCGCAGACCCCAAAGCTCGCCGCATTTCCCGTCGCTGGCCTGTCGTCAGCGGGATCTCCGCCATGGCGTTGGCCGCCCTCCTCGGCCTCGTTGTGGTCGTGCGGGCCAACGGCGTCGTCCTCGAGGTTGACACCGAGTGGATGGGCGAAATCGTCGAGCACCGCTCACCGATCTGGGAAATTCCGTCGCTGTTCATGAACGCGCTCGGCGGCGGCCTGTTCGGCGTTCTGATCGTGCCGCTCCTTATCATCCTCGTGATCGTGCTGATCAAACGGCCGTGGGCAGCCGGGTATTACCTCGTGGCCACGGTGCTGAGTGCGGGCTTCGTGCAGCTGCTCAAACAGGTCTTTGGACGGGCCCGCCCTGAAGACATGCTGGTCATGTCTGATTTCGGGTCGTTTCCTTCTGGCCATGTCGCCAATGCCGCTACCATGGCGGTGTGCCTCGCCATCATCTTTCCGCGGCTCTGGGTGGCGCTCGCCGGCGCCATATACACGATCGTGATGCTGCTCAGCCGCACCTACTTGGGAGTGCACTGGCTCACCGACACCATCGGCGGGTTATTGCTCGGCGCTGGTGTCGCCATCGTGCTGTGGGCTCCGGTCGCCGCCAAACTCGATGGCGAACGGGACCTCGCCGCCCGGCGTCGACTCGAACGGCAGAGACAGAAAGAAGCCAGGTCGTGACGAAAGTCCGGCGCAACGGTGAGGTGTCGTTCTGGTGGGACCAGCTCGGTCGGTCAGCCCCGCGCGCGCCCCTGCCCGGATCGACGCGAGCCGATGTCGTCATCGTCGGCGCCGGATACACCGGACTGTGGACGGCCTACTACCTCAAGAAGGCGGCACCGCAGCTGCGGGTCGTCGTATTAGAGGCGCGCTTTGCCGGCTTCGGCGCCTCCGGCCGGAACGGCGGCTGGCTGACCAACTCGGTCACCGGCGGCCGCGAGCAATACGTGAACAGCCATGGTCGCCCCGCCGCCGAACAGTTTCAAGCCGCCATGAACGACACGGTCGATGAGGTCATCCGGGTGGCGGTCCTCGAGGGCATTGACGCTGGAATCGTCAAGGGCGGTGAGTTCACGGTGGCCTACGACCCGGCGCAACAGCGTCGGCTGGAGCAGGTCGCCCGCGCCGAGCAGTCGTGGGCGCACACCGACGTTGAATTGCTCTCGAAAACCGCGGCGCAAAACCGCATCAACGTGGCGGGCACCACCGGCGGAATGTGGCATCCGCACTGCGCCCGCATCAACCCCGCCGCACTCGTCGCCGGACTGGCCCGCACGGTTGTGTCCCTCGGCGTGGAGATCTACGAAAACACCCCGGTGAGTGAGATCGCGCCGCATCGGGCAGTGACCACGGCCGGAACCGTCGACGCTTCGTTTGTTGTGCGCGCAACAGAGGGATTCACGACCAGCCTCAAAGGGCTGCACCGAACGTGGCTGCCCATGAACTCGTCGCTGATCGCGACGGAGCCGCTCGCGGCATCCGTTTGGGAGAGCATCGGCTGGTCGGGCCGGGAAACCCTCGGCGACATGGCACACGCCTACATGTACGCGCAACGCACGAGCGACGACCGCATCGCCATCGGCGGACGCGGCGTGCCGTACCGATTTGGTTCCCAGACGGATGCCGACGGCCAGACCCCGCAGGTCACCATCGACGCGCTGCGCGAAATTCTGGTGCGATTCTTTCCGGCGACGGCCAAAGCACGCGTCGACCATGCCTGGTCTGGTGTGCTCGGCGTGCCGCGAGACTGGGCTGCGACCGTGGGTCTCGACCCGCAGACCGGACTGGCCTGGGCCGGCGGCTACGTGGGCACCGGCGTGGCCACCACGAATCTGGCCGGACGCACTCTGACCGATCTGATCCTCGGTCGAGACAGCGGCCTCGTAGCTCTGCCCTGGGTCAACCACCGGGTACGAGCCTGGGAACCCGAGCCGTTGCGTTGGCTCGCCGTCACCGCCCTCTACCGCGCCTATTCACTGGCCGATCGAGCCGAGCTTGCCGGGCGTCGCACCACGTCACCGCTCGCGCGCGTGGCCGACGTCGTGTCGGGTCGGGGACACTAGCCGACCAAACGGGCCCGGAAGTCGCCGGGGAAGCGTGCGTGGGGTACTAGATTCCCAGACGAGCGGCGTGTCGAGTCCAGCCATGCACCAGCTGCGGGCGGAGTCGCCCCAGTTCGGCCACGGTGAGCGGGTCCGGTGGTCGCAGCACGGTCACCCCGAGAGTGTCGATGATGTTCTCCAGACCGGAGCGGGGCCAGACCTGGCCCCGCAGGCGGAGCAGCACATCGCCGGCGGAGTCCAGCAGGTACAGATGAGGGAGGGTATCGACCATTCCGCTCTGATACAGATCGACGAGCACGACGCTGGCAATTTCAGCCGTGCCAAAGGTGGTCACGCGGCCCAGCAGGTTTCGGCTTTCCAAGCGCCCAGCCGTCACGGTCACGCACACTTTGCGGGCTTCGAGTACCGCGATCACGCCGAGAATGGTCAGACCGAACTGGACGGCAGCAACAAAGATCCAGGTGTCGCGAGGGATAGTGAGCCAATACAGCACGATCAAAACCGGGACCAGCAACGACAGTGCAGCGATAATCGACCGCGCAACCAGCTTGCGCCGCGGGCGCAAAACATGCCGAACAGCCGGCTCAGACCCCTCGCGCATCATGTGATTCGTTTCACCCCTCAGGTTGAGTATCCCGTACATCGACCATGTATCGCGCTGCTAATTCGAGGGGGTAGACGAATCTGTCCAGAGCGAGTAGTTTTTTTCATCGACGAATCAGGGGTAATCCGCGGGGAGCGCGCCCGGCGTAGAGTTGGCTCCGTGCACTCACGGGCCATCATCCGCGAACGCGGCAACACAACGAAGCGGCACCGGCTGCATCCGGCGCAGGTCGTCGTTTCCGGCTTCGCCCTGACCATTCTCGGCGGCACGGCGCTGTTGATGCTGCCGAACGCCCGGGTCGGGCCGGGCGGCGCATCGTTTCTGGAGGCCCTGTTCACCGCGACGAGCGCCGTGTGCGTCACCGGGCTGACCGTCGTCGATACGGCGGTGTACTGGACACCGTTTGGTCAGGTCGTAATTCTGCTGTTGATTCAAATCGGCGGGTTCGGCATCATGTCTTTCGCTTCGGTCGTCGGGCTCGCGATCGCCCGTAAGCTCTCCCTGCGCTCGCGCATCACGGCCGCCGCCGAAACCAAGAGCGTCGGTCTCGCAGACGTGAAAGGACTGGTGCTCGGCGTCGTGCGTATCTCGCTCGCCATCGAGGTCACCGTGGCGATGCTGCTCGCGCTGCGCTTCATGTTCGGCTACGGCGAGCCCGTCGGCCGGGCCATCTGGCTGGGGGTGTTCCACTCGGTGTCGGGCTTCAACAATGCCGGCTTCGCCCTGTTCAGCGACAATCTCATGGGGTATGCAACGGATGCCTGGATCTGCCTGCCGATTGCCGCCGCGGTTATTCTTGGAGGCCTCGGCTTTCCGGTGATCGTGCAGCTGTGGCGGCAGCTGAGGCAACCGGGGCGGAATCCTCGGCACTGCTTACAGCGCGCATGGTCGATTCGGACCTGGACTATGAATACCCGCATCGTGGTAGCCGGCACACTCGTGCTGCTCGTTCTCGGAACGGCATATATCACCGCCGTCGAATGGTCGAATCCGAATACGCTCGGCCCGCTGGATGGGCCGGGCAAACTACTGGCCGGATTCTTTCAAGCGGTGCAGACCCGCACCGCCGGTTTCAACAGCGTCGACATCGGCCAGCTCGACTCCGCCACCCTTCTCGGCATGGACATTCTGATGCTCATCGGTGGCGGTCCGGCCGGCACCGCCGGTGGCATCAAGATCACGACGTTCGCCGTGTTGTTCTTCATTATCTGGACCGAGGTGCGCGGCCAGGTTGCCGTCAACGTGTTCGGCAAGCGCCTATCCCGGGCGGTACACCGAGAGGCCATCACGATCGCGCTACTGGCCGTCGGTGTCATCATCGCCGCGACGACAGCGTTGATGCTCATGACGGACATCTCTCTGGATGCCCTGTTGTTCGAGACGATCTCTGCTTTTGCGACGGTGGGACTATCGACCGGGATCACTGCGGGGCTGCCCTGGGGCGGGCAGGTCATCCTGATTCTGCTCATGTTCATCGGTCGTCTCGGCCCGATCACCTTCGCGTCGGCCATCGCCCTGCGCGAGCGCCACAACACCTACGAACTTCCCAAGGAAAGGCCGATCATTGGCTAAATATTCGTTGTTCGGGCGTAGCGACCCAGCGCGCCTCGCCGAAGCTGAATCGGTCGTCGTGATCGGTCTCGGCCGGTTTGGCAGCGCGCTCGCCCTTGAACTCATGAACAGTGGTACCGAGGTGCTCGGCATCGATGGGGACGAAGAGGTGGTGCAGATGCACAACCGGCTGCTCACTCATGTGGTGCGTGCCGACTCCACCAAGGAGGCAACGCTGCGGGAGCTGTCGGTGCCCGACTTCTCGAGCGTGGTCGTGGCGATCGGCGGCGATATTCAGGCGAACATCCTGACCGCTTCGCTGCTGCTGAAACTGGGCATCGCGAACATCTGGGCCAAAGCCGTCAGCGACCCGCACGGCGAAATTCTCACCCAGCTCGGCGTCAACCATGTCATCTACCCGGAGAAAGACATGGGGAAGCGGGTTGCCCACTTGGTGCGCGGCGCCATGCAGGACTACATCGAGATCGGCGAGAACTTCGCGCTGGTCAAAACGGCTCCGCCGCGCGCGCTCATCGGCGTCCCCCTCGGTCAGGCCAAGGTGCGTGCCCGCTACGGCATTACCGTCACCGCGTTTCACCGCCCCGGTGCCGGTTGGAGCTACACCTCGCTCGATACCGTGATCGAAGACGGCGACATCATTCTCATCGCCGGAGAGTCGGCGCGGGTCGAAGAATACAGCCTGATGCGATGAGTTCCCCTTTCGCTTTTCTTGCGGATGCCCCGCTCGGCACCCGAGTCGTCGTGCGCACGCGCATCCCGGGTGGGTATACCGATGCGCTCGGGTTTCTGCGCGGCCGCAGCGCGGCATCCGTGTCGGTGGAGACCAAGCGGGGACTGGTTACGCTCGCGATGGCCGACGTTGTGGCCGCTAAGGCAGTGCCGCCGGCGCCACAGCCACGACCGCGACGGACCTAGCTCGGGTCTTGGGGAGCGGCATCCCAGTCACTGCCGAGGTTGACGACGCAGAGGTGCGGGCCGACGAAGGGGCGCAGTTCTACCGCGCTGTCGTCGTGGCCGAGCGTGCGCGCCACCCGCTGGATGAGCCCGAGGTGTACGGCGCAGACCACGCCCGGGTTTTCTCGGGCGGCCTCGCGAAACGGACAGGCCGTGAGCGCGATCGATTGCTGGGCCGCATCGAGTTCGGGGGCGAATTCGAGCTGGTCGAGGAGCTCGACCAGCGGGGCGGGGCCCGCTCCAGTCGAAGCTGCGAGGCCACCGGTGAAGGCCTCCGACCACTTCTCGCCGGCCCGGATAGCCCGGGCCCGGCCGCCGTCGTCGTCCTCGGCGAGCACTCCGGCGAGGGCATGGCCGAGCTGATCGCGGGTGTCACCGCGAGCAGCCGTGACGGCGGTGAAGCGGATGCGTGGCCGACCGCGCTGGCCGGACCGTACGGGTTCTCGTTCGATGAGCCGCGCGGCCAGGAGCTGGTCGAGGTGGAACCGGGCAGTGGTGACGTGCAGATTCATCCGGTCGGCAACGGCAGCCGCATCAAGCGGTTCACTGGAAGCGGCCAGAAACTCGAGCACGCTGCGCCGGACCGGCGATGCCAGCGCGGCATGCCAGGCGGGGGTGCGTTCTTCGGAGTTCACCCTATGAGACTAACCCGGATTTGTGAGCAGTCGCATACTTTTAATCCCGCAGGGCGGGCAGGCTAGATGACGATGCGCAGCGGCTCTTCGAGCAGGGTGGTGAGATCGCGAAGGAACGCTGCGGCGACGGCACCGTCGAGTACTCGATGGTCAACGGTCAGGGTGATCTTCACCGTCGGCACCGTCACGAGAACGCCGTCCCGCACTGCGGGTACGTCGCTCGCCGCGCCGATTGCCAGGATACCGGCTTCTGGCGGGTTCAACACGGCGGTGAAGGAGTCGATGCCGAACATGCCGAGGTTGCTGATGGTGAAGGTTCCCCCCGACATCTGCGCGAGGGACAGACTGCCGGTGCGGGCGAGACCGGCCAGGGCGCGGGTTTCGGTGGCGATGGCGCCGAGCGACTTCTGGTCGGCATCGGTGACGACGGGAACAAGCAGACCGTCATCGGTCGCGACGGCGACGCCGACGTTGACATGGTTGTGGCGCAGGATGACGCCGTCGCCCCAGGACGCGTTGACTTCCGGGTGCGCGCGCAGCGCGACCGCACTGGCGCGCACGAACAGGTCGTTCAGGCTGACCTTGGTGCCGAGCGCGGCGAGCGACTCGTTGACGTCGGCGCGGAAAGCGACGAGGCGTTCAACGTTGACGACGCTGGTGAGGAAGAAGTGCGGAACGGCCTGGCTCTCGGTGAGCCGGCGGGCCGTGACGGCGCGAATGCGGCTGACGGGCACGGAGACGGAGTCGGTCGAAACGGCGGCCGGTGCGGGCTGGGCCGGCGCTGCGGCCCGAGGCGCTGTCGAGGCAGCGGATGCTGTGGCCTCCTGGGCTACGATTGCCCGGTCGACGTCGGTGCGGGTGATGCGGCCCTGCGGCCCGGTGCCGACGATGGCGTGCAGGTCGATACCGTGCTCGCGGCCGATTTTGCGGGCCAGCGGCGAGGTGCGCAGTTCACCCGTCTGGGTTGCCGTGGGCGTGGGGGCATCCGTCGGGGGTGTTGCTGTGGGAGTCGCTGCGGGAGTCGCTGCGGGTGTTGTTGGGACAGCCACAGGGGCCGCTGCCGGAGCTGCGCCTTCAGCGACGATGTTGCTGCCGTCTCCGATGCGCGCGACCGGTGCACCGATCGGTACGAGTTCCCCGGCCACGACGAGCAACTGCTCAAGAATGCCGTTGTCGAAGGCTTCGAGGTCCATCGTGGCCTTGTCGGTTTCGATTTCGGCGAGTACGTCGCCCTTGTGAATCTCGTCGCCGACCTGCTTCATCCAGCGACTGAGTTCGCCCTCCTCCATGGTGTCGGAGAGACGGGGCATAATGACGTCGGGCATGGCCGGCTCCTAGTTGTCGTTCGGGGTAGATGAAATATTGAGTACCTCGCGCACGACCTTGGCGAGGTCGGCGGCGCTGGGCAGGGCGGCCTTCTCGAGGGATTTTGCGTAGGGGAGCGGCACCTCGGCGGCGGCGACGCGACGCACCGGGGCGTCGAGAAAGTCGAAGACTCCCTCGCCGATGGTCGCCGAGATCTCGGCGCCGATGCCGTAGCTGAGCCAGTCATCTTCGAAGACGACAGCGTGGCCGGTCTTCTTCACCGAGGCGCAGATGGTGTCGCGGTCGAGCGGCCGCAGGCTGCGGAGGTCGACAACCTCGATCGACAGGCCCTCGGCTTCGAGCTGGCGAGCCACCTCGAGGGCGGTCGTGGTGCCGCGCGAGTAGCTCACGATGGTGAGGTCGGTGCCGGTCTTGACGACAGCGGCCTTGCCGATCTCGGCGATCTGCTCGCCGTCGGGAACTTCACCCTTGGCGCTATAGAGCGAAAGGTTCTCTAAGAAGATCACCGGGTCGTCGTCGCGAATGGCAGCGGTGAGGAGCGCCTTGGCGTCGGCCGGGGTCGACGGGGCGACCACCTTGAGTCCCGGAATGTGCGCGTACCAGACCTCGAGGTTCTGCGAGTGGGTCGCGGCAAGCTGCTGCCCACCGCCACCGGGCATGCGGATGACCAGTGGAATGGAGACCTGGCCGGCAAACATCGACCGCATCTTGGCCGCGTGGTTCACGATCTGGTCGATCGCGATGAGGCTGAAGTTGATGGTCATGATCTCGACCACTGGGCGCATGCCGAGCATCGCGGCCCCGAGGGCTGCGCCCACGAAACCTTCTTCGGCGATCGGGGCGTCGAGCACGCGATCGGGTCCAAAATCTTCGAGCAGTCCGGCAGTGATCTTATACGACCCCTCGAAAATGCCGATCTCTTCACCGATGAGGAAGACCTTGTCGTCACGTTCAAGCTCGGCGCGCAAAGTTTCGTTGAGCGCCTGGCGGTAGGTGATCGTGCGGGTGGTGGCTACTTCGGTGTTCACGATTTCAGTCATCACAGTGCGTCCATAACGGGTTCTCCGGGCAAAGCGGCGGGCATATTTGCCACCGCCGTCGCGTATACATATTTGAACAGGTCATCAACGTCGGGCTCTGGGCTCTCGTCGGCGAAAACGACCGCCTCGGAGACCCGCACGTCGGCGGCCTCGTCGATGGCGGCGGCATCCGTTTCGCTGAACACGCCGGCGGCGATCAGCTTGGCGCGAAAGCTCGGTACCGGGTCGGACTGCTGGGCGATGGTCGTGTCTTCGCTCGAGCGGTAGCGGGCCGGGTCGACCACGGAGTGGCCGCGTAACCGGTAGCACATGACCTCGAGCAGCACCGGCTGGCGCGACTCGCGGGCCTGCCGGAGTGCATCGCGGGCGGCGTCGCGCACGGCAAGAACGTCGTCGCCGTCGACCCGCACGCCGGGCATGCGGTACGACGCGGCGCGCTTGTACAGTTCCGGTTCAGCGGATGCTTTCTCGACGGTTGTTCCCATGCCGAGGCCGTTGTTGACGATCACGTAGACAATCGGAAGTTTCCACAGCCCGGCCAGGTTGAGCGATTCGTGGAACGCGCCAATGTTGGTGGTGCCGTCACCGAGCAGGCACATCACGGCCGCAGCGTCGGGGCCAGCCACTTCCTGATTTTTCAAAGCGAGCGCGGCGCCGGTCGCCGGGGGAATTTGCCCGCCGACGATGCCATAGCCGCCGAGCAGGCGCGTTTCAGCGTCGAACAGGTGCATCGAGCCGCCGCGTCCGCCCGAGACGCCGGTGACTTTACCGAACAGTTCGGCCATGACCCGATCGGGCGACAACCCGCGCAGCAGCGCATAGCCGTGGTCGCGATAGCCGGTGAACAGATAATCACGGGCCTCGATAGCGGCCATCAGGCCGACCACCGTGGCTTCTTCGCCAAGGTTCAAGTGGCAGTAGCCGCCGACCTTGGCCCGGGCATACATCTCGCTGGAGCGCAACTCGAAGGCTCGTACCAACGACATCTTTTCGTAATAGTCACGCAGAGTGTCGGCGGGTTCTCCGCCCGTGGACTCGACTGCTGACTCCGGTCGCGTGCGGGCTTTTGCCGCCATGTGATCCCACTTCCTGCGTGCTTCGTTTGACAAGACTAATACCGTGTGCTGAATATTTTCTTTTCTGACCGTGCAGCGGAAGGATCTGCGGGGAGAGAGCGAGAAACTGACCGATTCTGCTGCCGCTCAGCATGAGAGCCCATAATAGAGTCATGGCCGCCCAACCCCCGAGTTACAAAACGCTCGCCAGTCTGAGCCGCATGAACCTGCTCTACCAGTTGCAAAGCCGCGGAACGATGACCGTGAACGACCTCGCCGAAGCCGCCGGCCTGCACCACAACACGGCCCGCGAACACCTCGACCGCCTGATCAACGAAGGTTTCGTAACCTGCGCGCCCGAGACGCGCGACAGCAAGGGTCGTCCCAAGATGCTGTACAGCGCAGCGGACGGAGCCAGCACCGAGCTGGGGTCGATTCGCAGCCGAAAGATCGAGGCGGCACAGGAGCGTGCCGACCAGCTGCGACGGATGCTGCCGCTGCTGCCCGCCGGGCAGAGGCTGGCTGGCTGCTCCGGTTCGGCTGCGCAACGGCAGCTCGATGCGCTCGACGACCACCTCGACCAGGCCGGCTTCGACGCCAGCATCGCCGCGAACCGCGAACAACTCAACCTGCATGACTGCCCATACTCCGAGATGGTCAAGGAACACCCCGAGGTCTGCGGCGTGCACTATCGCTTGATTCAGGGAGTGCTCGAGCAGGCCGACGGCCCGCTACGAGCCGTGGGCCTGAACCTTATCGACGCCCCGCACCTGTGCGTGATCGACGTGGTAGCCATGTCCGCTCCAGCCGACGACGTGCCTGCTGGGCGCGCTCAGGGCATAACTCCTGCAATTTCTGCGGCATCGCGCGCTCAACCCCGGAATCGCGCGACACACTAACTGGCGGCTCGCGATTTGCAGGAGTTATGCGCCCGGGCAAAACATTATTAACGGCATTTCGCGGTTGTAGCCCTTTTGCCCAGCGGCAAAGCTTATTTCGAGGGTGAGTGCCGCAGCGGCACTCCCCGGCAGGTAAGGGACAGCCGTGAAAAAGCGCACAAACACCAGCACCAGCGTTTCAACCAGCGCCGCGACCAAGCCAGGCACCGACGGTCCGGTCGCCGACTCACTGATCAAGCTCGGCCGTTTTCTGCGCCGCGGTGAAACCAGCGAAGACCTGCGCAGCGTGTTCAAGAACGGCGGTCGCGCCGCTGACTCGTTCTACCGTGACCGCTGGACCCACGACAAAGAGGTGCGCAGCACCCACGGCGTGAACTGCACCGGCAGCTGCTCGTGGAAGGTGTACGTCAAAGACGGCATCATCACCTGGGAGACCCAGCAGACCGACTATCCCAGTGTCGGCCCGGACAGCCCCGAATACGAACCCCGCGGCTGCCCCCGCGGTGCAGCGTTCAGCTGGTACACCTACTCGCCCACTAGGGTGCGCTACCCCTACGTGCGCGGCGTACTGCTAAACCTCTTCCGCGAAGCGAAGGCCCGCCTGGGCGACCCCGTGCTGGCCTGGGCGGAGATCACCGGTAACCCCGAGACCGCACGGCAGTACAAGAGCGCCCGCGGCCAGGGCGGACTGGTGCGGGCAAGCTGGGATGAGGCCGCCGAAATCGTCGCTGCCGCCCACGTGCACACCATCAAAAAGTACGGCCCGGACCGGGTCGTGGGCTTCAGCCCGATTCCGGCCATGTCGATCGTGTCGCAGGGTGTCGGTAACCGCTTCATCTCGCTGCTCGGCGGCACCATGCTCTCGTTCTATGACTGGTATGCCGACCTGCCGGTGGCCAGCCCGCAGGTGTTCGGCGACCAAACCGACGTACCCGAATCGGCCGACTGGTGGAACTCGAGCTACCTCATCATGTGGGGCTCCAACGTTCCCGTCACCCGCACCCCCGACGCACACTTCATGGTCGAAGCCCGCTACCGCGGCCAGAAGGTCGTCACCGTTTCGCCCGACTACGCCGACAATTCCAAGTTCGCCGACGAATGGCTCGCCGCGCATCCAGGCACCGACGGCGCCCTCGCCCTCGCCATGGGCCACGTCGTGCTCAAGGAATTCCTGGTCGACCGCCGCACCCCGCGTTTCGTCGAGTACATGAAGAAATTCAGCGACTCGTCCTACCTGATCGCTCTCACCCCGCGCCAGGACGCCTGGGTCCCCGGCAAGTTTCTGACGGCCGACGCGCTGCCCGGCACCGACGCATCCGTGTCGAGCGCCGCCTTCAAGACCGTCATGCTCGACGAGAACGCCGAACCGTTCGTGCCGAACGGTTCGATCGGTCACCGGTTCAGCGAGGCCGACAAGGGCAAGTGGAACCTCGACCTCGAGGGCCGCGACCCGCTGCTCTCCATAGCGGATGCCCCCGACTACGACGGGCGCGCAGTGGCGATCGACCTGCCCCGCTTCGACATCACGCCCGACGCCGAGCACGATACTGCGGGTCAACAGCACGCTGGAGCGGCCGGAATCGTGCGCCGCGGCGTGCCCGTTCGCGTCGTCGCCGGTGTGCTGGTGACGACGGTATTCGACCTGCTGCTCGCGCAGTACGGTGTCGGCCGCGACGGACTTCCGGGTGAGTGGCCCACCGGTTATGATGACGCGTCGACGCCGGGCACCCCGGCCTGGCAGGAAGAGATCACCTCGGTGCCGTGGCAGGCCGCCGCGCGTATCGGTCGTGAATTTGCGCAGAACGCCGAGGACTCGCAGGGCCGGTCGATGATTCTGATGGGCGCGGGCACCAACCACTGGTTCCACTCCGACACCATCTACCGTGCGTTTCTCGCGCTCACCACCATGACCGGCTGCCAGGGCGTGAACGGCGGCGGCTGGGCCCACTATGTCGGCCAGGAGAAGGTGCGCCCGCTCACCGGCTACGGCCAGTATGCGTTCGGCCTGGACTGGGTGCGCCCGCCGCGCCAGATGATCGGCACCGGGTTCTTCTACCTCGCCACCGACCAGTGGCGCTATGACGGCCTCAGCGCCGACACCCTGGCGAGCCCGCTCGGCACCGGGATATTCAAGGGACGCACCACCGCGGACACCATGGTCGAATCGGCCAAACGCGGCTGGATGCCCAGCTATCCCACCTTCAACCGCAACTCGCTCGACCTGGTCGACGATGCGACCGCTGCGGGCGTCGAACCGGCCGAATACGTCGTTGATTCGCTCAGGGACGGTTCGCTCGAGTTCTCCTGCGAAGACCCCGACGCCCCCGAGAACTTTCCGCGCGTGCTCGTGGTGTGGCGGGCCAACGTGCTCGGCTCCTCGGGCAAGGGCAACGAGTATTTCCTCAAGCACCTGCTCGGGGCGCCCTCCGCGGTGCGCGCCGTCGAATCGATGCCGGCTCGCCGCCCGAAAACCATGAAATGGCATGAGAGCGCGCCGGAGGGCAAGCTCGACCTCATGGTCACGAGCGATTTCCGCATGACGTCGACGACTATTTACAGCGACGTGGTCTTGCCGCCGGCCACCTGGTATGAGAAGAACGATCTCTCGACAACGGACATGCATCCGTTTATTCACTCGTTCAACCCGGCCATCGCGCCGCCGTGGCAGTCGAAGACCGACTTCGACATCTTTCACGTGCTCGCCGCGAAGATCTCAGAGATGTCGGTGACTCACCTCGGTAAGCGTAAGGACCTGGTCGCTGCTCCCCTGCAGCACGACACCCCAGACGGCATGGCCACCCCGCACGGCACCGTGCTGAACGACCAGCCGCTCATTCCCGGGGTCACCATGCCGAAGCTCGTCGTCGTCGAACGGGATTATCCGGCTTTCGCCGCGCAGCTCGGCGCGCTCGGACCGCTCACCGAAAAACTCGGCATGGTCACCAAGGGCGTGAAATTTAACCCCGACGTAGAGGTCGCCTACCTCGGTAAGAAGAACGGCCTGGTGCCCAGTGGGCCGGCCGCTGGCCGCCCGCGCCTGTCGACGGCGATTCACGCCTGCGAAATGGTCCTTGCCCTCTCGGGCACCACCAACGGCCGCCTCGGCACCCAGGGCTTTCGGCAGCTCGAGGAACGCACCGGCGTCAAGCTGGCCCAACTGGCCAGCGACAACGAGGGTCGCCGATTCAGCTACCCGGATGTTCAGGGCGCGCCGGTTCCGGTGCTCACCTCCCCGGAATGGTCCGGCTCCGAGCATGGTGGTCGCCGCTACAGCGCCTTCACCATCAACGTCGAGCACCTGAAGCCCTGGCACACCCTCACCGGCCGTCAGCACTTCTACCTCGACCACGACTGGATGATCGAACTGGGCGAGCAGCTGCCCATTTTTCGGCCGCCGCTGGACATGCACCGGTTGTTCGACGACTCGATCGTCGGCGCCACGACCGCGACCGGGGCGACGGGCTCTGCCGGGCATGCCGAGGTCGCCGTGCGCTACCTGACCCCGCACTCGAAGTGGTCGATCCACTCCGAATATCAGGACAACCTGCTCATGCTCTCGCTCTCGCGTGGCGGGCCGACCATCTGGATGAGCCCGCAGGACGCCGACAAGATCGGCGTGCGCGACAACGAGTGGATCGAGTCGTACAACCGCAACGGCGTCGTCGTGGCGCGAGCAATCGTCTCGCACCGCATGCCGGAAGGCACCGTGTACATGTACCACGCGAAGGACCGCACCATCAACGTGCCGGTCGCTGAAACCAGCGGTATGCGCGGTGGCACCAACAACTCGCTCACCCGCATCCTCTTGAAACCGTCTCACCTGATCGGCGGCTACGCCCAGCTGTCCTTCGCCTTCAACTACCTCGGCCCGACCGGGAACCAACGCGACGAGGTCACCGTGATTCGTCGTCGCAGCCAGAAAGTGGACTACTAATGCGTGTTATGGCCCAGATGTCGATGATTATGAACCTCGACAAGTGCATCGGGTGTCACACCTGCTCCGTCACCTGCAAGCAGGTGTGGACCAACCGCACCGGTGTCGAGTACGCCTGGTTCAACAATGTGGAGACGCGGCCCGGCATCGGCTACCCGCGCGAATACGAAAACCAGGAGAAGTGGAAGGGCGGCTGGGTGCGTAACAAGCGCGGCCGCCTGCAGCTAAAGGCCGGCGGGCGGCTGAAGAAGCTCTCGCAGATCTTCAACAACCCCAACCTGCCGCAAATCGACGACTATTACGAGCCGTGGACCTACGACTACGACATGCTCACCACCGCCCCGGCCGGCACCCAAAGCCCGGTCGCACGCCCGAAGTCGCTCCTGACCGGCCACGATATGGACATCAAGTGGTCAGGCAACTGGGACGACAACCTCGGCGGCTCGCAGGAAACTGCCGCGCAGGACCCGATTCTCGCCACGATGAGCGAGCACGTGAAGATGGAGTTCGAAGAGACCTTCATGTTCTACCTGCCGCGTATCTGCGAGCACTGCCTCAACCCCGCCTGCGTCGCGGCCTGCCCGTCCGGTGCCATGTATAAGCGTGAAGAAGACGGCATCGTGCTCGTGGACGAAGACGGATGCCGCGGCTGGCGCATGTGCGTCTCCGCCTGCCCCTATAAGAAGGTGTACTTCAACCACAAAACAGGCAAGGCCGAGAAGTGCACGCTCTGCTACCCGTTGATCGAGCAGGGTAAGCCCACCATCTGCTCCGAAACCTGTGTCGGACGCCTGCGCTACCTGGGTCTCATGCTCTACGACGCCGACGCGGTGCTCGCTGCGGCCTCGATCGAAAATGATCAGGACCTGCAGGGCGCCCAGCGCGCCTGCTTTCTCGACCCGTTCGACCCCGAGGTCATCGCCGCAGCCAAGGCGGAGGGCATGGCCGATGACTGGATCGAAGCCGCCCAGAACAGCCCCATCTACAAGCTCATCTCCGAGTACGAGATCGCCCTGCCGCTGCACCCGGAATACCGCACCATGCCGATGGTCTGGTACATCCCCCCACTCTCCCCGGTGGTCGACGTCGTGAGCAACTCGGGTAGCGACGGGGAAGACGCCCGCACCCTGTTCGCCGCGATCGACAAGCTGCGCATCCCGGTGGAATACCTCGCCGGACTGTTCTCGGCCGGCGACGTCGTTCCGGTCGAGCTGTCGCTGCGCAAGCTCGCCGCGATGCGCGCCTATATGCGTGACATCAACCTCGGCAACGAGCCCGACGAGCGCATCCCGAACGCGGTCGGCATGACCGGTGAGACCATCCAGGCCATGTACCGGCTGCTGGCCATCGCCAAGTACGAAGACCGCTACGTCATTCCCAAGGCCCACGTCGAGACCGCACGGGAGCTCGAAGAGCTCGGCTGCTCGCTCGACACCGACGGCGGCCCCGGCATGGGCGGGCCAGGCTCTGCCGGGCACAGTGGCCCATACGGCAATACCGTCGGCATGCCGCTCGGCGCCACGGTCGACAACTACAACACGATGACCGGGCGCCCAAGTGCGACCGCGCCGACCACCCCGGGCCGGGTCAACCTGCTCAACTGGAACGGTAATGGAGCGCCCCAGGGTATGTTCCCGCCGATAGCGGATGCAGGGAGCCCCGCATGAGTGTCGGCACCCTCAACGCACGGATGAACTTCGGCTTTCGGGCGCCTAAGACGGCTCCGCGAGCAATCGCGGCCGTTCCGCTGACGCCCGAGCAGGGGGTGATCGCGCACATGGCGGCATCGATTCTGCTCGACTACCCCACGCCCGAGCGGCGGGCGCAGTTTTCGCTGGTGGAGGCATCCGTTGCGGATCTGCCCGGCGAGCTGCGCCGCAGCTTTGCAGCGTTCTTCACGGCGGTCAACCCGCTCAGCGAGCAACAGCTTGAAACGCACTTCACCGCGACCTTCGACCTGAAACGCAAGTGCTGCCCGTACCTCACCTATTACGCGGCCGGCGATACCCGCCGCCGCGGTATGGCACTGGTGCGGTTTGTCGAAGCTTACCGGGCGGCCGGCTGGCAGGTGGATGCCGACGAACTGCCCGACTACCTGCCGATGGTGCTGGAATTCTCGGCGCTGTCGGACTCCCCGATCGCGCAGGAACTGCTCGCCGCGCACCGGGACGGCATCGAGGTCTTGCGCACGGCGCTCGCCAAGTTCGACAGTCCCTACGCCCGCGTCGTGGAGGCGGTGTCGCTGTCGTTGCCCGTGATCGACGACGAGACCCGCGAACGCTACCTCAACCTCGTGAACGAGGGACCGCCGACCGAGACGGTCGGCATGACCTACCTCGGCAATCTGAAACCGTTTTCCGCGCACGAAAATGAGGAAGTACGCCGATGACCGCCTGGGATTATCTGCTCTGGGTCGCCTTTCCCTATGCCGCTTCTGGCGTGTTCGTGGTCGGCCACCTGCTGCGCTACCGCTACGACCAGTTCGGCTGGACCTCGCGGTCGAGCCAGACTTACGAGAACCGGCTGCTGCGGTGGGGGTCGCCCATGTTTCACTACGGCATCCTCATGGTGATCGGCGGGCATATCGTCGGCCTGTTCATTCCCAAGCCCTGGCTGGAATTCTTCGGCGTGACCGAGCACATGTACCACCTCGGCGCCACCTGGCTGGGCAGTTTCGCGGCCGTGCTCACCGTTGCCGGGCTCGCCATTCTGATCTACCGGCGTCGCCTGACCAAACGGGTGTTACTGGTCACGACGGTGATGGACAAGGTCATGTACGTGTTCCTGGCCAGTACGATCACCTTTGGTACGACGGCCACCGTGCTGTACCAAATCTTCGGTGGCGGCTACGACTACCGAGGGTCAATCTCACCCTGGATCCGCTCACTGTACAGCCTGCAGCCCGACCCGTCGCTCATGAGCGATGTGCCGTTCTTCTTTCAACTGCACGTGCTCACGGCGACCGCTCTGTTTCTGCTGTGGCCCTTCACCCGACTGGTGCACGTGTTCTCGGCGCCGCTCGGCTACCTCGTGCGCCCCTACGTGGTGTACCGTTCCCGCGACAACCCTCGTGGTGCCGGATCGCGCTCGCCACGCCGCGGCTGGGAGAAAAGCGAGCGCCCGCTGGAGCGTTCGAGAAAGTAGTCTTTTTTTATGGTGCGGATCAAGAGGGCGTATGAGGCGGCATCCGCTGACGATGGATGCCGGGTGCTGGTTGATCGACTCTGGCCGCGCGGTGTCTCGAAGGAGAGCGCCGAGCTCGATGAGTGGCTGAAAGAGGTCGCGCCGTCACCCAGGCTGCGCAGCTGGTGGAAGCACGACCCGAAGCGTATGGACGAGTTCGCCGTGCGGTACCGCGCCGAACTCGACGGCAATCCGGAGACCCAGGCGGCCGTCGTGCAGCTTCGGGCGCTTGCCGCGGCCGGCGTGACGACCTTGATCTATGGAGCCAAGGACCCACAGGTGAACCATGCTCGGGTGCTCGCTAAATTCCTGCAGGAGAAGTAGACGCACGCGGTCACATTCCGCTCGAAGGAATACTGTGCCCCCGTTGCGCCTTGGGGCTAGAGGCGCCTGCACGCGGCGGTGGAATCTCAAGGGGCTCCCGCCGCGCGGGTCAGGGGGCGTCGGCATGACTCACGAATGACAATAGAAAGTGTCGAACCAGTGACTTCAGTAATTCCCGTCAGTTCCCGCGGCAGCAGATTTCCCAAATGGGTGCGCTCGTTTGGCGTTCAGATCATCGCCGCGCTCATCATCGGTCTCGGTCTCGGACTCGTGGCCAAATACACCGGCAGTACCGAAGCAAATCCCAACGGTCTCGGTGCGACCCTGAAAATTATCGGGTCGAGCTACGTTTCGCTGCTGCAAGCTGCCGTCGTACCGCTTATCTTCACCGCAGTGGTCAGCTCCATCGCGAACCTGCGCGAAGTGTCGAACGCGGCGAAGCTGGCCTGGAACACCCTTCTCTGGTTTGCCATCACCGCGTTGATTGCCGTTCTGATCGGCATCGGACTGGGCGTGCTGGTGCGACCGGGAGCGGGAACGGGCATTACTGAGAACGCCGAATACACCGGCAAGACCGGCGACTGGTGGGCATTTCTGACCGGGCTCTTCCCGAAGAACTTCCTCGGCCTCGGCGCCAACACCTCCGTCGTTGATGGCATCGCGAGCACCACCGTCAGCTTTAACGTGTTGCAGATTCTCGTCATCGCCATCGTGGTGGGCATTGCCGCGTTGAAGGTGGGCAAAGCGGCCGAGCCATTCCTAAACCTCAACGCCTCGGCTCTCGCGGTCATTCAAAAGGTGCTCTGGTGGATTATTCGCGTCGCGCCGCTCGGCACGATCGGCCTGATCGGAAACGCGGTCGCGGTTTACGGCTGGGACACCATGGGGTCGCTGGGCAAGTTCGCCGTCACCATCTACATTGGCCTCATCCTGGTACTGTTCGTGGTCTACCCGGTGCTGATCAAGTCTCACGGTCTCTCCGTCAAGCAGTACTACTCCGGTGTCTGGCCGGCCGTTCAGCTGGGCTTCGTGTCACGCTCATCCATCGGCACCCTTCCGCTGACGCAGCGCGTCACGGAGCGCAGCCTGGGCGTACCGCGCGGATACGCATCCTTCGCTGTTCCCCTGGGAGCGACGACCAAGATGGACGGTTGCGCGGCGATCTACCCCGCCGTCGCCGCCATCTTTGTGGCTGAGTTCTTTGGAATTCAGCTGGACCTCACCCAGTACCTTCTTATCGTTTTGGTATCCGTGCTGGGTTCTGCAGCCACGGCCGGCACCACGGGCGCCGTCGTCATGCTGACGCTGACCCTGTCAACGCTGGGTCTGCCGCTGGCCGGGGTTGGCCTGCTGCTGGCCATCGATCCGCTCATCGACATGGGCCGCACCGCCGTGAATGTAGCGGGTCAGGCCCTCGTGCCCACGATCGTGGCCAAGCGCCAGGGCATCCTTGACGAGACGCTGTACAACGCCCCGCGAACCTCGCAGCCCTTTACCGACGATGTGGCGGAGCCTGCGCCCACTGAGCTGGTCGACCAGAAGGTCTAGCCGGCGGCTTAGACCTGGCCCAGGGGGATCGACTCGTTGGCGAGCCGGACCGGATCGACCGGTTCGGCCCGCCGGATGAGCGCCTGCACGGCGTCGTTGACGTCCCAGACATTGACGTTCATGCCGGCGACCACCCGGCCGGCGTTCTGCCAGAAGACGATGAATGCGCCGCTGACGGGGTCGCCGCGGTAGACCAGATCGGCGCCGCGAGTGAGCGGGCCGAAGCCGGAATACTCCATGCCGAGGTCGAACTGGTCGGTGTAGAAGTACGGAATGGCGTCGAAGGACACGTTCTGGCCAAGCATCGCCCGGGCGGCAGCGGGGCCACCGTTCACGGCATTGGCCCAGTGTTCGCTGCGCAGGTGCTGCGAAATAAGCGGATGCTCGGCGTTAGCCACATCGCCGGCTGCAAACACGTGCGGATCGCTCGTTTGCAGGCTCGCGTCGACCAGGATTCCATTGTCGACCCCGAGTTGCGCCTTCTCGGCCAGTTCCACGTTCGGAACCGCGCCGATACCCACCAGCACGAGGTCGGCGGGCACAGTTTCACCGCCGACGAGTATCACGCCGGTGACCTGACCGCTGCTTCCGATCAGGCTTTCAACGCTCACGGAGCGGCGAATGACCACGCCATTGTGCTCGTGCAGGGTCGCGAACAGGTTGCCCAGTTCGTCGCCGAGGGCCGCCGCGAGCGGCACCGCACCGCGCTCGAGAACGGTCACCTCATTGCCGAAGGTTCGAGCCGTCGCGGCGACCTCCAGGCCGATCCAACCGGACCCCACGACGACGAGACGTCTGCCGCCGGCGGCCAGCAGGGAATGCAGAAGCTCGGTGTCGTCGAGGGTGCGCAGGTAGTGCACCCCGCCGAGGGTCGCGCCGGGCACGGCCAGGCGTCGGGGCCGCGACCCTGTGGTCAGCAGCAGCCGATCGTAGCGCCTGGATTCGCCATCATCGGTCCTGACTCGGTGTGCCGCGAGGTCGAGGTCGACCGCTCGCGTGCCGGGGTGAAATTGCACGTCGCGGTCGGTGTACCAGCTCTTGCTTTCGACGAAGACCGACGCCCGGTCGGCGGTGCCGGCGAGATACTCCTTCGACAGCGGCGGTCGAATATAGGGAAGGTGTTCCTCGGCCCCGATCAGGTGAATCTCACCATCGAAGCCCTCATCGCGCAGCGCACCGGCTGCGCTCGCGCCTGCGAGCGACGCCCCGACGATGACAAAAGTCTGCTGACCGGCCATATCGTGGTCCTCCCTCGAAGCGTGCTCTGACTGTACTGCGTTTGGCGGCTTGGGCGAGGGCGGGCGGTTTGCGGGCGGTGGGGCGGGGTCTGTGCGGGAGGCCGGTGACCCGGATCCGCGGTGGGGCGGCATCCGCTTCAAGGGGTGCCCGACGGATGCCCCGCGCGGGTCGCACAGGCGGCTCAGCTCGGCGAGACCACCGTGTCGCAACGCCAACAGGTGGCCGGCAACTCACCGGCGACGTAGGCGCCGCACTCCGGGCAGACCTGTTCGAGCCAGCAGACCGGGTCGCCACCTGGCGGTTCTTCATAGCTGGTCATCGTTGACCTCCTCAGTTGAGTATGACCTGCGTGCTGGCAGAAAAAAACCCGAAGCCCCCCGCTGGAGGAGAAGGGGACTTCGGGTCGCTGGGGGAGCGTCAGCTCGGGTTGGGTGCGCCGGGACGCGCGTAATAGAACCAGGCCAGGCCGGTGCAGAGCACGCAGAACGCGGAGCAGCCGATGAAGAAGGTGGTCGGGGTCATGGCGGTCAGGGCCATGCCAACGATGAACGGTCCAAAGGCGGCGATCGCTGCGGTCCAGCCGATTGCTCCGCCGGCCTGCCGCTTGGGAAAGATCATCGGCATCTGCTTGAACGTTCCGGCATTGGCCAGGCCGGAGAAGAAGAAGATGATGATCATGCCGGTGAGAAAACCGGAGAACTCCTCCACGCTGGTCGGGGTGAGAAAGAACACGGTGACCAGGGTTCCCACGGCCATGCCGGCGCCGCCGATGAAGGTGAAGATGGCGCCGCCGAACCGGTCGCAGAGCGGCCCGGACGCTGCGCGTACGAGGGCGCCGACGACGGGGCCGATGAAGGCGAAGGCGAGCGGGTTGGGAGCATCCGGAAAGTCGCCGTAAACGTTGAGGATGATCAGGCCCATCTGCGCGGCCAGGCCGCTGAACGCGCCGAAGCTCATAAGGTAGATGGCGGTCATGATCCAGGTGTGCTTGACCTGGAAGATGTCGAGCTGCTGTTTGAAGTTGGCCTTGATCGGCACACGCTTGAGAAAGAGGAGGGCGAGGACGATCGCGAGGATCACCCAGGGAATGAGCACGAGTCCGCCGTTGTGCAGCCAGACCAGTTCACCATTGGAGTCGCTCTCCGGCGTGAGGGCGGCGGTGCCGAGCAGGCCGAAACCGACCACCCACGGGGTGAGCAGCTGAATGAGGCCGATGCCGAAGTTGCCGAGCCCCGCCTGCAGGCCCAGGGCGGTTCCGGCCAGGCGCTTGGGAAAGAAATAGCTCGTCGAGGCCATGAAGCCCGAGAAGCTGCCGCCGCCGATACCCGCGGCGAACGAGAGTGCCAAAAGCACCCAGTAGGGGGTGGAGACGTCGCGGGCGACGAGGGTCCAGCCGATCATCGGCAGCAGCAGCAGGGCGCTCGACAGGGCGACGAGTACGCGGGTGCCGAGAATCGGCGGCAAAAACATGAAGATGAGTCGCAACAGGCCGGCGGCGAGGCCTGGCAGCGCGACCAGCCAGTACAGCTGGCTGGTGCTGAGGTCGAAGCCGATGTCGTTCAGGCGCGGGGCGATTGCGCTAACCAGGTACCAGGCCGCGAAGCCGAGGGTCATGCTGAAAGTGGTGATCCACAGGGTGCGCCACGCGAGGCGTGAATCCCACGTTTCGTCGTGTTCCGGATCCCAGTTGGAGAGGTCCGGCTTCAGCGTGGACGTAACGCGTGGTGGTGAGACGGTTGACATGGGCTTCCTCGGCTGGATGTCGGGCATACGGCCCGCTTCGTGACCAGCCTGTTCTTTTGCCGTTCGGCGTGCACCGCACAAACACCGTGACAAATGATTTCGGCTCACAGCGGATGCCGGTAGCCGACTCACGCTGGCTGCGTCGCGGTACTGTAGAACGGTGAAAACTCAGCTCAAGCTTGGTGCCGAACTCGGGGCCGTCGTGATCACCGTGTCTGATCGCTCGTCGCGCGGGGAGCGCGAAGACCGGTCGGGACCGGCCACCGTCGATGCGCTCGCGGAGGTCGGCATTCCGTGCGGGCCACCGCGGGTGGTGCCCGACGGGATCGAGAGTGTGGCGGGAGCGATCCTGGCCGCGCTCGGCGATGGCGCCCGCCTCATCGTGACGACCGGAGGTACCGGCGTGTCGGCGCGCGATCTCACACCCGAGGGCACGGCGACCGTGCTGCACACGACTCTGCCGGGAATTTCCGAGCGGATGCGCGCCTTGAGCGCCGCGACGATCCCCACCGCGGTGCTGTCCCGCGGCATCGCCGGCATCGCCGATTCGGTCGGCAACAACGGTGCTTTGGTCGTGAACCTGCCCGGTTCGACCGGCGCGGTGCGCGATGGTGTGGCCATTCTTGCGCCGCTCGTACGGCACATCATCGACCAGCTTGACGGGGGTGACCACTGATGGCTGCTGGCTTCGCTCTGGTCACCGAGTCGCCGCTCGACGTGGGTGAGCACCTGTCGGCGGTGTCCGATGCGACCCACGGCGCAGTGGTGACGTTCATCGGGCAGGTGCGCGATCACGATCCGGATGCTACCGGCCGCGTCACGGGCCTCGACTACAGTGCGCATCCCGACGCGGGGCGCATCATCGGAGAGATCGCTGACCGGGTGCGGGGGAAGCATCCGCTCGTGGTGCTGGCGGTCAGTCACCGCATCGGACACCTCGAGGTCGGCGACCTCGCCCTCGTCGCGGTCGTTGCGAGCGCGCACCGCGGTGACGCTTTTGCTGCCTGCGAGAGCCTCGTCGAGGCCGTGAAGGCAGAAGTTCCAATCTGGAAGAAGCAGTACGAGGTCGACGGAACGCATTCCTGGGTCGGTTTGTAGGGTCGGACAGAACTGCGGCGATCTGCGCGAAAGAGACCGCGTCACCGCAGGCGCTCGGGGCCTTCTAGCCGCCAATCTCCGTTGGTGTGAACGAGGTCCAGGCTATTCAGCCGCCGGCGAAGGGTGGGAGCACGTCGACCGCGTCGGTGGGCGCGAGCCTGACCGCGTCATCGCCGGCGCGGGCGCCGTTCACGAGCAGGGAACACAATCCCAGCACGCGCACGAACTCGGTGCCGTAGGCCTCGCCGAGTTGGGCCCGCAGCTCGCCGATCGTGCCAGCCGAGAGCGTGGCCGTTTCGGTCTGGGCGGCTTCGGCTGCGCCGGCAAAGAATCGCAGGGTCGCCATCAGAGCTTCTCGGGGGCCCAGTCGAGGGCGAGTTCGCTCGCGGCGGCGCAGGCAGCTTCAATATCGGCGCCCGTCCCACCGTTTTTCGCGGCGGCGAGGCCGATCAGAAAGGTGCTGAGCGGAGCGGCCGGCCGGGCCACATTGTGGGCAATATCGCGGGCCGCATCGAGCAGGTCTCCCACCGGCACGTCGGCCGGGTCGAGCTGGAGCCGGTCGGCGAGAGCGGTGAGCCACTCATCGAGCGCTTCGGGAGGCAACGGTGTAGAGCTCATTGGGGGTCACTCCTCGGGTCGGACAGAATTGTCGGAGCACCGGCCAGGCGAGCGGTGCTGCTCTCAACATCTTCCCACGTGTCCACGTCAGCACCGGCTTCGGATTCGTCCAGCAGCCCCATGAGGTGTAGTCCCGCGAGCAGCTCACGCATGCTGGCACCATTGACGCCATTGCCGAGTCGGGCCACAGCGGCGCGCAGGGCGGGGCCCCGGTAGATCCCGGCAAGCCATTGGGCATGGCCGGTGTCGTCGGTGAGGTGCACGCCTTCGGTCTGGTCACCGACGGTCTGTTCACCGACGGTCTCAAGAGCGGATGCTGCCGCGACGAGCAGGCGCGCGGCATCCGCTCCCCAGGGCAGATCGCAGGCGAGTACGAGCACCCAATCGGCGTTCGCCGCAAGCGCTGTGAGGCCGGCCGCTATGCCGGCCACCGGGCCGCCGAATGGTGGATCTTCGAGGGCCCAGATCAGGGCATCGCTCACTCGCTCGCCGGCGGCGGGCCGAGCGGCGGGCGGTCCGACGACGACAGCGTGCCGGGCGACCGGGCGAGCGTCGAGAACCCGGGAGAGCAGGGTGCGACCGGCAACCTCGACCGCGGGCTTCAGCGCGCCGCCGAGTCGGCTGCCGCGTCCGCCGGCGAGCACGATCAAATCGACCGTGGCGCCTGCAGCCGACTTCACGCCGCTGGCCGGGGAGATGGGCGCGCCTGATTTCGGTGGGTGCTACGGTAACCGGCAACGCGGTTGCCGAATGTAGGCGCGCCCGTGGCGGTGCATCCGTTGTGCGCGGCGGATGTGCCGGAAGCTGGCCGGGTCAAGCGCGCAGCCAGTCGCCGCTCTTGCCGCCGCTCTTGGCGAGCAGGCGCACGTTCTCGATCGTGACGGATTTATCGAGGCCCTTGACCATGTCGACGACGGCCAGGGCAGCGACCGAGACGGCGGTGAACGCCTCCATTTCGACGCCGGTGCGGTCGGCGGTGCGCACGGTGGCGGTGATGCTGACGCCGTCATCGTCGACGACGAGGTCGACGACAGCGCCGTGCACGCCGATTACGTGGGCCAGTGGGAGCAGGTCGGCGGTCTTCTTGGCGCCCTGGATTCCGGCGATGCGGGCCACGGCGAGCACGTCGCCCTTGGGCGCGGTGCCATCACGGAGGGCGGCGATCACTGTCGCGCCACAGCGCACGAAGCCGGCGGCGGTGGCGCTGCGCACGGTCGGAATCTTGTTGGTCACGTCGACCATGCGAGCCTGTCCGGCCGAGTCGAGGTGGGTGAATAGCTGTGCGGGCATGGCCGCTCCGGTCGTGTCGGTGGTGTGCGTCATGATGTCAGCATGACAGTGATGAGGTCGCCGCCGCGAATGTGAGTCGTGTCTTCGGCGATGATGGCGAGTCCGTTGGCCTGCGCGAGGCCGGCGACGAGGTGTGAGCCCGAGCCGCCGCGGGAGGCCGGGCGTGCCTCCATGCTGTCTTCGGTGCCATCGGTACGGTGCGTGACGACGACGGGCATGTACTGGGCGCGTCCGGACGGGGAACGCCAGCCATCGACGACGGTAGCTGTGATCGTGCGCCGCTGCAGGCTCCCGTGCCCGAGCAGACGCAGCAGGGCGGGTCGCACGAACACCTCGAATGAGACGTAGGCGCTGACCGGGTTGCCGGGCAGGGCGAAGATGAGCGGTCCGGGCACATTATCGGTGGCGGGCCAGCGGCCGAAACCCTGCGGCTTACCGGGTTGCATCTTGACCGGTCCGAAATCGACGGTACCGAGCGGTTTCAGCACGGCTTTGACCACGTCGTACGCTCCGACGCTCACCCCGCCGGAGAGCACGATCACGTCGACCTTGCCGACCAGCTCGGTGAGCACCGCGCGCAGCACGTCGTCGTTGTCGGGTACGGCGCCGATGCGAACGGCAATACCGCCGGCCTCGGCGACGGCCGCCGAGAGCAGAAAGGAGTTCGAGTCGGGAATCTGGCCGCGACGCGTCGGGCTGCCGGGAGTGACGAGTTCGCTGCCGGTCGAGATCACGGCCACCCGAGGTGCGGGGTGCACGAGTACCGTGCTGGTTCCGGCGCTCGCCGCTGCGGCGACCCGGGTGGGCCAGAGCACGCTGCCCGCGCGCAGCACCCGGTCGCCGGCGTGGGCGTCTTCACCGGCCCGGCGGATGTGCGCTGCGGGCTCGGGTGCTCGAACGACGGTGACCTGGTCGGTGCCCTGGTCGGTGTCTTCGATCGGCACGACGGCATCCGCCCCGTCGGGAATCGGCGCTCCCGTCATGATGCGCGCGACCTGCCCGGATGCCAGAGCCGGGTTCTGATCCGTTCCGGCGGCGAGGTCGGCCACGACGGGCAGGGTGATCGGGTTGTGAGCGGATGCTTCGAGCAAATCGGCGCGGATAACGGCGTAGCCGTCCATCGCGGAGTTGTCGAAGGGAGGCGTATCGGTCACCGTGAGTACGTCTTCGGCCAGCACGAGCCCGCGGGCCTCGTCGAGCTCGACCCGCACGGGCGGCAGGGGATCGACACTGCCGAGCACGATCGCGAGTTGCTCGGCAACGCTTCGTGCGGTTGCGGCGGGCGCGCAGGCATCCGCCCGATCGGTGTGCGAGTGCCCGTGTGTGCGTTCGGTGTCAGTCACGGGCTAGACCTGGCTGTCGGACTGGTCGGCGTTGCCAGCGTCGCTCGCCGAGGCGTGCCGCCCGGCCGGGACGGGCTCTGGTTCGGTCCAGCGGCTGCCGACACCCGGGGCGCCCCCGGCGGTGACGAGGTCATCCCAGGCGAGGATCCCGCCACTGAGCACCGAGACATCGGTGAATCCCGCCTCGCGCAGTGCGTTCGCGGCGCGGGCGGCCCGGCCGCCGGCGTGGCAGTGCACGATCAGTGGGGTGTTTTGGGGCAGCGCGGCGCGGCCACTGTCCGAGACCACCCCATTGGTGAGAAGCTCACCGATGGGCAGGAGCTGGGCCGTCGGAATCGAGCTTTCGGCGAATTCATTCGGCTCGCGCACGTCCACGACGAGAAATTTGTCGGTGCCGGCGCTCTGGGCGGCGAGGCGGTGAACAAGTTCCACGCTCGAGACCTCGGGGGTGCTCGTCATGGCCGCCTGGGCGAGCTCGGCTGAACGCTCGGCGGCGATCTCGGCGGCGGTCGGCTCGGCGGCAATGCCGGTTCCGAGCAACGGAATCTCGCTGAACCGACCCGACAGCGCGTCAATCACGAGCACCCGACCGATCAGCGGCGTGCCGATCCCGGTGATGAGCTTGATGGTTTCGGTCGCCATGAGCGACCCGACCTGGCCGCACAGCGCGCCGAGCACACCGGCGTCGGCGCAGTTGGGCACTTCGCCCTCGGCCGGTGGCGTCGGAAACAGGTCGCGCAGGTGCACTCCGGTGACGCCGCTACCGACCGGCGGAGTGGCCCAGAACACCGAGAGCTGGGCGTCGAATCGCAAAACGGATGCCCACACCAGCGGCAGCCCGAGCCGCGCGCAGGTGTCGTTCACGAGGAACCGGGTCGGAAAGTTGTCGGTGCCGTCGATGACGATGTCGTAGCCGCCGATGATCTCGGCCGCGTTGCTCGCCACGAGACGCTCGGAGTGCCGGACGACCGTGGTTTCCGGAGCGATCTCGGCGATGCGCTCGGCCGCACTGTCGACCTTGGGGCGGCCGACATCCGCTTGCCCGTGAACGATCTGGCGCTGCAGGTTGCTCGGTTCCACGTCGTCACCGTCGACAATGCCGATGGTGCCAACGCCGGCCGCTGCGAGGTAGAGCAGGGCGGGGGAGCCGAGCCCACCGGCGCCGAGCACGAGCACTCGGGCGTTGGCGAGGCGGCGCTGACCGAGTTCATTGAGCTGCGGGAGGCGGCGTTGGCGGGCGGTGCGCACGGATTCTAAGGCGCTGAGCCGATCAACGGGCTCGACAAGGGGAGGAATAGCCATGGCTTAACGCTAGGCGCTGCGCGGCCCCTCGGCCACCAGCTGGGCGGGAGGCTGCCGCCCAACCGCCCTGCAGAGCGCATAACTCCTGCAATCTGTCGCCGCCGCCGTCACTCTGCCCCTATCTGAGCGGAACCTACCAGTCGAACTCAGCAATTTGCAGGAGTTATGCGCATGGCGCGGGTGAGACCGATGTACTTTCTGGAACAACACAGAGTGGTTCGCGGGCCAGCCCGACCTGGTTTCTAGGACGGCAAGGAGTGGTATCCGCGACAGCCGAGAGTGGTTTCCTAAACAACCGGACGGGTCAAAACCGCAGATGCGGTGCTATCGTGCCATTCATGACGCAATATCGGATCAGTGAGGCCGCCGAGCTGCTCGGCGTCAGCGACGACACCGTACGACGCTGGGTCGACGGTGGCCGTCTTGCAGCGGATGCCGACGCCTCCGGTCGCCTCGCCGTCGACGGAACCGCGCTTGCGGCCTTCGCGGTCGATCAGGCGAGCACCCCGACCGACCCGTCGAGCGTGGGCCGCAGCGCCCGCAATCGGTTCGTCGGCATCGTCACCGCCATCACCATGGACACGGTTATGGCCCAGGTCGAACTGCAGTGTGGCCCACACCGCGTGGTCTCGCTCATGTCGAGCGAGGCCGTGCGCGAACTCGGCCTCGAGATCGGTTCGCTCAGTGTTGCCGTGATCAAGGCCACCAACGTGATCGTCGAAACTCCAGGACGGATGCCGTGACCCGCCCGGCCCTCGCAGCCCTTGCCGTGCTCGCCTTGGCCCTCACCGGCTGTGCACCATCGAACGCCTCGGACACCGGTCGACCGAGCGCGAGTGGCCTTGCGCCCCAGACCCTCAGCGTCTACGCTGCAGCGTCCCTCACCGGTGCCTTCGACGAGCTCGCCACCCTGCTCGAAGATCAGAATCCGGCCGTCGACGTGCAGGTCACCTATGACGGATCCTCCACCCTCGCCACCCAGATCGCGGCCGGCGCCCCCGCCGATGTGTTTGCCAGTGCCGACCAGAAGAACCTGCAGCCGCTCGCCGACGACGCACTGGTCGGCCCCGCCACCGTGTTCGCCGGTAACACCCTCCGTATCGCGGTCGCCCCCGGCAACCCGCTCCAGATCGAGACCCTGCAAGATCTCGCCCGCCCCGGCGTGATCACCGTGCTGTGCGCGGCGCAGGTGCCGTGCGGCGCGGCATCCGCCAGCCTGCTCGCCAACGCGGGCGTCAGCCTCACACCCGCCAGCGAGGAACAGAATGTGACGGCCGTCGTCACTAAGATCGCCGGGGGTGAAGCGGACGCCGGCCTCGTCTACGCGACGGACGTCGCCGCCAACCCCGACCGTATCCAGGGCGTAACCCCGGCCGGAGCGGATGCGGTCGTCGGGCACTATCCGATCGCGGTCGTAGCCGACAGCGCGCACGCCGAGGCCGCCCAGGCTTTCGTCGACCTGGTACTCTCGCCGGCCGGTCAGGCCGTGCTCGCCGCCCACGGGTTTCTCGCCCCGTGACGGTTCTTTGCCGCCCGGGCCCGGGCCCGGAAACCGGGCCCACGATAGATCATGGGCCCACCGACCGGGCCCGGGCCCGGAACGAGACGCACAGTGCGCGGCACATCGCTATCGGCACAGGCGGGCCCGGAACGGCGAACGTCCCCGGATGCGGCATCGCGCGCCCGGGCCCACCTTATGCAACAGGGCCCACGATAGATCATGGGCCCACCGACCGGGCCCGGGCCCGGGAAGTCACGGCCAGAGGCGGCATCCACCGGTGTGCACGCCCGGCGCACCGGAAGCGGCGCGCATGATCCCCCGCCTGCTCTATCTGCCTGCGAGCATCGGCCTGGCCCTGCTCGTTCTGCCGCTCGCCGGTCTGCTGCTCCAGGTCGACTGGCCCGGCCTGCCCGCTTTGCTCCTCTCGCAAGAAGCCCTGCAGCCGCTGGGGTTATCGCTGGCGACAGCATCCGTTTCGACGGTGCTCTGCCTGCTGCTCGGCGTGCCGCTGGCCGTCGTCATCGCCCGGTCGCAGCCGCGCGTGGCCGGCCTGTTACGCGCGCTCGTGACCGTGCCGCTCGTGTTGCCGCCCCTCGTCGGAGGCATCGCGCTGCTCTCCCTGCTGGGACGCGGCGGCGTGCTCGGCAGCACCCTCGAACTTGCTGGGCTGCGCATTCCGTTCACGACGGCCGCGGTCGTTATCGCGCAAACCTTCGTTGCCCTGCCCTTCCTGGTGATCGCGGTCGAGGGCGCCCTGCGCACCGCCGGGGTGCGCTATGAACGCGTTGCTGCGACCCTCGGCGCCGGTCGCGGAACGGTCTTCGCCCGCATCACGCTGCCGCTGGTGGCCCCCGGCCTGCTCGCCGGAACCGTTTTGAGCTTTGCCCGCGCCCTCGGAGAGTTTGGCGCGACCGCCCTGTTCGCCGGCAATCAGGCCGGCGTCACCCGCACCATGCCCCTCGCCATCTACACCGCCTTCAACGGTTCTGGCGTGACGACCGACCAGGCCGTTGCCCTGTCGTTGCTGCTCATAGCGGTCGCCGTGATCATCCTCGTGCTGGTCGGAACCCGCCGAGCGAGCGTGCTCTCGTGAACCAGGTTCGAGCGGATATTTCGTGACCCCCGCCCTCTGGAAATCCGCCGCCAATGCCCTGCTCGAGGCGAACCTGCAGCTCACTCGCGGCTCGTTCACCCTCGACGTGCAGCTCACCCTCGCGCCCGGCGAGGTGCTCGCGCTCCTCGGCCCGAACGGCTCGGGCAAGTCAACCGTGCTCGACCTGCTCGCCGGCCTCGCCACCCCCGACGCTGGAACCGTCACGATCGACGGCGCCGTCCTGACCGCGCCGGGGCGTTTCGTGCCACCCGAACGACGGGCGATCGGCCTGCTTGGTCAAGACTCACTGCTTTTCCCGCACCTGAGTGCTCGCGCCAACGTGGCCTTTGCGCTCCGCGTCGGGGACGCTCAATTGAACGCCTCCGAGGCCCGAAAAGAGGCGGACCGCTGGCTCGACCGGGTCGGTCTGAAGGACTTCGGCGGCAGCTTGCCCCGGGCGCTCTCCGGCGGACAACAGCAACGCGTCGCGCTCGCCCGAGCGTTGGCGGCCGGTCCGCGCGTGCTTCTGCTCGACGAGCCGATGGCCGCCCTCGACGCGGAGACCGCCCCGTTCATGCGCCAGCTCATCCGCGAGCAGCTCGCCGAAACCGGAACGAGCGCCATCATCGTCACCCACGACATCGTCGACGCGGTCGTACTCGCAAATCGCGTTGCCGTGCTGCACGACGGCGCACTCATCGACGAAGGCACGACTGCCGAGGTGCTGGCCGCCCCGCGCAATCCGTTCGTCGCGGCGCTCGCCGGCGTCAACCTCATCGTCGGCACCGTGCAAAGCGGCGGCGTCGTCGCCCCCGATGGCCGCATGTTCTGGGTGCGTCCAGCGGATGCCGACGACCTCGATGCTACTGGACCCGGCGCGGCCGTCTTTCGCCCGGCATCCGTCGTCGTGCAAACGGAACAGCCCCGTCATGCGAGCCCCCGAAACGTCTGGTCGGCCCGGGTAACCGCTATCGAGCCGGGCAGTGGCGGGGTGCGTCTCCGCACGAGCGGTGACCCCGAGGTCATCGCGGAACTCACCCCCGCCGCGGTCGCCGACCTCGGCTTGCAGCTCGGCTCGACGGTCTGGCTCTCGGTCAAGGCCACCGAGGTCAGTGCCTACCGTCGGTAGCGTCGCCCATGCCAGCGCATAACAGCGCTGTTGCGGGCCAGCCCCGCCGGCAGGGCTGCTTGAGCGCCAACCGGGGTACGTTGAAAGAACGACCAAGGAGAGCCATGACCCCGACTGAACTGCTCATCGAAGAGTTTTCCCGTATCCAGGGCAGCGTTCGGGCGACCCTGAAAAATGCGACCGTCGCCACGCTCACGTACCGAGCGGGTGCCGACGACAATACGATTGCCTGGCTGATTTGGCACCTGTCCCGCCTGCAGGACGACCATATCGCCGACCTGGCGGGCACCGAGCAGGTATACACCGGGCAGGGGTGGGAGAAACGATTCGACCTGCCGTTTGGGCCGGAGAGGATCGGCTACGGCTTCACCTCCGCCGAGGTCGCCGCCGTTCGCTCCGATGCGCACCTGCTCGGCGGCTACTACGACGCCGTGCACACTGCGACCCTTGCCTACCTGACCGCCCTGATCGCGGCGGATTTGGACGGGGTCGTCGATGCGTCCTGGACCCCCGCCGTCACCGTCGGAGTGCGCCTCGCGAGTGTGCTCTCCGACGACCTGCAGCACGCTGGCCAGGCCGCCTTCGTGCGCGGCCAAGCCGACCGCGCCGACGTCTGACCCGTGCGTCACCCAACACGCTATGGGAGATTCGAACCCCGTAAGTGGGGCTGTGCGTCACCCAACACGCTGTACTGCTGGTTTGGCGGAGAATGGGGGATTCGAACCCCCGAGGGCTTTCACCCAACACGCTTTCCAAGCGTGCGCCATAGGCCACTAGGCGAATTCTCCTGGCCGCCGTTCCAGTAAAGCAACGGCACCAGAGAATCTTACCTGTTTCCAGCGGATGCTGCCGCCACCGGCCGAGAGCGCGCTCGGTCGGCCACGCCCCACGTCGTACCCTAAACTGAGGTTCGGCTCCTCGCGTGGCGCCACCTTGGCCAATTCCCCCAGGACGGAAACGTAGCAAGGGTAACCGGGCTCTGGCGGGTGCGCGGGGAGTCTTTTCTATACTGAGCACCGCGGGGGCAATCAGGACTGCGCCCGTGTGCCGAGGCGGCGGTGCCGGCTTTCTTGATTGAAAAGCAGCAGGTAGACAGCGGTGTCCGCGGTTGCTGTTTGACAGTTGCCCAGTGCGGGACCAGCCTAAAGCTATGGAATACACCCAACTGGGCCGGTCCGGGCTCAAGGTCTCTCGACTCCGCCTCCGCGCCACGAACTTCGGCCCGGAAACAGACCCGACTGAATCGTTCGCCATCATGGACGCCGCCCAAGCCGCGGGAATCAACGACGTCGACACCGCCAACGTCGCATGGTGACGCGCGGGCTCGACGTGTTGTTCATCGGCGGCACCGGCGTGATCAGCGCCGCCGCCGCCGCACGTGCGGTCGCGACCGGGCACCGCCTCACGGTGCTGAACCGGGCCACGACAACCCAGCGCCCGGTTCCGGTCGGTGTGGAGGTGCTCACCGCGGATGGGCGCAATCCGGCCTCGATCCGGGCTGCTGTGGGCAGGCGAACCTTCGATGTGGTCGTAGACTTCGTTGCCTTCACGGCCGAGCATGTGGCGGCCGATATCGAGCTGTTTACGGGGCGCACGGGCCAATTCGTGTTCATCAGTTCGGCGTCGGCCTACCAGAAGCCGCCGGCTCGACTCCCGATCCTGGAATCCACGCCGCTTCACAACCCGTACTCGCAGTATTCGAGAGACAAGATTGCCTCTGAAGACCTGTTGGTCGCGGCCTACCGCGAGCGGGGATTCCCGGTCACGATCGTGCGCCCGTCGCATACCTACGACCAGACTGCGATTCCGCTCACCGGCGGGTGGAGTGACATCGTCAGCATGCGGGCCGGCCGCCCCGTGCTGGTGCACGGCGACGGTACCTCGCTCTGGACCCTCACGCACAGCACGGACTTCGCCAAAGCCTTTGTTGGGCTGTTCGGCCTGCCGCAGGCCATCGGAGACACTTTCACCATCACCTCCGACGAATTTCTGCCGTGGAATATGATCTACGAGGTCTACGCGAAGGCGGCGGGCGCGCTCCTGCCCGAGCTGGTGCACGTGGCATCGGAGACCATCGCGGCCGCGGTGCCGCATCTGGGCCCGGCACTGCTCGGAGACAAGGCCCATTCCGTCATCTTCGACAACAGTAAGGTGAAGGCCCTCGTGCCCGATTTCGTCTGCACCACCCCGCTCGCGCTCGGCGCACGGGACAGCATCCGTTGGTTCGACGCACACCCCGACGCGCAGGTCAGAGATGAGCGCCTCGAGCTCAGCTTCGACGCGCTCATGGACGCGGCAAGGACGAGTACCACGATGAGTGTCTCGGCTCCGGCGGCAACGGCATAGACCTACGAAACCGTCGCCAACGGTTCGGCGGGACCTTTGGCACTTGAGGCACGACCAAGGCTGAATAGGATGGAAGAAGCGCGGCTGCGTGGCCGCGAGACGATGCGGAGGACCGATGATCCACGATTCCGGCACCATGACCTGGCCTGTGCGTGCACCCGCACCGCTTCGCCCAGAGGCCCTCGCGAGCATCGACGCCTGGTGGCGTGCCGCGAATTATCTCGCCGTCGGCCAGATTTACCTGCTCGGCAACGCCCTGCTGACAGAGCCCCTCACCCGCGACCACGTCAAGCCGCGCCTGCTCGGGCACTGGGGCACAACGCCCGGCCTCAACTTTCTCTACGCGCACCTCAACCGTGCTATTCAGGAACGCAGCCAGAGCACCATCTACATCACCGGCCCGGGCCACGGCGGCCCCGGAATGGTCGCGAACGCCTACCTCGACGGCACCTACACCGAGGTCTACGCCGACATCGAACAGAACGCTCACGGTGTGCAGAAACTGTTTCGCCAGTTCTCCTTTCCCGGCGGCATCCCCAGCCACGCTTCCCCCGAACTCCCCGGATCCATCCACGAGGGCGGCGAACTCGGCTACGCCCTCAGCCACGCCTACGGTGCCGCATTCGACAATCCCAACCTGCTCGTGGCCGCGGTGGTCGGTGACGGCGAGGCCGAAACCGGCCCGCTCGCCACCAGCTGGCACTCCAACAAGTTCATCGACCCGCTTCACGACGGCGTCGTGCTGCCCATTTTGCACCTCAACGGGTACAAGATCGCCAACCCCACCGTGCTCGCGCGCATTCCCGAAGACGAGCTGCTCGACCTCATGCGCGGCTATGGGCACACTCCGTATATCGTCTCCGGCGGTTTCGACGGTGAAGATCCGCTGCTCGTGCACGCCCGCATGGCCGAGACACTTGACCTGGTGCTCAACCAGATTGCCGAGATCAAGGCAGCCGCGGCTAAGGCCGAGAAAAACAACGAGGATTTTGCCCGCCCGCGCTGGCCGATGATCATCCTGCGCACCCCCAAAGGCTGGACCTGTCCCGCCATCATCGACGGCGTGCAGGTCGAGAACACCTGGCGGGCGCATCAGGTTCCGCTTGCCAACGCCCGGGACACCCCGGAGCACACGGCCCTGCTCGAAGAGTGGATGCTCTCCTACCGTCCCGCAGAGCTGTTCGACTCCAACGGTGCTCCCGTCGCACAAATCCGAGCTCTTGCCCCGGTCGGTCCCCTACGCATGAGCGCCAACCCGGTCGCCAACGGCGGACTCCTGCGCCGCGACCTGCACCTGCCAGACTTTCGCGATTTCGCCGTGGACGTGCCAGAGCCGGGTGCAACGCTGGACGAAGCGACGCGCGTGCTCGGCGGCTACCTGGCCGAGGTCATCCGCTTGAATCCCGATAACTTTCGCATCTTCGGGCCGGATGAAACCGCCTCAAACCGGCTGGCCCCGCCGGTCTACGAGGTGACCGATAAGCAGTGGAACGCCGAGCTCAAGCCCGGCGACACCAACCTCGCCCGCGCCGGCCGCGTCATGGAGGTGTTGAGTGAGCACCAGTGCCAGGGCTGGCTCGAAGGCTACCTGCTCACCGGGCGGCACGGGCTGTTCAACTGCTACGAAGCCTTCATCCACATCGTCGATTCCATGTTCAACCAGCACGCCAAGTGGCTCAAGGTGACCGCCGACATTCCGTGGCGGACGCCGATCGCGAGCCTGAACTACCTGCTCAGCTCGCACGTCTGGCGGCAGGATCACAACGGGTTCAGCCATCAGGACCCCGGATTCATCGACCACGTGGTCAATAAGAGCGCCGACGTGGTGCGGGTCTACCTGCCCTTCGACGCGAACACGCTGCTGAGCACCTACGACCACTGCCTGCGCAGCGTCAACTATGTCAACGTGGTCGTGGCCGGCAAGCAGCTCGCGCCTAACCTGCTCACCATGACCGAGGCCGTCGCCCACTGCACCAGGGGACTGGGCATCTTCGACTGGGCCGGCACCGAAATTGCCGGTCAGGAGCCCGATGTCGTGCTGGCCGCGGCCGGTGACGTTCCGACGCTCGAGGTACTCGCCGCCGCTGAGATTCTGCGTGAGAACCTGCCGGATCTCAAGCTGCGGGTCGTGAACGTCGTCGACCTGATGCGCCTGCAGTCCGAGGATGATCACCCGCACGGCCTGAGCGACAGCGCCTTCGATGCCGTCTTCACGCCGGACAAGCCCATCATTTTCGCCTATCACGGCTACCCGTGGCTCATTCATCGGCTCACCTACAAGCGTCACGGCCACGAGAACCTGCACGCCCGCGGCTACAAGGAGAACGGCACGACGACGACCCCGTTCGACATGGTCATGCTCAATGACCTTGACCGGTATCACCTCGTCATGGACGTCATCGATCGCACCCCCGGCCTCGCCGCCCGCGCCGGCCTGCTCCGGCAGCAGATGCAGGATGCCCGCCTGGCCGCGCGCCAATACACCCGGGACTTCGGCGAAGACCTGCCAGCCGTCACCGACTGGTCCTGGTCGAAAACGGATGCCGCGCCGCGCGCCGACCAAACCGGCAGCGACAACGTCTAGAACAAACTTCCACCTCACATACGCTTGAATGGACACCGTGGCTCGAAGCATCTATATCACCAGCGCCGAAGGTAATACCGGCAAATCTTCAATCGCTCTCGGCGTGCTCGACACGCTCACCCACCTTGTGGAGCGAGTCGGTGTGTTCCGACCCGTCGCCCGCACCGCGACCGAACCGGATTACGTCGTCGAGCTGCTGCTGCGACATCTCAAGGCCAACGCCGGCCCCGGCGCCTTGGCCGGGCAGACCTACGAGCAGAGCATCGGTGTCAGCTACGACGACGTCAACACCGACCCTGACGCAGCCCTCGCTCGCATCGTTGCGCGCTACAAAGCCATCGAAGCGATCTGCGACACGGTCGTCGTCATCGGCAGTGACTACACCGACGTCGGCAGCCCCACCGAACTCGCCTTCAATGCCCGCATCGCCGCGAACCTTGGCGCCCCTGTGCTGCTCGTGCTCGGCGGCCGTGTCGGCCCCGGTGAGGGCGAACGCCTCGGCCAGAGCGACGCCCGCTCGGCCGTGGATATCGGCCAGCAGACCGACGTAGCGCTGGCGGAATTGCGCGACGAACACGCATCCATTTTGGCGATTATCGTCAACCGCGCCGATGAAAACGCTCTGCCGCAGATTATCGACGTGGTGCGCGCCACGACCAACGCCCAGCCGGCGCGCTCGGGCGGAGCGTTCGGCGTGCCGATCTGGGCGATTCCCGAAGATCCCTACCTTGTGGCGCCGAGCATGCAGAGCATCATGGAGGCGACCGAAGGCACCCTGATCAAGGGCGATCCGGCCCTGCTGGCCCGCGAGGCGCTGGGGATCGTCGTGGCGGCGATGTCGATGGTCAACGTGCTGCCGCGCCTGATCGAGGGCGCTGTCGTCGTCGTTCCCGGTGACCGCGAGGATGTGCTGCTGGCTGTTCTGCTCGCCAACGCCTCCGCGACGTTCCCGTCGATCGCCGGCATCGTGCTCAACGGCGGTTTCGAACTGCCCGACGCGATCCAACGGCTGATGGAAGGCCTCGCGCCGTCGCTGCCGATCATTAGGTCGCCGCTCGGCTCCTACGACACGACCATGCGCATCACCCGCACCCGTGGGCGGCTCGCCGCTGACTCGCAGCGCAAGCACGACACCGCGCTGGCCCTGTTCGAAACGCACGTCGACGCATCCGCTTTGCTCGACCGGCTCGACGTCAGCCCGACCGAGGTCGTCACCCCGCTTATGTTCGAGTACGCGCTGCTCGAACGCGCGCGGCAAAACCGCCAGCACATCGTGCTCCCCGAGGGGGAGGACGACCGTGTGTTGCGCGCCGCCGCGACACTACTAGCCCGCGATGTGGTCGAACTGACCATCCTCGGCGAGGAATTCGAGGTTCGCTCGCGCGCCATCGGACTCGGGCTCGACATCTCCAAGGCCCACGTCGTGAGCCCCTACGACGACCTACTGCGCCTGAAATTTGCGCAGGAATATATGCAGTTGCGAGCACATAAGGGAATCACGCTCGACCAAGCCAACGAGACCGTCACCGACGTGAGCTACTTCGGAACCATGATGGTGCAGCTGGGGCTCGCCGACGGCATGGTTTCCGGCGCCACCCACACCACCGCGCACACCATCCGGCCGAGCTTCGAAATCATCAAGACCCAGGCCGGCGTCGGCGTCGTGTCGAGTGTGTTCCTCATGGCGCTCGCCGACCGCGTGCTCGTCTACGGCGACTGCGCCGTAATCCCGGTGCCGACTGCCGAGCAGCTCGCCGACATCGCCATTTCAGCGGCGGCGACGGCCGTGCAGTTCGGCATCGAGCCGCGCATCGCGATGCTGTCGTACTCCACCGGAACTTCCGGCGAGGGCGCCGACGTCGAGAAGGTGCGCGCCGCCACCGCCCTCCTGCGCGAGCGCCGGCCCGACCTGCTGGTCGAAGGCCCGATTCAGTACGATGCAGCAGCGGATGCCGCGGTCGCCGCCACGAAGATGCCCGGTTCCAGCGTGGCTGGCCGCGCCACCGTATTCATCTTTCCCGACCTGAACACCGGCAACAACACCTACAAGGCCGTGCAGCGCAGCGCTGGCGCTGTCGCGATCGGCCCCGTGCTGCAGGGCCTGCGCAAGGCGATCAACGACCTCTCCCGCGGCGCCCTCGTGCAGGACATCGTCAACACCGTCGCGATCACGGCCATCCAGGCCGCCGGGCTGACGGATGCCGCGGTACCGGCCCGGGACGCCACTCCGGCCGGAGCCACTCGATGACGGCTGTTCTGGTCGTCAATTCCGGGTCGAGCTCGTTCAAGTACCAGCTCATCGAAATGGACACCGAAACCACCCTCGCGAGTGGGCTGGTGGAGCGTATCGGAGAGCTAATCGGGCAGTCCTCGCATTCCGTCGCCGCGACCGATTCGGCAAGCGACGTTCCGGCATCCGCTGATCAGAAATCGAAGCGAGAGCTGCCCATTCCCGACCACACAGCCGGATTCGCGGTCATGCTGGAGGCGTTCGCGGCGCACGGGCCGTCGCTGGCCGAGCACGCGCCGGTTGCCGTCGGGCACCGGGTGGTGCACGGCGGGGCACGTTTTCACGAGCCGACCCTGGTGACGCCGCAGGTCGAGCGCGACATCGACGAGCTGTCCGGGCTCGCACCGTTGCACAACCCGGGCGCGCTGCAGGGCATCGTCGCGGCCGGGGAGGCCTTCGCGGATGTGCCGCACGTTGCCATTTTCGACACTGCGTTTCACCAGACCTTGCCGTCAGAAGCTTTCACCTATGCGATAAACGCCGATTTGGCCGATCGGTTTCGCATCCGCCGCTACGGTTTTCACGGCACCAGCCACGGCTTTGTCGCGCGCGCGGCGGCGATCTTTCTGAAACGACCGGTCGAAAATCTAAACCAGATCGTACTGCACCTCGGCAACGGCGCATCGGTCTGTGCGGTTGCGGGCGGCCGTTCGGTCGAGACCAGCATGGGCATGACGCCGCTGGAGGGACTCGTCATGGGCACCCGCACCGGCGACATCGATGCGGGTGTGCTGTTCCACCTGAACCGTCGGGCCGGACTCGACTTCGACGAGCTCGACACCCTGCTGAACCGGGGCAGCGGACTGCTTGGCCTGACCGGCCGCGGTGACATGCGCGACGTGATGGAAGCCGCCGCCGCTGGTGACGGGCCATCGGAGCTCGCGATCGACGTGTATGTGCACCGGATCAAAGGTTATGTCGGGGCGTACTACGCGCAGCTCGGCCGGGTCGATGTGATTTCGTTCACGGCCGGTGTCGGTGAGAACGCGCCGCTCGTGCGTGAACGGTCGCTCGCCGGGCTGGAGGCGCTGGGCATCCGCATTGATCCGGAGCGCAACGCCGCCCCCTCTCGCGGCGTCCGGGTGATCAGCGCCGACGACTCCGCCGTCACCGTGCTGGTGGTTCCCACCAACGAAGAGCTCGAGATCGCCCGCCAGACCCTCGCAACGGTGCGCTAGGCGGCAGCCGACCCACACCCGTTGTACGTAATGCCGGTAAATCTGGGACACTCCGTCGTAATTCAGGATGCAGCCCGGCGTGTCGCGAAATTTACCGGCGTTAGCTACGCGGGTCACCACCACGGCTCGTTCCGGCCGTGGACTCGGCGACCGTGGCGGCGATCTCGGAGCCGACGCGCATCCGCAACCGTGCGTTCGATCGCCGCGAGAGTCGTTGCCCACTCGAACATGACGTGCCGGTACGACAACCGCAGAGTCCGTCGGCCCAGCCCTTCGACCATCAGATCCCTGTCGTAATCGGAGCCGAGCCTTGCTGCTCCATGCCACTGCCGTCCATCAATCTCGAGCGCGACGCAATCGTCAACGACGAGGTCTTCGCGAATCGACCCGCGCCAGGTACCAATTTGGCCCTGCGCCACGACGGTGAAGCCGTGATGACGCAGTCGTCGGCGCGTCAGGGTTTCCAGCCCCGAGTCCGCGGTGTCCTCCATTTCCCGAAGACCCGGCTGCAGCCGTGCCGGTGCAAGCACGCACAGACGACGAAGCTCGGTGGGCGTGATGAATTTGAGGTGTTGAGCCGATTCCAGACAGGCGATCGCGTTCTCCTCGTCGAGACAATGGATGGCCTGCCACACCGCTTCCAGAGGGTCGACCATCCACGACTGTCCGGCTCGGGCGAACCGCGGCGCTGCTCCGTGAAAGTGCAGTTCGCGTCCGCTCTGGTCGGTACTCGGGCGGGTGATCGCGCCGCCGCCCCGGGCATTCGCTGGGCGCATGATGTGCAACGCGGAATGCATGCCAGACCAGACACCGAACCGATGTACGGCACTGACACACGCGATCTGCGCGTGCAGCGCTGCGGCCTGGCGCTGCTCGGCATCGGCGTGCGCGCAGACATAGATGCCGCGGGCTGCCCGAGCAATGTATCCTGCTTGCAGCGCGGCTCGAATTTCGCGTGCGCTGATCCCGCGGCGAAATAGTTCGTCGGTTGTGGCGACGTGACCGATAGAGCACACAATCAGAAGCGCACGCATGCCGCGAGAATGCCGGATCCAGCCTCTAGACGGGGGTAAACAAGCCAATCTGGGCACAAGCGGATGCTGCGCCCGCCTGGGGAGGAGGCTCCCGCCGCACGCAATGCCGGTAAAAATCTCAACACGCCGCAAATCGCGCCGTATTTGAACGGTGTGTCTCAAATCTGCCGGTTTTACGTACCAGTCAGACCGACGGGTTAGGCGCGGTCTCGGTGGCAGGCGGGCGAGTGTCGGTGCGGGCAAGTACCATTGAGAACGTGGTTACCGCCCTGTATCGCCGCTACCGGCCAGAGACCTTTGCCGAGATGATCGGTCAGTCCCAAGTGACCGATCCACTGATGACGGCCCTTCGCACCAACCGGGTGAATCACGCCTATCTGTTCAGCGGTCCGCGCGGCTGCGGCAAGACCACGAGCGCGCGCATCCTGGCCCGCTGCCTGAACTGTGCTGAGGGTCCCACCGACACCCCGTGCGGTGTCTGCCCCAGCTGTGTTGAACTTGCCCGTGACGGCGGTGGCTCCCTCGATGTCGTCGAGATCGACGCAGCGAGCCACAACGGTGTCGATGACGCCCGCGATATTCGCGAGCGGGCCATCTTCGCGCCGGCCCGCGACCGCTACAAAATCTTCATCCTCGATGAGGCTCACATGGTTACGCCGCAAGGCTTCAACGCGCTGCTCAAGATCGTCGAAGAGCCTCCGGAACACGTGAAATTCATCTTCGCGACTACCGAGCCCGAAAAGGTGATCGGCACCATCCGCTCGCGTACCCATCACTATCCGTTTCGGCTAGTGCCGCCTGGACCGATGCTCGAATACGTGCAGCAGATGTGCGAGACCGAGAAGATGGTCGTTGCCCCCGGGGTGTTGCCGCTCGTCGTGCGCGCCGGCGGTGGCTCACCGCGCGACACTCTTTCGCTCCTTGACCAGCTCATGGCCGGGTCTGACGGGCAGTCGATTGAGTATGAGCGCGCCGTGGCGCTGCTGGGGTACACGAGTGCGTCCCTGCTCGATGAGGCCGTTGAGGCCATTGGCGCCCGCGATCCAGCCGCCGCGTTCGACGCGGTCGACCGGGTCATCCAGACCGGGCAAGATCCACGGCGGTTCGTCGAAGACCTTCTGGAACGCATGCGCGACCTCATCATCGTCGCGGCCACGAGCGTTGCGGGGGTGGCGGCCGTGCTGCGCGGGGTACCGCAAGACGAACTCGAGCGCATGAACGTGCAGGCCGCCGCCTTTGGTGCGGCCGAACTCTCCCGCACCGCCGACATTCTGAACGCCGCGCTCACCGAGATGAGCGGGGCCACCTCGCCGCGTCTGCACCTCGAGCTCATGATCGCGCGCGCCCTGATTCCCGCGACCGATGACACGACCCGCGGTGCCTTGGCCCGGGTCGAGCGCCTCGAGCGTCGCATCGGCGTCGACGGTGTTGCGGCGGCGCCCTTCGGTGGTGCTTCGGCGAATTCCGTGCCGCAAGTGGCACAAGTGGCACAAGTATCACCCGCACCCGCACCGATGGTGGAGCCTGCCGAGACTCCCACTCCGGGAATGCGGCCTTTCTCCGCAGTGTCGCCATCTTCCACGCCAGAACCCTCGACGCGAGCACCCTCGCCGCTGACCGAGTCTGCACAACCGGTAGCTGAGTTTGCCATTTCGAGATCGCAGGCTGACCGCCCCGCCGTCGTCCCCGGCGCCCCGGTCACTCTGCAGCAGCTCAAGGACGCCTGGCCGGAGATTCTCGAAGCCGTCAAGACCGAGAAGACCACGGCGTGGCTCGTCGTCTACACCGCTCAGGTACTCGGCCTCAACGGCGACGTGCTCGCCCTCTCGTTCCCGAGCCAGGCTGACGTCGAGAGCTTCAAGCAGCAAAAGGTTCCCGGAATGGGAACCAGCGATTTTCTACGCACCGCGATCGTCGCCGTGCTTGGCCTGCGTGTTAAATTCATCGCGCGCGTCGAAGCGAGCCGTGAGACCTCCTCGCCCAGCGCGTCATCCGGTGCCTCGCCGACCGTCGCCGCGGAGCCTGCGCCGGCAGCCCCCGCACTTGAATCAATCGAAGTCGCGGTACCCGCTGCTGATTCGACCCCGCGCACTGCGCCGGCCGCCGCCGCTGCTGTGCGCGAGGGCGCATCATCGGCCGCAGGCGCGTCACCGGTCGCCGCATCAACCAGTGGGTGGGCCACCGTGGCCATCCCCGGTTCGCCCAACGGTCCGGCACTGCCCGTCATCGCCGACGCGACAACGGATGCGGCCGACGCCCCTGCGCTGGTTTCGACGACTGCCCCGATCTCGATCTCGACCTCGACGTCCGAGTCCGTGCCCTCGGTTCCGACTTCCGATGCGGTGAAGTCTGCGTCGACCGAGGCCGCCGCGTCGTTCTCCCAGCCGCAGCCCAATGACGAGCCGCAGCCTGATGACGAGCCGCAGTTCGACGACGTACCTCCGCCGTTCGATGACGACGTTCCCCCAGAGATCGATGCACCCGCCGACGAACGTGTGCCGAACTACGCGGCGCAGCCCGAGGCATCAGCTGTCCAGACCAACGCTGTGCAGGTTAACGCTGTGCAGACCAACGCTGTGCAGACCAACGCTGTGCAGACCAACGCTGTGCAGACCAACGCTGTGCAAACCAACGCTGTGCAGACCAACGCTGTGCAGACCAACGCTGTGCAGACCAGCGCGCAGCGTGGGCGGCAGCACCCGAACGCCGGCCAGCGAGGCGCCCCAAAGGATTCGTCGCGGGCGCCGTCGTTCCAAGAGAAGCAGCGCTACGGCGAGGCCGTCGTGCGCGAGATACTCGGCGCCACCTTCATCGAAGAGCAGCCGTACACCGCGGCGCCCCGAACCAGAAACGACTATTAGACCATGTATGAAGGCATCGTTCAGGAACTGATCGACGAGCTCGGCCAACTTCCCGGCATCGGCCCCAAATCAGCCCAGCGCATCGCATTCCACATTCTGCAGACCGAGAAATTCGACGTGACCCGGTTGGCGAATGTGTTGCTCGAGGTGCGCGACAAGGTGCGGTTCTGTGAAATTTGCGGCAATGTTTCCGAGCAGCCAACCTGTCTGATCTGCCGTGACCCACGCCGAGACCCCACGTCAATCTGCGTGGTTGAAGAGGCCAAGGACGTCGTAGCAATCGAGCGCACCCGCGAATTCAAGGGGCTCTACCACGTGCTCGGCGGAGCCATCAGCCCGATCGACGGCGTCGGCCCCGACGACCTGCGCATCCGTCAGCTGATGCAGCGTCTCGCCGATAACACCGTGCAGGAGGTTATCATCGCGACCGACCCGAACCTCGAGGGAGAGGCCACCGCGACCTACCTGTCGCGCCTGCTCACAACGCTTGAGATTAAGGTGACCCGCCTCGCCTCCGGATTGCCGGTGGGGGGTGACCTCGAGTACGCCGACGAGGTCACCCTCGGCCGCGCCTTCGAGGGCCGCCGCGAGGTCGCGCACTAGTCACTTTCGCCCCGCCGCCCGGGTCAATCCCACCACCCCCGGCGCATCCGCCCTCTTTTGGGACGGGGACGGGCCCCGTCCCTGGGCCAGTTTATAGACTGGGCCCAGGGTCATAGGGTGGGCCCAGCCAGCGGATGCCCTGACCGTGACACCCGACACCCCACCCCGCCGCGCAGCGTCACATGGCACCGACTCCGAGCGCCAGCATTTAGAATGGGACCTTGGACGCGGCGCGCATGATCTGCCCGCAAACCCCCATCTCAGGAGTCATATGAGCTTGATCGTGCAGAAGTTCGGCGGGTCATCTGTCGCCGATGCCGAAAGTATCAAGAGGGTCGCCAAGCGCATCGTCGATACCCGCAAAGCTGGCAACGAGGTGGTCGTCGCCGTCTCGGCGATGGGCGACAGCACTGACGAACTGCTCGACCTCGCCCATCAGGTCACGCCGTTGCCCGCCCCGCGCGAACTCGACATGCTGCTCACGGCTGGCGAACGCATCTCGATGGCGCTGCTCGCGATGGCTATCAAAAGCCTCGGCTACGACGCACGCTCCTTCACCGGAAGCCAGGCCGGCATGATCACGGATGCCCGCCACGGCTCCGCGCGCATCGTCGACGTCACACCGGGGCGCATCCGTTCGGCGCTCGACGAGGGTGCCGTCGCTATCGTCGCCGGTTTCCAGGGGTTCAATCGCGACACCAAAGACATCACCACCCTCGGCCGGGGCGGCTCCGATACCACCGCCGTCGCCCTCGCTGCTGCCCTCGATGCCGATATTTGCGAGATCTACACCGATGTCGATGGCGTCTTCACAGCGGATCCGCGCGTCGTTCCCCGCGCCCGTAAGCTCGAGCGCGTCACGAGCGAAGAGATGCTGGAACTGGCCGCTGCGGGGGCCAAGGTTCTGTATATTCGCGCGGTGGAATACGCGCGGCGGCACGGCGTCACGCTGCACGTGCGCTCCTCGTTCAACAACAACACCGGCACCATCGTGTACAACGCCGTGACCGCGCGAGAAAAAGGAGAAATCGTGGAAGAGCCAATCATCGCCGGAATCGCCGCTGACCTGAGTGAGGCGAAGGTCACCGTGGTCGGTGTGCCCGATATCCCCGGTAAGGCCGCGCTTATCTTCAAGATCGTCGCGCGCACCAATGCCAACGTCGACATGATCGTGCAGAACGTGTCGGCTGCCGCCACCGGGCTCACCGACATCTCGTTCACGCTGCCTAAGTCGGAAGGTGAGCGGGTGCTCACCGCGCTGACCAACGAGAAGGAGCTCATCGGTTTCACGAGCCTGCAGTACGACGACCAGATCGCCAAGCTCGCTCTGGTCGGCGGCGGCATGCGCACCAATACCGGCGTCTCGGCGAAACTATTCGAGGCCCTCTACGAGGCAGGAATCAACATCGAAATGATCTCGACGAGTGAGATCCGCATCTCGGTGGTCACCCGGGCCGACACCATCAATGAGGCCCTGCGCGTGGTGCACACCGCGTTCGAGCTCGACGGCGAGATCGAGGCCGTCGTGCACGGCGGCTCCGGCCGCTAGCCCGCACGTCTCGGGCCAAACGGATGCCCCCGCTTCCCCAAAACCCACCCCACCGCCTTCTTCACGTTCATAACTCCTGCAATTTGCCACCATCGTCTTTGACTTCCCTGTAATTACGCGGGAGTGTACCCACGGGCGAGGAAATTGCAGGAGTTACGCTCCAGAACGGCGGGAAGCCTTGCAGCATGAAGTGCCCGTGAGGGCGAACGACGTTAGGAAACACACGTGACCACCTCAGCCAATACAGTCGGTATCAACATCGGCGTCGTCGGAGCCACCGGGCAGGTCGGCGCCGTGGTGCGCCGCCTGCTTGAGGAGCGCGATTTTCCGGTCAAGAGCATCCGCTTCTTCGCCTCGGCCCGCTCGGCCGGCAGCACCCTCACCTTCAAGGGCGAGCCGATCACGGTCGAAGACGCCTCGATCGCCGACCCCACCGGGCTCGACGTGGCCATCTTCTCGGCCGGCGCGACGCTCTCCAAGGCGCAGGCCCCGCGCTTCGCCGCGGCCGGCGTGCTGGTCGTCGACAACTCGAGTGGCTGGCGCATGGACCCGGACGTTCCCCTCGTCGTCAGCGAGGTCAACCCCGAAGCCATCAAACGGGCCGTCAAGGGCATCATCGCGAACCCCAACTGCACGACCATGGCCGCCATGCCCGTGCTCAAGGTGTTACACGATGAGGCCGGCCTCAAGCGGCTCATCGTCAGCACCTATCAGGCAGTCTCCGGCAGCGGACTGGCCGGCGCGTTCGAACTAGCCAGCCAGGTGCGCGTCGCCGCGCAAGACGAGAACCTGCTGCAGCTCGTGCACGATGGAGCTTCGGTCACGCTGCCCGAGCCCACCATCTACGCCCGTCCGATCGCGTTCGACGTGATTCCGCTCGCCGGCTCCATCGTCGATGACGGCCAGTTCGAGACCGATGAAGAGAAGAAGCTGCGCAATGAGAGCCGCAAGATTCTCGAATTGCCCGAGCTGCTGGTTTCGGGAACCTGCGTGCGCGTACCCGTGTTCACCGGCCACTCCCTCTCGATCAACGTCGAGTTCGCCAAGCCGATCAGCGTTGCCCGCGCCCAAGAATTGCTGAAAACCGCCCCCGGCGTCGAGCTGACCGACATCCCCACGCCGCTGCAGGCAGCCGGGCAAGACGCCAGCTTCGTCGGTCGCATCCGCCAGGATGAAGGCGTAGCGGATGGCCGTGGCCTCGCCCTCTTCATCAGTAACGACAACCTCCGCAAGGGCGCAGCACTAAACGCCGTGCAAATCGCCGAGCTTATCGCCACCGCGCGAGTCATCGCCTGAACTGAGCCCTGAGGCCGATCACCGTCCGCTCTGGCTGTCCTCGCCCGCTGTGGTGGACGGGGCCCGGGCCCGCCTGCGCCAGGTGATCGACAACCTGTTCTCCAACGCCATCAAATACAACATCACGGGCGGTCGCATTGAGGCGACCTCCGAGCTCGTCCACCCGCCGGTAGGCGTCGGCCGCGGCGGGGCTGGGTGGTGCGGTCCGGCGCATCCGCTCGCAGCGATACACTCAAAAGTGTGAATTCTCAGGGAACTGTTGACGTAGTCCTCATTGGTGGCGGCATCATGAGCGCCACCCTCGGTACGCTCCTGAAGGAGTTGCAGCCCGACTGGCGCATTGAGGTCTACGAGCGTCTCGGTGAACTTGCCCAGGAGAGCTCGAACCCGTGGAACAACGCCGGCACCGGCCACGCGGGACTGTGCGAGCTCAACTATATGCCGCAGGCACCCGATGGGTCCGTCACCGCCGACAAGGCCGTCGTCATCAACGAGCAGTTTCAGATCAGCCGCCAGCTGTGGGCTCACCTCGTTTCCATCGGCGCCCTGCCAGAGCCGAACAAATTCATCAACTCCACCCCGCACATGACCTTCGTGCACGGCAAAGCCAACGTGGAGTACCTGCGCAAGCGCCATGCGGTGCTCGCCACCGAGCCGTTGTTCGCCGGTATGGAGTTCAGCGATGACGCCGAAAAGATCGGCACCTGGACTCCGCTGCTCACCCGCAAGCGCCCGGCGGACCAGAAGATCGCCGCCACCCGCATCGTGAGCGGCACCGACGTGGACTTCGGCGCCCTCACCCGGCTGCTGTTCGAAAACCTCGAAGAGCAGGGGGTCACGATGCACATGAACGAGCAGGTCGTCGGTCTGGGGCACAAAGCGGATGGCACGTGGAACCTCAAGCTGCTGCGCCAAGTCGGCCAGACCCGCAGCACCATCAACGCCCGTTTCGTCTTCGTCGGTGCTGGCGGTGGCGCCCTGGCTCTGCTGCAGCAGAGCGGAATCCCCGAAATCAAGGGCTTCGGGGGGTTCCCGATCAGCGGTCAGTTTCTGCGCACCACAAATCCGAAGCTTGTCGCCCAGCATCAGGCCAAGGTCTACGGCAAGGCAGCCAAGGGTGCGCCGCCCATGTCGGTGCCGCACCTCGACACCCGCGTGGTCGACGGCGAAATGTCGCTGTTGTTCGGCCCGTATGCCGGTTTCAGCCCCAAGTTCTTGAAGTCGAGCACGTGGTTTGATCTGCCGTTCTCCATTCGCGCGCACAACCTCGGCCCCATGCTCGCCGTCGCGCGTCACAACTTCGATCTCATGAAATACCTGATCGGTGAGGTATTCGCGTCGCGAGGTGACAAGCTCAAGGCTTTGCGCGAGTTCATTCCAACCGCGGTAGCTGAAGACTGGGAGCTCATCACGGCCGGCCAGCGCGTGCAGGTCATGAAGAAGGATGCCAAGCTCGGCGGAGTGCTGCAGTTCGGCACGGAGGTCATCACCTCGTCCGACGGCTCGATTGCCGGCTTGCTCGGAGCCTCGCCGGGAGCCTCGACGGCCGCACCGATCATGGTGGACCTGCTGGCCCGCTGCTTCCCCGACCGCATCGAAGGCTGGAAGCCGCGCATCCGCCAGATGATCCCGAGCTACGGCACCAAGCTCTCCGACGACCCGGCCGCTGCTGCCGCCTCGCTCGCCGCCACCGCCGAGGTGCTGCAACTCAGCAACTAGCGCACGTCGCGGGCCGCATCGGCTTCTGCTGGCTTTTACCTGGCCTTTTGCCTGCTCGGCTTCTGTTGGGCGGCCGGTGAGGTGCATAACTCCTGCAATTTGCGTGCCGCTACGGGGGCTCCTGCGCAATGACGCGGGAGTCTGGGCGTGCCCGGAACGATTTGCAGGAGTTATGCGCGCCGAGAGAGGTTGGCCGGACGGTTTTGCAGAACTTATGCGCGGCCGACGCCTTGGAATGCCGTGGGAGTTTCGTAGAAGTGGCCTGTCAACCCCTTGATTGAGGCAGTCAGCCGATGTCTACTTAAGGTTCAAAGCGGCCCGGAGGCGGCAAGTGAACCCGAACAATGGTGTTTCGGATGCGGAAATTCTGCGCGTATCGCAGCTCGGCATCCTCCAGCTCACACCGACCGAATGGTTGGTACGAGATCCGCAAATTCTTGACGGCGACCCAGCCGCCCTGCTCGGAGTCATCCAACAGAGCGGGGACGCCTTCGAGGTGACGAAGCTCGGAGTGCTCACGACGAGGTGGTTTTATTCCTCGTTTGACCGGGCACAGGCCAGCTTTCTGGTGCGGGGTGTACCGGCGCCGCAGCCGGCTTCGCGGCTAGTCCAGCCGGTCGGTTCTCGCAGAACGGAGTAGCCGTCAGGATGCGTCCGCCGGGACGCGCCGGTCACGATGCAGCGGTCAGGATGCGCCGCCACGACGCGCCGGCCACGACGCGCTGGCCAAGATGCGCCCGCCAAGATGCGCCCGCCAAGATGCGCCCGCCAAGACGCGCCGGCCAAGACGCGCCCGCCAAGATGCGCCCGCCACGACGCGCCCGCCAAGATGCGCCCGCCAGGACGCACCCGCCCAAATGCGCCGGTGCTCGTGGCTGCCCAGAGGTTGCGCGCCGCGCGGCCGCCGACGCCCCGGGCGGCTTAGCTGCCGGGTGCCGACACCCTGGGTGGTCTATATTACGTGGTTCCCGTCATCCTCTTTCGGGGTGGTCTTGGTCTCCTCTTTCTTGACGGATGCCTCGGTGCGATCCAGCAGATCGCTCGCCTTGGTCTGCGCGACAGATGCCGCGTCGCGCGCAATCGTCTCGGCCTGCGAGATAACCTTCTGCGTGGCGGGGTCGCCCCAGAGCTGGTGCGCTTTGGCGCTGAGGCGGTCGTAGGCCTGGCGGCCGGCCTTGGATCCGAGCACAAAGCCCGTCGCTGTGCCGGCGATGAACAGGAATTTGCCTTTCATGGGGACTCCTTCAGATTGCGGGGTTTAGGCCGTGGGTTCGGCGCGCGTGGGATCTTCATCGTCCACATCATGGCCGACCAGATCAGGGTTCGAGGGGTTGTCGACCGGATCGACGTCGTCGAGGTTCGCCTCGTTGTCGCGGTTGTCCTGGTCGTCTTCGCTGTCACTGTCTCGTTCGGTGTCGCTGCTCGGCTCGACCGGGGCGGCGGCGGAGGCTTCTCCGGCAGTCGACCCATCGATGCTTGGGGCCGGGCCGTCCGGGCCGGTGCTCGCGCTCGCGACCGGCATGGTCGGCTTGGTCGGCTTGGGGCGTTCCCTCGCTGGAACGTTTGGTTTTCCGCTGGCCCCGGCGTGTTCCGCGTCGGCGCCGTCAGGGCCGTCCGGACCCACGAGCTGGTCGGGATTGGTCGGTGTGCTCGGCGGCTCCGGAATATTGAGCGGCGGCTCTTCAATCGGATCAGAATCGTGGTTCACGGGCATACCTTTCTCGATGACCATAGCTGCGCCGCGGCGGGCGTCATTCAAGTTATACCCCGAACGGGGGACATGCACTTAAAGTCGCGCGCTGCCGGGGCGGCAATGTGCCGGGTGACTTCATTTGCTCTCTGTCGTGGGGCCGAGCAGAAGCGCGCGCAGGGCTGTTTCGGCCGACACCCGGCTTGCCGGGTCGATAGTTTCACCCGCGCGAAACAGATCGACGACGCGCGGGTCAACGTAACTCGTGCGGGCGATCGCCGGGGTGTTGCCGAGCGCATCGGCGGCCTGCCGCATCGCTTCGGCAATGGCGCGGTCATCGGAACGTCGGCTGCGCGTCGCCGCGCGTGGTGGCCGCCCAGCGGATGCCGGGGGAGCCGCAAACGAGGCGGGCACACGATGGGGGCCCGCCGCACCGGCCGAGCCCCTGGCAGCGGGCCCCGCAGCTCGCGCGGTGGCCGCCAGATTCACCGCCAAGCTCTGAGCCAGGCTCTCCGCGGCAGCAATCGTGCCTCGCAGGGTACGAAAGTCTTTCGCGGTGAACTCACCGCCGGTGCGTTCCTTGATGAAATCGTTGATGTCGGAGGCCGAGACGGCGTTCTCGATGTCGTCCAGCACCCAGGACAGCAGTGGTGCGGCCGGCCGTTCGCGCAGCCGGGCTCGCAGGTAGGTGGCGAGGTCGGCATCCGTTATTACGCCCTCGAACTGCTGCCCGCTCTTGGCTGGGAAATTGAGCCTGACCTCGTTGCCGCGCACCGTGACGTGCGAGCAGAGCAGGGTCGAGAGTCCGTGGCTGCCGTAGGTGTCGGCGTAGCGCTCGCTGCCGATGCGCAGTGAGGCCAGGTCGAGCATGCGAAATGCCGCGGCGAGCGCCCGAGTGCGCGGCGGGCCGTCGCCGCGCAGCTCACGGGTGACCTGGCCGCGCACCCGCGGCAGGGACGAGGCAAGCTGCAGCGCGCGCTCGAATTTAAGGCGGTCCTTCTGTTCACGCCAGACCGGGTGGTAGATGTACTGGCGGCGCTCGGCGGCATCGATGCCGATCGCCTGGATATGACCGTTCGGGTGCGGCGAGATCCACACGTCGTTCCACGCTGGAGGGATAGCGAGGGCCCCGAACCGCTGCCGCAACTCGGGGTCGGTGACGTGTTGGCCCGCGGGGTCGCGATAGCTGAACCCTCTGCCCGCCCGCCGCCGTGTATACCCCGGCCGGGTCGGGTCGCTGCGTCGAAGCCGGGTCATACCGGTGCTGTCTGTGCACGCATACCGGCACAATACTGCGAATCGCCCACAAGCGGATGCCGCCACCTTGCCCCGTTCCTGCTCGCGCCTCGCGCCGCACGTATTCGGCCTCGTGGCACTCGTTACCACCCGCGGCACTCGTTGCAACTCGTGGCACCCTGAGGAACGGGTGCCCACTTCCCGAACGAGTGCCGCGAGTGCAAATCTCCTCGCGGCACCTGCTGGGGAATCACTCAGGTGATTGAAACCAGTGCCGGCCGCCTAAGCGCGTGCCACGAGTCGCCGCGCGCCGCAGCATCCGTTTGAGCGCAGGACGTGAAACCAAGCGGACGACCCCTTTTGGGTGCCCTCCATAGTGGGGCTGACGCGCGGGTCGGTCGCTGCACCAAAGTAAATTCTTGGAAACATCTATGACTTGTAGGTGCATATCGGGGGACATTCGTGGCTAAACATCGGTCAATTCGTGACGCGCGCTCAAGGGCAGTCGCCCTCAGCACGGCGATCGCACTGCTTTTCGGACTCGGATTTTCGGCGGTAGGTGCCGCCGCCGCCACCGAGGCACCGACCGACACTGTTGCTACGGCCGAGCCGACCGATGGGACGACTGCAACAACGGATGCCCCGGCTCCTACGGATGCCCCCTCCGAAGAGCCGACGGATAGTGCCGCGCCGACGACCGAGCCCAGAACCGAGCCGACAGCCGCGGCGACGACCGAACCCAGAACCGAGCCGACAGCCGAGCCGAGTACCGACCCGAGCGTCGAGCCGAGTGCCGAGCCGACTGCGACGACAACCCCTGCTCCTGAGCCGTTGGCTACGGAAGCCCCCAGCCCAGATGCTCGAACAGTCGAGACTCTCGCAGCTCCGGCCGCGGGCACCGCGACGATCTCCGGTCGCCTCGTCGACTCCGTTACCAAGGAGCCGCTCGCGGGCCTGTCAGTCAGGCTCCTGCCAGCTTCTGGCGAGGGCAACTATGGTCAGCCCGATCCGTTCGCGACGGCCACGACCGATGCGGCGGGAGCGTTCAAGTTCAGTGTGACTGAGGCAAACGGCTACCTCGTGGAGGTCGCCAACGATGCTCTCGGCTACGTTCGCGTCGACTCCAATATTGTCAGCGTCGCGCTCGGGCAAAACTACTACTTTGATGACACCCCCGTGGTGCGCGGTGCAATCCTTTCTGGTGCCCTGAACCCGCCCGCCGGACTGCGCGGGGTGCTGACCGGCTATGTTACGGCTCAGCCCGTCAGTGGATCCTCGTACGGTTCTGGTACCAGCTCCGTTCCCGTTGAAATGACCGCAGGATCGACCACGGACTGGACCTTGGCCGTCCTTCCCGGAACCTACGATGTTCAGCTGTCAGCCTCCCAGAGCAACACGCGCGAACTTTGGTGGAACAGCGCTGGCAACGTGGGGAGTCGAAGCGCGGCCGAAGCCATCGTCGCCGCAGTCGGCGACACGATCAAGGATATCGATGGCACGCTGAGTTTTGGCGATCACACCATCAGCGGCACAGTGCGCGACGACCAGGGCAACCCCCTTGCCGATGTGAACGTATCCGCACGTCCAGAGTCGCCTTTTGGCACCTCTCCCTCGGCCGTGACGGGCGCGGACGGAACTTACACCCTCGGCAATCTGAACGCCGGTGAATTCGTCGTGCAGTTCAGCCCAGGGTGGGGCACGGGCATCGCCGAATTTTACGACAACGCTGCGACCATTGCAGACGCCACCACGCTGGCCTTCACTACCGGTGTTACCCATGCCCACGAAAACATCAACGCCACTATCGATCGCGGAAACAGCATCAGTGGCACGGTCGACGTGTCATCAAACTTCACCGGCCTCATCTCGGTCAAGGCCGAGTCCCTCGACGGCAGTGTGACCCAATACACATCCACCAGTAACGGCAGATACACGATTCACGACCTACCGGCCGGCAGTTACACCGTGGAGTTCACCGCGGGCAGTGTCACGGAGTATTTCGATAACGTCGACACCAAGGCGGAGGCGACTGTTCTCCACCTGCCAACGAATGATGGTCGCGACCTTGCCGGGATCGATGCAACGATCACCGTGGCTATGATCTCCGGTACCGTGGCATCCGCGCCAGGCACCTATCTCCAGGTCGAAATTCTGTCCCTCGACGGCAAAGAACGCATAGCAACCGCATTTGTGAACAACGGAACGTATTCTGTCACCCTCAAACCCGGCACGTACACGGCTCGTGTTCTTGAGAACTACACGATCACACAGTATTACGACGGCGTCTTCAGCCTCGCCGATGCCACGCCCATTGTTGTCGCTGATGGCGAGACCACTATTGCTGACTTCGGTCTCGTCGGTGGCACGATCTCGGGAACAGTGACGTCCGCTGCATCGGTGGCTGGCACCGTGGCCATGCTGTTTCGAGCCCACGACACCTTAAACTCGATCAGAACGGTCACCCTCGATGAAACCGGGGCGTATTCCTTCGTGGGGCTCACCCCGAACAATTACATGATCAAAATTGCCTCGGGCGATACGCTCTTCGCTGAGCGCTGGTTCGGCCCGTCGGGCAAGCAAACGGATGCCACGGCCATCGATCTCAAGGCGAACGCAGAGTACAACACCGCCGATGTCGTCATCGCCGAGGGCGGCGGAATTCGTGGCACGATCACCCTGCCGACGAATTCGAACTCTGTCTATCTGTACGTTTACAGCGCAGAGGACAAGGCCCTCCTCACGATCTATCCCTCGTCGATCGCTGGGTCTTCGCAGCGCACGTGGAGCACTGCCGGGCTTCCGGCCGGTGACTACCGGATTCAGTTGCAGGCGTCCGGCTCCTCAACCTGGTGGCAGAGCGGTACCTCATTTGACACCGCAACCCCCATAAAGGTGAGCGCTGGCAGCTGGACCGAGAACGTCGACTTCGCGCCGGGGGTCTCGATCAGCGGCACCGTGACATCCGCTCTTAACGGCAGCGCAATCACCATCGGTACGGTGCAGGCATCTCGTGTCGGCGAAACCTATGGCTGGTACTACGCGTACCTCGGAATCGACGGCAGTTATGCATTCATCGACCTGCCTGATGGTGACTACAACCTGAAGTTCGATGGCTACAGCTATGCCAACAACTATCGTCAGATCGCGTTGCACACGCAGTGGTACTCCGGCGCAACTGACCTCGCATCGGCCACATCTGTCACCGTGATCGACGGTGTCCCCAAGAGCGACATCGACGCCGCCATGCAACCCGGTATCGCCATTTCCGGCACAATAACGGATGCCGCTACCGGCGCTCCGGTGGCCAACGCCTCCGTCTCAGGCTGGTCGGGTTCCGGTGCGAACACCGATGCGAATGGACACTATGAGGCAACGATGAGCGCTCCCGGGGCTACTCAACTTGTTGTGTCAACCAGCGCCTATGTTCGGTCCGAGACTGTCATCGACGTGCCCGCCGAGGGTCTGACCAACGCAGACGTGCAGCTCGTGGCGGGAACTGTCATCTCGGGAACCGTCACAGCCGCCAATAACGGCGTGCCTCTCTCAAACGTCACCGTCTACATTTCGACCGACCAGCAAAATGGGTGGTCCAGCAACCAAACGTCCACGGACTTCAACGGCAATTTCACCTCGCAGCCGCTGCTTCCGGGCAGCTACTACGTTCGTTACCAGAATGGCCAGGGCCAGTACGTCACACAGTGGTTCGCTAACGCGGCTACCGGCGCTCAGTCCGCGGCCGTCGCAGTCGGCGTCGACCCTGTCACCGACATCGACGCCCAGCTCACTCTCGGCGGCGCCATCGTCGGCACCATCACCGGCTCCGACGGCAAGCCGATCGCCGGAGCAAAGATTGGTCTCGCGACAGCACCGACCGAGGCATTTGCCCGGTTTTCAGCGCGCCTATTCGGTGCTGCGACCACGACCGGTGGCGAGCTGCTCGGCATTGAAACCTTCACGCGAGCAGACGGAACCTACACAATGCCTCCCGTCGAACCGGGCCGCTACGTGCTCTATGTCTACGACCAGAATCACAAAACTACCTGGTACAACGGCAAATCCACCCTCGCCGACGCCGACGTGATTACCGTTGAGGCTGGCCAAACGCGCACAGTCAGTGAAACGGTCGCCCCGCTCGCCGAAAACGAAACCGCTCTCGAGCCCGAACAGACTATAAGCAACAACTTCGCGGTCACGCAGCAGCCGACCGATCAGTCGATCGAGAGTGGATACAACGCCACTTTCACTGCCTTCGCCTCCGGCGATCCACTGCCAACCATTCAATGGCAGACCGACGCAACCGGTGAATGGGCCGATCTTTTCTGGCAAACCTCGACGAGCCTCAACGTCACAGCACCCGCTTACGGCGACCCCGCAGTGAACTACCGAGCGGTCTTCACTCAGAACGATCAAACCCACACCTCCGACCAGGCCGCCCTGACCGTTCTGGCCCCGATCACGGCTCCGGACGCACCGGCCGCTCCGACGCTTTCGAAGCAGACCTACACTGGCGGCACCATCTCTTGGACCGCTCCGGCAATCAACGGAGCAGCCATAACCGGCTACACCGTCAAGGTTTATGACGGCAGCACCCTGGTGCGCACCGTTCCGACCGGCGTGGTTCTCACCTCCGTGATCAGCGGTCTCACCGAAGCCACGGACTACAAGGTCACGCTCACCGCACATAACAGCCAAGGTGCGAGCACGGAATCTGAATCCGGCACGCTCAGCACGATCGCGTTCACAGCGCCGAACGCTCCCTCCACGCCCAACCTCGCCGCCATCGACAGTACACAGGTCACAGCAACGTGGGTTGCGTCGACCGACGACGGCGGAACTCCGGTGACCGGCTACACGGTGAACCTCTACCAGGGTTCAACGCTGGTCGAGACCAAGACAACGGATGCCCGCTCCCTCACCTTCACCGGCCTCACTCGGGCCACGGCCTACACGGTCGAGGTCAGCGCGACCAACGCGGTCGGTAGCAGCTCTGCCTCTGACCGTTCAGCGGCAGCAACGACGAAGGCTACCGTGCCCGACGCGACGACCGCGCCGACCCTGAAGGCGGCATCCGTTTCGAAGGTCACCGCCTCCTGGACAGCCCCGAACAACGGTGGCGCCGACCTAACCGGCTACACCGTGCGGCTGTTCAACGGCAGCACGCTGGTCGAGACGAAGACCACAACCGCCGCCACGGTCACCTTCGCCGGTCTTCTACGAGGGATCGCCTACACGGCCGATGTCTCGGCGTCGAACAGCATCGGTGCGGGCGCTGCCTCCGCTGTCTCCGCGGGCCTCACCATCCCGGTGACCATCCCCGGCGTCCCCGCCGCACCGACCGCCACTGCTCCCTCGTCCACCGAGATCGCCGTGGCCTGGACGGCTCCCGACGACGGCGGAACACCGATCACACGCTACCGGGTGAACGTCTACCAGGGCACTGACCTCGTCAAAACCGACACGACGGACGCCCTGGCCCTCACCTTCACCGGTCTCACCCGGGGCACGGCTTACACCGCCGAAGTCAGCGCCGAGAACGCGATCGGCAGCGCTTCGGTGTCGGAACGTTCAGCGGTGGTCTCCACACCGACAACGGCCCCCGGCGCTCCTGGCACGCTGAACATCGGTGCCACGTCGGCCACCCGGATCGCCGTGACGTGGGCCGCTCCCGCAGACGACGGCGGAACGCCGATCACCGGTTACACGGTCAAGCTGTTCCAGGGCACTGAATTAGTCGACACCGAGCAGGCGGGGGCCCGCGACGGCGCCCTGACGTTCACGGGCTTGACTCGGGCGACCGCGTACACGTTCGAGGTCTTCGCCGCGAACTCGGTCGGCGACGGCCGTGTTTCCGAGCGCTCGGTGGAAGCGGCGACGCTGGCGACCGTGCCGGACAAGGCGGATGCGCCGACGCTGGTGCAGGCATCCGTTTCGGAGATCACGGCCAGCTGGACTGCGCCGAGCAACGGCGGAGCAGCGATCACCGGCTACGACGTGCAACTTTTCAGCGGCAGCACCCTGGTCGAGACGAAGACCATTGAGACGACTACGGTCACTTTCGCCGGCCTCACCCGCGGCATCGCGTACACGGCTAACGTTTCGGCTGCCAGCACCATCGGTTCCGGAGCAGCGTCCGCTCATTCGGAGGCGCTCACTATCCCGCTGGCAGTCCCGGGCGTTCCCGACGCGCCGACACTCACAGCGCCTTCGGCCACCGAGATTGCCGTGGCGTGGTCGACCCCGGTCGACGACGGCGGGTCCGCGATCACCGGATACCGGGTGAACCTGTACGCGGGAGCTGACTTGGTCAAAACCGCCACGACGGATGCCCGCACCCTCACGTTCACCTTCGCCAAACTCACGCGGGCCACGGCCTACACCGCCGAGGTCATGGCCGTGAACGCAATCGGGGGCGATTCGGTCTCGGGTCGCTCGGCCGTCGTCTCGACTCCGACGACGATTCCTGGAATTCCCACCTCGGTGACGCTCACGGCCCCCTCGGCCACCGAGATCGCCGTGGCTTGGAGGGCTCCCACTGACAACGGTGGAACCGCGGTTACGAGCTACACCGTGAAGTTGTTCCAGAGCTCGACGCTGGTCAGCACTAAGGAAACGGGCGACCTGTCCTTCACTTTCTCGGGTCTCACTCGGGCTACGGCGTACACGGTCGAGGTCTTCGCTGCGAACTCCGTCGGCGCGGGGCTCGCCTCCGATCGCTCGGCGGCGGCTACGACGAAGGCGACCGTGCCGGACGTTGCGACTGCGCCGTCGCTGGCGCAGGCATCCGTTTCGAAGATCAGCGCCTCGTGGACAGCCCCCGATAACGGCGGCGCTGACCTAACCGGTTACACCGTGCGTCTGTTCAACGGTGCCGCGTTGATCGAGACGAAGTCCGTGAAAACCACCACGGTCACCTTCGCCGGCCTCGCACGTGGCATCGCCTACACGGCCGACGTCGCAGCGATCAACAGCGTCGGAACCGGCATTGCGTCCGCTCTTTCTGCGGCCGTCACCATTCCGGCGACGACTCCCGACGTTCCGGCGGCACCGACCGTCGCCGCTCTCTCGGCGACCGAAGCCAGCGTCACGTGGTCGGTTCCGTCCGGCACCGGCGGCTCTGCACTTATCGGCTACACCGTGCGCGCTTTTCACGGCAGCGAACTAATCGCCGAGCAGACGACGGATGCCGCCACGACAACCGCCAGGTTCGCCGGCTTGCTGGCAGCCACCGAGTACACGGCAACCGTGCAGGCAACGAACGCCATCGGTAGCAGCGCGTACTCGGCGGATTCCGCTGCGGTACGCACGCTGCCGGCGACCCCCACTGAGGACGACCTCAGTGAGGACATAGAGAATGCGATCGTTCCGGACACGCTCGAACTCACTCAGAGTGAATCGGTCACAATCAGCGGACTCGACGCCGGCGAGCAGTACTACGCCTGGTTCCTGTCGACGCCGATCGGCACGTCGTGGCAGACCGCCTCGGCCACGGGAACCATAACGGTGACGGTTCCCGCGTCGCTGGTCGGAGCGCACCGCATCGCGATCAGCGACGCGGCCGGCGACATTGTCGGGTGGTCGACTGTGACTATTGCTGCCGCCACAGTGCCGGCCGTCACACCCCCCGCCACGAAACCGGCGCTGACGGCCGCGATCGTCCCGGCGGCGAAGGCCCTATCCGACACTGGTATCGACCCGCTGCCGTTCACGCTGCTCGCCGGTCTGTTCATCGCCCTCGGCGCTGCCGCTATGACCCTCGGGCGTCGTCGCGGGCGAGCTGGTCTGGTGCGCTAAGGAACAGCATCCGTCGGTCAGCACCGCGTTGGCCGACGGATGCCGCATGGCGGGTCGTCTCGTGGAACCCCGTACCGCTCGTGGCACCCCTAGGAACGGGTGCCCGCATCCGGAGCGAGTGCCGCGAGGCGGCACCGCGCGCGGTGCGGCCGTCGGCATCCGCTTCACTCCGGATAAATTGTGCAGCACTTGCATTTCACTAGTACTTGTGTTCGACTAGATGCATGCGGTGGAGCTCACAAGAATTACAAACTGAACAGGTCGGCGCGCTGCCGGGGCTCGCCCGCCTGAATAACCTCGTGCGCAGTGTACAGACGCCCGAGTTCGCGGGAATCACGTTCCATGAGATCCTCTGCAAGTCGGCGCTCAACCATGTTCCCGGTCAGAGCGCCATGCCGTTTGGCTACACGATCAACCCCTACCGTGGCTGTTCGCACGCCTGCACCTACTGCTTTGCGCGCACCACGCACCAGTACCTCGACCTCGACGCCGGCAAAGATTTTGACAGCGAGATCATCGTGAAGGTCAACGTGGCCGAGGTCTTGAGAAAAGAACTCGCCAAGCCGACCTGGGGCCGGCATCCAGTGGCCCTTGGCACCAACACCGACCCCTACCAACGCGCGGAGGGGCGCTATCGCCTCATGCCCGGCATTATTGCGGCCCTCGCCGACAGCAAGACGCCCATCTCCATTCTCACCAAGGGCACGCTGCTGCGCCGCGACCTCGACCTGCTCGTGGAGGCGAGCGAACACGTTCCGGTGGACCTGGCCATGTCGATCGCAATTTACGATGACGAGTTGCAGCAGTCGGTCGAGCCCGGAACCCCCACCACCAAGGCGCGCCTCGCCACGGTCACGGCGGTGCGCGAACGCGGTCTCGACTGCGGCGTCTTTCTCATGCCGATTTTGCCCTTTCTCACCGACACCCGCGCTCACCTCGACGAGGCCCTGCGGCGGGCCAAGGCTGCCGGCGCCACGAGCGTGCTCTACTCGGGACTCAATCTCAAGCCCGCCGTCAAGGACTGGTACCTGCTGTGGCTGGCGCGCGAGCATCCGGAGCTGGTCGGTCGCTACCTTGAGCTCTACGCGGGCGGCCAATACGCGCCCAAGGAGTACCGCACCTGGCTCGCCGCCCGCATCAAACCGCTCATTCGTGCGCACGGGCTGGAGCGGGGGATCGTCGACCCAGCCACCGGTGGCTTGCGGTCGAGCGCCCTTCCGGCCTCTCCCGAGAGGGTGCCGACGTCCGTCTCCCGCACGCCCGCGCCGCGCCCGGACTCGTCCCGTCTGCCGGCCGCGTCAAGTGGAAGGGGCTCGGCAGGTGGAGGGCGCCCGGCAGGTGGACGGGGCCCGGGCCCGGGCCGTGGGCCCAGTTTAGAAGCTGGGCCCGGGGCCATAAGGTGGGCCCAGAGTGCGGAGGCGCCCCGATCGCTGATTGCGGCGGAGCTTCCGCCCGATCTGGCGCCGACCCTGTTCTGACTCCGTTCTAGACGGGGCCCGGGCCCGGACCGTGGGCCCAGCTTAGAAACTGGGCCCGGTGCCATAAGGTGGGCCCGGCGAGCGGATGCCCTCAACGCCAACCGCCCCCACCGCTCAACCACCCCTCGAACTACCCCGACCGCCCCCGCCCAACCGCCGTCGACCGCCAACCCCCCAACCCCACCCACCCCCGGTGGCATACTTAGCCCGGGGGAAATATGTCTCTAGGGTTACCGGGCCACTTGGTCCAGCTGACGCTCACGCGCGCCCTCGCGCGGGCCGCGCACTGGTTTGCGCTGACCTGCCTCATGGCGGCAGCCGTGTCGGTTGCGATCCTCAGCCTGAACAGTCCTGAACTCTGGGTGACAGTCGCGGTCGTCGTTGCGATGGGCGCCCTGCTCGTGCTCTTCACCCGGCGTCGCCGCATTGCATTCGCGATCGCTTATCTTGTCGTGGGAACCTTCGGCGTCTACATCTTCACCACGACAGTGCTCAGCGTTCCGAACGTATTTCCCGCGTCGAATATGTTTCTCGTTGCTATGCCCAAGATGGCGCTCATCATGGTCGGCGGCGCCGGAATAACCGCCGTCGGCGGCGTGCTCTGGAGCACTGCCGCCTTCATCCTCGCCGAGGCCGCCGCCTTCCTCGCTATCCTGATCACCACCGTGCCGTACCGGCCCGACCTGTTCACCCTGTGCACCTACCTTGTGCTCGTCGGTGCAATGGTGCTCGCCGGAATCGACCGTCGCGCGAGCAACGCCGCCCAGCCCGCAATCCACCGCGCAGTGCAAGACGGCGCCAACCGGCAGCTGCGCGACGCCCTCGATACCCGTGCCATCGCCCTGCTCAACGACACGACTGTGGCTCAGCTCGTGGCGCTGTCGCTCGCCGAGCCCGGGCCGCTCTCACCGGGCCTCACCGCGAGCCTCAACTACACCCTGACCACCCTGCACGACACCAACTGGCTCACCGACATCGATGCCCGCACCAACACGGCTGCGCAACCAACCAACACCGAGAAGTTGTACAGCGATGTCTGGCTCTCCAGCGCCGTGTACACCGCCATCGAACGCTGCCGTGACCGCGGACTCGTCGTCGAGGTCACCGGCGACCGCGACGCCCTCGCTCGTCTCGACGCCGGCAGCGACCGCGACGTCGGCCTCGCCGTACAGCACTGCCTCGTCAACGTCATCCTGCACGCCGGAGTCGCCTCCGCCGAGGTCGCCGTCGAATCCGACCTGAGCACTATCTCACTGCTCATAACGGATGCGGGCCGCGGCTTCACCGAATCGGAATCTGCGTCCGACCGCCTGGGTCTCCGCCAGTCCGTGCGGCGACGCATTGAACAACTTGGCGGATCCGTGCTGATCTGGAGCCGCCCGGGCGCCGGCACGAACGTGCGTCTGACGGTGCCGGCGGCACAGATACACCCCCAGGACCGCATCAAACGGCCCACCGTATGACCCGCGCGACTCCCACTCCGCGTCGGCCGCGCGCGCCGGCATCCGCGTCGCAGCAGCGGCTCGACCCGATCGGAGGCCTCGCCGTCTGGCCGCTCGCTCCGGTTATCTCCGCCATCGTCGTCACCTACGCCGTCGTCGCGACGATCTCCCGAGTGCATGAGATTGCGCTCGGAGAGCTCGCGGTGGCATCCGTTGCGGTGCTCATCATCGCGGCCGCCGTGCTCGCTTGGGCCGCCCGCCCCGATCTGGCCCCGTTCACCCGCATCCGCGCCATCGTGATCGTGGCCCTGGGGCTTGTGGCGCACCTGCTCGCCGCGGTGAGTACCTGGCAGTTCAACGGAATGATTCAGGACGACTTCGCCCCGATCGGACTCGGCCTGCTGCTCTTGGCCCTCGCGCCGTTCCGGCCGTGGAAAGAGATCCTCGTGCTCGGCGTCTGCTCCGCCGCAGTAGTGGGCATCACGGCCCTGGTCCAGTCACCGTTCCTCGGTATTCAGACGCCGCCCGTTTTGTTCGCCATCATCGCCATGACCCTGGTGCTTGCGCCCGGGCTGGCCTCCGCCGCGTACTCTCGACAGGTCGTCAACTCTATTCACCGCTGGCAGACGGATGCCCGCCGCGCCATCCGCGCGCGCACGGAAGAGAGTCGCGGCCCCTTAGCGCATGAGGTGGTGGATCATCGCCTGACCAATCTCGGCGCCGATGTGCTCCCGTTCTTGGCCGACGTTCTCGCTCGGCAGGAACTCACCGCCGCCGACATCAAACGCGCACGCTCCCTCGCTTTCCAGGTGCGGCGGGTGCTCGTGGCCGAGGTCGACCACACCTGGCTCGACGACCTCATCGGCCGCGAACGCATCGGCCTCACCGAGCGCGGCCTCAACCCGCTCTGCGTCATCGCCGACCCCGACCGCCGCGCGACCGCTTTCGACTCCGACCAGCGCGCCGCCGCTGGGGCCATGATCGTGGCCCTCTGCACCCTGAAGGGATTCGACCCGACCAGCCTGATCGTGCAGATCGACGGATCCGGCGACGCCCCGACCGATACGGCCTTGGTCACCCAGGCCTTCGGATTGCGCGGAGCACTTCCCACGCCGGCCACCGACACCACGACCATCGCCATCGTCACCGCAGCCCAGGAGCAGGCGGCCGCCCAGGCCCGTACCCAGGCGCGTGCTCAAGCGCAGCTGCATTCCCAGACACGACCCCGCCGCGATGATCGCGCTGTCGATACCATCACCATCCAGGTCGTAATCTCTCTACCGCCACACCAGCGCCGCCGCGCCTTGCGCCCGTACCTCAGCGTGCTGCGCGCCGTTTTCACTCGGGTGCGGGTGACCAGCCAGCATCCGTTGCTCACGCTAGAATTTAATGCTGAACGCACCACGACCAAAGGCATCAAATAATGGCGAAACTGTACTTTCGATACGGCGCCATGAACAGCGGCAAAAGCACGTCCATGCTTCAAGCGGCTTACAACTATGAGGAACGCGGCCACCACGTGCTGCTGGCCAAGCCGAGCGTCGACACCAAGGGCGACCGCGGCATTCTCTCCCGCCTCGGCGTCGCCCGAACCGTCGATTTTCTGCTCACCCCCGAGACGGATGCCTACGCTGTGTTCGCGCAGCACCGCGCGCAGGGTCTGAAAAGGTCGGGCAGGGACGTGAGCGCCCTGTTGCTCGATGAGGCTCAGTTTCTCACCGAAACCCAGGTCGATGACCTGCTGCGCATCGCAATTCTGGAGAACGTGCCCGTGCTGGCCTACGGCATCCGCACGGACTTTCAGACCGTCGCTTTTCCCGGCAGCCGCCGCCTGCTCGAAGTTTCCCATAGCCTCGAAGAGCTCAAGACCATCTGCCGTTGCGGGCGCAAGGCCGTGTTCAACGGTCGCAAGATCGACGGCGTCTTCGTGTTCGACGGCGACCAGGTGGCCATCGATGGCGAAGAAGTCACCTACGAGTCACTCTGCGGAACGTGCTACCTCGAGGAGAGTCACGGCGTGCTGAACAATCGCAGCCGGCCAGCACCCGAATAAGGCCTGCGGAGCGCTCGTTCTCACGACGATTGCGCCGTCGCGCTGACCTTGACGCGTTCGGGCCTGACGGAACGGCACGCGACGTCTGAACCCGCTTCGCGTACCCCCACTTCAGGGACTTATCCGCGTTTCTACACCGATTTGGCGAAATAGGACCGAAGTGGATTGTGTATTGCACCAATCAGCCCGCTAATCTGAGAGTCGCCTAGGTATTTCACGACGATATGCCGGGACGCGTCAATTTCGACGTATCAGCCGTTCGACTACCCGGGGGGACCCTCACTTATGTTCAAGAAAAGCCTGGCTACTGCGGCACTCGCCGTCATCGCCGTATTCGCCTTCGTGCCCGCAGCAAACGCTGCGGACTACGTGGCCGCTAGCCTCACCACTGTCACCGACTCCACACCGGCTCCCGGCTCGGCCACCACGGTGTCTTTCGCGGCCACGGCGTTTAACAATGGGGAAGAGGTCAGCTTCACGGCTGAAGGAACCCCCGCCGCGACCCTGAGCGTCGTCAAGGCTGCCCTCTCCAACACGGTCACCAAGACCGCGTCCGCTGTCGGCGCCGCCTCCGCTGTCATCACCGTGCCGCAGAACGCCACGGGCGTTTACACGGTGACCGCCAAGGGAGCTTCCTCCGGCAACGTGGGAACCGCTGTACTGACCGTGACTGCCGCCGATGCCGGGGCTGCCGCCAAGGGCCTCGCGTCCACTGGCTTCGACGCTCCGGTGCTCGTCATCTGGGGTGCCGCTGGCCTCCTGATCCTCGGTGCTGCTCTCGTCGCCGTGCGCATCTCGGTTCGTCGCCAGCACGCTGCCGCGTAATTAGCTTCGCCGGGCAGCCCCTGGCCGCTGGGCAAAACGCCTCGACTCTCAGCGGAGTCGGGGCGTTTTGCATGCCTGAAGCGACTGCCGCCTCGCAACCCCGCGGCGCCGCTGTGCGGGCACAAAAAAGCCCGGCCAGGGAAAAGTTGAGCGGGCCGGGCATACGTTGGGCCAACCGCCGCGTTAGAGGGTGCGCTGCGCCGGTTCCGTCACGATCTGCAGACCAGTCGCGGAATTGGCCGAGAGCGACAGTGCCTCGACCCAGTCGCGGTTAAGTACCGGCGACTTGCTGCCGAAGTACTTATAGACCAAAGAAATGCCGGGGTGCACCCAGACGGTGCTGCGGCCTCCCCCAACGAAGGGGTCGTCGCGCCAGGAGAAATAGAACGATTCACCGCGGCGCAGTTTGGCGCCGATCACGAGTTGAATATGCGCGAGTACTCGATCGTCAAAATCGACGGTGATACTCGAGTCGTACGTGAACTTGCCCATTATTGTGCCTCGCGCTGGTTCATCGGCGAACGCGAACGGCAGGCCGAGTCGCATACAACCACGGGTTTCGTTCCCAAAACGGGAGCGATAATTGCCATGCGCTGACGATCCTAGTGAACTCCGACGCAAAGTACTTCGCGTAGTTTGTTAGAACCGAGCCCCAATTCTGGGGACAGTCAGATCGGTCTGACAGTGCTACGGCCTGCCGGCACGCAGATCGTCAAATAATGACTAGTGCTGGCACGATCACGAGACTGTTGAAAGTGACGTGCGCGATGATCGCGCCACCGATCCGCCCGGTCGCCAGCGAAACGGATGCCGCAGCCATCCCGAAAATCAGGGTCGACATTCCGACCACCACGATGGCGTCGGTGCTGCCGACATCGATGGTCACCAGGTGCATGAGCGCAAACGTCAGGCCACTCACGGCAATCGCGATCGCCCCGGCCGCGCCGCCTGCGCTCTGCCGGCGAGCATCCGGTGCGTCAGACCGGTCGATTTGCGAAACGCCGGGCACAAGTGACGTCGAACTCGGCGTGTCGACAATATTGCCGTTTTTTCGTCCGCGAGCAGCCGCCACCTGTTCGTAAACTGCGCGAAGAACGAGGCCGCGAAAGAAGAGCTCTTCGACGACGGGGGCAAGCAGCACCGGGGCCAGCAGTGCACCAAACAGCCACCAGAAGTCATAAACGGTCTCGCCGAAGGTGGCCCCCGTTGTGCCCATACTGCCGTACACCCCGATCTCGATCAGGCTCGCGACCGTGCGGGCCAGGAGGCCCGCCGCGAGTCCCCAGACCAGATCGATCGGCCGAATCGAGAGCCGCAGCAGGCGCACGATGGAGCCGCCGCCCGAACCAGCCGGGGCCGAAACCTTCGCGATCCAGACCCCGGTCACTCCGATCGCCGCGAGCAGCGGAACCCAGACGCAGAGGTAGCCCAAAAGGAGAGCCACGTTCGGGTCGTCGAAAACCGTGGCGCCGACCGACACCAGCAGCACCATGGCCACCACGATCCCGATGCCAGCGGGCATCAGCAGGTTCGATTGCCGGGTTACCGGCTGAACTAATGCCCCCATAAAATCACGCTCCCCATCACCTACAAACTACCGGTCCAGGCGCCGGTCGGCGCGACGGTCAAAGTTCGGTACCCTCAGATGAGGGGAACCCCGCGTTCGTGCAGTGAAGTACGTACCGTATCAGGGGCTGTCATCCCTGATTACGAGGGGATCGGCGCCGCATGGAACTACGCGATTACATTCGCATTCTGCGCAAGAGCTGGGTGCTCATCGTGCTGTGCACGCTGGTGGCTGTGGGTGCGGCATCCACTTATTCAATTCTGCAGACTCCGGAGTACAGCGCCACCTCCAAGGTGGTCATCTTGACGCAGTCGAGCGGGTCCACCGCCGACCTCGCCCAAGGCAATAACTTCTCGGTGGCGCGAGTGAAGACCTATTCTGAGCTCGTGACCACACCGATCGTGTTGCTGCCCGTCATTGCCAGCCTCGACCTCGGAATTACGACCCAGGAGTTGGCCAAGAAGGTCGCTGCCGCTGCGCAGCTCGAAACCTCGATCATCGATGTCACCGTCACCGACACCGACCCGGGTAGAGCCGCTGACACGGCCAACGCCATCTCGGGCAGCCTCACCCTCGTCGTCGAAGATATTGAGACTCCCGACTTCACCGACGCGACTTCGCCAGTCAAACTCACGCTCACGCAGCAAGCGACAGTTCCGACCGCTCCGGTCAGCCCCAACGTGCCGCTCAACATCGCCCTCGGGGCGCTCGTCGGTCTAGCCCTCGGCATCGGCATTGCGGTGCTGCGCGAAACCCTCGAGACCCGCATTCGCAATACCCGCGACGTCGAGCAGCTCACCGACCTTCCCATTCTCGGCGGCATCGTCTTCGACCCCAAGGCCAAAGACCGCCCGCTCATCGTGCACGTCGACCCGCGTAGCCCCCGCGCCGAATCGTTTCGTACGCTGCGCACCAACCTGCAGTTTCTCGACGTGGGCCGGGTCGACCGGTCCTTTGTCATCACCTCGTCAATCGAGAGTGAGGGCAAGAGCACGACCGGTGCCAACCTCGCCATTGCTCTCGCCGATGCCGGATCGCGCGTTCTGCTCGTTGACGCCGACCTGCGCCGCCCCAAGGTCGCCGACTACATGGACGTGGAGGGGGCCGTAGGTCTCACCGACGTGCTCATCGGCCGCGCCGACCTGGCCGACGTTATCCAGCCCTGGGGCAAGGCTCAGCTGTTCGTGCTTCCGGCTGGCCACGTGCCGCCCAACCCGAGCGAGCTGCTCGGCTCCACGCGCATGACGCAACTCATCACCGAGTTCAACCGGGCCTTCGACGTGGTCATTTTCGATGCACCGCCGCTGCTGCCGGTGACGGATGCCGCCATCCTCGCCAAAAACGTTGGTGGCGCACTCGTTGTCGTTGCTGCCGGGCGCACGCACAAGAACCAGCTCACGGGGGCTATTGCCGCCCTCAACAACATCGGCGCCCCCATCTCGGGCCTCGTGCTCACCATGCTTCCCACCAGCGGGCCAGACGCCTACGGTTACGGTCACTACGGGTACGGCTATTCCTACGGCGACACGAATGCTGAGTCGGCCGAGCCGATTCTTCCAGTGGATTCCGCACCGGCTCGCGCGCGCGGCGCGCGCGTCAAGTAACCGGCCTCCAAGCTCTGCTTGAATAAGGCAATGTCCTCTTCGCACTCGGCCCACGCCGCGCCCCCGAAACGCTCGCGAACACGAATCATCGTAGGGTTCGTCGTGCTTGGACTGCTCGTCATCGTGGTGGCGGCCACCGCCTGGGTCGGCATTCGAGGGCTGCAGGCCAAGGACGCTCTCGAGGCTGCGGTTCCGTTGGCCGAGAGCATCAAAGACCAAATTGTCGCCGGTGACGGTGAGGCCGCTGCCCGGACCGCTGCGCGGCTGGGCGAGTACGCCGACACCGCCCGGTCACGCTCAAGCGACCCGGTCTGGCGCACCTACGAGCTGTTGCCCTTTCTCGGTTCCAACCTCGTGGCCGTGCGCCAACTGGCTGCGGTCGTCGACGACGTCGCCCAGAACGCCGTCACCCCCCTCACTGCGCTAGCCGGCAATCTCGATCTGACCGATTTCAAGCCCGTCGACGGTGCAATTGCCCTGCAACCGCTGCTCGATGCGCAGCCAGCAGTGACGGCTGCCGATACGGCCCTGGCCCGCGCGGCTACGAACGTGAACGCCATTGAGACCGACGACGTGCTCGACGTCGTGCGCGGCGCCGTCACCCGGCTGCAGACCGTCACCGTTGAAACCTCGGCCACGGTCGACGGCATGAACCGGGCAGTGACCCTGCTGCCGGCGATGCTCGGGGCCACGGGGCCGCGCAACTACATTCTGCTGTTCCAAAACCCGGCGGAACTGCGTTCCACCGGCGGCATCCCCGGCGCGCTCGCGCTGCTCCACACCGATAACGGCAGCATCGAACTCACCCAGCAGGCCAGCTCCACCTCTTTCCCGCAATACCCCGCCTCGGTGCTGCCCCTCGGCGACGAGATCCGCGGTATTTACGGCGACATCACCGGGCAGTTCATTCAGAACGTCTCAATGACCCCCGACTTTGCGCAAACCGGTGCGCTCGCCCGCGAAATGTGGCGCCTTGAATTCGGCGTGGAAGCCAATGGTGTGCTGTCGATCGACCCGGTCGCGCTCAGCTATCTGCTCGACGCCACGGGCCCGATCACCCTCGCCACCGGCGACGAGCTCAATGCCGGCAACGCCGTGCAGCTGCTGCTGAGCGACGTGTACGCGCGGTATGACGACCCGAAGCAGCAAGACATCTTTTTCGCGGCCGCCGCCGGCGCCGTGTTTGACGCCGTCAAAAGCGGCAAGGCCGACCCGACCAAGCTCATCGGGGCGCTCGCCCGCGCCGCCGCCGAGAACCGGGTGCTGGTCTGGAATGCCGATGATGCCGAGCAAGCCATTCTCGGCGACACCACCCTGGCCGGCCCGAGGCCGGTCAGCGACGACGAAACCAATCGGTTCGGGCTCTACCTGAACGACGGAACCGGCTCCAAAATGGACCTCTACCTCGACGTGCAGACGGCCATCGGCCAGCAGACCTGCCGCCAGGACCTGCGCCCGCAGTACGCGCTCGAAGTGACCCTCACCAACACTGCCCCAGCGGATGCCGCGACCAGCCTCCCGGCCTACGTCACCGGTGGCGGCGTCTTCGGTATAACCCCCGGCAACATCAAGACCCTGGTCGCCGGCTACGGCACCCCCGAAGTGCAAAACCTCGGACTCACCCGTGACGGCGTCGAAGTGCCGTACCATCCCGCTGCTGATGCCGGGTACCCGGTGAGCTCAATCGGCATTGAACTGGCACCCGGCGAGAGCACCGTGTTGCGCTTCAACTGGCTGGGCCCCGAGCCCTTTACCGGCCAGCTCGAGCTGCGCAGCACACCGTTGATCGCGCTGAACGACACCGCATCACTAGACTTCACTTGTTAGGGTCGCCATGGGCGACCTTAGCGATCGCAGAACGCCGCGATTTCAGGCGATCAGAGGTACCAACGCACTATGGGGGATTCACCTTGCTGAAAAAACTTCTTGCCACGCTCGCGCTCGCTGCAATCGCCGTTCTGGCGGGGCCGGTTGCCGCCCACGCCGCCGGTTACGTCGCTGCCGACCTCGTCACCGTCTCCGGCAGCCAGACCGCAGGCAGCACGGTCACCGTGGCGTTCAATGACGGCGCCTTCACCGACAGTGAAAAGGTCTCCATCGCCGTCTCCGGTGAAGGCTCGGTCACCGTGGCTACGCTGAGGGCCGCCACCATCAACACTGAGAAGACGGCCACGAGCGCTGGCGCCCTCGACCTCAAGGTCACGCTGCCGAACGACGCGACCGGCTCTTACACGATCACCGCAATCGGTCTCAGCTCGCAGAATATCGGTACGTCCACGATCACTGTCATTGCCGCCGACGGAGCTGGCCTCGCCACCGCCGGATTCGACGTTCCCTCCGCCCTCATCTACAGTGCCGTCGGCGCCCTGGTGCTGGGCCTGGGCCTCGTCATCGCCCTGCGCGTCACCGTGCGCCGCCGCGCAGCCATCGCCTGATTCGACTGTCCACTATCTGGTCATGGGCCGCTTGAGCAACCAAGCGGCCCGATCTGTGTCAAGCTACCTGTTGGCAGCTTTGTATCGCAACGAAAGGTAGCAGCGTGGAACTCCGCGACTACATCCGTATCCTTCAGAAGAGTTGGATGCTCATCGTGGCGCTGACCCTCGTGGCCGTCGCGGCCGCATCCGTTTTCTCGATCCTGCAAACGCCCACCTTCAGTTCTACCTCCAGGGTGTTTGTGTCGACGCAGTCGAGCGGCACCACGAGCGACCTCGTGCAGGGCGCGAGCTTCACGGTGGCTCGGGTCAAGACCTACTCCGGTATCGCCGTCACGCCGCTGGTGCTGCTGCCGGTCATCGAGACGCTTAGACTCGACCAGACGTCAGCCGAACTGGCCGAGAACATCACCGTGTCGGCGCCGCTCGACACCTCGATCATCGACATTGCCGTCACCGACGCCGACCCGCGCCGCGCCGCTGACATCGCTAACGCGGTCTCCGAGAGCCTCGCCGTCGGCGTGCAAGAGATCGAGCAGCGCGACAAAGTCACCGGGGCACCTTCGGTGAAACTCACCCGGGTGCAGGTAGCGAGCGTGCCGTCCGCGCCGGTCGCCCCGAACGTTCCCCTCAACATCGCGCTCGGCGCCCTCGTGGGTCTGGCCCTCGGCATAGGCATCGCGGTGCTGCGCGAGACGCTTGACACCCGCATTCGCAGCCAGCGCGACGTGGAGCAGACCACTGATCTGCCCATCATCGGCGGCATCGTGTTCGACCCGAAAGCCGCCGAGCGCCCGCTCATCGTGCACGCCGACCCGCGCAGCCCACGCGCGGAGTCTTTCCGCACTCTGCGCACCAACCTGCAATACCTCGACGTGGAGCGGGTGGACCGCGCGTTCGTCGTCACCTCCTCCATCGGCAGTGAGGGCAAGAGCACCACGAGCGCCAACCTCGCCATTTCGCTAGCGGATGCCGGCGCTCGCGTTTTGCTCGTCGACGCCGACCTGCGCAAGCCCCGCGTCGCCGACTACATGAACATCGAGGGCGGCGTCGGACTCACCGACGTGCTCGTCGGTCGCGCCGAGATTGAAGACGTCATCCAGCCGTGGGGTCGCGGTCAGTTGTTCGTGCTGCCCGCCGGGCACATCCCGCCCAACCCGAGCGAACTACTCGGGTCGTCGCGCATGGCGCAGATCATCGAGCAGTTCAACGCCACCTTCGACGTCGTCATCTTCGACTGCCCGCCGCTGCTTCCGGTAACGGATGCCGCCATCCTCGCCAAGAGCGTCGGCGGCGCCATTCTCATCGTCGCCGCTGGTCGCACCCAGAAGAACCAGCTCAAGGGAGCCATCGCGGCTCTCGACAAGGTGGGCGCTCCGATCAGCGGCGTCGTCATGACCATGCTGCCCACTAAAGGACCCGATGCCTATGGCTACGGCCACTATGGCCAGTATGGCTACGGCCATACCTACGGTGACGTCGGTCGGGCCCCCGACGTAGTCGCTCCCAACTACTCCCGCCGATCGAGGTCCAAAGCATGACCCCCGCTGAAGGCCTCCCCGTACGCATCCTCGTCGTCTGCACCGGCAACATCTGTCGGTCGCCGCTGGCCGAGCAACTGCTGCGGCAAAGTCTCGCTGCCGCTGGAATCAAGGCCGTGGTCACGAGCGCCGGGACCCACGCCATGACCGGTAGCGCTATGACCCCAGAGGCTGCCGCGCTGTCGGTAGAGTACGGGGCCGCGAGCACCGAACACGTCGCTCGGCAACTCACCGAGCAGCTCATCGCTGATGCCGACCTCGTGCTGACCGCCACGCGGGACCATCGTCGTGACGTCGTCACCCTGTTGCCTAAGGCCACGCGTTACACCTTCACCCTGAACCAGTTCGCTCGTCTGGTGAGCCAGGCCGACGCCTCAAATCCGCTGGTCGAGACCGTTATCCCGGTGCCGCAAACCGACTCCCCGCCATCCCTCGATTTCCCGGCCTATATCGCCTCGGTCGCCGCGACCCGCGGACTCCACCCGTCGCCCACGCCGCCCACTCTCGACGACGTCGATGACCCCTACCGGCAGTCCGCGGCAGTGTACGCCCGCGCTGCGGTGGCCATCAACGGTTCCGTCACCGCCATCACCGCGGCCCTCGTGGCGGCAGGAGCCTGATGCCGCAGTCAGCTCGTCGTCGTGTCCTCGCTTACTCCGCCGTCGGCCTGTTCGTGCTGATCGACGCCGTGCTCATCATGAGTGCCCTCAGCTCCACCTCGGTCGACGCGGCCGTCAGCGCGTCTTCGACGCCGGCGCCAATCGCATCCGTTGTCCCCACCCCGAGCGCTACGCCGTCTCCCACGCCCACTCGCACCCTGGCGCCCTCGGTCAGCCCCGTGCCGTCTTCCCGGCTGATCTCTGCCGTCTCCGCCACTGCGGCCTGGCGAGCCACGACCGGAGCCTGCCCGGCCACCGCAGCGTCTCCCGAACTCAGCGTCGACTCCGGTGCCAGCTGGTCCACCAGCAACGCCACTGCACTCACCGGGGTCACCGCCCTGCAAACCATCAACGCCCAGAGTGAATCGGTCGCCGAATTCGTCGGCCTCGACGAAGAAGACTGCGCCCCGCAGTTCGTCAAGACGTTCATCGGGGGCGAGAACTATTCCAGCTACCCCGACGAGCTCGAACCAGCCTGGTACGTCGACCCCGCAGACCGCGCCACGGTGCACGGCCCCGAGGGACTGGCCCCGGCGCCGTGCGACGCTATTGTTACCCTCGCTGCGAGCCCGACCGAGACCGACTCCGCAGCCGTACTCTGCGTTGACGGCCGATTATTCGCCACAACGGATGCCGCGGCCACCTGGTCACCCCCGGTCACCGTCGCCGGAATAGTCACTCTCACCGCCACGCCCACCGGCTACCTGGCTGTCGCGACTACCACCAGCTCCGTTACACCCGCTCACTGCATCGGTGTGCACCTCGTTGCCCTCACTGCAGACCTCGAGCCTACGGTCACCGGATGCTACGAGACCGAGCAAACACCCGCGGCCCTGGCCGGCCAAGTCGCGATCTCCGTCGCCGACGACACGCTCTGGCTCTGGATCGGCGACTCCGTCGTGCGCTCCACCGACGCTGGCCAAACCTGGCTCTAGCCGCGTTGCTCGGCGCCGGCCGGCCGCGGAGCCCAGCCGGGCGTAACCACCTAATTCTCCACAGGTCGTGCAAATTTCAGCGCGAAGCCGCCCGCGGGACTAGCCTCACCCCATGGACGACATGAACGAGAACGTCTCGTGGGTCTTTCAGAAGAAAGACGTAACCCGGCCACGCCTCTGCCCCCAGTGCGGTGACCCCTTGCAGGTGTCCTGGCACGGCGACGGCGACGGCTACGACTACGGCTGTGAGAACTACGCGTGCTCGCTTCTCTACTGCGGTCCTCCTCACTCCGAAGCCGAGCTAGCCAGCGACAACCCGGCCGTGCTCGGCCCGCCCAACTGCGAGCGCTGCCTCATGCCGATGCAGGTCGTGCCCGACGGCGATGCCTGGAAGTTCGCTTGCGATCAAAGCGGATGCGACGGCATCTGGCCTCCCGCCGGCTCCTGACCCAGCTCGCCCGCCCCCTTGCGACGACAAGACTGAAGCACTACATTGAGCCCGACGGGGGTAAACCACGCGCTGCCGACTAGGGAGATCTCCTTCAGAGGTCCCGTCACGAGATTGCTAATGTTCAGGAAGGGCCCACCTATGTCGAAACACCGAAAACTGCAACGAGGGCGAGGTCCCATCCCACAAGGGACGCTCCTGGCAATTGCCGTAGCCACCCTGCTGTTCATCGTCGGAGTCCCGAGCCCAGCCCTCGCCGCCGAAGCCGGGGTAATAGTAGCCCCAGCCGAAGCGATTCAAGCGCCGGTCGCCGAGGTCGACGTGCCACTCTCTGACGTCGTCGTGACTAACGCGACCGCGGTAATCCAGGACAGCGATAAAGTGGCAGTGACGTTCGACTACGCGCTAACCGGCCGGAACCCAGCAGGTGTCCTATTACTGTGCAGCAACGAATGCGAGATAAATCTCGGCGAATTCAACGTAACCGGCCCGGGTTCTGTGAACGAAACGTTCAGCCTCCCCCAGGGCACGCATGTCATCAGCTGGAACTCATCGTTCGACGGTGCCGGGTCGGACCAATTCCGTTCCTCGGGCGTGATCGGCACCGTTACCGTCTTAGAGTCGATGAACGGTGTCAATGTGAACTCTTCCGAAGTAACAGGCGGGGTGGAGGAGGTCTGCGTCACCCTCCAGGCGCACGTTTCATCAGCGGTTAACGCAGCAGATCTTGACATTCGGATCAACGATGTGACTGCCGACACGTTCGCCTATGAGTTTGGGACCGACGAGTTCAACTACCAGAACTGTCTTCCCGCAGGACTCGGCGAAGCTCGCGTCACTGTTCAGGCGTCCTATTACCAAGGCAATGGCGCGGGTGGCCTCCTCACTCAACATTTGATTGACGAGACTGTAACGGTAACGGCGGCCTCTGTTCTGCCGACGACGCCCGCGATCGAGACTCCAACCCCGACGACGCCCGCGGAGCCTTCGCTCGCTGAGGTCGGCAACCCGTCGATCGCGCTTTCGATCAACTCTGTCGTGGCGGGCGGAAATCTTAGGGTCACCGGCGCCGGTTTCGCTGCTGGGGAGGCCTATACCATCTGGCTCCACTCAACGCCGGTGCAGCTGGCGTCCGGGTCCGCGAACGCTGACGGCACCGTAAGTCAGGTCGTTTCGATCCCCGCAGGCACGGCGGCAGGTGGGCATCGCATCGAGATCCGCGGTACCACGACCGGCCCGGTCTTCTCTAATCTGACGATCCCGCATACTTTGGCCGAAACGGGCGCCGAAATTGGGTGGCTCGGCGGGCTGTCCGGTGCGCTGCTTCTTGCCGGTGCCGCTGCCACGGTGATCGGCACCCGCCGCCGCTCAGCGCAGACAGCGTAGCGCGCTGAAGCCTTTGCGCGTCTAACTTGTCACAGACTCGGACGTGAGCGAGATGCTGCAGGACTTGGGGCAATACGGCTCCAGGTTCGCACGCGAGCTCGGCCTCGCCATCTCCAGTGCGCAACTCCAGAAGTTCGGTGCTTCAGAGGCGCTGGAGACGGTGCGGGAGTTAGCACGAGCGCACACGCCGCACGCTTTGGCGGAACCAACATTGCACGATACGGTCCTACGGTTCAGTCAAAACCATCCTGGATGGTCGAGCCCTCGGGACATCACACCCAAGGACGTCTGTTGGCGCAGCTTTTTGTGCACCCGCAGCGAGAGGTCACCGTGAGTGAGCTTGCTCGCTTGGCTGAAGCCACCTTGCCCACTGCCCTCAGGGATGTCGATCGTCTCGTAGAGGGTGAGTATCTGACCGAACGCCGCGTGGGACGCAACCGCATGATCCGTGCCGACGAGGAGCATCCGCTCTACGCAGCCCTGAAGCAGATAGTCACCTACGGATATGGCCCGACTGTCGTCTCACCCGATCTGCTGTGCGGTCTGCCCGGTATCGATGCTGCCTACATTTACGGTTCGTGGGCCGCTCGCCTGGACGGCGAGCCGGGGGCCGATCCGAACGACATTGACCTGCTTGTCGTCGGAGACGTGGAACCAAGCCAGTTTTACCCGACAGCACTCGAGGCGACGAAAATGCTGGGTCGCGAGGTCAGCATCAACGTGATCTCACCGAACCGATAGCAGCGCGCTGACGACGGATTTATCAGAACGGTGCTGGCTCGGCCACTCGTACAGCTCGATTTGCGGGCATCGTGATTGCGCGCTGGCAGTAGGGACGAGCCGGAGTTGACGATCTCATCGCTCGTGATCGCAACAGGACTGCCGTCAACCTTCTTCACGATGGCTTTCAGTTCAAGCGGATGCTCACTACGCGGGCCCGGTTCCTCCGGCGATGTACGCGCTCACCAGGTGCGCGGCGTGCCGGTCCAGGTTTTGCCGGCCTCGGTCATAACGCGTCGTGATTCGTGGGTCGCTGTGTCGGGCAAATATTTGTGCATCGCGAAGTGGTGCTTCGGCGTCGAGCGCGGCCGTGATGGCGGCGTGCCGCATCGTGTGCGGGTGGGTTCCGGCGGGGAGGCCGGCTCGTTTGACGAGGATCTTGCAGCGGCCGTACGCGCCGCGCCGGTTTTGTGTCTTGCCGCTTTTGGTGAGTACGACGGGGCTGGTGGTTCGGTCGCCGGCGGCTGTGAGGAGGGCGCGCAGAACCGGCTCCGGTAGCGGCATTGTCGCGTCCTTGTTACCTTTACCCGTGAGTCGGAGCACGCGGTGCCCGCGAACCTCGTCCTGGAAGTCTTGGATCTGCACATTGCAGGCCTCGGTCACGCGCAGGCCCAGTAGTCCCATGAGTGCAAATAGTGCGCCGTCGCTCGGGGAAGACGCCGACGCGACTTGTAAGAGCTTGCCGAGTTGAAACCGGTCGAGGCCGAGCGCGCGCGTCTCGTCATAGGTCACCTTCGGCATCCGCAAGAATACGGTCGGGTCTTTCACGACGTAACCGTCGGCCTGGGCGATGCGGTAGAAGCCGCACAGCGTGCTGAGCTTGCCGTGCACCGTCGCGGCGCAGTTGCCCCGCACGTCTTCGAGGTGCCGCGCGTAGAGCTCCAGGTGCACCCGCTGCGCGTCCAGCGGCGGCAACCCGTTCGCCGAGCACCACTCGAAGAAGAACCGTAAGTCGCTGGTGTACTTTACTTGTATCGGGTGTCGCCCCGGTACCGCACCAGAAAACCCAGAGCGGCCATTTCCTCGATCGTCATATTGGGCGAAAACGTGGGCGCGATGGCTGCAGGTTTTTCCATGGTGAGTCCAATGTCGAGTTGGAGCTGAATTCGGTAGCCTGGCACCCCGCCGATCCATCGGGCGGGGCGCTGTCGTACCGTGCGTGCGACTCTACGCGGCACCACCGACACCAAAAAATGCCCTCATCCATCAGGACAGGGGGCGTGAGGTCTCCGTCGCAATAGGCGGTCCGAGCGGAATCAGAGCGGATGCCGCAGCTCCGACCATGCCGCCGCCACCCGCTGGTCGAGGTGCGAGGTACGAGCGAACGAAGCCCCGTCGACTCCCTTCACCAGGACACCGGCACAGTTCGAAGCCAAAACCATACCGAAAATGGTATAGTTTTGACATGTTTTGAGAGGATGTGAGATGAGCGTCCAAGACCGCCTGTGGGACATTGCCATCGAGCAGTATGGCTACGTGACGACGCGCGATGCCAAGACCATCGGGGCTGGCGCGATCGACTTGACCAAGTTGGCCCATCGCGGGCAACTCGCTCGTGTAGCGCACGGCGTCTACCGATTTGATCAACTCCCGGTCACCGCTCGTGATGAATTCATGCTCGCGGTGCTCTGGACAGGGTTCCCAGGGGCCGCGTTGAGTCACGACACGGCTCTCGCCGCCTATGACCTATGCGACATTAATCCCAACAAGATCCACCTGATCGTCCCCAAAGAAAGCCGGATACGGCGCCAAGGCGGAGACGACTACGTTCTGCATCGCGACGACCTCGCTCCGGACCAGATCGGCTGGTGGGAGGGCATCCGCACGGTCACCGTTCCCACGGCTATCGAGCAGGGGATTCACAGCGGCGTTCCCAGGCGACTTCTGGACCAAGCGATTAGCAGCGCCCGTGCTGCCGGCCGCATCACGGACGCACAGCACTCCCGGCTGGTCCGAGCATTAGAGGAGCGAGCATGACTGTGAATTCGTTGAATGATCTTCCAGACAAGGACAGACGACCCTCAAGCGCGGCGGTCCTCAACCGGTGGGTTCAGGATGCCCAGAAACTTGCCGGTGGAACCGGCGACAGAACCGGATGGATTCTCGCGTCCACGATCGTAGTGGCCGCACTCCAACGAGCGCTGGGCCCTGATGGTGATCCGCTATTCCTCCTTAAAGGAGGCGTATATCTGGAACATAAGCTGGGCCTGGCCAGCCGAGCAACGAAGGACGTGGACACCCTCTTCCGTGGGGAGCTCGACCAATTTCTCCACGCGCTCGATAGCGCCTTGGCTGAACCGTGGGGTGACATCGCCCTCACCCGTTCCGACGTGTCAGTCATCGAGATCGCCTCGCGACGTGTCAAGCCTCGGCGATTCCACATTGTTCTCAGCCTCAAGGGTGTGACGTGGCGCCGCATTCAAGTCGAAGTGGCCTTCCCCGAGGGCGCTATCGCGGACGTGGCTGAGCGTTTTCCTGCCCCGCGGCTGGAGTGCTTTGGTGTCCACCCGGCGACAGAACTGGCCGGTATCACGCTCGCCTACCAAGTGGCACAGAAGTTACATGCCTGCTCTGATCCGCATCAGCCCCCAACGTTTCGTAACAATCGAGTGCGTGACATCGTTGATTTACTCCTCATCCGCGACACGTTCTATACACCGCCGACAGATTTGAAACCGCTGAGAGACGCGGCCGAGGACGTTTTTTCCGCCCGAGCAACCGAGGCCGCAGACCTCGGACTTTCCCCCCAGGATGTGGCCACCTCTCATCGTGAGTAATCCGCTCTGGAAGGACGAGTACGAACACCCCGCCATGGAGGTGGGAATTAGCTTGTCATTGGACGAGGCCGTCTTCCACGTGAACCAGTGGGTGGCGCAGATCCGGGCGAGCTAACTGACCGGCAAAGTCATGACTGTATTTGTACATCGCGCAGTGGTGCGCCGGCGTCGAGCGCGGCCGTGATGCGTGCCGCATCGGGTGCGGGTGAGTTCCGGCGGGGAGACACCAAGAAAACGCCCTCATCCACCAGGACGCGGGGTGATTTATCAGTCACTCTGGGCGAGACTGACGGATTCCAAGACCTCCCGCAGACGGCGCGCTTGCCCCCAGCGTCGCCCCACCAACCTCCGCTGGTCGAGCGAAGCCGAGACCGCCATCGCCCAACGCGACCTGACTGCGAAACCCACCCACCCCGCCGATCGAGACCCGCCCCGAGAAACCAAAGAACCGCAACCTGATCCTTCATCTCGCCCAAACAGACTCGGATCCGCACCACGAAAGCCCCATTCACCGATCAGCCGTCCCAGACACAACCCCTACCCAAGCCCCTGTAGTGCCACTACCCTCGCCCCATGACGGATGCCCAGTTCGGCAAACACGTACAGCGCAACCGCAGCAAAGGCGACCCGCCTCGCTGCGACGAGTGCGAGCTGCCCCTCGAGGAGATCACCCACGGTTACGTCTACGAGTGGGCCTGCGCGAATGACCTCTGCGCCAAACGTTTCCAACGTACCTATGCGGAGCCCACTGATCCCGAGCTGCTCATAATCATGGGCCGGCCCCAGTGCTACCGCTGCCTGCAGCCTCGCCGCGTGACGCGTTGGGGCCCGGTTCTGCGATTCGAGTGCGCCGACCCGCGGTGCAATGAGCTGGTGTGGTTGATCAATGCCAAGTCCAGGCAGGCCAACAAGACGCGGTCCGAGGCCGGAATCATGCGGCTTCCGCGCGCGCAGGATCCCGTTGAGCCCGAGGTCATACCCGCGCCGCTCACGTTGGTGCCGCCAATGTCCCAGGTGGAGCCGACCGTGCGCCGCCGGGGGTCGCCCATCGCACTTGCATGCCGTCTTCCCGCTCGACCCGTCCACGAGCTGAGCCTCGGCTGTCGCGACCTGAAAGCGGATGCCGCAGTGCCGGCCACACGCCGACTGGTTCCAAATCGACGCGTCGAGTCCTGCCCACGCTGGTCGGGGCGGGAGGCGGGAGGCGGGAAGAGCGTTGAGCCCCCTCGAAGAGATTTGTCGACGCTCTTTGAAAAGTGGTCCGTTGGTGCTCTTCGAAAAGTAGGCCACTGTTGTGTGTCTATTCTGTGGTGTTTTCTGGTCTGGCGGAAGGCAGGGTGGTGATGCCGCTGTCTTTGAGTCGGTAGCTGGCGCCTTTGAGGGAGATGACGTCGGCGTGGTGAACGATGCGGTCGATCATGGCTGCTGCGACGACTTGGTCGCCGAAGACGTCGCCCCAGCGGGCGAAGGGTAAGTTGCTGGTCAGGATCAGCGAGGCGTGTTCGTAGCGGGATGACACGAGTTGGAAGAACAGGTTCGCGGCGTCTTGTTCGAACGGGATGTAGCCGACTTCGTCCACGATGAGGAGTCCGTAACGGCGCAGGCGCACGATCTCCTCCGCTAACCGGCCGCGCTCGTGGGCGTATTGAAGGCGCGCGACCCATTCGATGGCGGTGCCGAACAGGACCCGGTGTCCGGCGTGGGCAGCTTTGATACCTAAACCGATCGCGAGGTGTGTTTTGCCGGTGCCGGGAGGTCCGAGCAGGACGATATTGCGGGCTTATTCGAGGAAGAGACCACCGCCGAGGTGGATGATCTGGTCTCGTTTCAACGAGGGTTGGTGGTCGAAGATGAAGTCGTCGAGAGTCTTCCGGGAGGGAAACCCGGCCGCGCGGATGCGCAGCTGCGCGCCGGACGCATCGCGGGCAGCGACTTCACGGTCGAGGACCGCGGCCAGGTATTCCTCGTGGGACCAGCTCGATTCGCGGGCTTGATCGGCGAGGCGAGCGGCAGCGTCACGAATGCGCGGCGCTTTGAGGGCGCGGGAGAGGAAATCGATCTGCTTACTCGTGTCCGAACTCATCAAGCGACCTCCGCATCGGGATCGAAACTGACGTCGAACGCGGTGTCGTAATCGGCCAGGTCCCGTTCCAACGACTCCGACGTGTCGGCCGGCGTCGGCGTCTGAAACCGGGCCCGCAACGCTTTCGCCGCGATGACATGCTCCGGGTCCGTGATGGTGGCGGCGGACCCAAGGCGCGCTGGTGGGTGGCGATGATCTGCCCGCTCAGCCGGACCGTCACTCGGGTCAAATCGGCATGGACGTCAACCATCCGCCCAATCGCGGCAGGATCGACCGAGTAGTCGTTGCCGAACACGCGAACGTAGTAGTCCCGCGGCAGGCGAATCTGCGTGGTGAACCCGACCGGCGGGCGCGGCGGGACGGCCAGCATCGCCGCCCGATCCTCGGCAACCCGGTCGAGGGGTCGCGCTTGCAGGGCGCGGACCATACGGGTGTTGGCCGTGGGCAGCCACTGCCGGAGCTGCTCGTTGAAGTCCGCCACGGAGGTGAAGGTGCGGCCGGGAATGAAGGACGTCTCCAGAAACTGGTTAGCGCGTTCGACAATTCCCTTCGATTCCGGGTCGTAGGGCTTCAACTGCACGATCTTCGTCGCCAACGCGCCGCAGAACGCAGCGACACCGTCGGCGAGTTTGTTGCGCCGCCCGATACCCGCCTCGTTATCCCAGATCAAGCGGCGCGGAACCGCGTGAAGTTGTTCGGACAACAGCGACCACATGCCCGCGAGCAGATCCGGCGTCGTCCGCGACGGCAACATCACCGCGGTAATGAACCGCGAATACGACGCCACGATCACCAGCACCGGCGGAGAACCGACCCGGCCACCGCCCAACGGAATATCCACCGGCGGGAACCACAGGTCGCATTGCGCCTGATCACCCGCTCGGTATGTGATCCGGTCTGCGGGGTCCTTCGGAGCGAACTCCGGCTTCAGCTGCGCGATCTTCTTCCGAAACCACGACGACGAACCCGTCCAGCCCACACGCTCAGCCACCACCGTCGCCGGCATCGACGGAGTCGCTTTCAACAGCCGCCGCACGTCATCTTCAAAACCGTCGAACGCCGACGGACTCGGACCTCGACGATACTGCGGAGGCCCGGCAGACTGAACCGCTCGAGTGACCGTTACCCGAGACAATCCCAACTGCTTTGCAATCGCCCGCACCGACAAGCCCTCACTGACGTGAAGATGCCCAATCTCTGCCCAATCCTGCACTGTAATCACCCATCCAATCGTGGTGGGTGGTCTACTTTTCGAAGAGCGAAACTGGTCTACTTTTCAACGAGCGCTGACAAGATTACCAACGATTACGTCTTCGACTGGGCCTGCCTGAAGGACCAAACGCTTGCACACCACGTTCGCCGAGTTCAACGAGTGTCGCGACACGCTGAAGAGGATTGCCACAGGCAGAAACAAAAAAAGACATCCCTGTCATGTGGTGAATATTGGCTTCCAAGGGAGCCGGGGCGGTGCGCCTGAAGGCCAGCCCTTGCAAGCATGAATCGTGTCGTTCAGAGCCATAGTTGGCGTGGTTGAGAGCCACCTGCAAGGCTCCTTCCACCACGTGAGGGCCACGTGGTGGAAGGAGTACCGATAATGGTACGGAAAATCAAGGCGAAGCTTGTCTTGCAGTTACGAAACCAAGGCTTGTCTGGCAGGGCGATCGCGTCGGGGCAGGGCATCGCACGCAATAGCGTCCAGGTGGTGCTCGAGGCGGCGGACCGCCTCGGCGTCGGCTGGGCTGACGTCGAGGAGATGCCGGAAGCGCAGGTGTATGCGGCGTTGTTTCCCGGTCGCGGAGTGCACGAGTCCGTGTTCGCGCAGCCGGACTGGGGTCGAGTTCACACCGAACTGGCCCGAGTCGGAGTGACGTTGAAGTTGCTGCACCAGGAATACGTCGACACATCCGGTCCGACCCAAGCGGTGATGAGTTATGACCGGTTCTGCCGGCTTTATGGCGACTCCTCCGCCGTCTCCGGCGCGACGTCCCGCGTTGGCCACAAGGCCGGCCGCAGCATCGAGGTGGACTGGTCCGGGCCGACGATGCAGCTGTTGGATCCGACGACGGGTGAGATCTCGAAGGTGTATTTGTTCGTCGCGTGCCTGCCGTTCAGCCGGTATGCGTTCGTGGATGCCACGTTGGATATGCGGCAGGAGTCGTGGCTGCGCGCCCACACGGCGATGTTCGCGTTCTTCGGTGGCAGCGTGCCACGCTTGGTGCCTGACAATTTGAAGACCGGGGTGATCTCCCACCCGCGCGAGGGCGAGGTTGTTCTCAACGACGCCTACCGGGAGATGGCGGCGCACTATTCGGCCGCAGTGCTGCCGGGCAGAGTGCGGGCGCCCAAGGACAAAGCCAGCGTCGAGAACACCGTTTCCCATGTCGCGACCTGGGTCATCGCCGGGCTCCGGCAGGAGCAGTTCACGTCCTTGCCGCAGTTGCGGGTCCGGATCGCTGAGCAGATCGATGCTTACAACCGGCAGCCGTTCCAGAAACGCGACGGGTCCAGGCTGAGCGTCTTCACCACCGAGGAGCAGCCGCTGATGCAACCGCTGCCAGCGGCCCCGTTCGAGATCAGCACGTGGTCCTACAAACGCAAGGTGAATAAGAACGCACACGTGGTCTGGGCGAGGAACTTCTACTCCGTCCCGTTCAGCCACATCGGCGGCTACGTTGACCTTCGCATCACGGACACGATGCTGGAGGTCTATCGGAACGACGAGCGCCTGACCAGTCACCTGCTGCTGCCGATAAGCACCACGAACCAGTATCAGACCAACGACGCGGACCTGCCCGAAGGGCGCAGCTTCCAAGCCTGGGACCGGGCCCGGATCGAGGAGTGGGCGGCGCGGATAGGACCATCGGCCGTGACGGTGATCGGGAAGATCTTCGAAGCCGCCTCCATTGAAGAAGCCGGCTACGACCCCGCCCTGGCGGTGCTGCGACTGTCGCGCCGGTTCTCCCCGACCCGAGTCGAGGCCGCCTGCGCGCTGGCGTTGCAGGGGCCGATCCGCTCTCCGCGGTATGCGCACCTGCGGCCGATCCTGGACACCGGGCAAGACAAAACCGGCCACGTCCCCGACAAACCGGAAGCCGACGATGGCGGATACGTGAGAGGCAGCGCCTACTACGCCGGAGGAGTCCGATGAGCCGGCTCGATACCGAAACCAAACGCAAGCTGCGGGAGATGAACGCCGGCGAACTGCCGGAGGCGATCGACACCCAAGACGAAACCCTCAGCATCAGCTTGTCGTTTGAAGAGCGAGTCCGGCTGGTCGTCGATGACGCCTACTCCACCTTCACCCACTCCAAGGTCTCCGGGCTGATCCGGCGGGCGGGGCTGCGCTATCCCAACGCGGATCTGCGCAGCATCGACCTGCTCGACGAGCGCGGCCTGAACCGGCAACTACTGACCCAGCTCGGCACGTGCTCGTTCGTGAACAGGCAGCAAAACGTCGTCTTCCAAGGGTTCACCGGGTCGGGGAAGTCATATCTGGGCTGCGCGATCGCCAAACGCGCCTGCGAACATCGAATCCGCGCCCACTACGTCCGCATGCCCGACCTCGAGGAAGCCTGGGTCGCCGCCCAGGACACCCCAGGCGGCGCCGGGAAGTTCCTCCGCAAATACGCCTCGTTCACCCTCCTCGTCATTGATGAGTGGCTGCTCGATCGCCCGACGGAATCGATGCGAACAATGCTGCTGGAGCTGATGGAACGCCGCTACGGGGAGAGCTCAACGGTGTTCTGCACCCAGTATCAGCAGAAGGACTGGCACCAGCACCTCGGCTCCGGCGTTCACGCCGACGCGATCATGGACCGCATCATCCACAACACCATCTGGGTTGAGACCGGCACCTACAACATGAGGGAGCAAACAGCCCTCACCAGCGCCTAACAATCCGGCGAAGAGAGCCAGTGGTCCCTAGCCGCACCACCACTGGCTCTCTTCGGCACGAACGGTGGCTCTGAACCGCACGATCGGGTGGCTCTCAAGGGATCAAATACTCAATGTGGATAACTTCGACTCATCCCACTGTTTGACTGCCATCGGCTGTTGGCCTAAAACTCGAATTCTGCGATAAATCGGTGGATAAGTACTTGAATTCGAGTTCGTCAGTGCAATGGCCTCGAAAAGTTCGAATCCTCAAGGCAAACTTGTGATAAAGCCACTTCGTGGCAACACAGACGCCCCGACCAAGGCCGAGGCGTCTGTTTTATGCAGTAGTTTCTCAAAAACCGCACAATTGGGTGGTGCTCAAAGCCTTCAAGACTCCTCATCTACCCCGCGCCGACCGTCAACGCCGCCCGCGCGGCATTGGATAACTTGATCGAGGTCTGGGGCAGAAAATACGGTGCGATCATCCACATATGGGAATCGGTGTTAGAAAAGTTCGCCTTATTCCCGTCCTATGACCCCATGATCCATCAGGTGCTGTGCTCCACCAATGCGAACGAGTCGCTCTACATTGTTAGTATCCAGTCCCTCGATGTCCCGGCCGACCGGGACCGGCCGAGCCCGAAAGGCGATTCGGCGGGAGCTAGCTCAAAGCCTTCGCATCACCTTCCGACACCGCTGGCCGAACGCAGAATTTTAGTCAGGAAAAGAGGCGGGAAACACCGTTAGCGAGACACTTCCGCTCGTTTGCGAACTACGCCGGGATAAGCCCAGCGGTAGGCGATGGGCGTACGGTCGAGATCAATGTGCTGTCAATGCGATCCGAATATGGCTAGGTCGTTGGAGCCGGGGTTGAGGTGAATAGACGATTCGACGATTGCGTGTGAGTAACCATTAGAACCGCTGCGCTAATGAGAATACCTGCCGTCATTCTGTCCGAATCAGCCATCGGGCTGAATAGAAGGTCCCATGCGGCGACGAGAATCACCAGGGAAGCAACTGCTCCAATCTCTTTTAGCGCGGACAACACCCGCGGGACGGCCATGCAGAGAATGACAGCGAGTAGGACACTAACAAGGACGCCACCGACCCCAAAATGAAACCAGAGATCGACGAATTGCGAGTGCAAGTCAGTTCGGTTTCCAAAGACGAATGAGCGGAAGTAACTTGCATCCGCATCGCCGCCAACCGTCCTGACCGCACTCAACGCTTCGTTCTGGATGCCACCTTCAACCCGGATACCCGTTCCAAAGCCGAAAGGGAATTGTTCCGCAAGACGAAACGATGCTGCCCACTCGGCTCTTCCGCCTGCAAGGACGGACTGCCCACCCCTCATTTGGTCCACTGTGCGTTGTTGAATTTCGGCACCCAATGTACCCAATCGCATCAGCTGAATCATTCCATTTGCGGCAGAAATCGCGAGCACGCCAGCCAGTATGAGAGACAGTCTTGGCCGCGTATGTACCCACTCTCGAGTCTTTTGATTGCTCCAAGTCGAGGCGAGTGTAAGTAGTGTCAGTAACGCCACACTCCTCGCGTCCGATTGAATGCTGAGCGCTGTGGAGCCGACGAGGACCCACCGTGTCCACCTGATATTCCGACCGCCCAAGAGGGCCAGAAGGAAAAGAGTGCAAAACACCCCAACTGATCCTTTCCAGGCAAAGTCAGTAGAGTTCACTACGCTGTTGAGGAAACCTCCAGCGAAAATCAGACGTGCGCCAAACATGAAACCAGTGCGCCGTATTCCCCAAAGCCCAAGTAGTACGAGCAATGGGACGGCGAGCAGCCAGCCAAAGATCATCGCTGCATCTAGCAAACTGCTGCGGTCCCCTTTAGAAGGCGCGGCCGTGTATCGAAGGACCAGACCGCACGCCACAGCCACGACGGAAGTAGGGAGGAGAACACTCACGAGCCGCGACGAGGTGGGTGTGCGCACGAGAACTGGAAGCAAAAGAATAGCAATGAAGGAGGAAGCGGGGAAAAGTCCGTAGCCAGGCAACTTTAAAAACAAAATAAATAGTAAAAATACAGCTACTTTTCGCTCCCACGAAGGAGCGTCCACCAGCGGCCTATGCCAACGGTCAGCGAGCTGCAATGCCACCACTCATTTCCAAATACCGCAAAACATCCAGAATAAGGCACGATGCTGTTGTGGGAGTTGCACAGGCCCCTAAAATGCTCGAGTTTGGCTTCAAAGCTAAAGTCTTCTTTCATATCGTCGACAAGCTTATAAACACTCGCACAAACCGAGCGTCTAACTCCGACGATGTCTTGTGTATCCACTGATACATTATGTCGCTGAGAATCGCGGTGCATTCACGATGGGGATTCAATGACGTGGTAAGCAAATGGAACGCCACAGCGTACGGCGGATGACGATCTTGAGGTGCGTGGGAAAGACTCGACACACATCTCAAATTTGTGGCTCTTCCCAATGAAGAGCGTATTTTGGTTGGGATTCACCAGCTTCAAGGAACGAGCTTGATAGTGCATCATATCGGAATTCTTAAGCCGCGCCGTGGAGATGCTCTGTCATCTGCCTTCCACTCGAGATACGAAGCCGACTGCGACCCAAGTTGCGCGGCTGCACCGCAAGTGCGCGCATGTAAACGACATAGCGACGGATCTCCCATTTTGACCGATTTCGACTCGAGGGGAGCATCAAAGACCGAATGGAGAATGTGAGAATACGCCCCGCGAAACCCGCGAGAACTATCCCCTTCCATGTCAAAGCGTCGATGGCTGAGGAAGACAACCGCCAAGAGTATAGATCGTAGAGGTTCGTGATCCACATCGGATTCATTCGACCGTCGACAGTAGACGAACTCCCGCCGATAGCGTGTTTAACGTGATGCTCGCTCGAGATGACTACTCGCATACCAAGGGCTCGAAATCTCAAACACAGTTCTACGTCCTCGCCGTACATAAACCACCGATCAGAAAGCCCTTCCAAGGAACGCCAATCATCCGTCCTAACAATAAGGCACGCACCAGAGACCCAATCAGCGTCCACACGGCCCCAGTTCTCAACAGTGTCTTGAAAAAAATAGTGCCCTTCGAATAGTGCGGTATGCATGCCAAACCTCGACATGCCCGTGGCGTGCGTAAACATTCGCCACTTAGTCGGGCTCCGTCCCGCCGCGATAGCCTGAAACTCGTTGTCTGGAGCAGCTACAAGCGGAGCAACGATCCCTATATCGGGATCGCTGTCCAAGACACCGGCCAGAGACAAGAGCGCATCGCTGCCAGCACGCGCATCTGGATTGAGAAGGCATATATAACTGCCGCTTGCTGCGTTAGCGCCAATGTTCACTGCAGCACCGAAACCAACATTTTCGGTATTTTGAATCACGACTGCCAAAGGCGCAACAGATAGGACTAGGGGTATCGTGCGATCCTCTGATGCATTATCGACGATGATTAATTGAATTCGCTTTTCGCCAACAAGCGGTAACAAACAATCCTGAATGACGGTTTGGCTGTTATAAGTAACTATCACGACACTAATGATTGTCAACTCTTCGGACAACACTTTTACGCTTGCTAGTGAGTTATGCATCTTATGTAGTCCTAACTCTGAGTGTGCGTGTTCGGCGCTACAGATTCAAAAACGGCTGTCATAGCGGTAGTAAAAACTGAGATAGAGTACCGTTTTTCATAAGTCTGGCGAGCGATTCTTCCGGCGCTGATTGCATCCGTCCGTGATACTCTGCCCAAGATTTCTGCTAAATCAATAGACGATTTTGGAGAGTACAAGAATCCATCGCGGCCGTCGCTAATGATCGTGGCCAGGCCGCCTCCACGACTGCCTATTACGGGACGCTTACGTGAAAATGCTTCAATGGCGACGAGACCGAAAGGCTCCGGATCATCGGACGGGACGATCAAGAAATCACAGCCATCAAGAAGTTCGCGGATATTCGAAACTTCTCCAACTATTCGTACGCTTCGTGGGTTCGACAATTGAAGCACTCGGGTCGGTACATCGAAGGACTTACCAACTGGCGGTGGACCACCTGCGATGATTAGTTCTCCCGGAGAATCCGCTTCTTCCCAAGCGTCCAATAACGTACCGTGTCCTTTCCAAGCGTTCCATCGACTTGCAATTAAAAACTTAATAGCCCCACGATGGCCAGCGATATTCGTTGTGGGTTCACGTGCGTCTCGATGTCCGTTTTCTATCACCACGGCCTTTTCAGTCACCTTCCCTCGTAACGCCGAAAAGGCTGGGTTCGATATGCATATACATTTCGTGACGCCACGCGCAAGTATTCCGAGAAGTCGGGCCTCGCGACCAGACCAAATTTCCTGGCAGTGGAATATTACTTTTCGGCGTCCTAGCACGCGCAAAGCTGGGGCGGTAATCAAGGAACTTGACGTCGTCAAGTAAACGATCTCAGGATCAAGCCGCTTAATTGCCAAAACTGTTTTTAAAGTTCTGTACAGGAGTTGGGGAATCATCGCCGGTCTTAAATAAGCACGCCGTAAAATCGCGATATCTGACACTTCATATTGAATTCCGCGAGTTTCTAACTCAGCTGACAGACTCGGGCCTGAAGGAGCAATGTCGTTCGGTATAAGGACTATCGCGTGCAAGTAAGGCGGAAGGGCGTTTATCACTTCAAGCAGCATCCGATCCGCGCCGTACATCTCATTTGACGAATGCAAAAAGACAACATTCTTTCGAATTGTTCGATTATTCATTGGTCGTGCTTAAGTGAGGATTTATCTCGGAAAGCAGCAGTTACTGCGAACGACGTCAATTGAGATCTTGCCGCGGCTAGGCATCCTGTGTTCATCGAACCTTGCCTTGGGTCCGGATGGCAGCGAGAAGCGTCTGTTCGTATTTCTCACAGATTTCTATCCATGAGTAGTGTTTCTGCGCTCGTGCCTTGGCTGCAGCTGAATATGTTTCGCAGGTCGCTACGGAAGTCATGGCATCTGACAGGTTTGTATAGAGGGCATTTGGAGTGACTTCTGTGAACCTGCCCGCCATTCCGAGGACTTCGCGGTTGTAGACGGTGTCGCGGGCGATGATCGGCGCGCCACAGGACATGGCTTGGACGAGAGCGGGGTTTGTGCCCCCCACGCTATGTCCGTGAAAATAGACGCCCGCATGCTGCCAAAGTGCAAACAAGCGTCGGTCATCGCTGATGTGTCCGAGCCAATGTATGCCTGAGTTGTCTGCCGCTAACTTCTGCGCTGCCGTATCGAGTTCACCACCATAGCCGGTCGATCCCACGATGATTACTGGATATGTCTGCGATAGCTTAGCCGCGACAGCGAAGAATTCGGGGACGGAATTCTCGGGGACTAGCCGCGCCACCATTAATACATATCCTCGGTGGATAAACCCAGACTCTATGGGCAAGTCTGCCGCTGGCTCTCCACCGTAGGCAATGACCTCACCTTCTCGGTGGTAGGTGGATTCCCACCGCTTCGCAATTTCGACTGAGTCGTAGACGAGTGTTGTTGCTTTTTTGGCGGTAATTGCCGCGCCACCTCTAAACACGACGCGTGCTGCCCGTCCCCATTTTTCGCGTTCCCACTCGATTCCATCTACGTTCACGACAGACGGGATACCCCGTGCCTTTAGAAGTGGTATCCAGAAGCCGTTGGCTACATTCATGACTAGTGCAACATCGGGTCTGGTCTTAGCCGTGCTGACAGCTGCGCTGAAGCCATGTGTGAGCGTGCTCAAGGATTTGGATTCAATTCCTCGTGTGAGCCTGCGATGTACCCGGACATCGAGATCGGGGTCGAACTCGCGAGTTCCGCCCGGACGGCCGTAAACAGTTACGTCCCAACCGGTGGCGGCGAGGAATGGTGCGATCTTTCGAACCGCCGTTTCGAAACCACCGTAATAGCTTGGGTACCCGCGAGTGCCCAGAATGCACACAGAGGGACGGTCGCTATCTCTGCTGCGACTTGGCACAACAGGACTCAATATCGTATTAGCCATACGGCAACTCCCCCATGATCGACGTCGGCGCGCGGTGACCGAAAAATTGGGTGCATCCACCCATCCACACCGTGGGCAAATTCTCATTAAATTTGGACGCTAGGTCACCGGCACTTCAAGAACTGTACGCGTTTGAGCACTGCTATTCCTGTCCCGCATCCCGTCCAAACGCAACAGACGGTTTGGTCCCTACAAGACAAACTTCATGTACATCGCATGTATCCCCGAAACAAAACAGGCTCTGGATAGCGCCATTCGATCAGACACGACCGATTTTCCGAGACCTAATAAGTATACTGCCCATTATGGGCATAGGTCGAAGTCTGTGACGGCGAAGCGATTGGGAGATGCGCCCGTTCTCGAGCCAAAGACCGTGTCCGGCATATTAGTTTCGCCCTACGAGGCAGCTCTAATCATGGCCAATGGATCCGTGCGCAAGAAAGCTGGACGGCTCTCGGTGTGTGGGTGACCCGCTCGAACCGCAGGATTTTAATATTGGCTGCCGAAGGAGTCAGGGGCAGTGCAGGTGAGGCCGCGGCGCCAAGCCGTGAACCGTGTCGTTTCGAGCCACACTCGGCGTGGTTGAAAGGCAGCTGAGAAACGCTTTCCAGCACGTGACGGCGAGCGTGGAAGGTTGGTTGCACCGGGTGTCAGGAAATGGATTGACAGTAGCGCATTGGCTCCAGCAATCACATAGGTGCCATCACGGCCCGGATCATGAACATCACCGTCTGGGTCGAGACCGGCAGGCACGCCAGGGGGGAGCAGCTAGACGTCACCAGCGCCAAACAATTCGGTCGAGACTGCGAGCGGGCCCGGTCCGCACTATGAATCGCCTGATGCGGTCGCTCTCAAGGCTGCAGATGAACAATAGTCGTAATGGTGGCTTGAGCTCCGAGCTCACACATTCGCAATTCCCTCGGAAACACTGACTCGCGACTGGAACTCCTGATCCCAACAGCTCTCGACGGTTTCGTCTGCGCCTTCCGTGATCGCCGGCTAAGCGAACAACCGCATGCCCAAGGCTCGGAAACTTTCTGCACCGCAGGCCGTGCCTGCTCCGTGTCGAGGGCATGATTTTCAGGCCGACCGCAAGCACCGTGGATTGCGCGAGACGGACAAACAATGCGAGGTCGAAGTGCTGCTCGTAATTCGAGCCGCCGAGTGCTTCTCCGCGCTCGAAGGTATGTGGACGCTCCGCGCGTGGACAGTGGCCTATGTTTGGATTGGTTCATGTGCGAAGGTGCAGAGCCGACCTGCGCTCATCTTTGAACTGTCACCGAATGCAGATGCGTCGTTAAACGACGCGAATTTAATGAATGTCCGGAAACTGGACTGTCTCGGGTTGCCACTTCATCGGAGCCACTTGGTGGTCGAACTTCCCTCAGTTTAGCGTTTGGGACTTTCTTTTTTCGGACAACGTATACAGTCACTTGGGGGCGCAGATGGTTTCGATGTGGCGTGTTCTTGGGCTTCATCCCTCGCCTGCAAGTTGCATCCAAATTGCCAGTCTCAAAATTAAGGTTTGCGTCATGATTTCGATTGGTCAGCAAGAATTTGAAGAATGCTGTTACGTAGTGACAAGAAAGGGCAGCGCTTTTTCCGAAGAGGTTGTTTCAGATTTTGAAACCGCCATGGGTAGACACGGTCTGCGCTCAATATACAAGTTGACCGCTGTGATGCCTTGGGATACCTTAGGTCGGCTAGTTTCACGATTTCATATGCGTCCGTTGAAGCTCCGTCGTGAGAAAACAGCGGCTGTCATTGGCCTAATGGGTTTGGCTGAACGGCAATTGTTGCCCTCGATCATTCGCTACGACCTCACGCCATATATTTGGGACTGTTGGCCGGATAGAGAGGTGGATTGGAGAAGTTTTTTTATGCGCTATTCTCCGAAACGTGTCGCATTTACCTCACGTGACGCTGCCAGGTATTGGTCGAGCCAGCTCCCGCACGTGGATGTTGTTTGGTTGCCAGAGGCGATAGATGCTGACGTCTACGAGGCGGGGCCCTTACTTTCCGCGCGTTCCATTTTGCTGCTCGAGGTCGGGCGCAGGTATGGCGACGCGCACGACGTGGCGCGCCGAACTATTACTTCGTTGGGCGCCAAGCACTTATATGTTCAACCCGACGCGACCTTAACCTTCCTTCCTGAACGAAAGGACCTGATTCGTACCCTGCACACATCCCGCGCCTTGTTTTGCTTTCCTGGGGCGATCTCGCACCCGAAGGGGCGAACTGGTGCATGGGAATCAATGACCCATCGTTATCTTGAGGCGGCTGCGACAAAGACGCTCATTATAGGGACGATTCCCAATGAAATGATCGAGCTTTTTGGATTCTGTCCTGGACTGAATGTCACTTTAGAGGATTTGCCAGCTCTACTACTTCAGCTGCATCAGTCGCCGCAGGAATTTCAGTGGCTAGTCGACAAGACACACGCAAGGCTTCTGGAAGTTGCGACATGGACCGTTAGAGTGAGTCAGTTGTCCGCGTTCGCGAAACGTGGTTCGACGGCATTGACCGCGTGTTGATTCAAAAAGACTGTCCATCGAAGATATGGGCTAAGTTGAATTGTCGCGAACCGCAATCTGATCCTACGTTCATGGATATCGTATTTGACTTTCAGGTCTCCTGAGTAGGAAGAGTCCATAGTCTTCCAGCTCAAATTCTCGTGCATCGGCCGGCAGTCTGCTTCCTCCGCGCGACGAAAAGCTCCGTGAACGATCGTTGTAGTTTGTAGCGGCGTTGAGCTCAGTCGCGCTCTCAACGGTCGCTCTGGCGATCTTGTATCGCGGGATACTCAATCTATGTTTATAACTCCGACGAGCGCAGAGTCGTTGTCCGTCGCGTTATTTGACGATGGCGACGTCATGATGGGCGATGATGTCCGGGGTCATGTCAGGCTGGGCGTTTTCCAGCCAACGTCGCAACACCTAACGTTTAGGAATAGCGATGAAAGACAATTCAAGAACCCGGAAAAAAGGCA